>JAFLBP010000049.1 GCA_017303875.1 Chitinophagales bacterium | reverse complement strand
AAACCTCCAAACCTCCAAACCTCCAAACCTCCAAACCTCCAAACCTCCAAACCTCCAAACCTCCAAACCTCCAAACCTCCAAACCTCCAAACCTCCAAACCTCCAAACCTCCAAACCTCCAAACCTCTGAACCCTGACTTTTCCCAAAAATAGTTCCGCCAACTCAGTAGTATTCTCTTATTTTTGTAGCATTATTTCACCGATGAAATCTAACATTATGATGAACCTGCTACGAAAACTGCTACCGGCGCTTTTTTTTAGCGCAATATTTCACACTTCCGTTTTTGCCATAGATTGCGGACTTTCCTGGTCGGTCTTCTCTGCTGAAGGCAAACCATACGTGGAAATCAGTTTTGAAATTTCCGCAGCGTCTGTGACTTTTAAACCAGTCGACACCCTGAATTTGCAGGCAAGCGTGGATGTTTTATTGTTGCTGAAGCAAGGCGATAAAGTGGTGAATTATGAAAAATATCGGCTGCAAAGCCCGCTTGTTTCCTTGCCGCGCACCCTGCTTGATCTCAAACGTCTGGCTGTTCCGGGCAATGGCGAATACACACTGGAGCTTTCTCTGCAAGATGCCCATGACGCGGAAAATAATGCTACGCTGACCCGTAATATTTCGATATTGATAGGTAATGGATTGTATATGAGTGAGTTGCAGCTGCTTCGTCAGGTTAGTCCGGCAGAGAACCCGGAGAACCCATTTGTCAAAAACGGCCTTTACATGGAACCGCTGCCCTTCAATTTTTACGATCGGGACGCAACGGCCATGACCTTCTACGCAGAAGTATACAATGCAGAAAAAGTAATTCCTGCGGGCACCCCTTACGTGGTGCGGTATATGATAGACGAAGAACTCGGCAACGGCCAGCGGAAGCAGGTTAGTCTTGGTAATCAACGTAAAAAACCGATGGCCAACGACCGTGTTCTGGTGCAACTCGACATCAGTAAACTCCCCAGTGGCAACTATTTTTTGCAGGTAGAATTATACAACCACCTCAATGAGCTGATCAACGTCAGAAACCTGTCCTTCCAGCGCAGCAATCCCTTTCTCGACATCAACAATATAACCAATGCCGACCTGAAAAAACAGTTCGTCAGCGAGCTGAATGAAAAGGATCTGCGTTATTGCCTGCGTGCGCTATCGCCCCTGCAACGCGGCACGGAAGTAGAAACGATCAGAACGATTCTCAAGTCGGGCGATACCACACAGATGCAGTTTTTTGTCTTCCGCTGGTTTGCTGAACGCTCCCCCAATAATCCGCGTGAAGCCTATGAGCAGTTTCTGGAATTAGCCAATGCCGTTGATAAAAAATTCTATACTGCTTATGGCTACGGCTTTGAAAACGACCGGGGCCGCATCTTTATGAAATATGGCAAACCGGATGATATGATACATGTGGAAGATGAACCTTCTGCACCGCCGTATGAAATCTGGATTTATTATAATTTTCCCCGCACCAACCAGAAAAATGTAAAATTCCTGTTCTACAACCCGACGCTTGCCGGTGAAGATTATGTACTCCTGCATTCTACTGCGCGTGGCGAAATCAATAACCCGCGTTGGGAACGCGAACTATACAAGCGCAATGCTAACGACCAACAGGAGGGCGACGACTACAACAGTTCCACGACCATGAAGCGAAATATTTACCGCAATGCGCGGGTTTATTTTGAGGATCTGTAAGGTATAATATGGTCAAATAAAGAACGCCGAATATCGAACACTGATGTAATCAAGTGCCTGTTCGATATTCGGCGTTCCGTTTTTATATTGCTTGAAAAGCCGGTATTAATTGCGGTCTTCCTTGGCGTCGCTCCTGCGTTCCATATATTCTTCCCAGACTTCTTTATAGTCGTAGGAAAGGTAAATTTCAGTGTCAAATGCGCCCCATGCGCCATTTTCCAAAGCTAAATTCAAACGGCGAACAGAACTGACCGGCACCATCAGGGTGACAACGTGGCCCAAGCCCATGGCTAAATTCCAGGACATCACCCGCGCGTCGTCAGGCGGAAAAATATCCCAAAAACCCTGCGCTTCGAGAATACGTCGAATTTCAGGCAGGTTTTTATTTTGCTGGTGTTTCAGTATAATGGTCACAATTACGCTGTCTTCCTGTTCCAGGTTACCGGCAACCATACTCGGTCCCTGCGGAGGCATCGACGGCTTGGGGGCGGTCGGCGTGGTCTGTGCGCTTGCGAAGGTAGCCACAAGGGAGAGCACAAGGCAAATTAGAAACGATCTCATCCTGTATTGTTTTTGTATGTAGCGGGCAAAGATAGGCGATTGCGAAAAAACATACCCGTTTTTTTAAAAACCGTCTTTTGTACTTGTATAAACTCCTCAAAATACTCGTTGATGCCGGCTACTTTTTATCTTTTAAAAAATCAAAAGGAACGAACACTAAGTAACCTACCCGCTTTATATCTACTCTGGCTTAGCCTAAAATGCCGACGGCCCGGGTGTCCCACTCCCCGAGCCGCAGCTAATTGACCATAAATTTTTCAGTCAGCAGTTATCAGTCAACAGTGAACAGTTAGCAGTCAACAGTTATCAGTGTGATTGTGTAGTTTATTATCATTAAACCATCAACTGCTAACTGCTAACTGTTGACTGCTAACTGTTGACTGATACCTGCTAACTGATCACTGTTCAGTCGACGTTGTCGTGGAGGAAGCTGTTGCCGCCGAAGCGTAGCTCAGGCTCTTCTTCCAGCGAAATCGTCCAGTTCGACAAGCCGCCACCGGTATCCCGGGATTCGGGCAGGTCGTCGAGGTTGACATTTTTGCGCAGGTAAGCCGGCTGACTTTCCAGGTCGATGATGGTTTGCGGGGAATTGAGTTTCACCACATTGATCTGTCGATTCCGGGCTTCATCGCGGCGGCGTTGCGCCTCTTCGATACGACGACGGCGCTCTTCCGGGCTGATATCCTCCTCTTGTGCGCGCGCTACAAACGGCTCGTTGCCAGTTGTGCGGCGCATTGTCTCTACCACATCCCGGATTTCCTCGAAACCAAATTCGAGGGTTGGAGCGGCCTTCTCTTCAACCGGGCGGTATTCCTCATCTGAGGTGATTGTAAAAAGAGAAGGCTGGGGCTTTTTTTCATCTTCGTCCAGGTGTACCACCTGACGCTCAGGTGCCTGGTTTTGGCGCTGCTGTACACCGCTTACAGTGTGGTAACGGTGTGAGGATTCAAAGCCGGTGGCGATGATTGTTACGGCAATTTTATCGCCCAGACGCTCATCGTAGCAGTTACCCCAGATGAGGTTCGAGTCGTTGCCGGCCTCGCGTTGTACGAACTCGGTGATCTCGAAGATTTCGTCCATGGTGGCTTCTTTGGCGCCGGAAGTGATGTTCACGAGGATGTTTTTCGCGCCGTGGATGCTGTTTTCCTCCAGCAGCGGCGAGTTCAGTGCCTCATCTACCGCGCGGGTGGCGCGATTTTCTCCTTCCGAAGCGGCAGTACCCATAATGGCGACGCCGGAACCGCGCATAACTGTGTTTACGTCTTCAAAGTCGACGTTTACATAACCGGCAACGGTAATGATCTCGGCAATGCCTTTGGCGGCGGTGCAAAGAATATTGTCGGCTTGCGAGAAGGCCTGGGAAATAGAGAGGTTGCCGTGGATCTGGCGCAGTTTATCATTGCTGATCACCACGAGGCAATCCACACTGCGGCGCAGCTCCTCCAGTCCTTCCATGCCGTTGCCTACGCGGGTGCGGCCTTCAAAGGTGAAGGGAAGCGTAACGATGCCCACGGTCAGGATGCCCATTTCCATGGCTGTTTTGGCAATAATAGGCGCTGCGCCGGTACCCGTTCCACCGCCCATGCCGGCAGTGATGAACACCATTTTGGTGCCGTCTTCGAGGAAGAGGCGGATATCGTCGATGCTTTCAATACAGGCTTGTTTGCCCACGGAAGGCTTGCTTCCGGCGCCGCGACCCTCCGTGAGGGCCATACCCATTGTGATTTTGTTGGGTACCGGGCTAAGCTCCATGGCCTGTTTGTCGGTATTGCAGATGGCATAATCCACGCCCACGATACCTTGTTTGAACATGTGCGTGACGGCATTGGAACCGCCGCCACCGACACCGATGATTTTTATGATTGAAGGTTCGTCCTTCGGCAGATCGAACAACATATTGTCAGAATTTTAGTGTGAACAATGATTTGGATTTCGCTTAGGATTTTTTCTTGTCGAAGTCAACGTCGGGTTCTGCTTCAAACCATTCTTTGGTTTTGCGCAGCACGTTTTCGAGCCAGGAATTTTCCTTCACTTCACTTACGTTGGAAGGCTCACGGGTGGCCGTAGCCTCTTCTGCGGAGGCCTCCACGGTTTCAGGACGGGCTTCCACATCTTGCAATCCGCGCAGGATCAGACCGATGGCGGTGCTGAAGATGGGGCTGTTGACGCCTTCGTGATATCCGTGTGCAAGGTGCTCAACGGGCATACCGATACGGCAAGACATGCCGGTGTGGTATTCCACCAGTTTGTCGAGGTGGTTGAGCAGGGCGCCGCCACCGGTAAGCACGATACCGCCGATGAGTTTGCGCTCGTATCCGCTGCGACGGATTTCCCAAAGTACATAATCCAGTATTTCTTCCATACGGGCCTGGATGATACGCGAGAGGTTTTTCTCGCTGATCTCCTTGTGGTCGCGGCCACGCAAGCCCGGTATGGTGATAATCCGATTGTCGAACACTTCTGTGCTCATGGCTGAACCGAATTTGGTCTTCAGTTTTTCCGCCTGTGGTTGCAGGACGGTGCAGCCCTCTTTGATATCGGCCGTGATCACATTGCCGCCGAAAGGAATTACGGCCGTGTGGCGGATAATACCTTCGTGGAAGATGGTAATGTCGGTGGTACCGCCGCCAATATCGACGAGGGCGACGCCGGCGTGTTTTTCTTCTTCAAAGAGGGTAGAGTCGGCACTGGCGATCGGTTCAAGCGTAAGGTCGCCTACTTTCAGGCCGGCTTTTTCAATGCAGCGGAAAATATTATTCACTGCGGTGATCTGGCCGGTAATGATGTGAAAATTGGCTTCCACACGAACGCCGCACATACCGATCGGGTCAACGATTCCCTGTTCGCTGTCGACAGTGAACTCCTGCGGGAAGACATGAATGATCTTGTCGCCAGGAGGCAACACAAGTTTGAACATGTCGTTCACGAGGCGGTCAATGTCGCGACGTGCGATTTCGGTGTGATCGCTTTCGCGGGTAAGGATACCGCGGTGCTGAAGACTTTTGATGTGTTGTCCGGCAATTCCGACATGAACGGTACGGAATTTCATACGCGCCTGGCGTTCCGCAATCTCCACGGCTTCGCGAATGGCGCTCACCGTTTTTTCGATGTTGGAAACCACGCCGCGCAGTACGCCGATGCTGTCAACTTTCCCGACGCCGAGAATTTCCAGCTTGCCATGCTCGTTCTTCCGACCGGCGAGGCAGCATACCTTGGTGGTACCGATGTCTAATGCTACGACCACATCATAGGGTTGTGGGACAAATTCGGTCATAGTGTTTAAAAATTAAGTGTTGAGTTTCAGTTGATTTCCTACCTGCTGTTCCGATTGAAACTCTTTACCGGAGCAAAGGTATATTTTTAAAATTAATTGTGTCAAATTTTTTGTTTTTTCTTTGGAATTTTCCCAAAGCTTACTTTTTACAAACCACCTGCCCGTTGTACTTCAGATTAATCGTTTCGTACATCCTCCAGCCGGTGTAGGGCATGGCTTGTTTATAAAAAGTTTTCAGTCGTTCCAGCTTGTCTTCCAGTTTGCGGCTGTTGCCAAGCAGGATTTTCTGATCGCCAATGAGTGGTACGAGTACCAGTTCGCCGGCATTATTGACATGAATTTGCTGGATGAATCCGTTTAAGAATTCATCTTCGCGAATGGCTTGCACCACTTTGAATACATCTTTGAGGCTATGGCGTCTTTTTGCCATAAAATCAGAGGTATAAGGCGCTACATTGCCGGTGGCGATGAGCACCCGCGCAGCGAATATTTTGGAAGGCGGCATCTTTTTGCCGGCCTGGTCGAGGTAGTAGTTGCCGCCATTGTTATCGAGCACGCGCAGCACTGGTTCGCGTTGTTGGACTTTCAGGTGCAGCACGCTGTTTTGATCCATATATGCGTCGGCGTCTTCCACAAAGGGGTCTTCTTCGAGGGTGGTTTCCATGCGTTCCACTTCGAGGTTGCGGAGGTAGGTGCCTTCGAGGTCGCTGCCAAAACTTTGCAGGATGGCCTGGCGCACATCGCGTTCGCTGATGAGCTTATTACCGTCTTCCAGCGGCACCACTTCTACTTCCACGCCTTGTGCGAGGCTGTTTTTGCGTTTGGTTCTGCTGACTACAAATATCGCAGCCACCACGAGCAGGAACCCTACCCATGCCACACGGCGATAATTCATATTTGGCAGCAGTTTCATGGTTTACTGAAGTTTGGTTTTAATGGTTTGTAAGAGGGTGTCGATATCGCCGGCGCCCATGGTGAGCAGTACCTCGGGACGGCGTTGTTGCAGCAGTTCCGGAAGTTCCGATTTGCTGCAAAGGGTTGGTTTGTGTTGCATCAGCCCGGCAATGGTAGCCGAACTCACGCCTTCGATGGGAAGTTCCCGGGCCGGATAAATATCCAGCAACAGGCATTCATCGAGCAGGTCTAAGGCCTCGGCGAACCCCTGGGCGAAATCGCGGGTTCGGGAGTACAGGTGTGGCTGGAATGCACCGGTGATTTTTTTATCGGGAAATAATGCCTTTGCGGCCCGAATCGTTGCATCCAATTCTGCGGGATGGTGCGCGTAATCATCAATGAATACGCAATCCGCATTTTTCAAAATATATTCAAAACGGCGCTTAACCCCGCGGAAAGCGGTCAAAGCATCCGGTATTTTACTGGCGTCGGCGCCGGCGCGCAAGGCGCAGGCAATTGCTGCTGTGGCGTTGGCCACATTGTGCAGTCCCGGGTAGGGGAGTCGCAGCGCCTCGAATCGACGGTTTTCTCCTTCATAGAGGTCGAAGACCATAAATCCTTGCTCCACGCGCACCGAACGCGCCTGCCAGTAACCATTTTCAATTCCAAAGGTCTGGGCCGGTACACCCAGTTCAATGCCATGGCGTACAAAGAGTTGTCCGCCTTTTTTTACCTGTTTTGCAAACTGTGCGTAGCTTTCCTGTACAGCTGCCTCCGTGCCGTAAATGTCGAGGTGGTCGGCATCTACGGAATTGACTACTGCTACATCGGGATGCAGGTGCAGGAAACTGCGGTCGTATTCATCGGCTTCCACCACCACCCATTCGCTGCTGCCTTCAGCGTAGTTGCCGCCCAGATTGAGGGCAATACCGCCGACAAAAGCATTGGCGTCTACACCGCAGG
Source organism: Chitinophagales bacterium (assembly GCA_017303875.1). Classification (GTDB taxonomy): domain Bacteria; phylum Bacteroidota; class Bacteroidia; order Chitinophagales; family Saprospiraceae; genus M3007. Next base: position 26,129 of record JAFLBP010000049.1, on the reverse strand, counting down.
CGCGGAGCAGGTGGGCAGTCATGCTGCTCGTGGTTGTTTTCCCGTGTGTGCCGGCGATGGCCACGGTGCTGCGGCTGCGGCTGATGATGCCCAGCACTTCTGCGCGTTTTTTGATGGGATAGTTGCGCTCGCGGAACCACAGGAGTTCGGTGTGATCTGCCGGAACAGCGGGCGTAAAGACCACCAAATCCACGTTTTCGGGGATAAAACGCACATCGTCTTCGTAGTGCACAAACATCCCTTCCTGCGCCAGGGCGCGGGTCAATTCGGTCTCTGTGCGATCGTAGCCGTGTATTTCGATGCCTTGCCGTTTGAAATAACGGGCCAGCGCCGACATGCCGATACCGCCGATGCCGATGAAGTAAATTTTATGGATGTCTGCCAGATTCACGATGTATGTTGTTTTTTAATCTTTTTCACAATGTTGACCCGTTGTAGCGACGCAAAATACCTCGCGGGCAATGGTTTCGGCTGCATTGGGTCGTCCCAGTGGCCGTATCGCTTCGCTCAGGCTGAAAGCCAGGGCGTCGTTTTCCAGAATCATCAGGGCCTCTTTAATCATTTTTTCACTTGCCTCTGCGTCGCGGACGAGGCGGGCAGCGCCTTTTTCCACGAGTGCCAGGGCATTTTTGGTTTGATGGTCTTCGGCCACATTGGGTGAAGGCACCAGAATGACGGGCTTCCCGACGAGACAGAGTTCGCTGATGCTCAGAGCGCCGGCGCGGGAAATAATGACATCGGCTGCGGCGTAAAGCAGATCCATGCGATCAATGAAGGTGCGCAGCTGCACATTGGGCAATTGGGCCACTTCGCTGTCTTTGAAGTCATATTCATAAAAACGACCGCATTGCCAGATCACCTGGATGTTTTCCTGCTCGGCCAGCAGCGCTTTGTTGTCGCGCATGGCGTTGTTCAGCGTGCGTGCGCCCAGGCTACCACCGATAATGGCGATGGTTTTTTTATGGGTATCAAGGCCATAGTAGGCGAGGGCTTCTTCGCGTTTGCCGTCGAGTTGTACAATATCCTGCCGAACCGGATTGCCCGTGAAAATGATATTTTCCTTCGGGAAAAACTGTTCCATGTGGTCGTAGGCGACGCAAACCGCGGCGGCTCCCTGCGCCAGCAATTTATTGGTTACGCCGGCATAGGAATTTTGCTCCTGGATGATGGTCGGAATACCCATGCGCTGCGCGGTGCGCATCACCGGGCCGGAGGCATAACCACCAGTACCCACAACCACATCGGGCCGGAAGCGTTTGAGGATACTCCGGGCTTTCATCAGGCTGGAAAGGAGTTTATAAGGGAAAGCGAGGTTTTTCAGGGAAAAACTGCGCTGGAACCCGGCAATATTCAAACCTTCAATGGTATAACCGGCTTTGGGCACCCGCTCCATTTCCATTTTACCATTTGCGCCGACAAACAAAAATTCGGTGTCGGCCGCCTGACGCTTCACAGCGTCGGCGATGGCGATGGCCGGAAAAACGTGGCCGCCGGTGCCGCCACCTGTAATCAGGATACGCAGCGGGCGTTGGTTCGTTTCGCGGGGTGTCGCACTCGACTTTTTATCCGATTTTGTTTGTTTCTTCGGCATTATTCAGACTCTTCGATGAACTTGCTCACACTAAGGATCATCCCGAGTGCCATACAAGTGAAAAGGATACTCGTGCCACCCATCGAAATGAGGGGAAGGTTCAGGCCGGTTGGCGGAACGAGGTTTACGTTTACTGCGATATTGGCCAATGCCTGTACGGTCAGCATCAGGCTGAGGCCTATGGCTAAAAATGCGCCGAAAGCTTTAGGGCTTTTGGCCACTAATTTTACATTTCTCAAAAACAGCAATACAAAGAGCGCCATTACAATAACACCGCCCAACATGCCGTATTCTTCACAAATAATGGCAAAAATGAAGTCGGCATACGCATACGGCAGGAAGTTGCGGATAATGGAATTACCCGGGCCTTCGCCGATAAAACCGCCCTTTGCAATGGCAATTTTGGCCTGTTGTACCTGATAGCCGCCATCTTCGCTGTTCAGGAAGATGTTGACTCGGGAAATCCACGTGTCCACGCGCACCAGATCGGGTTGGAAACGCCCGATGACAATCAGGCCGGCAAAAACGACCAAACCCAGCAATACCAGCAGGAACATATATTTCCAACTCACACGACCGATAAACATCAGCATCAGGCTGGTGGCAAACATCACCATCGCAGTAGAAAGGTTGGCCGGCGCAATGAGTCCGCAAACCACCACCACCGGAATAATGAGCGGCAAAAACGCATCCCGGAAGCTGTTGATGTACTCCTGTTTGCGGGTCAACTCGCGGGCGAGGTACATCATGAGGGTAATTTTGGCCAGCTCCGAAGTCTGGAAGCTGAAACCGAAAATACCGATCCAGCGCGAGGCGTCGTTGACATTTCGGCCGAACAACAGCGTTACAAAAAGTAGCGCAACGGTTACCCACAAGGCTATTTTGGCAAATTGCTGGTACCTGCGGTAATGAATCAGGTGAAACAAATACACCAAAAACAAACCAAAACCCAAACGCACCAAGTGCGTAATGAGGAAGATCGTGGTATTGCCATTGCGCGACTGCCATGCCAGCGAACCCGTGGAGGAATACACCGCCAGGATGCTGAACAAAGACAGTACCGCAACGATCATCCAGATCGTCCGGTCTCCTCTGAGTTCTGCTGCTATGTTGTTGCTTAGTGCCACTTTTTTTTAGTGTTTTAGTGTTTTGGAGGTTCAGGGTTAAAATTTTTTATTCATCATTCATCATTCATCGTTCATCATTCCCAACACTGCTTGTTTGAACTGCTCGCCGCGGTCTTCGTAATTTTTAAAAAGATCGAAGCTGGCGCAGGCGGGGCTGAGGAGTACGGTATCGCCTGCTTCTGCCAATTGTCGGGCAGCTTTGACGGCATCCAGGGCGCTGCGGGTTTCTACCATGGGTTTTTTCAGGTGCTGGAAGGCAGCAAGAATTTTGCTGTTATCCAGGCCCATGCAGACGATGGCGCTGACCCGTTGTTTGACTAACGGAATCAGCGGGCTGTAGTCATTGCCTTTATCCTGTCCGCCAACGATCCATACAGTGGGTTGATCCATGGCTTGCAGGGCATAAAATACGGCATCCACGTTGGTGGCTTTGGAGTCGTTGATCCAGCGGATGCCCATGTATTCCGACACCAATTCCATCCGGTGTGCCGGCGGGGTGAAGTAGTACAGGGCTTCTTCTATTTTTTCACAGGCAACACCATAGCGCAGCGCGACGCGGATGGCGCAGGCGGCGTTGAAGGCGTTGTGCGGGCCTTTCAATTTGGTGCTGCTCAGGTCGAAGGCATATTGCTGACCAATACGCACATAACCGTTGCGCAGGTCTTTGGCGCGGACCCATGCACTTTTGCAGGGTATCACGTCGGGTTGTGCCTGCATACGCGCCTGAATAATCGGGTCGTCGGCGTTGCTGATGAACAGATCGCCGCGTTTTTGATTTTGGGCGATCTGGAATTTGGAGCTGACGTAATTGTCCAGTTCGTATCCGTAGCGGTCGAGGTGATCGGGAGTGATATTGAGCAGGATGGAAATTTGCGGCCGGAATTTGCGGCAGTCGTCCAATTGAAAACTGCTTACTTCCAGTACAAAAATCCGTTCAGCATCGCTGGTTTTGCCTGCTTTCAGATCGTCCAGCACCATTCGGGCAAAAGCATTGCCCACGTTGCCGCCCATCCTTGCGGGCAGGCCTGCATAGTGAAGCAGGTGCCAGGTCAGGTTGGTGGTAGTGGTTTTGCCATTCGTGCCGGTAATCGCTACGATACGGCATTTGCCGGCGTGTTGAAAACCGAATTCTATTTCGCCAATGACCGGAATGTTTTTTTCAAGCGCCGCCTGTACCAAAGGTGTTTTTTCCGAGATTCCAGGACTTTTTATGATTAAATCCGCGTTCAGGATACGGTTTTCCGAATGTGAACCTTCCTCCCAGGCAATGCCTGCCGCATCAAGTTCGGCTATGTATTTTTCCTTAACCTGACCTTTGTCCGACACAAAAACAGCATAGCCGAGGTATTGGCCCAGCAGTGCTGCACCTACGCCCGATTCGCCGGAACCGAGTATTACCAGGGATTTTTTTGCTTTTTTCATATTGTACTTTGTTAGGTTTGGAGGTTCGGGGTTCGAGGTTTGGAGGTTCGGGGTTCAGGGTTTGGAGGTTCGGGGTTGATTTATTTTTTAAAAATCACTGTTAACTGATAACTGTTAACTGTTGACTGATAACTGATATCACCTGATTTTCAGGGTAATGACGGTTGCAACGGCCAGTAGCAATTGAATGATCCAGAAGCGGACAGAGATCGTGACCTCGTGGTATCCTTTTTTCTGATAATGGTGGTGCAGGGGCGCCATTTTGAAGATGCGCCGGCCTTCTCCGTAGCGTTTTTTGGTGTATTTGAAATACCAAACTTGCAGAATGACCGACAGGCTTTCGACAAAAAATATCCCGCAGAGTACCGGAATGAGCAATTCTTTGCGAATCAGAATGGCTAATGCGGCGATGATGCCGCCCAGCGTCAGACTTCCGGTATCGCCCATAAAAACCCGCGCCGGAAAAACATTGTACCAGAGAAAACCGATGGTGGCGCCGAGCAGGCAGGCCGAAAAGACCACCAGCTCCCCACTGTACGGGATGTACTGAATATTCAGAAAATCCGCCGCCCGCGCATTGCCGCTCAGGTAGGCCAGCAGGCCCAGCGCCGCAATAACGATGGCCGAGACACCCGTGGCCAACCCGTCTAATCCGTCGGTGAGGTTGGCGCCGTTGCTCACGGCCGTCACCACCAGAATGGTCATCATCACAAACACGATCCACACGAGGTCTTTGGCGTTGTCGCCCATAAACCACAGGAAACGCGAGTAGTCTAATTCATTATCCTTAAAGAAAGGCACATTGGTAATGGGCGCTTTCACGTGTACGAGTTTGACGTAGTTGTTGGCGTTTTTGGCATCGCGTTCAAAAACCACGTTTTCTACTTTGTAACCATTGGCTTCGGCTTGTTCGGGCGTCATGCGCACCACCACATCTTTGTGCCAGAGCATGGTAAAACCAACAATTGCACCCAAACCCACTTGTCCGATGACTTTAAAAATGCCTTTAAGGCCTTTTTTGTCCTTCTTAAACACCTTGATGTAATCGTCCACAAATCCGATCGTTGCCATCCAGACGGTGGCCGTAATCATCAATACGATGTAGATGTTGTTCAGCCGGGCCAGCAGCAGACAGGGAATCAGTGTCGCCAGAATAATGATGACACCGCCCATGGTCGGAGTGCCGGCCTTCAGGTTTTCGCCCTGCAGGCCGAGGTCGCGGATGGATTCGCCAATTTGCAGTCGCTGCAACTTGCGGATGATCCGTTTGCCGATAAAGATAGAAATCAGCAGCGCCAGGATGATGGCCGCGCCCGCGCGAAAGGAGATGTACTGGAAGAGTCCGGCTCCCGGCACGTCGATGTGCGCTGATCTCAGGTATTCAAAAAGATGGTACAACATGGTGCGTAGTGCCCGTCTGTTGGTGATTCGTTATTTTTTGTTCTGTTGGCTTTTGATAATCAGGTAAGCGAGTATCGGTCCGCCAATTATGGCCAGGAATGCTATCGCCAGGATCAGCAATTCCATGAGGCCAAAATTTCCAAGGAATAGTGTTGTCATTTTCGATTGGGTTTGATGTTTATGTTGTTGCGGAGTGATTTTTCTGAATGGTCGGGCGCTTTTGCAGCGCCCGAACCTGTTCAAAAAATAGTCCCTCCACTATAGAAAGTCAAATTCGTGTTGCAGGATTTCCAGATCGTCGAAGGGGTGCTTGACGCCCTGTATTTCCTGATATTTTTCGTGGCCTTTGCCGGCTACCAGCACAATACTGTTGGGGCCAAGCAGTCGGCAGGCGGTTTTAATGGCTTGCTCGCGGTTTTCAATGGTCAGGGTGCGGCGTTTTTGTTCACTGTCCAATCCGGCTTCCATATCAGCCAGAATATCGAGCGGATTTTCGGTTCTGGGGTTGTCGCTGGTCAGAATGACTTGTTCACTCATCCGGGCGGCAATTTGCGCCATAACGGGGCGTTTGCTTTTGTCCCGATCGCCTCCGCAGCCCACCACTGTAATTACTTTATCGTTCGGTTTTTTGAGTTTTTGAATGGTTTCCAGTACTTTTTCAAGGGCGTCGGGGGTATGTGCGTAATCCACGATGCCGATACAATCGGGCAGTTTGTTGTGGGCTATATGTTCAAACCGGCCTTCGGCGCCACTCAGGGCACTCAGGGCGGTCAGGGTTTCTATTTTGTCTTCCCCCAGCAGCTGCGCCACGGCGTAGGCGGCATTGAGGTTGTAGGCGTTAAATTCTCCGATCAGGCGCGTGTGCACGGGCGTGTCTTCAAATTGCATATAGAGGCCCAGCAGGCTGTTGTCTATAATTTTTGCCTTAAAATCGGCCATGTTTTTCAGTCCGTAGCGCTGTTTTTGCGCAGCAGTGTTCTGAAGCATGAACATGCCGTTTTTGTCGTCGGCGTTCGTCAGGGCAAATGCGCTGGAGGGCAACTGATCGAACAGCATTTTTTTGGCATCCCGGTACTCGGCAAAAGTGCCGTGGTAATCGAGGTGGTCGTGCGTGAGGTTGGTAAATACCGCACCTGCAAAATGCGCCCCCGCGATGCGGCGCTGATGAATGGCGTGGCTGCTGACTTCCATAAACACATGCGTGCATCCGGCCTCGAGCATCTGCCGGAACAGGGCCTGCAAACGCAAAGCATCGGGCGTGGTATGGGTGCTGTGCAGCAACGCGTCGCCGATCCGATTGGCCACTGTACCAATTAGTCCGCAGGTATAACCCAGGCGGCTGAACAATTGGTAGAGCAGGGTAGTGGTGGTCGTTTTGCCGTTGGTTCCTGTTATCCCGATCAATTTCATTTCCCGGGAAGGGTTTCCATAAAAATTGGCGGCCATTTGTCCCAGGGCTTCTGCACTGTTTTCCACGGCTACCAGCACTTTAAATGCCTGCCGCTGTGCCGCTGAAAGTGCATGGCTGCTATCATAAACCAGCGCGGAAGCGCCGTTTTCAAGGGCTTTGTCAATGAACTGATGGCCATCGGCCGCTGCGCCTTTTACCGCTACAAACAAGTCGCCTGCCTGTACCGCCCGCGAGTCGAAGCGGATGGCTTCAACCGGCAAATCGAGTGCGCCTTCAGTGGCAACAACTACGACGGATTTAAGTAATTCAGACAGTTTCATGCTCATTCGAGGTAAAGAATACAGGTTTGTCCGTTCGCCCGGGTGCCCGGCGCCAAGCTCTGGCGCCTTACTTTGCCTACGCCTTGTACCCGCACGCGACAGCCGCGGTTTTCAAGCAGGTAAATGGCATCTTTCAGGCCCATGCCCACGACGGACGGGACATTTTTATCGTTGATATTGCGCACAAGCATTTGAAGGGAATCATTCTGCGCGCGCATAACCACCCATTCGGGCATTTCCTTGTTTTCTTTGGTGTAGTTCAGGCCCAGCCATTCCAGCGATTCGGCAATATCTTTTTTCATGCCGGCATCATAGGAAGGCAGCATGGCAGTAGTCGGTTTGGGGGCGTCACCGGCGTTAATGGGTTGGTGCAGGGCAGGTTTCATGGCAAAACATTTGTCGGAAATTGCCTTGAATACCGGTGCTGCCACATCGGCGCCGTAGTAACTGCCCTGACGCGGTGCAGAAATCACTACGATACAGGAATAAACCGGATTGTCGGCAGGGAAAAAGCCACAAAAACTGGCTTGGTGACCAAATTCGTTGGGCGACTTGAACTTGTGATAATTCACCTGCGCCGTTCCGGTTTTACCCGCAATGGTGTAGTGCGGACTTTTGATATTGGTCGCGGTGCCTTCTTCCACTACGGCCTTGAGCAATTCCTGTGCTTTGCGGATGGTTTTGCCCGAAGCGATACTTTTTTTGCCCTCCACCGCATGTGGCGGAAATTCTTTAATCAGCTCCCCGTAGCGTTCGGTGCGTTCCACGAGGTAGGGCTTCATCATGCGCCCGTCGTTGGCCACTGCGTTGTAAAAGGTAAGCAGTTGCATGGGCGTGAGCAGCAATTCGTAGCCGATGCTCATCCAGGGCAGGGTAGTGCCCGACCAGTCGGATTTCGGGTCGTTCGGGTCTTTCAGGATGGGCAGTTCTTCGCCGCCTACTTCTATATTGGTGGGCAGGTTGATGCCAAAATCGCGCAGGTGTTCCACGTAGTTGGCAGCTTTACCTTTGCCGTAATATTTCTGAATGAGTGTGGCGGTGCCAACGTTTGAAGATTTTGCAAAAACCTCGCGGACGCTCATGGTGTCGCGACCATGTGCCTCAGAATCCTGCATTTCTTCATTAAAAATCTTTACTTTCCCTCCGTAAACCGGTACTTTTTCTTCAAAATTGTCAATAAAGCCGTCTTCCAGCATGGCCATGAAAGAAGCGAGTTTGAACATAGAGCCTGGCTCTACGCGTTCGCCCACAGCGTAGTTATAGGTTTCCCAGTACCCGCCTTCCGCATTGGAGCGGCCGATATTGGCAATAGCCCGAACGGCGCCGGTTTTGACCTCCATGACGATGGCGCAACCGTGGTCGGCATTGTGGCGCTGACAAGCATTGAGCAGGGCGGTTTCTGCCGCGTCCTGAATGTTGATGTCGAGGGTTGTGATGAGATCTGCACCGGGTTCTGGTTCAATTTCTGCAAGGTCGTTGACCGGAATATACATGTCGCCGGGTACGCGCAGCATCAATTGTTTGCCAAGGGTACCGCCCAGAATGGCGTCAAAACTGCCTTCCAAACCGACCGGCAACACGTCTTCACGGGTGTAGCCGATGGTGCGTTGTGCCAGCAATTTGAAGGGGCGTTCGCGGCGCGAACGCTGCTCCACGATCAGACCACCCTTAAAACGGCCTTCCCTGAAAATCGGAAACTGTTTGACCTGCCGCATGCGCGCATAAGAAATGTCTTTGGCGATTTCTATGTAGCGAATGCCGCGTGTGGTTTCGGGCAGTTGTCGCAGGGAATCGAGCCACATCGCATAGGCGCCGGGTGTTTTCGACTGATCCACATAAGTCGACAAAAGCCAAGCGAGACTGTCTACGGCACTGCGGTTGAAAATTTCATCATTCAGGCCTTCTGCCTTGATGTCGAAATGTATGTCAAAGAACGGCAAGGAGGTAGCGAGCAGGCTGCCGTCGGTAGCAAGAATATTACCGCGTTCTGCGCGTGCATCTACCCATTTGAGGTACAAGCTGTCGGCTTTGGCTTCAAGGCGGGGCGCCTCCACAAAAGCCAGGTTGTACATCTGTAAAAAGATGGCGAATGCCACAAACAGCACGAGCAGGGCTACAAAGTAGACCCGGTACAGTACCTCGTTTTTGACACTTAAAGCCATTGATTTTCTTACAGTTGTGTTGGGTTATTTGTTTTTGTCGATCACTTTGGGACCGCTGTTGGATAAATCTAATCCGACCGGCTCTAAGCTTTCGTCAATTTGTGATTGCATGGACTTATACATCGTTTCGCTTTTAATGGAAGTGTATTCCCATTTCAGCTCCTTGATGTCTTTTTGAAGCATCTGAATACGGCGTACATTGCCCTCGGCATAGTGTGCATTGGCGATGTACAAAATGGCCAATCCGCTGAGAAAAAGCAGAAACTTGAAGTTTCCGAACACCCATTCCGTGGTATGGCGGCTGACGTTTAGTGCTTCTCTGAATTTAGACATTTTTATCTGGTTTTGATCGCTACCCGCAGTTTTGCGCTGCGGGCGCGTGGGTTTTCGCGGTTTTCAACATCGGAGGCTTCAATGGGCTTCTTGGTCAGTTGCTCCATTGGCCTGCTGATATTGCCATAAAAATCTTTATTCAACTCGCCGCTGACATTGCCGCTTTTGAAGAAATTCTTCACCATTCGGTCTTCCAAAGAATGGAAGGTAATGACGGCTAAGCGGCCGCCCGGCGCCAGCATTTGCAGGGATTCGTTCAGGAAGGTTTCAAGTGCGCCCAACTCATCGTTTACTTCCATGCGCAGAGCCTGAAAAACCTGTGAGCGGTAGCGCATGCGCTCGCCCATGGCTAATTTTTCACAAAGTTCGTTGAGTTCGCCGGTAGTGCTGAAGGGGCGGGTTGCACGTGCATCGGTGCAGGCTTTGGCCAGCGTGCGGGCATTGCGTACTTCGCCCAGCTCGCCGAAAACGCGCTGCAATTCGTCGGCGCTATACGTATTTAATATATCGGCTGCGGTTTGTCCCTCTGTGGGGTTCATGCGCATATCTAATTCAGCGTCAAAGCGATAGCTGAATCCGCGTTCGGGTGTGTCCAACTGGTAGCTGCTGACGCCCAAATCGGCCATAATGCCGCTGACGCTGCCGGGGCGCACGCCTTCGGAACGCAGCTGGCGCTGGATGAAACGAAAATTTGAATGGATAAAAGTAAAACGCGCGTCGCCGGCAAAGGGCGACTGCCTGGCGTTCTGTGCGGCGTCAAGATCCTGATCGAAGCTGTAGAGCCGACCCTTGGGGCCGAGGGCTTCGAGTAAGGCGCCGGAATGCCCGCCCCCGCCGAAAGTGGCGTCGACGAAACAGCCATCCTGCTCAATAAGCAGTGCCTCTATTGTTTCGCGTAACAATACGGGAGCGTGGTACATAGTATGGTCAATTACACAACGAAAATGAATTCGTTTTTTTCGTTTTGCTCGGACGGTTGTGTGTGGGACAAAACCGGCTGTCGCGCGTTCAGGTTCGGTGGTTTGGGGTTACGCCCCTCTTAGAGGTTCAGGGTTATGCCCCTCTTAGGGGTTTGGGGTTACGCCGGTCAAGTGTGGGACAAAACCGGTTTTTTTAGGTGTTTTAGTGTTTTGGTGTTTTAGTGTTTTAGTGTTTTAGTGTTTTTGGATTTAGGTGTTTTGTGTTAAATATTTGATATTCAAATTTTTATGCAATTCAAAATCAAGCATTCAAAATTCAAAATCAAAAATCACTTATTTGAACATTCCAAAAAAGTCGTCATCGGTGCTGCCTGCGCCGTCATCGCCGCCGCCGAGTACCTGGTTGGCCAGGTCGCTGAAGGCATTGGGATCAGCCATGGCGACGCGGTTGTACTGAGCCGGCGACCAGATTTCGATGCGGTCGTCCATGGCAACAAGAATCGCTTCTTCGCCGATAGCTGCATAGTCCATCAGGGGTTTTTGCAGCAAAATACGATCAGCGCTATCCGTTTGAAGCGGGTAGGCGCCGAGGTAGAAGGAGCGGACGAAGGCACGGTTGCGCTCGTTGAAACGATTGAGTCTGCTGAGTTTTGCTGAGATATTATCCCAGACGGCTTTCGGATAAAGCGTAAGGCAAGGCTCAAAGCCACGGTTAACGACAAACTCATAGGCGGCCTCTTCCGAAGCCTTTTCGCCGAGTTGGCGCAGCAAGGCAGTCGGTAATCGTAACCGACCCTTGTTGTCTACCGAAACCGGATATTCACCAATGAGCTGCATTTAAGGGACTGTTTATTGCTCGTTCTGAAACAGTCGGTCCTATCGGAAATGAGGGTTAAAGATGTTGCCGTCCTGCTGTTGGCTTTCTTAAACGATATTTACAAAGGGACTTTCTGCGCTTTTCGAGCCACAAATATACACTTGAACGACACATTTTACCACTAAACGACACATTTTTTGAATAAATGTTGTATAATTTTTTTTATAAAATACTTAAAATATTGATTATCAATAAAATATGCCCGTGTTAAAATGTGGGAAAAAAATGCTGAAAAATGTATTTTGAATGATTTTATATAACTTTTGGAGCATAAATGGCGCTACTCTGCGCCTGAAGAAGCGCGGAAGTGACCTGAAAATCAGTCGTGTGTAAGGAAGTGTTGATGTAGTGGTAAAAAGTGGACACGCCGTGTACTGCGAAGCTCCGCTTCGCAGCCCGTACAACGAAGCTCTGCTTCGTTGCCTGTACAGCGAAGCTCTGCTTCGCAGCCCGTACAACGAAGCAGAGCTTCGTTGCCTGTACAGCGAAGCTCTGCTTCGTTGCCCGTACCGCACGTAAAAAAGAAACCCTGCTTACCCCGCTTGCCGGGCATTCAAGCCTTAGAGCATGAATTCCCGAACATGCGCTCAGTGCAGCTCAATCGTCTCTACCTCCTGAATGCCGTCGGTATGCAATTCAATATGTTTGCTTTTGGCTTTGGAACGGAAGCTCTGAATAATTTCCAGCACATCATGGTCGATGTACACGCTGTCGGTTCCGCTGATATGCACCACGGCATACTCGGGGATGCGGTCGAGTTGTTCTGTGAGGCGGCGTTTGTTCAGGAAGCTCACATTCAGTCCCAGGCGAAAATGATAGTGTACAATATGCCCTTCCTGGCTTTGTTCCAGCACAAATCCGGCGCGATAGGTATGTTTGATCAAAAAGTAAACCGAATATGCGATGCCGATCAGTACCCCGATCAGCAGATCGGTAAACAGGATGGCGCCGATACTGACGATAAACGGCAGAAATTGCTCCCGGCCCTGCCGCCACACTAAGCGAATCATAGAAGGTTTGGCGAGGTTGTAGCCGGTACGCGCGAGCAGTACGGCCAGAACACAATAGGGAATAAAATTGAGGAGGGGCGTAGCCAGCAACACGGCCAGCAGAAGCCATATGCCGTGCGCAAAGGCGGATACCCTCGTTTTGCCCCCGGCTTCGGCATTGGCGCTGCTCCGCACGATAACGGCCGTAACCGGCAGTCCGCCCACCATGCCGCTGCCAAAATTGGCAAGGCCCTGTGCAATCAGCTCCCGGTTTTTGGGCGTGACGCGGTTATAGGGGTCGAGTTTGTCGATGGCCTCAATGCTGAGCAGGGTTTCCATGGTTGCTACGAGGGCAATAACGAGCGCTGTTTTCCAGACGGCCCCGTTTTTAAAAATACCGCTCCAGTCGGGCAATTGCACCGAAGCGAATACATTTTCCGGAATCTGTACCAACTGGCTTGGGTTCAATTGGTAGTCGGGCAGGTAGCGACTGATTAGCCAGGCCAGCAGGCTGCCGCTGAGCACTGTTACAAAAGATGCGGGCAGGAAAGCGAAACGCTGTGAAAAGTATTTTTTCCAGCCGTGCAGCACACCGAAGCAAACCAGGGCGATACCGATGGCGGTGGGGTTGATATTGTCGGCGAGGCTTTCCATTTGCTGGAAAGCGGAGTTGAAGGTAATGATGTTAAACAGTTCGTTGCGCCAGAAATCGGGTCGGTTATAGCCCAAAAGCAAGGGAATTTGCTTGGAAATCAATAAAATACCGATGGCAGCCAACATCCCTTTGATAACGGCGGAGGGGATGAAATGCGTAAATTCTCCCAGCTTGAGCAGTCCGATGGCAATTTGTAGCAAGCCGGAGACGGCCACAGCGATAAAGAAAATTTCCAGACTGCCGAGTTCCTGAATGGCGCCCGCGCAGATGGCCGTCAGGCCAGCGGCCGGGCCGCTCACGCTCAGTTCCGAGCGACTGATAAGTGGAATAAGCATGCCACCGATGATGCCGGCAGCCAGACCGCTGTAAATCGGGGCATTAGAGGCCAGGGCCACGCCGAGGCAAAGGGGCAGAGCGACAAAAAAAACGGTTAAACTGGCCCGGAAGTCGTGTTTTTTAAAAGTAAGCCAGTGGTAGTGCAGTTTGCGTTTAGGAGAGAACATGGGGGAGGGTTAAAATCGAGGATTACAATCTGCTTTCAGGATGTTTTGAGCAATTAGTGATGTTTTTAGGCGATTGACAAAACGTTCAAAGGATTGAAAGCGATATATTTTTTGCAAATGAATACCTTTTGCAAGGGCGCCATCAAGATCGTCCAGCAACACAGGAATTCTGCGATTTTCATTTATTTTGCTCAGGATTGTGGCAAGTAATTCCTTTGCATCGCTTTTTTGTTCCAATTGCTTTGTGCCAAGATTTAACCCCAATGCGGTATCGTCGAGCTCGGTTGCGAGTGCTTCTCGCAAGGCATCGCTGTCCGAAAGTTTCCAGTTTTCAATTTTAACAACCGGAATGACTGGAATAATTTCCCTGCAATATTCAATTGTTTGCGGTGCGTTTTGAACAGCTTGAATTGCCGGATTTATTTTGAATCGAATTGCTTTATGCGCTTCTTCGGGGGCGTCGGCATCAGTATGAATAAAAAGCAAATGAAAGCCATGTGCCTGTTGAGCTAAATCCTGCACTTGATTCACAAAGCCTACAATATTTCTGTCGGGGTGAATAACTAAAGGTTCCAATATTTCCCACTCACCTTGTGCGCACTGCAGCATCAGTGCCTCCAGAGTGCGCTGTATCATAACCGGTAGAAAACGCTCGTCGGAAATTCCTTCTCCCCAAAAAGCGCTGACAAGCGTATTCATGGTTCGTTTAAAGTTGTTAATTCTGTGTCGAAGCGCACTGTTTCCAGGTAATTTAATAATTCAGCTTTGCCAACTTTCCGGTCTACTTGTGTCATTTTAGGATCGAAGTTGAGTTTACCGACTGTGCTTAAATCTACAGCTTGAAGTCGGGTATGTTGAATCTTTTTTCCGTTTTGGATAAGCGATACCAAGCGGGCAAAGAAAATATGGCCAAATTTCTCAATGGATTTCATTTTATATACTTCGTTAACCAATAGAGGCGAGTGCGTATTAATTAGTACCTGTCTCGATGGAAATGGTGCTTTTTCCTCTCTTTCAAAGTCAGTTGTAAGGCTGCGCAATAATTCCAGTACTTGTAAGATTTTGGTCGGGTTTACACCATTTTCAGGCTCTTCGAAGCATATTACACCCCTGTGTGCGGCATCGTGTTTTAAAGTACATAAAGCCAAAAGCCGCAGCGTTCCTTCCGATAGTACTTGAGAGCTGAATACTCTTCCGTCGTCCATTGTGGCCCTGACAACATACTTCTTCTCTATTTCATCTTCGGCAACATCAATACCGGTAATACCGGGTATCAGGTTAGCCATATCGCGTGCGATGTTTTTAAGATCGAGCGGATTATTACTTTTTATGCGAAAAAGCGCGCCTGCAAATCCTGAACCATCCGGCCCCATAAACTCTCGAGCGGTAAATTTTGCTGCCGGACGACGTAGTTCCACCGGATTAAGCTGTAAGAAATGCCAATGCTCCATTTCTTTTTTTACTGCCAATGCATGAGGAAACTCAGTATTAGTAACGCTGCTGAGCATGGTGCTTTCAAGATCTGCGGCTGGCCGGGGCCGGCCACTACTGCCTTTGTCTTGATGCAACAGAACGGTTGCAGTGTCATTTTCTGTTTTGGTACTGATAAATGGTGCACGACCTCCGGTAACTTTGACATGCCAGAAATGGTTTTTTTCTCCAACATATCTTTTATACCAATCATCTTCTCCCCTGGGAATTGTTGTTAGCTCTTCCTTGGATACATAAAGTCTTTCCACCCCGCGTCCGTCGGGACGTCGTTGAATATGAAGCGAGTACCGAAGTCGGGTATACTTGAGTTCTGCTTCACCTCCCCAGGCATCTCTGATATGCCGATCAAGCAAAAGCTCAACTGAAAAACGCATTTCATCTTCAGAGCTGCCATCAATGTGCTTACTAAACAACTCATGTGCGTCTCCTCGCAGGTTGTCGAAAGCGATCCGTATGTTGCTTTGCGACAGGCGCGATAGTAGTTGTATAGCATCAAACAAGTTACTTTTTCCCGCAGCGTTGACACCGGCAACCACTACAAAAGGTGACAGCTCTACTTCAAAGTCTTTGAATGACTTAAATCCGGATATGGCTATTTTGGTAATCATGTAACGAGTTTTTTAGCCTTGACAAACGCAAATTTATCATTTTTTACTTAATTCAAGTATCTTTTTAAGTACCACTAAGTCATATTCCAATTTGCAAAAACAAAAAAGGAGCTACAAACCTAAGTCTGTAACTCCTGATTTCATTCGTCGGGGCACCAGGATTCGAACCTGGGACCCCCTGCTCCCAAAGCAGGTGCGCTACCGGGCTGCGCTACGCCCCGAATGTACTGAATTTTGCGCGTGAGCGCTTAAAATTCCTGTGGGTGTGAATGTGTTTACGAATGTGATGGTAATTATTTCCATCGACACGCTCACACCCACATTGAACTGGCGGATAGGGCGGGATTCGAACCCGCGGTACAGGGTTACCCGTACGTCGGTTTAGCAAACCGGTGGTTTCAGCCACTCACCCACCTATCCAAAAATGGGTTTTTGCTTTAGCGGGTGCAAAGATAAGTGCCCTTTTTTACTTTGCAAGCGATTTGATAAAAACTTTTTTCAAATCGCAAAAGTTTCACGGAAGGGCAAAAAATCCGGCCTAATCATTCAGGCTCATTCGGATTTTCTTTTCCAGCTCGGCCACCGTATCTTTAAAAGCCATATCGGTATCCATCATATCCTGTACGGCACGGCAGGAATAGATGACGGTGCTGTGGTCGCGGCCGCCAAAGCTTTCGCCGATGGTTTTCAGCGATTTACTGGTCATTTTTTTGCACAGGTGCATGGCTAATTGGCGGGCAATCACGAAACTGCGTTTGCGCGTTTCCTGATCCAATTTTTCCTTACCTATATTATAGTGGTCGGCAACCGTCTGCTTGATGAAATCAATGGTGATTTCTTTGGTGAGGGTTTTTACGAAGCTGCGGATGACTTCCTTGGCCAACTCCAGGTCGATATTACGCTCGATGAGGGTGGCCTGTGCCAGCAGCGACACCATTACCCCTTCCAGTTCGCGTACATTGTTCTGGATATTGTAGCAGATAAATTCCAGCACATCGGCGCTGAGTTCCACTTTTTCTTCGCGCAGTTTGGTGTCGAGAATGGCCATGCGGGTTTCCAGATCCGGCGCTTGCAGGTCGGCGCTCAGTCCCCATTTGAAACGGGAAATGAGGCGGTCTTCGATGCCTTCAAGGTTTTTGGGTGCGCGATCTGAGGTCAGGATGATCTGTCGGCCGCTTTGGTGCAGCTGGTTGAAGATGTGGAAGAAAATTTCCTGCGTTTTTTGCTTGCCGCTGAGGAACTGTATATCGTCGATGATTAGCACGTCAACCATGTTGTAGAAGTTGACGAAATCATTCACGGCGTTATTTTTAATGGCCTGTATGATCTGGTTGGTGAATTTCTCGGCAGATACATATAGTACAGCCTTGGATTCAAAGCGGCGGGCCACTTCATTGCCGATGGCTTGTGCGAGGTGGGTTTTGCCCAAGCCTACATCACCGAAAATGACCAAGGGGTTGAAGGCCGTTTTGCCCGGGTTTTTAGCGATGGCTACGCCTGCATTGCGGGCAAGTTTATTGCAGTCGCCTTCAATAAAGCTGTCGAAGGTGTAATTGGTATTCAGTTGCGAATCAATTTTGAAACGCTTGATACCGGGAATGATAAACGGATTTTTGATCTGCTCGGCGTCGAATACACCGGGAACAGGCTCGTTGTCTTTGTCGGCAGAAGGTCTGTTGCTCGGCCGGGGGGGAGCAGCGGGCGTGGAGGCATTGTTCGTTCCCTCCGGTATGTGGTATACCAGCCGACCCTTATCTCCCAGCTCCTGGCGTACGCTCGTTTTGAGCAGCTGCACGAAGTGCTCCTCCAACCATTCGTAAAAGAATTTGTTGGGTACCTGAATGGTCAGTACGTTGCCATCCAGTAAAACCGGGCGAATGGGTTCAAACCAGGTTTTGTAGCTTTGCGGGTTCACATTTTTCTTAATGGTACGCAGACAGCTGTCCCATACCATTTGGCAATCTCTATTCATACCACATGGTGCATTTGGATGTCGGGAAATCCGTTATGTAGGCGACTGAATCGGCCTGCTCTGAATTGAACAGGGTGACAAAGGTGAGTCTTTCTTTTGAATTTGAAAAATGCTTTTCGAGATTTTCGACGAAAAATTTTTTGCCTTCCGGGGCTTTATCTGTTTACAGTAATTTAAAAGTTAAGAAATATTTTAATATGTTCATTGATTTGTTTTTTGGTTATTTTTTAGAATAATATTTTTTAAATTTGATTATTGACATTTTATTATTTTAAAAATATTTACATAATCAATATGTGTATGGTTTTCTTAAAAAGCTGCCAAACGGCGAAAATTTGCTGCAAATTCATAATTGCTTCATATACAGGCGCTTGTTTTGGCATTTGTCCAACGCTTCTTCTGCGATGCTGCCTGAAAACACCCTGAGCGGAATGTACGGGTTTAAATATATTTGTAATTATACTGTTATAAGTGTATTATTTTTGTAGAAGTATTGTTAAGGGTTACTGATTTTTACAAGAGTACACATTATCAAGTAATTGGGTTTTCGTGGAACATATACCGCAGCATTGTTTCGTGCAGGAGGGCATGATTTCCTTGCTCCCGCGCATTCGACCGATCCGGGGCTGCCCAAAGAAAAAGGCCCGGCACATACACGCGGTATGCTGCCAGGCCTTTTTGATGAAGAAGCTTAAAGGCTTACTGCTGCATAAAAATATAGTACAGCAAACCCACCAATGCTACCGTGGCAATGCCAACGATAATCATGAACTGGCGATTACCCTTTTCATCTTCTGTCGCATATGGATTGCGACGTTTGGAAACAGTTGTTTTTCTTTTTGTTGTCATATCGCAAATAAGATTTAATGCTGCGAGTTACAGGGATTTGTAAAACGTGCCGATGATTTTGCTTAACCCTCGCAATGACACGCAACAATGCGCCTCCAATCCGCATCAAATGAAAAGATGTTTTGCTTTACTTCACAAAAATTACTGCCTCAAATCAGTCCCTTACTCCTGAAAATGCTGTTCAGCCACTTCAAAATAGCCAGCAAAAGCAGGGCAGAAGCGCCGAGCAGGGCGCAGTTGACCCAGAAAAAATCCGTTTTGTCGGCATATCCATCCCACATGGTTGCCAGTACGCCGCTCAATTTGTTGCCCAGCGAGGTCGCCAGCTGCCAGCCCCCCATCATCAGGCCCGCAATATGCCTCGGCGCCAGCTTGGAAACGGTGCTGAGGCCCATCGGGCTGATACATAATTCGCCGAGGGTGACCACCCCGTAACTGGCCACTATCCACCAGGGCGAGGCTTTTTCAAATCCATTGTGGCTCGCAATTACGGCGCCCACCATCACGACCGACGAAAGTGCGGTGATCAGCAAACCCCAAAACATTTTGGCCGGTGTACCCGGTTCGGCTTTTCGCCGCGCCAGAAAGGCAAAGAAGAACACCACAAGCGGCGTGAGCACAATTACAAATGCCGGGTTGACGGACTGGAAAATCTCGGTCGATAATAATCGGAAAGGTGCATTTTCCGCAGGCCTTCGCTCCGGCTGCAAATTGTTCAGGTAGGGCGGATAAGACTGCACCTTGATCACTTTATCGTCTTTATCTTTTTCCACCCTGAATTGCGCATCGTACTTGGGGTAGGAGGCCACCCGAACGGTATCGTGTTGAACCATACCCATAAAAGTAGCGGTGCCCTCCAGAGAGGCCGGTATAGACCGGTCGGTATAGTACTCCGCCCAGGTGGTCAGGGCCGTGCCGTTTTGCTTAAAAACTGCCCAAAACGGAATTACGACAAGGTAAAGCGCCAGCAGGGCCTTGATAAAAAGTTTGTCCTCCTGTTTGGCGCGCCACAAAATCCAGATGTAAAAACCGATCACGGGCAGGGCAGCAAATACAAAGGCGTCGGTGGAGTCTTTGTCGAGCAGGGTGCCCGGCAAGATCCAGCCAATGTAGCCGGTTACGGCGGCAAGTCCCATTACGCCGAGCATCATCAACATGGTGCGGGCGCCTTCCTTGCTCTCGGCGCTGTCCTTGACGCGTTTTTCTGCTTCTGCGTGGGCGTATTTCTTCCAGCCTATAATAAATATGACCACGCCCAAGATCATGCCCACTCCCGCTGCGAAGAAGGCATAGCCCCATCCGTAGGTGTTGCGCAGGTAGGCCGCCACGAAATTGCAGATCAGGGCGCCAACATTAATACCCATGTAGAAAATGTTGTACCCCTCGTCTTTTCGGTCTTTGTATTGGTCGTTGTTGTATAAATTGCCCAGCAGGGTAGAAATATTGGGTTTAAAAAAGCCATTGCCCAATATGATTAAAAACAGTGCAAAGTAAAAAACAGGCATGTTTTTAGGCACCGAAAGCAGCATATACCCGATGCCCATCAATACACCGCCAATTACAATACTGCGCCTGAATCCCAGCAGGCGGTCGGCTAATAAGCCCCCGATAAACGGGGTGAGGTAAACCAGCGCGATGAAGGTGCCGTAAATATCGGTGGCGGTACTGCGGTCTAATTCCAGGCCACCATTTTTGGCGTCAGTCATGTACAGGGTAAAAATACCGATCATCAGGTAGTAGCCAAAGCGTTCCCACATTTCGGTCAGAAAGAAAAAAGGTAGTGCGACCGGGTGTCTCTTAAACATGCTGTTGCTGTTAATGGAAAGAATAAAGGTGTGTCAGGTGGGGCAAATATAGTTTTCGGCGCTGCCAAATGGAGTGCTTATGCAGGAAAATGTTTATTTTTACGGCTCATTTTAAATCAATTGCTGCCAACACAATACGAAAAAACCAAAATTATGGCTCATTTTCTCCACAATGAAGCAAGCGACAGCGCTTTTTTCCAACACCGTTACGGGGGCATTGCCCCGGCCGATCTGGCGCGCCAGGTAGAACAGGCTATGTATCATTTGGGATACAGGCATCTCTCCGGTCCTCTGGAGAATGCACTTTACGAACGCGGCAACCGCACCTTGCGCATCCTGCTGGGCGCATTTCACAAGTACTTCAAATTCAGGGTGCTGATTTTACCTGAGGGGCAGGACGTTTCCGTGCGCATTGTCCGCGAGTCCAGCGGCATGTCGGGCGGACTTATCGGCATGAATCAGGTGAAAAATGAATTCCGCCTGCTTTCTCATAATTTGATGAAGATTTAGCGCATGCGCTTAGCGCAGTAGCAGAACTTCGCCGCTCAGTACACCCTCGCGCTGCCGTTGTCGCACGCGCGCAAGCCACAGGTATATCCCTGCTGAAGCATCTTTTCCCCTTGTATTGCGGCCATCCCATTGCGGTTTGGCGCCATTCCGGCTTTCAAATTGCAAATTACCCCAGCGATCAAATATTTGCAGGAGGGAAATGTCGAGTTCTGTGCCCAACAGTTCAAAAACGGCATTTTCGCCGCCTTTTTCCGGTGTAAATACATTGGGTGCGTAAATATTAAATCCGTCCTTGCAGGCCACGCGTTCTACCAGCATACTATCTGCAAAATAACAGCCACGATAACGCAGCTCCCGCCTGATCCACCCACTGTCGGCTACCTCGTAACTTGCCGCGCCGGGCAGGCCGTTCCACAGGATCAGGGCGGCAATACTGGCGCCAACATTCAAGGTCAATTTTTCCCCACTACATAATAAGGTGTCGCGGGGGAGTGGCGGCGGCGAGGGAAGTAAGTCCACGGCAATAAAGTCGGAACTGCTGCAAGCGCCATTAAACGCCGTAACGGCATAAAATCCGGCTTTGGTAATGGCCCGCCGCGCGTTTTGTTCGCCGTCGCTCCAGGCATAACGCGTTGCATCAGCGGTGGTAGCATCCAACCAAAGGGTATCGGCGCCACAAATAATGGTATCTGACGGGAGGTCGAGGCGCAGGCCTTCAGAGAAGCGCACCTCAATGGTATCGCTGAAAACACAGGTGTTGTTCCGGGCCTCCACGATGTAAGTGCCGGCTTCGCTGATCGTTCTGAGCGGTGTTGCAATGCCGTCATTCCACTGCCATTGGGTTGCATTGGCGGTTCCGGCATCAAGGGTAAGCGATTTATCCACACCACAAATCAGCGTATCGGCTCCAAGGCTGAAGGCATCAGGCGCAGCCAGTATTTCAAGCTCCTGTACAAAAGTATCGCGACAAAAGCCGGTGCTTACCACGAGCCGGATGTCGGCCATGCCAGCCGCCGGATACCGAATGCCGCCCACGCTGGCGCTGTTGGGCGACCCCGCCCCTTGTGCACCCGGAAACTGCCATTGGTAAAGATCGGCGGGCAACTGACCGTACGCCGTAACCTGCACGGCCTCGCCTGCACAGGGCATGTCGTTGCTCAGGTTAAAACCACTTACAGGTTCCAATTGTCCGCAGTAATCGCGGATATTGGTAAAAAAGGGCTTGAAGTCGCTGTCTACCTGCAAGGGCAAAGTCAGAGACTCAAGCTGCCATTCAAAAGGCAGGGGAAAATCCGCAGCGGCTGGTTTAAAAACCACGGCGCCGGGTTGGGGCGTACAAGCCTGGCAATTGCCTTCGCTATCGGTTTTCAGCAGCAGATGGCCTCCGGGCCGGAATCGGATGGCCGCCAATCCGCCGTCCTGACAACGCAGGCCTGCGCTGGCGCCATAGCTGTGGCATCGGTCGTATAATTTTGCCCAGACGACGTTGCCGGTGGCCGGATTGATGGCAAAGATATCAGGAAATGCTTCTGTTTTCAGGGTTTCGTAGTTGAATACCACCGCATTTCCTGAGGCATCAATACAAAGGCCGGGCAGCCAGTTAAGTGGATAGTTGCTTTCCGGTTGTTCGGCCCAAAGCACGGTGCCGTCGGGGCGCATTCGCAGCAGGGTAGTGCGCTGTGGCAAACTACCGGCCTGCGTGGCTGCGAGCAGCCAGTCGCCATCCGGCAATTCTACCATTTCTTTAAACAAGTAGCTTTGAAAACGCCGGCTCCAGAGGACTTCGCCCTCGGGCGACAGGCGCAGGATAAAACCAAAGGCACTGGCCAATTGGCCGTTGCCGCAGATGAGCAGGGAGCCGTCGGCAAGTCGCCGAAAAACACGGGTATAGTTGAGTGCCTGGTTTAACAAAGCTTTGCGCCAGAGTATATTACCGGCGGGGTCGGTTTTGGAGAGTATAAGTCTGCTGGGCTGTCCGGAGCCGGGTGCGCTGAAACGGGCACTCAGGGCATAGCAATTACCGGCAGGGTCGGCCACCAGGCGGTTATGCGCCCAGTGCTGCACTTCGCCGTAGTGTACGGTGCGTTGCCAAAGCGGAGTGCCGCCAGCCGATAATCGGGCGAGGATGAGGTGATCGTCGAGGGCGGTATTCTGGTTGCTGCGGTCAAACAAAGCCCAGACCCCGCCGTCGGGTGTTTTTTCAAGGTCATAAATAAAACGGGCGGCAGCCGTATCGCCTTTTACGGGCGACCAGGCGCCCTGCCACTGTCCGTTGGCATTAAGGTGAATAATTTTACCTAAAAAACTGCCCAGCCAGAAATGGCCATTACTGCTTTGTTCCAGACAGAAAATGCCGTTCAGACTGTCCAGCGAACGCTGAAAAGTGTTTTGCGCCTGCATATTCAGCGAAAACAGGCACAAAAAAAAAGTTGCCTGGCAGTAAAAAAGCTGTCGCATAATTTTGCTATATCCGTCAAATCTACAGGAATATGCCTGTAATTCTTTTAAGCGCATTCAAAATTAATATTTTTGCGCAACGATTGTTCAAAAAGAACTGTCTTATCCTATACACTATAACCAAACAGTTTTTCCATGAAAAGACTTACCCTTGTATTGCTTGGCGCTTTGTTGAGTGCCGGCTTTAATGCCGTTTTAGCCCAAACCATCTACGTTAACGCGGCGGCTACCGGCGCCAACAACGGCAGCTCCTGGGCTGATGCCTACACGGATTTGCAGGATGCGCTCGACGTGGCCGGGCAGGCGGCGTCAAATCGTCAGGTTTGGGTGGCCAAAGGAACCTATCGGCCCACGGGCCAGATTGATGGTTTTTCGCTGGCAGAAGGCACTATTTTGTATGGTGGATTTGCCGGTACGGAAACAGCCTTGTCGCAGCGCAACATCGCTGCCAATGTCACTACGCTGAGTGGAGACATTAACAACGACGACATCACCGGCGATTTTACCCAAAAGCGCAGCGATAATGTCCGGCACGTGCTTTGGATCAGCCAGAGCAGTTCTAATGATCCGGGTGTTGTCGACGGATTTTTCATTCGCGGTGGCAATACCCTCACTGGCACAGCCAATGCTACGCTGACCCGTCGCGGCGGCGGTATTTTGGTGCAGGGACTTGCAGTGGTGCGCAATTGTTATTTCACCGACAACTTTGCAGAAACCGGCGCTGGACTGGCTGCTTCCAGTGGCCTTTCCAATAATTTCCGGGCCGACAATTGTGTATTTGAAAAAAACCGTGCCACGGAAAACGCTGCGGGCCTTTACCTCGGCGGCCTCGCTGTTGGGGCGGAGGTAAACAACTGCATTTTTAAAGACAACATTACCAACCGCGGTTCGCTGGGTATTAATGCCTGCAAAAACATTGTGATTGACAGCTGTACCTTAGAAAACAACAAAGCCGGTGCTAACCAATGGGGCGCAGCCTTCTACAACTGGCAGTCGAGTTTTACCATGAGCAACTGTACCTTCCGCGCCAACCAGGCCCACAACGGTTCCGGTATGTATAACGACGGTCGCGACGGCGGCAACAGTTTCAAAGTAGAGAACTGCCTGTTTGAAGATCACACCGCACTGAGCTATGGCGGTAGCGCGATGTATAACTATATCTGCAATGTGGATGTACAAAACTGTACCTTCCTCAATAATAACGCGCCTACTTCCGCAGCGGCTATTTACTATTCGTCTTGCAAAGGGAAACTGGAAAATAGCGTTTTTGAGGGCAACAGTGCGCGTTTTGGCGGCGCCATTGCCAATTACAGTGAAGGCAGTGAAATTGAAATTACCGGCTGCACGTTTACGGCCAATAATGTAGCCGTGTCCGGCGGTGCGGTGAATACGGGTTTTACTTCCGTTACTACCTTTAAAAATTGCGTTTTCGACGGCAATACTGCTGCCAATGGTGGCGCTATCGGTGCGCAGAACGACTCTACTTCAATTGTGATTGATGGTTGCAATTTCGTCAACAACAGTTGTGAAAACGCGGGTGGCGCCATTCGCGCAGGCGGCGGGATCTGGATGGATATTCTGAACTCTTCTTTCTCCCTGAGCGTCGGTAATTTTGGCGGGGTGGTTTATTTTGTAGAAGACAGCCTGGATCTGGCAGTACTGCGCGTGGATCGCTGTACTTTCTTTGATAACAGCACCACGACACAGGCGGGCGTGCTCAACCTGAGCAATGCCGACTTTTACCTGACCAACTCGCTCTTGTACAACAACCTGAATTTCAGCTCGGAAGGCGCCGGCGGCGTGATTTCCAACAACGCCGGCGAAGGCAAAACTTCGTCGATGTGGCTCGTAAACAATACCTTCTCCGGCAACCTCGGTCCGCTTGGCAACGATATTGCCCAATGGGAAGATGCCGATACCTCCCGTGCGGTGCTCTATGCCACCAACAATATCTTCCACACGCCCTTTGATTCTTATAAAATTGAGGCAGGCAACCCGGAAGTGATTTCGAATGGCGGCAACCTTTCCGGTGATAACTCCTGGGCGCCTTATTTCACGGCAAGCAAAGACCTGAATGAAATTGATCCGGAATTTGTGGATGCGTCCAATTTCGACTTCAACCTCAAGGAAATCAGCCCTTGTGTCAATGGCGGTGTAAGTACCGGCGCTCCAACGGTGGATATTCGCGGCTGGGCGCGTGTTGGTGAGCCTGATAAAGGCGCTTTTGAACTGGGTGCAGTGGGTACCTCTGCTCCCGGCATTGAGCACCTCCCGATCAAAGTGACGCCCAACCCGGCAGTCGATCGTATTTTGCTGCGTGTTGAAAATGAATGGATTGGCCCCGTCAGCGTACGTATCGTTTCTGCGAATGGCGCCATTAGCCGCGACTTGAGTTTTGAAAAAAACAATGCGCAGTTTAATGCCGAAATTCCGGTACGCGATCTGCCCTCCGGCGCCTGGTACGTACAAATGCGTCAGGGCCAAAAACAATATGGTGGCGCTTTTGTAAAACAATAATCTTTAGGTAACGATGAACGATGAATGATGAATGATGAATGATGAATGATGAATGATGAATGATGAATGATGAATGATTTTGAATGGGAGTGTAAAGTATTTTGTGTAAACTGATTTTCACTGGAGATTTGAAGTTTCCGCAGGGTTCCATTTTTGGGGGCATGCCCCCAAAAATGGAACCCTGCGGAAGAATTTGTACTTTCACCTTC
>JAFLBP010000048.1 GCA_017303875.1 Chitinophagales bacterium | reverse complement strand
TGTCCAATGACGGACTGCTGTTCAACGGCACGTACAACGACCCGGATCTGGCCACAAGCATCGGCGACTGCTGGAAGACAACCCAGAGCATGGCCGCCAACGATCTGGTACAGGTATCGCTGGATGCAAACTGCGAAGTGCTGATCAACGAAACGATGATCCTGGAAGGCGAAGACGCAGACTGCACGGATGATGCGTTCTGCCTGCAAGGGTACTACCGCGTTAAACTGCGGACGATGAACACCAACCAGCCGGTACCCAACCCGATCCCGTCGTCCTACTTCGGTCAGACGCTGATTGCAGAGGTAGAAAACATCGTCAGCTGCAACAAGGTATGGGGTAAATTGGTGCTGGAAGACAAACTGGCTCCGGTACTCAGCTGCCAAAACGTTGATTTGTTCTGCCCGATTACAACCTACACCCCGTCGTATATCACGAACACGCTGGGTATTGCTGCCGGTACGCCAACGGTGACGGACTGCTCGAGCTACACGCTGACGCATGTAGATACCTGGGTGGATCTGGCCTGCGGCCAGACCTTCAACGGTCAGCAAAACCTGAGCGCTTATGTAGAGCGCAAATGGACGGCACAGGATCAGTTTGGCAACAGCAGCACCTGCCTGCAATACATCTACTTCCGTCGCATCAGCCTGACACAAATCACGCTGCCGGGCGATGCAGAAGTAGACTGCACGAACCCGAACACCAGCCCGTCCAACACCGGCGCTCCGACGGTTACGGCCCTTGGCCAGACCTGGACGCTGTGGCCCAATGTTGGCTACTGCGAGCTGAATGTAACCTACACCGATCAGCCCCTTCCGGTATGCGACGGCACTTACAAAATCCTGCGCACCTGGCTGATTTACGACTGGTGTCAACCGACCAACCCGGGTACGAACCCGATCACACATATTCAGGTGATCAAAGTACTGGATCAAAGCGGTCCGGTGATTGCCTGCCCGACGAACCTGACGGTATCAACCGATCCGTTTAACTGCTGCGCGACGGTGGATCTTCCGGATGCGATCATCGAAGACAACTGCTCGCGGGTGAACAGCATCGGCGGTATGATCACGACCTTCGATCCGCAAACCGGCGCACAAACCGCGATGTACCAAATCGGCGGCACGCTGACGACCTTCCCGGGCAACAACCTGTGGGATCTGGATACGCTGGGCCGCTGGGGCTTCAGCACCTGCCTGCCTTTGGGCACGCACCGGGTGCTGTACACGGCGACAGACGATTGCGGCAATGCCGGAAGCTGCTCCTTCCAGCTGACGGTGCGCGATTTGGTACCACCAAGTCCGACCTGCACGCAGATCACGACGGTAGCCATCGGCACGGATGACCCGAGCGACTGCTACACCCCGGCTGACGGCTGCGACGGCGCAGGCGTGACCTGGGTGAAAGCCACAGCCTTCGATCAGGGCACAACGGACAATTGCAGCGCACTGCGCTTCACCGTACAACGGATGAGCCCATACAGCGACTGCATCAACGGCCTTGCGGACTGCGAGCGCCCGACAGCGACCCAGGAACAAGACTCGATCAAATTCTACTGCTGCGAAGTAGGTACTACCCAGACCGTCATCGTTCGGGTATACCAACTCGACCTGAATGGCAATATCGTAACCGATCAAAACGGCGACCCGATTGTCAATCAGTGTATGGTACAGGTAGAAGTACAGGATAAAATCAAACCGGTATGTATCTCCCCGGCCAACGTGACGGTGAACTGCGAAGCCTTTGATCCGAGCCTGTGGGCTTACGGCAAAGCCACAATCGCGGACAACTGCTGTCTGGACGAAACCAGAGAATACCAGGGCCAGTGCGGTCTGACACACACGGCAAGCTACACGCAGTTTGACACGGTATGTAACCGCGGTACGATCACGCGCACCTTCCGTGCGTTTGACTGTCACGGCCAGTCGAGCCAGTGCACACAGCGCGTGGTGGTGACCTACAAACAGGATTACTACGTACGCTTCCCCAACGACGTGATCCTGACGGTTTGCGACGGCACGGGCAGCTACGGTGAGCCGACTTTCTTCGGCGAGAACTGCGAACTGCTGGCCACATCGTACACCGACGAACTGTTCACAGTAGTACCGGACGCCTGCTTCAAAATCGAACGCACGTGGAAAGTCATCAACTGGTGTACCTACGATCCGAACCAGGGCTGCATCGCAGTACCGAACCCGAACCCGAATGCGATTACGAACAGCCCGCAGAACCTGCCGGGTCCGATCGTATCGCCTGTGGGAACACCGGCCCCGTGGGCGCCGACCGTGGTATCGATCACCCCGGGTGCACCGGCGACGAACTACGGACAAGCCTACTGGAACGCGAACTTTGCGAACAACAACCTGAATGTGAACTGCTACACGTACAAGCAGATCATCAAGGTGATTGATACCCAGGCACCGACAGCCGAGTGCCCTGCCAGTCCGGTAGAATTCTGCGACCTGACAGCCAACAACGGCGGTCTGTGGAACGAGATGTACTACTGGGATAACCGCACGGAGCAACACGACCTGTGCGAAGGCCCGAGCGACCTGACGCTGACCGCGACAGACGCCTGCTCTGGCGCGAACATCAACATCGAATACCTGCTCTTCCTTGATCTGGATGGCAATGGCTCGATGGAAACGGTGGTGAACAGCCAAAACCTGCCGGGCTTCAACCGCGTGAACTACAACAACGCCGGCAACCCGAACTTCTCGGGCGGTACAGCGTACGCCTTCGACGAACGCGCAGTACCGGGTAATCAGAAATACGGCTTCACGATCCAGAAAGTGAAACAGGGCAACAACTTGGTTGCCAATGTACGCTGGAACACGGCTCAAAGCCCGACGAACTACGTGGTACCGGAACTGCCTTACGGCACACACAAGATCAAGTGGCTGATCACGGACGGCTGCGGTAACAACAAAGAGTGTGAATACACCTTTGTGGTGAAAGACTGCAAGAAACCGACAGTGGTATGCCTCAACGGTCTGAGTGTGAACATCATGCAAACCGGTATGGTAAGCCTGTGGGCATCTGACTTCCTGCAATACACGGAAGACAACTGCACACCGACACCGAAGTTGAAAATCGGTATCGTGCGCTCGGAACAGAGCACCGGCAGCTTCCCGGTTGACGGCAACGGCAACCCGCTGACGGAAGTTCAGTTCAACTGTGATGACACAGATATCGAGCCTGAATTGGTACAACTGTGGTCGATTGATCTTGCAGGCAACGCCGACTTCTGCGAAACCTACGTATTAGTTCAGGACAACATGGGCAACTGCAATCCGAACGGCCCGAAACCAAGCGTGGCGGGTTACCTGAAAACAGAAGGTCAGCAGGGTCTGGAAGAAGCAGAGGTAGATTTGCAGGGCAGCCACCCGGCTATCCCGCCAGTAAGCCTGTTTGAGAACTCTGACCAGAATGGTAAATACGAATTCTCGAATGCTGTACCGGTAGCCTCGAATGTGACGATCACACCGGTGGAAGATGACAACCATATCAACGGGGTGTCGACCTTCGACCTGGTACTGATTAGCAAGCACATCCTCGGCATTGAGCCGCTGACCAGCCCGTACAAGATGATTGCAGCGGATGCGAACAAGTCCGGCTCGATCACGACCTTTGACATTGTGGAACTGCGCAAGCTGATCCTGGGTGTGTACACAGAACTGCCGAACAACACGTCCTGGCGTTTTGTGGACAAAGCCTACAGCTTCCCGAATCCGTCGAATCCGTTTGCGAACGTGTTCCCGGAAAACAAAACGATTGCTGAAATCAGCACAAGCATGCTGAGTGAAGACTTCGTATCGGTGAAAGTGGGTGACTTGAACGGCAATGCGGTAGCAAACAACCTGATGCAATCGGAAGATCGCAGTGCGGGTGTACTCTACCTGAACACGGAAGACCGTGAGGTTAAGTCCGGTGAGACGTTTGAGATCAGCCTGAGCACGGCAGCAGCAGTACAAGGTTACCAGCTGACGCTGAACCACGCGGGTCTGGAAATACTGGACGTGACAGGTATCAAGTCTGAAAACTTTGCCGTGCACGCTGATGCAGTAACACTGTCGGTAGACGGCAGCCAGACGGCCGCCACGATCACGCTGAAAGTACGCGCCATGCAGAGCGGCAAGTTGAGCCGTATGCTGGGTGTGTCGAGCCGCATCACCAAGGCGGAGGCATACAATGCAGCAAGCGAACGCTTGGACATCGCCCTGCGCTACAACAACAGCGCGGTGATTACAGGTCTGCCATTTGAGTTGTATCAGAATGTACCGAATCCGTTTATCAGCAAGACGTCGATTGGCTTCCACCTTCCGGAAGCTGCGACGGTGACGCTGAAAGTATACGACGAAAGCGGCCGCGTGCTGTTGACACAGAAGGGTGATTTTGCGAAGGGCTACAACCAGTTCTCGCTTGATCGCCAGCTGCTGAACACAACAGGTCTGCTGTACTACACGGTAGAAACAGCGACCGACAAAGGCACGAAGCTGATGATACAGGCCAAGTAAGGTATTGCGAAGCTCCGCTTCGCAACCGTACCGCGAAGCTCCGCTTCGCACAATAGTACCGCGAAGCTCGGCTTCGCACTCCGCCCAAGCGAAGCCCGGCTTCGCCCAGGCGGTGTGCGAGGCCGGGCTTTGTGCTTTTTAGTTACGTACAAGCGGCGCATCGAAGCAAAGCTTCGATGTACGGCTGCGAAGCGGAGCTTCGCAGTACGACGCGTGTTCTTAGGCAGTATTAATCGAAGTTCTGAACCGCTTTTTCAAGCAGACGGATAAAAGTAGCCTTCTCTTCCGGACTAAAATTTTGCATTAAATAGGACAAAGCCTGGGAGTCTACCTGCTCGGCCAGGGGTTTCAGTGCATGCCCTGCTTCAGTTAAATAGATCAGGTTCAGGCGCCGGTCGCGCTGGTCGGCACGGCGTTCTACAAATCCGGCATTTTCAAGAATATCCACCATGCGGGTGATCCCGGCACGATCTCTGCCTGTAAAATGCGCCAGCTCGTACTGGCACATACCATCTTTTTTCCACAAATGCGCCAGCAAGCGATGCTGATCGGCGGTTACGCCACTCTGCATTTCTGCATGTTGCTGATTTTGCAAACGCGTCAGGGCGTGGTACAGACGCCCGAGATTCCAGACAGGATTATTAAACAACATAACATTAATTGATTAAACAACAAAGGTACTAAACTTTATTGAAACTACTTTGATAGTTAAAATAAACAATACAGCGCAGCATTAATCTTGTTATTAACGTTTTGTCTTATCATTCAACACATTATCAAAACAAAAATCAGATGTACACACCACCACCTCCGCCATCAGCCGATCCGGGCTTTTTCGATCGCTATGCCTTTACCATTAAAGGATTCATCATATTTCTGCTAAGCCTGGTATTACTGATACCTACCCTGTTCATCATTAGCCTCATTTCAGAACGAGAAGGCCGTAAGTCGGAAGCGATACATGAAGTGAGCGATAAATGGGGCAATACACAAACCGTTCTCGGCCCGATTGTAGCCATCCCATACGAGAAAGTTAGCCGCGACGACAAAGGCAAAGAATATAGCCGGGAGATAAAATATCTTTTTGTTTTGCCCGAAAACCTAAACGTAAATGGTAATATTAGTTCCGAAAAGAGATATCGGGGTATTTTTGAAGTGGTTTTATACGGC
The DNA here is from genome assembly GCA_017303875.1 of Chitinophagales bacterium. Lineage (GTDB taxonomy): Bacteria > Bacteroidota > Bacteroidia > Chitinophagales > Saprospiraceae > M3007. The sequence goes on along the minus strand of JAFLBP010000048.1, from coordinate 30,598 downwards.
GGCCAGCTTAGTTTGAAAGGTAATTTCAAATTTGCCGATGCACTTAATCAGCTTAATGGCGAAACTACGTTGCAGTGGGAAAAAGCAATTCTGATCCTGGGAATCCCTGATTTGCGGGGGCTTGAAGATCAGGTGACATTGCAATGGAATGACAGACAGACTTTTTTTGAACCAGGGGTAGGTGTCTCAGGGCTTGTAGCCAGCGGTATCCATGTGAACCTGCCTTTGCAAGCCCCTTCGGTTGCAGCAAACGAACATAATTTCCAGATTGAAGTATCGCTGAAAGGATCCGGGCAGTTGAATTTTGCGCCGATAGGGAAAGTGACGGAGGTCGTCCTTAAATCGAATTGGCCGGATCCGAGCTTTTCCGGCAGTTTTTTGCCTGATGAAAAACAAATTTCCACATCCGGTTTCGAGGCGAAGTGGAAAGTATTGAATCTCAATCGAAATTACCCGCAGGCGTGGACGAGCGAGGTGGAAGTTAACCCGGCAGAAAGTACATTCGGTGTTGATTTTTTTACACCTGTCGACAATTACCAACGCTCCGAGCGCTCTGTCAAATATGCAATTTTGTTTATCTGCCTGACCTTTCTGACCGTATTTTTTGTAGAGATGCGACAAACCAAACGCGTCCATCCTTTTCAGTATGCCCTGATTGGTCTGGCTTTGGTGATATTTTACATCCTGCTGGTGTCCATTTCCGAGCATTTGCCATTCAACACCGCATATCTGATCGCAGCAGTGATGACGGTCGGCTTGAATACACTTTTTGCCCGTTCACTGTTTGCTTCTACAAAAATGGCGCTCTTCGTAGGAGGAGCACTCACCTTGCTGTATGTATTCCTGTTTGTGGTATTGCAACAGCAGGATTATGCTTTGCTGATCGGGGCCATCGGCTTGTTTATCATCCTGGCATTAGTGATGTATTTCTCCCGGCAGTTCAAACAAAACTAAGGATTTAAAAGTATTATAAACAACTCTGATTGGCTCCGAAGTGCAGTTTTTTGCCTCGGGGCCAATTTTTTTTGCAGGTTTAATTAAAAAAATCGACGAAAAGTGTGAAAAATATTTTGTTTAAAATTTTTTATTTAAAACAAAATGTCTATTTTTGTGCATTGAACTGTACATCAAAACGAATAAAAAATGAAAAAACAACTGATTGCCGTTATCGTCGGCGCCATCATCCTGTTCATCTGGCAGTTTTTGTCCTGGGCACTGGTGAATTTCCATGCTGCTGAAACGCAGTATACGCCAAATCAGGAGCGCATTATTGAAGCATTGACGCAAAACCTGCCGGAAGAAGGCTCCTTTATGATTCCTAACGTGCCGCCGGACACACCGATGGATCAACAAGAGCCGCTGATGAAAGCCTGGGAAGGCAAACCCTGGGCGACTATTACCTACCACAAGGCGATGAATACCGACATGACCATGAACATGGTGCGTGGCTTTGCAGTCGACCTTGTTGTGTTATTTTTGCTGGTCTGGTTATTAGGAAAAATCCAGGGCCTGAATTTTTCAACAGTGATACAGGCCTGTCTGGCCATTGGCGTTATTTCCTACCTCACCATTCCCTACCTGCACAGCATTTGGTACGAAACAGAGACCCTTGGCCATCTGATTGATGCCATTGGCTGCTGGGGGCTAATCGGCGTCTGGTTAGGCTGGTTCCTGAATCGAAAATAAATCTATAATTTTTAATTTTGGATGCTTGATTTTGGGTTGAATGCTCTAAACACTTAAATCAAGCATTAAAAATCAAGCATCCAAAATCCAAAATTAAAAAAGGTCTTTCTCCAAAACGGAGAAGACAACAGCGTCCAGGAATTGTCCATCCCAAAAGCAATTTTCCCGAAAATAAGCCTCCTGCCGGAAACCGCTTTTTTCAAGTACCCGCCGCGACGCATGGTTGCCCGGATCGATAATGGCTTCAATGCTGTGTAGGTTGAGTGTTTTGAAGCCAAATTGAAGGATGATGGGGATAAGTTCACTGACAACCCCTTTGTTCCAGTGTTCAGGCAGTAACATATAGCCTAACTCACCGCGATAATTGTCGAAGTCAATTCTGAAAATACCGATAACCCCCAGAAAGCTTTCAGGCTGTTCACGCAGGGCAATGGCCCAATTGAGTCCGGCGTTTTGTTCAATTTTTTCATCCATCATATTAAAAACCGCCTCGGCATCAGCCGGTGTCTGACTCAAGGGCCGCGGTATAAACCGCATGACCTCCGGGTTGGAACGCATGTTATAAATGCCGGGAACATCATCGCGTGTAACGCGGCGCAGGGTAAAGCGATCGCTTTTTAAAACAGGAAAAGGTGTTAAGTTTATTTCAAGCATAGGTCAAAATGTTAAGGCGAATATACGCCGAACTGTCTTATTCAACCACCTTGCGCCTGCCATTTGTTCCGCCCTGCTGCCAATTTGGCAAAAAAAATACAATGGAACGATCTGTGCAATATCAGCATTTCTGCATAGAATCATATCTGCGGCGTAGCCTTGGACTGCGCATTCCAAAACAGATTCGTATCTTTGCGCAATCCGGGCCTGCATGTTTTCCCAGAAAACGTTCCGGTCTATTTCTCATTCACCAACGCACCGCAGTACCGTGTTCGGAATCATCAAAAAAATATTCGGCACCAAACAAGACCGCGACCTGAAACAGTATCAGGCTACCGTCGCCGAAATCAATAGCAATTTTGAAGCTTATCAAAGCCTTTCCAATGACGAACTCCGCGAGAAATCGCTGGAGTTCCGCCAACGTATTCAAGAGTTTCTGCACAATATCGACGAAGAAGTTGCCGCTGTAAACCAGCGCGCAATCGATGCGCTCGATATTGAGGAAAAAGAAGCACTCTTCAAAGAGGTAGATGCGCTGCGCAAAGAGCGCGACAAACAACTTGAAGTGGCTTTGCTGGATATTCTTCCGGAAGCCTTCGCAGTGGTAAAAGAAGCCAGCCGTCGATTTTCTCAAAATCCGGAACTCGAAGTCAGCGCCACCGAACATGACCGCAACCTCGCGGCAAAGCCCGGAAAAACATACGTCAGCATTCAGGGCGATAAAGCCATCTGGAAAAATAAATGGATGGCCGCCGGCGCCGAAGTCACCTGGAACATGGTGCACTACGACGTGCAGCTCATCGGCGGTATGGTACTCCACGATGGTAAAATCTCGGAGATGGCTACCGGTGAAGGTAAAACCCTTGTGGCAACGCTGCCTGCCTACCTTAATGGCGTGGCCGGTCAGGGTGTACACATCGTAACTGTCAACGACTACCTCGCCCGACGTGACCAGGAATGGGTTGGCCCATTGTATGAATTCCTGATGCTGACGGTAGATTGTATCGATAAATACCGCCCCAACAGCAACGAACGCCGCCAGGCCTACCTTTGCGACATCACTTTTGGTACCAATGCCGAATTTGGCTTCGATTACCTGCGCGATAATATGGTCATCAGCTCCGATGAACTCGTTCAGCGCAAACACCACTACGCCATTGTGGATGAGGTAGACTCCGTGTTGATTGATGACGCCCGTACACCCCTTATCATTTCCGGGCCTGTCACACGTGGCGCCGAAGATCAGGAATATGTCGAACTGAACCCGGTGGTCAAGCGCCTGCACGATGAACAAAGCCGCCTCGCCGCTCAACTCATTATTGAGGCCAAAAAACAATTTACCGCCGGTAATATCGGTACGGATGAAGGCCAGGCCGGTTTCTACCTCCTGCGCGCCCACCGCGCCCTGCCCAAAAACCGCGCGCTGATTAAATTCCTGAGCGAAGAAGGCGCAAAAGTACTTCTGCAAAAAACCGAAAATTACTACATGCAGGAAAACTCCAAGCGGATGCCCGAAATCGACCGCGAGTTGTTTTTCCATATCGACGAAAAAAATCGCAGCGTAGAACTTACGGATAAAGGCGTTGAGTACCTCTCCCAAAATAATAATGACGCCAGCTTCTTTATCATGCCCGACCTGGCTTCCGAGCTGGTTCGTATCGATAAAGAAAAGGAACTTAGCCACGAAGAAAAAACACTCGCCAAAGAACGATTGGCACAGGATTTTGGCGTTAAAAGCCGACGTATCCACGCCATTCAGCAACTGCTGAAAGCCTACGCACTCTTCGAAAATGATAATGAGTACGTGGTGATGGAAGGCGAAGTTAAAATTGTGGATGAGCAAACCGGCCGTATCATGGAAGGCCGCCGTTACTCCGACGGCTTGCACCAGGCGATTGAAGCCAAGGAAAATGTGAAAGTCGGCGAAATCACGCAAACGTACGCAACCGTCACGCTCCAGAACTATTTCCGTATGTACCACAAGCTGGCCGGTATGACCGGTACAGCCGAAACGGAAGCCAAAGAACTCTGGGATATTTATAAATTAGACGTAGTCGTCATCCCGACCAATCGCCCCATTTCCCGCAAAGACCAGGATGACCTCGTCTACAAAACCGCACGGGAAAAATACAATGCAGTAATCGATGAAATCGAAAAACTGCGTGAAGCGGGCCGACCAATACTCGTAGGTACTACTTCGGTGGAAATCAGCGAACTGCTTTCGCGCCTGCTCCAGCGCCGCGGTATTGAACACAACGTGTTGAATGCCAAACAGCACCAGCGCGAAGCGGAAATCGTTGCCGAAGCAGGTCTGGCAGGTCGTGTTACCATTGCGACCAACATGGCCGGTCGTGGTACCGACATCAAGCTCGGCCCCGGTGTAAAAGACGCGGGCGGTTTGGCCATCATCGGCACCGAACGCCACGAAAGCCGCCGGGTAGACCGCCAGCTGCGCGGTCGCGCCGGTCGCCAGGGAGACCCCGGTACTTCGCAATTCTACGTCTCGCTTGAAGATAACCTCATGCGCCTGTTCCAGAGCGACCGCATTGCCGGCCTCATGGATAAAATGGGCCATAAAGAAGGCGATGTGATTCAGCACTCCATGGTGACTTCTTCCATTGAGCGCGCACAGAAAAAAGTTGAAGAAAACAACTTCGGTATTCGCAAGCGCCTGCTGGAATACGACGACGTGATGAACATTCAGCGGGAAGCCATTTATCGCAAACGCCGCAACGCACTTTTCGGAGATCGCCTTGCTGTGGATATTAATAATGCCTTCCGCTCCATTACTACCGAGCTGGTACAGGTGCACCGCGCCGGCGGCGATTACGAATCATTCCGTATGGATGCCCTGCAAAGCATCGGCGTCGATCCTGAAATGGAAGCCGATTGGTTCAAAACAGCGCCGGAAGGAACGGTTGTTGCTACTTTCCAGCAACAAGTGTTCGACAGCTACGACTTTAAATCCAAAAATGTTGGCGATCGCCTGCTGCCGATCATTAAAGACGTTCACACCCGCGAAGGCCAGCGCTACAAACGTATTGTGGTACCGTTCACCGACGGTGTGCTGGGCCTGAATATCTCAGCAGATATGGAAGAGGCCATCCGTACGGATGGACGCTCTATCATGCACGATGTGGAGAAAGTAGCAACACTTGCCCTCATTGATGACGCCTGGAAGGAACACCTGCGCAATATCGACGACCTGAAAGAGTCGGTTCAAGGGGCTTCTTTTGAGCAAAAAGACCCGCTTGTGATTTATAAAATGGAGGCGTACAACCTGTTTGAAGGACTCGTAGGGCACATCAACAGCAGTGTGACTTCCTTCCTGCTTAAAGGTTCACTGACTTTGCAGGATGAAAATGAGCAAAATGTACAAGCGCGGGTACCGCAACCCAATGATGCCATGCGCCGCGCTCAGGCCAATCGTCTGCGCACCACCAATCAGGATTCTGAAATGACTGAAGCGCAGGAGGCCGCTCAACGCGCCGCTTCAAGTGCAGGTCAGGGCAATCGTCCGGTTCAGAGAACCGCTCCGATTGTAAAGGATAAAGTAGTGGGCAGAAATGACGTTTGCCCATGTGGCAGCGGTAAAAAATACAAAAACTGTCACGGGCGTTAAACGCTTCGTTTGCTTTGTATAATACCTTTAGTCAGGCGTGTTTCACTTGAAGCACGCCTGATTTTTTTTCTTTACAGGAGGTAGGAATGAGTTGTCTTGGATTTTAGAACAGGCTGATAGCCAGTGTCTTCGTTTACCCTTTGTTGCTGCGCATCCGGCTGAACCAGTAAACCGGTATGCCCAGCGCCACGATGAGTAAACCGGCCCAGGTATTGGCAGGTTTGGTGATCAGCAAAATGATGCAAATGCCGCCGGCCAGTAAAAGATACAACAACGGCAGCAAAGGATATGCCCATACTTTGTAGGGGCGTTCAGCATCCGGCTCTTTGCGGCGAAGTGAAAAAATACCGGCAATTGTAACCATGTAGAAGAGCAGGGAGGCGAAGGTGGCATAGTCTAATAAATCGCCGTAGGTGCCTGAAAAACAAAGCACAGAGGCCCAGATCGCCTGGATCAGCAGGGCAAACCCGGGTACCTGTTGTTTGTTGAGGGTGCCGGCTTTTTGAAAAAACAAACCTTCTTTGGCCATTGCGTAGTACACCCTTGCACCGGAAAGGATGATGCCGTTATTGCAGCCAAAGGTGGAAATGATAATCAGGCCGGCCATCAGCGCGGCCGAAACTTCACCAAATATCATACTGGCGGCAGCTGTGCCGATACGGTCGGAACCATTCCCTGCAAACTGCATTCCCTGGCCGATAATATCGCTTGCGGCGGCGTTGCCGCGAACGGGCAGCAGGGTGAGGTAGGCGAAATTTGCCAGCATATACAGTGCCGTGACGATCAGTACCCCGGCGATCAGGCTAATCGGGATGTTGCGTCGAGGGTTTTTCATTTCCCCGGCGATAAACGTGACATTATTCCAGGCATCAGAGGAGAAAAGCGGACCAATGATCGCCGTTCCGAATGCCATCATCAGGGCCAGGCCCGACAGAGAAACGGTGCTCCAGCTGCCGTCTGCATTTTGGGCGGTTTTGCTTGCGTCCCAAAAATAACTCAGGTTTTGAGAGAAGGTATCCGTATTCAGCCCGACAAAAATACCCGCCAGGATGAGTCCCAGCAAAGCGATTATTTTGGTGGAAGTAAAGATAATCTGGATGATACGCCCGTTTTGTATCCCGCGGCTGTTGACGATTGTGAGAAAAACAATCATCCCGACGGCAAAAAGCTGGTTGGAGGAGATGCTGAAACCTCCGATTTTCAGCAGGATATTGGAAGGGTCGAGGGCCGGGAAGAAAAAAGCCATATATTTGGCAAAGGCTACGGCCACGGCAGCAATTACACCGGTCTGGATGACGGTGAAGACCGTCCAGCCGTACAGGAACGCCGGCAATTTGCCCCAGGCCCGCTGGATATACACAAACTGGCCGCCGGCTTTGGGCATCATGCCAGCCAGTTCTCCATAGCTCAGTGCTGCGGTGATGGTGATGAGGCCGGTAACCAACCAAAGCAGGAGCAACCAGCCGCCGCTGCCTACCATACGCGCGCAGTCGGCGCTGACAATAAAAATGCCGGATCCGATCATGCTGCCCGCAACGAGCATGGTGCCGTCGAGGGCGTTAAGCGTAGGTTTGAATTCTGTTTGTTGCTCCGACATATTATTGTTTGTGTTGGTGAAGGAGCGCAAACGTAAAGAAAATTTTACAACACCGTATGCTCCACAAACGACAGCAGCTCCGGGTAGTCGGTTGTAAAATGTAAACCGCGGCTTTCTCTCCGGTGTGTCGCCGAACGGGTTATCAGGTAGGCGATGGTAATCAGGTTGCGCAATTCCATGAGTTGCGGACTGATACTGGTCGTTTTATACAACTCTTCGGTTTCCTGATACAATAAAAACAGGCGATCCATCGCGCGTTTCAAACGCACATTGGAACGTACAATACCAACATAATACGACATGATTTCCTTCAATTCCCGTACGCTTTGCGTAATGAGTACCATCTCTTTCGGGTCGGTGGTGCCTTCTGCATTCCAGTCGGGAATATCATTGCGGATGTCCAGCACATCAAGTTGGTCTTCCAGATGTGCAAAGATGCGATGTGCAAAAACCATGGCTTCCAACAGGGAGTTGGAGGCGAGGCGATTGGCGCCGTGCAGGCCAGTGGAGGCGCATTCGCCGGCTGCGTACAGGCGTTCAATGCTGGTCTGTCCGTTGGCATCGGTCATAATACCGCCACACATGTAGTGGCAGGCGGGTACAACCGGAATCAGGTCTTTCATCGGGTCGATACCGATACTTACACATTTTTCATAAATAGTGGGGAAATGTGCCACAAAACCCTCTTTTTCAAGGTGTCGGCAATCGAGGTACATACAATCAGTACCGCGTTTTTTCATTTCCGAGTCGATGGCGCGGGCAACAATATCGCGCGGGGCAAGGCTGGCACGCGGATCGTAGTGTTGCATAAATTCTTCACCGTCAGCGGTTTTTAAAATACCCCCATAACCACGCACCGCCTCTGAAATAAGGAAAGAGGGATTTTCGCCAACCGGATTGTACAGGGAAGTGGGATGAAACTGCATGAACTCCATATTTTCCACACGGCCCTTGGCACGGTATACCATTGCCACGCCGTCGCCCGTGGCAATCACGGGGTTGGTTGTGGCCTTGTATACTTGTCCGCCACCGCCGGTGCACACAACGGTTGCGCGGGCCAGCAGGGTATCAATTTCGCCGTTTTGTTTGTTGAGGGCATAGCAGCCGTAGCATTCGATGCCGGGCGTGACGCGGATGACTAAGCGGCCGAGGTGGTGCTGGGTAATGAGGTCGAGCGCAAAGTAGTGTTCCAGCACCCGGATATTGGGGTATCGGGCGGCTTCCTCCATGAGGGTACGCTGCATTTCCCAGCCGGTCAGGTCTTTATAATGCAAAATCCGGTGTTCGGAATGGCCGCCTTCGCGGGCTAGGTCGTAGTCTGATGAGTTTTTTTCCTTATCAAAACGGGCGCCCCATTCAATGATTTCACGCACGCGTTCCGGGCCTTCTTCCACAACGATGCGCACGACATCTGCTTTGCAGAGGCCGGCGCCGGCATCGAGGGTGTCGGCAATATGTTTTTCGTAGTTATCGGTTGCTGTGTCCCAAACCGCAGCAACGCCACCCTGTGCATAACGGGTATTGCTTTCGCCTTCAACGGTTTTGGTGAGTACCAGAATTTGTTTGTCTTTAAAATGCCGGGCCGTTTTGATGGCAAGGGTAAGACCGGCAATGCCGGAGCCGAGAATGAGCAGATCCGCTTTGATTTGAGCCATAACGCGCAGTAGAATTAAGTGGTGCGGGGCAAATGTCAGGTAAAAACAGCAAGCACACAACATAAGTTTGACATTTGAAAGCCCCCCCGTAAAAATACCTGTTTTTTCATCGGCACTTTGCCGACAGCGGCAAATCGTCTAATATTGTTCCGCCTTTTTGTACCCGCAAAAATCGTCTGTTTTCAATTTTCAAACAAAACAAAACATGAATTTCAAGTTTAACATCTGGACCATTCTTTTTCTGATTGCCTCCGGGCTGCTTGCCTGGCGCTGGAACGGCGCACCAGCTGAGGCCACTGGCGCCGCCGCCGGGAAGCGCAGCGTAACCCTCGTAGAGAACACGCCCTGCACCCCTACCGAAATCAATAGTCAAACCGGCCAAAGCCGTATCAATGCGTACCAGACCAACTGGGCGCCGCACTACAATGCCGATACCGCAGCCTATTACAGAGTGGGCAACCCCAATGTTCGTTACTTCAAATTAGCCCCTTGCGAACTGCAACAAATGCTCGCCTTCGGCTCCAACGACGCCGAAGTGTTCGCCGAACTGGCCCTTAACCCGGCCGGAACCAAACAAGGCGTGGATACCATTGACCTGATTTTTAAAGTGTTTAACCCAAGCACTCAGGTAGTGAAGTATTACGACTTTACAGAACCTTGTCCACCGATGTGCCCACCGAATTAATGTTTTTGCCCCATGATTCCAGCGTATGATGTAATGCGATTTATAATCAATGTGACCTGGCTGCCGGTTTTGCTCAGCCTGGTCACATTGATTTGGAAACGGCGTACCTTGTCGCTGACTTATGTTGTAATTGGAGTATACTTGCTTGGCACATCGCTGGTCAACCTTGCGGCAAGTATATTTTCTGCCAATCGCATGAATAACCTGCCTTTGCTGCACTTTTACACCCTGATTGAATTCATCGGCTGGGCTTTTTTTTACCGGGTGGTTTTTTATGATGTGCGCTGGATAGAGCGTGTGTTCTGGCCGTTTTTGTTTGGTGGAGCGGTGTTGATTGTGGGAAATACCCTCTTCCTGGAAAGTCCTTTTAACTTCAACAGCAACGCAAAATCGGTTACACAGAGCTTTTTTATTCTTGCTTCCATTTACTACTTTTTTTACAATTTTGGCAAAACAGACTTCTCGCAGCCGCAAAATTTGAGCGTTGGTCTAATAAATACCGGCGTATTGTTATATTATTCCGGAAGCCTGTTTATCTTTATGTTTTCAAAAATGTTGATCGCCGCCCATACGTCCAGAGAAGATCAAGTGGGCTTTTGGTTGCTCAACAGTTTGTTAACCCTGGTGTTCCAAATCTTGATCCTTACGTCCATTTTAATCACGACCAATAAATCTTCCAGGAAAAAATGATCTTCTACATGACCGTGGGTATTGGGGTCATGCTATTGTTTGCCGTTTCTTTTGTGTTGTTCTTCTTGCTTTCGCAGCGTAAATTGCACCAGGAACAACAAAAAATACAGGAGCAAAACCTCCTTCATCAGGAACAGCTGCTATATAGCACTATCCAAACCCAGGAAGAGGAAAGAAAAAGAATTGCCAAAGACCTGCACGACGACATCGGCTCCAAACTCAATGTTATTCACCTGGGTTTGTACCGCCTTCAGAAACATACTGTGGAAAACCCGGAACACGAGCTTACGATTAAAGAAGTTTCGGAGATTCTTCAGGATACCATCGGCGCTACCCGGCGCATTGCTCACGACCTGTTGCCGCCAACCCTTGAAAATTTCGGATTAAAAGAAGCCATCCGCGAACTTTGTGACAAATATTCCCGAACAGGCGCCGTTAATGCGCATTTTGAAGTGTTCCGACAAAGTGGGCGTCCATGCGACAAGAATGCAGAGGTGAACCTCTTCCGCGTTGTTCAGGAGCTTACCTCTAACTCCATTCGACACGGGAAAGCTGAAAATATCCTGATCAGTATGTGGATTACAGATACCGAAATTCGTATCGAATTTACGGACGACGGTCTTGGCTTCGACCCCGATCTTATTCCTCAAGGACAAGGACTCGGCACGCAAAGCATGTTTAGTCGCCTGAAAATGATCGGCGCATCCATGTACTACGATACTGCCCCCAATGCCGGATACAAAGCATTCATCCAATATCCCTATCCCTTCCCTGCGTTATGATCCAACTTGCCATTGCCGATGATGAGGCACTCTTCCGTAAAGGGCTAAAACTACTGCTCGAAGCCGACAACGACATTCATGTCCAATTTGAAGCAGGAAATGGCCGCGAACTCATCGAACACCTCCAAAATAACCCGCAAAACCCCGATATCATCCTGCTCGATATGAATATGCCAGAGCTAAATGGTATCGAAACCGCCAAAAAACTGGCGCATGATTACCCGGGTATCCGCTTTGTCGTGCTCTCCGGCTATTACAGCAACGCCCATATCGTCAATATGATCGAAATGGGCGCCGCCGCGTATTTAGCCAAAAATACCGACCCCGCTGATGTAAGCCACACCATCCGGGAAGTACATAAAAACGGTTTTTTTTACGATGCAAAAGTCATGGAAGTTATCCGCGACAGCATGATTCAAAAAACCAAACCCAAACTCGGGCTGCCCTTCGGCGTTGAACTCACTCCCCGCGAAAAGGAAATCCTGCAACTGATCTGTGAAGAATACACTACCGGAGAAATTGCAACAAAACTTTTCCTCAGTCCGCGTACCGTAGACGGCCACCGCAACAACCTGATGGAAAAACTCGGCTGCCGCAATGTAGCCGGGCTGGTGCTGTATGCCATTCAGCACCAGTTGGTAAAAGCCGATGCACGCTCCTTTGGGAAATGATCTTTTTTTTGATTTTGGATGCTTGATTGTTTTTTGATTTTGGATTTTTGATGCTTGATTATTAATTCAAATTATTTATAATCAAACATTTAGCATCAAAAATCCAAAATCAAGCATCAAAAATCAAAAATCTCTTTGCCGCAGCGCTTCGTACAACACGATGCCTGCGGCTACGCTCACGTTGAACGAGTCAAAATCGGTGGCCTGTGGTATTTTGACCACTACATCCGACATTTTCAGGAGCTTGGGGTGTACACCCTCTCCCTCACTGCCCATCAGGATGGCGGTGGGCGCCGTGAAATCCGCTTCATAAACTTTTTTAGATCGCGCCTCCAGCGCGGTGGCAACAATTTGTACCCCCGACTGCTGTAACCATTCCACTGCGCTGAATATGCTGCGTACGCGGCAAAGCCGGATGCGGGCCAATGCACCCGCAGATGCTTTCATCGCCTCTTCATTCACCGGCGCCGAGCCGGATTGCCCGAATACCACAGCATGTACACCCGCACATTCGGCGGAGCGGCAGATGGCGCCAAAATTGCGCACATCACTCACATTGTCGAGGAGCAGCAGCAGCGGCGTTTGCCCCTGTTCAAACACAAAGGGTACAATATCTTCTAAAGGCATATATTCCACCAACGCCATAAAGGCAACAACCCCCTGGTGGGTACCTTTCGTGAGTTTGTTGAGCTTTTCACGGGGAACTACCTGCAAGGGTATGTCGTGCGCCTTGGTGAGGTGGCGTATTTCTTTTTCCAATTCGCCGCGCAAACCCTGCTGAAAAAAGACTTTGTCCACGGCCTTGCCGGCGCGGATGGCTTCCGTTACCGGATGGTGCCCGTAAATAAGATTGGACTCGGCCATATTACTTGTTGATTCAACTGAAAATGAAGCGCAAAGGTAGGAACGCTTTTTAGGATTTTTTTAAGGAGTCGCGCAGGGATACTTTTAATATGGTGGATGCTATATTTTTTTGTAAAAAAGCTGCTTACCTTGGAGCGTCCTTTCAACAAAACGAAACAACAATATGAATACTTTTTTATCGCTCGGACGCTGGTTTTTTGCCATCCCGTTTGCCCTGCTGGGCCTTGTCCATTTTATGGATGTTGATATTATGACCACCTCGGTGCCCGAATTTTTGCCGGCCAAATGGATTTTTGTTTACCTCACCGGACTGATCCTGATCCTGGCTTCTGTGAGTATGCTGATTGGCCGTTATGATAAAATTGCCGCAATCGGACTGGCCTGCTTTCTCTTGCTGATGATCGGGTTTGTCTATATTCCTAATGTACTGGATGCCCCGAATAAAAATATGTTCATTACCGGCATGCTCAAGGATTTTGCCCTCGCCGGCGCTGCCCTGATGTACGCCAAACACTACGCAAATGAACGATGAATGATGAATGATGAATTATTTTTGTTGGTTTTTTTAACTAATTGATAATCAATTAAAAATTAAACATCCAAAATCACTCATCGTTCATCATTCATCATTCATCATTCATCATTCATCACTCATCGTTACTTTTAATTATTTTTTGCTCGATGTTGGTGGTGGAGTAGCCGTCTATGAAGGGTAGGCTAAGTACCTGACCGCCGCGGGCGAGTACAAGATCGGAGCCGACAATCTGCTCCGGGCGCCAGTCGCCGCCTTTAACCAGAATATCCGGCTGTACCAGGCCGATCAGATCGTAGGGCGTATCGCTTTCAAAAACAATCAGGGCGTCAACAAAACCCAATGCGGCAAGCAGGTGGGTGCGGGTTGCTTCGTCGTTGATCGGTCGGCGTGGCCCTTTAAGTCTGCGTACCGATGCGCCGCTGTTCATGCCCACCACGAGGCGGTCGCCGAGATCGCGGGCGGCAGCGAGGTAGTGGATATGGCCGAAATGCAGCAGGTCGAAGCAGCCGTTGGTAAACACAATGCGGTCGCCGGCGGCACGCCAGGTATTCACTTGGGCCTGAATCGAGGCAGCAGTATGAATTTTAGCTTCAATTTGCTGAAAGTTCGTCATCGGCAGGGTTGTTTTTGTTTTTGCGATTCAGCACCTGCAGAAGCAGCACCGCACTGAGGCCGGCTATAATATTGTACAGGATCTGAATGGAGAAAAATGCGATGTTGGCGTAGGAAAAGGCGTCGTCTTCGGCAATAGAATACATTTTTAAGCCTTCCGTCGTCAGAAAATGGAAAGTACCCATGCCGCCGGGAGAAGGAATAATCATGCCCAAAGTGCCGAAAACAAAAACCATTGCAGCAGCGCCCATATCGAGGCCGGCAGTTGGTGCAAAAGCTTTGAGGTTAAACCAGCATTGCAGGTAAAACATCAGCCAGATACCAACGGAGTAAAGCAGGAAAAGCCCCGGGTTTTTCATCCGGAACACCGAACGCAGGCCTTCCCAGAACCCACTGAGCAAGAGATTGATTTTCCGGACAATACCTACGTGCCGGAAGCGCTCGCTGACGAATTTCCAGATGCCGATGCCGGCAACACCCAACACAATCAAGCCCCAGAAATAGGGATTGCTGAACAGTCCGCCACCGCCTTCACCGCGTTTGGCGCCTATGAAGTTGAGCAGGGTATCGCCCTCTGTCAGAAAAGCCAAACCAACTACCACAGCCATGCAAACCAGGTCCATGAGTCGGTCTACGACCAAAGTACCCATAACTTTTTCAACCGGCAAACGCTCGTAACGCGCCAGGGCGCCTGCGCGGGCCACTTCGCCCATGCGTGGAAAAAGCAGGTTGACCACATAGCCGAAAACGATGGTCAGAAAGCTGTTGTGAAATTTTACCTTATAACCCAGCGGTTCCAGCAGCATTTGCCAGCGCAAGGCACGCAGTACAATACTCACGGTAAAAGCCAACACCACCGCTGCCATCCAGCCGAGGTGTATGGTAGAAAAATCGTGGATCAGTTTATCTGTAAAGCTGCAATCCGTATGGCCTTTTAAAGCACATTGCTCGGCATATTTTTGCTGCTGATCGGTAAAAACAAAATACATGATCGTGCCGCCCAGGAGCAGAAAACCTAAAAATTGAAGCGTTTTTTTCAACATGGTAAGAAATAAAAGGCAAAACAGCCTTTTCGGGGCGCAAAGTTAGGGAGAAATATAATGCGGAATGCGGAATATGAAATGCGGAATACGGAGTGCGGAATGGGGAATATGAAATGAGGAGGGATTATTCCCGACATATTCAGAGCATTTCGGCTACGGCATACCAAATCATGATGACACAAAGCGCCAGCTTGAGTACAATGCCAAACAGAAAGCCGATAAATGAACCAAAAGCGGCCTTCATGGCCCGGGCAGAATCTTTTCCGGCGGCCAGTTCTCCCAGCAAACCACCCACAAAGGCGCCGATAAAAATACCCAAAGGCCCAAAAAACAAGCCTACTAACAAGCCGATGGTGCTGCCCCACATACCCCATTTGCTGCCGCCAAATTTTTTTACCCCCCACATCGGCACTAAATAGTCCAGCACCGAAACGACAATTGTGGCGAGGCTCAATACCCACAGCAAACCCGTATCAAACTCTGCATACCGCGAGCCATGCAGCAGAAATATTCCCAGCAAACTAAGCGGCGGCCCCGGCAGCGGCAACACCGAACCGATCAGGCCGATAATCAGGCATATCCAGGCCAAAATGGCCAATAAAATATCAACCCACATAATTTTTTTAAATTGCTGTAACCTGTCCGACAAAGCTGCTGTCGTATGCAACATCACCCAACGCAATCGCTTCGGGTGAATGCGACACAAAAATACATCTATTCACCGCAGTGCGTATGTTTTCGGCAGGAATCAATGTCGGTCCAAGCGGCAAATATCCGGAAACAACGCAGGCAATAACCGACTTATCGCAATGGAAGCAAAAAATCTTGCCATCATGCTCCCTATCATTATCAGCCTCGGCGTTTTTTTAATGATCTGGGGTATTCGTTATCTGGAGAATAAAGAGAATATGGCCATGATTGAACGCGGCATGGAGCCGCGCCGCCGCCGCCGCGAAACCGACCCCTCCCGCACCCTGAAAAACGGACTGCTCTTCGTCGGTGCCGGCCTCGGGCTGCTCCTGGCAATCCTGTTAGTCAATACCGTGCTTGTAAACGCTTCCGAAGAAACACAAAGCGGCGTCTTTTTCGCACTGATCGCCATCTTCGGCGGTCTTGGGATGCTGGGCGCTTACTTCTACGAGCGTAAAAACCCGCCGGCACAGTGAGCAGTTATCAGTGAACAGTCAGCAGTTATCAGTCAGCAGTTAACAGTGAGCAGTTATCAGTGAGCAGTGAAGAGTTAACAGTCAGCAGTTTATAGTTGTCAGTTAATGGTGTGGTGATTGTGAGCGGGTTTTGATTTATGCCGTACTTTTGACCACCCCAACCATAAACTGCTCACTGATAACTGCTGACTGATAACTGCTGACTGATAACTGCTGACTGATAACTGATAACTGCTCACTGATAACTGATGACTGATCTCTTGGGGTATATAAAACAATTGGGATACCCGATTCGGGAAAGTCAGCCTGTGCGTGGCGGTGACATCAACCGCGCGGCCTTATTACTGTTAGATGACGGTCGCCAGTTGTTTTTAAAATACAACCGGCATCCGCAGGCAGCACAAATGCTGCGGACGGAAAAAATGGGTTTGGCCCTGCTTGGGGCATCGCGCGTGATCGCAACACCCAAAATCTTCGCCCAGGGCGAAGCGCCCGGCGAATGGGCGTTTTTACTACTCGAATATATTGCACCCGGCCATAAAAACCGCCCCTTCTGGCAGCAATTTGGTGCATCGCTGGCGGCATTGCACGGCAGTACCTCGGCGCAATTCGGGTTTGCACACGACAATTTTATTGGTTCTCTGCCTCAGCCCAATGGACGGCTCGACTCCTGGCCCGAGTTCTACGCCGATCGCCGACTGCGCCCGCAAATGAAGCAGGCGCGCGATGCGGGTTTGTTGGATCGTCACGACGGACAACAACTTGAAAAACTTTGCAGCCGGATCGGGCAAGTTTGTCCGGAAGAAGCACCGGCGCTCATTCATGGCGACCTTTGGAGCGGCAATTTTTTATGCAACCCGCAAGGCGCTCCGGTGCTGATTGATCCGGCAGCCTGCTATGCACACCGGGAAATGGACATTGCCATGAGCCGGCTTTTTGGCGGTTTCGATGATGCCTTCTACCTTGCATACAACGAAGCCTGGCCTTTGGAACCCGGTTTTGAAAAGCGGGTCGATATTTAC
Organism: Chitinophagales bacterium; assembly: GCA_017303875.1. Classification (GTDB taxonomy): domain Bacteria; phylum Bacteroidota; class Bacteroidia; order Chitinophagales; family Saprospiraceae; genus M3007. The sequence goes on along the minus strand of JAFLBP010000048.1, from coordinate 13,314 downwards.
CAGTTGTATTATTTATTGGTGCACGTCAATCTCTTTGGAGCGAGTTATGTCGATGCCGTGCATCAGGTATTGAAGGCTTACGCCTGAAAAACGGCGTCATTTCTTTACCATTACTTAATTCCGGAATGCCTGCCTGTTGCCAGGATGCCGCTTATGTTTGCGGCAATGCAATGTTTATGAAAACACACTACGACCTGATTGTAATAGGCGGTGGAGTACTGGGTACTTTCCATGCCTATGAGGCCCTCATGCAGGGCCAGCGCGTTTGTCTGATCGACAAAAACATTACGCCGCAGGGCTCTTCGGTACAAAATTTCGGGCAGGCCGTTCCATCCGGCTTTGGGGTTAAATGGCAGCGCTATGGCCGTAAAAGCCTTGAGATTTACAAGCATATTCAATCAAAATTTGACATAACGGTTCGCAACAACGGCAGCATTTACCTGGCTTCCAATGAAGAGGAAATGACCTTGCTGGAAGAATTGGCAGTCATCAACCGCGGCCAGGACTACAGCTCCCAACTACTCAGCGCCGAGGCCTGCCGCAATCGATACCCCGGTTTGCGCGCCGATTATTGTGTCGGAGGTTTGTTTTTTCCGGAGGAGATCACGCTGGAACCCCGCGAAGCCATTTCCCGCATTCATCAGTATTTACGCGAACAAACCGCCCTCGACCTGTACAACAATACGCTTGTGATCGGTATTGATAGTAGCGACAGTGAAGTGTGGTTGCGCAGCAGCGATGGCCGCAGCTTCAGCGGCGAGCGTGTCCTGATTTGCAATGGCTATGAGTTTCAATTGCTTTTTCCCGAAATTTTTGCCCAAAGCGACATCGAATTGGTCAAATTGCAGATGCTGCTGCTCGAAACACAGCCCACACAGCGCATTCCCGGCTCCATCCTGACCGGCCTGACTATTCGCCGCTACGAAAGTTTTAAAGAATGTCCCTCTTATGCCGCCATAAAGGCCAAAGAAGATCCTGAGGCTTATGCGCGCAAATGGGGGGTGCATATTTTGTTCAAACAAACCCCGGAAGGCTCTATTATTCTCGGCGACTCACATGAATACGCCGATGTAAACCAGCCGGAATTGCTGGGCCGCGAACTGCGGGAAGACCTCAATCAGTTTATGATAGCCGAGGCTCGGAAAATTTTTGATCTTCAGACCTGGGCCGTGCGCGAAACCTGGTTCGGCATGTACGCCCAATGCAAAACCCGGGATATTTTCAGGCATTATGTGGATGATCGTGTGCTGATTCTTACCGGAATTGGCGGTAAAGGCATGACCGCAAGTGCCGGATATGCGCATTATGAACCCATTTTTCAATAAAAATGATGATAAAATTAGTCGTTTTCGACATGGCCGGCACTACGGTAGACGAGCAAAATGTGGTGTATAAAACCGTACATCAGGCGCTGCTGCGCGCGGGCATGGAGGTATCGCTCGAAACGGTACTGCTCCACGCCGCCGGCAAAGAGAAATTTCAGGCCATCAAAGACGTCATTGAAGCCGAAAATGCTACAGGGCACATAAATGCCCTGGCGGTTTTTCAGGATTTTGAACAACTCCTCGACGAGGCATACGCCACTTTAACGCCTTTGCCCATGCCTGGTGTGGAGACGGTCTTTGCCCGCTTGCGTGCGCGCAACATCCGTATCGTGCTGAACACCGGATATAAAAACACGGTGGCACGCGGACTGCTCGAAAAGCTTGGCTGGGAGGAAGGACTGCATTTCAACCTGCTGATTACAGCCGATGATGTCGAGCGCGGGCGGCCCTATCCCGACATGATTCTGCTGGCTATGGCAAAATTTGAAATTACCGACGCAGCTACGGTGGCTAAAATTGGTGACTCCAAAGTGGATATTGAAGAAGGTAAAAGCGCGGGCTGCGGTATTTATGCCGGTATCACCACCGGCGCTCAAACCGCCGAACAACTTGCCGAAGCAGCGCCGACGCATATCCTGAATGCTCTGGAAGAATTGCTTCCGCTTTTGTAGCATTAATGCCCTCTTTGCTTCCCTTAAAAATCAATAAAAGACATCTATCCACCGGCGAATCCGCCCCAATCCTGGTACCATGTCGCTGCTACTGCCCGGCCTGCAACGTCGTCTGACGCATTCCTCGCCCCTGCTTTTTGTGTTCGTTGCCGGAGCAGTCGCTTTTGCGGCGTATGGGAGCGTTTACGCCTTGCGCAAACCATTTACTGCAGCTGCTTTTGATGGTATGCAATTGTGGGGCGTGCGGTATAAAATTGCACTGGTGATTGCACAGGTGGCCGGTTATGCTTTGTCCAAATTTTTGGGTATTCGGATCATTTCCGGTCTGAAAACAGGACAAAGGGCCTGGGCTTTATTGCTGCTGAGTGCTGTGGCCCTATTGGCTTTGCTGGGATTTGCCTTGTCGCCGCCATCCTGGGGTATTTTGTGGCTTTTCATCAACGGGATACCGCTGGGTATGGCCTGGGGAGTGGTGTTCAGTTATCTGGAAGGGCGGCGGGTGACCGAATTGTTGGCGGCAATTTTGTGTATAAACTTTATTTTGTCCTCTGGTTTTGTAAAAACCGTAGGTAAGCTACTCATCTTAGACTACGGGGTTTCCGAATTTTGGATGCCCTTTTTGGCGGGTTTGCTCTTTTTACCAATACTACTTTTATGTGTCTGGCTCTTGGAGCATTTGCCTCCGCCGAGTGCGGCAGATCAGGTGGCGCGCAGAGAACGCCGGCCGATGAATCAGGATGACCGGAAAATATTGTTCCGGCGTTATGCGCCCGGACTGGTGCTGTTGGTTGGGATATACCTGCTGCTGACCATCGTACGCGATGTGCGCGATAATTTTGCCGTTGAAATCTGGGCGGAGTTGGGCATGGGCGACAAAGCTTCCGTGCTTACTACGGCGGAAATTCCGATTGCGCTGGCCGTTTTGGCCGTGATCGGCGCCCTGGCTTTGCTGAAAGATAATTTTAAAGCCCTCTGGATCTATCACGCCATTTTTATCGGCAGCGCTTTGCTGATTATGGCGGCTACTTTTTTATTCCAGCAAAACATGCTCTCGCCCATGTTGTGGATGGTACTTTCCGGTACCGGGGCTATTTTACCTTATATATTATTTAATGGTGTGATTTTCGACCGTTTGCTGGCTGCCTTTAAAGAAGCCGGCAATGTCGGGTTTTTAATGTACATCGCTGATGCAATTGGCTATCTGGGTAGCGTGGCAGTCATGCTGTGGCGTAATTTTGGTCATGCGGATATGAGTTGGCTGCAATTTTTCGGGCAATTGTGTTGGTGGGGTGCAGGTGCGGTGATGGTGTTGAGTATGTTGTCCTGGGTTTGGTTTGCCCGCCGGGCCGTGCGTGTTAAGCCCGCTTAACTTTAAGTTGTTGAACACTTAATTTGACTTATTGAGCCTTCAAAAAGGGGTGGTCTACCTTTGCCTCGACATCCAGGCGCGCTTGCATACGCCGGCCTGCTACTTGTTTTATCACCAACCATTCCTATTCCGTATGAAGGTTCAATGTTACACCTTCAAGGGGCTGATACTGTCCCTTGCAGCAATCTTTCTATTTGCCTTGAGTGCTTCCGCTCAGCGGGTTACGGGTACCGTAACAGACGCTGAAACCGCTGAAACACTCGTTGGCGCATCGGTATCGGTTAAAAACACCACCAAAGGTGCTGTTTCCGATGCCGCTGGTATGTTTACCATTGAAGCCAAAGCTGGCGACATGATCGTTGTCGCTTACGTTGGCTACGAAACGCAGACCATCACGGTTGGCGCTGAAACCAATATCAGCGTTCGTATGGTGGCGCAAAATCAACTCGAAGAGGTGGTCGTCACTTCCCTCGGTATCAGCCGCGAGAAAAAATCGCTGGGTTATGCTGTTCAGGAGGTTAAAGGCGAAAGCCTCGACAAAGCCCGCGAAACCAACATCGTCAGCTCACTGGCGGGTAAAGTAGCCGGTGTGACCATCGTTGGTAACCCTTCCGGTATTGGTTCCTCCGCACGTGTGTCTATTCGCGGAGAACGCTCGCTCAACATCAACCGCAACCAACCGCTGTTCGTGGTGGATGGGGTACCCATCAGCAACGAATTCCGTGGCAGCTCCGGTAGCAGCTTCCAGGATGCCGACTATGGTAACGGCGCGGGCTTTGTTAACCCCGACGACGTTGCCTCTGTTACTGTACTGAAAGGTGGTAGCGCGGCAGCCCTTTACGGCTCGCGCGCCAACAACGGTGTTATCCTGATTACCACCAAGTCGGGTAAAGGCTCAAAAGGCATCGGCGTAAGCATCAACTCCACCGTTTCTTTTGAAAATGTACTGCGCCTGCCTGATTACCAGAACGTATACGCGCAAGGTCTGGGTGGTAATTTCGAATTTAAAGACGGCAACGGCGGCGGTATTGCCGACGGTGTAGATGAAAGCTGGGGGCCGAAAATGGAAGGCCAGCTTGTAAAGCAATTCAACTCACCTACTTCCAACGGTTTCCGTGGCGGAGATGTAGGCAACCTGAATGGCCAGATTGGTCCGGTTAACCTCGCTGCCCAGTTGGCTGCTCGTGGTGAAATTACCCCTACGCCGCTGAATCCGCTGGAGAATAATATCCGCGATTTCTTTGAAACCGGTATTACGCAAACCCACAACGTAGCACTAGCCGGCAGCAACGACAAAGGCGACTTCCGCCTTTCCTATACCTGGCTCGACCAGACAGGTACCGTGCCCAACACCGACCTCAAACGCAATACCATTGCTTTTGCAGGCGGTTACAACCTCGGTTCCAAGCTGAAAGTACGCACCGTACTTAATTATGTGAACAACAGCAGCAGCAATCGCCCCAACCTCAGCTACGGTACAGAAAACCTGATGTACCTCTTCAACTGCTGGCTCGGCCGCAGTGTAGACGTAGCTGCCATGCGCGACTACTGGCAGGCTGGTCGCGAAGGGCTGAACCAGTTCGGATTCAACTACAACTACCACGACAATCCTTATTTCAACGTTTACGAAAACACCAACGGCCAGAAACTCGACCGTGTTTTTGGTAATGTTGCGCTTACCTATGAGTTCACGCCCGAGCTTAGCCTGATGGTACGCAGTGGTGCTGACGTAAACAACGAATTCCGCGATCGCCGCCGCGCCTACAGCACCCAGCGTTTCCCGCTCGGCAGCTATCGCGAAGAGCGCATCAATTTCGCTGAAACCAATACCGACTTCCTGCTCAGCTACCGCAAAAACCTGAACAGCCAGTTCGATCTCAGCGCCAACTTCGGTGGTAATGCCATGCGTCAGGTGGGCCGTTATACCGATGTACTTGCACCGCAGCTTGCCGTACCGGGTATTTACACCCTGGCCAACTCGAAAGTAGCACTTCAAAGCTTGTCTACTACCCCTTACACAGAAAAACGCATCAATAGCTTGTACGGATCGGCACAGGTCGGTTTTAATAACTACCTCTTCCTCGACGTATCGGCGCGCAACGACTGGTCGAGTACCCTGCCTTCCGATTCCCGCAGCTACCTGTATTACGGCGCTAACCTGAGCGCTGTGCTGACCGATGCCTTTAAAATCAACAGCGATGTGCTTTCCTATGCCAAAGTACGCGCCGGTTTTGCACAAGTAGGTAACGATACTGATCCTTACCAGCTTATCGGTTTGTATAATGCTAATGCCGCGGCACAAGGGTTTCCCGCTTATGGCGAAAATTCACAATTGCCTAATGCCGACCTGAAGCCTGAAATTTCTACTTCTTTTGAAACGGGTTTTGACGTACGCTTCTTCCAGAACCGTCTTGGCCTTGATGTTACGTACTACAATACCAACAGCCGCAACCAGTTGCTTCCGCTTACCCTGAGCAACACCACCGGTTACAGCACCCGCTTTATCAACGCCGGTCTGATCAACAACCAGGGCTTCGAAGTGATGTTGAACATCTCGCCGATCAAGAAAAAAGACTATAGCTGGGATGTAACCTTCAACTGGTCTGCTAACCGCAGCAAAGTGGAAGAACTCTACACCGACCCCGAAAGTGGTCAGGTGGTGAATCGCTATGTGATGGCTTCCCGCTACATCAACGTAGAAGCGCGTGTCGGCGAACGCATGGGCGATATGTATGGCATCGGTTTTGCCCGCGTCAGCAGCGACCCGAACAGCCCTTACTACGATCCGACGGGTGTAAATGTTGGTAAAATTGTATACAACAACCAAGGCAAACCTGTAGCAACCGCTTCTCCGATCAAACTCGGTAACTACAACCCCGACTGGCTCGGCGGCATCAACAACGCTTTCACGTTCAAAGGGATCAACCTCAGCTTCCTCTTCGATATCCGCAGCGGTGGCGAGGTATACTCTCACACCCAAACCGTGGGTCGTGAAGGTGGCCAGATCAGCGAAACCCTCGAAGGCCGTGCCAATGGCTACGACCTCAGCCTCGAAGGCAATGGCGTGATCGGCGACGGCGTGGTGAAAAATGCCGATGGTACCTGGAGCCCGAATGCCGTGAAACTCAGTGCCCGCGAATGGCACACTTCCTACACCCTGGGCCGTCGTTTGGTGGAAGGCGTGATTTATGACGCTTCTTTTGTCAAGCTGCGTGAAGTGACACTGGGTTACACCATCCCGAACCGCATCTGGGGCAAAGCCGGCATCCGCGACCTGCGTATCAGCTTAGTAGGCCGCAACCTGGCCCTCTGGACCAAAGTGCCGCACATTGATCCGGAAACCTCTTCTACTTCCGGTGGTACGGTTATCCCGGGGGTGGAATCTGTGGCCTTGCCTTCTACCCGCAGCTGGGGCGTTAACCTCAACTGCCGTTTCTAAAGCAATTTTCGGGCCTTGCAGGGTAAAATTAAACCAGCAAGGCCCGAAAACAAGCCATTTTTCATTTTTTCAAGACAATTCTATCATGCAGCATATTTTTAAATCTTTGCTCTTCGTCGGCCTCGTGCTTTTCAGCACCGGTTGCACCAAAGACTTCGACGAGATCAATACCAACCCCAACGCGCCAACAGCCGTAAGTTCCGGTCTCCTGCTCCCGCAAATCCAGCGCGACATGATGGGCACTGTGCTCGGCGAAGCCTGGGGTATCGGTAACATCGTTATTCAGCAAACTGCCAAAAACCAATTCGTAAACGAAGACCGCTACCTCTGGGGCGAAATCAACGGCATCTGGAACGCGGTATACGATAACATGCGCGATGTCAACAACATCATCATCCAAAGCGAAACAAAAGGCGAAAACAATTACAAAGGTATCGCCCTCGTTATGCGCGCCTGGATGTTCTCCCTCGCAACCGACGCTTACGGCGACATCCCTTACTCTGAGGCCATCCGTGCCAAAGAAGGGATCAACTACACCAAGTACGACAGCCAGGAAGAAATCTACGCAGGCATCCTCCGCGACCTGAAAGACGCTTCCGAGCTGCTCGGTACCTCCGGTGAAGTAGTTGCCGGCGACCTGATCTACAAAGGCGACGTAAGCAAGTGGAAAAAACTCGCCAACTCCCTGCGCGTGCGTTACCTCGTGCGTATCTCTGGGAAAAAAGATGTAAAAGCGGATCTGCAAGCAGTTGCCGGTGGCCTGCTGATGGAAGGAAATGATGACAATGGTGTGTATACTTACCTCGCGGCAGCACCCGACCAGTTCCCTAACTTCACTAACCGTATCGGTTCTTTCAATGAGTTCCGCGCATCCAAGAAAATGCTCGACACCCTGGTAAGCCTCGGCGATACCCGTTTGCCCATTTTCTTCCGCCCGACACCCGCTACCGAAGGCACTGCCAATCCGGTATACGCCGGTTTGCCCAACGGCCTCAACGACGTGGACGCGCTTCAGTACAACGGCGGCCCGCAGAACCAATCCCGTATCGGCGCCATCTACTACGAAAGCGCTGTTACAGCGCAAGGTCTGAGCATTGCCAAAGGTGTAGTCATGACTTATGCCGAACTGCAATTCCTGCTTGCTGAAGCTGCTGAAAAAGGCCTCATCAGCGGTACGCCTGCCAAAACCTACTACGAAAACGGCGTAAACGCATCCTTCGCATTTTACGGCCTGAGTACCCCAACCGACTATTTTTACAACCCGGAAGTAGAGTTTGTGGGCAGCACACAAGACAAGCTGAACAAAATCGGTTTTCAGAAATGGGTTTCCCTGTTCTATCAGGGTATGGAAGCCTGGTTCGACTGGCGTCGTACCCGCATTCCCAATATCACACCCGGCCCCAGCAACCAGAACAACAACATGGTTCCGGTACGTTTCTATTACCCGACCATTGAGCAATCACTCAATGCAGAAGGTTACAAAGGCGCTATCCAGCGCCAGGGTCCGGATGACCTGAATACCAAAATGTGGTATTTGAAATAACAGATCGCTTCATACAAGAGTTTGGTAAAGGATGGGGAAACGGCGCAACGCTGTTTCCCTATTTTTATGTCCTAAGAGCTTGTTCGCGCGATCATGAATTCCCGAACATGCTCTTAAAACCGCCCCTCCAGAAACGCCTTGACATCCGAGGCGCTTTGCGCGGCATTTTCCTCCTGTGGCCAGTGTCCCGTATTTCGGTAAATGCGAATCAGCGATTTGGAGATACTTCTGTAAAAACTATACGCGTGTTCAGGAGAAATACGTGTATCCTCCGCGCCCCATAGAATTAATGTCGGTGTAGTAATTTTTTTTACCTCATCCACCGGCGGGTGGTTTTCTTCCACTTGTGCGCGGTCGGTAAAGGCTTTTCGATTACCGGGGTAGCGCAGGAGTTCAAAATGTCGTTCAACTAAAGCGTCGCTTACATCACGGTCGTCGGCGTAAACATCTTCCAACATGATTCGGATAAATTCCCGGGGCGTAATTTTCCAAAAGGTACGGTTTATTACCGGAATTTGTGCTACCCAGCGCAACGCGGAACTTTTTTCCGCTTCAAATCCCGGTGCATCCAACAGCACTAATTTCTCTAATTTATCCGGCGACTCGGTCGCATAAAACCAGGCAATTTCAGCGCCCAGGCCATTGCCTGCCAGTACAAATTTTTTCAAATCCAGGCGCGCTACCAAACTGTCGAGAAAGCTGGCATACATAAACGCACTGTAACTGCCGCGTGGATGAGGGCCGGTAAGGCCATATCCCGGCAAATCCACACTAATTACTTTACAGGTAGCGGAAAGGGTATCCGTCCAGCCGTTCCAGGTGTGCAGCGAACTGTTCGCGTCATGAAGCAGCAGCACCGTTGTCGGGCCTTTACCCGAAATCCGGCAGTGCACCTGCATCCCGTCTACCGGAATAAATGTGGAGCCGGGCAGGGTATATTTTGCCTGCAAATTAACCGGATCAAGGCTTTCATGCCAGTTGTTATACACCCATACGCCTAATGCAATATAAATTGCCCAGCGGATCAGGCGCGAAAGCCTGAAGTAAGCCAGCCATTTTTTCAGGCGAATCCAGCGGCGTGTTTTAAAATAGTCGAACAGTTTGCTCATTTTTTTTCAGGATTACCGGGATGTATTCCCCCGATCATTGCCCCATTATCTTGTTCAGACGGTATGGCAGCGCATTGGGGTTGAGTGGCGTTATCGTTTTTCACAGAATTTATTCCTGCAATGCGCTTTAAAGTTGTATCTGTTTTAATGCTGTCGGCTTTTTGGGCCTGTGATCAGCCCAATTGCCCGGCCTCCCAGGAAAATCTGATTTTGGCGTCCAATACGCCCGAACAAGCCGTTTATCAGCAGGAATTGCGCCGTTTGGTAGACCTGAATGCAGCGCAAACCCGCTATTTTTTTGAATCCCGCAGCTCCCGGGATGGCCAGGATTTCCTGGCCCTGAATTGCTACGGACCTGATTTTTGCGGACGCCTCTACGTTGTGCTCGACGGAGAAGACACGCAAAGTCTGAAATTGCAAAACAATGCCGGCTGGCGTGGCGCAGAACTTAAAGGTTTGCGATTGCGCGCAACTGAGGCCGGACAGCTCGCCTATGCGGGTCTGGAGCGTCTTGTTGATTAAGTGCTTTCGCGCGATCGTGAATTCCCACATCAGTGCTAACCAATCAACTCGCGTGCGGTAGCCATTGCCGAGTCGCTGGGAGGGTTTCCACTCAGCATGACGGCCAGCGAGCGCACCCGTTCGTCGGGCGTCAGCAGGCGGATATTGGTAATGGTGCGGTTCTCATCCACTTTTTTATAGACGAAGTAGTGTTTATCGGCCCGGGCTGCAATTTGCGGCGTGTGGGTAATGCTGATCACCTGGTGGCGGTCGCTCAGTTCCTTTAATATAATGCCCATCCGCAGCGATACGTCCCCGCTGATACCCGTATCAATTTCATCAAAAATAAGCGTCGGCAGCGGAATGGCGTCGGCCACGAGACTTTTGGTGCACAAGGTAAGGCGCGATAATTCACCGCCCGATGCCACGTCTTTAATCGGTAAAAATTTACTGCCCACATTGGTAGCGAAAAGGAACTGCACCTCGTCGGCGCCGGTGGCATTCAACTCGCTCAGTTCCTGAAAGTCCACCTTAAGTCGCGCATGCGGCATACTTAACTGGTGCAGCATTTCCTGTACCCGGCTCTCAAAGTCGGGTGCAATTTGTCGGCGGCGCTCGGCCAGTTCTGCGGCCTGGCCTCGCAGTGTTTTTTCATGTGCGGCAATTTCCTGCTCGAGGCGTTCAATTTCGGCGCCCAGATCGCTGTAACCACCAGTTTGTTTCTGAAGTTGTTCCTGAATGCTCAGCAGTTCGGCGACGGAGCTTACCTGATGCTTTTTTTGCAGTTTATAAATGACATTCAGGCGCTCCTGAATTTCTGCAATCCGCTGCCCGTCGTATTCCGTTTGTTCGCTGATGCGCTCGCAGGATTTTGCAATATCCTGTAGTTCGGCAATGGTTTGTTGCAGTTGCTCGCTGACCGCTTCTAATTGCGGTGAAAATTTGCGGGTTGTCTGCATATTCCGCCCGATCTCCTGCAATTGACCAATCAGGTTCTGTTCATTCTCCTGAAGGTAACTATAGGCGGCGCCGTAGGTTTGTTTGATGCTTTCCGCATTGCTGAGGCGTTCCAGTTCGGCTTCCATGCTTTCATCTTCGCCGGCCACTAAAGCCGCCTGTTCCAGTTCTCCAAGTTGAAACAGCAGAAACTCCATTTCCTTGGCGCCCTGTTCGCTGCGTTGTATCAAACCGGCGAGTTTGCGTTTCGCTGCGCTATACACCTTATATATATCATGGTAGGCGCGTAGGCGTTGGGCGTTATCGGCCAGGGCATCTACCATGCGCAGCTGAAAATTCACATTGTGAATATCCAAGGTGTCGAATTGCTGGTGCAGGTCGATCAACGACTCCGTGAGTCGTTGCAGTACCTGATTGTTTACCGGCGTATCATTGACGAATGCCCGGCTTTTGCCGGCAGGGGAGAGCTCACGGCGAATGACGAGGTCTTGTTCATAATCCAGCTCCTGATCGCTGAAAAATTCAGCCAAATCATATTCCCGAATATCAAATTCCGCCTCTACCACACATTTTTCACCTTCATTGTAAAATACCTTGTTATCGGCGCGTTCGCCCATAACCAAACCCAAAGCACCAAGCAGGATAGACTTGCCGGCGCCGGTTTCGCCGGTGATAATGGTTAGCCGCTCCGAAAAATTGATCTCCAGCTCGTCGATCAATGCGTAATTCCGGATGTGTAATCGTTTTAGCATAAACAAAAATGTGTTTAAACGTGGCGCAAATATAAAACTTTTCGTTAGATCAGTTAACAGTCAGCAGTTAACAGTCAGCAGTTATCGGGGAATAGTTATTAGTTAACAGTTATCAGGGTGAGGGAGTTAGGTTGGTTTTAGCCGGGTGCTTTTTAGAATGGCGAATAACATACGTCCAATTTCATCCGCATCGCCGAAAAGGCTTTGATAAATTTTGATTTCCAGGTATCCGGTATCTTTCAGAAGCTGCAACCAGTATTTTGTTTCCAGGCACTCTTTATAGGCAATACCAATTTTAGCAGAGAATTCATTGTCGGATATTGCACCATTGGCTTCTGAAATATTTGCACCAATGGAAGTGCCACAGCGCAGCAACTGCTTAGAAAGCACATTTTCTTTATGCGTTATATTCAAAAATTGGTATGCTTTTACAATCCTGATTGCAAACGCATACGCCTTCTCATAAACCTTACTCTTTGGCACCATTATGTTTCATTATTATTTAACACTTGCCAACTGCCAACTGCTGACTGTTCACTGCTGACTGTTCACTGCTGACTGATAACTGTTCACTGCTGACTGTTGACTGATAACTGTTCACTGCTGACTGATCTAGCTTTTCATCGCAATAGCGATTGTAGCCATACTCAGTTGGATGCCGGGCACCTGTTGAAGCGTTTGCGCGCACATTTCGAGCGTAGCCCCGGTAGTAAGTACATCATCCACCAGCAGGATATGCCTGGATTCCAGCAGCGATGCCTGGCGTACACAAAAAACAGTTTCAACATTGGAAAAGCGATCCATGCGTTTTTTTCGGGTTTGGGTAGCGGTTTGCGTATTGCGTGCAAGGGCATGGGGCAAATGCACAGCGCCGAGACTCTCGGCAAGCCCTTGTGCGAACATGGCACTCTGGTTGTAGCCGCGCATACGTTCCTTTTTAGGATGCAAAGGAATGGGGACGATATAATCGATGTTTTGAAAATGCGGCGCCTGAAGTAGCAGCTGCCCGAACTCCCGCCCGAGTTTCAGCCCGATGTCGGGCTGATTCTTGTACTTTAATCGGTGCAGTGCGCGCTGAATGGGACTTTTGCGGGTGAAATAATACATTGCTGCGCCACCGGTAAGCGCTAAACGGCCCCAAAACCGTTCGGTAAATTCATTCTCCGGAAGCCGGTACATGTCGGACGGAGATAATTTCAACCGACAACGCATACAAAAACAGGAATCACCGGCGGGTAATTCATACTGACAGGCAACACAAAGTTCCGGGTAAAAGAGTTGAAGTAGTCCTTTATACAAGGATTGCGCAAAGGTGCGCGCAGCGAAAATAGCCATGTTGAAAAAAAATTGAATGAGGAATAGCGTGTAAGTCCCGCAAAATTAAGGACTTATGATGCAAATAAAAAAGCCTTCCAAAAAAATATTAAAAAAAATTGACCATACTATTGGATATATAAAAAAGCGCCTTACCTTTGCGCCCGCTTTGAGCGAGAGGGGAAATAAGAAAGCTTCTTTTGTTTAGGGTGGCGGGATTTGAAAGCAGGTTTCGCTTGAGGTTATTCGGGGTTTTGGCTTTGAAAAAAAACTTCAAAAAAATTTTGCAAAGAATTTGGTGGTGTAAAAAAACAGCACGTATCTTTGCAGCCCG
>JAFLBP010000047.1 GCA_017303875.1 Chitinophagales bacterium | reverse complement strand
TTCAACAGAGCCAAAAGACCTAATTAAACCATTGACCAGGTTTTGTTCATTATTCATGGCAAAGCGTTTTTGCCAGAAAGGTACTCAGTAGAATCACATCAGGTCAAATTTTGATGCGTTTGCCCTGAGGGGGGGGGGGATAAATTGGGTATGTGCGGCAAAAAGGGGGTATGGATATTTTGCAAATGAATAAACTGGTGTAAATTTGCACAGTGATTGCCTACTAATTGGGAGATAGCGCATGGCTTATTTGCTCCTATGCTGTGCCCTATGTAGGCTACAAAATTTTTACCTTTGGGTTATTTAACGAATTCGTCACTTCATCAAAAATACTACAAAACTGCGAAATATATGCAAGAGGGAATAATTCAAGGCAAGCCCAGCAAGTTGTTTTTTATTGATATGTTGACTAGAGATATCACAGTAAGTGATGCAATAGGTGATTTGGTCGATAATGCTGTTGATGCTGCCCGAGCTGAAATTTACAGAAACAACCAGCCTACATATGATTTGTTTGCTTTGAAATATGAAAACACCAAAATCCAGATTAACTTTAGCGAAAATGAGTTCACAATAAAGGATAATGCCGGTGGAATTCCTTATGAGATAGCAAAAAATTATGCTTTTTGTTTTGGCCGCCCGGAAGATTATTCCACTGGAAACTTTGGCTCCATTGGTCAATTTGGAATTGGTATGAAAAGAGCATTTTTTAAGATTGGAAAAAAAATTACAGTTGAGTCTTCGACGTCAAATGAATATTTCAAAATTGAAATCGATGTTGAAAAGTGGAAGAATGAAGACGACTGGAATTTTTCAGTTTCAGAAAAACGCGATACATTTGATATCAACATTGGCTATGGTACTAAAATTACTATCACTGATTTAACATATGCCAGTAAATCGCTCTTTAGCGATCCAACATATTTTAATGATCTGAAAAAGGAGATTGAAATCGAAAATTGGTATAACATAAGTAAGGGTATGAAAATGGAGATCAATGGTGTCCCTTTAATTGCTAAAGATTTATTTATAAAAGAGGATAGCAGTATTGGTTTAGTTATTGGAAAATGGCAACACTTTTATCAGAAAGAAGGTGTTGACGTGAGAATTTTATGTGGTATTGGAGAAAAAGGAAAAAAAGAAGACGGTGGATGGTATATCTTCTGTAATGATAGATTGATTTTAGCCGCTGAACAAACAAAGATAACAGGCTGGTCTGGCAAAGGTGATAAAGTTAAAGGCGGCCCAGAATACCATAGTCAGTATGAATTATTTAGGGGGTTTGTGTTTTTTGAAGCCAAAGATCCCTCTGATTTTCCTTGGAATACTGCAAAAACAGGTCTTAATCCTGAACATCCCTTATATTTAACGGTAAAAGCAAAAATGATTGATATGATGAGAGATGTGATAACTTTTCTGAACAACTTGAAAGCGGAGAAAGATGGTCAAGGAAGAGGCAAAAATCAACCACTTTCTCACACTGAATCGAAATTAGCAAGTGCGAAATCGCTTTCTTTGGATGAAGTAGCACTTAAATCTATGGTTGAAGTAAAGTTTACAGCTCCTGAAGTCGAACGGCCCAAGAAGATTCCAAAATCAACTGATAGCGTGATAATAAGTTATGAGGTTGATACTGAGAAGTTTCAATCGGTATCAACTCTTTTAAACTCATTAGAACCCAAAGATGTTGGCCTAAAAACTTTCGAGTATTTTTATTCAAATGAAATTGCCTAATGAGTGCAAGTTATAATAAAATTGATTATAGAATCAGAGTTGCTAAATCAGTTGAAAGAAGAATTCTTTGTTCTATCTTTCAAAGTCTAGATATTTTTCACCCTGTTGAACAATATCAGTACATAGGGTTTGGTTCCGTATCGTTTTTAGATTTTTCTCTTTTTCATCGTGTTGTTGGCGTTTCCAACATGATAAGTATGGAGAGAGAGGAGCATGACAAGCTTCGTTTTGAATTTAATAAGCCTTACGGCTGTATCGAAATTGAATATGGAGAATCCAACGATATTTTACCTCGAATTGATATTTCCGGAAAAACATTAATCTGGCTTGACTATGATAGTAAGTTAACAACTGATATATTAACAGATATTGATTTGGTTTTCAGTCGTCTGAATTCAGGCTCTTTTTTCTGCATATCTTATAATGCTCAACAAGATGGCGGAGATAATGAAGAAAGATTTAAAAAGTTATCAGATAGAATTGACAACAAGTATTTTCCCGAATATTTATATAGAAATCCAAATTTAAATAAATCTGGCTTAAGGCGAGCTTGTTTCGATATAATTAATAATTTGATTCGCGAGACGGTTAAAAATAGAAACAGAAATGGTGATAATATTTATGTACAACAAATGTTGTTTTTGAACTACAACGACGGTGCAGAGATGAATACTATAGGATGGCTATTCTACAATGATACAGATAAAGATAAGTTAGATTATATTCTTAACAAAGGATTTCCTTTTGTTAAAATTGGTGATACCCCCTTTGAAATCAAGGTTCCTTCATTAACTTATAAAGAAATCCGTGCAATAGAAGAAAAATTTCCAAATCTTACTGCTTGTCTTGACTATTTTGACAAGTCTAAACAGAGGAATGGAATATTAAACGAATCAGACATATTAAATTATTTTAATATATATAAATTTTTTTCACCTTTTGCTGAAATAACCATATGACATTCATTGATTTGTTTGCTGGCGCAGGCGGTTTTAGCCTTGGCTTCGAAATGGCCGGAGGGGAGTGTATCGCTATGCTTGAGAAAGATGATTGGGCGTTCAATTCTTATAGATTGAATAGGCCTAACTCTACAAGCGTAATGTATAACACCAACATAAAGGATCTTGCATTGGAAGATGTTCAGAAAGAGATTATACAGAAACCAGATATTATTATCGGCGGTCCCCCTTGTCAAGGTTTTAGCTATGCTGCTGGAATAAAAAATTTTTATGATGATAGAAATGAGTTGTTTGTTGAGTTTTTTAATTGGGTAAATTATTTTAAGCCTAAATTCTTTGTTATTGAAAATGTTCTTGGTCTTACGTCTAAAAAAGATAAACATGGTAATTTATATAAACAACTTATTATTGAAAAGTTCAATAGTATTGGATATAATATTAATTTTTGGACTTTAAATGCTTTGGAATATGGTGTTCCACAACAACGGGTACGTGTCTTTTTCGTTGGCTCGACACTGTCGCAAGATATTTCATGTCCTGCGATCACTCACTCCTTTGACACAAGTAAGTCATTGCTGTCCCCTATTACAGTTTCAGAAGCACTCGGTGATTTACCTGAATTAAACGCTGGAGAAGGCGTCGAAATACAAGAATACAACAAAAATGCTACAAATTATTATCAAAAATGGGCTAGGGAAGGTGCGGAGAAGGTACTTAATCACGTTGCTATGAATCATACAACCCGTCTTGTCAATAGATATAGAATGATACAGCAAGGCAGTAAATTGGAAGAATTACCTGATGATCTAAAAGTAAGAAAAAGAGGTGAAAAAGAACGATTGTCTGATGTGAAATTTGGGCTAAATTATCGATTGCTCCTTCCAAATAAAGTGTCATTCACTATACCTGCTTCATTTTATTCAACATTTATTCATCCATTTAATCCTCGTAATATCACTGCAAGAGAAGCCGCCCGGCTCCAATCGTTTCCAGATCATTACTTTTTTTATGGCAAAAGAACTCTTATGTCTAACTCATATCTCAAAAAAATAGGGATTACTCCAAACTTATCGCAATATAACCAAATCGGAAATGCAGTTCCTCCCCTATTAGCTAAAGCAATCGCTGAAAAAATAAAGACATATCTGTAATATATTAGTTAAGGTCTAAAAGAGCGGGCAGCGTACTTTTATCTCGTTTTGGGGGTAAACATGTGATTACGTTCAGTTTCGTGATCACACCCCAACGCAACTCCCGGCAATAACCTTGAACCCTCCTTCAAACATTTTCCAAACCCGCAGATAGCGAAAATTGCCTTCAAAGGGCTGTCCCGACATGGTACCGGCAATCTTTGAAGTCAACGTAACCACAACGTTTTCGTCCATTTGTCTGATAGCGTCTACGCTTGAGTTGATTTCCTCAAATTTCAGGTTGCCGGATTTATGGGTTTCCAAATCCATCGTTTTGGTGATTACTTCGCCGCTCGGAAGTACAAAAAGCAAATCATCGTGAAGCAATTGATCCAGCATGTCAACATCACTTTGCTGCATCGCCTTAAGCAGTTGCTTTTCAATCTCCAGAATTATTTCTTCGCGTAGTATTGTCGGATTCATCAGTGATTTTTTACGCTTTTTAAGAGGCTTTTTATCTACAGTTGCTTTTTAACGCATCCCCCAAATCCATTAGTATGCACCCTGACTAAATCCAATTCCCTCTACCCCTCAAACAAATCATCCAGCGTCAGTTCGCTTTGTACCAGTTCGTGGTAGTACTCGTTTCGCGTAAGCCCGAATGGGGTGATCAGGGTGAGGAATATATTTTTGCGGGCATTGTTGCCGCTTGTTGCAAATAACTGAATTGCATTGCGCATTTTTTGGGCATTGGCTTTATCTATCGTATAATCAGACTTGGCAAACTTTATTTCACAAAGGTGTACAATCCGGTCGGCACGCTCAATGACCATGTCAATTTGCGCACCTGTATCGTCTGTTGTTTTTGCCCAGGGCGCTATGGTACAGGCAATGGCTTCCAGCTTCAGGGCGCGCCGGATCTGTGGCAGGTGCGCAAAACAAAGGCGTTCAAAGGCCAATCCCGACCAACTGATCCACGATTGCGACTGCGCAATGCCTGCCCAGGTATTACCCGTCCTGGCCGAGGCATTGCGCATAAATTTCAGGTAAAAAATCGTAAAATTGTCTGTCAACTTATACAAACCTTTCGTTTGCTTCGCACCATAAGGCATTGCAGTCGTCACAAAACCCGATTCTTCCAGTTCCTGTAGTGTCTGACTGAGCGCACCGCCGCTGAGTAATTGTGTTTTTTCGATGAGGGCATTGCGCGTCAGGCCCTGTTTTATGCTGTAAAGGGCCTCCACTACCTGATAATGCCGTTCGCTGCTGTCGAACAGGGAACTGAACAGCACCTGATATTCGTCGTGCAGCAATCCGTCTTTGCCAAAACAAACCCGGTCAATAAATTGCGATACGCCCTCGCCCTTTCTGACGGCGTCTAAATAATAAGGCACGCCGCCGGTAACGAAATAGGCCTGCGCAATATCGTAACGACTCCATCGAATATCTTTTTCATGCAGGAAAAGCTCCGTCTCGCGCAGGGAAAACTGCGAGAGCCTTATCCTTTCCGCTACCCGATTATGCAGACCGCCTTTGTTTTTCAATACCTTTTTGGTCATCCAGGAAGCAGCAGATCCGCAAATGACACAAATAATATCCGTGCGCTTGGTACAATAGGCATTCCAGAAGTTTTCAAAAGCCATTAAAAATTTAGATTTGGGGGTATCAAACCACGGAAGTTCGTCCAGAAAGATGACTTTTTTGTCTTTCCCGTTCCAGGTATCCATGAAACGCTCCAACATATCGAATGCCTGCTGCCAGTTTTCCGGCTGATGCCATGCTGCTTCCTGCCAGCCATATTTGGACAAGACCGAAGCAAAATGCGCCAGTTGATCGTTCAGGCTGCCATTGTGCAGGCCAGCTACTTCAAATCTGATTTTGCCCTGGAAAAACTGGCGCACCAGAAATGTCTTGCCTACGCGCCTTCGTCCGTAGACCGCAATCAGTTTGGACTCGCTGCTATCCAAACAATGCTGAAAAGTAGCTTTTTCGGCTTTTCTGCCAATTAATTTCATGTCTGAAAGGTATTTAGCGAAGCAAAGTTAAGGAGTTTACCC
Organism: Chitinophagales bacterium; assembly: GCA_017303875.1. Classification (GTDB taxonomy): domain Bacteria; phylum Bacteroidota; class Bacteroidia; order Chitinophagales; family Saprospiraceae; genus M3007. The sequence continues at coordinate 31,644 of JAFLBP010000047.1, read as the reverse complement.
CAAAAATGGCAGGTTATAAAAATTATAATCCGCCATTTTTGCAAAAAAAATCAAAAAATGGCGGATTATAAAAATTATATCCCGCCATTTTTCACACAAAACCCAACACCTGCCCGGAATACCCACGCGCGAAAGCGCGGAAATGTTGTGCCGGACAAGCGCTTGAGCTACCTTTGCCCGGCAAAGCATTTTTGAATGAAAATACTCGTTACCGGCGCTGGCGGACAAGTAGGCCGCTGTTTCGCCGAACTGGCCCCGCAATACCCGCATTGGCAATTCATTTTTGCCGATTCCGCCCTGCTCGACATCAGCGACCGCAAGGCGGTTCTGGCATTTTTCAAGCAATATCAACCCGATTACTGCATCAATTGCGCGGCCTATACAGCCGTGGACAAAGCCGAATCGGAGCCCGAAAAAGCACAGGCCATTAATGTCAAAGGCGCCCGCAACCTCGCCGAGGCGATGGCGCGTCTCCGTAGCGAGGGTCTCCGTAGCGAGGGGTTTGAAACCCCTCGCTACGGAGACGGAGACGGAAACGGCGGATTGATCCATTTATCCACCGATTATGTGTACCACGGCAAACAAAATACACCCTTTGTAGAAAGCGATGCCGTGGCCCCGCGCAGCGTCTACGCGCGCACCAAGCTCGCGGGCGAGCGCGCGGCCCTGCGCGCGTTCGCGCACACGATGGTCATCCGCACCTCCTGGGTGTACGCGTCGCATGGCAACAATTTTGTGCGTACCATGCTGCGCCTCGGCGCCGAACGCCCGGCCCTGCGCGTGGTGTTCGACCAGATCGGCACGCCCACCTATGCGCCCGACCTGGCTGCCGCCATCCTGCAAATCATTGCACAATGCAGCACCGACCCCGAAAAACACAAGGCCATGAGCGGTATCTGGCACTACTCCAACGAGGGCGTCTGCTCCTGGTACGATTTTGCCAAAGCCATTTTTGAAATCAAAAACATCCCCTGCGCCGTGTCGCCAATCACCTCGGCCGAATACCCGACGCCTGCGCAGCGCCCGCCCTTCAGCGTCCTGAATAAAAACAAAATCAAGGCCGCGTTCGGGCTGGAAATTCCGCACTGGCGGGAGGGTTTGGAGCGGTGTCTGGAGCGCTTGTAGCCTCTATGAATTCCGGTATTTTTACCAAACCCATGATTTCAGGGAAGCGCCGAAAACGCATTTAGGCAGACTTTTGTAAGGAAATTTCAGCATTTTTTAACCGATTTTCCTTACAAACGATGAAACCGATCTGCCTCCTTGCCGGCTTGCTCTCTCTCCCTTTTTTCCTCTCTGCCCAATTGGCCGGCAGCCCCGACAATACTTTCGGCGCCAACGGCTTTACCAATTACAGCATCCATTCCAGCACCGACATCGCCTGGGACCTGGCCCTCCAACCCGACGGCAAAATCATTCAGGTCGGACAAACCTATAACTTTATCAGCACGGAATTCGGCGTGGCGCGACTGCTTGCAAATGGCGCCCCCGACCCGGCTTTCGGCGCCGACGGCCGCGTGAGCCTGCCCGTGGAAGGCAATTCCAACGATTACTGCCGTGCGGTGGCCTTGCTGCCTGATGGCAAAATCCTCATCGGCGGACAGTACAACCTCAATGCCGACGACGACTGGGCGCTCATGCGGCTCACGCCCACCGGCGCCCTCGACAACAGCTTTGGCACCGGCGGCGTACAGAAAATTCGCGTCAGCGATAAAAACGACGACCTGTTCGACCTGCTCGTGCAGCCCGACGGCAAAATTTTGTGCGCGGGTCTGTCCGATAAATCCGCAATCGTCATGCGCCTGAACGCCAACGGAACGCCCGACAACAGTTTCGGCACTTCAGGCAAAGTAACACTCACCGCCAGCAACGCCATCGCCGCTTACGCCTTGATCTTGCTGCCCGACGGTAAAATCCTCGTCGGTGGCGAACGCGACAACCAGATGTTCGCCGTGCGCCTGAGCGCTGGCGGCGTACTCGACAACAGTTTCGGCACGGGCGGTTTGGGCGGCGCCGATATTGCCGGCGGCATTGAACGCGGCAGGGCCATGGCCCTGCTGCCCGACGGCAAAATCCTGCTGGGCGGTAGCCGACGCCTGAGCAGCGCGGCGGGTTTCGACTTCGCGGTGATGCGCCTGAATGCAAATGGCGCGCTCGACAACAGCTTCGGGCAGCAGGGCCTGGCTACTCTGGATTTTAACAACAACAATGACGAAGGATTTGGCATGGCCGTACAGCCCGACGGCAAAATATTGCTGGGTGGCAGCACTCAGGCCGCCAACAGCGACTGGGCACTCGGCAGGCTGAATGCCGATGGCAGCCTCGACGACAGTTTTGGTACAAACGGCCGCGTGGTGAAGGATTTTGGCGGCAATGAAGACATCATTTACAAATTGCTGCTGCAACCCGATCTGCGCCTGCTGGCAAGTGGTTATGTACAAACGCCGGGTTATGATTTTGCGCTTGCGCGCTACCAGACCGGCCTCACGGTGGGTGTGCTCAGTCCGGAACCCCTGCCGCTGACGCTTTACCCCAATCCGGCGAAAAGCTATATCCTCCTCGAAGGCAGCGGCCTGAACAGCGGCCGCTACCAGTGCCGGATTATCGACGCTTTTGGCCGATTAATGATGGATCAAGCTATTGATTATCAGGCAGCTGGCATTCGCTTAGAACTGCCGCTTAGCCTTGCAGCAGGCGTGTACAGCATTCAAGTTCAAAGTGGCGGACAAATGGCCCTTGCCCGCTTGCTGATTCAATAATGTAAAAGTTGCGCTCATTTTTTAAAAAAATCCTTCAACTCATGTTACAAAAACTGATTTTACCAATATGCTGCCTGTTTTTTTGGGGCAAAGCCGAGGCCATAAGCATCAACTGGGTGGGCGGCGTCGGCAACTGGAATGTGGCGGCCAACTGGAGTCCGGCACAAATCCCGACGGCTGCCGACGATGTGAGTATCTTAAGCGGCGAGGTAACCATTCCGAGCGGATACGTTGCCAATTCCTCATCCATGGACTGCGAGTTTAGCAGCGTCGTCTTCAACTTGGCCGGCGCCCTGAATACCAAAAGGGTATACAATGCAGGCACCTTTAGCATCGCAGTTGGCGGCATACTGACGATCAGCAACAGCAACCTTTATGCAACGGCGATTTCAAATTTAGGCACGTTTACGAATAACGGCGCCATCAATATTTACAACCTGCTTTTAAACAACAATAAAGCTATCGGCAATAACAGCGGTATTTTTCACAATTATGGCAGTATTGATATTGAACTTGTCAGTACGGGCATTTTGAACGACGCGGAATTTATCAACCATAGCGGTGGCAGTATCAGCCTGATTAATTTGGGAAATGTAGCTATTTCCAATGCCGACGACAATGTTGTACCATATTCAACATTTACCAATGAAAACGGGGCGAGTATTAATATAGAAGATGTGCAATACGGGATTTTGCAAAGTTATCCGGGCGAAATATTTAACAACGCCGGCAGTATCAGTATGGATGGGATTAATGAAAGCAGCGGTGCTTATGGCGGCATTTATAACAAAGCAACATTTAACAACCTCGGCGGCGGCGTTATTATCCTTCAAAACAGCTCTTCAAATGGCATTTATAATTATAATACGTTTAATAATGCTTTAAATGCGACGATCAACATTGACAATGTGGCATATAATGGCATAAACAGTAATAGCGGCAGCACAAGCGGCGCCAATTTTAACAATGCAGGCGCGATAACACTTCAATCTACCAACACCTCAAACCTGAATTCTTATGGCGGGATACTTACTTTCGACAATTTCAGCAATGAAGCCAGTGGTGTAATCAATCTTTTAAGCGGTAACCTCGCCGGTTTTATCAGGGGCGCACGCGTTGATTTTGTTGGAGTAAGCCAGAATTACGGCCAGATTATTATCGCCGATGGCGCTTATTCAGACGTCGGTCTCAAAATCAATGGAGATTTCACCAATCACCCTTGCGCAAGTATCCGTATCGGCGAAAACCCGATTTCCATAGGATCTACGCGCACCCTGACGAACAACGGCTGGATCAGTTTAGAAAATATAAACAGCAATCCGCTCTCCGGACTTTTGCTCAACAATGGCGGTTTTGGCGACGCGCACGGCGTACTGCCAACCGACCCGGCCAAGGTGCTGAACAACCGTTTTATCGTCAAAAAAACCAATGGCTCCGCCTGTCTGAACCTCCCCCTCTCCGATGCCCTGAGCGTAAGTAGCCTGAGCGGCTACACGGTCAATGGCTGGTATACCAACGCCGCCGCCACCATCAGCGCAGGCACGTATAATGCCGCTGCCAATACATTCACGCCCGGGAGCAACGCGCTCGGATTGACGGATTTTTATGTAAAAGTGACCGAAAATGCTGGCAATTGCACCTTTATTTTTAAAAAAATCATCAGCGACGGCGTGCTGCCCCAGGTTGAGTTTTTCCTCGACAGCGACGGCGACGGATACGGCGGCAGTACGAGTGTGGAAACCTGCATTGCTCCGCCCGGATATGTAAGCAATGACGCCGATTGCGACGACAATGACCCGCTCGAATTTCCGGGACAAACCTGGTACCGCGACCTCGACGGCGACGACTACTCCGACGGCACAAGCCTCGTACAATGCACCCGCCCGGCCAACTATTTTGCTGCCTCGGAACTCCTGGGCACCAACAACGACTGCGACGACAACGATCCGCTCGAACGGCCCGGCCAAACCTGGTTCCGCGACCTCGACGGCGACGATTACTCCGACGGCACCAGCCTCGTACAATGCAGCCGCCCGGCCAACTACTTCGTCGCCGCAGAACTCCTTGGCACCAACAACGACTGCGACGACAACGACCCGCTCGAACGCCCCGGCCAAACCTGGTTCCGCGACCTCGACGGCGACGACTACTCCGACGGCACCAGCCTCATACAATGCACCCGCCCGGCCAACTACTTCGTCGCCGCAGAACTCCTCGGCACCAACAACGACTGCGACGACAATGACCCGCTCGAATTTCCCGGCCAAATCTGGTACGTAGACGCCGACGGCGACGACCACTCCGATGGCGATTTTCTTATCCAGTGCCTTCGGCCGGCCAATTATTACGCCGCCTCCGAACTTGTGAACATCAATGACGATTGCGACGACGGCGATCCGACCGTTTATACCGGTGCGCCGGAAATTTGCGATGACCAGGACAACGACTGCGACAACCAGACTGACGAGGGTGTTTGCGGGGTTTCCTGCGCCGACCCCAAGGTGATCGGCAGCCTGCCCTACAGCCATGCCGGCAGCACAGCCCTGTATAGCGATCCTTATGAAAACGACGACGCCTGCCTGTCTCTCTACATGACCGGCAACGATATGGTGTTCAAATACGTGCCCACGCAAACGCAGGTTGGGCGCATCCGCCTGCAAAATACCGGTGTGCCGAACGGGACCATATTCTACGGCCATGCGATGTTTTTACTCGATGCCTGCCCTGACGACCCCGGCGCCAATTGCCTCGCTTCGGCCACTTCGGGTTATAGTACCAATGAACAACTGTATTTGGAAACGGTGCTTTTTGAGGCCGGACAAACATATTACCTCGTTGTTTCCTCGCATGGCACCTTTCACCAGACCTATGCTTTTAACCTGCAAATTGACCTGCCCACAGGCAATATTTGTGAAAATGCGCGCCCAATCGGCGTTTTGCCCTATACTTTTGCAGGAACAACCCAATTCTTAGGCAATGATTACGGGAGTGCCGATGCCTGCGGCTCCGCATATATGAGCGGCAATGATGTGGTATTTGAATACACACCCGCCAGCACCCAGGTGGCGCGTATTCGCCTGCAAAATACCGGCGTGCCGAGCGGAACCACCTATTACAGTCATGCCGTTTTCCTGCTCGATGGCTGTCCCGACGACCCGGCCACCAACTGCATCGCCCAGCAAACCCTCAACTCGACCACCAACACGCCCATTTACATTGAAACGGCTGTCTTGCAGGCCGGCCAGACGTATTACTTGGTGCTGGCCTCTCACGGCACGTTTCATCCCTGGTTTAATTACTTGCTGAGTATTGATCTTCCAACGGGCAATATTTGTGAAAATGCACGTCCAATCGGCGGCATACCCTACACCTTTACCGGCAGCACGCAATTCCTCGGCGATGACTATGACCAAACCAATGCATGTAGCTCGGTCTATATGAGCGGCAATGATGTAGTATTTGAATACACGCCCGCCAGCAGTGAAACGGCGCGTATTCAGCTGGAAAACACCGCTCAACCGCCGGGAACCACCTTTTTCGGGCACGCCGTTTTCCTGCTCGATGCTTGTCCGGATGCGCCGGGTGCTACCTGTATTGCCAGCGCGCAAAGTTCAGCGATCAGCAACAATACCCTGCTGCTGGATCCGGTGAATTTTACTGCCGGCCAGACCTATTATATCGTGGTAGCCTCACACCCGACATTTCACCAATGGTTCAATTATATTTTAAAAGTGGAATACCCGGCGCTACCTGTCGAATTGCTTGATTTTCAGGCAAAAAGAAAAGATTCCAACAGTATATTATTGCAATGGGAAACAGCGCAGGAACAGGGCTTTTCGCATTATGAAATGGAGCGCAGCAGCGATGGCGGGCAATGGGAAACGCTGGGTACAGTAGCGGCAAAAGGCGCAGGATACTATGATTTTGAAGACCGGCCGAGAGCAGCGCTACAGGCGCAAACCTTGTACTATCGCCTCCGCCTGGCCGATCTCAACGGCGCCATCCGTTATTCCGATATAAAAGCTGTGCAGCCGGAAGCCCGCAGTCTGCATCTCTATCCCAACCCGAGCACTGGAAAAATATTTGCAGCATGGGCGCAGGCGCCCACAGACGGGGACTTTTTAGTACAAATATGCAGCTCCAACGGACGCTGCACGAGCAGCAGCTGGTCGCCCTCCGAACCGATTTTACTCCCGGAAATACCGGGGCTGTACCTTATTCAAATCCGGGAATCCGGCAAGCTGCTGAAAACAACCAAAATCGAGGTTTTACAACGATAACGGAGCAAGTGTGTTTTAGTGTTTTAGTGAGTTCCCAGGTGCAGAGCCATTCGTGTATTCATGGCAATTTTTTGTAACGATGGATGCCGGGGGCAACGCTTATTCGTGCATTCGTGGCTTTAGTTTTTTTGTTGCCACGAATGCACGAATGGCTCTGCACCTGGGAACTCACCAAAACACCCAAACACCCAAATACTTAACCCCCCAAACACTCAAACACGCTCTCCGCTCATCGTTTTATAATATCGCGCGCCGAGGGTCACGCCTTCGGTGCCGATACTTTCGAGGCCCCAGCGGCCTGGCTCTACGTACACCGTATCGCGTTGCGCATCGGTGTGCAGGCGTTCATAAGTATCGTAGTTGATTTCCTGACGGGCTTCGAGCTTGAGAAAAACATTAAATTTTACGACAATTTCAGCCCAGCCGGGCTGCACCACTGCCTCAAAAACCTTGGCCTTGGAGCCGCTGCCATAAGCCACAAAGCCGAGGCGTTTGCCAGCCAGGTCAATGCCTTCGTGCAGGTCGGACTCTAAACTGCTCATCAGCGCCTGAAAAATAGAAGCCGTATACAGGTTGCCGGTATGCTGACTGGCGCGCTGTGCTTTTTCTAATTTTTCTGCTACAAAACGCTTGTAAAGTGCGCTTTCGCTTACTTTTTTCAAAAATCCGGCTTTTGCTTTTTCGTAGGATTTGGCATCCGGAAAAGCATTTTCCTGTGGTGTTTCCAATTTAAAACGACGCAAATCTGCCTCCCAGGTACCCTTGGCCTTGCGCTCTTCCACAAACTGTTCAATAAACATACGCTTGGCGTGGAAAGCATAAGGCAGGTGGAAAATCATACGCGACCAGCGCTCCGAAAGCGCCAGGTATTGCGTCGGCTTAAAAACTCCGGCGGCAATGGCACGGCGGCGAAAATCGCCAAGCGCCTCCGTCATGCGGTTTTGATAGCAGAGATTGGAAAACTGCCCGTCGAAAACCGGAGTTTCGCAAAAACGCTCGCGGCGCGGCTTAAAGAAGTCGTGCACACTTTCCATCGCCACCCCGAACAGGTTGCGGATGCGCAGCAGGCGCGGCTGTGCACGCACGAGCATGGCCACGGCGCCAGCGCCCTGGGTATATTCGCCGGTGGAATGCAGTTCATATTTGGCCACATCACTGGCCACTACAATACCGATGCGCTCCGGATCGCCAGCCACCCAGTCGAGGGTATTTTGCAGGGCATCCGTGGCGCCGATACAGGCAAAAGTCATATCCAGCACATCGCAATGGCGGAAGCAATCGGGGCCGTACTGCGCTGAAAAACGCTGCGTGAGCATTTCCACGGCATAGGTGCCTGTAGGCTTGGCCATATCCAGCGCACTTTCTGTGCCGAGGTAGATACGGCCGATACTGCGGGGGTCGAGTTGATTGCGCTCAATAATTTCGGCGATGGCTTCGGCGGCCATGGTGGCGGCATCTTCATGTACATCGCAGATGGCCATTTTCAGGCAACCGAGGCCCTGAGAAAGCTTTTCGTAGGGAATATCCCGTTTTTCAGCAAGGGTTTTGATATCGAGGAACAATTTGGGCACATAAATGGCCATATCGTCGATACCAATGGAAAGCAGGCGTTGCGCCATAAGAATATGAAATCAAAATTTGGAGATCCGGGCGGTGGCGGCGCTCCGGGTTCCGGCGTAAAACATTTACAGGTAAGGGCAATTGCGCTAATAAACAACGGGGCAAAGGTAATGTTTACACAACGTTACTGCGCAAAGCTGTTGCGCATAACGTTCGGGCGCCCGAATGCGCTGCCAATTTACGAAACGATACTTTTGACCGATCCGTCGCTTAGCACGGTTTCGAGGGTGTCGCCAGCTTGCAGGCTCCCGGCAGACTGCACGACAATACCGTTTTTTCGGGTAATGCTGTAACCGCGTTTTAAGGCCTTTTCCGGCTTTAATGCTTCACAAAAAGCCTCAATTTGGCTTATTTGCTGCTCCTGACGCAGCAAACTTTGCCGGGCATACTGCGGCAACAAGTCGGCCCATTGCGCTAAGCGCTGCGCATGCAGGCGCAGGCGCTCCCGCGTGGCCGCAAAGGCCAGCGCTTCGTATTGCTGTAAGTTCAGCCGGGCCTGCAACAAATTTTGCTCACTGTATCCGCGCAAGTGATCCGACAAGCGCAATAAATTATTTTCAAAAAAAAGATTGTGCTGTATCAAAAAATCAGCCACCGCCGTCGGGGTTTTCAGCGCCGTATGCGCCACCAAATCGAGTACCGACTGGTCGGTGTCGTGCCCTACTCCGCTCAAAACCGGCAAGGGCGACAGGGCTGCCTGCCGGCAAAGTTCCAACCGGTCGAAAACGGCCAAATCCAGCCGGGAGCCGCCGCCCCGAATTAGCACCAGCGCATCAAATTCACGATGTCGATACGCCACCTGTGCCAATGCCCCGATCAGCTCTTTTTCTGCCAGCTGCCCCTGAACGGCACTGTTGAATAAAGTAGTCCGAAACTTATAGCCAAAGGTGTTTTCGGCTAAATGCACGCAAAAATCCTGATAACCCGCTGCGCCTTCAGAGCTGATCACTGCAATGCGCTGCAAAACAGGCGGCAAGGACAGCGCTGCATTGCGCTCCAGCAATCCGGCACTTCGCAGCGCCTCAACAGCTTGCCGGCGCTGCAATTCGAGCTGCCCGAAAGTGAATGCCACGTCCACGTCCTGGACGATCAATTTCAGGCCAAAACGCTCGTGAAACTCCACTTTTACCTGCAATTTCACCGACATACCCGTTTGCAAAGCTTCCTGAAGGGCTGGCCCGTGCAGCTTGAGCAGGCGGCGGTAATCATTGGCCCACAAAGCGGCCTGGGCCTGGGCCACCAGTTCCTGCTCCGCGCCTTTTTGAATCAACTCAAAATACCAGTGCCCCCGCGCATTGCCCGCCTGCGCAATCTCTGCCTCCACCCAAAGCGGCTGGGCAAAGTTCAGCGCGATGACGCGCCGCAGGTAATCGTTCAAATCGAGGAGGGAGTAGGTGAGCATGGATGAGGTGGATTTTGCAACATGCCCTGCATGTTCAGAGCATGTTGCAAAATTAACATTTCCTATCGCAACACCACCAATTTCCCGCTAAACCGCTGGCCGCTGGCCAATTGCAGATCAAGCAGGTAAATGCCGTTGGCGAAATCATCCAGCGGAATATTGATTTGTTGTGTGCCTTGTGCCACGCGGCGCTGCTCCAGGAGGCGGCCGCTGAGGTCGCGCAACAGGAGTTGGGCATCTTCCGACAAAACCTGTGGCCATAGCAAACTTGCCTGTGTTTGTGCCGGATTGGGCTGTATGTTCAAGGGCAAAACAGCTGCTTCGCTTGTACCGATGGTGCAATCGTACAAGGGGTTCAGGGCAATAAACAGGGAATAATAATTGCGGCAGCCCGTAGCAAGGTCAATTACCTCCAGTCCGTAAGTGCTGCTTTCCGTAGCGCAGTAGCGGAATTCCGTAGCACCCGGAATCGGGTTCGGGCCATTGTACCATTGCAGGGCGTAATTGGCCAAATTGGTGGTATCGTACAGGCGCAGCGAGTTGTTGATGTTGATGTACACCGGCGTGGTCGGCAGCGGATGCACCGTCACCTGCTGGGGGGCCGAAATAGCCGAGCAGCCATCCGCCGTCGTATGCAGCACCTGATAAATACCGCTTTGCTTGACAGTCAACACCGAATCCACGGCATCCGTGATCCATACGTCATTCAGGAGCCACTGATTGCCGCTGCTGTACGAGGCTTTCAGCTGCACCGAATCGCCTGCACAAAAAACCGTCTGATCGTTGGCACTGATCAGGGGCAGGGCTGGCAGCGGGTACACACGCACCGTGTCGGTCGAACGAATGGTGTCCACCACATGGATAATATTCATCACCACGCGGAAACCGCCCGAAATGAGGGTATCGTTGCTCAACGCATTAAAGGAAATGCTGCCGCAGGCATCGTCGCCGCCTTTCAAACCACCATCTTCATCCCAAACTTCTATCGTGTAGTTGCCGGGGCCGAGTTTCAGATTGGTCATAAAACTGCGGGGCAAAGCCGTATTGTCTACTGCCGGAGAGGAGTTGTATACCAACGTGCCATTGGGATCCTTAATCAATACATACAAATCGGGAGCGCCCAGGCCCAACTGGTCGACACAGGTAACGCCCAGCACGCGCGCGCTTTCAAGCACAAAGCTGGCACTATCCACAATAGCCTGATAATTAACAATATAAGTGCCCGGCTGCTCGTACACATGCGTGCCCGGGTCTTCTTCATTGCTGAAGTCGCCGTCGCCAAAATCCCAGGTATAGAAAAAGCCACTGACGCCGCCGGAGGGGATATTGTTGGTAAATTCAACACTTGCGGTACCACATCCGCTGACATTATCCATCGAAAAACCGTCGGTCGTGCTGCTTTTAGGCGCAATGTAAAGGCTCATCGGGAAGGTATCTTCCTGTTTGATAAACAGCACCGTGGCGCGGATTTTTACCGTCAGTTTAAAAGAATCGGAAACGAGGGGCGTACCGCAAATCCGGATACAACCGTCGGTTTCATTGGCTGTCTGAAACACCAATTGGCTGGCCTCCCAGGTCAGGCCGGGCGGCAGGCCGTCTATGGAAAGAATTTCCATGGTACTCAGCGTCAGGCCGGGCGGCGTGGTGCTGTCTACGGCATGTACCGGCGTAGTGGTTTTGGGCATCCGGAAAGAGATGTCTTTGCTGTAGGCTTGTCCGGCGGTACCGTCCGGAATTTGCGGCAGGTAAATGGTATCTGCCGGAAGGTTGGCCGGAAGGTTGGTGCTACAACCGGGGCAGCCGGTTTGGGCAAAAACGCCGGCGCTGAGGGCCGACAAAAAACATAGGAGGAGGAGAGGTTTTCTCATGCTGCAATCAAAACCATGATTCGCAGGACAAAGGGCTTACCCGAATTTTACAGGCCAAAAAAGCCTGCCGGCAAACCGCTCAACACCCTGCAAAGGTGAATAAATAAGAGATTGAGGCGGAAAACCCAGTTTGAGAAAAGATTAAAAAGGAACGATGAACGATGAGTGATGAACGATGAGTGTTTGAGTGTTTTGGTGTTTTGGTGTTTTAGAATTTTGGTGTTTTAGAATTGGGGGGGGGGACTTATGAGCAGTACAGCTTTACCTTTACCCTTAAAATTCTAAAACACAAAAACACAAAAACACAAAAACACAAAAACACTAAAACACTAAAATACAAAAACACTCAAAACACTCATCGTTCATCATTCATCGTTCATCGTTGAACAATCATCTTGCGCATAATTTTGCCTTGCGGGTTGGAGATGGCGTAGAAATAGGCGCCATTGGGCAATTGACCGGCATCAAACGTGAACTGGTTGGCGCCGGTGTTGAGGCGCAGCGATTCTTCGTACACCGAACGGCCGAGCAGGTCGAATACCTGGAAGAAGAAGTCGCCATTCACGAGCGCGTCCACGTTGATGGTGGTTTGCTGGCCAAAAGGGTTCGGCGTGTTGTACACGCGTGCGATCTGGCCGGGCAGTTCTTCGGCGCTGCTGGTGCAGCCTGCCTGGGTGTAGTATTTCAGGTAGTAGTGCGAGCCGGGAGCAAGCTGACCGGGGAAACTGACCGGGATGGGCGCCAGCGGGGTGTTCACCGTGGCATTGATGCCGAGGTCCAGGGTATCGGGTGCGGGTGTGGTGCCGGTGGGTGTGCCGGTGAGCAGGATGCAACCGAGGGTACCGGCGAGGAACACGCAGTTGGGCGGGTTACAGGTGTAATTGATACCTGCGGGCAGGTTCGTAACTGCACCGGTAGCGGCGATGGTGACGTTGGTGATCGGGAATCCGGAAAACGATGTGGGTACGTTAACCGTTACCGATTGTACATAAGGCGTGTTGACACAAGCCGTGGCGAGGTTGTAATTGGGAGCCGGATCGGTGTAGGGCGCCGGAGAAAGCAGGTCGCCGGTAGCGATGATGGACGAATCGCGCACACAGTTTTGTGCCGACAAAAAGGCGCTAAGGGTACTGGTTGCGAGCAAGAGTGTGAGTAATGTTTTTTTCATCAGTCGAGTAGTTGAGAAAAAATGGAAAATATGACCTGACTACAGCGTGTGGTGTAACAAGCTGCGGCCAAGATACAAAAATTAAAAAATCACAATCGGGTGAGAACCAGTCTGAGTAATCAGATTAGAATTTGACTTCTAACGTATAAAAGCGCGCAAGCGTATATGGGCGCTAAAAAAATGAGTCGCCTTCAACAGATGAAAACGACTCATTTATAAAACCTAACGTCGGGAAGCGCTTGTATTAAGCTTTACCGATTACGGCATTCACCACGGCTTTGAAAGTTGCCGGGTTGTTGAGGGCCAGGTCTGCCAGTACTTTACGGTTGAGGCCGATATTTTTTTCGGCGAGACCGTGAATGAAGCGGCTGTAGTTGAGGCCTTCTGCGCGTACGGCTGCGTTGATACGAGCGATCCAGAGGCGGCGGTAGAGGCGTTTTTTGAATTTGCGGTCGCGGTAAGCATACTGCCAACCTTTTTCAAGGGTATTTTTGGCAACGGTGTACACTTTGGAGCGGGCGCCAAAGTAGCCGCGTGCGGCTAACATAATTTTTTTCCGGCGGGCGCGGGAGGCCGGGTTGTTGGTAGCTCTTGGCATGAGTGAACTTTTTTAGTGCAACAACGGGACCCTCACAGAGGGCACTTAAGCCATTGTTCTCGTTAAAAAATGAGAAAAATTAGATAACCAGCAGGCGCTCGATACGTGCGTGTTCCGATACGTCTACTACAACAGAGCCACGCAGGTTGCGTTTGGCTTTGGTTGTTTTCTTACGCATCAAGTGACGCATACGTGCGCGGTTGCGCTTGACCTTGCCGGTACCAGTCACCTTGAAACGCTTCTTGGCGCTGGAATGGGTCTTCATTTTAGGCATGACAAAACGTATTTTTAAAACGGAGCGCGAAGATACGACGCTCCGTTTTAAATACAGGTATAATTGTGCGGAAAATTTTATTACTTCTTCAGACCTTTTTTCGGCGAGAAGATAACCATCATGCGTTTGCCGTCGAGTTTTGGCATTTGCTCGGCTACTCCGAACTCTTCGAGTTCTTTCATAAAGCGCAGCAGCAACAGCTCGCCGCGGTCTTTAAATACGATAGCACGGCCGCGGAACTGCACATAGGCTTTCACTTTATTGCCTTCAGTGAGGAAGCTTTTGGCGTGGCGCACTTTGAATTCGAAGTCGTGTTCGCCGGTTTCCGGACCAAAGCGAATCTCTTTCAGATCCACCTTGACCGTATTGGCTTTCATTTCCTTCTCTTTCTTTTTCTTTTGATACAGGAACTTGTTGTAATCAACGATGCGCACAACCGGCGGCACCGCATTGGGGGAAATTTCCACCAGATCAAGCTCCATCTCGTCGGCCCATTTGAGCAACTTCGCCGTCGGGTATACGCCCGCTTCCACCGGCTGGCCTGCAATGGCTGAAATTTCTTCCATGTTTTCACCCACCAAACGCACTTCCGGCACGCGGATGAAATCGTTGATGCGGTGTTCGGGTTGCTGCTGGCGTCCGCCGGGCATTGGCCGACGACCGCCGGGAGGACCGCCAGGAGGGCGATTGTTGGATGGGCCACCAGGTCGAGGTGGGCCGCCGCCACCGGGGCGGGGTGGGTAAGATTTGTTGAAAGTCAAGTAATCCTTTCGTTTTGTTAAGAAAAAAGATAAAGTTTCAAGAGCGGCATTTTTCCCAAACCCTTAAAACGTTTAAAAACAGGCACAAAACTAAACCCTTTTTCCGAATAAAATGTTTCATTTGCCCTAAAAAAATTACAAGCGCTATCTTTAACCCTAAATTCCCGCACCATCGAAGCTTTATACGCCGACATTATTCTCCCCCTAGCGCTTCCCAAACGCACTTACACCTACAGCGTGCCCGAATCGCTGGCCCAATTGGTACAAACCGGCCTGCGGGTAGAGGTGCCTTTTGGCAAAAATAAACACTACAGCGGCATCGTCGAACGCCTGCACCGCGAGACGCCGCCCTACCCCGTCAAACCTGTACTCGCCGTACTCGATCAAATCTCTATCCTTTCCCCGAAACAACTTCAGCTCTGGGACTGGATCGCCGATTACTACTGCTGCACGCTCGGAGAAGTCATGCAGGCCGCCATGCCCAGCCACCTCAAACTCAGCAGCGAAACCCGACTGGTTTTTAATGAGGAGTACGGCGATAACTTCTCCGCCCTCGACGCAGAAGAATACCTCATCGCCGAAGGCCTGCTCCTGCGCAAGGAAATTACGGTAGACGACGCCCGGCTCATCCTCAATAAAAAAACCATTTTCCCGGTCGTACAACGCCTGCTCAACCACGGCGTGCTGCTGCTCCGCGAAGAATTGCAGGAGCGTTTCCGCCCTAAAATGGTCAGTGCCGTACGCCTTGCTGCCCCCTACAACGAACAGCCCGAACTGCTGCGCGAGGTGATGGAACAACTCGCCAAAAAAGAACGGCAGCTCGAAATCCTGATGGCCTACCTCGCCCTCAGCAAACGACAGCCCCTCGTGCTCAAGCAGGAATTGTTGCAAAAAGCCGATGTAACGGAAGCCTCGCTCAAAACATTGGTCAAAAAAGAAATCTTCGAAATTTACGCCAAACCCGTGAGCCGGCTCGGCGGATTTGAAGATGCCATCAGCGATCTCGATGCGCTTTCCGCACAACAAACACGCGCTTTGGAAGAAATCCGCAGCGCATTTGCAGAAAAAAAGCCCACCCTGCTCTTCGGCGTCACGGGCAGCGGCAAAACCCGCGTCTACATCGAACTGATCCGCGAGGTCATTCAGCGCGGCGGACAAGCGCTGTACCTGCTTCCCGAAATCGCCCTCACCGGCCAGATCACGCAACGCCTGCAAAAGGCTTTTGGCGGCGGATTAGCCGTTTATCACTCCAAAATCGGCACCAACGAGCGCGTAGAAGTCTGGAAAGCCGCGTCCGGCGAAGGCAAACTCTTCCTCGCCGCCCGCAGCGGCCTCTTCCTGCCCTTCCGCAACCTGCAACTGCTCATCGTCGATGAGGAACACGATTCCTCCTTCAAACAATACGACCCCGCGCCGCGCTACCACGCGCGCGATACTGCCGTTTACCTCTCGCAGCTCCACCAGGCGCCCGTACTGCTGGGCACCGCAACGCCATCCATCGAATCCTGGTACAATGCCACTACGGGCAAGTACGCCCTCGTGGAAATGCCCGAGCGTTTCGGCGGAATGGAAATGCCGGAAATAGACACCATCGACCTGAAAACACAACTCAAAACCAGGCAAATGCACGGCATTTTTGCGGCGCCGCTACTGGATACGCTGAAAGAAACGCTGGCCCGCAAAGAACAAGCCATCCTGTTCCAGAACCGGCGCGGCTTTGCGCCCATGCTCGAATGCCAGGTTTGCGGCTGGAATGCCATGTGTAAAAACTGCGACGTCAGCCTGACCTACCACAAGGGCGTCAACAAGCTGCGCTGCCACTATTGCGGCTACCAGCAGGATCCACTGACGGCCTGCCCGGCCTGCGGTAGCGGCAAAATCGGCCTCAAAGGTTTTGGAACAGAAAAAATTGAAGATGAAATCAAACTTTTTCTGCCGGAAGCCCGAATCGGTCGCATGGACCTGGACACCGCCGGCGCCAAATCTACCCTGGCTGCGCTGCTGAATGATTTTGAAGAACGCCGACTCGATATTCTCGTGGGCACGCAAATGGTGACCAAGGGCCTTGACTTTGATAATGTGGCGGTGGTGGGCGTGCTTGGCGCCGACCAACTGACCAAGTTTCCCGACTTCCGGGCAGGCGAACGGGCATTTCAGCTCCTCACGCAGGTGGCAGGCCGGGCCGGGCGCAAGCACAAGCGCGGTCGCGTACTCATTCAGGCATTCGACCACAAGCACCCTGTATTGCTGGAGGTGTTGTCGAACGATTTCCGGGGCTTTGCAACAAGGGAATTACGCGAGCGCCGGCAGTTCAATTATCCGCCATTTCAGCGTTTGATTCATTTGTCTGTACGGCATAAAGACCCAAAAATCACCCACGCAGCGGCGGCATTTTTGGGGAAGGCGCTCAGGCGTCGTCTTGGAGACAGAGTTTTAGGCCCGGTATTGCCGCAAATACCAAGAATTCGCAATTATTTTGCACAGGATATTTTACTTAAATTGGAAAAATCGGTCACACTGATCCCCGCCGCCAAACAACTGATCCGGGAACAAACGGAAGTTTTGCTGGGTCAGCAAGGCTGGAGCCAGGTGCAGGTGGTGGTAGATGTGGATCCGATGTAAACAATTGTGATGAAAACAAGACTGCTTCCGCTTTTGATCCTCCTGTTGCTGTCGGCCATGCAGCTCAAGGGGCAAAATGACAACATCGCCCGTATAGAGCGGGATATTACCGGCGCTTCGGGCGTACCACGGATTGAAAAGCTCGTCGCATTGGCCGAAGCCTGCATTCAAGCCGGCAATTACAGCCGCGCCCAGAGTGCCGCCGAGGAGGCCGAAGAACTGGCGGCCCGCCTGCGCCAGCCTGCTTTGCGAGCGCAGGCCCTCAACGCTGAAGGCAAGGCAATGGTTGGCGCCGGAAAACGGCGCAGTGCAGGCAAGTTTGAGCAAAGCCTGCGGCTTTTGCGGGACAATAAAGTGCCAAATAAAAAACTCGCCCTCGACAACATCAATCAGCTCCGCGCCTTAGCCGAAAAAGCGGGCAGAAACCGGGAGCTGGAGATCCTGAACCAGCAAGCTGCACAAATAGATGAATTACTGGCTGGCAAAACAGCCGCAGCCGCAGCCCCTGAATCGGAGCACGAGAACAGAGGGTTGAGTAAAATAGAACGCCAGCTCAAGGTGATACAGTCGAACCTCAGCGCCGGACAACAGGAAATTCTGGAAAGTAACAAGGCATTACAAGAAGAACTGGCTGCCAAACAGGCCGAACTCGACCGCATGAGTGAGGAGCAGATTAAAACCCAGATGCTGGTGTTGCAACAAAAATCGCTGCTCGATTCGGTGTCGTACAAATCCGAAAAAGATGCCCTGAACGCCGAAATCACCCAGTTGGCCTTGCAGCGAGAACAGGAAAACAACAAATTTTACATCGCCGCCATGCTCGGCCTGCTGGCCCTCGCCGGCTTTGCCGTTTTCAGCTTCCTGCGCACGCGCAAGCACGCCCGCACGCTGGCCGACAAGAACCGCATCATCCTCGAAGAACAGCAGCGCGCCAACGGACTGCTGCTCAACATCCTGCCCAAAAGCATCGCCGATGAGCTGATCTCACAAGGACATACGCAGGCCCGCTACTTCGCCGATGCCGGTGTGATGTTCGCCGATTTTGTCGGGTTCACACACATCGCAGGCGCCAGCCAGCCGCAGGAATTGGTCGAAGACCTGCACACCGCCTTCTCTGCCTTCGACCAGATTATTACCAAACACGGACTGGAGAAAATCAAAACCATCGGCGATGCGTACATGTGCGCCAGCGGGCTGCCTGCCGCCGAGCAGGGCAATCGCCTCAAAGCGATGATTCTGGCAGCCACGGAAATTCAACAATGGCTCCACGACTGGAACCTTCGGCGCAGCGAGCAAAAACAGGCCCAGTACATCGCCCGCATCGGCATACACCGCGGCCCCGTAGTGGCCGGCGTGGTGGGTTCCAAAAAATTCGCTTTTGATATCTGGGGTGATACCGTGAACACCGCTGCCCGCATCGAACAAGCCGGAGAAGGTGGCAAAATCAACATCAGTGAAGCCGTTTATGAAGTGGTGGGCAAAGAGTTCAGCTGCGTTTCTCGCGGCAAAATCGCTATCAAAAACAAAACGCCGCAGGAAATGTATTTTGTAACGATGAACGATGAACGATGAGTGTTTTTGTGTTTTGGTATTTTAGTGTTTTCGTGAGTGCTCAGGCGCAGCGCCATTCGTGCATTCGTGGCAACATTTTGTAACGACGAGCTTTTGGGGTGTTTGAGTGTTTTGGTATTTTAGTGTTTTAGCATTGGGGTACTTATGAGCAGTACAGCATTACCTTTGCTCTTAAAATTCTAACACACTAAAACACCAAAACACTCAAAAAACTCGTCGTTACAAAATGTTGCCACGAATGCACGAATGGCGCTGCGCCTGAGCACTCACGAAAGTACTCAAACACCAAAACACGCAAACACTCTAAACATTCATCGTTACAAAACATGGTTTCATTCGATACGCTTAGCGCCCGCGAAGTGCGGGATCCGCGCAGCACGCCACCGCACGTGTTGCCCATTTACGCCACTTCTTCTTTTTCCTTCGACACCATCGATCAGGGAATTGAAATATTCAACAATATTGAAAGCGGACACGCGTACAGCCGCTATGCCAACCCGACCGTAGATGCGGTAGCGGATAAAATTGCCGCGCTGGAAACGCACGGACTGGGTTTTGAAGCGACGGCCGTAATGGTCAGCAGTGGCATGTCGGCCATTTCAACCCTGCTTTTTGGCTTGTTAAAAGCCGGCGATAAGGTACTGGCACAAGGCAATCTCTACGGCGGCACCACGCAGTTGCTGGTTTCGGTACTGGGACAATTCGGCGTTGAAACCATCTTCTGCAATCTCCGCGACTTAGATGCCGCAGAAACCATGCTGCGCAAGCACCCCGAAATCCGCCTGCTCTACTGCGAAACCCCGGCCAACCCAACCCTCGCCTGCGTAGACATTGCCGCACTCTCCGAACTGGCCCACCGCTACAACGCCTGGTGCGCCATCGACAACACTTTCCCCACACCTTATATACAGCAGCCTTTTGCGCATGGTGTGGATTTTATCGTGCATTCCACTACCAAATTTCTCAACGGACACGGCAACAGCATCGCCGGGGTAGTCATCGGCCGCGACCGCGAACTGACGCGCAAAAAAGTGTGGAACGCCATGAAACTCGCCGGCACCAATTGCTCGCCTTTTGAAGCCTGGCTCACGCACAACGGCATGAAAACCTTAGCCCTGCGCATGGAACGTCACAGCAGCAACGCCTTGGCCATCGCGCAATTCCTGGAGCAACACCCTGCCGTGGCACGCGTCAATTATCCCGGCCTGAGTTCCCACCCCGACCACGAATTAGCCTCCCGACAAATGCGCAACGGCTTTGGCGGTATGCTCAGCTTCGAGCTGCGCGGCGGCATGGAGGCCGGACTGCGCTTTATGAACCGCTCGCAACTCTGCTCCCTCGCTCCTACCCTCGGCGATGTGGACACCCTTGCCCTGCACCCCGCTTCCAGCTCTCACCTGCACGTCGATAAAACCCTGCGCGAAGCCAACGGCATCACTGATGGCCTGGTACGCCTCTCGGTCGGCATCGAAAACCCAAAGGACCTGATCGCCGACATCGAACAAGCAATTGCGCTGTAACGATGAGTGATGAATGTTTTGAGTGTTTTGGTGTTTTGGTGTTTTGGTGTTTTGGTGTTTTGGTGTTTGAGTGTTTTGGTATTTTAGTATTTGCGGGTACTTGTACTTATGAGAAGTCGCAGCATTACCTTTGCCACGAAAACACTAAAATACCAAAACACTAAAACACACTCAAATACACTCGAAAACACTAAAATACCAAAACACTAAAACACTATAAAAAATGCGCCTAAACCTGCTTTTACTCCTGCTAATCGGCCTTTTTGCCTGTAAATCCAATAAAAAAACGCCGGTGAACGCACAGACTCCTGCCGCTGACCGCCCCATGATACAACTGCAAACAACGGGCTGCCGCGGCTATTGTCCGGTATATCGCCTGCTTGTTTTTGAAAACGGCAAAGTGGAATACGAAGGTATCCGGAACATGGAGCGCATGGGAAAAGCGGAATTTCAACTTACCCCTACAGAACTCAGCGCGCTCAGCCGCCGCGTGGAAGCCGTCAACCTCTGGCAATTCCCGACGGAAATTCCGACCCATATCGCCGATGCGCCGGGCTTCACACTCACGGCCTACCGCGCCGGACTATCGCACGCCGTTTCGGGCAGCGCCGACGTGCCCATGCAACTATTAGTGCTGCAAAACGACCTGAAAGACCTCGCCGAAGCCCACGGATTTGTGGTAAAACGCGGCGTGAACCCCAATGAAAAAAACGAAAACAGCGCCCAGGTAATCGTCAAACTCAAACCGGAAGTTAATGCCGGCAACTGGATCATTCCCTTTCGACAGCACAACGGCCTGCAATTGGTGCGCCGCCTCGGCGAAGCCAATATCTGGCTTATCTCCTACAGCCCCGACAGCATCCAGGAAAAACTGCTGCTGGAAATGCTGAAAGCCGACGACGAGGTGCTGGAAGCCCAGCCCAACCGCGAAACCCAACAACGCAACTAAAATATGCGCCTGAAAGCTCGCATACGTTTCGGATTGCAGCATCCCTTGTTGCTCTGGATGGTGTACGGACTGGCGGCAGTGCTCATTTCACTGCAACGCCTTTCCCTGAGTCGCGTACCCGGCGAGCCGACAGCCTATGAAAACTACCGCATTTTCCGAAATGCCTTTACCCACCTTCTGCAACACCTGAACCCCTACGCCGCCTACCCGGCCGAGCAATGGGACCTGTTCAAATACAGTCCGGCCTTTGCGCTGGGCATGGGGCCTTTTGCAGCAATGCCCGACTGGCTCGGTCTGCCCCTCTGGAATTTGCTGAACAGCTGGACCCTGCTGGCTGCCATTTTTGCCCTGCCCGTCCTGGATGCGCGGCAGCGCCGCTTCATGGCCTGGTTCGTGCTGCCCGAGTTAGTGGTTTCCCTGCAAAACAGCCAGAGCAACGGCCTCACAGCGGCCCTCCTGTTGTTTGCCTTTGCGGCGATGGAACGCGGCAAATCCTGGTCGGCGGCGGCGCAGGTGGCTTTGTCGGCCTTTATCAAAATCTTCGGTATTTTTGCGGCGGCGCTGGCGTGGCTGTACCCGCAAAAGGGCCGTTTTGTAGCCTGGCTGACGGGCTGGAGCGTGTTTTTGTTTTTGATTCCGCTGCTGGTGCTGCCCTGGTCGCAATTAGAGCAGGTATACCGCTGGTGGTTAGAATTGCTGCTGAACGACCACGATGCCTCCGTGGGCTTATCGGTACAGGGCTGGCTGCAAAGCTGGTTTGGCTTACAGCCCGACAAATTGGGCGTTACTTTGGCCGGATTAGTCGTGTGGCTGCTCAGTGTTTTGGCGGCGGGGCGGCGTCCGGAGGTAAAAAATCGCGTTTTGGTGTGGGCTTCGTTGCTTTTGTGGGTCGTAATTTTTAATCACAAAGCCGAATCGCCTACTTTTGTGGTCGCTTTGAGCGGCGCGGCCTTGTGGTACGCCGTTTCGGAGCGCAGCCTTGGAGCTAAAATATTCCTGTTTGTCCTGTTCTTTGCAGCATCTATTACGCCGACCGATCTGTTTCCGCGCGCCTGGCTCAATGAATGGGTAAAGCCTTATGTGCTGAAAGCGGTACCTTGTATTGCCTTGTGGAGCTGGATCAGCGTATTGTTGCTGCGCAACTTTTTTCGAGCACCGGACAGCACACGATAAACACTATGAACAACTGGAGTACATTTTTTTGGAAATTCCTGAAATTCGGGGTCGTTGGGGCCTCCGGGGTGGTGGTAGATTTCGGGATTACGTGGCTGCTGAAAGAAAAGCTGAAACTGAATCAATATGTGGCCAACAGCACAGGCTTTGCCTGTGCTGTGGTGAGTAATTATATCCTCAACCGCATCTGGACCTTTGAAGACCACAACCCCGATGTGGCGGTACAGTTTGCCAAATTTACAGCCATAGCGCTGGTGGGCCTGGCCCTGAACAACGCCATCATTTACGTGCTCAACGAGCGCCTGCGCATGAACTTTTACGTGTCCAAGCTCATTGCCACCGGCGTGGTGATGTTGTGGAATTTCGGTGCGAATTATACGTTTACGTTTGGGGGTTAGGGGGCTACTGCTTCTTCCGCTTATAAATCTTGTTATCCAGCAGGTCCATCGTGATGCTCCACAGCGCTTCGTAGGGCACAATCTCGATTTCGTGGGCCTGGTTGGCCGCTTCGAGCGGTTTTCCGATGAGCAGCTTGTGGTATTTCTCCGTTTTGCGGCTGACGGCCTCCTTGTGGAAGTTGGCCAGCGGGATTTGCAGCAGCATCCGGATGAAGTTGTTGCTGCGGAAAGTATCCGGGTCTTTCAGGTAGCGGGAGCAGTATTTTTCAAAACCGTCGATGCGCTCAATGGCCGTTTCGTAGTCTTTTTCGGCGATGGTGTACAGGATTTCCACAATAAGAATGGAAATATTCATGCCGCGTTTGTCTTTTACAAAAACAACGAGGTCGTTGAGGACTTTCTGCATTTTGAGCTTGGCGTGGCGGGGCAACACTTCATTTGCCGGTATTTTTTCCACCTTAATCAGGTAGTACAGGTAAGCCTCAAAAATGCGCCACATTTCCACAATCTGCACTTCTTTGTCTTCAAAACGCGGGTAGGTGGTCACGCGGTCGAAGGTTTGGTAGGCGGCTGAGTAGTGGCCCGTGTGCATGGATAGCAGGAAGAAAAGTTCCTGCAACTTGAACCAGTTGAAGGTGCCTTTTTCAAAAAACTCTTCACAACGGGTAATGATTTCCTGTCCTTTTTCAAACTCCTTGAGCTGGAGGTAGCAAACGATCAGGTTATAGTAAAACACCTGGAGCGGCAGGCCGCTGTCGTAGTCTTTTTTATCAAAAAACGCGATGGCCTCCTCGCAGAGTTTGGCTACTTCCACATAATCGTTCACGATATTGTGCACCAGCAGGTGAATCATTCGCCCGAACAGGTGCAGCTTGAAAGAGCCACACTCATCCATAAAGGGCTTCAGCTCGGCGTAGTATTTTTCTGCCGTCTCCTTCAGGTCGGTTTTGGTGGATTTGCTGTTGGTAAACTGGAGCATCAGCTCGGAGTAGTACTCCTCGGCTTTGCTCTCCATAACCCATATTTTCTCGTATTTCTGATACTCCGTTTTGGCCCAGTCATAGGCTTTGGCGTCGCCATTGACGGTGCTGTATTGCAACTTGAGCACGCGCAGGATGTCGAGGCAGAGTTCGGTAAATTCAAAACGGGCGCTGTGTCGGAACAGGCGTTCCAGCAGGTCGATACCCGTGCTCTTCACGTTGCGGATGAGCAGGGTCATGGCGGCCGACCATTTTTTGTAACATTCAAAAAATGCTTTCTGCCGGTTGGAGTAACTGGACTCTTTAAAATCGAGGAGGAAGACGCAGTCGAGCAGACGATCTTTCAGCTTGTTTTTCAAGCCGGAAAGTTTGGACGGGTCGTCGCCTTGTGCTTCAAGTAACGCTTTCGCGTCGTCATCGCTTTGTACCCGTTTGTCGGCAATGGCCTCAAACAGAAACTCCATTTTGGAGCCGGGTTCGATGATGAGTTTAAATGCGCTACTGCTTTTGAGTTTGGACTTATTTACAAGTCCAACCAAATCACTGAGATCGCGCATACGGGAGTAGAAGTTAAAGTCATGGACGTTGCTCTAAGGATTACGCAAGGCAACTACCATAACTTACCCCATCCCTTCACCAGAAATGGAATATTTCCCTTCGTAGCTGCTCTTTGCAAATGCAGGATTAGGCATAGTGCAACACATACATGCTGCGCATGAGGCCGGAAAATAAATCAGAAATGGGATGTAGTAATAACGGCGATCTGAACGAACAGTATTAACAATAAAATTGATTCAGATGACTTGACGGATTAAAAAATAAAATTTCGTCTACAAAGGTAAAACGTCTATTTCATATTTTTTAATTAATCCGCATCCTTTTCGACAAATTTTTTTAAAATGCTAACAAAGCCCCCTTAACCGCCCGCCACGCACAATAAAGATAGTTATTTTTTGCCATCTCAAAATCCTGGCAGAATCGCTCCTAAACTTTATGCCACTATCCGGGTTTTTCAGACCTTTGCGGAAAATCAGTTATCAGTCAACAGTTATCAGTCAACAGTTATCAGTGAGCAGTGAGCAGTTATCAGTCAACAGTTATCAGTGAGCAGTGAGCAGGTTTTTTCACTGGCAGATTCTCACCACCGCATGATAACACGCTGCTCACTGATAACTGTTGACTGATAACTGTTGACTGATAACTGATAACTGCTCACTGATAACTGCTCACTGATAACTGCTCACTGATAACTGTTGACTGATAACTGATAAAACATGAATAAAGCCGAATTGCAAGGGCTTGACACCACCACCCTGCAACACCTGTATACACAACTGCTCAAACCCCGGCTCATTGAGGAAAAAATGCTCAATCTGCTTCGCCAGGGCCGTATTTCCAAATGGTTTTCCGGCATTGGGCAGGAAGCAATTTCAGTGGGCGCCGCCTGTGCCCTGCAATCCGACGAGCTGATTTTTACCATGCACCGCAACCTCGGGGTGTTCACGGCCCGCAATATGCCGCTCGACCGCATGTTTTGCCAATGGCAAGGCAAACGCCTTGGCTACACCAAAGCGCGCGACCGCTCCTTTCACTTCGGCGCCATGGAACACCATATTGTTGGTATGATCTCCCACCTCGGCCCGCAGCTCTCGCTGGCTGCCGGCGTGGCCATGGCACACAAACTGCGCCGCGAAGGCAAAGTATCCCTCGCCTTCACCGGCGAAGGCGCCACCAGCCAGGGTGAATTCCATGAAGCGCTCAACGTGGCTTCGGTCTGGAAACTGCCCGTCATTTTCCTCATCGAAAACAATGGCTATGGCCTTTCTACCCGTCCTTCGGAGCAGTATGCCTGCAAAGACCTCGTTGACCGCGCCCAGGGATACGGCATGCGCAGCGCCAAAATCGACGGCAACAACATCCTGGAGGTGTACAACACCATCAGCAACATAGCGGCCGAGCTGCGCGAAAACCCGGAGCCATTCCTGCTCGAATGCGTGACCTTCCGCATGCGCGGCCACGAAGAAGCCAGCGGCACCAAATACGTGCCCAAGGAACTCATGGAGGAATGGGCGAAAAGAGACCCGCTCGACAATTTCGAGCGCCTGTTGCTGGAAAACGGCATAGTCACACCCGAATTCCGCAAAAACCTCGAAGACACCTACAAAAAAGATATTCAGGCAGCCGTCGAGGTGATGTTCAATGAGCCGGAACCCGTTGCCGATACCGAAGAAGAACTCGCCGACGTGTACGCGCCCGCGCCACCCGTGGTGGCGCCCACAGGCGCCGCCCGCGAACTGCGCTTCATCGACGCCATTTCCGAAGGCCTCCGCGAAGGCATGCAAAAACATCCCGAACTCGTGCTCATGGGGCAGGACATTGCCGACTACGGCGGCGTGTTCAAAATTACCCAGGGATTCGTCGACAGCTTCGGCAAGGAGCGCGTGCGCAATACGCCCCTCTGTGAAAGCGCCATTGTGGGCATCGGCCTGGGCCTCAGCCTCAAAGGCATGAAAAGTATGGTGGAAATGCAGTTTGCCGACTTCGTGACCTGCGGTTTCAACCAAATTGTCAATAACCTCGCCAAGCTGCACTGGCGTTGGGGACAAACAGCCGACGTGGTCGTGCGCATGCCTACCGGCGGCGGCACGGGCGCCGGCCCCTTCCATTCGCAAAGCAACGAAGCCTGGTTTACCCATGTGCCGGGCCTCAAAGTTGTTTTCCCCAGTACCCCGGAAGATGCCAAAGGCCTGCTCCTGGCCGCGCTGGCCGACCCCAACCCGGTCATGTACTTCGAACACAAAGCGCTGTATCGCAGCATCTCCGGTATGGTGCCCGAAGGTTATTACACCGTTGAAATCGGCAAAGCCCGCCAGGTGCGCAGTGGCAACGACGTGAGCATCATCACCTATGGCATGGGCGTACAGTGGGCCGAACAGGCGGCCGACCGCCTCGGCATCTCCGCAGATATTGTGGATTTGCGCAGCTTAGTGCCTTTGGATTACGAAGCCATTGCCGCAACCGTAAAAAAGACCAATCGGGTACTGATTTTGCACGAAGACACCCTTTTCGGGGGTATCGGTGGCGAAATAGCCGCCTGGATCAACGAAAACCTGTTTGAATACCTCGACGCGCCGGTACTCCGCGCCGCATCGCTGGATACGCCGGTACCTTTTGCGATTCCGCTGGAGCAAAACTTTTTCCCGCTGGAACGCCTGGAAGGCCAGCTTGCAAAACTGTTGCGCTACTAATACGCCGCGCGTTTTTTCCATACAAACACGAAGGAATTCCTGTATTTTTGCAGTATAAAAAATAAACCGATGCCCGAAGTACAGGACTATACCATTCAGGAAGAAAAACTGGCGGGATACGCAAAAGCCATTGCGCATCCCGCCCGGATTTTTATCCTTAATTTTCTCGACCGCCAATGCGTTTGTTTTGCCGGCGATTTGTCGGAACGACTGCCCATTGCGCCGTCAACCGTTTCCCAACACCTCAAAGCCCTCAAAGATGCCGGTCTGATTCAGGGCACCATCAACCCGCCTACCATTAAGTATTGTATCAACCGCAGCAATTGGGAAGAAGCCAAGGCCCTTTTTGCCGATTTTTTTGATAAAAAGGGTTGTTAATGTTTCGTTTTTTTTAAAATAGTATTTCGTATTTTTACGAAATACTCATAACTTTGCAGTCACCTAAAACAGTTCATCATGCAACAGATCAAAATACTTGGAACCGGCTGCCCCAAATGCAAAAACATGGAAGCCAACGCCCGTGAAGCAGTAAAACTGAAAGGGGTAGCGGCTGAGATCATCAAAGTGGAGGATATTCAGGAAATCATGGCTTACAATGTGCTGAGTACGCCGGTATTGGTGATCGATGAAGAGATCAAAATCAAAGGGCGCGTACCAACGGTAGAAGAGATCGCCCAGCTGCTGTAAAAAAACATCCGATTATGATCCAGTCCATACGCCAACTCGCAGCAGCACAAACCCTGCGTTTTGATGAAATTCCGGAAGCCAGAAAAGTCCTTCTGGCCCGTATTGCGGCCTATATTGAAGATCGCTACGCCCGCGCAGAAGACATCCGCCTGGTCTTCATTTGTACCCACAATTCGCGGCGCAGCCATTTCGGACAAATTGCCGCAGCACTTGCCGCCGAGTATTACGCCATTGATCGCGTTCGGGTATTTTCCGGCGGCACCGAAGCCACTGCTTTTCACCCCAACGCCATTCAGGCGCTGCGCCACCTGGGTTTTAGTGTGGAAAGTGCCGATGCGACGGCGAAAAACCCGGTCTGGACGGTTCGTTTTGGCGAACATGCTCAAACGACCTGTTTTTCCAAAGTTTTTAATGATCCGGCCAATCCGGACAAGCACTTTGCGGCTATTATGACCTGCTCGGATGCCGAGCAAAACTGCCCCTTCGTGCCCGGTACCGAACTGCGTATCGGCACCACCTACGAAGACCCCAAAGTGAGCGACGGCACACCGGAACAGGACGCTACCTATCAGGAGCGATTCCTGCAAATTGCGCGGGAAATGCTCTATTGCTTTTCATTGATTCAGTAACATGTTCGACTGGATACAAATGCTGGCTGATGGTCTGGTTTATGGTCTGCTTGGTTTGGAGCAGCATAGCCGCTGGGGCGAAGCTTTGAGTTTTTTCATATACGACAGCATCAAAATACTGTTTTTACTGATGCTCATTACCTCGTTGATGGGCATCGTAAACTCTTATTTTCCGATTGACCGCATCCGGAATTTCCTGTCGCGCAACAAACTTTACGGAGCAGAATACCTGCTGGCTTCTACCTTCGGGGCAGTCACGCCCTTTTGTTCCTGCTCTTCGGTGCCTTTGTTTATCGGGTTTGTCAAAGGCGGTATTCCGCTGGGGGTCACCTTCGCTTTTCTGATCACCTCTCCCTTGGTCAATGAAGTAGCCGTTGCCATGTTTATCGGCATTTTTGGCTGGAAAACGACGCTTATTTATGTAAGCAGCGGCATTCTGTTGGGCACGGTCGGCGGCTATATACTGGGGCGTCTGCGGCTGGAACATTTACTTTCCGACTGGGTAAAAGGCGTTCTGCACAATGCGCAGCAGGAAGACGCCTGGGAGGAAGAACGCCTGAATTTCAGACAACGCCTGCCGGTGATCGGACGAGAAGCGATAGGCATTGTAAAAAGTGTGTTTTGGTACGTGATCGTCGGCATTGGCATCGGCGCACTGATGCACGGCTTCATTCCGACCGGCTTTTTCGAGGCCTGGATTACCCGCGACAATCCGCTGGCGGTTCCGCTGGCCGTACTGATGGGCGTACCGATGTATAGCAATGCTGCGGGCGTACTGCCGGTTGTCCAGGTTTTGGTTCAAAAAGGCGTTCCGCTGGGCACTGCACTGGCTTTTATGATGGCGGTTGTAGGGCTTTCCCTCCCGGAGGCAACGCTGCTGAAAAAAGTAATGAGCCTCAAATTGATCGCTATTTTTTTCGGCGTGGTTACCTTGTGCATCATTATTTCAGGTTATGTATTCAATTTGATTTTTTAAAACCGCAAACCATCTGCCGCATGAAAAAAACAGCTACGCTTTTTTTTGTCCTCCTCTGCTGCTGGGGTCTGCATGCCCAGCCTGCGGTTCAGGCGGGGAAACAGGATTCCACCCGCACCGCAGTAAATGACACTCCCAAAATACTCCGCCCGACAGCCTTTAAAAAAGCGCTTCGCAAAACCAAAAATGCTGTACTGCTCGATGTGCGCACCCCCGACGAATTTGCCGAAGGCCATCTCAAAAACGCACAGAATATAGATTACCTCGCCGATGAATTTGAGGCGCAGGTAAGTCGCTTGGACAAAAGCAAACCCTGTTTTTTGTACTGCCGCAGCGGCAAACGCACAGCCGGCGCAGCGGAATTGATGCTGGCCCTGGGTTTTGAAAGAATTTACACCCTCGACGGCGGAATGCTCGCCTGGGAGGAACAAAAATTGCCGGTCGTTCGTCCGGCCACACAACATTAAAAACACCTACCTATGCAATTCAAGATGTTCTCCGCACTGTTGCTGCTCTTCCTGGCATTTGCGCAGGCCGGGCAGGCACAAACCAACCGCAACGTGGGCGCTACCGGCGGCAACGCCATTGAAGTGATTGATTTTCACAATACCCATCGCTGCAAAACTTGTCTGGCCATTGAGGCTGCTGCCAAAGAAGTGGTGTACAATCAGTTTGGCGCCGCCGTACAATCGGGCAAACTACTCTTCAAAACAGTCAATGTAGACGAAGCCGCCAATGCTGCACTTGCCGAACGATTTGAGGCTTCCGGCAGCGCCTTGTTCGTTTACAACCCGAAGACCGGCAATGCCGTCGACCTCACGGAATTTGCCTTCACTTACGGCATGAGCGACCCTGCCAAACTTAAAGAAGGCATTAAAAATGCCATATATAAAGCATTGAACTGATGCTGGAGTGGCTTACCGACCTGGCCCATGCCCGCGAAATCCCCTTTCTCGCGGCCTTTGCATTGGGTTTGCTGACGGCCATTGCGCCTTGCCCGCTGGCCACCAATATTACCGCCACGGCCTTTATTGCCAAGGGATTCAGCGACAAACGCAAAGTGCTGCTGAGCGGTGTGTTGTACACCTTTGGCCGGGCATTCAGCTATACGCTTATCGGGCTGGTGGTATATTTTGGCGCGAGCAAATTTCATGTGGCGCGTTTTTTTCAGGGCAATGGAGAAAAATTCCTGGCGCCGGTGCTGATCCTGATCGGATTGGTGATGCTGGATGTGATCAAACTCAATTTTTTGGGCAACTGGAATATCGCCGAGCGCTTCTCTGAACGACTCAAAAAACAAGGCTTGTTCGGGGCATTTCTGCTGGGCGTTTTGTTCGCCCTTGCGTTTTGCCCGTACAGCGGCGTTTTGTATTTCGGCTCATTGTTGCCCATGACGATTGCCGACGCCGAGGGCTTGTACCTGCCTTTGGTCTTTGCCATCGGTACAGGGCTGCCGGTACTGCTGTTTACCTACCTGCTGGCATTCAGTATGGAAAAAATGAGCAAAGCCTTCAACGCCATACAACGCGTGGAGCGGGTGATGCGCATGGTGGCCGGACTGGCATTTGTGCTGACGGGCATCTATTACGTCCTGATTTTTACGGGATGGTTATGATTGGCCTGAGCGTTGGCGCAGGTTTATAAATGACGAAAGGCAAGCACTCCTAAGAATGCTTGCCTTTTTGTCGGGATGACTGGATTCGAACCAGCGACCTCGTCGTCCCGAACGACGCGCGCTACCGGGCTGCGCTACATCCCGAATTTCGGGTGTGGAGTTTTCTTTTTTAGAGCCAGACACGGGATTTGAACCCGCGACCTGCTGATTACGAATCAGCTGCTCTACCGCTGAGCTAATCTGGCTTTTTTCACTGCATCAGCAACGAATATTGTGCCAAATCGCAGCAACTTTTGCTTTTCGTTCAAAGCGGACGCAAATGTACAGGCGCACGCCGCAATCTTCCAAATTTTTACCCGGGAATTTTTGGAATGCGGAATGCGGAATGCGGAATGCGGAATGCGGAATGCGGAAAAAAATTGAGAGTCTAAAGATTTTTGTGTAAACTGGTTTTCACTGGAGATCGATTTGGCAACGCTTTTCAAAGGTAGTTAAAAAAGCATTGAGGACGATACCCCAGTTATGAATAGGTACAGTCCATTTTT
>JAFLBP010000046.1 GCA_017303875.1 Chitinophagales bacterium | reverse complement strand
TCACGATTTCAAGCTTCTGCTCTTTCGTGAACTTCCTTCTCATCTGTGACATATTCATGCGTTTTAAAAAGTGAAATTACAGCTTTTTTAAAACTTATCTTTGTGTCCACTTTTTTGACGAAGTGCACCTCCAAACCCTGAACCTCCAAACCCCAAACCCTGAACCCTGAACCTCTAAAACACTCAAACACCTAAACACCCAAACACCTAAATATTGTACCTTTGCGGCGCAGTTTGGCAACAAATCCGAACGAAATTTCGTTTAGGGTTTGCTCCCGCTGCATTTTCAAAATAAAAATAAGCGGCTGCGGAGCTGTTTATCACAAAAGCACATTTCTCATTATGTCTACCGCTACAGAATCGCGTCCTAAATACAAAGTAAAGGACATCGCATTGGCCGACTGGGGCCGCAAGGAAATTCAGTTGGCAGAAGCCGAAATGCCGGGTCTCATGTCGCTGCGCGAAGAGTTTGGTCCTTCCAAGCCATTAGCCGGCGCCCGCATTGCCGGCTGCCTGCACATGACCATTCAGACGGCCGTGCTCATTGAAACGCTGGTTGAGCTCGGCGCAGAAGTAAGCTGGTCATCCTGCAATATTTTCTCTACGCAAGACCATGCCGCCGCTGCCATTGCCGCTGCCGGCATCCCGGTTTATGCCTGGAAAGGGATGAACAACGAAGAATTCGACTGGTGTATCGAGCAGACACTTTTCGCATTTGAAGGCGGAAAAGGACTGAATATGATCCTCGACGACGGCGGCGACCTCACCAATATGGTGCTCGATCAGTACCCCGAACTCGTGGCCGAAATCCGTGGCATCAGCGAAGAAACCACCACCGGCGTACACCGCCTGTATGAGCGTGTAGCCAAAGGCACCCTCCCGCTGCCTGCCATCAATATCAACGACTCCGTTACCAAGTCGAAATTCGACAACAAATACGGCTGTAAAGAATCCCTCGTGGATGCCATCCGCCGCGCCACCGACCTGATGATGGCTGGTAAAGTAGCCGTTGTTGCCGGTTATGGCGACGTTGGTAAAGGTTCGGCTGCCAGCCTCCGCGGCGCCGGCGCCCGCGTTATTGTCACCGAAATCGACCCCATCTGCGCCCTGCAGGCTGCAATGGACGGCTTTGAGGTGAAACGTATGGAAAATGCCATCCCGCGCGCCAATATCATCGTGACGGCCACTGGCAACTGCGACATCGTGACGGAAAAACACTTCCGCATGATGAATGACAAAACCATCGTGTGCAATATCGGCCACTTCGACAACGAAATCGATATGGCCTGGCTGAACAGCAACTACGGCCAAACCAAGGTAAATATCAAACCACAGGTTGATATTTACAACATCGACGGCAAAGACATCATCGTACTCGCCGAAGGCCGCCTCGTCAACCTCGGTTGCGCTACCGGACACCCCTCCTTCGTCATGTCCAACTCCTTCACCAATCAGGTGCTCGCACAATTGGAACTCTGGAGCAATTCAGGCAAATACGAAAACAAGGTGTACATGCTGCCCAAACACCTCGACGAAAAGGTTGCGCGCCTGCACCTCGCTAAAATTGGTGTGGAACTCGAAGAACTGGCATCCCACCAGGCCGAATATATCGGTGTGGAAAAAAGCGGTCCGTTCAAACCGGAATATTACCGTTATTAGTGATGAGAGTTTTGGTGTTTTGGTGTTTTAGTGTTTTGGTAATAAATCACTTAAACACTAAAACACCAAAACACTAAAACACTAAAACACTAAAAACTCTCATCACTCATCACTCATCACTCTCCTCGTGTCTATTATATATTGTATTTTCCAGCCATTCGTCATTTTGACTAATTGAAAGGAGTTGGTGCCGCTGTGGTGCGCTTTTCCGTCGACATAAAAAGTATACGGCGTCCAGACAGAAGCCAGCTGGCGCTCTAAAAGTACTGCATCAAAGCTGATGACCTCCTTGTATTGTTGTTTGGCAGGCGCTGAAATGGCGCGTATAAAATCTGCAAACGGCGTTTCAACCACCCGCAACTGTCCATTCCGGTCTGTGATAAATGCTTGCAACAAGGGCCGCTCCGTACAGGTACTTTTTAAAAGGACAGAATCCCCTTTTTCCATACCTTCAAAAAAACGATTGATCACCGCCTTAACAGCAAGGGTGTCGTTGGTGGCAGGAGAGGCCGCAGGGGTTTGCGCGTGCATTAAACCGGCAAAGCCGAGCAGCAGCAGACAAGAAATCGTTCGTAGCATTGATTTTTTATTTCAAAAATACGTTATGCCGCCCGGCATAGTGCTTCAGCTATGCTTTTTTGGATGAATGTTCAAAAAAAGAAAGTGTTCATCGCCCCAAAGGCTTAAATCAACAATTGTATCGGCCCGAAGGCAAGGTTATTTTTCCGGTAAATCCTGTTTATTTTGGAACAAATCGCTTTGAATGTCATAATTTTGCCCACTTTTTCAACCTGCTTTTCATCTTCACCAATATGCGACATAACTTCGTTCTGAATATTCTTACACTCGCTACCCTCTTTTTGTTTACCCAATGCGCCGAAGACAAACCCGTCGAAATGCCGACAGCCGCGGAAACAGCTCGGGCCAAGCCCATCGCCTACACGGCTCCTTCCAAAGAAGGCGCCGTTAGCTACACCATTACAGAAGGCGTTGTTTACTGGTCGGCTAAAAAAACACTCGGACAGCCCCATGCGGGCGAAATCCACGTGAGCAACGGCGAAATCTTAGTCAATGGCGGCCAACCCATCAGCGGCAAAATAACGATGGATATGAACAGTATCATCGTGACCAACCTCACCGATGCCGGTGAAAAACGCGAACTGGAAAGCCACCTCAAACATTCCGACTTTTTTGGCGTCGAAAAATTCCCCACCGGCACTTTTGAGTTTGAAGAAGTAATACCCAACAACACAACACCTGATTTCAACTGGGTTGTATTGGGCAAACTCACCCTCAAAGGCAAAACCAATTCGGTCAATATACCGGTACGCCTGAAATTTGATGGCGACGTGCTGACCGCCGAATCGCCCACTTTCCAGATCAACCGCACGCATTGGGGAATCAATTTCCAATCCAGCGTGATCGGCACGGCCAAAGACAAGCTCATCGAAGACGTAGTAGCCTTGTCCTTGCGCCTGAAGGCCGCACCTCAAAAATAAAACATGCTCCGCCGCCGCCCGCCCCTTACGCCGCTGACGCCCGACGAGGCGTTGCGTAAACTTGAAACTTTTTGCGCCTACCGCGACCGCACGGGCGCGGAAGTGCGCGCACGCTTAGCCGAACTGGGCGTGGGCGGCGAAACGGCAGAAGAAATATTCGGACTGCTGCGCGATGAAGGTTTTTTTGATGAAACCCGCTTCGCACGCGCTTATGTGCGCGGCAAACTCAACAGCAACCACTGGGGCCGCGTCCGCATCCGAATCGAGTTGAAAAGAAAAGGAATTGACCCGGACACCATTCGCCAGGTAATGGCCGAAGAAATTGACGAAACAGAATATACTGCGCTCGCCCAACGTCTGATTGAAAAAAAGCGTCTGTCTTATCAGGCAGATGACCCGCTCGCCGCGCAGAAAGCAGCCGCTTCGCTGATCCGCGCAGGTTTTGAACCAGAGCTGGTTTTTCGCCTGATCTAAGCCCCGGATCGATAAATAATATTTTTTTATCGACCAATTTATCCGCTCAGAAACCTGACTTTTTAAAAAAGTTGGCAAAACACAGTTCTGTCTGTGTGGTTATCTTTGGGAAGCTTAATACAAGCCAATCGTTTTCCTTTAAACACATTGGCATTTAACCCGATAATCTACACCAACCAGATCATTCACTTTCAAACGCGAGCAAGACCATGGCAAAAGAAAAATTTACACTCGACCAACTGAAAAGCGAAGCCAAAGTAACTACCCTGCAAGCCTCTGAAATGCAGGCCGTAAAAGGCGGGATCGTTACCATCCGCGGCCGCCGCTTCAACTATCGCACCCGCTGGACCACCATTGATACCCGCACCGACATCGGCGACAGCGTAACCTTCCAAAACAATTCTTCCATCGGAGGATAGTTTTTTTTAACGATGAATGATGAATGATGAGTGTTTTAGTGTTTAAGTGTTTTGGTGTTTTAGTATTAAATCACTAAAACACCAAAACACTTAAACACTAAAACACTCATCATTCATCGTTCATCGTTCATCATTCATCGTTTTCAAACGTGTTGCTTCGGAGAAGGAGATGCCTTTGATTTTGGCATCGAGCCAGGCTTCGAGGTCAAAGGTTTGGAGCAGGGCGCGGGTGCCGGCTTGTTGTGCGAGGGTTTGCAAGTCGGCCTTCATTTTTCGGAAAGCATCCTGTCGTTCCCGGTTGCCGGGTGCGCGCAGCGATTCCTGAATAAACTGCATAAATCGCCGTTCGAGGTCGAACAGGCGATTTTTCTTTTGCATAAAACGGGTTGCGGAGCGCAGCAGCGATTCGAGCAAGGCCCAGTTTTGCATCTCGTAATGGATAATAAGCGCCACAACGCGCAGGATACTTTGCAGGTCTTCCCGTTCCACCGTGCGCGGCCGTGCGGTCCATTGATTCAGGTAATCCAGCGCGGCATTATAGTCGTTGCAGCCGAAGGCGATAATACAGAATTGTAGTAAAAAGCTGGTAGTTTCATAGGTTTTAGGATCAATTTCGGCGGCATCAGCCTGGCAGCGGGCAATTTCCAGGCGCGCTTCTTCAAATTTTCCCATGTAAATACTGAAGGCGAAATAGCTGGAATAATACTGCCGGTGAATCTTGCGGCGGTCGTCTTCCGTGATGGGCCGGAGGCGCCGGAATTTGTGCAGACACTCCTCCACCTCCTCGTATTTATGCAACAAACCGGAAGCCAGCAAATGATTGCTGAGCGCCGCGATGTAGTCAGACAACGACAGCTCCAGAAAATGCGGCTGCGACTCCAACAGCGCAATCAGGTTTTTCCCGCTTTCGTAAAAAGCCTCGTATTCCAGCGCCGCATAATGCGCCAGGTTGAGGCCGCGCAGGTAATACACCCGCGCTTTATGCGACTTGGCCGAAGCGATACCCTCGAACAAGTCGCTTTGTATGAGTTCGCGCAGGCGGCCACCGGGATTTTCATTCCGGTTTTGTGCATCTTTTTTAATGCTCAGGTATATCTCAAAAAAGGCCTGCCGATAGGTAGCGAGGTTTTGTAAACGCTCCAGTACCAGATTTTCTTCAAAATTCAGCTGATCTAAGTTTTTATACAAAAAATCAACATCGATGCGGGTGTAGGCGATTTGTTTTTTCCAGCGTAAAATTTCCAGCTGCTGCGAAAACAACTCATACCGAACTGCCAGACGCTCCGCTTTTTGCAAAAGATCAAGGCAATCTGCGTAGTGCCCGCGTTTGTTGAGCGCTTCAAGGCTGAGTAAATACTGGCTGATACGACCTTCTACCGATTGGTTTTCATCAAAATTCTGAAGGCTTTTCAGCACTAAATCGTAGAGATAACCTTTTAATTCAGAAAACTTTTTGCCCTCAGGCTTCCGGTTTTTATAAATTTTTGTCTGAAGGGCAGTTTCATCAAATACCGCCTGCGCGTCAATGGCCTCAAACAATTGCAGGTATTTGCTCTCCCGATCTGTTTTTCCGCGTATAAATATGCGGAAATAACGCTTTTCCGCGGGACTAAGCCCGTGGATGAGGCGGTACAATTTATCGGAAGGAGTTTTTGCCATAAATGATATTTACCCTCAAAAGTGAGGCAAATTTCACATTTATACAAACTAAAAATAGTCGTCAGAATCCTGACTTATAGACAAACTCTGGTTTGTCGCCCCCTTGCACCCCGCCTACCT
The DNA here is from genome assembly GCA_017303875.1 of Chitinophagales bacterium. GTDB lineage: Bacteria > Bacteroidota > Bacteroidia > Chitinophagales > Saprospiraceae > M3007. The sequence goes on along the minus strand of JAFLBP010000046.1, from coordinate 34,326 downwards.
TTGTGTCATCAATCGCCCCAAACACTTGTATTTCTCCGAACGAATTAAATCCGCCGCACGATGACGCACGCAACGACACTACCGCAATTTGAGCTAACGCCCGGCGCTACTTCCCGCGCCAAAGCCCTGACGGCTACGGAGCCGGACATTGACCTGTCGGCCCTCTCCGAAAAAAATGCCCGCAAAGTAGTACTGCCTACCATGGAGGGCCTGTGTTTTGAAAAAGTAAAACATATTGCTTACCTGGAAGCCAACGGCAATTATACGAGCATACATTTCACCGACAAGCGTCAGATTCTCGTGTGCAAAACCTTGCGTGAAGTAGAAGCACTATTGCCACAGGCAGCGTTTGCGCGCATCCACCGATCTCATACCATACACCTGCGGCATATCAAAAAATATGTACGCGGCAAAGGCGGCCATGTGGTATTACAGAACGGCGCAATCCTGAGCGTATCGACAGGTCAGAAAGACGCTTTTATTGAAGCCCTGCGTTTTTTCTACCGGATGCCTTAAAAACGATAACGTTTTTTTAACACAGGCCAACCAACCACCGGTCAAGTCGCTGCGTCTTTAAGCATATAGCAGTTTAAACACAAAGTTTCCACAAATCTCAATACCTGTTAGAACCAGATTTACACACCCGTGAATACCCCAATATAACCAGGCAAGTAAACACAGTAAGGGTTTGGTTTGACGCCGGGCGCAGAAAGTTGCGTCCGGCGTCCCTGTTTATTATAACCCTTATTTTGATTTATGCCCGGCTGCGCCATAGTACAGAATGTACAAATAGCAAGGTAGCAGCGTCAGCAACAAAGCCAGGGGCGGATTTCCATTTTTTTCCAGCAAAGCATATACCTGCGGCACAACGGCGCCGCCGGCAATACCCATTACCAGCAAGGCAGAACCCATTTGGGTATGGCGGCCCAAACCGCGAATGGCCAAGGGGAAAATTGCCGGCCACATCACGGCGTTGGCCAGGCCCATGAGTGCAATACTCGCGAGCGCAACTTTTCCAGTTGTCAGGTAAGCAACAATGGTAAGCACAATGCCCAAGGCCGCTGAATACAGTAAATAACGCTGCTGACTAATAAATCGCGGAATAAAAATGATACTCAGGACATAACCCAGCAACATCGTCGACAAGGTAAATGCCGTAAAGAACTTGGTGCTGTCGGGAGAAAAACCCAGATAACGGCCATATAAACCAATGACATCGCCCGACATCACTTCTGCTCCAACATATAAGAACAGGGCAAGCACACCCAGCCATAAATTCGGGTAGCTGAAAATGCTGCGTCCGCTGTTCTCCTGTGCCGCTTCGCTGCTGGTATCGGTTCCGGCGGTGTCGATTTCAGGAAGGCGCGAGGCGCGAATCATAAATGCCAAACCGACAAGTACCACCGCCATCACAACGTAAGGAGAGATGACGCGTTGGGCCAGGCTGTCGAGCAATTCCGTGCGCGCGGCAGCGTCGGCCGCGGCCTTGATTTGCTCCTGAACTGCCGACGCATTTTTAAGTACAATGCTGCTCAAAATAATCGGGCTGAGAATACCCGCTACTTTATTGCAAATACCCATAATACTGATGCGCTGCGCTGCGCTTTCAATCGGGCCAATAATACTGATATACGGGTTGGAGGCGGTTTGGAGGAGTGCCAGACCCATTCCCTGTACAAACAGGCCGGTCAGGAACAACTCAAACGCCCGCGCATTGGCCGCAGGGATAAAAACAAGGCAACCTAAGGCCATCACCACTAAACCCAGCGCCATCCCGTTTTTAAATCCGGTGCGTTTGAGGATAAAAGAAGAGGGAATGGCCAGAAAAAAATAACTGATGTAAAAGGCAAATGTTACAAACAAGGCCTGTTGATTGCTCAGCTCGCAGGCTTGCTGAAGAAAAGGAATCAAGGTACCATTGAGCCAGGTCACAAAACCGAAGATAAAAAACAACAGACCGATGATAACGATCTGGTACAAGTAATTTGAGCCCGAAGCGGGGCTGGCCACTGATTTCTGCATACTTTTGTCGGGTTTTTCGTTTTGAAAGAGCTTGTAAATCAAATATTTTGCCAAGCGCAACCATCATCAAACGATGATAATTTGGACGAATAGCACCGTAAAAGTACATTTTATTCTGAATCATCCAGCAACAGCCAATTTGCTTCTGTATGCAACCCACACTTTTAATTCTGGCAGCCGGTATCGGCAGCCGCTATGGAGGTCTTAAACAAGTAGACGGCATCGGCCCCGGCGGCGAAGCCATTCTCGAATATGCCGTTCACGACGCCATCCGCGCCGGCTTCGGAAAAGTCGTTTTTGTTATCCGAAAAGACATCGAAGCGCCATTCCGCGAGAAGGTCGGACATAAAATTGAAGCCCGGATTCGCACCGAATATGCTTTTCAGGAATTTGACACCGCACTTGAATGGCTGGACCAAACGCCCGTGCGTGAAAAACCCTGGGGCACCGGCCACGCCATCCTGGCGGCCAAAAACCTGCTGACGGAACCATTTGCCGTCATTAATGCCGATGATTTTTACGGGCAGCAGGCCTTCCAGCTGATGGGCGATTTTCTTAAAAACGATTGCACGCCCCAATTATACGGCATGGTGGCGTATCGCCTGGCCAATACCCTCTCGGAGAATGGCTCTGTGTCGCGCGGGGTCTGCACCGTCAACGAAGCAGGGTACCTGCAACATGTGGTGGAGCGCACCAAAATCGACCGCTTCGAAGAAGGTATCGCTTTTATTGATGAAAACGGCGCAAAACACCCCTTGGCAGATAATACGCCGGTTTCCATGAACCTTTGGGGGCTGCATCACAGCATTCTGGAGGCCATTGAAACGCAATTCCGGAGCTTTGTGCTGGAAAACCTCGACAAGCCCCGCGCCGAATTTTACATTCCCAAAGTGGTAAACACACAATTGGAAAACGGCGCCGCACAACTGCGCGTGATGACCAGTGAAACCCAGTGGTACGGAGTGACCTACCCGGAAGATAAAGAAACCGTGCAGGCTGCGCTGGCACAACTGGCAGCGGATGGGGCGTATCCGGAAAAATTGTAATTTTTAATTTTGAATGCTTGATTTCCAGTTAAATAGCATCAAAAATCAAGCATTCAAAATCAAAAATCAAAACCCTATTCCCGTTTTTACTGTTTCCCTGAAAATTAAATTTATCTGATGCGAGTAGCTGTTTTCCGGCGCGCCCATTTTAATGCCGCCCACCGTTTGCACAATCCGAACTGGGATGAGGCCCGCAACCGGGAGGTGTTCGGCAAATGTAATTACCCCAACTACCATGGACACAATTACGAACTGGAAGTGAAAGTAACAGGCGAAGTAGACCCCGATACCGGCTATGTGGTGGATCTGGGCTGGTTGTCCAAATTGATCGAAACAGAAGTTGAAGAGCGTTTCGACCACAAAAACCTGAATATAGATGTACCCGAATTTCAGGGTCGTCTGACCTCCGCCGAAAATATCGCCGTGGTTATCTGGAACCTCCTGCGCGCGCAATTGCACGAACGTTATGACCTGCATGTGCGCCTCTACGAAACACCCCGCAATTTTGTAGAATATCCGGCCTGAGCACCTCAAGGTGCGCGAGCAACAGCTCGCTTATTTCATCAAAATGACCCTGGCAGGCAAGCGTTTTGGCACTATCGTCGAAGACTAAAACGATTACTTTTTCCGGCATTGCCGCTTTGCAAACGCAGGAAATACATCAATCCTTCTTCGTCAATTACCCCAACCACGCTGTACTCATCACTAACGGCCAGAATGCCGTTGCCGTGCTGGCGAATCAACTGATACACATGTTGCAAGGGCGTATTCAGCGGGATCACCGGCACATCTTCCATATATTTCGCCACCGCCGCACTTCTGTCCTGATTGCGGGCGGCCTGCAAAATACTCTGCTCTTCCAGCATACCTGCCAGGCGATCGTCGAGATCGAATACCAAAAAGTTGCGTTCCAGGCCATGCGGTAAAGAATCAATGGCCATTTGCATCCAGTCGTGGGTATTAAAACGACTAAAGTTCCGGCGCACCAGGTCGCGGGCTGTAAAACGGCTCAGTAAATCGTCCATTTGCACCATGGCGTTTTCACTGCGTGCCGTGATAAAAATAAACACGCCGATCAGCATCAGGCTGGGCGGCCCTTGAAAAATTCCGAGAAACAGAAAAAATCCGGCCACGATTTGTCCCACACTTGCCGCAATCCGGGTTGCGCGCACCCGCCCGGCGCGGAGCGCCACGAGCGCGCGGAACACGCGACCGCCATCCATCGGGAAAGCAGGCACCATGTTGAAAATGACCAACATGGCATTTAAAATAATCAGGGTAAAGGCAAAAGAAGGCAGAAAGGGCATATCAATCTCCGCGTCGCCCTCCAGAACACCTGCCGTTTCAATCGGCTCACCGAAGAAATTAAAATAGTTGAGCAGGCTGCTCCAGGCATCTTCTATGCCCAGCACAAAAAGATCCCAGTATTCGGGTTGCAGCAGCAATTTGGATCCCAACAGCAGCAGCGCCGCAATGACTACATTAACCAAAGGCCCGGCAATAGCCACTAAAATTTCCTGTACCGGCCGCTCCGGCATACGCTCCAAGCGCGCAATGCCGCCAATGGGCGTCAGGATAATATCACGGGTACTCACGCCGAAACGGCGCGCCATAATCGCATGGCCGTATTCGTGCAGGAGTACACAGGTAAACAAAGAAATTAAAATGGCGAGGTGCAGGGCTGTGTCCTGCCAGCTGAATCCGCTGCTGACAAAGGTAAAGGCAGGAAAAAGCAGGATCAAGGCAAACGACCAGTGCAGGTACACGGGAATGCCAAGCCAGGTAAATATTTTAAGCGATGCGCGCATTGAGGTTTTATTTGTCGGTGACACCGGGTTTGGTCGCCAGAATGATGTATTGGTAATCGAGGGTTTCGCGGTCGGTCTTTTCTATTGTAAACCCAACGGAAATCAGTTCGCGTTCGACTTGTGAAGAAGCCACTTTAAACTGATCGGGCGGACCGACGGATTGTTTGTTTTTCTTAAAATCAATAATGAGCAGTTGGCCGCCTGCCGACATGCCGCGAAGCACCTGGCGCAGGTAAGCCGTCCGGTTGCCGATGTAGCCATACGTATTGACAATAATCACCGCGTCGGCTTCACCGGGCTGGAGCAGCGGGTTGTCGGGAGGCGTAAGGCGCGGCTCGAAGCGATCGCGGTACTGCTCCGGCAAACGCAGCTTCATACTGTCCATAAACGCCACAAAACGCTCATCAATATCAATGGCCACTACTTTTTCTGCTTTGGGCAGGAGGCGGAAAGCAAAATATCCGGTACCTGCGCCTATATCGGCCACCGTTTTTCCCTGGAGGTCGCCGAGCATGGAAATAACCATATTCGGTTTCTGCCAGATTGCACGGTCCTTGCTCTCTTTATCGTCGGCAAGCGCTTCCAGGGCAGCTTCCACGTTTTTGGGGCCGGCCGGCTTGACACCGGAAACGACCCGGCCGGGCGTCGGGGTTTCCGCGGCGGAATTTTTTTGCTCCTTACCGCAAGCCCCTGCAAGCAGTGCGACGGCAAACAACAACGACAACATCTTATTCATAAGCGTTCTTCTGTCCACAGTTACTATAACAGCGGTTTCGACAAGGATGTTCGTTCTCTTAATCAAGCTGTTCAAACTGTGATTTGCGCGACAAAAGTAGGGAAGTTCGTCGGATGCCCGCTGTTGCATGAAACTAAAAGACTGAAAAAGCATCCGCCAAAAAACTTTAGACAGCCTTTAAACTTATCTTTGCCACTTAAAGCATTTTTTCAACTTTGATCCGCACCTTAAAATCTTACGTTCAATCACCGGCCGACCTGACTTTTCTACTTGGCGGGCTGCTGGTGATTTCCATGACGTTCTCGCCATTTCTACTGTCGGTTGCCATGTGGGGACTGGCGGCGGCGGCCTTGTGGCAAACGGCAAATGACTTGCGCGCCGAAGGCCGGGCGGCAAGGGCGGGTAATGTTTTGGCGCGTATTTTCAGCAATTTTTTCCGCAATACGCCTTTGTTGTTCCTGTCGTTGCTGCTCCTTATTCCGGCTGCAAGCTTCTTTTGGTCGGAAGATCATCATTTCTGGCTTGAACGCGTGCGTGTGCGGATTCCATTTTTAGTTTTGCCCCTCATTTTCAGCAGTTTACCGGTACTGAGCAAATTGCAATACCGACGAATTGTTTACCTGTTGCTGCTGACGCTTTTTATCATCAGCATCGGGGTGGGTATCAATTTTGCCCTGCACGCCAAAACCATCATTGATGACCTGGGGCATGGCCGGCCGGTGCCGGTGCCGCGCCACCATATTCGCTTTAATTTGATGCTGGCCACTGGCATTTTGGCCAGCGGCTGGTTATGGCTGAAAAAGGACCCGCTGTTTCAGCGTTCCTGGGAGCGGGGTCTTTTATTGGGCATTCTGTTGTTGTTATTTGCGTTTATACACCTCCTGTCGGTACGCAGTGGCATTGCGGCCTTGTATTTGGCCCTGCTGTTTACCCTGGCGCGTTTTGTTTTGCGTACACGACAATGGAAAATCGCTTTAATTGCCCTGCTTTTCCTGTTGATCTCGCCGGTGGCAGCCTATTATGCCCTGCCCAGTTTGCAGGAACGGATTGCTTATATGATCTGGGACTGGCAGCAATACCAGCAAAATGCCGGCGATAATTATTCCGACGCCGAGCGCTGGATCTCGCTCAAAGTTGGCCTGAAAATGTGGACTGATAATTTCTGGATTGGCGTAGGTGTGGGCGATTTGCCTTCGGAAATTCAGCGCTTGGTCAGCCAGATGTTCCCGGCCTATACCCATGATCCGCGGCTGCCACACAACCAGTTTATTTATATCCTGGCCGGGAGCGGCATGCTGGGTCTGATTGGCAGTCTGCTTGCATTTGCCGCGCCTTTTTTTGGCGGGCCGCACCGGCGTTTCTACCTGTTTGCCGTTTTTCAGGTCATGGTTTTTCTTTCTTTTATGGTAGAATACACCATTGAAACCTCTATTGGCGTCGCGTGGTATTTATTCTACACCTTGTGGTTCAGAAAAATGGCCCTTGCGGAACTTGACCCTCCACCCCAAGCTTCTCAACATTAATATGCAAGCAAAAAAATCTTTCGGCCAGCATTTTCTCAAGCATGAGAGCATCGCGCAACGCATTGCAGAGAGCTTGCAACAAGCCACCCGCACCGGGCAGGTGCTGGAGGTAGGCCCGGGTATGGGCATTCTCACCCGGCAGTTGCTCGCACACCCCGAATACCGCACCTGGGCCGTGGAAGCCGACGCCGACATGGTGCGCTATTTGCAGGCAAATTACCCGGAGCTGGCGCCCAACCTGATTTTTAAAGATTTTCTGGAATTCCATCCGGAAAGCGTTTTTGGCGATTCGGAGTTTTCACTGATTGGAAATTTCCCTTACAATATTTCCACGCAAATACTTTTTAAAATGCTGGATTTCAGGGCACAAATCCCTGAAATGGTGGGAATGTTTCAAAAAGAAGTTGCCGACCGTGTGGTGTCCAAACCCGGCTCCAAGGTGTACGGCATTACCAGCGTACTCTTGCAGGCATTTTATAAAACAGAATACCTGTTTACGGTGGAGCGCGGCTCCTTCAATCCGCCACCCAAAGTATTATCGGCCGTCATTCGGCTGACGCGCAAAGACAATTTTGAACTGGGCTGCGACGAACGTATGTTCCGGACGCTTGTCAAAACAGCATTCAACAACCGCCGCAAAATGCTGCGCAACACCCTGAAGCCTTTTTTTCCTGCGGAAATTTTGATGACAGATCCTTTCTTTGAAAAACGCCCGGAGGTGTTGGGTTGGGAAGAATACGTAGCCCTGGTAAAAAAGATGGGTAATAACGCCTGATATATACCATTTTCCTGAAAATCTGATTATGGCAAAACCACTGATCTCCTCTGATGAGCCGGTATGGCTGGAAGGTCCGGCCGCCCGCACCTATGAATTCGGCTTTGCATTCAGCGTATTTCGCGAGTTCCTGCGCGGCTTCCGCGGTCTCCACTTCGTCGGCCCCTGCATTACCGTTTTCGGATCGGCCCGTTTTAAAGAAGGGCATCCATACTATGAAGCGGCGCGCCAGATGAGCGCCCGGATGGTGAAGGAGCTGGGCTTCACGATCATGACCGGCGGCGGGCCGGGCATTATGGAAGCGGCCAATCGGGGCGCCAAAGAAGCCGGTGGCAAATCGGTGGCCTGCAATATTGTGTTGCCGCACGAACAAAAGGAAAACCCTTACCTCGACAAGTTTGTGCTGTTTCGCTACTTTTTTGTGCGCAAGGTGCTGCTGATCAAATACTCCTACGCTTTTGTGATTTTTCCGGGCGGATTTGGCACCATGGATGAGTTTTTTGAAACCCTGACCCTCATTCAGACCCGTAAAATCAGCGATTTTCCGATGGTCGTTATGGGTGGCGCCTATTATCAGCCGATGCAGGATTATATCCGGTTTATGGTCGAGCAAGGCACCATTTCGCCTGAAGACACCAAGCTTCTGCTTTTCACCGACGATATGGATGAGGCGATTGCGCACATTCGCCGCTACATCAGCAGCAACTATAAAATTGTAAAAAGGAGAAAACCCCTGTGGTGGCTGTTTGAGAAATCGTAGCAGCCCGGTGTTTATTCAAATTCCAGCTCCACCACATCTTCTAATTTCAGGCCCAGCAGCGTGGCGGCACGTCCCATGTTGATGGCAATTTCGAGGTACCCGGCGCTGTTGAACAGGCAAAGCGGCTCCCCGACCGGCACATCGCAATAATTGGAAGACAACCTTGTAATGGGGTCGTTGCGCTTGAAATAGAGTGAAAATGTTCGATTTTGAGCCTCCCGCTCAAATAAATCACGGCGGATATTGACCACCGCATTATCAAAATTGTCAATATGAATAATGGTGCCCCGGATTCGTGACGGGGTGATAACCGGCTGAATACTGATGCGTTCGAGCAGGGGCGGCGCGTATTCGCCCAGCGTTTCAAAGGGACGGCCTTGCAAAAGGTGTTCAGCCGCCGAGGCAAAAACCGATTTCACGGCAAAATACTGCTCGGCATTGGTGGGCAACAGGCGCACATCAAGCGGATCGAGCGATCCGAAGAGCAGCGTGAGCAGGCCATTGTCGGGCGCCAGAAAAAAATGCCCGTTCCGGCGGGCTGCAATAAACCGAAAGCCTTGCCCGTATACACAATTGACCCCGATACAGTGCAGGGTGCCTTCCGGAAACTCCGGCCAGGTATTGCGCAGCACATAAGCCGCCTGCGTAATATCGAAAGGCGCGATGCGGTGGGTAATATCTACAAGCCGGGCGTCGGGGCATGCGCGCAGCAGCGCGCCCTTGAGCGCGCCGGCGTAGTAGTCGCTGTCGCCGAAATCTGAGGTAAAGGTTATGATGGGCATAAATAAAGGGGCACTCAAATAGTGTGCTGCAAAATTGAAACAAAATTTTCAAGCGTTGCAACATGTTTAAGAAAATATCTCCTGAATAATCCTTTGCAAATCAAGGGAATCAGGCGTTTTGAAGTTTGGTCCGGAATTTTTCTTTAAAAAAATGGCCAATGGAAACTTTAGCGGCTTGTATTTTGTTTGAAATCTGCCTCCAAACGGATACATTTGTGGGCGAAAATATCCCTTCACCAGGCATGGAACCCGACGGAAGCCGCTTCACTTGGACCCGCGTTTTTCCCGCTGCCACAAAAGCTACAAACTCCTTTTGAGTGAAATTATTTTAACGGTCGAAGGCGTCGACCTCGTAGAACTCTACGGCGAAAACAACGTCAAACTCAATCTGTTGCGCAAAAGCTACCCCGATGTGGTTATTACCTCCAGGGGCAACAACCTGAAAATTTCCGGCGAAAAGAAAGACTCGCAGCTGGCCAAAGCCAAATTTGAATCGATGGTGCGCTACCTGCGTGAACACCAGGAACTTCCGGTACAAACCGTTGAAGACTTCCTCGGCGGCGAAAACCCCTTTGAAGTGCGTATTCCAGTCAATGGCGACGGCAGCAACGGCAATACCATTCTTTTTGGCCGCGAAGGACGCCCCATCAAGGCCAAAACCCGCAACCAGAAACGTATGGTGGAGGTCTGCGATACCAATGACATCGTGTTTGCGCTCGGCCCGGCCGGTACGGGTAAAACCTATACCGCAGTGGCCATCGCTGTGCGTGCGCTGAAAAACAAATTAGTCAAAAAAATCGTCCTGACCCGCCCGGCCGTGGAAGCCGGCGAAAACCTCGGATTTCTGCCCGGCGACCTTAAGGAAAAGGTAGATCCCTACCTGCGCCCGCTCTACGACGCGCTCGACGACATGTTACCCATGGACAAGCTCAACTTCTTCATGGAAAACCGCATTATCGAAATCGCCCCGTTGGCTTTTATGCGCGGCCGCACTCTGGATAATGCCTACATCATTCTCGACGAAGCCCAGAACGCATCTCCCCTGCAACTCAAAATGTTCCTCACCCGTCTCGGCCCCAGCGCCCGCTGTATCATTACCGGCGACCTGAGCCAGATTGACCTGCCACACCACCAGAAATCAGGCCTGCGCCAGGCCGTGGATATTCTCGACGGTGTAGACGGCATTGCAGTCATCAACCTGACCACCGAAGACGTAGTGCGCCACCGCTTGGTAAAGGAAATCATCAAGGCTTACGAGAAAATCGAAAACGAGGAGCGCCTCAAACGCGAGCGCAAAAAGGCCTGGCAAAATGCGGATAAGGAACAGCAAACCGAGCAAGAGCCCGAGCAGCCACAGGAGCCGGGCACAGAAGCACAGTAAACATACTGATGAAAAAACACAACGGCGATGCCTTCAAAAGCAACTCCCCGTTTAATGATACGCTATAAAGCATGACCGCTACTGTAACCTACCTCGGCGAGCTACGCACCGAAGCCACACACCTGCAATCGGGACAGGTCATCATCACCGATGCCCCCACCGACAACCAGGGCAAAGGCGAGGCATTTTCGCCTACCGACCTCTGCGCTACCTCCTTAGCTTCCTGTATGCTCACCATCATGGGCATCAGCGCCCGCAACCACGGCTGGAATATCGACGGCGCCCGCGCCGAAGTACACAAAATTATGGCCAGCAACCCGCGCCGCATCGGCGGCGTGGAAATCCGTATCCTTATGCCGCCCAACGATTTTGACGAACGGCAGCGACAGGTGCTGGAAACCGCCGGCCGAACCTGTCCGGTCAGCCTCAGCCTCGGTGAAGGCGTGGAACAAGCCATCGTTTTTGAGTGGTAAGCTTCGCGCACCGCAGCAACCTGTTAACTTATGGAAATCAGCGAACTCATCAAAAAAGTCCGGAAAATTGAAATCCGGATACGGCGACTGAGCAGGCAATTGTTCGTTGGCGGCTACCACAGCGCCTTCAAGGGCCGCGGTATGTCGTTCAGCGAAGTGCGGCAGTATCAGTTCGGCGATGATGTGCGTGCCATCGACTGGAACGTAACGGCCCGTACCGGCGAGGCCTACATCAAAATTTTTGAAGAGGAACGCGAACAAACCCTGCTGCTGCTGGCCGACCTCAGTGGTTCTACTTTTTTTGGCGCACAAGGCCCCGACAAACGCGAATTAATTGCAGAAATCTGCGCCGTACTGGCATTTTCCGCCGAAGCCAACAACGACAAAGTAGGTCTGCTGCTTTTTGCCGACAAACCCCTGCTCTACATTCCGCCCAAAAAAGGTCGCCAGCATGTGCTGCGTATTGTACGCGAGCTTTTACAAACCGAGGGCGAAGGCCTGGGAACGGATCTGGCCGGCGCCCTGCGATTTGCCCGCAATGTGCTCAAGCAACGCAGCGTATGCGTACTGTTGTCTGATTTTCAGGCAGCAGACTATGAAAAATCCATTGCCGTGATGGCACGACGCCATGAGCTGATTGGCATTCATTGCTGGGATGCCCTTGAGCGCGATTTGCCCGATCTGGGACCAATACGCTGGCGCGATGCAGAAAGTGGGGCCGAGCATTGGATCGACAGCAGCGATCCGGCGCAACGTCGCCGCTACCGCGAAATTTTTGACCAACGACAGGCTCGGACAGCGCAAAACTTCCGCAAATCCGGCGCCGATCTGGTTTCCATCCGCAGCGACCAACCCTACGCCCCGCACCTGTTGCAATTGTTTGAACGCCGCTCCAGCCATGCCATCTAAAACCACCATCGTCCGGATCAGGGATTAATTTTTATGAAAAAAATATTGTGGTGTTGTTGCTTTTTGCTCGGATTCGTGGCGCTGCATGCGCAAACGGACGCGCTGGCGTTTACTGACAGCAGCCACGTGGAAACCGGAAATCCTTTTAAAATTTATTTATCGCTCAAAAACGGCGGCGAACCCCGGCCAAGCGAACTGGCGCCCTGGCAACAAGTCCTTACCCCTCAAAACATTCTCGAAAGCAGCCGCTGGCAAGCCCATAATACAGGCGAATGGCGGCAAACCATTACCGTTATTTTTTTTGATGCCGATACCGTTCAGTTGCCACCCCTAACGCTGCTTAAAGCCGACGGCAGTGCCGCGCAAACCAATCCGCTGGAAATTGTCATTACCCCAACCCCGGCCGGCAGCGACCTGGCCGATATGGCCGAAATTAAAGACATTCATCGCGAACCCAAACACTGGACCGACTATAAAAACTGGATTATCGCCCTGCTCGTTTTCAGTTTTCTGCTCACGGCTTTTTTTGTCTGGTGGGCCTGGAAGAGCCGCCAACGTCAAGCTACCCACACCAGCGCGCTCCCACCCCATGAACGCGCAATGCGCGCCTTTGCCGAACTGGAAAATGCACAGCGCTGGCAACGCGGCGACATTAAAGGGTACTACGCCGCGCTGACTGACATTTTAAGACAATACCTCGCTGCACGTTTCCGGATTCCTGCGCCGGAATTGAGCAGCTACGAAATTGTACGCGCCCTCAACAAGCAGCAAATTGCACCCGAACTCCTTGAACAAACCGAAATGCTGCTGCGCGAAGCCGATCTGGCCAAATTTGCTAAATCCATACCGCCAGATAGCTGGCACAGCGAAGCCCTGATGCTGGCCCGCAACTTTGTACTGCAAACCCGCCCGGAGCCACCGGCACAAAATTCGCCGAGCGCATGAGCCTGATATTTGCCAGTCCGTTATGGTTTTTAGCCCTTCCTTTTCTGCTTTGGGGATTCTGGCGCCTGCGCAATAAGCAGGGGATGGGCGCCTGGCGCAACACCGCCCCCTCTATGCAAGGCAGCTGGCGCACCTTCGCCTGGCGATACATTACCCCCTGGCTGCAAGCAAGCGCTATATGCTGCCTCCTGATTGCGCTGGCCCGCCCGCAACGCCAATGGCAGGAAGAACAGGTAAATGCCGACGCCATAGACATCATGCTGGCTATGGATATTTCCCTGAGCATGCTGAGCCGCGATTTTGAACCCGACCGCCTGAGCGTCACCAAAAAAGTAGCCGCCGATTTTGTCCGCAAACGACCGTATGACCGCATCGGACTGGCCGTTTTTTCCTTTGAAGCATTCACCTTCTCGCCGCCTACAACCGATCATAAAGTCATTCTTGATTTTATTGAAAAAATAGAAGTTGGCCGCATCGCACATGGCACGGCCATCGGCCCCGGCCTCGCTACCGCCGTCAATCGCCTGAAAGACAGTCCGGCAAAAAGTAAAGTGATCATCCTTCTGACAGACGGCGAAGACGACGGCCGCTCCGAACTCCGCCCGGAAACCGCTACCGAGCTGGCACAGGTGTATGGCATCCGCGTATATACGCTGGGCATTGGCACCGATGGCAATGTATTGATGCCCGTAGGCCAACAAGCGGACGGCTCTTTTTACTTTGACTATCGGGAAACCCATTTTAACACGGAATTACTTCAGGAAATCGCCCAAAAAACGCGCGGGCGTTTTTACCGTGCCTTTTCAGAACAGGAACTGGCTGCGGTGTACCAGGAAATTGATCAATTAGAAAAAACCAAGGTGGAGGTCAGGCGTTTCCAGCGCTATACCGATTACTATTATTGGCCGCTGGGCCTGGCCCTTTTGTTGCTGGCGCTGGATATATTGTTGCGCCGCTTGCTGGCACGTTCTGTGCTGGGCGTGTGATTATCCAAATCCCGGTTTATCTTTGCCCCGCGCCTAAAGCAATTTTATACCATGCCTTTTTTCCCGACACCCATTGAGGGTTTAATCGTTTTTGAGCCTGCCGTTTTCAGCGACGAACGCGGCTACTTTTTTGAAAGCTACAATCGCCGTACCTGGGAGCAGGCCGGTATTCAGTGTGATTTTGTGCAAGACAATCAGGCGCGCTCCACGCGCGGTGTGCTGCGTGGTTTGCACTATCAGTCGGGCGAGATGGCGCAGGCCAAACTCGTGCGGGTTGTAGAAGGCGAAGTATTGGATGTGGCGGTTGATTTGCGCCCGGATTCTGCCACCTACGGCCAGTGGTATGGCATCCGCCTGAGTGCGGAAAACAAAAAGCAGTTGTTTGTGCCGCGCGGTTTTGCACACGGCTACTTAGTGCTCAGCGAAACAGCAGAATTTGCCTATAAATGCGATAATTTTTACTCCAAAGCCCATGAAGGCGGCCTTCGCTACGACGACCCCAAGGTGGGCATCGACTGGGGTTTTGACCTCAGTCAGGTGATTGTGTCGGAGAAGGATAAGGAGTTGCCGTATCTGGATTAAACGCTACTCCCACTCCAGCTCCACCTTCACCCCGCAATGATCGGAATGCACGGCTTCCGTGAGGTGGCCCGCCCAGCGCAGGTGTTCGCTTAAATTGCTGCTAACCGACTGATAATCAATGCGCCAGCCCTTGTTGCGGCTGCGCGCACCGGCGCGAAAACTCCACCACGAATATTCCACTTTATCGGGGTTCAGGTAGCGGTAGGCATCTGTAAAGCCCGATTCGAACCAGCGGCTCATCCAGGCGCGTTCTTCGGGCAGGAAGCCCGTGCTGTTTTTGTTGCCTTTGGGGTCGTGGATGTCTATTTCGTTGTGGGCAATATTGTAATCGCCCACAATGATGAGGTTGGGGCGTTCCTGGCGAAGCGCCTGTACCCAATTGTAAAAATCTTCCAGAAAGGCCATTTTGACCCCTTGCCGCTCGTCGCCGGTAGTACCGGAAGGAAAATAGCAGTTTAAGATGGTCAGGTCGCCAAAATCGGTGCGCAGGATGCGGCCTTCGCGGTCGTAGGTCGGGATACCGCAGCCCATCACCACTTTGTCGGCCGGGCGTTTGGAAAAAGTTGCCACACCGCTGTAGCCTTTTTTCTCGGCTGCATGAAAATAGACGTGATAACCCATGGCTTCGGCTTCGAGCAGCCCGACATCCTCGCGTTGGGCTTTGGTTTCCTGCACACAAAAAATATCCGGATTTTCAGTGGCGAGCCATTCCCAGAGGCCCTTGCTGATGGCCGAGCGAATACCATTGAGGTTGTAAGAAATTATGCGCATAAGTTATGCTTCTACGAGCGTACCCACTTCTTCGCCGAGGATAATGCGGCGCAGGTTGTCGGGTTTATTGATGTCGAATACGATGATGGGCATGTTGTTTTCCCGGCAGAGCGTGAAGGCCGTCATGTCCATCACTTCCAGGCCGAGGCTGATAACCTTGGCGAAGGTCAGCTTGTCGAAACGCACGGCCGTAGGATCTTTTTCCGGGTCGGCGGTGTAGATGCCATCTACACGGGTACCTTTAAGAATTACATCAGCCTTGATTTCGTTGGCGCGCAGGGCGGCGGCGCTGTCGGTGGTGAAGAAAGGATTTCCGGTTCCGGCAGCACAAATTACCACGCGGCCCTTTTCGAGATGGCGGATGGCACGGCGGCGGATATAGGGTTCTGCCACACTTTCCATTTTAAGGGCGGTCATCATACGGGTGTACACGCCGAGGCTTTCGAGGGCACTTTGCAGGGCCAGGCCGTTGATGACGGTGGCCAGCATACCCATATAATCGCCGGTAACGCCTTCGATGCCGGTTCTTTCGGCTTGCAGGCCTCTGAAAATATTACCGCCACCGATAACGATGGCAATTTCGGCGCCCAGATCGCGCAGTTCTTTTACCTGTTGGGCGTAGTGGCCAAGCATATCGGCTTCAATGCCGAATCTTTGCGTGCCCATGAGGCTTTCGCCCGAGAGTTTGAGGAGAATGCGTTTGTATTTCAGCTCTGCCATGTTGGGCGCTTTGTATTTATTATGTAGGGAAAAAAATCAGGAGTACAAGCACCGGCAAAGGTCGGAAAAATAATTTTTTTACCCGGCCTTAAAATTGCTTTAACCCCAGCACGTAATACATATCCATCATGCCCTTGTTTTTGGCTGCAATTTTTCCGCGCGATTGCCATTCAAATTCGTAGCGCGTTTGTTCGTACACATCTTCGCTGACGTTGACGCGGTTCGGTTCGCTGCTCTGTTCCATGCGCGCAGCAATATTCACGGTGTCGCCCCAAATATCGTAGGCAAATTTATTGGCGCCTACCACCCCGGCCACCACCGGGCCGTGATGGATACCGATGCGGGCCTCAAAGAAAGGCAGGCCGCTGTCCATCCGTTCTGCTTTTACGTGGAGCAGGAAATCCTGAATTTCCAGTGCCGCTTTGATCATGTCGGATGGTGCGGGGTTGTTGTCGGACAAACCGCTGGCCACCAAGTAGGCGTCGCCGATGGTTTTTATTTTTTCCAGGCGGTAATGGCTGACGATGCGGTCGAAATTGGAGAAGCAAAAATCCAGTTCTTCCACGAGGGTTTCGGGGCTGAAGCGCTCTGCGACGGTTGTAAAACCGATAAAATCGATAAACATCACCGTGGCGTGTTCATATTTACGCGCTGCAACTTTATTTCGGGTTTTCAGCTCCTGTGCGATAGCGGGCGGCAGGATATTAAGCAGCAGGTTGTCGCTGCGTTTGCGCTCTTCTTCTATGGCGGCATTTTTGGCGATCAACTCGGCGGCAGTGCGCTTTTTGGCGCGGAAGCGGAAATAAAAAAGTGTGGCCAGCACCAACACGAAAGCGCCGAGCAGGGCCGCTACATTCCTTTGGTTATCGCTGCGGCGTTGTTGCAATTCGGCTTCGGCAAGTGTTGCTTTTTTGGTTTCTATCTCCTGTTCGAGCTGGGCGCGCACAAGCGCTTCGGCCATTTGTTCTTTACTCAGGGTTTCAACCTGCTGTGAGAGGACGCGGCGGGAGGAGTCCATCTGGGTTTTTTCCA
The DNA here is from genome assembly GCA_017303875.1 of Chitinophagales bacterium. Taxonomy (GTDB): domain Bacteria; phylum Bacteroidota; class Bacteroidia; order Chitinophagales; family Saprospiraceae; genus M3007. The sequence continues at coordinate 17,075 of JAFLBP010000046.1, read as the reverse complement.
GCTGACTTTTGTTGAGTTCGGCGTTTTTCTGGCTGAGGGTTTGCTGGGTTTGTTGTTCGAGCTGGCGCAGGGCGGCTTCTTTTTCGCTGATTTGCTGCTGCGTCATACCGGTGATTTGCGAGAGCTGGCTGAGCAGCGAGCGGTTTTCGGCTTCTACCGTAGCCAGTTTGTTTTCGAGGCGCTGAACGGCGTCGCCACCGCCGCGGGAAGAAGAAGGGCTGTTGTCTTTAAGATAAGCCACGAGTTGCTGGCTCCATTTGTATGCCTGGCCAATATCGTTCTGGCGCTGGGCGGCTTCCTGCAGGCGTTCCACCGAGTTGAGGGCCACATCGCGCAGGCCATAATTGCGGGCGGCTTGCCAGGACTGTTCAAAGAGGCGCCCGGCGCCTTTGTAGTCTTTGCGGCGAAAAGCCGCTTCGCCGCTGAGGTAGGTTGCTTCAGCTTCTTTGCGGCGGTCGCCTGTTTCTACGGCCAGACGGCTGGCGGCGCTGGCGTGGTCATAGGCTTTTGTGACGTTGTTGGCCTCAAAATATTTGTAGGCCAATTGCACGCGGAGGTTGAGTTGTTCGGTTTTATTGGCGGCTTTTTTCAATTTGTTTTCCAGATCGGTGGTACTTTGGGCAATTGCCTGCGACAAGAAGCCCAGACCGAAAAGGAGCAAAAAAAGCAATGAATATTTCATAGGATGGATTCAAAACAAGGCGCAATATCTGAAAAATTACAACATGAGCAAGTGAAAAACACCTACTTTTGACCGCCTTTTCCACCAACAGCATGAATATAAAACCTTTTCGGGCTTTATTGGCCCAATTCACTCAAATCGAATCGGCCGACGCCTTTTGTGGTAATGCCAAATACGCTTTTCAGGAATATCTGGCAGCGGCGCTCTATGAACGTCATTCTGCCGACGCCTTGTATATTTATCAGATAGAATCTCACCGACAAAAACACACCGGATTGGTGGCGCTCAACGAAGTAGAGGCGTTTTTTGCCGGTAAAGTGCTCAAACACGAAAAAACACTCAGCGAAAAAGAGCAACAGCAAATCCAGCTTTTTTTAGAATGGCAATCGGTGCTCAAACCCATGCTGCTCACCCACCGGCCGGTTGAAAGCCTGCACCAACGCCTCATCTCTTACACCCAGCACCATAAGCCCGTCCGAACGGCGCGCTTCCACAAAGAGCACCAAACGCACCGCATCTGGGCCATCACGGAACCCGAAGAAATTGCTGCCATTCAGGCACTTTTTAACAACAACGTCGACCAAACCTATATCGCCGACGGGCACCACCGCACCAGCACGATGGCGCTGCTGCACGAACGCCGGCACGAATATCCGCAATTTGATTTCAACCACCTCTTCTGCGCGTTTTTCCCAACCGACCAGTTGGATATTCTGGATTATAACCGGGTAGTGGAAGCTTTTGGCGCCCTCAGCACCAGCCGTTTCTGGGCGCAATTGTCGAAAATTGCCGACCTCGAAGTACTCGATACCCCACGCCGCCCCACGCAAAAACACGAAATCGTTATTTACCTGCGCAAAGAATGGTTTGCCCTGCGCTGGAAACCGGAAACGGTAGCCCGTGAACAAGCCCAACGCGGCGTGGTATTAGACGCCAACCTGCTCAATGAATTAGTGCTGCGCGACATTCTCGGCATTCAGGATGCGCGCACCGACAGCCGTATCGCCTACGTAGATGGCAGCAAGGGCCTCGACGGCCTGCGCAAATCCGTCAAACGCAGCAAAACCCGCATCGGGTTTATGCTCTTCCCGGTTTTGTTTGATGATATGATGTTTATGGCCGATCGCGGCCAGAGCCTGCCACCCAAAAGCACTTATTTTGAGCCAAGACTCAAAAGTGGGGCATTGGTGCAGGATTTGCGGGTGGAGGGTTAGTGCGCTTATTTATAGCGCTTTTTCCTTACTGTATTCCAACAGCAAAAAAAATTATAAATACTTGCTTTCACTTGCACGCTTGCGAGCTGCAATAACTCGTCCCCACAAGTCGTCATATTCAACAAAAAAAAATATATTTTTTTGCAAAAGTCACTGAAAATCACCCCTGAAACCACCACACCTTTGCATTGCACCCCGAAAAAAAAAGAAATATCCCCTCAAACCATGCCATCCACACCTTTTTTTTACAAAAAAACACCAAGCACCATGCGCTTCCTGAATCTTTGTTTCATGCTGCTGCTGCCGCTCGCCTTAGCCTTCACCGCGCTGAGCGGATGCCAAAAAGACGACGGCCCGAAGTATGGCTATCCGCCAAAAATTGATTACAACGTACTGCCCCCCGAAACACAGGAAGGACTGAACACCTTTGGCTGTAAAGTGAACGGTAAGGTATGGGTGGCAAGAGTGCTGCCTGTTGGTATTATTATTCGGGATATTGAAGCATGGGTTTTTGAACGAGGGGGAAGCGGGGGATTTGGGACAATTGCTTACATGGTAGACCCGGCTATTGACGCACACGAGTACATACAAATTGCTGTAACGCCAACTTATTTTAACACCGGTGATTATTGCTTCGATAATGCCAATGTTACTTTTATGTACGACAGAAAAAATTTTAACAATACAATCACAAGTGATTATTTTCATACTTCGAATGATTGTGTCACAATCACTAAATTGGATACCGCAAACAATATTATATCAGGAACTTTTGCCTGCACCTTAGTACCTGACAGTACCAAACTCAACAATAAAATCGAAATTACCGAGGGTCGTTTCGACCAGAAGTATGAAGCTGATTAATTCTTCCACACTCACATTCTAAATTCTTTCCTCATCATGAAAAAAGTGTTTTTGACAGCAGCCGCAATCCCTGAAATTCTTCATATTCAATAAAAAAATATATTTTTTTTTGCAAAAATCGCTGAAAATCACCCCTGAAACCGCCACACCTTTGCATTGCACCCCGAAAAAAAAGAAATACTCCCTCAAACCATGCCATCCACACCTTTTTTTTACAAAAAAACACCAACCACCATGCGCTTCCTGAATCTTTGTTTCACGCTGCTGCTGCCGCTCGCCTTAGCCTTCACCGCGCTGAGCGGATGCGAAAAAGAAGAAAATGACCTGCCCCCTTATGTTCCTCCGCCAACTGTTGATTATAATGTACTCCCACCAGCCACTCAGGAAGGACTGAACACCTTCGGCTGTAAAGTGAATGGTAAGGTATGGGTGCCAAGGGTACAACTATATTGGAGTATTCTCAGGCCCATTGATGCCAATGTTTCTGAAAAGAATGGAACAGGCGGCGGAGCAATAACTTGTAGATTAGTTGCTCCTGATCAAAAACTAGACGAATGGATGAGTATGTATATTGGAGACTCATTCTTCCAAACTGGAAAATACTGTGCTATATCAGATGGGTGCTATTTATTATATCATTCAAGTGATAACAAGCAATACTCTAGTATTTACAATGCCAACGCGGACAACTGTGTCACCATCACCCGAATAGATAGCGCTGCGAATATTATTTCCGGCACTTTTGAATTTATCGTTTACAAAGACTCTGTCAACCTAAACAACAAAATCGAAATTACTGAAGGTCGCTTTGATCTGAAGTATTCATCAGAATAACATCCTCGTTTCTCAACTATCAACTAAACTTTTCCTCATCATGAAAAAAGTGTTATTGACAGCAATCTTGCTGTCCTGGTTTTCCTTTGCCTTTGCGCAAACCTACCAACCCCTTCCACAACAATTGCGCAACCGCTATGCGCCCCTCGACAAATCGTTAATTCCCGGTGGTATCTTGCTCGATCAAAGTATCCCCATTGCCTCACCCGCCCTGTTCAGAGGAACCCTGGACAAAAACAACTATGCCGACATCAATACCTTTGGTATTCTATTCGGTCAGTTCAGGCAGGGAAATGTATCGCCTGCTTCCGCCCTGCCAGCACCTTCTATCTACCTCGAAAAAATATCGAAACCCAAAGGTGGCGATACTATTCCGGTAGCCTTGATGGCCATACAATACGGCTTTATCCGTTCTGATGCCTTCGAGCAGCAACTGCTGCAATATTCAGGCGAACAGGTATTTGACATCCCAAACCGGCCATCATCTCCTTACAATTGCGATACCACATATATTGCCAGCCCTTTATTGGCAGAGGTGAAAGGACAACATGTTGTTTATGAGTTTCCTCAGGAACTTTTTTTCAGCAATCTTGAGGGGCTTGTACCACAATACGCATTTGATGCAGGCGACGGGCAGGGCTGGCGCACTATTACTCCCGGGCAATCCGTATCCATCTTGTATCCCGATGCCGGAGAAAAAACACTGAAATTTGGCATGACTTATCCTTTTGGAGAAAAAATGGCACATGCCAAAATACTCCTCAAGGAAGAAAGCCTGTCACAAAAACGATCAGGTGGTATGAGCTGGCCCCAACACTTGCAGGAAGTAGTTCATGTTACGGCATCTACTCCTTATCTCGGAGAGAAGGGAGAAGCGGATGTATTCTTTTTTTACAACACCCATGATTGCAGCCCAATCGCCAAACTCCGCCGTCCACTTATCATCGTTGAAGGTTTTGAAGAACCTGGTGTTACCGAAAGTACGCCTGAAAGAATGTTCGGATTATTAAACCAAGTCCTTACCTCGGGCGAAAATTTAACCGACAATCTTTTCCCGCAAGAATACGACTTGATCTACGTGAATTTTAAAGATGGAAGCGACTATGTACAGCGCAATGCCTTTCTCATTGAGGAGGTAATACGCTTGGTGAATGAGAAAAAAGCAGAAAGCGGCTCTACCGAACAAAACGTGGTCATTGGTGTAAGTATGGGCGGAGTTGTCTGTAATTACGCATTAAAGCACATGAACGCTACCGGCCAAAACCATGATACCCGTTTGTTTTTCACTTACGATTCCCCTTTGCGTGGGGCTAATATTCCGATTGGTATGCAATGTTTTATCAAATTCTTGAATGACAATCTTAACGATTTCGCCGGAGAAGGAATTAGCATTCCTGCACTTGATGCTGGCTGGCGAGCTATTAATCAGCCTATCGCTAGTCAATTGCTTATGTATCGATTTGATGCAGAAAGTCTTTATGGCGGTACGGAGGGCGAGCCTATAAATATACGCAAAAATGAATTTCTGGCAGAAATGGATGCACTTGGGCCATTATCCATGCGCCATGTTGCTCTGTCTAACGGATCTCTGAATACCCCCCTTGAAAATGCAATGGAGGCCGGTAACTTATTCTTCGAACTCTCCGGAGAGAAAATAGAGTGTATTGATTGGAATAATCCAATCATACTTTGCGGGAAGCTTACTTTTAATATGCAGATGCGTGCAACAGGAAATAATGAACTAACAGAAATTGCAAACCTTGAAATGGTTTTAACGAAGCCTGCTCAAACGCCACTTTCTGCGTTCTGGTACCCAAAGGTCTATACAAAGCCTTACGATGTAATTTCTGGTGCGACATCCAATTTAGGATTGATAGGCCTGAATACCTTGCCAAGCCAAATTCAACCCCATGTTGATATCTTGCAGGGGCCAGGACTAATGGTAAAACAACATATTTTTATACCTTCCTTTAGTAGTGTAAATGCTAGCGAACCTTCAGAATTTAATAACCCACAAACCTGCGGAAGCGTCAGTCGTTGCACATTATCTGAAACCAACTCGGAGACATCCCCTCAAACCATGCTGCCGGAATTCAATCAGGGACATATTCACCTTGATGCACGTATATCCGAAGTGCTTATAGATGAACTGGTTACTAACTCACCCGCACCACCAGTATCGCCGCTGGAGGTGATACCAAACGGAAAACTGGACAAGTACTTTAATGTTGCTGTCTACCAAGCAGCCAAAGTACCCAGTCTTGATATACTTCCTGGCTCAGGTCGCTTATCTGTTAACAATAGCGGCAAGATACACTATGCGACTCCAACAGACCAAGATGCTACATATGATGACTTTATTGCACACACCATCTGCAACGCCATCATAAACGTTGAAAATACAGCAAAACTTTACATTGGTGATGAAAATGGAGAACGTAGTGGCGGCCTGTACATCACTGACGGATCAATTGTACGCTTAAAAACAGGCAGCCAACTCAAAGTATTTGCCAAATCACGTCTCGTTGTCCAATCCGGTGCAACGCTGATCATTGAGCCGGGCGCGGAGATCACGCTGCGCGATGCGCCCAATGGCGCAATGAACACCGAGGGCTGTCCCAAAATTACGGTAGAGCCGGGCGGTAAGCTCCAGATTCTGGGCAATTTCAACTTCAAAGGCGACGGTTACTTTGAGTTCAATCCCGGCCACCTGACCGAACTTCCGGCAAGTTTCAGTTTCACGGGCAGCGGTAAAACCTATCGGAATATCAAGCTCAACCGCAACGCCGTATTGGTCAAGAAAGGCGGCAGCCTTAACCTGCTCAGTACCCGTGTGGTTTTTGAACGCGACGCCAGCATCAAGGCTGAGGGCTTCAACCGTGTGGTGCTGCAACAGGCCACTTTTGAGCCGGACGCAGCAAAAGGATACCCGGTTAGCGATCAGCAAATGGCCCTCCAGGCACAAGGTGGCCAGCAGGTATTTGTTGTGGGCTGCGATTTCAAGGATTTCAAAAACAGCTTGCGTCTTTATGATGTCAACAACTACATTCGTTTCTCGGAAAGTAACTTTGAAAACACGGTTGGCGCATATGTCTATAACGGCAAAAACGTTATGCTCAACGGTGTGGAAGGGCAGGTGAGTTCTTTCCTTTTTGACAAAATCAGTACCGGAGTAACCATGCGCAACTCCAGCCTTAAAGGTTCGTATCTTGGCCTGAGCAACGGTCATTCCTACAACGAAATGATCAAACTCCGCGATGTGAAAATGTTTGTCATGGAAGGCGGTGTACTGTCTGGCGACGAGGGCGGCTACAATGGCATTGATGCCTCTGAAGGACAAAATAACATTGTACTTAATAACGGCGCTACCATCGAGAAAACACTCTATGGAGTAGTAATGGAAGGTATTTATGCCAACAATTACGCCCAGGCTTCACCCGATTATGGCTTGCTTCGTATGGATTGTGCCCGTATTCTGGATTGTGTCGGCGCAGGTGTACATGGCACCGATATTCTTTTGGACATTGACGCGGGTGTGAACAGCAACGGCATGCGCCCCAATGAGTTCCGCGCCAATGCAGCGCTCGTGGGTTCGGGTACGCTGGGGCTTATCTTCGATATTTGCTACATTTCCCGTACTCCTTCTGAAATTTCGGCAAACTATAATTTCTGGAACGTTTATGGCCCCGGCGGCAATTCGGTTGGTCCTACTCCGAATATGTACAGCCTGTATCGCCGCAATCCGAACGCCAACAATTGCAACTGGAATGCTATTGCGGTACCGCTGACAACGAATTTCGTTGCTTCCGGATACGACAGCTCTTGTCCGGGTAAAGGTGGCGATGGCGGTTTTGCCGGTGATATTCAGTCGCGGGGTGGCCTCACCTACAAAGATTGCTTTGTTGGCAATCAGGCGCTCTATCAGCAGTTTACCACTGCCTGGTCTGCATGGGAGGCAAGCCACGAACTGGCCGTTGAAGCCGATGCTGAACCAGATTACAGTACCGCGCTTGCAAGTTTCCTGGGTATTTCACAGATTGACAGCGTAACTTTGTCGCCGCTCGCAAGTCAGTGCCGCCATTACAATGCCGTAGCGCGTACGTTCATTAAGGCTTCTGACAAGCAAATGCAGCAACAGGCTCAACAGCCGCTGGAGCAGCGCGTACATACGATAACGGCACAGGAGCTGGCACGGGTATCTCCCAACCCCGCCACAGGGGGGTTCCATTTGAGCCTGCCGGAAGGCAACAACTGGGACATCCGTATAAGTGACGTTAATGGTAAAGTACGTCTCTTATCTTCAACACTCGCACAACAATATGTATCCACTCAGGACTGGTCTGCTGGTATTTACACGATTTATTACGTAGATCGTACCGATAGTAAACGCCAGGGGCAGGTTCGAGTGCTTGTACAATAAGAAATGGAACATCATTTAATTGCATGATTGGTTATCTTCATGGCTATCCTTTTTATAGTGTTTTTCGCATAACAGTACCGATGTAAGATTGGCATGACTGTTCTTCAAATCTAAAACCGCCCTCCTTCATAAATGGAGGGCGGTTTTCTTGCCCTTTAAAACTTCAAATAATTTTCTTGTATTGCCTCCTGAAGGCATACAAGAATAAAACCTTAAAATTATAAATTTTTGAAAAATGAAACACACCTTTTCGTCAAAACTCATGTACACCTGCTTACTTGTCATTGCCATTTTATGGCATTCCGAGTATGCTTTCAGTCAACATAACCATTGTGCGTTTACGCCAGGCCCCGATGCCATCGGGCCTATTGACCAATATATCAGTCAATATCCCGAGCAAAATTTAGCTCCTGTAAATATCAGGATATTCATTCATGTGATACGAAGATCTGACAAGACTGGAGGCCAGTCTATAGAGGCTGTAAGAAAGGCTTTAAAGATTTTGCAAGAGGACTATGCACCTTTCAATATTGCATTCGTATGGGACTGCAATATAGATTATATAGACAGTGATCAATATTATGCCACGACCTCTCATATTGATATTTTAGGTGTCAATAAATTCCCAAACGGAATCAATATATATTTATATGGCGATCAAGATCCCGGTAGTCCCGGAACAGGATATGCTGCCGCCAATACTCTTCCCGGAGACGCCTTTTTCATTTACGGAAATTATTGGAAACCGCCATATACCTCTCTGACAAGCGATTCCCATGTTATATCCCACGAAATGGGGCACTGCCTTGGTTTATATCATACGGATCAGATATTTTTCACCTGCTACAGCTACGCAAATAATGTAAACTGCTCAAGTTGTGGTGATTTTGTCTGCGACACCCCTGTTGATCCCGGAATGTGGTACAATGTTTCACCTGAAACTTGCGAGTGGCTGGGTAGTGGCGTAGATATAGAGGGAACTCCATATAATCCTGATGAGACCAACATTATGGCCTACACCGAATTCAGCTGTATAACAGGATTCAGTCCGGGACAAGGCTACAGAATGCAACGCATTATTCAGATTTCTCCACTTCTGCAAAGTTGTTTGGTTGCTCCAAACTACTTTAATCAGGTCATCACACAAAACACTGTTTGGTCGGTAAATAATACGCCCGGCAATGGCGATGTTTATCTGGCCGGAGATTTAATCGTCAGGCAAGGAGCCACGCTTACCATTGAGCAGGGAGTAAGGGTACACTTCAATAAAGATAATAAACTTGTCATTGAACCCGGCGGTTTAGTGGTACTTAGCGGTACATTAACCGGATTTAGCTGTACCGGAGGGGCATACTGGGAAGGTGTTAAAGTATGGGGCAGCCCTCCTACAGTATCGCAATATCCGGCAAATGGTCAACTCCAGCAGGGAAGAATCGAATGCAGACCTAATTCTACAATTGAGAATGCACGAGTCGGGATACAACTCTATGGGCCAACTCCTTACTTCTCTGGCGGACAACTACAAGGCAGAGAAGCAACAATAAAAAACTGTATTATCGGAGTTGAATATGCCCCGTATAACAATTTCTGGCCATATTCTACTCCTGTTGGGCAGCAAGGGCAGCCGCGCCCATACTTTGGCTCCATGACTGGAATGTCCTTTATCGTGGACGACCTTTATCCACACCAAGAAAATTTCAAACATTTTATTGGATTAACTGGCATAAACGGGGTCACATTTGCAGGGTGTAACTTTGTTAATGCGCTGTCAACAGAGGGACTATCCATCAAAGACTGGGGCTATGGAATCTATGCCCATGATTCGTATTTTACCGTAAAGGGATCAAATATCCCTAATGTGTACCCACCTCAGGTGAAAAATTCACGCTTTGAAGGTCTGGGATATGGCATTTACAGCGCCAGAATAATTGACAATAAACCATATATGGTCACAAATGCTGAATTTGATAAGTGTTTTACGGGAATCAGAAATCAATCGGTAACTGGTGCAATAATCAAGTTCAATTCTTTCCGGTTAGAGAATTTACCCAATCATGTATTTAACGCGTCACAAATCGGAATATATTTTAATGACGATGTATTAGGTTTTGAATGTAGTGAAAACAGTTTCTTCTCTTCTTCGCTCATAGATGACAAAGAAACTGTTGGAGTCGTTTGTAAAAATACAGGTTGGGAAAACAAAAAAGTGCGAAATAATAATTTTACTAATCTTCACTACGGAAATATTGCAAACGGAGTCAATGGAGTTAACAACCCATTTACCGGAATGACTGGGTTAACCTATGAGTGCAACAACAATTCCGGCAATAACATAGATATTGACATCCCAGATGGTGAGGTCAAAGCAAGGCAAGGGATGATAATTTCAAATGTAGGGATAAAAGCTACTGGCAATACTTTTTCTTATCGAATAATGGATATCATTAATTTTGGGAAGCCGATTGATTATCACTATACGGATAATATTGCGAATCACCCCCCCCTGAATTACATTGGAAATATTTCTTTAAAAGAATCTGAAGAAGGTAACTGTACGATAGTATCCTGCCCACCCGTTTGTGATGATAATGATTTCAGCGAAGATTACAACTCTCAACTAAGTCAATCCATGAAAAATATAGAGCATTTGTTAAAAAATACTGATAAATCAAACACTATTTTACATTCATTGTTAAAAGAGCAATTGGATAGCCTAGCATTCAAATTGTTAATAAACCTTATGACAGATACGCTTGATTATAACAGAGACTCTATTGTTAATTGCCTCGAGATATTTAACAGCCCCAATGCTTACAGGTTAATGGCGGAGCAGTATTTCCTGGACAATCACGATATAAAAGTCCAGGAATGTTTTACAAAATCAGTAGCTACATTCTCTCCTGATTCGATTCAGGTAATGAAAACAGAACAACATAACAGCCTGTTATATCTCCTGAAAAATCAAAATCCTTATTTTTTGAAACTCGATTCCATGCCCTACCTTAAGCAAGGTATTAATGCACTTCAAGATTTACCACAGGTCAAAAATATTCTCGTGTTTAATAACGGCCACTTTAATCCGGAATTTGTGACCAGTGAACTTTTGGATAGCCGAAGTAGAGAAGACCGAACCGCCAAAAAAAATGAAGGCGCAAATGTCAAAGTTTATCCGAACCCTTCCAGCGGTAACGTTACCTTTGAAACTTTGCATGATATTTCAATGACAAGCATAAAAGTGTATAGCTCGATCGGAAAACTGATTCACTCTGTACAGGATATGAGCTTGCCAAAATACCTTTGGAATACGGAATCCGTTCCATCAGGAGTTTATTACTACATTATTGAATCGAATGGTATAGTAATTACATCTGGAAAAATTTTCTTACAGTAAAAACCCTCCCTCCCATGTACAAAACATACCTACTCACGCTCCTCCTGTCCTTCTTTTCCCTTGCAGGCAAAGCCCAGCAAGGATTTTCGATAATAGAAAAAGCAGGATTCAAATTCGCTGCGTTTGGCGGAATCACCCAGATCAGGGACACCATCATTGTGCAGGGAGTAGGCATGAATAGTACCAGCGGCCTGCAGGAACTTATCGTCTTGCAGTTTGACACCCTGGGGAATCTTTTAAAACAAAAAAGCTTTACCGATCCCATGGGAGGGCATATTCCACTCAATTATACTAATACGATTACCCCACTCGAAAGTACTAACGGTGTTGCAATAACCGGAAGTTTTCTTAATCGAAGAGCAGGCTATTTCTACCTGCTGGATACCGCGCTGAATTTGATGCAGTATAAAGAATACCCCGATTCTAATACCCTGTACAATAACTTCAGAATTATCCGTCAGGTCGAAAACGGATTCATCATTGGAGGACGCAGACAGCGCCCTCAAATTACCGGTACTTTCTCGTTTGTTATACGCACAGACACCCAAGGCAATATGCTCTGGGAAAAGGAATTTAAAAATGCAGAGAACAGTTGGTATCTTACCAATATTTCTATTGAGAACAACAATGAATATATTCTTATGGGGAGTATAAACAGCTATAGCTGGCTGCCCCTACCTCTTACCAGAAGCAGTGGAATGTTAACGGCAATTGACAGTACGGGAGCAATAAAATGGACCTGGGAATCCGAGTATTCATTAAATGAACTTAATATTTGCGATCTTTACAAAACCGCTGAAAAAAAGTGGATGTACCTCAGCGCCAATGGCCTGTACCGGCCACAAATCCCTGAAATATCCATCCAACCAATGCTGGTGGTGCGAGACAGTAATTTCAACCTGCTGCTTCGGGATACTTTTGGCAAAGCTGACCATGTTTTTAATCACTTTACCGGGGGGCTGATCTTAAAAAATGGCGACTATCTGGGCTATGGCATGCGGCCCACATTTTTTAATGTGGCCCCCGCCCTGCTGCCTTATAATTCTTTTGCAGGGTTTATGGTCAGGTTTGACCCACAAGGCAATCGCCGCTGGATTCGGCTGGACACCGCCTACTGGGAAAGCACCTATGGTTCCTGGAACTGGCTTTACGATGCCGTCGAACTCTCCTCCGGTAGTATTGTCGCCTGCGGATACGCCCAAACGCCATACCCCACACCGCAAGACTGGGGCTGGCTGATAAAAATCAGCCCGGATGGCTGCCTGGATACGCTGTTCTGTATGCCTGCAACGATAAGCCTCAACCCCGTTGGAGAGCCGTCAGATTGGGCAATATATCCCAACCCTGCCGACTCCTGGTTCAGGCTGCATGCGCCACACGACCAACAACCCATCCTGCTGGAGTTATACTCGACCGACGGGCGTCTGCTAAAAAGCTTTACACCCTCGCCCGATCATTACTATCCGGTGCATGACCTGGACTCCGGTATGTACCTGCTGAAAATAACGGATCGGTATGGCACCCAGACCCTCCGCCTGCTGCTTGCGCGCTGAAGAAGATAAAATGATCCTTGTTGTACAGATGTAAAATTGATCTGATTAAGAAAAACGCCGATAGCAGGTTTGCTGTCGGCGTTTTTTATTGAAATAATCGATATTGATGCTAAGGTATGGGAAAATACTGCCCGAATAGCGCTCATACCTTGATCGTTTACGACTTATCGGTTCATACCTTCCAGGAAATCTTCGTTGCTGGAAGTATTCATCATGTGCTTCTTGATAAATTCCATCGCTTCCTCCGGCTTCATATCGGCTAAGTGATTGCGCAGGATAAACATGCGCTGAAGCGTTTCTTTGTCGAGCAGCAGGTCTTCGCGGCGCGTGCTGGATTTAGTCAGATCAATGGAAGGATAGAGGCGGCGGTTGGCGAGGTTGCGGTCGAGCTGCAACTCCATATTACCGGTACCTTTAAATTCTTCAAAGATCACCTGGTCCATTTTCGAGCCGGTGTCGATGAGCGCGGTAGCGAGGATGGTCAGCGAGCCGCCGTTTTCAATGGCACGGGCAGCACCGAAGAATTTTTTGGGCTTTTGCAGCGCTGTTGCTTCCACACCACCGGAGAGCACTTTGCCGGAAGCAGGCGCCACGGTGTTGTAGGCACGCGCCATACGGGTGATGGAGTCGAGCAGGATCACCACGTGGTGACCGCATTCTACCATACGCTTGGATTTGTCGAGTACGATATTGGCAAGGCGTACGTGGTTTTCAGCGGCTTCGTCAAAAGTAGAGGCCACCACTTCCGCTTTAACGCTGCGGCGCATATCGGTTACCTCCTCGGGGCGTTCGTCGATCAGCAGGATGATGACGTAGCACTCGGGGTGGTTTTTCGTGATGGCGTTGGCGATGTCCTTAAGCAGGAAGGTTTTACCGGTTTTGGGTTGCGCCACGATCAGGCCGCGCTGCCCTTTACCAATCGGCGTAAACAGTTCAATGATCCGGTTGCTGAAATCGCGGCCGGTCGGGCTGATTAGCAAGTTAAATTTGGAGGTCGGGAACAGCGGCGTGAGGTAGTCGAAAGGTACGCGGTCGCGCACATCTTTCGGGTCCATGCCGTTGATTTTGCTCACTTTGAGCAGGGCAAAGTATTTTTCACCTTCTTTGGGTGGGCGAATGGCGCCCTTCACCGTATCGCCGGTGCGCAGGCCGAACAATTTGATCTGCGAGGGCGAAACGTAAATATCGTCGGGGCTGGTCTGGTAGTTATAATCTGCGGAGCGCAGGAATCCATATCCGTCGGACATCATTTCCAGGGTGCCGAGGCCTTCAATAATCCCGTCGAGTTCTACATCGAAACGCTCTTTGGGGATAACGGGCATTACTTCGGCGGGTTCAGGCTCTGCCTGGCGATAGTCCTGGCGCATATCCTGTTGGGGTGCAACGGGGCGATTCACCATCATTTCGTCTTCCTCATCGAAATTGCCGCCATTGTTGTTGGTAAAATCCTCCTCCATATTATTGAGGCGGACGGCATCGGGATCGTAGAGGTTAGGGTTTCCGGGGCGGTTGGGTTGTTGTTGTTGCTGCTGCGAGGGGTGCGGATCGCGTTGGGGCTTGCGTTCTTCCCAGCGGCGGCGTTCGTCCCAGCGTTTATTGCGCAACATTTCTTCGCGGCGCTGCATTTCTTCACGGCGCTGCGCTTCATAGTCGCGGCGTTGCGGGTTGCGGAGCGGTTGTTGGTCTCGTGGATCTGTCCGGCGCTGCTGATCGGGGCGCTGGGGCTGATCTGGGCGTTGTGGCGGATCGTTGCGCCGTTGGTCCGGGTTATTGTAGTTGCGGAAATCCTGTTGTCGGCGCTGATCGGGGCCTTGGGGCCGTTGATCGGGCTGACGGTTTTGGGGCATATTTCTGGGTTGCTGCGGCGGCATTTGCTGGGGCGGCTGGGGTGGCGGCGGGGCTTGTGGCGGAGCGGCAGGTGTAGCAGGGGGCTGAGGGCTGGGAGCCTTGGGCTTTTCGGGCGCTGTTTTTTGCGCCTGGGGTTTGCGGCCTCTTTGAGGGGCTTGTTGCTCTGTGTTTTCGGTTTTTTCGTCGGACTCGATGTTGACTTTCTTGGGTCGACGGCCGGTTTGCGGATTCGGTTCATCCACTACGGGCACTTGCTTGCTGGAGTTATTTTTATCAGCCAGGGCTTGTTCGTCAAGAATTTTATAAACCAATTCCTGTTTGGTGAGCTTATGGTAGCCCTTGACCCCGATGTGTTGAGCAATTTCTCTTAATTCGGTTACCAGCTTTTCGTTAAGCTGCAAAATATCATACATAGGGTGGAGTTTGTGTGCAAAATGGGAGGCCCTCCGTAGAGTGCGTGAAGGTTAATGTGCTTGTGAAATTTACCAGCGTTTTCAGTCAGGGAAACCGCGTAGTATAAGGGAAGGTAGTTGTTACAAAGACAGCAAAGCTGCTGAATAGTAGATAAAATTACAGTCCTTTACCACTGTTTGTAAACCAGTTGGTGGAAAAAATCCAGTACGGAAAACAGGGAAAAGATAGCTTAGAAATCTTTGGGATAAGGAGTTTCGGCGAGAACCGATGTGGAATGAACGGCGCAAAGATAACAGTATTTTGAAATTCGCTATATCTTGCGGCGTTTTTTTATCGAAAACGATTTCGTCGGAACGAGAATAGCCATTTAAACGTTTTTTTGTTGAAAATGTTTTCCCGCTCCTGAAATTTTATCACCCTGCAACGAAGCATATGCTCCAGTTAAAAGTACTCCGCGAAGAAAAACAACGCGTGTTGGCAGGCCTGCGCAAGCGCAACTGGTCGGCCGCCCAACTCAAAGTCGTTGATACCATTCTCCAGATCGACGATCAGCGCCGCGTCACTCAGAAAGAACTCGACGATACCCTCGCCGAAATGAACCGACTCTCCAAAACCATCGGCCAGCTCATGGGCCAGGGCAAAAGCGCCGAAGCGGAATCCGCCAAGGCGCAGGTGGCGGAGCTGAAAGAAATCAGCCGCCAGTTGGAAAGCCGCCAGTTGGACATCAAAACCCGGCTCGACGAACTGCTCTACTCCGTACCCAATATCCCCAGCAAACTCGTCCCAAAAGGCAAATCGGCCGACGATAACAAGGTCGCAAAAGACTGGACCAAACCCTTCCCCGAATTCGGTGAAGATGCCCTCCCCCATTGGGAATTAGGCAAAAAATATAACCTTTTCGACTTTGAATTGGGCGTAAAACTCACCGGATCGGGCTTCCCCGTTTACCGCGGCAAAGGCGCCCGCCTCCAGCGCGCGCTCATCCAGTTCTTCCTCGACGAAAATATCAAAGCCGGTTACGAAGAAATTCTGCCACCACACCTCGTCAATGAAGACACGGCCCGCGCCACCGGCCAGCTGCCCGACAAGGAAGCGCAGATGTACAAATGTGACCTCGATAACCTCTACCTCATCCCTACCGCCGAAGTACCCGTTACCAACCTCGTCCGCGACGAGATTGTGCCCTACAAAAACCTGCCCCTGCGCTTTACCGCCTACACGCCCTGCTTCCGTCGCGAAGCCGGCGCCTGGGGCGCACACGTGCGCGGCCTCAACCGCCTGCACCAATTTGACAAAGTGGAAATTGTAGTGGTGGAACACCCGGAAAAATCCTACGAGACCCTCAAAGGCATGATCAGCCACGTCTCTAAAATTCTGGCCAAACTCGAAATCCCCTACCGAATCCTCCGCCTCTGTGGCGGCGATATGGGCTTTACCTCCGCGCTCACTTACGACTTTGAAGCCTGGTCGGGCGCACAAAAACGCTGGTTAGAAATCAGCTCGGTATCCAACTTTGAAACCTTCCAGAGCAACCGCCTCCAATTGCGCTACCGCGATGGCGACGGCAAAATCCAGCTTACTCATACCCTCAACGGCTCCTCGCTGGCCCTGCCCCGCGTAATGGCCGCCCTGCTGGAAAACAACCAAACGCCCGAAGGCATCAAAATCCCCAAAGCACTTTGGAAATACACCGGGTTTAAAATTATTGAAGCGTAATTTTTGATTTTCAATAAATCTTGTCCGAAACGTTCATTGACATATTGGTAATCAGCGCGTTATGTTTTTAAATTTGCCGTAAGAATTTAATAATCAATCGGTTATGGCAAATACATCTTCTCGTCGCCTTGAACAACTC
>JAFLBP010000045.1 GCA_017303875.1 Chitinophagales bacterium | reverse complement strand
CGAAAAATAACACTCAACCTTTTGAAAGCACAAAGTGAAAAAATCAGTGTTAACCGAAAACGCAATAAATGCGCCCTATCAGATCAATATCGTGAGAAAACTCTCGGAATTTGATGCGTTTGCCCTCGGGTACCCCCCCCCATATCCCCGGTTTAGCTCCTCACAGAACCGGAAATGTGCCCAGCCCGGATTAATACTGTCGCCATTGGGCAAAACCGCATCGTCAGCCCCGGCAACCACACATCCGTTGGTGTAAAATAGCAAATTACCATTGCTGTCGGAAATGCTTGCATTACTCGTAAATAGATTATGTGGTCGGTAGTGATAAACCGGTTTTAGAGGCTCTTGTTTGAAGTCAATAGTAGCGCCACCCAAAAATGTAATTGACGGGTTATTATCACCTCCCGCAAGCCACACATAATCATACTTTTGAGCAGGCAAGGCGATGATTGCCATTAAAAAAGCAAAAGAAAGAAAGATTTTTTTCATAATAATAAATTTATCGGGAGGCAGTACTACTGCCTCCCGATTGCAAATTTACATCATTTATCGCTGAATACTCAGGGTGCCACTTTGTACAAGTTTATCGGCTATCATCAGGCGGTACACATATATACCGCCTGGCAGCTCGGCAGTGGATACGCCACCGAAATTATCAGCGGCATTGAGGCTTACGCTTTTCATTACCTGCCCCAGTGTATTCCACAACTCAAAACGCGCCTCCCCGCCTTCAATACGATAATCCAAGTATACCATTTGGCTGGCCGGGTTGGGGAAAACCTTCAACCCCGCCCCCGAAGCCCCTGCAATTCCCTGCACGCTTACCGTGGCCGTACAGGGCGGGCCGGGATTGTCCGGCGGGCCGAGGCGATAGTTGGGGAAGTAGGGGATAGATGCACCATTAGGGGTTGGCAATAGTAAGCCGCGCTGCTCCGCCTCACAGGCCAGACCCGGCAGGTCGGGCTTGTGAATGACGTGGTAATAGCGCAAATCCGGGCCATTTATATATATTTTACAGTCCGGGCCAAGCTGGCAAAAACCAAAAGTCGGAGCAATGGGGTCAACAAATCCATCCCAGGATTCTACTGTTATCTGGGTTGAAGAAATATCAGATGCCGTTATATCAACCTGATACATATTTATTGTAGCCATTATATATAGATATTGCCCGCTGGGAGAAAAACAGCATCCCCCATCAAAAGTAAAGGCATCATAATTAAGTGAAAATGTTCGATGATTATTTAACAGTCCTGTAGTTCTGTCAAAGTCAAACAACTCAACATCATAAGTTGGATAATATCTTGCCAGCATATTTCCCTGATGATTAAAGGTCATTTGCCCATACCCCTCTTTTGAGAGCGGCGGCAGGTTGCCAATTGTCTGTTCGTGACTAAACGCTACCCCGCTCGAATCAAAACGAAAAAACAAAAAAGTATTGCTGTTGCGCAGGGGCGTTACCAACCACCAACTGGCGCCGTCTGCATGCTTTACAGCAATAAACTCTCCTGTAGATAGAGGAGAATTGTAGAGTTCTATGTTTTTTTGTTTTACATATAATTTATTTGTATTTAAATTTTTATATACTATTGAAAAAAGTAATTTATTTTGAAATGCATCTGTAGAAGGTTCTCCTACATACAAAATAGATTTATGAAATAAATACCAAACGGAATCAATGCCTGGTTTCGGTAAAAAAAACATACTTGGGTAACCTCCTCCATATCCCTCGCTATTTTGATTGCAGAAAATATCAAATGCGTTACTTCCCAAGTTTATATCTTCTCCATTTGATATTACTGAATCTGAACTATCAGCGATAATACACCCATTAGAGTACATCAATAAATTTCCTGACGAATCACTTATAGACGCATTACTCTTAAAAAAATTATGCTCCCGGTATCTGTAATGAACAGTTACCGGGGTGCGATTAAAATTAAAAAGTATTCCGCCATGCATATTATTGTTAATGGAGTTGTCATCTCCCGCAAGCCACACATAATCATACTTTTGAGCAGGCAAAGCGATGATTGTCATTAAAAAAGCAAAAGAAAGAAAGATTTTTTTCATAATAATAAATTTATCGGGAGGCAGTACTACCGCCTCCCGATTGCAAATTTAGCATTTACCGCTGTATAATCAAAGTGCCACTTTGTGACTCACTGTCTTTCTCCAACAGTCTGTAAAAATACATACCCACAGGCAAGTCGCCAAGCGAAACAGGCACAGCGCCCTCGCTTGCCGTCAGTGTAAGGCTGCGCAGCACCTGCCCCAAACTGTTCAGCAACTCAAAGCGCGCTTCCGGGCTATGTAGTTCGTAGCTCAGGTAAACAAGGTTATTGGCAGGGTTGGGGAAAACCTTCAACCCCGCCCCCGAAGCCCCTGCAACGCCCTGCACACTGACCGTGGCCGTACAGGGCGGGCCGGGATTGTCCGGCGGGCCGAGGCGATAGTTGGGGAAGTAGGGCAGTGAAGGGCCGATGGGCGTAGGCATCACCAAGCCCCGCTGCTCCGCCTCGCAGGCCAGACCCGGCAGGTCGGGCTTGTGAATGACGTGGTAGTAGCGCAGATCCGGACCGTCAATGTATATTTTACAATCAGGGCCGAGCTGGCATTTCCCGAATGTTGTACCAATGGGATCAACAAAGCCATCCCAGGTTTCAATTGTTACCTGCGATGCTGAGATGTCAGAAGCTTCCAGATCGAATTGATACATATTGATAGCTGCTGTTATGTATAAAAAACGACCATTTGGGGAAAAAATACAGCCCCCGAAAGCAGCAAAATCGCCATATACCACCTGGATGGTACTCAGGTTTGACAAGTACCCTGTTTGCCTGTCAAAATCAAACAACTCTATATCCTTACCCGGAAAATAACGCGCCATTCGGTTGCCCTGATGGTTAAAACTCATCTGCCCGTCGCCTTCTTTATCCGGCAAAGGCACGGCGCCAATTGTCTGTTCGTGACTAAACGCTACCCCGCTTGAATCAAAACGAAAAAACAAAAAAGTGTTACTGTTGCGCAGGGGCGTTACCAACCACCAACTGGCGCCGTCTGCATGCTTTACGGCAATAAATTCCCCCCAGGAAAGTGGTGTATTGATAAGTTCTACATTCTTTTGCGTAACTTTTAGTTTACCCGTTGAAGGCTCTTTAACCACAATTGAGTATAAAATTTTATCCTGATAACCATCCGAAACAGGTGTTTCAACATAAAGTACTGATTTGTGAAATACATACCAAATAGAGTCACAATTGGGCTTGGGCAGGATAATTACACTCGGAAAACCTCCGGCATATCCTCTTTTTTGTACATTGCAAAACAGATCGTGTGCCCAACCGGGATTAATGTCGTCGCCATTGGGCAGTACCGCATCATCAGCCCCGGCAATCACACAACCGTTGGTGTAAAATAACAAATTACCACTGCTGTCGGATATACTTCCGTTGCTTCTGAATAAATTGTGTGGTCGGTAGTGATAAACCGATTGTAGCGGTTGCTTGCCAAAATCTAATATCTGTCCGCCATGTGTCGTAATACCGGGCGTATTGCTGCCGCCCATCAGCCATACGTTATCGTATTTTTGGGCGGCAAGCATAATTGGCATAAAACAAACAGCAAATCCAATGAAAAAGCGTTTCATAATCAATGTGTTTTAAAAAAATAATCGGGAGTAATATAGCGGATATTACCCCCGATTGCAAATTTACATCATTTATCGCTGAATACTCAGGGTGCCACTTTGTACAAGTTTGTCGGCTACCATCAGGCGGTACACATATATACCGCCTGGCAGCTCGGCAGTGGATACGCCACCGAAATTATCAGCGGCATTAAGGCTTATGCTTTTCATTACCTGCCCCAGTGTATTCCACAACTCAAAACGCGCCTCCCCGCCTTCAATACGATAATCCAAGTATACCATTTGGCTGGCAGGGTTGGGGAAGAGGTTCAGAACTGCTGCCTGCGATTTTGCGCTTTCTTTCCGTTCCCGATCTTCATTACATATATCGGTGTATAGCACCGGCGCGGTATGATACAGGCTGCGGAGTGCCCGCGCCCGCAGCACGGCTTCGCCGTCGGCAAGCGGGCACTGTTCGGCTATATCGCTCAATGTCTGTTGCTGGGCAGCGCTGAAACTGTCAAGGCCCATAGCCACGGTGCGCAGCAGTACATCGTTTACTGCTTTTTCATTGAGCTGATAGGAGGCTGCGCCGCCGAGGGCATTGTTCTGGCTGAGCAGGGCAGTAGCCCCAAGGCTGCGGGCTGCTTGCAGGTTGGCGAGTTTCTGGCTGCGCTGCGCCTGTATATATATAATGGTGTCGAGGGTTTGGCTGCGCAGGCTTTCCAGCGCGAGGCTGTCGGCATAAGCGAGGGTATCTAATGCGCGCCGGCGCTCCATACCCGCAAAGGTATCAGCAAGGGTGGCCAATTGGGCATCCCAGGCATCCAGCAGGTTGCGGTCGGTGGCGCTCACCTGAAAGAGTTGGCGTATGCCCTGCTGCATATCGGCATAGGCGGCAATGCCGTTGCTCTGGGCATCCAGCAGGAAGCGCTGAAAATCGCTGTCGTTGGCATAGGGGTTATCTTCGCCTGTGAGGCGTTCATAGAGGCGGCGGCGGGCCAGCCAGAGCTGGGCATCCTGGTGGGCCAGTCCGGTCAGCGAGCCATCGGCTACTGCCCGGTCGAGTACATCGCTGCCAGCCAGTGCAGGCAGCGGGCAGTTAAGCCCCTGAATACAGGTAAAGGAATTTTGAGGGGTGGAAACATTAAGAAACCAATCTTGAGGATCAACAAGAGTAGGCAAAAATTCCGGATTTTCCACAGCATCCACGGTAAATGGAGACTTTAAGGCGCCGTTTGCTCCCCCCAGATGCACGGCCTGCGTCATGGTACCGCTCCATTTATTGCCCTGGTGGGTTTGTGCGCCGATGACGGCGTCGGCGCCCAGTTCGAGGCCGGTAGTGGTAGCGCTGAAGGTATTGCCGGCCACGCTGATTTTATCGCTTTTACCGATGGCCACGCCGTCGAGGCGCATACCGAAGTTGCTTGCGCTCACGGTATTGCAGGTGTAGTTGGTGCGGCCGCTCATGAGGCCATAGATACCGGTGGCGGGTGCGGCGGCATTGCCGACGGCTGCGCCGCTGATGTCGTTGCATTTTACATTGTTCAGGTCTCCGCCTTCCACCCGTATGCCGTACCGGGTAGCGGCGGCGGTTTGGAGGGTATTGTCTACGATGGTGAGGCCTTTGGCGGTGTTCAGGTCAATACCAGCCTGACCTGCGTCAATTTTAACGGTATTGCGCGAAACGCTACCGTTCAAAGCGGCGATGTCAGTACCACTGATTTTGATACCATAGGTTGCCGGGTCAGTGCTGTTCATTTGAACAAAGTTATCACTGACTTCCAGGTTGCCTCCCAGGGCGAATTCGGATGTAATGCCAAGGTATTTGGAATTGATGGTATTGCCGCTCACGACCGAGCCGGTTGGGCTAAGTCGGCTGATGACGCCCCAGTCTACTTTATCCATAGTTGCTTCCCGCACAGTAATTTTTGAGTTGCCCGACAGGATGGCTACTGGCGCCTCCGCAATCAAGAGATGGTCCATTGAGTTTTTGATGGCACTAAAATTCCCTTGTTGGGCCACGAAAGCGGTTCCGGTTGGTGTAAAGGCATCAGCAAAGGCATTGTATCCATTTCCTTTGGACAAAGGCAGGAAATTGGTAAATCGCCCGCTGCTGACCAATACATTTGAGTTATTGGCGATCAGGCCGTATTTCAATGAAGAAAAAACATTGATTCTGGATGATGTCGGACTCTGGGTCACCAATAGGTTTTTCAAATTTTTGACATATACACCCGCAAAACCTGTAGAACCAGCCGGCGCTGGAATTTGATTCGTATAGGATTGCTTTAATCCTGCGGTTGTTGTGAAAATAGCATTACCCTCCAATGTAATAGCTAACGCTCCTCCGGTAGCAGGGTTAGAGAATATTGCAAAATTATTATCCTGAAACGAAGAGTTGCGTACCGTCAACTCCGAATTTTGCAGTACGTTGACACCATATTGGGCATCTTTTACAGTGACATTCGATAGTACCAACTTTTTTTCCGGGTTTACTACTATTCCTTTCCACATTTCGTCACATCCGGAAAATGTCAGATTATCGATAGTTAAGCCATTATAGTTTACCTCAAAACTACTTCCCGGCGAGAAATAAAATTGTTTCAAAGCTGGAAAATCATTAGGGCCAAAGCCATACTCAGAATTGATCCTGAAAATTCCGTCAACGAAAACAGCAGGGCTATTATGAAGTGCTGTATTGGGTATTATCCCATTGCTATTGGGCGTTAATCTTCTTGCCATTGACACAGTAGCCCCAACCGGGTCTACCAAGTTTACATTCTGTGTGTTTAAGACGAAAGTTACCCCCCCTCCCAGTACACTCTGATAATTGGGATTCAATTTGAATATGATATTGAATGTCTTTTTTCCATTTTGATATGGAGCACCTGTCGGGTCAACACCTCCCGGATCAAACAAAAATGGCTGCTCAACCCCATTTACGATATTTCTAAGCTCATTCACACCTATACTTACCGGTACAACGGTTAGACCATTCGGGTCAACTACAGTGAATTTGTCTGGATCATAACTTATTCTTATCTTTCGATTGGACATCGTACTACAGTCATTCTCAACAGTAGTTATGTACGTAAACTCATCTAATCCTTTACACGGCGCCAGTGTTTTTATGTTAGTAGAACTTGCAATAGTAATCTTGCAATGTCCACATGTATTGTCAACTGATTTAACTTGTTTAGGCTCCAAGCAATTGATTACTGCGGCATTTGTAATGTAACCTCGCATTCTTGCCTGCTCATTCGGATGCAAATATGTCCCCGTCTCTCCA
The DNA here is from genome assembly GCA_017303875.1 of Chitinophagales bacterium. Classification (GTDB taxonomy): domain Bacteria; phylum Bacteroidota; class Bacteroidia; order Chitinophagales; family Saprospiraceae; genus M3007. Next base: position 34,455 of record JAFLBP010000045.1, on the reverse strand, counting down.
TATTCGCACATCAAATATTGACTGTCATTACTACACTCTGAACCGCTATAAAAAGGTTGGTCTTCTGTATGACCTAAATCAAAATTATGTCCAAATTCATGAAGTATAGTATGTTTTTGTCTGTTGAACGCAAGTATTTGCTCAGGTGTAGACGACCAATTAAAAAGAATACCCGAAGCCCCAGGGTGTGCAGATATCGATGTAGATAAAGAATTAGCTAAAGGACAGGAGGCTCCAGAACTCCAACCTTCTGCGGTTTGCCCTTCTAGCACAAATGAAGATCGCCCGGTAAGACAGTGAATAATATCTGGATCGCCTGAACGACATGGATAACTAGAGTTGTAATATCCAATTATGACAGAAAAATCTAATTCACCAGAGGCATTTATAGGGCCTTCACCTGAAGTCATGACATCCATTGACATCAAATTTAACTCATATTTCACACCGTTATCGTAGGAATCAAAGATTCCTACATAGTAGTTTCTAACAATTGTAAAATAGTTTTGTATAAAAGTTTCAGCTTCCATACGCGCATTAGGGTTATTATCACCCCCAAAACTTTTATAAAGTTCAATGTCGCCAACAAGGGCTACATCAATATAGACGGTATTTGTTTGTTGCCCATACAATGGTATGGTTGCCTTCAGGCAAAAAAGAATAAACGTTCCAAGTACGATAACGAATCGGCGGTAATTGGTCAGCATTTGCATGAGTAAATGAGATTTTGTTAAACAATCAGGTTTACAAATGCAAATTTTTCGCATTTCCACTTTCTTTAACAAGGTCAAACTTGTCCTTTCATCGGTAAACATTGTACCTTTATGGGAAAGAATTTACCTATTTAGTTGTGTACTATGGAAACGATACACCTCAAAATCCGGGCTATCCGTATGGATAAAGCCCTCAAACAAAGTTATGTTGCCGATGCCATTGGCGTTTGCCTCAAAACCTACCGCCACATTGAAGCCGGAAAATCAGTACTCACTTATGAGCGGCTCAAAGCCATCGCAAAAGCACTTGGGAGTACTGTCGATCAGATTGAAAGCCACGATCTTTACGGCGAAAAGCAGGCGTCTGACATTACTAAAATCAAGGAGGAATTGACACAGGTACATCGCAGGCTTCAGGAACTGGAACGGCGTATGTCTGTCTCCAAAAACAGACCTCCCGAAGAAGGTGGATAAGATACCGGGGAAGACCCCGGCTATTCATATTCGACCGCGTTGCGGTCGGGTAAACTATTTCGGGCTTTTTATAAGGCTGACGAGCTATACCAAGATTTGGGTGGATTTGAAGATTGATGGATTCTTTTATCCTGATTTCCAAAGGATTGCAACAATATGGTTTTCACAACCACTTCGTGATGACTATAATGTCGCTTACTGTATTGACAAGTTAACGTCGTACATCAGCGCTGTATCATCAAAGTGCCACGTTGCGGCTTCCGGGCATAAAAAAAGCCCTCGCCGGTGGTGTCGGCGAGGGCGGAAAACAGAGGTTTCGATACGGTAAGTAAGGCCGTATGGCATTTTTACAAATGCGCCTCAAAAGCAGTCTTTGTGCTGTATTGTAAAATGGTATTTATCGTGGCGGCCGAAGGGCTGAATTGCACTTTCGGCAGGAGGGCTTTGGCGATCAACATATCGTGAAATGCAGCCTGCATCTCCGGGTATTCCCCGATCAGATCGGCCATGTCAACGGCCTCTTCGGCAGGCATTTCGTGATAGGCAAAGCGCACTAAGGCGTTATATATGTATGACTCTTCCATAGGCGGTAAGATATTTTAAAAAACAGAAAAACCGTTTGAAATTCAGGCAGTAAAACAGTTTAAATGTTGGGGTTATTGCTTAATTGATATATATTTTTCGGAATTTAACATATCAATTGTCTCTACAACGCATAAGATCATTAATCTGTTTGCCCAAAACAATATTTTCTTCGGTTTTTACCGCACCCGCCGCCCCTTCCAGCCATACGCCGGCATGAAAATGCTGGCCGTACCCACCAGCACAATGTATAAGGTATGCGCCACAAAGCTGCGCCCAAATCGCTCCATCAGCACCAACTGCTCAAAATACGCCGTGGCCCTGCGCAGCAAACGCTGGTCGGACCACGCTTTCAGGCCCAGCGCCACGGCCGGCAACCACCAGTACCAAAGCACCAAAGGAAAACTCAGCAGCACCGCCCAGGCATTGAGCCATACCAGCAACAGCGCCAGCCGGATAGGCCACTCCGGCAACACGGCGTTTTTGCCGCCCCAGCGCAGGCGCTGCCGGAAAAATGAAAGCGAGTCGGGCATGGCCGCCGTCAGCACCACGGCCTCCGTACTTTTCAGGAAAAATACGCCCTCCGGGAAATGTTGGGCCGTTTGTTGCAGCAAAAACATATCGTCGCCCGAAGCCCGGTGCGCCGTTTTTTCCAAAGCCTCCAAAGCGCTGTGCAAACCGCGGCGATACGCCAGATTGGCGCCATTGCCCATGCGCTGCCAGCCGCTGTGTATACCGGCGCCGGTAATAAGCATGGTGCCCGTCATGTCGAGCGCCTGAAAATGCTCCGCAAAATTGCCGGGTTCAAAAAACAAAACCGGCGCAGTCAGCAACTGCACCGCCTCTCGTTGCTCAAACACGGAAGCAATATGCCGCAGCCATTGCGGCGGCACAATGCAATCGGCATCGGTGCAAACCACCAATTCGCCCTGCGCCGCCTGCAAGGCATGCGCCAACGCTGCTTTTTTACCCTGCCGCCCCGCTGGCAGCTGCAACACCCGCACACCGGGAAAACGCGCCGCTATCCGGGCCGTATCATCGTCGGAATGGTCGTCCACTACAAGGATTTCCAGCAAATGGGCGGGGTATGCATTGGCCACAATGCTTTCGAGGCAGGCCGCAATATGCGCGGCTTCATTGCGCGCGGCAATCAGCACGCTGATGCGGCTGTGCGCCTCGTAGTTGTCCGGCAGCACCCAGGTATCAAGCCGCTGCCACCAGCGGATATACCAGTTCGTGAGGGCGAAATAAGCCAGCCCAAGGGCGAGTACAATCGCGGCCGTCATGGCAGTTTGCGGTTGCGCCAGGCCAGCAGCGGGCCGCTGTGCTGCGCCGTCAGGAATACCTGCCCTTTGGCGGCGCGCAGCAGGGCCATTTGCCTGACGGAGCCTTGCAAGGCACCATCTCCGATCGGGCTTAGCGGTTTGCCCGCCGCAAATGCTTTTTGGGTGGCATCATACTGTAAAAAACTACCATAAGCGGCATCAAAACGGCCTATGGCAGGCTGTACTTCGCAAAAATTACCGGCGCAAAGCAAACGGGTTTCCTGCGCATTTACCGGAAAATTGATGCTTGAAAAAACCGGACTGAATTGCAGGGCCATCGGCAGTTCACGCATGGTCCAGTTGCCGTTTTCCTGCAGGAGCGCCACAGAATGCAGGGTATGCACTTCGAGGTGTTGCGCCTGGGCGCGCATTTTTTCCGGAAAAACAGCCTCGAAATCACTTTCGGCGTATTTGCGGTATTCCACAAATTTTTTGCGCAGCCCCGGCATCTGACTCAGGAGCCAGTCGCGGTCGGCCAACACATATTCCCGGCCCTCGCGGCGATGGGTCAGGATGGGGTCAAAAGCGCCGTTGTTGTCAAAATCTTTTACCCAAAGCCCCAGCGGCGCTTTCAAAAAGCTGTTGCTGCCCATATTGCCCGCAAGTACGTCGAGGTCGCCGTCGCCATCCACATCGGCAGCATGGAGGCTGAGCCAGAGGCCCGCGCTGTTGGGTATGCTTTGCAGCGTCCAGTTGCCGCCGGAAAAACGCGCCGTACTCAGGGCCATCCATTCGCCGCAGAGCAGGAGCTGATCGCTTGTCCAGAGGGCGTCGGTTACCATGCCGATGCGTTGCAGTTCGGGCGGCGTCAGGTCGCTGAATTTTCCTTGGCCGTCGTTTTGCAAAAGGGCCGAACGCGGGGCCATACCGTATGCGCCAGCCACGCAGCGGCCGCCGACAAACAGATCCAGGTCGCCGTCTTTATCATAGTCAAAAGGCAGCACGCAGGCGCTTTGCTCCTGCAAATCGGGCAGGGCATCGGGCGCAAGGCTGAAGTTGCCGCGACCGTCGTTGCGCAGCAAATAATCCTTGAGCGGCGCGCCGGGCTGGTTGCCGCCGGTGCCGAGGTAGAGGTCGGCATCGCCATCGCCATCGGCGTCAAAAAAAGCGCTGGCGCTGATGATGCCGGGCAGGTTGGGCAGCACAGCAGGCCTGAAATTGCCGGAAAGCTCCTGTACAAACAGCGAATCGGCGATCACAAAATCGTCGAGGCCATCGCCGTTGACATCGGCTACGGAAAGCGGCAGCGCCTGGGTGCTGAGCAGCCAGGGCAGGAGCTTTTCGCGGGTAATATCGTTGTAGCCGCTGCTCTGATGGGTGTAGGGTATTTGAAATGCCTGCCAATCGGACGTCGTGGGCGGTATGGGTTTTATGCCGCCTGTTTGCTGCGCATCGGCATAATCCAGCAAGACCCGGCCGTTTTGCCCGGCGAGTGCTTTGGTGCTTGTTTTGCCATCGGGCCAGATGACCAGAATACTGGCATTTTCATCGGCGGGACGCACACAAAAACCCGGCGCAGAGCAGGATAAAAAGCCGCGGGTGTGGTAGTGTTCAAAAAACTGTTCGCCAACCTGCACTTTTGCACCAATCCCAAAAGGATTCATGGCCGCGCCGCGCAGTTCGATGCGGACGCGCCTGGTTTCGGGGCAGTTGTTGCGGTAAATAGAGGCCGGGGCATTAAGGTTATTGGTGATGAGGTCGAGGTCGCCGTCGTTGTCCAAATCCGCGTACGCGGCGCCATTGGTACAGCCTTGCAGGTCGAGTCCCCAGGCTTGGCCTGTGTTTTCAAATTCGAGGGCGGCGCGTTGTTGCCAGGCGGCGTTGCGGCGTTCGCCGGAGGGCATTTTTTCAATCAGCGCCTTGTCGGGCGTGTTGTTGTTTACTGCTTCCGAGGAGATGAATTTGAGGTAATCCATGTCGTTGGGCTGGCGCGGAATGCCGTTGCTGATGTACACATCTTTCCAGCCGTCGAGGTCGGCATCAAAAAGCAGGGCGCTCCAGCTCCAGTCGGAGGCGTCGAGGCCGCAGAGTTGCGCGATTTCGGAAAATTTTGCCTTGTCCTGCGCGTCGTTAAAGCGGTTGAGCTGGAAATTATTGCGCGGAAACTGCCAGTGGTAGCCGCGTTCGTGTTTGAACAAATAGACGTCGTAGGGGTCGGCGGCCTGTGAGGCTTTGAGGGTAAATTCGTCGCGCGGCTTCATGTCCAGCGTGAGCAGGTCGGGGCGCTGGTCGTTGTCCATATCTGCCGCATCGCTGCCCATCGAGAAGTTGGACGTATGGCCCATGCTGCCGGCAATATTTTCTTCAAAACGTTTGCCGTTCCGGTTGTAGTAGAGGTAATCGTTTTCGTGAAAATCATTGGCCACGTAAATATCCGGCCAGCCGTCGAGGTTAAAATCGCTGACGGCCATGCTCAGGCCATATCCGGCAGTACCGCCGTAAATGCCCATTTCCTGACTCACATCCGTAAAACGCGGCAATTCGCCGGGCCGCGTGGCGTCGTTGCGCAACAAGCGGTCGGCCGCCAAAGAATCGTATTTGCGCGATTGTGCGGTATCGCGGTAGCCCGCGGGCGAGTGTACGCTGTGGCAAAGCACAAAGCAGTCGAGATCGCCGTCGCGGTCGTAATCAAAAAACGTGGCCTGGGTGGCAAAGGCTTGAATATTAAGTCCGCACTCGGCGGCGCGCTCCGTAAAGGTGCCGTTTTGGTTATTGATAAACAACTGGTTGCGGCCTTCAAATTTTTTATATTTCCCCGTTTGGCAAACATAAATATCTAACCAGCCATCGGCATTGACATCGGCGAGGGTGACGCCGTTTTTCCAGGAGCCGCTGCCGCCAACGCCTGCTTTTTCCGTAAGGTCTTCAAACTTGAAATTGCCCCGGTTGAAGTAGAGTTTGTTGGGGCCGAGGTTGGAACTAAAGTACAAATCCGTCAGTCCGTCGTTGTTCAGATCGCCGGCTGCCACGCCGCCACCATTGTAATAATACAGGTATTGAATAATATTCATGCCCTCGGGTGATGCTTCAGGCAGGGTATTGGCAAATTGCACGCCGGTTTCGGCAGCGGGAAGGGCGGTGAAAAGGGTGTTGGAAGCGGGATTTTGGCAGGCGAAAAATAAGCCCGTCAGGAAAAGCAGGAGGGGAATGGGGAATGCGGAATGCGGAGTGGGGAATGCGGAATGGGGATGTTCCCTTCCTTTCAGGGAGGGCCGGGGTGGGTTGCGGAGTGCGGAATGCGGAATGGGGGTTGGGTTACCCGACCTTGGGGAGATCAGATGTTTAAGGGTGGCGTTCCGACAATATGCTTTTGGTTCGGAGCTGCCGATGTTTTGTATTGTTTTTTTGATTCGCAACGCGTAATCTGTTTTGTGTTTTGAAGTCGGCTTGAAAACACACAAATGTACCACTTTGCTTGAGCATTGTGTCGGCATAACTCACCTCCACACTTTTTAAGTTGAGTATATTTAACACCAATTCCGAACACGAACATGCTACAACCTCGAAGAGGTTAAACGTTTGTAGATGCTACATTACCCTATCCATTTCGACCTCTCCGAGGTCGGACATAAGAAGGCTAAGCGACGTCAAAGACAATCTTTTACCTGGCGTTACCTGACGTACCTGACGTTTACTAAACTTTGGAAGTTTAGTAAACGTCAGGTACGTCAGGTAACGCCAGGTAAAATCATACCAAAAACCTATTTCCCCAGTGCGGCGGCGCGCAGGCGTTTGAGGAAGGGGGAGGCGAAGATGAATGATTGCAGGTTGCTGTTATCGCTTTCCAATACTTCGTCTTTGTTGCCGCTCCATTCGAGCCGGCCTTCGTGCAGGAAGCAGATATTATCGCCAACTTCCATAACCGAGTTCATATCGTGGGTATTGATAATGGTCGTGATGTTGTTTTCGATGGTGATACTGCGGATCAGCTCGTCGATAACGATGGAGGTTTTAGGGTCGAGGCCGGAGTTGGGTTCGTCGCAAAACAGGTACTTGGGTTCCAGCACAATGGCCCTTGCGATGCCCACGCGTTTTTGCATCCCGCCGGAGAGCTCGGAGGGGTATTTGCGGTTACTGCCGGCGAGGTTTACGCGTTCGAGGCAATAATTGACGCGTTCTAATTTCTGGCGGGCTGTCATGTGCGTAAACATATCCAAAGGGAAACGCACATTTTCCTCCACCGTCAGCGAGTCGAAGAGCGCGGAACCCTGAAACAACATCCCGATTTTCATACGGATGGAACGCATACCCATTTTATCGAGGGCGGTAAAATTGACGTCGTCGTACCAGACTGTGCCGGTGGTGGGCTGTTGCAGTCCGACGAGAATTTTAAGCAATACCGTTTTGCCCGCGCCCGAGCGCCCGATAATCAGGTTGGTTTTTCCGGCTTCAAAGAGAAAATCGATTCCCTTGAGCACCTGTTGTTCGTTAAAATTTTTGGTAATTTGTTCAGCGCGGATCATGTAGCAGTTATTAGTGCGGCAAATTAACGGACTTTAACCCAATAAATTATACTCCAATGCTGCTTTTACCAGTCCGGCCGTGTTGCGGGCATTGAGTTTGAGCAGCAGGTTGCGGCGATGGGTCTCTACGGTACCAAAGCTGATGAACAACGCCTCGGCAATTTCGGAGGTTGTTTTTTCATCCACGATCAGTTGCAGGATCTCTTTTTCCCGCCGGGAAATGGTCGGAAACGGAGTGCTGCCCGCCGCTTTGGTGTTTTTACCCGCAAGGGTTTCCATGAGGGTATCTAAAATTTCCTGACTAAACGCCTGTTTGCCCGCGTACACGTTCCGAATGGCTTCAAACAGTTCGTCCTTGCCGGCATTTTTCAAAATAAAACCCGAAGCGCCGTAGCGCAGCATGGCCTTGACGAGGCTGATTTCGCGCATCATGGAAAGGGCGAGCACTTTCATGTCGGGCCAGCGCTCGCGGGCGATGCGGCAACATTCCAGGCCATCCATTTCCGGCATGTTGAGGTCGAGCAGCAGCACGTCGGCCGGCGTTTGTCCAAGCATTTCGAGGGCTTCGCGGCCATTGGCGGCCTGGCCCACACAGGTCATATCTTCTGCTTCGTGCAGGAGCAGCAAAAGCCCGTCTATGACGAGGCGGTGGTCGTCGGCGATGAAGATTCGGATCATTATGGATTGGGCCCGTAACTATTCACCGGATTAATCGGCACACCCGGCAAATTAAAGGGCAAATGTACGCCCACAAAAATAGTCGGCTGGTCGGTACCGAAATTCCAGGTCCAGCCCGCGCTCAGGATGTCGCGGAAAAGCGTGGCGCTCACCCCGGCCATAAATTCGGGGCGACCGTCGAGGTCCATATCGCCCGAAGCAGTGATGATGCCTAAGCCCGGATCAAGGAAGTTGTTGTAAAAATTGGAGCGGCGGCTGCCGTATTTCAACAACAAAGTGCCGGCTGGCGCAAAACGAAAACGCGCGGTGTTGGGCGGCGGAGCTTCATTATAGGCATTGGCCAGAATAAGGCCCACTTTGCTCGTGCTGTGGAAGCCGGTAAGCGTGAGGCGGTACAGTTGCTGATCGATCTGATTGTTGGAGAACTGGCCACTGTCCTGGGGCATGCGCAGGTAGGCGCGCACGTCAAGGATGTCGTTGCGCTCGCGGCTGCCGGTATATTCCAGCTGAATGGTGCCTTCGTCGGGAATATTATCGAGGCCGAAGGTGTCTACGAGGTCCGAAATTTCATCGCTGGCGAGGTAGGCTTTTTTCAAATATTCGGCCGGGATGCGCTGGATAAAGAGGTTGAGTTTGCGGGCATCGGCGGCAGATTGGCGCAGGCAGCTCACCACATTTTGCAGGTGCACATTGGATTGCAGGGTGTCGCCCACGCTGCTTTCCAACCTCATCGCCGCGCCGTTGTACAGCGCAATCATGGAGTCGATTACCTGAATGAATTTTTTCACATCGGATGCAGGTGTTGCCTGAATTTCCTTGCGCAAATTGGCGCCGTAGCTGATCAGCTTGGAGGTTTCCGTTTCGTCAAAAGTATTGACCACGGTCTTCATATCCGGCCCCAGGGTTTGTTTGGAGGCCTGAAGTTCCTGGCGCAATTTGGGGATACAGGTAAGCGAGGGGTAGGCATCCAGCACCTTTTGTTTATAGGCTTGCAGTACCGAATCAGCGTTTTCGTTGAGGCCCTTGGCGAGGTCGCGGTACGACTGGAGTTTTTGCATTTCTTCCGGCGAGACACTGGTCACCCAGCGTTCTACGGGGGCAAATTCGCCTTGTTCCATGCGGTCAAAATTTTCCACATGCACCCGGCGACCACCGTTTTTATCGCGGATATAGGCCACAACGCTGAATTTCAGCTTCGACTTTTGTAAAATGCGCTGAATATCGGTTTTAACCACCTGCAATTGCTTGTTGAATTCATCGAATGCGTACAGGTAAGGGTCGGGCGCGTTGGGGTCGTTGCGGTATTGGGCGTAGTAGGCCTCGTTGATGGCCTCATAATCGGCTACCAGTTGCGGGTCGCTGAGAATATCCTGCAGGAATTGATTGGCCTGCTGCACCAATTTTTTCTGCACATCCAATCCCTGCACTTTTTGCTGCATCAGGCCGAGGATTATCTGGTGGTTGCGCAGGGCTTTGTTGATACGGGCTTCGCGGCTGCGCAATTCCGAATCCTGAAACAACTGCGGGTAAAGTCTGCGGGCTTCTGCAAAAACGGCTTCTTTGTTTGGCTGAACCGACAGGGTACCGTTGATATCCAGAATGCCCTTTTGCCCGGGCCTGGGCTGGTATTGCGTTTTTTTGCCCTGTTCCTGAATCAGGAGCACCGGCTCCCGCGGTGTGGGTTGGGCAATTGCCAGCAGGCTGAGGAGACAAAAAACAAGCGTAAGGGAAGATCGGAAGTGTTGCATATTTCAGACGGGTTGAGGTGATACGGGTACCAAAGGTAATGTTCGGCATCTAATTTTTCAAGCGCATTGCTGAAAACCTCCTTTGCCTTGAAAAAAGAAGGATTTCGGCCTGCCAACAAGCTGTTTTTTAACTAAATTTGGCGGGGAAATAACAAATAAATTCCTGATGCGTTTTCCCCAGACCATTGTATCTGTACAATTCGTGTTCAATAACGCCAACGTCAACATAACCGTTTATCACATGAACAATTTAACCCTTCCTGTTTGCCCGAAACGCAAGCGCATTTTTGCCAATCTGAAAACGCTACTCCCGCTCTTTTTGCTTTGCTTTGCCGCTTTTTCCGGCTTCGCGCAAACGGAAAAGGGCTTTAAAGCCCTTGAAAAAGAGGACTGGAAAGATGCCATCAAGTACTTCTCCAAAGATACCATTGATCCGGAGAAGCGCGTAGCAGCCCTGTATGGCCTCGCCAAAACACTGACGGCCACTAAAAACCCCGCCAAAGACTACTATGCGGCCATGAAACACCAGGTCAATGCCATCCTGGAATGGGAGGAACTAAGCCCGCGCCAGCAAAAGCTGCTCAACGACGAATTCAAGGTCTCGGAAACGGCCATTGCCCGCGTCCGCTCAAGCAGTGAAGCACCCGCCTGGCGCGCCGTAGAGCGCAAAAAAAACCTTACCCTGCAAGATCTCAACGACTACGTCAACGCCTTTCCTTACCCCGAAGACGCTAACATCCGCGTCGCCATCAATCAAAAACGCGGCGATCTGGTGCAAAAAGCCGTCGCTGATGCCGATACCTACGCCGAACTAAGCGCCCTGCTCCGCCAAAACCGCTCCGATATTGAGGAATACTCCCTCGATGCGCTTAAAGCCATGGACGCCCGCGTGCTCGATCTCTTCCTTCAGGAAAAAGGCCCCGACTGGCTCGGACAGTTTTATGCCGAAAACCCGGGGCACCCGCTCTTTTTTGATACCGGCAAAATTATGTTCCCCGAAGTGTATGGCACCGACGATTTCCCTGCCATGCTCCAGTTTTTATACGAATATCCCAACAGCTATTTCACGCCTATTGTCAGCAAACAGGCGCTGAAATATATGGAGGAATATGAAATCGACAGCGCCTACGTCCGCACACTCAGCACCGTAGAAAAAGCTGCACTCGGCGAACTCGAAATGGCCGCCCGCGGCGAACTGATCGACCCCACGGAAGATTACGAAGACAGCAAATACCAAAAATGGCTCAACTACGTGCGCAAACTGGCCCCTTCTGAAAAAGCAGAAATGGCCTTTGATAAAATGGCGCCCTATTATATCCAGAACCGCAACTGGAAACGCGCCTCGGAAGTGCTGCACACCGGACGCCTCGTGTTCCCGCACCGCGCCGCCGAAATGAACCGCCTGATCCCGATCATCGACGGCCCGGAATACGGCATCAAGGTGAAACCCGTGGCCGATGTCATTAATAAAGAAGGCTCGCAATACGTTCCGGTGCCTTCCACCAACCAGAAAACCCTCTACTTCTGCGCAACCGGCCGCGAAGACAACCTCGGCGGCGAAGACATCTTCGTTTCCTATCGCCGCGATACCGGCTGGACCAAGCCCACCGTTGTGCAAAACCTCTCCGGCTACTCCAACCAGGCGCCGCTTTCCCTCGCTGCCGATGGCAACTCCATGGTGCTGTTCGACCAGGGAAAACCCAAAATCTCCAAAAAAACAAGCACGGGATGGTCTAAACCCGATACCCTCGACATCGACCTTTCGGGCTTCCGCTGGGTCGGGCTGACCCAAATCGCCGCCAATAATAAAATTATGGTTTTTGAAGCCAGCAAACAAGGCATGGTCTTCTTTGGCAGCGATATCGACATCTATATCGCCGAACGGATGTCCGACGGTAAATGGGGCAAACCTTTCCGCCTCGACACCGTGATCAATACTCCCGAACAAGACCGCAGCCCCTTCCTCCACCCCGATATGCGTACCCTCTACTACTCCACCGCCGGCAAAGGCGGACTGGGTGGCATGGATGTGTACAAAACTACCCGTATCGGCGACTCCTGGACGCGCTGGACGCCCCCCGTCAACATCGGTAAAGAACTCAATACGATGAACGACGACTGGGCCTACAAAGTCAGTACGGATGGCACAACCGCCTGGTTCTCCCGCCGCAACGAAGACGGCATCGAGCAGGATATTTACTACGCTACCCTGCCGGAAAATGTAAGACCGGAGGCCATTAAAGTAGTGAATGTAAAAACCGGCGATAAAGACGGTAAACCCATCATCGGGAAAGTGGTGGTTAAAGACCCCGTCAGCGGAAAGGTCATCGGCGAATACGATACCAATCCCACCGGCACGGAAACCTCCATTCCGGTGCCCAACGATAAAGACTATACGGTTACGCTTGAAAAAGAAGGCTATTTCCCGACGGCCGTAACGGTGCAAAAAACCAACGACACGGCCAAACCCGTTGAAACCAATGTCGACCTGAAACCTTTAAGTGTTGAGGAAATGGTGAAACAGGGACTTACGGCCGAACTCAATCTCTTTTTCGATTACAACAGCGCAGAACTGCGCCCCGAATCTTTTGACCAGCTGCGCAAAGTAGCCGATATTGCCAAAACCCGCAAACTCAGTATCAAACTGATGGGTTATTCCGACAATATCGGCGGCGCAGATTTCAACCTGCAGCTCTCGCAAAAACGCGCAGAAGCCGCCCGTATGGCCCTCATCAGCCTCGGCATTGAAGCGCAACGCATCAGCGCCAAAGGTTTCGGACAAGCCAACCCGATTGCCGACAACGACACGGAAGCCAACCGGGCTAAAAACCGCCGCGTGGAAGTACAGTATGTAGCGGAATAAAAATAACTGCCTGATAAGCAGTATTTTAGCACTTGTTTCAAATAGAAAATCCCGGATTTTGGATCACGCCAAAATTCGGGATTTTTTATGTTGTCCGGCGGATTATTGCCGCATAGCATGCGTCATCGGTTTCCGCGTTCAGTCTGTTCCGCCTACCACCACTACAATTTCTCCTTTAACCTCTTTGGCGCCAAAATACGCTATCAGCTCGCTGATGCTGCCGCTGCGCACCTCTTCGTGCAATTTGCTCAGTTCGCGGGCCACACAGGCCTGGCGTTCCGGGCCACAATGCACACTCAGCTCCTCTAAACATTTGAGCAGCCGGTAAGGCGATTCATATAATATAAACGTATGCGGGAGCGCCGAAAGGAATTTCAGGCGCGTTTGCCGGCCTTTTTTATGCGGCAAAAAACCTTCAAAATGAAAGGTATCGGAAGGTAAACCACTGGCCACCAGGGCCGGAACAAAAGCGGTAGCGCCGGGCAGGCACTCCACGCGCACGCCCCGGCGTACACAGGCGCGCACCAGCAGAAAACCCGGATCGCTGATGCCGGGCGTACCGGCGTCGGATATAAGCGCCATGTTGGCGCCGGAAGCCAATTCATCAGCCAAACGCTCCACCACATGATGTTCATTGTGGGCGTGAAAAGCCCGAAGCGGCGTTTTGATCTCGTAATGATCCAGCAAACGCTTGCTGGTACGGGTATCTTCGGCCAAAACCAATGACACCTCCTTCAGCACCCGTAGCGCGCGCAGGGTGATGTCTTCCAGATTGCCGATCGGTGTTGGTACGAGGTAAAGCAAGTGTTTGTAACGATGAACGATGAGTGATGAACGATGAGTTTTTTTTGTGTGTTTGGGTGTTTTGGTGTTTGAGTGTTTTCGTGGGCGCAGTTCCGTGTTTAGGTATTTTGGTGTTTAAGTGTTTTCGTGGGCGCAACGCCATTCGTGCATTCGTGGCAACTTTAACCTGCTAAAACACTTAAACATCAAAACACCTAAACACTTAATCCCTTACTGCTCCAGCAGCGTAAAGTGAAAATGCTCCATGATCGGGTTGGCCAGCAGTTTCTGGCAGGCCGTTTCCACTTTGGCACGGGCATCCGCTTCGGAAGCGGCTTCGAGTTGCATCGTTACGTGCTTGCCGATGCGCACGTCGTGAATGCCTTCCAGGTCGAGGTGCTTGAGGTTATTAACCACCGTTTTGCCCTGTGGATCGAGCAATTCTTTGTGGGGCATGATGTCAATTTCGGCGATGAATTTCATATTGTCGGAATGATAAAGGTGGCTCAGGCCTTAACGCGCTGAGGTGATATGAGGGATGAAAGAATGTACAGAACAATGATGGCACTTAGTGCAACAGGCCCAAACCAGGCCCAAAGCAGGAAAAAAAGCGTCATAAATCCTAAAGGCAGGCTCAAGTTGGATAAGTCGAATTTTTTAATTTTCAACCCGTACATCGGAATTTCGCCGACCATCAGCGCAGAGAGCAGGGGAATAAGCGCGTAAATCAGCCAGGGCGTTTTTAACCACACAAACGTTTCCGAACCTAAAGTAATACCCATCACAAAAATGGTGCAGGCCGGCGTACTCAATCCAAGAAAATAAGTCGTCTGCCGGGTATCAAGGTTGAATTTCCCAAGCCGATACGCCGCAAACATACTCAACACAAAGGCCGGTAAAGCAGCCAAACAAGGCGACTGCCCGGCACTGCAATAGGCGCTTTGCGACAACAAATGATACAACATTGCGCCTGGAACCACCCCAAAACTGACCACATCCGCCAGCGAATCCAGTTCTTTGCCCAGCGGCGAACTCACGCCAAGCGCCCGCGCCAGCATCCCGTCGAGATAATCGCAGATAAAACTGCCCAGCGTACACCAGGCCGCCGCCTGTACCTGCCCGTCAAGTACGAACAGCAGGGCGCAGCAACCCAGAAAAAGGTTGCTGAGGGTAAACAGATTGGGAATGTGGCGGCGCATAAGGCTGCAAAAGTAGCAGATTGCAGGCATACAAAGGTAGGTCCCGGCCGGAAAGTTCCGAATCGGGCCAACACTTGTTACAAGATGCTTCGGTACGGGCTGCGGGGAGCGCCCGCCGCACCTTACATCCGCGATTTTTTCTGGGAATAACGCTGGTACAACTGCTTGTGCTTGTCGTCGAGCTGAATCTCGCGGCCCTGAATAAATGCGGCTGTAACAAGGTTGCCGCGCATATCCAGCGCATCGCCTTCACTGATAAACAGGTTGGCGTCTTTGCCCGTTTCAAGGCTGCCGGCCCGGCCCTGAATACCAAGGATAGTTGCGGCGTTCAGACAAAGCGCCTGTACCGCTGCTTCTTTGGGCAGACCATGCCCGACGGCCTGTCCGGCCTGAAACGGTACATTGCGCTGACGCCAGGCGCCCTCATCGGAAAAGCTGAACACTACCCCTTTGTCGTGCAGCATTTTTGCTGTTTTATAGGGCTGGTCGTAGTCCTCATCGTCGCGGGAGGGCAGGCGCTGGGTGCGCCCGAGAATAACGGCGACGTTGTTGGCTTTCAGGAAATCGGCAACACGCCAGGCGTCGGAAGCACCGACCAATACTATTTTCAAATTAAATTTTTGTGCAAAAACAACAGCTTCCTGTATCGCGCGGGCGGCATCGGTATGAATGTACAGGGTTTGTGCTTTGCTGAACAAGCCGCGCATGGCTTCAAAACGCGGATTGCTTACTGCCGGCGCCGGCCCGGCCGCATAGGCCGCTGCTTCCTGGAAAAATTTATACAGCGCGGCAATGTCTTTGTCGTACTGCTCATTTTTTTTCATTTCCGGATTGCCGGTTTCCCAGCCGCCCCAGGAGCGCATGGCCGGCCAGTTGAGGTGTTGGCCTTCATCAGCCTTATATGTGGCGTCTTCCCAGTTCCAGGCATCCAGCTGCACCACGCTGGAGGCGCCGGAAAGCGCGCCGCCCTGCGGCGTAATTTGCGCCAGCAATACACCATTGGAGCGCACGGTAGGCAGCAGATCGGAGTCAGTATTGTAGGCAACAATTGCGCGGGCATTGGAATTGTAGGCGCCGGCCTCAGCAAAATCGACCGTGGCGCGCACGGCATCAATTTCTACAAGGCCAAGACGGGTATCCATGCCGATAAAGCCCGGATAAACCTGCTTGCCACTGGCATCATATATTTTGGAGAATTTGCTGCGATCTAAGCGGATAGTGGTTGCGTCGGCAACCAAAGTGATTTTGCCGTTTTCAAACGCAATGGCACTGTTCGCAATCACCTGGCCATTGCCAATATGCGCAGTGGCGCCGAGGATCAGAATTGGCGCGGTTTGCGGGCCGGCCGGTACCGGATTGATTTGGGCTTGCAGGGCTGCGGCCAACAGGAGCGCGCAGCAAAAAGTACTGATTTTCAACATAAACCTGAATTCAACGGATGTTAAAATTACCGTGATTAGATTGATTTTTCACACAACCTGTCTGCCTGTTCTGCAAAAAAAGTATCCCATACGCAGCACGGCCAACAGATAAGTCGCCAAATGTAGTGCTACGTATGGGATATTCCAAAATTCAACGCCTAAATTCCGCTGTAAAGCAGCCCGGGCGTGTTATTACCACTTGCCCTTACCCTTGGGTTTGCCGCCTTTCCCCTTGAATTTATCGTTGCCGCCGCCCCGGTTAAACTTATCGGGCCCCTTGCCGCCAGGTTTGCTTTTGGTCTGGCGCGGCGCAGCATCATCAACCCGCAAACGGCGATTATTGATGGAAAATTCAGGAAGCTGGGTGCGCACGGTCTCTACAAAAGAGGCTTCGAGATCGAAATGCAGGAAAGACCGGCTAAATTCGATCTGACCGATGGCGCGGTTGGGTACCCCGACGGTGCGGGTGAGGAGCTGGATGAGGTCTCTTTTGTCGATGCCGTCCATTTCTCCCACGTTGAGGAAGAGGCGCTGGAAGCCCGACGCTTCGCCCTGCTGGGCCTGGCGACGTTTGTCGCCCTTGGCGTAAATATTGATATCGGGCGCGTTGCGGTAGTATTGCAGGAAGCGGTTAAACTCCACACTGGCAAAGCGCTTGATGAGGTCTTCTTTGCTGAAATCCTTGAGCTCCTCCATGATTTGAGGCATAAAAGGCTCAATTTCAGAAGTATGGACCTCTTGCTCCCGGATATTGTGAATGATGTGCATGAGCTGCTGCTCACACACCTCCACCCCGGTCGGAATCGATTTTCTGGTAAATACCGCCTTGGTTTTACGCTCGATCAGGCGGATTTTTTCCTCCAATTTCGGCGTAATGATGCTGATGGACACCCCTGTTTTGCCGGCCCGGCCGGTACGGCCGCTGCGGTGGGTGTATACCTCGATTTCATCGGGCAGGTTGTAGTTGATTACGTGGCTGATGTTTTGCACATCAAGGCCGCGTGCGGCCACATCGGTCGCCACGAGCAATTGCAGGTTATTTTCGCGAAAACGCTGCATCACCCGGTCGCGGTCGCTTTGCGCCAGGTCGCCGTGCAGGGCATCGGCGTTGTAGCCGTCGCGAATCATCTGCTCGGCCACTTCTTTGGTGTCGTTTTTGGTGCGGCAAAAAACTAAGCCATAGATGCCGGGCAGCGAGTCAACCACGCGTTTGAGGGTGGAAAAACGATCATCCATCCGGCACACATAGTAGATGTGCTCGATGTTTTCGTTGGTCTGATTGCGTTTGCCGGCGGACAGCTCCAGCGGATTGTCCATATAATTGTTCGCAATGGCACGAACGGCTTCGGGCATAGTGGCCGAAAAAAGCCATACCGATTTGCGATTGCTTGCGGCGCCGAGAATAAAGTCGATGGCTTCTTTGAAGCCCATGTCGAGCATCTCATCGGCTTCATCGAGTACGACGCGGCGTACCTGATCGAGGCGGATGGCTTTGCGCGTGAGCAAGTCCATAAGTCGGCCGGGCGTGGCCACTACGATTTGTGCGCCGGCTTTGATCTGGCGAATCTGGCCTTCAATGCCGGCGCCGCCATACACCGCCACAACTTTGTACTGGTAGGCGAATTGAGAATAATTTTCGAGGTCTTTGGCAACCTGTACGCAAAGCTCGCGGGTAGGGCAAAGCACGAGGCCCTGCACTTCATTGCGTGCCGCCCCATCAATGCGCTGCAAGAGCGGCAGGCCGAACGCGGCCGTTTTGCCGGTGCCGGTTTGAGCAAGGGCAAGGATATTATTGTCGTCGCTTAGCGCAACGGGAATAACCAATTCCTGAATAGGGGTGGGGGTGGTGAAACCGAGCGCTTCAATGCCGCGCAAAAGCTCGGGCTCGAGGCCCAATTGTTCAAAAGCTGTCATAAATGGTATTACGCACTTCACGTGCACCGGCCTTTACGGCCTAAAAGCTGCAAAGGTAGCTATTTAATGATAAATGATGAATGCTGAATGATGAATGTTTTTGATAAACAGTAATTTATATGTGCTTAGAGCATGTTCGGGAATTCATGATCGCGCGAAAGCGAGCAAATTTTATGCTGAACAAGGCGGTTTTCACAGGCATAGTCGGCAGCTACGACGAAGAAAATCAACGCAGTGCAGCAGGAAATTTGCCGCTTGCAGCCGATTGATGGATTTCCGAACATGCTCTTAACGCCTGCTTTTGTATTGGAACTGCGCCAGAATCAGGGCATCGGTGGTGGGCAAATAACGTTCGGTTGCATTCAGGGGAAATGCCTGTCGGCTGGAGTCGGCAATCATCCAATAGGATTTGCCCATATTTTTAAAATAAGGGGTTTTAAACGGGGATTCAAATTTGTTGCTCCAGCCGTTGCCAGTTATCATACCAACAATGGTTTGTCCGGCAGCCGGGGTGCGCGTATAAACCATTTCATTTTTAGGCACATAAAAATGATCAATACACTGGCCGTTGTGAAATACAAAGGCTAATGCATCCCAATAAGCATTTCCTTTGAGCGCCAGCACGGCAGTATCTTCCGGAGCTTTTTTGTATTGCACAAAAGCTTCGAAGGGTTTGGCGCCTTTGGCAATCGGAAAGTCCTGAGGCTCGGGTTTACCCTTGTAATTGGCAAAAATTTCTGTTTTATCTACGGTATTACCTACCATTTCCTCATAAGCCAGGCGCGTGGAGGGCGGCAGGTATATGGCGCGCAGACTGTCCAGATCCGATTGACTGATTAATGGAATATTCAGCTCCTGTTGTTTTACGGCCGTGTCGATTCTGGCCTTTTCTTCCAGAAATTTTTGCTCATCGTCTACGTGGTGAATGACTTCGCTCAGTTCGCTCACCTCGCTTTTGGTATTGAAGAAAAATTGGGCAAAAATGATCAAAACGGCTACTACCAGGCCAATACCCGCCCATTTGGAATAATCGCGTTGTATTTCCCGGGTTGGCGGCGGTGGTGGCGGCACGTAGTTGGGGTCGATTTTGCGCTGCGTTCTGGGGTTAAGGGGCGGCGGCACAACCGGCTTGCCTTTGGGCTTGGTCGGCTGGGAAGGTTTAGTTGGCAGCGGTGGCGGCAGGTGGGCGGGCCTGGTCTGTTCCGGCACAGGGGGCACATACGCGCCGGCGATTTCCACAAAGCGGGCCTCGGCCTGTGCTTTTACCTCCGGACTGCTGTCGAGCAGGCGCGCTACCGCAAACAGCTTGACGGCGGTTTTAGGCTCGGCGTCAAATATTTTTTGTGCCGCATGGCAAAGCGCCGGCGACAATTCATCGCGCAAATTGGCGAACTGCGTGGCAGGAAGGAGGTTGAGCAGTTTGGCAAGAAAAATTTCGCCTTCGGCAAAATCACGCGCGAAGGCGCGGGCGCGCTGCGGATAATCGGACAGCTCCGCGCCGGGCGCCACATGCCGCAACAAGTGAATATGTTGTTGCAAATAATGGGTCAGGTCGGCAAAATAACGCGTCGCATCCAAACCCGGCGCCTGTGCCGGCAAACGACATAACGCTTCCAGCCGTTCAGCATCTTTGAGGCGTAGCGCTGCAAGCGTTTTTTGCGCCAATATCGGCTCCAGCAAATGCCTGAGGCGTGCTGCATGCGCCGGATTTTGCCAAAGCGGCGTACTCGCCACAGCCTCCAGCGGCGCATTCCAGTGCCCCTGAATGATTTTTTCCAGCGGCCCGACAAGGTGGCGGTAAAAACGCAGATCCTCTACGCTGTTCAGGCTTTGCAGCGCCTGCATGGCCTCCCGATAAGGAATTTTCCGAAATCCGTAATCTACCCAATCCGCGTCCTTGTGTGCGAGGGAAAACGCATAACGCGCTTCCTGCAAACGGGTCATGCTGAGTTGCTCCTCCGGCAGCTGGTGCATCTGAAGGAGTTCAAGCGGATTGATTATTTCAGTCATCAGTTATCAGTGAACAGTTATCAGTCAACAGTTATCAGTTATCAGTCAGCAGTGAGCAGTCAACAGTTATCAGTGAGCAGTAAGACGTTAGAATGTTCAGTGTCTACTGCTGACTGATAACTGCTAACTGTTGACTGATAACTGATAACTGTTGACTGCTGACTGATAACTGATAACTGATCAAAGATCCATTAACAGGAGGGTCGGATCTTCGATCAGGTTTTTAACTTTCACGAGGAAGGTCACGGAAGTGGAGCCGTCAATGATGCGGTGGTCGTAGCTGAGAGCTAAGTACATCATCGGGCGGATTTTCACTTCGCCGTTGATGGCCACAGGGCGTTCTTTGATGCTGTGCATACCGAGAATGGCACTTTGCGGCTCATTGATGATGGGCGTGCTGAGCAGGCTTCCGAAAACGCCGCCATTGGTAATGGTAAAGGTACCGCCGCTCATTTCTTCGAGCGAAAGTTTACCGTCGCGGGCTTTTACAGCTAATTCTTTCAGTTTGAGTTCCACTTCGGCGAAGTTGAGGCTTTCAACGTTGCGGATGGGTGGCACCACGAGGCCCGTCGGGGTACTGATGGCGAAACTGATATCGGCGTAATTGTGGTAGACCACGTCGTCGCCGTCGATTTTTGCATTCACATCGGGCATTTCCATCAGCACTTTGGCGCAAGCCTTGGCGAAGAGGGACATAAAGCCGAGTTTGACGCCATATTTTTTTACAAATGCGTCCTGATATTTTTCGCGCAGCTCCATAACGGCCGTCATGTCCACCTCATTAAAAGTGGTCAGCATGGCGGTATTGTTTTTGGCGCTGACGAGGCGTTTGGCGATGGTGCGGCGCATACGGCTCATGCGTTCGCGGCGATCATCGCGGGAAAAGGCGCTGTTGTTGGGTGCTGCGGCAGCGGGTGCTGCGGGCGTAGCGGGTGCGGCAGGTGCTGCGGGCGCCTGCGACTTGTTGGCTACGGCATTTTGCGCATCTTCCTTGGTGATACGGCCGTCGCGGCCGGTGCCGGCAACGTTGGAAGCGGGCACGCCGCCTTCCTGTAATATTTTGGCTGCTGCGGGTGAGGGATGTCCGGCGGCATATGAAGCGGAAGCAGCGGTTGGCGTTTGTGGCGCGGCCGGTGTTTCGCTGGTGGTGGCCGGAGCGCTGGGCGCTGCGGGTGCGGCGCCGGCGGCATCGGTGTCAATTTTGGCAAAAAGTGCGCCCACGGCGAGGTCTTCGCCTTCTTTGGCTACCCAGATCAGTTTACCGGCCGAGTCGGCGGAAAGTTCCTGATTGGCTTTTTCTGTTTCAATTTCGCAGAGCGGCTCATCCATGGAAACGGTGGAACCGTCGGGTTTTAGCCATTTGGAAAAAGTAACATTGGAGATGGATTCGCCCAGATTGGGGATTTTAAGTTCTATGACCGGCATGTCAGGTAAGAATTATGCAATGATGTTGGGTTGCAAAGGTATGATTTAGTCCTTTTTTAAGCGAAACTAAAAAATCAATTTCTGCAAGATCGCGCGCTTTTTCACCTTTGCAAAAATAAAAGTCGCGTTAAGTGCCTTTTTTGAGCTTGTTATCAAATTTATCCCACATGAATAATTTCCGTTTTTGGCCGACGGCCCTGTTTTTATGGCTTGCCGGCAGCCTTTCGGCACAAACTTCCAGCGCATTTTACCCCGAAGAGATGGTGGTGATCGCCAGCTCGCTCAACCTGCGGGAAGATGCCGACATCAACGCCAAAAAAATTGCCAACCTGCCCCGCGGCTCAGTGGTGGAATTCATCGAAGCCTGGAATGGCGGCGAACTCATCGAGCTGGACTCCCTCACCTGGGGCAGCTGGTACAAGGTGCGCTACGAAGGCAAAACCGGCTACGCGTTCAGCACCTACTTAGCCAATACCTTCAGCCTTTTTTTCGAAAATACATACATGGAAGAAGTGCCGCCCATGCTTTGGTACGGCGTGTACGCACGTGATTCCTTTAGCGATGAACTGCGCAGTATAAACGTAAAAGTGCAGGATCAGTTCAATGAAATGTTCGGCGAGTACATCAAAGTGCTGAAAACCAACCAGAAACAGGAAAGCAAGTTTATTATCGGCACCCTGACACCGCTCAAAACCGGCTTTGTCGGGCAACTCGGCCTGTTCGATCCCAAAACCCTGTTTTTTACGGCAGCCCTGCAACCCGGCACTCAGGTGTCTATTTACCCCGGCAATGAACCCAACGACACCATCACCCGCCCTACCTGGGGACTGGCCGCCACCGGCTGCGCAACGCTCGACAAAGCCTACGTGATGGTCAAAGATTATCGCCTCACCCTCCTGGATTACAGCACCGACCCCGTACAAACCCAGGACCTTACGCCCTGGGTGCGCCCCGAAATCAGCGATGCCAATCCCTCGGTCGACCTGCTCTGGTTCGGCGACCTGGACCAGGACGGCGCTCCGGACGCAATTCTGCAGGACTGCCCCTACGAGGTCGGCTGTCGCGCTTCCCTGTTCCTTTCCTCCAAAGCCCGACCGGGAGAGTATATTCGCAAAGTGAGCGAATACTTTTGGCCGGATCATTAAGGGGGTAAGGGGGGCAGGGGGGGGATTTGTGCTGATCGATCAGCACAAATCGCGTATCCTAACGTTTCTGAACGACTAAAAACAGCGCACAACCACTTCCAATACGCCAGCCGCTTTTTTGGGCGCACCCAAACAGGCGCTGAATTGGACTGGGTGAAAGCATCGGGCGGACAACTGCGCGGCTTTGAATTCAAATGGGGCGACAAAACCGCTTCCGCCCCAAAAGCGTGGCTCGAAAATTACCCTGATGCTACCTTTCAGTGCATCAATCGCAACAATTTTATGGATTTTGTGCGCGTGAATGAGATGAAGTAGTAATGGTGATAACTGGTATCTTTTAATCCCTAAACTAGGCCCAGATATATTGTTAAAAAATTTCTAAACATTTTTGATTAAAAAGTTTGCAAGATAATATTTTATTGTTTTAAATTTGCCAATCCTTGACAAGTCAAATTTTGTCAACGCGTTAAAATGAATCAAAACTTAGGTAGTTACTTTCGGATGCTACGTTCGCAAAGAAGTGCTACATTACATGACATTTCAAAAATTACTGACATTGACAGCCCATTGTTAAGTAAGATTGAAAGAGGGGAACGGCTTCCAACCTTTCTCCAACTTAGTCAATTAGCTCAATACTACCAAGTTGAAGAATCATCATTAAAAGCAAAACTGATGGCAGAAAAAATAATCAAAGACTATGGGTTGAATAATACAACCCAAGAAGCAATAAGGATTGTTGAAGAACAACTTGAAGAATATCGTAAGACACCATTCAAACCCAATCACTAATATTTGGCAAAACTGATATTATGAAAAAATATATTTCTCTTTTCAGTGGAGCAATGGGGCTTGATCTTGGCCTTGAGCAAGCAGGCTTCGAAACTGCCGTCTGTGTAGAAATTGACAAGGAGGCCGTTGCCACCATAAAATTTAACAAACCTGATTTACCCGTAATTGATAGATCAATTACAATGGTACGTGGGGAAGAGCTGAAAAAAGTAGGACAGATTGTTGACAATGAGGTCTCCCTCGTAGTTGGTGGCCCTCCATGTCAAGCTTTCAGTGTTTTTGGTAATCGGCTAGGTATTGAAGATGCCAGAGGACAATTGGTTTTTGAATTTTTAAGAATCGTTGAGGAAGTCAAACCCGCTGCTTTTTTAATGGAAAATGTGAGAGGTTTACTTTCTATGTCAGTAGTGCCCAAAAATAAAAAAAAGCAGGCTGATCAGAATTTTACTGATGATTTCTATAAAGATGGGTCACTCTTAAGGTTGATATTTGAATCTTTTAATAAGATAGGGTACAACGTTAATTGTTTCGTGGTAAATTCGGTTAATTATGGAGCTCCGCAGATACGAGAACGTGTCTTATTGATTGGGAATAAATATGGTTATGACGTAAAATTCCCCCCCCCACAGTTCAGCAACCGCCTTAATGATAATTTGCCGCCATTTGCTACACTTGGTGATGTTATTGGATCAAACTCAGGGTTTACCGACCCATGTCCAGAGGTAATGAATTTCAGTCCTCGGAAATTAAAATATTTGTCAATGGTTCCGCCAGGTGGGAATTGGAGGAGTCTGCCTGAAGAAATACAAAAAGAATCCATGGGAAAAAGTTGGTATTTGAAAGGTGGAAGAAGCGCATATTGGAGGAAGTTATCCTATAATTTCCCGTCTCCAACGGTAGTTACAATGCCCAATCATGCTGGAACAAGTATGTGTCATCCTGAAGAATTAAGAGCAATAAGCGTAGGGGAAGCAGCGGCAATTCAGGAGTTTCCAAGAGATTGGATTTTTCAAGGAACCACATCTTCAAAGTTCAAGCAAGTTGGAAATGCTGTCCCCGTTCGATTGGGAATGGTTGCTGGAAATGTATTGAAGGAGTTATTGCAAAAAATTGAAAAGTTTGGAATGTCTCAAGAACCCAAATGTTCGCATACTATCCAACATTTGAGACCACATGTTCGCACTCGAGTTTTTTGGAAAAATGGACAATCTTTTGCGGGTGATTTCGACTATTATGATGCGGAACCACACGAAAATGTTAAACAACTGTCGCTGTTCGTTCCAGAAATGGATGAAATCGCTGTTTAACCGTTTATCCTTTTAAGTAGGTTAAACCAATTTATTGACCCATCCTCCTCCAAAATGTCGTCTTGATATTTTGTAACTACACTTTCTTTATATCTCTGCAAGAGCTCCTTGGCAGTTATATGGATTTTAGTTTCTTGTAAGGCATTTAAAAGGCCTTGTAAGACCCATTCCTGTGTGTTTTCTTCGCCATAATTGAGCCACTTCCAGAAGTCTCTTCCGCTATACACTATAACATGCTTTTGAAGGTCGGTTACATCATGATTAGCTCCTCTATTAATGCCTCTTAAAATATCATATTTGTCAGTTAAATCACTCGGTTTCCCATAAAAAACCCCAACAACGATATTATTGCAAAGCCCTGGGTAGGTTTCTGTTATTTCTTTGAATGCCTTATTTAACTGGACGGCCATAGTTAATTGAATTGTCCATTTTCCTGCCTTAAGTGACAACAACTCAACAACTCCATTCTTTCGATCAATAAGGTGGTCTATTTCATCAAAACAGGAGTATGAAAAAGGCTTATTGTTTTTTCTGAATGATGCATCAAGTTTTTTCGTACCAAATACCTCTGGAAGAATTTTTTCATCAATTAATTTTCCAAAACCTGTACTATGGCCTGTCATCAAATGAGAGGCGATTATCAGCTCTGCAAGTTCTTCAAAGGACTTTAAATCATGATAATCAAATAAAAATGGCATCATGAACGGGTTCACAGACATGGTTTCGCTGAGCTGCTCTTCCAATTTTGCACGTCGTTGGCCTATCCACCAGATAGCACATTTTTTAACACCATCAATTACATCTTCTCTTGCTTTCATAATTAACATATTGGTTAATCTGGCTCAAAGAGAGCCGTTTTTTGTTATGATGTTATTATTGTTTGCCATTCCTACGATTGAAAAGAGGCAAAACAATAGCTTCGTCATTGAACCGGCAAAGATAGTTTTTTAATGTTTAGCCCGACGTGTAAACGTCGGGCTGGTGCTTGACGTTTACTAAACTTTCGAAGTTTAGTAAACGTCAACGTAGGATAAACGTCGGAGTACGTCAAAGCCCCACACTACTCCCCTTCCTCTCCTTCCGTATCACAATGGTAATGCCCTTTGGGCGCGCTGGGGCGTTCGCCGCCGGGGCCGTCTTTTTTCGCGTTTTGCAGTTTCTGAATCAGGCGGGCGCGTTCGGTTTGTACCGACTGGCGCAGTTGCTCGTCTTCCTTGCGGTCGAAGTAGAGGGCGCCGTCTACCCAGGTTTTTTCAGCCACGGCGTAGACCGACAGCGGGTTGTCGTTCCAGAGCACGAGGTCGGCGTCTTTGCCGCTTTTGATGCTGCCCACGCGGTCGTCCACGCGCAGGAGTTTGGCGGGGTTGATGGTCACCATTTTCCAGGCGTCGGCTTCTTTCATACCGGCATATTTGACGGATTTGGCGGCTTCCTGGTTCAGGCGGCGGGCCATTTCGGCATCGTCGGAGTTGATGGCCACCACCACTTTCTGATCCATCATCATTTTGGCATTTTGCGGAATGGCCTCGTACACCTCGTATTTGTAGGCCCACCAGTCGGAGAAGGTACTGCCGCCCGCGCCGTGTTTGGCCATTTTGTCGGCCACTTTATAACCTTCCAGGATGTGGGTAAAGGTGTTGAGTTTGAAACCGAATTGCTCGGCTACGCGCATCATCATGGTGATTTCGCTCTGCACATAGGAGTGGCAGGTGATGAAGCGCTGGCCTTCAATAATTTCCTGCAAGGCATCGAGTTCGAGGTCGCGGCGGTAGGGTTTGCCCGATTTTTTCAGGGCGGCGTATTCTTTGGCGCGGGTGAAATAATCCGTGTACACCTGTTCCACGCCCATGCGCGTTTGCGGGTAGCGGGTACTGCCCTGGAAATTGCTTTGTTTGACGTTTTCACCCAAGGCAAATTTGATATACCCCGGCCAGTTTTTAAACTTCAGCCCCTCCGGCTCGCTGCCCCATCGAAGCTTGATGAGCTGGGTCTGGCCGCCAATCGGGTTGGCCGAGCCATGCAAAATATGGCTGCTGGTCACGCCGCCGGCCAATTGACGATAAATATCAATATCCTCAGAATCAATCACATCTGCGATGCGCACCTCGGCGGTAGATTCCTGCGAGGCTTCATTGATGCCACGCGAAGCAGCGATGTGGCTGTGCTCATCAATAATACCGGCCGTGAGGTGTTTGCCGGTGCCATCCACCACAATGGCGTTATCGGGCTGCGATAATTTGCGGCCCACACGCTGAATTTTTCCGTTCGTTACCAATACGTCGCAGTTTTCCAGTACACCGTCGTTTTCGCTGGTCCAGACGGTCGCATTGCGGATAAAATACGTTTGCGGCTGCGGGATACTTTTCAGGCCAAAAGCCGTGAAGGGGAACAGCAGTTCGCCCACTTCGGGCTTGGTTGCCGGGCGACCGGGTTTGTCGCCTTTGCCTGCCTCTGCGACTTTGAGCAGGGTAGCATTCCAGCTGATCCACTGCCCTTCGGCGGTGGTGCCGGTGCCGTTCCAATTGCGGCCATCCGCCACGCCATTGAGCGAAAGGCTTCCTTTTTTGGTCGAATCGGGCTGAAAACCAAGGGTAACGATGCCGTTGGCGCTGATGCTGAATTGTGCTTTTATTTTGCTGCTGTCGGCGCGCATCACCTGCGCTTCCGGCGCTTCGGGTTTGCCTTTTAATAATAAGGTATAGCTTGTGCCGCCCACGTCCAAGCGGTAGTCGCCGAAGCTTTCAGGTTTGTTGCTGAACCATCCGGGCGTGAAGTAATCATAGCTTTTGCCCTGTACCCAGGTTTGGGCAATTTTGCTTTCGGCCTTGAATACGTCGCCGGTACAAATGATAAAGTTGGCCACTTTGCCGCTTTCGAGGCTGCCGATGCCCGCTTGTCCGTTGCTGTTGTTGTAGCGGTTGATGAGTGTGGCGGGCGTGTAAGTGAGGGCTTTGAGGGCGGCTTCCGGGCTGAGGCCGTGCTCGATGGCTTTGCGCAGGTTTTCCATGAATTTGGCCTTGTCGCGCAGTCCGGCGGCAGTAAGCGCGAAGTTCAATCCTGCGGCGTCGAGGCGGGCGGGGTTGGCGGGCGCCATTTCCCAGTGTTTGAGGTCTTTGAGCGACACTTCGAGGGCGTCGTAGGGGTCGCGCACGTCGTAGCCTTCCGGAAAATTCAGCGGCACGATGAGCGCATAGCCCAGCGCTTTGATGGCGTCGAGGCGCTGGTATTCGTCGCCGGCGGTTTTGACGATATATTTTTGTCCGAATTCTGCGCCGATACGGCCGATGCGCAGCACATCAAGTTTGTCGCCGGCTTCAAATATCTGGGGCAGGTTCTGTACCTCGTTCCAGGCGGACAGCGAGAGGTTTTGTTCGTTTTTCCAGCCTTCTGTTTTGTACCATTGCCCGTCGAGGTAGGTTTGGCGGAGCAGCGCGATACTGCCCATCAGCGAGGTGGGGTAGTTTTGGCTGCTGCTGCCTTTGCGGAAAGAGAGGTGGTGCGAAACGCGGGTTTGCAGCAGGGTTTTGTGTTCTTTATCGTCGTTGAGGGCCAGCAAGGCGCCGGTGCCCCTGGAAATGCCGTCGGCTTTGTGTGTAAGTACGGCGCCGAAGCCCATTTTGCGCCAGGCATCGGCGGCTTTGGGGTCTTGCGAGAGGTTTTCGGCAATGTTGTATTCCGGGCGCAGGGCATCGTTCCAGGCGTAGGCGCCTTTGCGCGCGGGTGCGGGTGATGCGTTGCGGCGTCCGGCGGGTTCGGCGGCGGGCGGTGCAGCGGGCAGGCCGTAATCGCCGGCATAGAGGTCAATAAAGGCGGGGTAAATAATTTTGCCCCGGCAATCCTGCACAACGGCGTCGGCGGGCACGGCGATACCGGCGCCACAGGCGACGATTTTGCCCTCGCGTACGATCAGCGTGGCATTGTCGAGTTTGGTTTTATAATCGGTGTAAATGGTGGCATTGGTAAAAGCAAATGCCCCCGGGCGCTCGTCGGACGGTGCGGAAACCGGAAAGCTGCCTTGCGCCGTGAGGAATAAGGGGAAAAACAGGATTGCTGCAAACAGCAGGGTAGAATATCGCATAGACAAGAGATTGTAGATCGGGCAAACTTAGTAAAAATAATTACAACAATCGCAGCCTAACAGATTCGATATGCCTTTTGTATCTTTGCGCATCTGCAAAATTTACCATTTTACTTGTACAATGCTACAAACCGGCGATAAAGCACCCCAATTTGCACTCCGCGCCAGCGACAAATCGCTGGTACAACTCAAAGATTACAGCGGCAAAAACGTGGTTTTGCTGTTTTTCCCTTTCGCGTTTACCAGCGTCTGCACCAAAGAATTATGCATGATGCGCGACAGCCTGGCCGAATACCAATCCTTAGATGCTGAAATCCTGGCGATTTCTGTAGACAGCCCTTTTACCCTCGCCAAATGGAAAGAGGAGCAGGGTTTCAACTTCCCGCTGTTGTCGGATTTTAATAAAACCGTCAGTAAAAAATACGACGCCCTGTACAAAGAATTTGGTTTTGGCCTCAAAGGCGTTTCCAAACGCGCCGCTTTTGTCATTGATGGTCAGGGTATTATCCGCTACGCGGAAGTGCTGGAAAATGCCGGTGAAATTCCGGATTTTGCCGCCGTCAAAAAAGCATTAAACGCATAAATCACAAGCCCGAAAACTATGAAGCCGTTCTGGGAAGAAGATGAGGAAGTACTCGTTGAAGACGACATTAGTGCCGGCTCTACCGCATTTTTGGTCGTGTTCAACGATGATGTAAATACTTTTGACTGGGTGATTGAGTGTTTTATGACTGTGCTCGGGCATACGTCCGTGCAATCGGAACAATTGGCACTCATTATCCACACCAAAGGAAAAGCTACCGTAAAAACTGCGCCGCGCCGCCAATTGCTGCCCTACTGTGAAGCCCTGCTCGAACGCGGGCTGTCCGCCGAAATTCAGGGCGGTGATGAGGACGACGATGCCCTTTGATCAGACATCAAAACACGTTTGTCAACTAAATATCAAAACAATGGAAACCATTCCTCCTCCCATGAACACACAACCTGCTTCTGCCAACGACGGCAACCGCATTCTTGCCGGCCTGATTGATGCCATCGTCGCTTCGGCATTTATCCTGATTCCTTTTGTCGGCTGGATCGCCTACCTCGCCTACTGGCTTACCCGCGACGGTCTGCCTTTCCTCGACGGGCAAAGCGTTGGTAAAAAAGCGATGGGCCTGCGCGCTGTTACGGAAAACGGCGAACCGCTCACCAACCGCTGGGATGTGGTGCTGCTCCGCAATGTCTCCATGGTTATTCCGGTACTGCCATTGGTTGAACTGATCGTGCTGTTCACCAACGACAAACGCCAGCGCCTCGGCGATCAGTGGGCTAAAACCAAGGTGATCTCCGTCCGTTAACCCCCTGCGCCGTGCCGGTTTTCCGCCTTCATGACGATGACGCCGATTTTCCCGCGCCTTACCTGGCGCAGGCCGACGGTTTATTGGCCATTGGTGGCGACCTGAGTCCGCTGCGGCTCTTTACAGCTTATCGCAACGGCATTTTTCCCTGGTTTGAAGAGCAGGGCGAACTGTTCTGGTTCTCACCCGACCCGCGAGCCGTTTTGCTGCCCGATGAATTGAAAGTACATAAAAGTATGCGCAGCCTGCTCAACAAAGGTCGCTTTCGCATCACCTGCGATGAGGCATTTCACCGGGTTATGCAGGCTTGCGCGCATACGCCCCGGCAAGGGCAGGAAGGCACCTGGATCAGCCCTGCTTTTTTTGAAGGCTACATGCGTTTTCACCTGCTTGGGCTGGCCCACTCCGTAGAAGTCTGGGAAGGCGACAACTTAGTCGGTGGCCTGTACGGCATTGCTTTGGGCAAAATTTTCTACGGAGAAAGTATGTTTTCGCATCAGGACAATGCATCCAAAGCCGGATTTATTACCTTGGTGCGGGCTTTGAAGGAAAAAGGCTTCCAGTTGATTGATTGTCAGCAGGAAACACCGCACCTGCTCAGCCTCGGCGCACGCAATATTTCCCGCGTCGATTTTATGGAACACCTTGCGCGCAATGTGTACGAACCCGATCTCCGCGGCAAATGGTCGCTGGATGAAAATGGCCAACTCCACTGCGCCGCATATCATCAGTAAAAGCCTATGATTCGCCGTTCCTTTATCCGCCAGGCAGCTACCCTGCTCGGCGCAGCTGCCCTGCACCAGAATTTCGCCGAAGCATTCCCTTACCTGCCTCCTTCGTTTCCGCCACCCGGCGACGACGATCAGGAGGAGGAGGATTTCTGGCGACAAATCCGCTTAGCCTTCGCCGCCAGCCCTACACTCACCAACCTCAACAATGGCGGCGTCAGCCCGGCGCCCCGCGCTGCCATGGACGCGCTCGATTACTACAACCGCATGTGCAGCGAAGCGCCCTCCTATTATATGTGGCGCATCCTGGATCAGGACCGCGAGCCGCTGCGCCAGAACCTCGCTGCCCTTGCCGGCTGCAACCCGGATGAACTCGCCCTCAATCGCAATGCCACCGAAGCGCTCAATACCGTGATTTTCGGCCTGAACCTCAAGGCGGGCGACGAGGTAGTACTCAGCAAATACGATTACCCCAATATGCTCAATGCCTGGCGGCAACGCGAAAAACGCGACGGTATCCGCCTCGTATTTGTGGATTTAAAACTGCCCTCGGAAGACGAAAAAGCCCTTACCGAAGCATATACTTCCAAATTTACCGAAAAAACCCGCTTGGTGCACGTCACGCATTTAATCAACTGGAGCGGTCAGATTATGCCCGCACGCCGGATTGCCGATGCGGCCCACCAGCGCGGTATAGAAGTATTGGTAGATGGCGCGCATTCTTTCGCCCTGCTCGATTATAAAATACCGGAACTGGGCGCCGATTATTTTGGCACCAGTTTGCACAAATGGCTTTGTGCGCCATTCGGCAACGGATTATTATGGGTAAAAAAGGATAAAATAGCCGGCGTCTGGCCGCTGTTGTCGAATGACAAACCGGAGGGCGACAATATTCGTAAATTTGAAACCCTCGGAACCAGAAGTTTTCCCATCGAAATGTCGGTCGGATACTCGCTTGACCTGCACAACCTGATCGGCTCCAAACGCAAGCAAAAGCGCCTGCACCATCTGAAAAATTATTGGATGCAACAGGTAAAAGACCTGCCGGGTATAAAATTGTACACGTCCATGAAGCCCGAATTCGGCTGCGCCATCGGCGTATTCGGGATAGAAGGGAAAAAAGCGACAGAGTTGAGCGAACAGTTGTTCCGCGACTGGAAAATTCACACCGTTGCCATTGAATGGGAAGACATCAACGGCGTGCGCGTTACACCGAATGTGTACACTACGAAAATGGAATTGGACAAATTGGTAAAAGGCATTAAAGCCCTGGTGTAAGGCTTAGCGCATGCGCTTAACCTGTTTTTTTAAAAACCAACACCTGTTTTTGTGCGTTTTGGTCGCGCATTTCCAACTTAAGCGAATCGCCGGCCAGACTCAGTATTTTGATGGCCCGTTCGGAAGGTGTCGCCGCAGTACTGTCGGTCACAAACAGGTATTTACCTGCCACCCGGTATCTACCCTTTTCATGGTAAAATCCGGTGGAGTGAAATTCATACAAACCATTTTCCGAACATTGCAGCCGAATGGAATCCAGTACAACCGACTGTAATTGGTCATTCTGGTAAAAAGCGTCGGCTTGCCAAACGCCCTGCAAAGCAGCCGACTCGTAGTTGCAGGCGCTGAAGCAAAAACCTGAAAACAGGATGTAACACAAAAACTTAGGCCACCTATACATGAGAAAACATTATGCTTTGATGCTGCCGGCCCTGCTTATGGCCGCTTCAGCTTGTGTGAAACCAAAAATTTATCGCGCCGAACTTGCACTGCGCCAACAAACCGAAGCCCGCGAACAAGTGCTGCTCAAAGAGTTGGGCGAACGCAAAACGGAAGTTGCCAAACTCACCGAGCAAAATGGCGCCCTCAACCGCAACCTCGGCGATCAGGATGCCCAGCTGCGCAACCTGAACAAGGAACTCAGCGCGCGCACGCAACAGTTGGGCGCGTCAACGGAAAAATTGCTCAACGAAAAAGCAGCCGTAGAGAGCGAACTGGCGTCCAAAAATGTCCAGCTCGCCCAATGCAAAGACCTGCGCAGCCGAATCGCCGAAGTACAGCAAAAACGCAAAAGCATCCTTGAAGACCTGCAAAAAACGCTTCAAAAAGCGTATGCCGCACAAC
The DNA here is from genome assembly GCA_017303875.1 of Chitinophagales bacterium. GTDB lineage: Bacteria > Bacteroidota > Bacteroidia > Chitinophagales > Saprospiraceae > M3007. The sequence goes on along the minus strand of JAFLBP010000045.1, from coordinate 1,349 downwards.
CCGACATCAGCTTCAGCATCGCCAACGACGCCGTCGTACTCACCCTGCCCGACAAGGGCCTGTTCGATGCCGGCGGCATCAATGTGGCGCCAACAGGCAAAACCATGCTTACGCCCCTGGCCGCATTCCTCATCGAACGCCCAAGCCTCGACGTGTACATCGTCAGCCATACCGACAATGTGCTGCCCAAGGGCAACAAGACCTTGCAGGATACCTGGGACTGGAGCCTGGCGCGTGCAGCGGCACTTTCGCGCACGCTCCTGCGCGAGTTCAACGTGAATGCCAATCAGCTGCAGCCCGTCGGGCGCGGCGAATTCAAGCCGCTTACCTCCAACGAAACGCCTGAAGGACGGCAGCGCAACCGCCGCACGGAAATACAAATCCGGCCGCTGTTGCCGGCAGTACCCGCTGCAGCGGTTGATCCCTGATTATTTCGGCTCGACCATGCCGGTCAATGTCACCCGCGATTCATTGGGGTAGGTATTGCCCGTTACATAGATCATTTTCGACTGGCGGTTGCTCTTGCCTTCTGTGTTGAATTTTGCCAGAATTTTGCCTGTTCCACCCGGTGGAATCGGCTCTTCCGGCCATTCGGGCACGGTACAGCCACAAGTAGAGCGGCAGTTGGTAATGACGAGGGGCACTTTACCGGTATTGGTAAATTCAAATTCGTGCGTGATGATGTCGCCCTCTTTGGCGGTGCCAAAATCGTATTCCTTCTCTTTGTAGGTAATACGCGCCAGTTCATTGGAGTCGAGCGGCATATCTGCTGTTGCCGGATTGCGCACCAGCGTGGAATTGGTGCCTTGAGGAATCGACTGAACGCCGCCCTCTGCGCCGTCATTTTTGCAGGCGCCCCAGGCCAGCGCCGATACAGCAAGCGCAAAGAATAATTTTTTCATGTGTGTTTATTTTTGCTGCAAAGGTAGAAGGATTTGAGTATAGTTGAAATGCGGAATGCGGAATGCGGAGTGCGGAATGCGGAGTGCGGAGTGCGGAGTGCGGAGTGCGGAGTGCGGAGTGCGGAGTGCGGAGTGCGGAGTGCGGAGTGCGGAGTGCGGAGTGCGGAGTGCGGAGTGCGGAGTGCGGAGTGCGGAAAAAAATGAGAGTCTAAAGATTTTTGTGTAAACTGGTTTTCACTGGAGATCGATTTGGCAACGCTTTTCAAAGGTAGTTAAAAAAGCATTGAGGACGATACCCCAGTTATGAATAGGTACAGTCCAGAGAGTCTAAAGATTTTTGTGTAAACTGGTTTTCACTGGAGATCGATTTGGCAACGCTTTTCAAAGGTAGTTAAAAAAGCATTGAGGACGATACCCCAGTTATGAATAGGTACAGTCCATTTTTTT
>JAFLBP010000044.1 GCA_017303875.1 Chitinophagales bacterium | reverse complement strand
GAGACGTTCGACGTAACATTCAAGGCTGCTGAGCAAGTACAAGGCTACCAGTTTACGATGAATTTCGCTGGTCTGGAAATCTTGGACGTAACGGGTCTGAAAGCTGAGAACTACGCTGTGTTTGCAGTCGACAAAGCCATGACTGCATCGGTTAACGGTGAAGGCAATGAGTTTACGGTGCGCTTCCGCGCCACACAGGCCGGAGAGTTGAGCCGCATGCTGGGCGTATCGAGCCGGATCACGAAAGCGGAGGCTTACAATGCTGGCAGCGATCGCCTGGATGTAGCGTTCCGCTTCAACGGTACGAATGGTTCGACGATCTCCGGTGTAGGCTTCGAACTGTACCAAAACGTGCCGAATCCGTTTGTGAGCAAAACGTCGATTGGCTTCCACCTGCCGGAAGCTGCAACGGCCACACTGACGATCTTCGACGAAACAGGCCGTATGTTGTGGCAGCAGAAGGGCGACTTCGCGAAAGGTTACAACCAGATCGCCATTGACCGTGCATTGCTGAATACGACAGGTATGATGTACTACCAGCTGGAAACCCGGACGGATAGTGCAACACGCAAGATGATACAGACCAAGTAATGTATTGCGAAGCTCCGCTTCGCAACCGTACAGCGAAGCTCGGCTTCGCAAGCACATACAGCGAAGCTCGGCTTCGCAAGCACATACAGCGAAGCTCGGCTTCGCACTCCGCCCAAGCGAAGCCCGGCTTCGCCCAGGCGGTGTGCGAGGCCGGGCTTCGTGCTTTTTAGTTACGTATAAGAGCGGTGCATCGAAGCAAAGCTTCGATGTACGGCTGCGAAGCGGAGCTTCGCAGTACTATATCCACCGTTTCCAGCGGAAAACAGCCAGCATGCCCACCATTAAGGTGCCCATAACGCCCAGCACCACATAGTAGCCGTAAGGCGTGCGCAGCTCGGGCATATTGTCAAAATTCATCCCGTACACGCTGGCGACAAAAGAAAGCGGAATAAAAATCGTACTGATGACCGTCAGTAGCCGCATCACATGGTTGAGGCGGTTGGCGGATTCGGCATGAAAAAGGGATTCGAGACCGGAGAGCATTTCCCGCTGACTGTCGAGCATGTCCAGGATCTGACTGACATGATCCAGTACATCGCGGAGGTAAACGGTGTTGGTTTCATCGAGGAGCGGATTGCCGGAGCGGTAGAGTCGGCTCAGGGCATCGCGGAGGGGAACCACTTTGGTGCGCATGATATTGTGCAGGCGCTTGAGGTGGAATATTCTTTCTTTGCAATTTTGGGAAGCGCCTTCGTGATGGATTTGTTCTTCCAGGTCGAAGAGATGCCCTTCTACGTCGTCGAGCACGAGGTAATAGCCATCCACGATAATATCGGCCAGGGCGTAGGCGAGGTAGTCGGCGCCTTTTTTGCGGATGCGCCCCATACTGTCGAGGATACGCTTTCGTATGACGGCAAAGGTATCATCGGGGTCTTCCTGAAACGACAGTACAAAATCGCCGCCGATAAAAATACTGACCTGTTCGGTGATAAGCTCCAGGGTTTCTTTTTGGTATTTAAAGGCATGGAGGATAAAGAACAGCCCATTGTCGTACTCTTCGAGTTTGGCGCGCTGGCTGGTGTCCAGCACATCTTCGAGTGCGAGTGGGTGTAAATTAAATTCCTGTCCGGCCTTCTCAATAAAAGCACTGTCAGTAAGGTTTCGGATGTCCACCCAGAGAACCCGTTCGCCGGGAGGCAGGGGGAGGGCAGGGTAGGAGGCTTGTTCGGTAGCGTAATCGCTTGAATAATGCACCGTAAAGACATCTGAAGGGGCGTCCTTCCGGTGCCCGGTGTAGATCAGGGTGCCAGGAGGCAACCCTTTTTTGCGAATTTTATGCCGATGATGTTTTTTTGCTGCCATGATCGACAAAGGTAAGGGGGAATTTTTATCAAAAAAAATAGTATTGAAAATCAACAACTTACAGTATCTAAAAATAAATTTTGCATATAAACTTAACATTTAACGCTTTTGTGGTATGATTCTTGAAAGTTGTATGTTGCGTTGCAATTAAATGTCCGGAAAACGGCATAAGTTGGAATGCTTAAAACTTGCTAAAAAATAATTCATTGTTTTTCAGTAAGTTATGAGTGTTTAACAATGCTCTTGCGCAAAAGTGCTATTTGCTTGCAAACTTGTTTGTAGCTTTGCGCTTTCTTTTATTCCTTTAATCCGCCGCCCTACGGTTGGTTTCGCGTTTCCTGTATTGTATCAATGTCTTTTTACACATTGAAACAAGCAACAACATCTTATCATTCCAAACCGATCGTATTGATGAAGCACTCCCTACCAGTCTTCACGGTCCCTCCTTTTCCACTAATTTTCCCTTCACTTAACACATTAACCATGAACTGCAACTCAACATTGCGTTGGTTTGCCCGTACAGCTATGCTCCTGTTGGTGCTGGCTGCCTTTGGGCATAAGGCTATGGCACAGGCTTGCGATATCGTCGTATCGCCTCCCGGAACGCCGGTTCAATTTTCTTTCACCCTCAGCCCGGTTTCAGGCGCCGCCCAATTGACGCGTCAGATTGTCGAATCGCGCATCAATAGCGGCTTGTGCGGTCCGCTCAATCAAAACCGAAAAGTTCGTATCTACAGCGATGCGGACTTGCTGAATTTTGTAGGTAATACACCGCTCAATCTGGATTGTAGCGATCTTGGTACTACCTCGTATTGGGTAACCATTAATGATGGTACCTTACCATTCGATCCGGCCACGGAAAGCTTGCCCGTGGAGATTGAAATTTCCGTAACAGACGCTACCATCCCGGATGTTGTAGCGCCTAATGATCTCACCGTCAATACTTCTGACGATGGCGCCGGGGATTGCACCGTGAGTGTTATTCCGGGTATAAATATTGTCCTGGTGCCTAAAACACTGATGGGCATCAATCCCGGCGAGTATACCGACAACTGCGCTGCCAGTTTGTTTGTAACGTATAGCATCGACAATACCGCTACTCCGGGTATCGAAATTTCCGGTGTCGGCGATGATGCCGGTGTGGAAACCTTTGAAGCCGGTTCGTATGAAATTACGTACTTTGTGGAAGATGCGAGCGGGAATATCGGCTCCGCATTGTTTTTCCTGACGGTTGTGGATGACGAAACGCCGGTGATTACTTGTCCGGCCGATCAGGTTGTGGATACCGATGCCGGTTTGTGCACGGCCTCCAGCCTGCCGATTGCTTCAGCTGGTGGCGACAACTGTGATGCCAACCCGGCTATTACCTGGACGGCCCCCGGCGCTACTCCGGCTTCCGGAAGTGGCAGTGCTGGTACCGCTGTTTTCCCCAAAGGTGTAACTAATGTAACCTATACTTACACGGATGCTGAAGGCAACTCCAGCAACTGTAGCTTTATGGTTACGGTAAATGATAATGAAGATCCGGCGATTACCTGCCCGTCTAATATTATCCGTAATGCCGACGCTATGTGTCAGTATGTGGTTGTTGCAGGGGATAATGCCGATGCAACAGCTTCCGACAACTGCCTGCTTTCCAGCCTGACCGTTTCCAATCCGGGCGCTTTGTCCGGCGTTACCACAATTGTCGGCGAAGCATTTCCTTTAGGCACAACTGTCGTGGAATGGACTGCCGAAGATGGCGAAGGCAATACCAGCACCTGCTCCATGTCGATCAAGGTGATTGATGTTACGGCTCCGGTTGTGGCAGCTTGGGCGCCGGTTTATGGCCCGCTCAATGTTTCGCTGGGAGAATGCTCACAGGTCGTAACCTTCACCCGCCCCGACCTCGTCGGCCCGACGCCCGCTGTAAGCGATAACTGTTCGGCCCTTGGAGCGCTTATGCTTACGGAAGGCACTCCTTTTCAGGTACGTGCGGTGGGCGATACCCTGTTCCTGCCAGGCCTGCTGGCTGGTGCACCTGCATTTAACCCCGCAGTTGCAGCCGGAATGGCTACGGTGCAATTTCCGGTTGGCACTACCTATATTCCTTACACCTGGAAAGACGCCGTTAACAACAGCGTGACCCGTTACATTACGGTGACAGTATTGGAAAATGAATTGCCGGTGGCCAAATGTACCAATGCAATTGTAACCTTGCCGCTTGCGGCCAATGGTACGGCAACCCTGACACCCGCCATGATTAACAACGGCTCGACCGATAACTGTGGCTCTATTACATTGTCTGTTGCACCGGCGAGCTTTGATTGCTCGCATGTAGCTGCTTTACAAACAGTTACCCTTACGGTAACCGATGCCGCCGGCAATACAGCTACCTGCTCGGCTAATATGAAGGTAGATGTGGTTGATAACCTTGCTCCGCAGGTACAATGCCCCATCGCTTCAACCGTGAGTGTAGGCGCCAACTGCCTTGCTCCGGCAAGCTCGATTCCAGGCCTGGTCCTGACGCCTATCCCGGTAGCCAATTCGCTGACGGCGCCTGGCCAGTATAAAGATAACTGTGGCGTAACTTCCATTACCTATACCCTCGGTGGCGCTACAACAGCGGCTACGACGGCTTATCCGGTAAGCAATAACTTTAATCGCGGCGTAACAACGGTTACGTATACTTTCCGCGATGGCGAAAATAACCAGACCGTTTGCAGCTTTAATGTAACGGTTGTAGATCAGGTGGCTCCGGTGGTAACAAATGCCGGCCCGAACCCCCTGCTTCAGGCTCCGGTAGCAGGCAGCACGATTACCAAAAATGCGAATACAGGCGGTTGCCTTGCTTCGGTTAGCTGGATTGCCCCGGTTTGGTCGGATAACTGCACAGGCGCCGTTACTGTAACAACCACGCATGCCCCGGGTACTTTCTTCTTCTTTGGCGCAACCACTGTTACTTACACGGCAACAGATGTTTCGGGTAATATTGCAACACATACCTTCATTGTAAATGTGGTAGATACCCAGGCTCCAAACGCACAGTGTAAAGATATTACGGTGCAGTTAAATAATGCAGGTAACGTATCTGTTCCGGCAACAGCAATTGACAACAACAGCACCGATAATTGCTTCTACGACTATGTAACAACTGCCTATGCCTTCAACTGTTCCAATGTTGGAGCTAATAATGTTACCCTGACGCTCATTGACGGCAGCGGCAACACCGGTTCCTGCGTGTCGGTTGTGACGGTTCAGGACAATATTGCGCCTACGGCAACTTGTGCGGCATTGCCCTCGCTCAGCCTGAATGCAGCAGGTACTGTAACCCTGAACGCAACGACAATTAATGCCGGCAGCACAGATAACTGCCCCGCCGGACTGACGTACGCTATTTCAGTAGATGGCAGCGCATTTGCGCCATCATTTACCTTCAACTGTTCGCACATCGGCAATCGCACAATTACCCTGCGCGCCACCGATGCTTCCGGCAATAGCGGCACCTGCTCGCAAGTGACCCTGATTCGCGATGTTACCGCACCGACCATCACCGCTCCGGCCAACGTGACGATCAATTGCGACAGCCCGTCCAGCCCTGCAACTACCGGTAATCCGACCGGCATCAGCGATGCCTGCACGGCCAATATCGTTCCGACCTTTACGGATGTAACGGCAAACGGTATTTGTGCCAATGAATACACCATCACCCGTACCTGGCAGGTGAGCGATGCCTCCGGTAATACCCGCACCGCTACACAAACCATTGCTGTGGTAGATGATGCGGCGCCGGTATTTAACACCGATGCGCAGATTGTGCTGGAAACAGACAGCGAAGTTTTCTGCGACGCGCCTTTGCTGCTTCAGATTACGGAAGACAGCATTAGCGATAATTGCACAGATTTCATTGATTTTACATCCATTCAATATAAGATTGACTATCCGAATCCTTCATTCGGATACTTGGATGTAACGACCTTTACCAACGGTTCGGCTATTCCTGCGGCCTTTTTCCCGATCGGCACGACCAAAGTGATCTGGCGCGCAGTAGATGCTTGTGGCAATGTGGCTTTTGATACTGTAACGGTTTTGGTAAAAGATACACAAGCCCCTTATTTCACCGCCAACAACGGGTATGATGCGATTTGCAACCAGCCGAAGGTGGTATTGAACAATACACCGGGCGCTTGTTCTAACCTGTACGCTTGGCGCCGTCCGAACACCCTGTTTGATGATGTAGATGATTGTAAATTGAAATCGGTAACAGAATCTATCAGCGTTCCCGCTGTTACTTCCGGCTTGCCACCCTTCAACTACAATTCCAATAATGCTTTTGGCATTTTTGTAACCGGTCAGTTCCCTGTGGGTATTACAACGGTAACCTATACTGCTGTTGACTCCTCCGGCAATTCTTCCATTTGCGATTTTGTTGTGGAAGTACGCGATGTGCAGGCGCCGCAACTGATTTGCCCGCCAAATCAAACCCTGCTGGCTACATGCCCGACTGCACAGGTGCCCAACTATCGCAACTTAGTACTGGTTTCCGACAACTGTTCGGGCAATGTACAACTCACGCAAGCATTTGCAGCAGGCACAACATTGGGTACTATTTTTGCCCCCAATCCGCCGGCATCTGGCAATACATTTACTGTAACTATTTCAGGTTCAGATGGTTATAATACTGCTACTTGCTCCTTTAACGTAGTGCTGGAAGATGGCGCAGCGCCTATTCCGGCAGTAGCAACCCTGCCTGACATCATTGACTCCTGCGGTACATTTATCATTGATGCCCCAATTGCATTTGATCCATGTAATCCGGCAGCCGATACCATTTACGCAACCCCGTCTACACCGGTAGGTATGTTCATCCCGGGCACACCGCCGCGCTACAACCTGATGCCTGGCAGCTATGTCATCACCTGGTTGTACAACGACGGTAACGGCAATATCAGCAGCCAACCGCAAAATATTACGGTGCTGGAAGATATTTTCCCGCCGGTTGCACAGTGTGAAGCAGCGCTGACCATTGATCTGGATGCCCTGGGTAAAGCCAGCATCAACACTTCGATGATTGACAGCCTGAGCTACGACCCGCAAATGTGCGGCCCGATTACACTTTCGCTGAACCGCGATACTTTCACTTGCGCCAATATTGGTGTAAACAACATCATTCTGAAAGTAAGCGATGCGAAAAACCAGATGGCACAGTGTACTACCAAAGTGACGGTGCGCGATGTACTGCCTCCGGTACTTTCTGCCATCCCGGCTAACATTACGCTGGAAGCCTGCGCAATGATTCCCAACCCGACACCTGTTACCGTGACGGATGTTTGCGATACCAATGTTCCGGTATTGTATACACAGGTTTCTACTCAGGATACTGCCGGCGTAGGCAAATACAATTACACCATTACACGCACCTGGATCGCTACTGATGACTCCGGAAATTCTGCTTCCGGTGTTCGTGTAATTACGATTAAAGATACCCAGGCGCCTGTATTTGCAGCCAATATGCCCGATACGCTGGTTTATTCAACCCTTCCGGCCAATACAAACTGCAAACGTCAGGTGAATTTCAACGTGGCACAGTACGTCAGCGATTGTGCGACCGGCGCCGATTTGCGGGTTCGTACCACTACCAGTGGTTTCAGCCTCACCGATACCACCGAACTGTTGGATCTTGGTGTACACACGTTTATTTTCCTTGCAAAAGATACCACCGGCAACCAGTCGTTTGATACCCTTGTCATTGAAATTAAAGACGGCACCAAACCCATTGCAGCTTGTATTAATGGTATCAGTGTAGCCCTTCAGGGCTCCGGCACGGCCATTATTACCCCAAGTCAGGTAAATGCCAACAGTTTTGACAATTGCTCTCCGACCGACAGCCTCGATCTGTTCGTTCAACGCTTGCAGCCGCTTGGTCCGATTGCTGGCAGCATTACCTTTGATTGCGCCGACGCTGGCGCCACGCAACATCCGGTGCGCCTGTACGTACGTGATGAAGCTGGTAATGAAGCAGTTTGTGAGACTTATGTAGTGGTGCAGGATAATGTTATCCCGACCATCATTTGTCCGGCATCCAAAACCATTGATTGTCAGCTGAGCCTCAGCCCGACGATGAACAACAACGGCAGCGCTACCTTTACGGATAACTGTCCGGGTGGAACGGTAACGTATGTGGATTCCGTATTTGTCGGTTCCGGCGCAGTTTGTGAAGTAGTAGAACGCAACTGGAAAGTGAGCGATGCTGCGGGTAATATCGCGACCTGTGTGCAAACGTTTAATATTGAAGATACCAAACCTCCGATCTTCTCTTCGCTGCCGCCCGATATGACGATTGACTGCGATGATGCGCTTGTAACGCCGCCTGTTCTGACGGCTACCGACAACTGCACACCAGCGAATGAAATCGTTATTGTGTATGCAGAGCTGCGTACAGATACCGCACTTGGCGCTTGTGGTCAGTATTCCTACACCGTACAGCGCACCTGGACGGCTACGGATAACTGCAACAACACCAATACGCACACACAGAAAATTGTAGTGACCGACCAGCATGCACCGGAATTCCTGGGAATAGTTGAGCCATTTGTTTATCAATCGGCAGACTTCCCTGCAGTTACGAACTGTGCAGTACCGGTAAACCTTGATATGGGTCAGTTCCTGTTCGACTGTACGCCGACCAATCAGTTGGTGGTTACCCACAATCAGACGCTTTATGCGCCTGACAGCCTCATCATTGACGGTATATTCCCGGTTGGCGAATACGAATTTATCATTAATGCTACCGACCTCTGCGGCAATACTGCTTCTGATACCATTACGGTTATTGTTGAAGACAACAGTATCCCGACAGCTATTTGTAACGGCAGTGTAGTGGTATCGCTGGGCTCCAATGCCACGGCAACCATTTCAGCGCAGGATATTGATCTGGGCAGTTTCGACAATTGCGGTATTGACACCATGGTGGTTAGCCCCTCCAGCTTTGATTGCAGTGATATTGGCCTCAATACAGTTGAACTGACTGTAACCGATGTAAATGGTAATACGAACTCCTGTACAGTTGATGTTGAAGTAGGGCTTGGCAACAATGCCGGTATCAGCGTCAGCACCATCAATGGCCAGGAAAGCTACCTCGGCGCAGGCGATGGTTCTGTCAGCGTAACGGCTACCGGCGGCTCCGGCAACTACAGCTACGCATGGAGTAGCGGCGCTACAACAGCTACGGCAACCAACCTGATGCCCGGTATTTATACAGTAACCGTTACAGACGTAGCCAGCAACTGCCAGGCCATAGGAACTGCAACTGTAACTGCCGGCCTCAAATTGACCCTTAATGTGGGCAATGGTTCCGGTATTCAGGGACAAATGATTGAAGTGCCGGTTACTGCCGAACGTTTCAATAAAATACACGCTTTCTCGCTCAATACGCAAGTGTTGAATCCGGCCGTTGGTGTTGTTACTGACATCACCAACCCGAACGCGCTGTTGACGGCTACCGGTACTTTCACCGTTTCGCCTTCCGGAACGGGCCTGACCTGGTTGAAAAACCCGCTTGCTCAACCCTTGAGCCTGCCTTCCGGAACAGTGTTGTTCACAATCAAAGTGACGCTTGGTAATGCACCGAATGGCAGTACCAGTCCCTTGCAAATTGTAGGTGGCCTGCCCCCGATTGAATTCCTGCAGGACAGCGCCGGTACGCCGGTTACCCGTCCGGTAGACATTCAGAACGGTACCGTTACGATTGCCAACAATGATCTGAAACTTGCCGGTGACATTATGACCTGGAGAACACCGGTCAAACCGGTCAAAAACGTGAATGTAACCCTCGGAGGTACTGTTGCCGCCACACAAGTTACAGGCGCACCGGGCACTTATGAGTTCTCCGTTCCACCTGCTTCCAATACCGTTGTTTCCTGCACTAAAACAACCGCAGGCGCCAATGGCATGTCATCTGCCGACTTGTTGCTCATCCAGTACCAGATCTTCGGCACGCCGCTCTTCCCGTCGCCCTATCAATGGGTAGCCGCTGATGTAACCGGCGACCGCAAAATCACACTGGCCGACTACCTGATTATCCAACGCGTGGTATTGGGTACTGATCAGCACCTGCTGAACAGCCCCGACTGGAAGTTTGTACCCAAAAGCTACACCTTCCCGCTCAACTCCGCTGCTCCGAACCCGGCGCCTAACGGACCATTTGGTCCGCTCAGCGTACCGTTCCCGCAAACGATTGAACGCAATAATGTACTGCAAAGCTTCCTTGACGACGACTTCGTAGCCGTCCGTATGGGTGACGTAAACGGTAACGTAAACGTGGACTCTTTGACCAGCTCGCCTGTTGAAGACCGCAGCAACAATACCTTTGTTTTCCGCCTGGAAGAACAAAGCTTTGATGCCGGTGATGAAGTAGTGGTGCCTTTCCGCGCCGGTGATTTCCGCCAGCGCCAGGCTTACCAGACGACCATCAGCTTTGATCCGGAAGTGTTCAAACTCGAAGACATCCAGGCTGGCGCACTGCCCGGCCTGACGGCTGAAAACTTCGGTACAGCCTACCTGTCTGAAGGCCACTTGAGCACCGTGTGGACCAGCCATATTCCGGTCAGCCTGCCTGATAATGAAGTACTGTTTACCCTCAAGTTCCGCGCACAGGAAAGCGGCAGCGCTTTATCGCCCTTCCTGGCTCCGACATCGGCAGTAACCAATGCCGAGGCGATGGATCGCGACGGCAGCACCATGCCGGTTGATTTTGAATTCATCAACCGTTTGGGTGTAAACAACAACGAAGGTTTTGCACTGTATCAAAACCAACCCAACCCCTTCAATGAAGGTTCTGTGATTGGTTTCCGCCTGCCGGAAGACAGCCGTGCAACCCTGCGTGTATTTAATGTTTCCGGCCAACTGGTACGTACAGTAACCGGTCAGTTCAATCAAGGGTACAACAGCATTACGCTGCGTCGTGCCGATTTGAGCGGCGCCGGCGTGTACTACTACGAACTGGAAACTGCTCGCTTCAGCGATCGCAAGAAGATGATTCTGATTGATTAAACGGTAAAAAGAGGATAACGCTCCGAAGAGGGCTTGCAGCACTTTCAAACAGCTTGCAAGCCCTCGCGGGCGCGCCTTCCGCTTAGCGCCTGTACGGGAATTCATAATTGTAACCAATTGATGAATTTTCAGGCAGGCTCTTAACCACCTTTCTTGTACAAAATCCTGTTATTCAGGAAAGTACACATTCTTTCAAACATTTTTCAATCATGAAAAATAGCGTACTAATCCTAATCCTCTTTGCGGTATTGCTGAATCCCTTTCAATCCGACGCGCAAACGCCGGTGATATTGAAAACCGATACGGTCAATATAGCCTGCACCAATACCGATACTTTTCATGTAGCGTTTCGTGTTAGAAATTTTAATAACATCGGCGCTATGCAATTCACCGGATCCTGGACACCGGTGGCCAACCTGGTACTTGATACCATTCTGATGAATCCCGCTTTTACCGGCCCTACGGTAAATATCGGATTCGACACGACAACCTATATCAACTCTGGACGATTTACGTTCACCTGGACAAAACTCGGCGGTGGCTCGGTCCCCGACGATTCTTACATTTTTAAGGCGGTTTTTAAACGACTGGGCGGCGCATTTACGCCCGTTCGGATAATCGGCTCGCCCATCGCCATTGAAGTCAATGATGCCGCAGCCGACCCGCTGCCGTTTACCGTCATTCCCGGCGGTGTAAAGCCATTTGATACGGAATTGCCCCAGATCGTCTGTCCGGCAAATGTGACGGAAGAGGCCAATGCACCCAGTCCTGTTTTGGGCATTGCACCCATGATTACAGACAATTGTCAGATCGCACAAACCGGCTGGACCGCCATCGGCGCAACGCCCGCAGCACAACCCAATGATCCGGATGCCAGCGGAACGGTCTTTAATTTCGGCCAAACCACTATTACCTATACTACCACCGACGCCGGAAATAATACCGCGACCTGTTCTTTTTCCGTTGTGCTGATTCCGGCAGTGAGCAGCGATACCCTCACCGTTATCGCATCCAATGAAACCAGTAATTGTAACCAACAGGTAATCATCGACCTGACGACCTTTAACTTTGACTCGCTCGGTTCACTGCAATTTACCATGAACTGGGACGAAAGTGTGCTGCGTTTTGACTCCGTAAGTTATATAGGCGCTGACCTTACCGGCCTGACGCCCGTCAACTTTGGTACCACTCAGGTAAACAACGGCGTGCTGACATTCAGCTGGACAACCTTTACGCTGCTGGGCGGAACCAGTCTGCCACAGGGGGCAACTTTGTTCAGGGTGTATCTGACAACCATCGGTGCATCGGGCAGCAACACCAACTTTTTCTTCAACAGTTCGCCGACCATTCAGGAAGCTTACTCTAACGCTAGTTTTCCACCGCTCGAAATTCCGACCCTTTACGTAAATGGTCTGGTAAACATTGAGGATATTACGGCGCCGACAATCGTTTGTCCGCCCAACCAAAGCGTGATGACCCCTTCCGGTGTAATCACCGCCGATTTCAACAACCTCCAGCCGACCCTGAGTGATAATTGCAGCGGAGCCGTTGCGCTCTCTTATGTACGCAGTGGCACCACGCCCGGCTCGGGTTCGGGAAATGCCAACGGTACCTATCTTGCCGGGCTGACGACCGTTACTTACACCGCCACCGATGCCGCCGGCAATAGCGCTACCTGTTCTTTTTTGGTCAATGTAGACGCCGGTACGCCGGTAGGGTTGCTGATTGATACGGTACTGGCCAATTGTAATGGCGCCAGCACCATTACTATGAATTTCCGCGTAACGAATTTTGCCGATGTTATTGGCCTGCAATTCGTGCTGCAATGGGACCCAACGGTGCTGCAATTCAACACCGTGGGTAATTTTTATCCGGGCCTGAACTTGTCGGCATTCAGCTTTGCAAGCTCTGATTATCCAAACGGCATTATGCGTTTTCTGGATGGTACCTCCAATCTGGTTACCGGCTGGCCGAATATTCCCGACGGCGGCATTTTCTTTACCATCACCTTTAATGTCCTGAACCCTAACGGCAGCACTGCTGTGGCATTCCAGGGATATCCCGATGCGGTTCGCGGTGATGGCACGTTCAGCTCGATGCCGGTGAATCCGATTAATGGTTACTTCGCAGCAACCGTAGACCAGGGCCCGCCAACCTTTACGTTCTGCCCGCCGAATATCAATGTACAGGCGCCTGCAGGACAGTGCACGGTTGCGGTAAATATTCCCTCTCCGGATGTTATCGACGATTGCAGCGGTATTGCAAGCCTGATTTCCAGTGAAATTGACAATATTTTCCCGGTTGGTAATACGACCGTGATTTATACAGCCACCGACTCGGTAGGCAACAGTTCTACCTGTTCGCATGTGGTGAGTGTAGCCGATATTACGCCGCCAGTCATCAGCAATTGTCCGGTGAATACAACCCTGTATGTTTCTGCGGAAGATTGTCAGGTGATTGCCAACTGGCAGGCGCCAAACGTTGCGGATGCCTGTTTTGCTTCTAATATCACCCTGTTGGTGAGTGCGCTTCCGGGTTTTGCAATGGTGGCCGGCGATGTGCAAACCATCACATACGAAGCAACCGACGGAGCCGGAAACAGCGCTACCTGTAGCTTTACCCTTACGGCGGCCGACAGCACAGCGCCCAAGCTGATCAATTGCCCGGGCACGGTCGAGGCCAGTCCGATAGCTAACTCCTGCTCCGGTATTGCAACATTTGATCAGCCGGATGCAAGCGATAATTGCAGCCAGAATGTATTGATTGAAAATAACTCCGGCTGGATGTCGGGCGATACCTTCCCGGCGGGCAACACCGTAGTAACTTTCCTGGCAACCGATGACGCCGGAAATACAGCCACCTGTTCCTTTACCGTAATTGTTCCGGACACCACAGCTCCCGTGCTGATTTGTCCGGCCAATCTCACCCTGTTCACGCCTGCAAACGGCTGTACCGTTACGGCCAGCTGGCAAGCCGCCACCGTGAGCGATAACTGCACGCAAAATCCGACTTTGGATGTGGATATTGCTTCCGGCTCTGTGTTTCAGGTAGGCACCAACGCGGTAACATATACGGCGAGCGACAACGGCGGAAATGAAACAACCTGCGCCTTTGAGGTAATCGTGCGGGATACTTTTGCGCCGGTTTTCCTGACTTGCCCGCAGAATATTATTGTTCAATTGCCGGTAAATGATTGTGATACCACCCTGACCTGGGCCGCGCCGCAGGTCAGTGATAATTGCGGGATTAATTCGTTTTTCCCCAATATTCAACCCAATACGGTGTTTACACCGGGCCTGGATACCATTGTTTACACGGCTATTGACCCCAGCGGCAATACCCGTCTTTGTACCTTTACTGTGCGTGTGGTGGATCAGGTAGCGCCGATACTCGGCACTTGCCCTAAAGACACCGTGATTACCAACGGATCTGCCTGTGGCCTGGTGTTGAACTGGACGCCGCCGACGTATAGCGACAACTGTACACCTGTGAATGAATTGGTTTATACCTCTACCAAGGAGCCGACGGATACTTTATTCCCCGGTACAACCAAAATTACCATTCAGGTGACGGATGCCAGTGGCAACTTTGATACTTGTTCATTTCAGGTAAATATTATCCCGACAGCCTTGCAGGGATTTGTCAATATCCCGCAATCGGATACACTGGTGTTCGACCTTACCAGCACTTGCTCTACGGTTGTCAACTGGACACCTCCGGGTGTTGCCGGCTATTGCGAACCACCGGTAATCAGTGTCTCGCCGGCTAATGGCACTACATTTGGAATTGGTGAACACCTCGTGACCTACACAGCTACCGACACCACCACCGGAGGAATCAGCACAGCGACCTTTATCATTACCGTAACGGAAAATATTGCTCCGATTATGCTTTGTCCTTCAGCGCCAACGGTGCTGAGCGTTGCCGGGGTGGAAATTTCCGATCCGGGCAACTTTATTGCCAGCGTGGATACGGCGATGAGTTGTCGCGGTGTTGAAGTGACGTTCAGCTTGCCACAGGCCAGCGATAACTGCACAACCCCGCCCTTGGTGACACAGATTACAGGCACACAAAGTGGCGGAATACTGGATATTGGAAGCAATGTGTTGGTGTTCCAGGCAGCCGATTCTTCCGGCAACACGGCAAGCTGCTCGGTTACCGTTAATGTACTCGAATTGCCTGCTTTACAGGGAAATATTGATCCGGCAATTGCTTGTCCGGGCGATGATGTAATGCTGTCGGTTCAGGCCGTTCCCGGCGCCAATTATATTTGGAGTGGCCCGCAGCCCAACCTGCCCAATGCTCCGAGTATCACCCTGACGAATCTGAATGGCAGCAATGCCGGTACATACACGGTTCAGGCAAGTTTTAATGGTTGTCCGACAGCGCCCATTACCCTGGAGGCCATGCTTTCAGGAACGCCTTTGGCGGTGGACGATCTGGACTTTATCATTGATCCGGGTATGACCGATACGTTTAATGTGTTTACCAACGACTTCTTACCCATTCCCTCCGATGCCATTCTGACCCTTGTTTCGCAGACACCGGGCCTGACTTATATTGGAAATGGTAATTTTGTCTACACGGCCGGTGCTACTGTCTCCTTTATCTACGAGTTGTGCTCCGAGACTTGTGGTGGTTGTACAATGGCCGATGTAACGATTACGGTACGCGACACCCGCTGTACGTTTATTCCGAACCTGATTACCCCGAACGACGACAGTGTGAATGATTACCTGGAAATTCCCTGTTTGGAAAGCGGCAATTTCAATGAAAATTCCATTGTCATTTACAACAAGTGGGGCGACAAGGTTTTTGAAGCGTCGCCTTACAGCAATGACGCGCAAAAAGCCTGGCGCGGCACCCTGAACGGAGAAGCAGGCAAACACCTGCCCGACGGCACCTATTACTACGTGTTCAAACCCGGCCCCAATGAGATTCCCCTCAAGGGCTTTGTGGAAGTGTATCGTTAATTCGCCAAATCGTTCAACCGCAAATTCACTGCTTTATGCAAAAGAATATTTTCCTTCTGCTCCTCATTATGGGCTTTGGCGCGTCGGTTTTCGCGCAGCAGGATCATCAGTATACGCAGTTTATGTACAATAAACTGCTCATTAACCCCGGGTATGCAGGCGCGCGCGGCGTGCCCAGTGTTACGGGTATTTATCGCAATCAATGGGTGGGCTTTGATGGATCACCTCAATCGGCGCTGTTGAGCTTTAACTCCACTTTTCTTTCCGAAAGGGTAGGGGTGGGGTTAACCCTGTCGAATCAGTCGGCCGGTTTGAACCGCGACTTTTTTGGTCAGGTGGCTTATGCCTATGATCTGGTGGGCAGCAAAAACCTGTCGCTGCGCGTAGGGGTTCAGGGTTCGCTGCGTTCGCAGAGCGTCGCTTTCAACGAAGCGCAACCGATCACCATCGGCGACCCGGCAACCGACATCAACCGCGCGACCAACATCCTCGGAAACGTGGGCGCCGGCGTTTATGCCACCATTTCGCAACGGCTCTATATCGGTCTTTCCGTACCGCGTTTGTATGCCAATAAAATTGGCTTCAACCCCAATCCGGGCAACTTGCAGGCCTCCGAATCCGTACACTTTTACGGTATGGCCGGCGCGGTCATTCCTTTGAGCGACGACATCAATTTCCTGCCGGCAGTATTGCTGAAATATGTGAAAAATGCCCCGTTCGACGCCGATATTAACCTGAATCTGGAAATTCGCGAAAAAATTACCGCCGGACTTTCCTATCGCCCCGGTGGCGATGGTTCGGGAGAATCTATCGACATGCTCGTTTTCTGGCAGGCTACGCCGCAATTCGGCGTAGGCGCCGCCTATGATTTCTCGCTTTCTCAGATCCGCGATTACACCGCCGGTTCCATCGAAGTGATGGTGCAGGCCGATCTGAAAAAGAAGAAAAAGTCTATGTCGAACCCGCGCTTTTTCCTGTAATCCTATTTTCCTAATCGTTGCTTTTCAATCTCAACTGGATCATGGACATCCACAAACTACCCACCGCGTTACGTTTCCTTATCGCCTTTGCATCACTTGCTGCTGTGGCGCCGGCCATGGCACAGGAAGGGCCGATCAAGGTGCAACTCAAAAATGAAGAAGCCGTAAACTCGGATGGTCTGGATTTTAGCCCAACCTTCTACGAAGACGGTATTGTATTTATTTCGACCAATACGGCCGGCCTGAAAAAAACACGCGACGAGCGCCTCAAGCTCTCCGCTATGTCTATTCTGCGCTCGCGCCGTAATGCCGAAGGCCAATTAAATGCGCCCGAGCCTTTTGCCCGGGAATTGAGTTCTCAATTCCACGAAGGTCCGGTGTGTTTTGACCGCACCGCCGAAACCATCTATTTTTCGCGCAATGCCACAGAAGGCGGAAAGGTAAAATTGTCCAAAGACGGTACCCAGAAAATGCGCCTCTATGCCGCTAAAAAAAGCGGAGAAGCCTGGGGCGAGCCACAACTCCTGCCGTTTAACAATGCCGATTTCGACGACTGCCACCCGGCGATCAGCATTGATGGCGATAAAATGATCTTTGCCTCCAACCGCCCCGGCGGCAAAGGCGGTATGGATCTTTACATCGCTTATCGTTTAGGTGAATCCTGGAGCGAACCGGTCAATCTGGGTGATAAAATCAATACCGATGGCAATGAGGTTTTCCCCTTTTTGCACGCCGATAATACCCTCTATTTTGCTTCTAACAAGCAGGTAGACGGCAAGGGCGGTTTCGACTTGTACAGCGCAACCCTGATGGAAAATGCTGAATGGTCGGCGCCGAAAAACATCGGTACGCCCTTTAATACTTCCGGTGATGATTTTGGCCTGATTGTAGACCTCAACAAGATCAACGGATATTTTTCCTCCAACGGTCAGGGCGGTAAAGGCGGTGATGAAATTCTGAGTTTTCACGTCGAAAACGGCAACTTGGATTCGTATTTGCTGCAACATGGCGACCTGCCCGTGCGCAAACTCGACCTGCGCCTGATTGTGAGTGATAAACTCAACGGAACACCCATCGAAAGCGCCGACATCAATATTTACAATTCTGAAAGGGATAATGCCATCGGCCTCGACGACGAGGGCAATCTCATCACCTACCAAAATGTAGAGGGGCAAGACCAGATCAGTTCCGTACCTGCTGATAAAGGCTTGTACGGGTACACCAATGAACGCGGCAGATATGCCACAGAGGTGAATTCGGGCAATTATACCATCATTATTTCCAAAGATCAGTACCAGACCAAGCAGCTGCGCGTCCCCATTACCAAACCCGGTAACGAACTGCGCGTGCAATTGGAAAAGAACTCGGTTAATGGAAAAGTGCGCTGGAATGGCTCGGTGTACAATTATGTTACCAATACACCGCTTGCCGGCGCAACCTTAGTGCTGACCAATCAGGCAACCGGTAAACGCGACACCGCAGTGGCCGACGCCAACGGCCTGATCGACTACTACCTCGATCCGAACAGTAAATACAAGGTCGATATGTATCAGGGCGGAAGGCTCGTAGGCTCGACGGAGCTGGAAACCGGCGCCAACGATGGCAAGCCGATTGCCACCAACCTCTCCGTAGCCCCGCTGATGCCCGGTTCGGTGATAGAATTGCCCAATATCTATTACAATTTTAATGATGCAACCCTGCGTCCGGATGCCCGCAAAGACCTGAATATGGTAGCGGCGCTGATGAAACAACACAAGGGATTGGTCATTGAATTAGCCAGCCATACCGACTGCCGCGGCTCCAGCTACTACAATCAGGATCTCAGCCAGCGCCGTGCCAATGGTGTTGCGCAGTACCTGCAAAGCCAGGGCATTGCGGCCGATCGGCTCCATCCGGTTGGCTACGGCGAAAGCGAGCCGCGCAACAATTGTACCGATGGCGTTGCTTGTACCGAGCAGCAGCATGCCCGCAACCGCCGCACCGAGGTGCGCGTGACCACCGGCTTGCAGGGCGCTTCCATGGTTTACGTCGACGGTCAGTTGAACAACGGCCAGGAAAGCGACCCGACGCCGCAAAGCGGCAGACCGGGTGCTCCGGGCAGCAGCAAACCCAATGTGGCAACTGCCGGCAACGGACAGCAGTTTTACGTGATCGCCGGTTCCTTCCTGATGGAAAACCGCGCCGACAACCAATTGGCCATGCTGAAAGATTCCGGCTACCCCGACGCGCAGATTGTACGCTTCCAACGCTCTACCTTCTTCTCGGTGTGTGCCGGCATTTATGGCTCGCGTAAAGAGGCAGAAATGGTAGAACGCAAGCTGGAAGCGGCGAACATCGACGCCTTTGTTCGGGCCGTTCAATAGTTAATGATCTTTGAATGCACGCAAAGAAAGGAAACTAAGTGCTTGATTTTGAACCACTTTTTAAAAGGGGCTTAAAAAATAAAGTTTGCAACACTTATTTTCATATTTTTTTGCGTGCATTTGTCATACAACTTATTTATCTTTGTGGCGTTAAATACGCAATCCGCCATGGCAATCATGATCACGGATGAGTGCATTAACTGCGGCGCGTGTGAGCCGGAATGTCCGAACAACGCAATTTATGAAGGTGGTGTTGAATGGGCAATTTCGGACGGTGCAGATGTAAAAGGCACTTATATCCTGGAAGATGGTACTGAAGTACCAGTCGACAAAAAAAACACCCCAGTATCCAATGAATACTACTACATCGTTCCGGATAAATGTACGGAATGTGTAGGATTTCACGAGGAGCCGCAATGCGCTGCCGTTTGTCCGGTAGATTGCTGCGTTCCGGATCCCGAGCGGGAAGAGAGCGAAGAGATGTTGTTAGCCCGCAAAGCCCGGCTGCATTTGTAAGGAATAACCTTACTTGAGTGGCCCAATAAATTTGGTTTTCATGGTTCTAATTTTTGCCTGCTGCCGCAATTGGTGGCGGGCTTTTTTTTTCAGTTATCAGTTATCAGTTATCAGTTATCAGTCAACAGTCAACAGTTATTAGTTATCAGTTAATACGGGTTAATTAGTAGACATAAGGAGCAGTTAACAGGTTGATTAACTTGCAGTTAAAAATTCACCTGTAAATTTTAAGGAGCGGTGTCATGCTGAGGCCTCCAGCCGGCGCCCGGCCACCAAACCGGTAATGAACCACTTGAGCGTATCGCTTAAGATCCATTTCCCGCAGAATTCGCAGATTGACGCGCAGATCGCGCAGATTTTTTTATGTCATCTGCGTAGCCAAGCGTAAAAGTTCTGCGAATTCTGCGCGTCAATCTGCGAATTCTGCGGGAAATTAATCTTTGTAGTATATCATTCTGACAAAGTTATACATCCCATTTCGCTGATCAGATTCGATAATAAGTGATTGATTGTCAGGACTTAAGCCTAATCCAAAAATTGTGGTTCATTAGTAGCGAAAGCGAAGCATCTGACCGGACGTTACCAATCCGCATCACTCATCGTTTCACCGATATCCTTCCACCATGCCCAGAATACGATAAATAGCGGCAGAAAACAGGTAAACCGATAAAATCAGCATCCAGTTATTGACAGAGGCGGCGCCATAGCGCAAGAGCACAAATGCCGTGAGCAGGAAATTAAGACTGAACAGAATGAGCAGCGTATATTTGCGATTCAGCATGACAGCAATGTTTTGCGCACAAAGTTCTGACCCTTGGCAACAGCCGGCCGCTGCGCGCGCTCACAGGCCACGCTGATGTTTATCATTATCACATACTACACCTGCAATGTTTTATACCAATCTGCTCCAATTCGCCAAAGCCATGCACCTGATCGGTATGGTATCCTGGATGGCCGGTCTTTTTTACCTCGTCCGACTCATGGTGTACCATGCAACGGCCTGGACGGAAGGCGAACCCGAACGCGGCGTCAAAACCCGACAGTTTGCCCTGATGGAATGGAAAGTATACCGCATCATCCTGATGCCCGCCGTCATCATCACCTGGAGTTTCGGCACCATGATGCTGTTTGTCAATCCGGGATACATGCAACTGCCCTGGATGCACGTCAAACTCTTCTTTGTGCTCCTGCTGACGGGCTATACCCACTACTGCAAAGGACAAATCCGAAAACTCGAAAATGGCCCGAGCGGCCGCAGCGACCTCTACTACCGCGTGCTCAATGAAGTGCCCACCATCGTACTGGTAGCCGCCGTGTTTTTGGCCGTCTACAAGGCCAATATCAATTTTCTCTACTTTTTGCTGGGCCTGACGGGCTTTGTCGGACTCATCGCCTGGGGGATTTATGCGGCGAATAAAAAGAAAAAGTGAGGGGGGATTTTTTGAAATATTTTTTTTGCCAAATAAAATACAAATGAAATACTTTTACAGCCCATGTTTTGGCTTTTCAAAAAATCATTAAAGCAATGATTTTCTAAAAAGTCATAATCAAGCTTCCAATGCACGCCCACTACCGATTCTGTTATTTCATCTACTGCCTTGCGCTTTTTGCCATTACGCCACTTGGCGCCCAGCAGGAATATTTTTTTGAAGGTCTCTCCGGCCGGACGCCCATCGTCCAAAGTCCGGTAACCAGCATTTTACAAGACAATAAAGGCTTTATCTGGCTCGGCACCTGGTCGGGATTGGCCCGCTACGACGGCGTCAGCTACACGCTTTTTCAACAACTCGAAAACCCGCTTACCGGACAATCCAGCGGCAAAATTCTCTGCCTCTACCAAACTACAGACGGCCGCCTGTGGGCCGGCACCCGCTTCGGCGGCCTCTTCGTCTACGATGCCCGAGTGGAGCGTTTCCTGCCCGCCGCACAAGCGCTCAACAGTAGCAACAGCCTTGATTTAGCTCCATTACCTGCCTGCTGCAAGACCGCAAGGGCCTGCTCTGGATCGGCGCCGAACAAGGCTTAGCCTGTTACAACCCCGCTACCGCCGACCTGCACAATTTCCTGTACGTGGTGCTGCCCGACAGCGAAAACCCGGCCCGCCTCTGGATCGGCTCCAAAGCCGGTCTGAAACGCGTGGGCTTCTCCGCAGGCTCCAGCAAAACATTGGATATTGAATACTTCAGGCATCAGGCCGGCAATGCCGGCAGCCTGAGCCACGACTACGTTTCTGCCCTCTGCGAATACCAGTCGCCCGCCGGGCGCAGCCTGTGGGTGGGCACCTTCAACGGCCTCAACCGATTCGACCTGCAAACCCAACAGTTCCAGCGCTTTGAAGCCGACCCCGGCAACGCCAACAGCCTGAATAACAACCGTATACACGCCCTGCTCCGCGATTACAGCGGCCTGCTCTGGATCGCTACCGACAAGGGCTGCAACAAGCTTAATTTCCGTAAAGGCGACTTCCGGCTGGCCCAGGTAGCCAGTAAGGACAAATGTAAGCGCAGCGGTGTTTTTGCCATTTGCAGCAACCAGGAACGCCTCTGGTTAGGCACGCTCGGCAGCGGCCTGTATACCATTCCCCTGCAAAACGGCCATGCTGACTGGACCCGCCTCGGCGAACTGCGTTTCCCCGCACAAGCCGGTATTTCGGAGTTTATTTCCGGCACACAAGTCGATCACCAGGGCAATTTATGGGTCGTCACCCAAGGCTCCGGCGCCCTGTGCATCCCGCCCGGCGCAGTGCCGCCCGGCGGCGGCCTCGTGCGCAGTTTTACGCAGTTTACCAAGGGCGACGGCCCTAAAAATACCACAGACGAGTACCTCATGTCGGTGCAAATCAGCAGCGACAACGCCGTCTGGCTCGGCGCCTGGAACGGTGGCCTGTGCCGCATCGACCCCGTCACGCAGCAGGTCACGCGCTTCGGCCGCATACCCGGCTCCGACCTCGACCTGTGCAAATATCCCATCGTTTCGCTCAGCGAAAGCCGGAGCGCCGGGCAGGCGCCCATCCTGTGGGTGGGCACCCACGGCAACGGCCTCTACGCCCTGCAATTTCAGTCGGCCGACAACAGCCTGCGCCTCCTGCGCCACTATGCCAAACGACCCGGCGAATTGGGCAGCGGCTTCGTTTCCAGCACCTTCCACGACAGCCGCGGCTACCTCTGGGTCGCAACCGACGCCGGACTCGACTACCAGCCCGCCGGACAGCCCCAGTGCATTCCGCTGCGCAAAAAAGATGGCCTGCCCCACCACGTGGTGCAAAGCGTGGTGGAAGACGCCGCCGGACGCCTCTGGGTGAGCACTCAGAACGGCATCGCCTGCATGAGCAGCAGCGACGGCAACAACTGGAGCATCCGCGCCTACGGCAGCGCCAACGGCCTGCCCGAAACCTTTTTTAATGCCGCTTCCGTGCACTTGGACCGGGGCGGCGACATCTATTTCGGCGGCAACAACGGCGTGGCCTGGTTCGACCCGAACCGCATCGTCAACGACACCATTTCGCCGCGTGTCGCCATTACCGGCCTGCGCCTGTTCAACAAGCCCGTGGCCGTGGGCGAAAACGAGGAAGTAGATTTTTTCCTGCCCCAAAGCCTCAACGAATGCCGGCGCATCACCTTTACGCACCGCGACAACGTAATTACCTTCGAGCTGGCCGCCCTGCATTTCGCCGACTCGGAAAACAACCAGTTTGCCTACAAATTAGAAGGTTTTCAGGACGACTGGATCTACCTCGCGCCGGGTGAGCGCCTCGCCCATTTTACCAACCTGCCCGAAGGCGACTACACCCTTTTGGTAAAAGCCGCCAATCCCGATCAGGCCGGGGTGGGGCAGTGGGGCAGCCATATTGCCAGCCTGCGCATTGAAGTGCTGCCGCCCTGGTGGCGCAGCGCCTGGGCCTACCTCGCCTACGTGTTGCTCTTTGCGGGCCTGTTGTACGGCGTGCGGAAAATTACCCTCGTGCGTGCGCGCCTGCAAAACGACATTCAGATTGAACGTTTGGAAAAACAAAAATTGGCCGAACTGAGTCAGCTGAAAGTGTCGTTTTTTACCAACCTCAGCCATGAGCTAAAAACGCCTTTAACCCTCATTATCAGCCCTTTAGAAGACTTGCTGAAAAAACGGGCGCTGGAAGGCGAAATACATAATACCCTCGGGCGCATGCACCGCAATGCCGCGCGCCTGCTCAATATGATCAACCAGCTGCTCGACGTGCGCAAGGCCGAAAGCGGCGCGCTTAAATTGGAAGCAGCGGAGGGCGACCTGCTGCCCTTTGCCCGCGAAATCAGCTTGGCCTTCAGCGAGCTGGCACAGCAACACCGGATTGATTACCAGTTTGAAAGCACACAGGCCGAAGTGCGGCTTTGGTTTGATGCCGAGCAGTTAGAAAAAGTGCTGTTTAATTTGCTTTCCAACGCCTTCAAATTTACGCCTGAAGGCGGCAGCATCCGCGTGACGGCGGGGGCCGACCCGGCGCGCGGACAAGCCTTCCTGCGCGTGCGCGACAGCGGCGTGGGCATTCCGGCGGCGCAGGTGGCCAATATTTTTGATCAGTTTTACCAGGTGGAAGAACACTTAGAGCGCAACAAAGGCGGCGCGGGCATTGGCTTGGCATTGGCCAAAAGCATCGTCGACCGACACCGCGGCGCCATCCGCGTGGAAAGCGTACCCGGCGAAGGCTCCACCTTTACCGTGTGGCTGCCTTTGGGCGACGCCCACCTGTCGGACGACGAAAAACGCAGCTGGACGCCCGACGGCGAGTCGCTCAACGCCTACACCTATGCCGAAATAGAAAGCGCTACGGCCGCCACCGCGCCCGGCGTAGCCTCGCGTGCGCATGCGCCCAAACGCGCGACCGTGCTGCTCATCGACGACAATGAAGACATCCGCGCCTACCTGCGCGAAAACCTCGGTCAGCGCTACCACGTGGAAGAAGCTGCCGACGGCGAAAGCGGCCTCGCCAAAGCCCTCGCCCACCCGCCCGACTGCATCGTGTGCGACTTAGCCATGCCCGGCATGGACGGCATCGCCCTCACGCGCCGTCTCAAGCAGGAAGCCGAAACCAACCACGTGCCCATCATCCTGCTCACCGGCCGCAACTCCCAGCTCTTCAAATTGGAGGGATTAGAAACCGGCGCCGACGACTACATCACCAAGCCTTTCAACCTGCAACTCCTGCAGGTGCGCATCCAGAACCTCATTGAGGGCCGCCGCAAACTGCGCGCGCGTTTTTCGCGCACCCTGAGTCCGGAACCCTCTGCGGTGAGCCTGCCCAGCGTGGATGAGGTGTTCCTGCAAAAAGCCATTGCCCTGATTGAAGCGGAAATGGCCGAACCCGAATTTTCGGTAGACGACCTGGCGCGCGGACTGTACATGAACCGCATGCAGGTGTACCGCAAAATCAAAGCGCTGACCAACCTTACGCCCAACGAGCTGATCCGCAACCTGCGCCTCAAACGCGCCGCGCAGTTGCTCAAAACCGGGCAGTTTACCGTGGCCGAAGTGACCTACCAGGTTGGCTTTCAGGACCTTAAATATTTTCGGGAGCGGTTCAGGGAGATGTATGGGGTGAGTCCGTCGTCGGTGAATAGTGAGTAGAGGGGGGCTGTTCAATTGGCGATTTGTACATATTCAACTTGCTTTAAAATATGCGGGCCGATATATGGGCTGAGGCCTCCGGCGGTTACGATTTCTACTTTATGCCCGCTAAACAGGCCTTCGAGTAGATCACAGACTGCCATAAAATTATCAAAAGTCTCTTGGTCTCCTTCGAAATCAATGAGGATATCAATATCGCTATCTGCCTGTTGTTGTTGCCGGGCATAAGAGCCGAAAAGGCCGATTTTACTGATACCGTGTTGACGGATCAGTCCGGCGTTGGCGCTGATGGTTTCCTTGATTTGCCTTTTGGTTATCACAAGCAAATTTTTTGACAAAGTTAGGTGAATTTAATCAATTTCGCTGTGAAATTCAGTAGTATCTTTGCCTATGCGTTCCTTGACATGGCGGAAAAAGAGGACTTGGGTATTTTTGCAAAAAGATGCCACCTGCCGCGCTGCTCCCGAAAGATTGGGTTTCGGAAGCAGCGCGGGCGGGGAAAAATGCGAGGCGATTGATTGCGTGGTATTGCGACGCGATACATCGCGTCGGTACGGCGGTAGGGATTGATTTAAACCAGTATTCGCTAAAAGGAGAATTGATTATTATTTCATAACCCAATTTATACAAATGCAACTTTACCTTGATTCTTACGGCGCCTGGCTTTCTGTACGGGACGGCATGTTTAATGTACGTTTGCGGAGTGGTGGGGAGCATCGGTTTGCGGTGCGGCAGGTCAGTGTAATATTAATGACCAAGGGCACGGCTATGAGTGCCGATGCGGCCTTGCTGGCTACACAGCACGACATACCTGTTTTGCTGATTAATGCCAATACCCATTTCCCGGAAGCCATTTTGAGCGGCGTATGGCCGGGTTCCATTGCGGCGATACGGCGGGCGCAGGCACGATACAGCGAAAGTGCCGAGGGACACGCGTTTATTGCCGGCATTTTGGCTGAAAAAATTAAACGCCAATCCGATTTTTTGGAAATATTAAGCGCCCGAACTGATATTGCTGACAAGCTTCGGGAACGCCTGCCCGACATCCTGCTTTTGCTGCGGGGGGCAATCAAAAATTTTGAACAATGGAAAATGCCTGCCGCGTGGAACGGCGAGCAAATGGCTAAGGTACGCGAGCGTTTTCGCGGCTGGGAAGGCACGGCTTCGCGGATATATTTCTCTGCAATTCAGGAAGCTGTTTCCGAAAAATGGCAGTTTCCGGGCCGTCAAAAAAGACCCAGTTTTGATGTATTGAATGCCCTGATGAACTATTTGTACGGCATATTGTACACGAATGTGCATTTAGCAATTTTAAAATGCGGCCTTGATCCGCACATGGCCATTTTGCATGCCGACCAATATGGCGAGCGCCCTACGCTGGTTTATGATTTGATAGAGCCATACCGGCCCTGGGCTGATGCCGTAGCGCTTGAATTGATACAATTTCTTGAAAATCAGATGGATCCATCCGAAGCGGCGGCGGTCTGGTTTGAACCCGATCCGGAAACCGAAGCGGGCTTATGGCTTAGTTTTGCGGGTAAAGACAAGGTGATTTCGAGTATGCGGGCTTATTTAGAGACCCCGACTTTGTATGCCGGCAGGCAGATTCGGCGGGGGGTACAGATTGATCTTGAAGTGCAGCAATTGGCGGTATTGCTGAAAAATTATTAATTTTGAACGCAGGATAACCAAAAAATACAAGAAACAATGAAAACACGTCTCCTGATTACCATTTTTCTCAGCAGCGTTGTATGGCTCGGGGCACAGGATCCCGACATTGACAGCAGCGAAAACAGACGTCTGGAAGACATTTTCCGAAGTTCTGAACAGGCAGGTGAAGTGCCGGTTTCGCCTTCGGCGCGCAGAGGTAAGAAACGCATGAGTGCACCACCCGGCAGTATGCGTTTGGGTTGTATTTGCATGGACGACAGCTTCAGCCCGACGCGGAGCAGCGGCGCTTGCAGCGGGCATGGCGGCGTGCGCTTCTGGCTGTACCGTACGGCGGCGGGCGATACCGTTCGGGTGCTCACAGAGCGACATGAGCGGCACCCGCATGCACTAAGTGCCGAGGAACTGAGCAGCATTGTGCAGAAGCGCGACGACAAGGTGAAAACCCTGCGCAACAGCCTGACGCCGACGCAGCAGCAGCCGGTGGTGATAACGGTACCTTCCGGAAACTTGCCCGATAACGGCAATTATATGATTAACAACCCCTGGGCCGTTGGGGTGGCCGGATTGAGTTTGATCTTTATGTTGCGTATGCTGCTGCGTTGGGCAGAGCGCAACCCTGAATTGGCAAAAGATGCATTACCTTATTTGTTACGACATAGAAAACGACCGAAAGCGGAACAGGATAGCGAAGAGCCTCCTGCGCCACGGGTGTGAGCGCGTGCAGAAGTCCGTTTTTGTGGCGGTCAATCTGGAGCCGAAGCACCTGAACCTGCTTTTACGCGATTTGAAGCGTTTTTTTCCTGATCTGCCGCCGCCGGGTGCGCCGGCAGATCAGGTATTGGTAGTGCCTTTGCCGAATGAGCAGGCAGGCAAGATTGTGGCATTGGGTTATAACAATGCTATTCCGGATTTTGAGAAAATTTTGTCCAAAATTTTGTAGGAAAGTGTATATTTGCGCTTTCGGCAATGATTTTCAATGCACAACACATTATGATTATTACCGATCTAAACCAGTATTCGCTAAAAGGAGAATTGAGACTTGTTGACTTTGAACAATCCCATTGTGATATTATTTATCTAAACCAGTATTCGCTAAAAGGAGAATTGAGACTTATTAAGGCGGTAATATGGCAACTCAGCAACGATTTATCTAAACCAGTATTCGCTAAAAGGAGAATTGAGACTTTGGCAACTATTATCGGCGGCAAAAAAGCCGCTATCTAAACCAGTATTCGCTAAAAGGAGAATTGAGACAAGATTGCGGATTTTTTCATGATACTTTTAATAATTTATCTAAACCAGTATTCGCTAAAAGGAGAATTGAGACTTAAATTTGCTTCAATGTCTTAAAAACATATCATGTATCTAAACCAGTATTCGCTAAAAGGAGAATTGAGACAGAATCATTTATAACTCATTGAAAATCAGCTTTCAATTATCTAAACCAGTATTCGCTAAAAGGAGAATTGAGACCATTCGCCAAGATACTGGGATCAGCTGTGTGATCAATCTAAACCAGTATTCGCTAAAAGGAGAATTGAGACTTGTTGGTTACGTCCGCGCGGTGGTGTTGTTACTATCTAAACCAGTATTCGCTAAAAGGAGAATTGAGACTTGTGTTCCGAACATGATGCAAAAAAGAATTTAAATCTAAACCAGTATTCGCTAAAAGGAGAATTGAGACCCGTGACGAACTTTGATGGGCACAAAATCCTGATATATCTAAACCAGTATTCGCTAAAAGGAGAATTGAGACTATTTGCTAAAGGTAATCTTGAGGCAAATCCAGCACATCTAAACCAGTATTCGCTAAAAGGAGAATTGAGACTATTGCTGTAAGGTCTTTTGCCGAGAAGTATTGTTTGCATCTAAACCAGTATTCGCTAAAAGGAGAATTGAGACTACATACCCACCAGTTTTCTCTGAGTATGCTTTAGTTATCTAAACCAGTATTCGCTAAAAGGAGAATTGAGACATCCAAGTTACACGTTTGCTTGGATATCCCTTCCATCTAAACCAGTATTCGCTAAAAGGAGAATTGAGACTGGGATAATATTTCCCATCAGCCTCCAGTACCCACTATCTAAACCAGTATTCGCTAAAAGGAGAATTGAGACAATTTGTGGAGCACTGGGATGCATTACTTCCATTTATATCTAAACCAGTATTCGCTAAAAGGAGAATTGAGACCGTTTGAAGGCACGTTGATCCATGCAACGCGAGTGGATCTAAACCAGTATTCGCTAAAAGGAGAATTGAGACAAAACCGCTTTTTCTTTAGGAACTGTTTTTCCTTTTCATCTAAACCAGTATTCGCTAAAAGGAGAATTGAGACAGCTGGAACAAATATCATGTCTGTAAAATCAAAATTCATCTAAACCAGTATTCGCTAAAAGGAGAATTGAGACATAAGACGCATCTCCGTCGCAAAGATTCCAATGATCTAAACCAGTATTCGCTAAAAGGAGAATTGAGACAGTTCATTGTTCTCACTGGAGGTTTGCCAGAGTGGTATCTAAACCAGTATTCGCTAAAAGGAGAATTGAGACAAATTACCAGATTTAGAGAGGCATTCTAATTTTATCTAAACCAGTATTCGCTAAAAGGAGAATTGAGACACCATTATCTAATGATATTGAGTATCTTGTTGATTTATCTAAACCAGTATTCGCTAAAAGGAGAATTGAGACTGCTGTAAAAAGCGCCATTGAAAAAGCCGGTGGGAATCTAAACCAGTATTCGCTAAAAGGAGAATTGAGACATTTTGTGCGGGCGGCATTGGAGCCGGTTGGATTGATCTAAACCAGTATTCGCTAAAAGGAGAATTGAGACGTATTTCTTATACTTTTTAATGACGTCTTTAAAGTCATCTAAACCAGTATTCGCTAAAAGGAGAATTGAGACTCCATGAATAAAAGCCATACTTGGCTCCTCTTTGATCTAAACCAGTATTCGCTAAAAGGAGAATTGAGACCAATTGGTTTCTTTTCCTGCCTGAATGCAGTTCTTTTATCTAAACCAGTATTCGCTAAAAGGAGAATTGAGACACATACATTATTTACAACACCAGTGTTAATTCACTGATCTAAACCAGTATTCGCTAAAAGGAGAATTGAGACTTCAAACTGATTTCCGGGTTTGCAAAAATGCTGTCATCTAAACCAGTATTCGCTAAAAGGAGAATTGAGACACCAAAGGAAGCATTCGTACGCCAAGTCTTGCAATGTATCTAAACCAGTATTCGCTAAAAGGAGAATTGAGACAACATTGCGATAAGTTCGGCGTATTGCTCCCTTTCATCTAAACCAGTATTCGCTAAAAGGAGAATTGAGACCTAACGGGTTTTCACAATCCATATCTATCATTATTTATCTAAACCAGTATTCGCTAAAAGGAGAATTGAGACTGCCCGCTAAATTGTTCGGTGTGAATAATCATCTTTATCTAAACCAGTATTCGCTAAAAGGAGAATTGAGACAATTAGTGCTAATAGACTACCCCCGGTGCTTTCTTGTCTATCTAAACCAGTATTCGCTAAAAGGAGAATTGAGACGCAGCTGAAGAAGCTGCTAACAAAGAAAATTCTATTTATCTAAACCAGTATTCGCTAAAAGGAGAATTGAGACTCTTAGAACTTTGCCTTCTGAACGAAATGTTTCTGTATCTAAACCAGTATTCGCTAAAAGGAGAATTGAGACGTTGTTTCAATTCAGCGAAGTAAGCGTTCAAATCAATCTAAACCAGTATTCGCTAAAAGGAGAATTGAGACGTTTAGGCTTCAGCCCCGAATGGGTTGCCTTCTGCATCTAAACCAGTATTCGCTAAAAGGAGAATTGAGACCCCAACCATTATAAACGGCTAAGGCGGCGTGTTTGAATCTAAACCAGTATTCGCTAAAAGGAGAATTGAGACTCGCTCCGCAAGACCTCTCTGGGGTTGTTATATGGGATCTAAACCAGTATTCGCTAAAAGGAGAATTGAGACGGTTTTTGTACATATTTGGGTATTTTTTCGCTCTTATCTAAACCAGTATTCGCTAAAAGGAGAATTGAGACAAGTATTCCGGAGTATCGTCATAGTATGAATATAAATCTAAACCAGTATTCGCTAAAAGGAGAATTGAGACAGGTCGAATTTCAGGATGTGCGTTGGCTGCTTTTCCATCTAAACCAGTATTCGCTAAAAGGAGAATTGAGACTCCGCAGCTATTTGCGCCGCGATTGTGTCCAGATCATCTAAACCAGTATTCGCTAAAAGGAGAATTGAGACTCAACAATGCTAAGTGCATCGCGGTTTTGTACGGATCTAAACCAGTATTCGCTAAAAGGAGAATTGAGACTACTCTGCATATGTTTAACGAGGAGTTGTAACCTCGATCTAAACCAGTATTCGCTAAAAGGAGAATTGAGACCTTTGTTAGTTTGTAAATAAAATACGAAGAGTTTCGTATCTAAACCAGTATTCGCTAAAAGGAGAATTGAGACTGAATGTCATGTTTTAAAATGATTTTAAATGATGTATCTAAACCAGTATTCGCTAAAAGGAGAATTGAGACTTTGCAGACCGAAGTAGTGCAGCAGTTCGTACTGCATCTAAACCAGTATTCGCTAAAAGGAGAATTGAGACGATTAGCTTAAACATCTCTGATATTTTTGAAAATTAATCTAAACCAGTATTCGCTAAAAGGAGAATTGAGACGTGTCGTAACGAACCAATTGGCCGGTATACTCAGTCCATCTAAACCAGTATTCGCTAAAAGGAGAATTGAGACTCATGGTATTGGAGGTCGAAAAACATGCACAGGCGCATCTAAACCAGTATTCGCTAAAAGGAGAATTGAGATAGCTCACGAGGGGATGCTAAGATTTGCTCCACGCTTACTAAACCTCGGAGGTTTAGTAAGCGTGGAGCATACGTGGATCGTGTGTGCGAAGCGCAGACCCAAGTTGTCGGACGACTCCAAGTCGTCAGACAACTACCCGGGAGCATGGAGCGGTTTGACAAGCGCATTGAACCAACTCCCGAGCGGCACTCGAATATAGTTGTCTGACGACTTGGAGCCGTCCGACAACTATCCGGGAGCGTTGAGCGCTTTGGCAAGCGCATTGAACCAACTCCCGAGCGGCACTCGAATATAGTTGTCGGACGACTTGGAGTCGTCCGACAACTACCCGGGAGCATTCAGCGGTTTGGCAAGCGCATTGAACCAACTCCCGAGCGGCACTCGAATATAGTTGTCGGACGACTTGGAGTCGTCCGACAACTACCCGGGAGCATTCAGCGGTTTGGCAAGCGCATTGAACCAACTCCCGAGCGGCACTCGAATATAGTTGTCTGACGACTTGGAGTCGTCCGACAACTATCCGGAGGCGGCCGCTGCTCCGTGGCGACGGCTTTGGGGCAGCAGGGGCATGACAAGATCTTGCTATGCCGCAGGGGCGGGCGAAAAAAATGTCTGCACCAAGGCAAAATAAATGGGTGTCCGGCTTGTTTTGTAAGCGCTCTTGCCCCTAAATTGCAGCCCCAAGCGATATAGCTGTTCCTGACCACAACCTTATAACCAATGACCCAACTCCGAGTCCTCTCCGTGTCGTTTGACACTGAAATCCAGCCCTGGGAACTGCCGCAATTTCGCGGCGCGGTGGCCAGCAAAGTGGGCTATGAGCACGAGTGGTTCCACAACCACAACGCCGAAACCGGCGGCCTGCACCAGCGATACCCCCTCATTCAGTACAAACTCGAAACCCGCCAGGGCCATATGCGCCCCATGCTCCTCTGCCTCGATCAGGGCGTGGAGGAAGCCCATCATTTTTTTAGTCAGCCCGACTGGAGCCTCCGCATCGGCGATACCCAACACGCCATGCGCATCGCCCGCCTCGACGTGCGCCAGTACCCCCTGCGCATCCTCGCCGACGACCAGCACTACCGCCTCCACAAATGGCTGGCTTTCAACCCCGACAATTACGAACACTGGCGCAACCTCAAGGGCCTGAGCGATCAATACGCCTTCCTCGAACGCCTGCTGGCCACCCATATCATCGCCTTCGCCGACGGCGTGGGCTGGCAAATCGAAGCCCGCTTCCGCGCGCGCATCACGCAACTGCACAAGCAGGAATGGCTGCTGCACAAGGGCGTCCGCAAACTCGCCTTCACCCTCGATTTTTCCGCCCCGCTTGTGGTGCCCGAGTTTTTGGGGTTGGGGAAGGGTATTTCGATGGGCATGGGCGTCGCACGCCGTCAACACCAAAACTAAAAACGCCCTATGCTCCGACTTTTATCCGTTCAGTTCGATACGCCGCTGGAGCCTTGGGAACTGCCCGCTTTTCGCGGTGCGGTGGCCAAAAAAGCCGGTTGGGAACACGAATTATTCCACAACCACAAGGCCGAAACGGGCGGTTTTCACTACCGTTTTCCGCTGATCCAGTACAAGCAGGACCACGGCCGCGCCATGCTCGTCTGCCTCAACGAAGGCATCGAGGAACTGCATCATTTTTTTAGTCAGCCCGACTGGACGCTCACGCTCAACGGCCGTCCGGCGCCCGTGCGCATCCAGCGCCTCGACGTGAAGCAATACCAGCTCGGCGTGTGGGAAAAACCCTTTCGCTACCACATCCGCCAGTGGTTGGCCCTCAACGAAGAGAACTACGAAACCTACCGCAACCACGGCTCCCTGCTGGAAAAAATCTTTCAGCTCCAGCAGATCCTGCGCAACCAGCTCGTGGGGCTGCTGCATCAGCTGGGCTACACGCCCGAGCACACGATCGAGGTGTTTGTGCAAAACCTCCGCGACGAACGCTGGGTGAGCTACAAGGGCGTCAAGGTGCTGGCCTTCTCGCTGGAGTTCAGCTGCAACGTCGCCCTGCCCGATTATATCGGTATTGGCAAGGGTTGTAGCACGGGTTGGGGGGTGGTGAAAAACTTAAATATCGAAAAATCCAAAATACGTACACGTGAAAAATAACGCCAACAAGTATCTGAATGCCATTTGCCATGCTTTGGGTTTGGGTGGGTCGCCGGAAAATATTCCCGACGAGCTACTCCGAAAAGCAGCGCAGTGGGCGGCAGGCAGCAAGGAGATTCCCTGGGGTGCATATCAGGCACAGGCTTTAAAGCCGGTACTGGCTACCTTAAAAGACAAAACCAGTACCCAATGGTTGCCGGCAAAATCCCTGACTGTCACACCGGAATTTTACCCAAGTGATACAGCCCCGGCAACTGATGCGCTAAATGCACAGTTAAAGGCGCTCGTAAATGTTGTAGAGCCATCTAATCCGCATTTACTTACTGCTTTACAATACCACGGCGCTGGTTTGGCACTAAGCAAGTCAATGGATGATCTTCCCTTGTATGATTTTATCAAAATCAGTGCTGCAATCGCGCATTGTCTGGAAAATGGCAATGGCAAATTGCGACTGATTGGCGGTAATATCAGCGGAATACAAGCTTATTTGTATGATATTGTATCCAAAAGAGCAGGAAAGCTACTGAAAGGGCGCTCGTTTTACCTGCAATTGCTGGCGGATAGTCTGGCGGAGCGAACCTTGGAAGAATTCGGTCTGAGCGATGCACATATCGTTTACGCCTCCGGTGGCGGTTTTTACATCATTGCGCCCGATCAGGTAGATATTGAGGCCCGGTTTAGTAACCTTCAAAGTAAGATTGCCGAACAACTTTTTAGAGTGCATAGAAGTAATCTTTTTTGCGAAATGGCAATTTCAGAAGCCTTTGATGACTCGGTAGCGCTCCACGGACAAGCAGGTGTCTGGAGTAAGGTACTGGACACCCTGAGCAAATCGAAGCAACAGCGCCTCCGGTATAACTCGGCCTTGTTTGAAGCAATTACCAGCATCGTTGAAAAGGGAGGAGACGCTCAACGCGATGAAATTACGAACGAGGAAATTCTGGATCAAGCCGACCATGATACTATCGGTTCGGGAGAAGACAAACTAATCGTTTCCAAATTCACCAAACAACAAATCGAATTACTCGGTCGGGATTTGCGGGAGGCCAGATACTGGATCACTGCAGCGCCCGAAAGTCGGCAGGGAGAGAAATGGTTTAAAGACCCGCTGGGTTATTTGCACCAACTTCGGGAGCATCTGCCACAAGATACATCCGGGCTAATGATTCGGGTATTAAATGAACCCGGCGATAACATGCCTTTTGTACTTTATGGGGGCAACAATATTCCAGTATACACCGAGGAAGAAGCCCAAAAAGCCAATGATCCGGATGTTAGAGCAGGTGAGGTAAAAACCTTCGATGCATTGGCAGCAGGTGAAGGACTTGATCGCCTCGGAATTTTACGGATGGATGTGGATGATTTGGGTAGTATTTTTAACGATAAAATCGGCCAAAATCCGTCTTTTGTGCGCTATGCGGCCGTCAGCCGTAGTCTCGACTGGTTTTTCAAAGGTTGCCTGAATGAAATTCAAAAACCTTATCAGGGTCGCACCGTAATTATCTACTCCGGCGGAGATGACTTGTTTATCGTCGGGCGCTGGCTGGAGGTGTTGTCTTTGTCCATTGACATTCAGCAAGGCTTCCGCGCCTGGAGTTGTAACAATCTGAGTATTTCCGGCGGGATTGCGATTTTAGGTTCCAAGTTTCCTGTGATGCAGGGAGCCGCTTTGGCTGGAGAACAGGAGAAAAAAGGTAAAGCCTATACCCGAAATGGAAAAAAAGAGAAAAACGCCCTTGCGCTTTTCGATCAGGCCCTGAGCTGGGAGCATGAAATGCCGAAAATTATGGCATATCGGGAAATGCTGAAAAAGATGCTTGAGGATAAGGTAGATAAATCCTTACTCCGCAAATTGGATATGCACGCAGAAAACCGGAAAACTCAGGAAAGGCTGCGGGAAAGTCCGCGCTGGATGTGGAATATGGCTTACGACCTTGGTCGCTTTGCCGGGAAAACCAAGAATCCG
Organism: Chitinophagales bacterium; assembly: GCA_017303875.1. GTDB lineage: Bacteria > Bacteroidota > Bacteroidia > Chitinophagales > Saprospiraceae > M3007. The sequence goes on along the minus strand of JAFLBP010000044.1, from coordinate 6,762 downwards.
GACTATGCAAAACAAATCCGGGAGCTGGCCCAGACGGCCAGCCTTGATGATCAGGATTTCCGTTCCCGAAGCACCGCTGTACCGAAACTTTTTCTGTTGCAGACAGCGGCCCGATGGCTCGAACTGGAAACCAGAACCGTCAAATCAACCAAATTGGAACAAAACGCTTTCGATAACGATTAAAAACGTTGCAATATGACTTTCGATAAAACTAAATTCAAAAAAGAGTGGATTCAGACTGGTCTTGATGAGTCCACAATTGAGTTCGCAGACAATTTCGGTAAACACCTCTGTGATCTTCAACAAGATAGGCCCGGAAGAGAAGCAATGACCACCTCGCAGATTCGCAACTACTTTGGCGAGGTGCGTCGCATTCAGGCCAAAGGGTACGAAAACGACAGACCATCATTTTTACTGCTCCGCCCCAAGCTCGCGTATGCGCAGGCACGTGTGGTCTCCAAAATGGGTAAATCCAGAATTTCCGATTTTAAAGAAGTTATGGATACGGCCCACAAGGCGGTTTCCAGTAAGGAACAATTTCAGCACTTTGTTGACTTCCTGGAGGCAACACTTGCATACCATAAATTTTATGGTGGCCGCGACTAACCCCTTTTTTATTCAAGTTTAAAATAATTGCATCATGCAACTCAATAAGAAACTGATCATTTCAGGAAAAATAACCGCAGTAACCGGTATTGCCATTGGCGGCACCAATGCCGCCATGAGTATCGGTGGCGTAGATAAAGGCGTTATCCGCAACCCGATTACCAACGAACCTTACATTCCGGGTTCTTCTCTTAAAGGTAAAATGCGTTCGCTCCTCGAACTGCGCGAAGGTACTCTTGGCGACGAGCCAATGGGCATTGTGAAAAATGGCCCCACTACCGATCAGCGGTTTCGGGCTGCCCGTCTGTTCGGCAATGCAGTAAAAGGCGACAGCAAAAAGCAGCGTCCTTCCCGTGTGGTAGTACGTGATGCTTATCTGGATAAAGAGCAGGTAAACAGCGGCTATTTCCAGAATGCCGACCTTCCCTTTACAGAAGTCAAAACGGAAGTAGTTATTGACCGCATTACTTCCCGCGCCATGCCGCGTCAGCTTGAGAGGGTACCGGCAGGCGCCAGGTTTGATTTTGAAATCGTCATCAATTTCTTTGACGGCCACGACCGCAGCAAGGAAAATACCATTAATCCTGATGAGCAGGACAATGCAATGGAGTTGATTGAGGATCTGTTCTCGGCTATGCAATTGCTGCAAAACGATTATATCGGCGCTGCTGGCTCCCGCGGATCAGGACAAATTCGCTTTGAGACAGACAGCCTCAAGGTGGTTGAGCGCTCCCGCAGCTTTTATGAGATGAAATCAGATGAAAAAGACGTCACCGGCGACTTCAAAAAATACTTCCCCAAATGAGTTATCAAATTGTTCGACTACATTTCCGGCAGCCTTTGCACCTGTCCAGAGGCAAGCCCAATACCTTTGAAAGCAGTGAGCAAATGCTGCACAGCGATACGTTACAGGCGGCCTTGTATGTTTGCGCTTTACAGCTTTTTGACCATGCCACGGCAGAAGACTTTCGCAATAAAGTATTGATTTCCAGTGCCTTTCCATGGACGGAGACGGATGGCTACTGGTTGCCCAAACCAAGCCACTGGCAGCCCGAAAGCAAGCCGGAATTGCGAAAAATCTTCAAAAAAATCACCTGGCTGCAAAAAAAGCACTTTGATCTGCTGCTGGAAGGCAAGTCCGTTCCGCCCGCTGAATTAATTGTAGAAGATGAGAAAGGCCAGCGTCTGCTGGAGCCTAAAATCTGGGAAGCCGACACCACTCAACGGGTACTGCTTGACCGGATTGACAGCCGCTCCACGCCATTTTATTTAGAAAAACTTTATCCAGTTGAACGCCCGCTTTTTGATACCCGGGGAAAACGGCAGGCCAATGTTTTCAATGGTAAAAGGGTGACCGGCCATACCGATCGCAGCTTGTATGTTTTGGTGCAAAACGAAGGTTTTCCGTACCTCGAAGCGCTTTTCCGTTTGTTGGGTGATAATGGTATTGGCCTGCAACGCAGTCTCGGCAATGGCGCTTTTGAGGCGGTATTCGCTCCGGAAACGCTGAATTTTCCTGCAGTACAGCAAAGTGAAGCCTGGGTCAGCCTTTCCCTGTTCCGGCCAAACGATCAGGAATTTTTAAAGCAAATGCACTTAGACAAAAGTCATTATCAGCTTTTGAAAAGAGGCGGTTGGGTTTCTTCGCCTGAAGATACCGCGCACATGCGTCTGCGCAAAAGTTCGGTGCTGATGTTTGCCGAAGGGGCAGTACTGGCATTTCAGAATGGCCTGAAACCTCAGGGCGATTTTGTTGATCTCGACCCGCGCACAGACGTGAAGCATCCCGTTTGGCGTGATGGAAGGGGAATGTTTTTACCTATAAAATTTTAGTATATGAGCGACACCAAGACCAAGAAAATAAACTGCATTAAATGTAAAGGCAGTACTAATCATAAAGTTGTCCAAACTCATGTTCAGCAGGTATACCCGTGGTCTACCTCTGACAGCTATGACTATAATGATAGTTCTAGCTATTATGAAGAGTGTCATTATCAAATAATGGTGTGTCAAGGTTGTGATACCGTTTCTTATCGAGAGTATACTGTTGTTTACTCTGGATCAGATTCACAAATGAAGGATGAAAAATTTTATCCAGTAATTGACATAAATGAGAGACAACTTAAGTTTACCAAAACAGATATTCCAAAGAAAATATTTAATTTATACAAAGAAGTAATTGACACTTATAATCGAAAATTAAAAGTCCTTTGTTCGGCGGGTATTAGAGCTATAATCGAAGGTATATGCAATGATAGAGGCGTTAATTTTGGATCAGTGATTGAGTATGATAAAAAAGGTGTCCCCAAACTGGATTTGGATGGCGTTATCAAACGTAAGAAATCCAGTAATCTTGATGGCAAAATCGAAGGTCTTGTAGAATTAGGCTTGCTACTTAAGCCCAATGCCAATAGCCTACACGAACTCCGGTTTTTAGGTAATGAGGCAGTTCATCAATTAGAGAAGCCATCGGAGGAAGAACTGAAGTTGGCAATTGAAATAATTGAAAATACACTGGAAAGCATTTATGTAATCAAGCATAAAGGTGAAAAACTTGAGGGCTTGAAAGATAAACGAAAAAACACACCCTTAGATGATGAAGATTAAAATTACTACCCTTACCCCGGTACACGTTGGTTCCGGCAGGGAAATACAAGGCGGCTTCGAGTATGTCGCCCTGCCGCAGGAAAAATTAGTTGCGGTGCTTGATCCGGAAAAGGTGCTTAACCTGATCGGCGAAGAGCATCTTGATCTTTGGGTTTCCTGTATTGAAAAAGGCGAGAACATACTCCAGAAGATACCACAATTGCGCAATCGGAGCAGTGCAGAATTGGCAGCCCGAACCATACCCAGTCGTAAACCTGTGGAGAAGCCAATACGGGAACAAATACGCAGCGGGAACGGGCAGGCCTTATTGCCGGGTTCGTCGCTCAAAGGGGCGTTACGTACAACGGTTTGGGCAGAAACCCTGCTCGATAATAAGCAATTGGTGAAAGATCGCTACAAATTGGGCCGCGATGACAGGGGCAAAATGCGCTGGAGCGACAGTAGCCTCCAAAAACAGCTTTTTGGCTCCGACCCGAATCACGACATTTTCAGACTGTTGCAGGTTGGGGATGCGTATTTTAACAATACGGCCGTTTTTCAGACCCAACTTGTCAATTTGAAAGGCAAAAACTGGCGAATTGATCGCGGCGAGGGTAAGGGCACAAGTCCCGATACTTTGATTGAAGCGATACCGGCCGGACAAAGTGCATTCTATGAAATGCGATTTAATGATTTGCTGCTGGAACGCGCAAAAGGTACCGACACCTTCAAGCAGTATACCGAGCGACTGAGCATACCGGAATTGTTCAAATTGGTGAATGCCTACACCGAACGGCTGGTTTCCGATGAATCGGATTATTGGGCCAATGAAGATTTGCCCAACGGTTTTGAGCCTTATCCGGACGAATTAGACCGAATTATTGGCTTGCTTGGCTCCTGCGAAGCCAATGAGTGTATTCTGCGCCTCGGATGGGGCAGCGGCTTCCGCTCCATGACCGGCGACTGGCACGGTGCCATGAACGAACGTGACTACGATGATTTGATCCGATCTTTGCGTCCGCCTAAGTACGATGGCTTGTTGTATCCCAAAACGACGCGTTTTGTAGAGGAAGGGCTTCCGTTGGGTTTTGTGAAACTGACGATTGTTTAACCGCATCATAAACTACGACAAATGATAACTTTTGCCTGGAGGCATTACAAAATTCAGATTGTAGCAGGACTGCTTATTTTTGCCGGATTGATTTTAGCCAGCATTTGTAACCAGGAATGGGGAAACAGCATTGACTGGTTTGAAGCAATTGCAGGGGTGGGTACTCTTTTTCTCGCAATTGTACTGTGGTTCAATGGTATCAGGCGGGAATGGGTAGAAAATCTTCCCAAGCGCATGACCGTAGAATTTGTTTGGCAAGGCAGGAATGTGATGGTTTGCTATGATGCGATACTAATAAATGAATCCGATGCGCGAACCTGGGCTTTACAGATTGGCCAACAAATGTCGCGCTGCCAGCGCCTGGCTTTTGAACCATATTTCAATTTTCAAAAGTTAGGCGTTCAATCGAATAAGTCGGATAATACCAAGTTCAATTCTTATATTTTCACGTATTATTTAAAAACCTTGCCGGAGCCGGATGCTGAGGATGATGCAGGGAAATTGGCTTTTAAAACGCGTCTTGAAAATGGGTGTGAAGAATTCTATTACCAGTATCATCAGGATGGATCTATTTCAATGACACAAGGATATACCCCATCAAAATCGCAAAAAATGCGCCCCAACTAATAAGCCGGGAATTACTGCGTTCATTGACATATCGGAATGCTATATTTAGACCCTGATTTTCAGCAATCGGAATAGAATTGCTGAAAATCAGGGCTTATGTTTTTTAGTGAAGATTCCGTTTTCAACCATTCTCCAGAATTACGAGGATTGAAACAATCCAATAAACTCTCCGATGTAATGCCAAAAGTGATTCTTCCAGCCATTCTCCAGATTTACGAGGATTGAAACTTTTTGACAGCAGGGCCAGCGATGACGGTTGGTTCAAACTTCCAGCCATTCTCCAGATTTACGAGGATTGAAACTTGATCACGATCTGCAGAACCCCTTCGCTGTCGCGACTTCCAGCCATTCTCCAGATTTACGAGGATTGAAACTTTTTCTCCTCTTTCTTTTCGTAGGTGGCGGTCAAGCTTCCAGCCATACTCCATATTTACGAGGATTGAAACTTCTACATGGAGCGCCAAAATCTCCAGTTAAAAGTACGCTTCCAGCCATACTCCATATTTACGAGGATTGAAACCAGGGTTTTCTGCTGCTTTTTGTTCTGACTTTTCAGCTTCCAGCCATACTCCATATTTACGAGGATTGAAACTCTCGTCGGTGCAGGCTCCGAATCTTCTTCATCGTCTTCCAGCCATACTCCATATTTACGAGGATTGAAACAGTTTATTCTTCTCAGATGGTACTTGATTTACCAACTTCCAGCCATACTCCATATTTACGAGGATTGAAACCCTGTAATTTGAGCGTTCGGCGGTGTACATCCTTCCCACTTCCAGCCATACTCCATATTTACGAGGATTGAAACTTTACAGTTGGAGAAAATGGCAATAATGCCAAGGACTTCCAGCCATACTCCATATTTACGAGGATTGAAACTTTCCAGAGTGAAATCTAAACCCCTACCTCCTCCTGGACTTCCAGCCATACTCCATATTTACGAGGATTGAAACAGTTTGAGTGTAGAGTTTTTAGGGTTGTGGCGACCAACTTCCAGCCATACTCCATATTTACGAGGATTGAAACATAAAAGCTATTACTTTCATGACACAGTATTTTTGCTTCCAGCCATACTCCATATTTACGAGGATTGAAACTGCTTTAAAGCACGGTTCTGCATGAAACCGATGATCTTCCAGCCATACTCCATATTTACGAGGATTGAAACAAAAGAAAGAAGATAAACACGTCATCAAAAAGAGCGTCTTCCAGCCATACTCCATATTTACGAGGATTGAAACATCAAACTTTGCCCTACTAAAAGTATGAGCAAAAGCTTCCAGCCATACTCCATATTTACGAGGATTGAAACAAGTAGTAAAGGGTTCCGTTTTCCCGACCTTTTCCCGGCTTCCAGCCATACTCCATATTTACGAGGATTGAAACAATAGGCAAGCCACGGCTTGCGAACTCACCGCCGGCAGCTTCCAGCCATACTCCATATTTACGAGGATTGAAACGCGGGGAGATCAACCTAACTCTGGCTTTTGCCAAATCGGCTTCCAGCCATACTCCATATTTACGAGGATTGAAACTTCAGTCATCCCTTCTGGTCCGAACAATTGTTCAGAATTCTTCCAGCCATTCTCCAGATTTACGAGGATTGAAACAAAAACTGGAAATCCTGCTGATAGGTCACGTCCACCCCTTCCAGCCATTCTCCAGATTTACGAGGATTGAAACTTGATTTGATCGCCGTTGATGGTTGCACTTCGTCAAAAAAGTGGACACAAAGATAAGTTTTAAAAAAGCTGTAATTTCACTTTTTAAAACGCATGAATATGTCACAGATGAGAAGGAAGTTCACGAAAGAGCAGAAGCTTGAAATCGTG
>JAFLBP010000043.1 GCA_017303875.1 Chitinophagales bacterium | reverse complement strand
ACAGAGTCGTTAAGCCTGCCAGCGCTGATGGTACTGGGGTTGTTGCCCCGGGAGAGTAGGTCGATGCCAACCCAAGCTACTCATTAGCCTCGTACACTTCATGTGTGCGGGGCTTTTGTTTTTGGGGCGTCAATAATTCGCCTTTATTTAGCTTCGGAAGTCAGCTCTGCGTTCAGGGAGTATTGATACAAACGAACAATCCAGTAGCCTAGTAATAAACAGAATCCGTACAACAGCGTAACACCTACCATCCGGGTATGATCTGACGCATTAATAAGCCGATCCAGAATTTGCTCGGCCAGCTCATTTTGTGTTCCACCGGCTTATTTTTTCCCAGCCCTTCTTGTTTCGTACACTTCCAGCAGCCATTCCCACAAATGCTCATAAGGCAGTACTTCCAGTTCAAAAGAACTGTCGAGCAGGTCGGTGCTCACCGAATAGAGCCCTTTAAGCAAAGGCGCTGCTTCTTGTAGCAGTACTTTAGGGCTGTGGTTTTCGGCAAAAAGATCCAGGAGGCGGATAAAACAATCGGTGCGGTAATGCTCATTCTCAGGATCGAGGTTGCGTTGTTTGTATTTGCGCAGGGCCTCCATACGATTCACATATTCATCGTAGCGATCTTCTACAAACAGAAAAACTGTATGAAAAATCAACACAGGAATATTAGCCCCCTGCTTGTCAAGGCTCAAGGTGCTGACATCATTAAGCCAGGAATTGATTCTGAATTTCTCTGCGTCACCTTTTTCGCGCGGAGAAAGCTCCAGCTTCCCCTGCCGAATCAGCAACACCAGATAGGCATAGAACAAACGCCAGGTTTCTTTATCTAACGGCGTGACATTGATGTTGTACAGCTTGTGTTTGGTAACTAATTTATAGGTGTCCCAGGCTTCGCGGTAGTTTTGGGAGTAGAGGGAGTTGACTACTTGAAGTTCGTTGGTTTTAAACCAGTTATAAGTTCCTTCAGGGATTAATTTTAATATTTCTTGAATTTTAGGCTCAATAATCTTGTAGTTTTTAATCATTATGTTGCAAACAATTTCTTGTAGACTTAATGTGAGATAAAAACCTTGTTTAAAAAATGGTTTTTGTTGAATAAACTTTTTCCCCTCTTCAATTACATATAGTGCTTCTTTCCAATTATGATTTAATAGAGATGCATACATATGAATTTCAGTTAAAAGTTGATTAAAATATATGAAATTGTTATTTGGAGAGGCCTTTTTTAGATTTTCAAATAATTCAAGTGCTAAAATTGATGCTTCTTTTCTTTTTCCTTTTTTATTCAATAAAGGTAATAGCAGGACTTCATAAGCATCTTTTGCCTTTTGCTCTTGGACAAATGCATCAAAATATATGTTTGATAATTTATTTAAACGTTCGTATTCCTTACGCATGGTGAAATCAGACACAAAAGAGTGTTTTAAATGTAGTGTTATTATCATAGCCTGCTCAATAATCTCGTACTTTTGAGCGATATCGAGTGCTTTATATGCAAATTCTAAATATGTTTTTTTAGCGCCCCTCAACCAACATGTCATAGCAACAGCCCATTGTTGAGTAGCCATTGTTTGCATTCTATTATATTCACTCATGCTTTGCTCATCTCCCTCAATAAACAGTAACGAATTTGCGATTCGCTTTTTTACCTCATTTTTAAAGCGCTGCCAGTTTTTGCTCTCCGGCTCCATACCAAAGGCTACAGCCGCTTCGGCATCATCGGCCCAGCGACCTTCCCGCGTGCCTGCATAATAATCGTGATAACGGCTCTCCTTTTTGTCGGGGGCCGTACGAGGGTTGGTAATCACGTCGATGTGTCGAACGGAATAACGATCCAGCAAATAGATAAGCTCATGTACAACTTCCATGGTGATGATATTTAAAACCAAGAATTGGCGGTTATGGTGACAATAGAATTCATGTTGTTTGATGGCCAATTCGGAAACAATACATGGAACACTCAAGCCCTGGCCAGACAAACATAACGGCGAAAGTAATGTGCGGCTTTCTTGAATCCAAATAAAATTTCTAATTTTATACAAAAAAATAAATATGTAGTAAGTATATGTAGCAATATTTACATTGTTATGTAGTAAATTCGCCTTTTCCCGGAATGCTTTTTCCCTGGATTGCATAAGTAATTGATTTTAAGTTGAAATCAGATCTTATATGGATAAGGCTGTTGTGTGCGGCCTCCATAGTCTAATACTCCTGTAGCGGACCTGTAACAGCCAATCCGTCAAATTTACCCTGTTCCAAAATTGCGTAATTGTCCTTGAATGCCGGAGATGATTATCCCCATCTTTGCCTCATCGAAACAAAATTTCCTCTTCACATTCAAATCGTTCCTATCATGTTACCTTGGTTTATCTATCTGCTTCTCCAACTGGGCTTACTCTCTACTCCTGAAGAGTGGAACACGCTGACCCAGGAACAGAAAACTCAGTATGAGATTATTATTAATGTTGATGTTGTTCAATAATTAATCTCTCAAATTTACCCTGTTCCAAAAGCGTGTGTTTGTCCTTGAACTGATCCTGAAAACCACCGCATCTTTGTCCTGAACAAAAACAAAAACGTTTATGAACAAAACAGTACACCACCGTATCGCCACCGAGATCAGCCACCCGGCTCAACTGTTTCCCCAAACTTTGCCGCCCTGAAAAGGGTGGTAAAGGTTCCCGGACCGCAGATTTGGCTTGAGTTCCCTGCCCTACCAGGGCTGCAATCATTCAATTGAAAAGCAACGGTTCACTACATTATATGCAGGCTTTGCATCGCTATCCTCTATTCTCAGACAGCAAGCTGCATTTTTTTGGTTTGTCATTCCCGTTAAACGATTCGGAAAAGTAATGTTTCAACATTATATTTCCGAATAAATACAGTACTTGTGTGGCGCTTGATTATCACTAATCGTCATACGTACAAAACACCGGTTTTTTCCTCCAGTGCAGCGTTCCGTATGTAGTTCCGAAGTGATTCGGGATGCATTTCGGGCGCTCAACTGTATCTGTTCATCTTTTAAAAAACATACAACATGTTTGTATCTTTCATACGGCAGGCGCTACGGCGCAGCCTGGCAATTCTGTGCCTTGTTCTTTCCGGCGCCTTTGCAGGTTATGCCGGCCCTGGCCCTTACACGCCCGACCATGAAAACATGGAAGCGCTGATGCGGCCATTTATTGAAAAAATTGCGTTGGAGATCGAGCAGCTCGATCGCGATTTCCTCCGCGAAACAGAATCTATGCGTATGCGTCTCGACGATATTCAGACGGCACTCGCTGACCCGCGCAACCGCACTGCCGAACGGGGTTTTGAACTAATCTGGGAACAAAAACAATTGGTTGAAACCCTTGAACAAGAAACGCAGGAGCACGAACTCAAACTCCTCAAAGTGCGCTACCGCAAAAGTATCGAGGTGGTAAAAATGCTCTATGAAAAGGTGCTCAGTATGGATCACCATTTCAGTAGCCTGAAAGCACAACAAGGTCTTTCCAATCTCTCCAATCCGCACAATTATCCGGAATTCAAAGAGACAAAGGCTATTATCGATGATAAAGTAAAAAAGAAGTTTGGTTTTGAACTGCCCAACCTGCTCCAGTCCAATCCCTACCTCAGTGCGGCCTTCTCCATCGTAGGCCTGATTACCGGCAGCGGCGATGAAAAGGAGAAAAAAGAGAGTATCGATAAAATCGCCTGTATTCTTGATTTCACCGTACGCATGCACACCGACCTCAATGTTATCTACTACGAAACCGGCTACCTGCGCGACGCAAACCTGACCCTGAAAAAAGAATGCGAAGTGCTGTTTACCGAATGCGCCCGTCAGGTGGGTTATACCATTCCACTAACCAGCTGCCGCGACGGCGACGACTGGGAACGCCTATACAGCATGCTCGATTCCTATGTTGCTAAAGCGCTGGGCGAAAACCCCGCAGGAACCACCACCACTACCCCGGGCGGTTTTCCTCCTATGCCGGGCACTTCAACTGCGGCTGCACCCGACCAGAAACTCGTCATGCGCGCCACCACCAATCTGCAATTTTCCATAGACCGTGTGGCGCAGTTTATTGAAAAATACAGCGGCTTTGTAGGGCAAGGCAGCGAGTATTATAAGAAATTCTCCAAAATTGCGAGCAGCTATGAAAATGAAAAAGCCTGCTCCGAAACCCTGCCCGCACAATTCAAGCAGCTCAAGGAGGATATTGACCTAACGCTGGATAAATTCAACAGCGCTTACCGCATGCCTGAAGTACAAGGTTCAAAACTGAAGGACATGCTGTACGGCACTTATTACGAATAAATAAAAGCCGCAAAACATGAGGAATTTATTGATCCTGCTGCTGGCGCTTATTTGCAGCCAGATAAATGCTCAACCGCAGGCCGGAACAATGGCAAGTGCTGCCGGCAGTAGCAGTACATTGTTCAGCTTTGATCCGCAAACAACCCCGGTTGCGGTCAAAAGCGGCGACCAGGTGCAGCTTTTTATCAGCGAATACTTGCTGATTCAATCCTTGTCGGCGCGATTGGGCGAAGCATCTAAGGTGCAGAAAGTTGAACGTATCCAGCTCAATGGCGTGCACTACCTGGCTTACGACTGGCTGTACCTGTTTAATCCGCAAAAAACATACAGCACATTAGTGCCACTTGTGCCCAATGGCAATTACTTCTTCGCAGCCAATAGTGGTACGACCTGCGAAACATCAGGCTGCGACCAATGTAAGCGCGACGACTGCACCTGCACCACCGGCATTGGCAATACCTGTGGCGGCGGAAGTATGGCAATACCTTTTCCCCTGCTCAAAATTTCCAAACCAGCCGAGTAAATAAATGTCTATGAAAGCAATATACTACAAAGTCCTGCTGCTTGGGTTTTGTTGCTTTCTGGGCGCCAATACCCTGTCCGCTCAGAAAGCAACGGAATATTTTGACCCGGAAACAGATCCTGTGGCCACGCTGGTGAATGGTAAATTACGGCTCATTGTCAGCGAAGAGGTATTGGTGCGCTCGGTTCGGATGACCCTGGCGCGTATCGGCCTGATCGAAAATATCGACCGGCAATACCTCGAAGGGCACTGGTTTTTGATTTTGGAAAGCCGACATGCGCTCAATTTTGAGCAAGCCGTTTACGTCGCACTCCGCTTAAAACCCGATGGCCAGGGAAATTATTTTGCCGAACACTACTGGGATGCCTGCACCGGCGAAGCGTGCAGTGGTTGTATGTTCGATCAGGCGGCGCAGCGCTGCTTTTGTAAATACGACAAACCCGGCGCGCCGGGCGAGAACGGATTCTGTATGCACACCGTGAGCGATGATCCTTTGTTGAAAAAAGTACCCCTCAAACCCGACTGACTCAAAAACAAAACGCCTCCTTCATCATTTAACATCAATTACAATGAAACATATCCTGACTCTGTTGGCCATCGGCCTGTTTTGCTCCGCTTTTACGCCGTTCTGGGGCGGCGATTCCGCAATGAATGCCGTCTTGCTCAAAGGCGACGGTGTAACTTGCCCCGCCAAAGACGGAAAATTTCCGTGTAGCATTGTTCCCAACGGCAGCGCGGGCGCGCCCACCGGAATTCCGGTATTTTTTAGCCGCGACGGGGAAGGAACATTGTACCTTGAGCTTCGAAAGCGCGATATGAGCATGGCTGATAAAACTGCCTGGTTTGTGGGCGGAAAATTTCAGTGCCTGCAACCTGTTCAGATAGATGCCACACTTTCAAAAAGTGTGTTACTTTCCGAACATGCCGTAATATTGCGTCGCGGAATGTATCCTGTTCAGGAAACGAAAGACACCTACATTGTTTTGTTCACACTTTGATCCAAATGAATCGTATATTACCCTTCCTTTCTCCTCAAAATACCTTTATCTCTGTCCGCGCCCGGGTGGTGCTGGGCAATCCGGCACTTCAATGTGCGCGCTATGGCGTTTGTGAGGTGGATATGCTGCCTCCTCCGACCTGGGACGCATTTGTCCCGGCTACACTGCGCATCGTCAAGGCAGAATTGCGCTACAGCCCCAAAAATGGGCTACAGCTGCGTTTCCCGCTCGATGGCATGTTGCTTGCCACCTACGAGGCTTTTTTCAGTCAGGGGCGATTTTTGGTAGAAACAACGCTGTTGCTGCCAGTAGAAATTTGCCGCAGCTTAGGCGCTGCCGACACCCTCTGCATTGAAGCCGGTGTTTATCCGCTGGAATACGGCGAGAAAACGGTGGAAATGACGCTGAGCGCTTGTACGGAACCCGCGTTTGTCGGGCAGAGATAAACCAAGAATGGAGGGGAGTGCAACGCTTGTACTCGGAACGGTACAAGTGGCCTGCGCTGGAAAGTACAGGCCCCCGGTTGTGTTCCCCCCTTTTTGATTTTATCGGTAAAAGAACTTTAGCCAAATAAAAAAGCGGTACCGAGTAGCCTCGATACCGCTTTTCAAGCGTATGCACCGTTTTTTTGCTGTGGGCAAAAAACGCGCTTTTTCAGGTATGGTCGTCGGGAATGCCCCGACGGACTAAGCCCGATGTTCTTTCAATGTACGTGTTCCAAAAACCAGAAGAATCAAAAGCAGAAACGTGAGAATGATCATAGGATTAAATTTTTGTGTTGGTGAAACAATTGGGTGATCGGTTATGTGTACTGCAAAAACGAGGCCACTTTTGTTTTTGTTATAGTCGTTTCTGCAAATAAAATGTCAATGGAAGACAAACTCGCGTATGATTCAATGGCATGCGCGCCTAACCCAAAAATGTTATTCCTTTTGTAAAATCGTCCGTTTGTTGCTGTTTCGCGCCTTATGCTGCCTTTTCCGGCTCCGGCCACAGGTAAGAAAGCAAGAGGCTGACGCCCATCACAATCCCGCAGCCCAGCGGATTGTACCACAAATACGCATCCTTGTTGATGAAGAAAAACAGGATGCATACCACCGTTTGCGCGATGACAGCGCCAACAAACACCGCGCGACCGCGCACGCGTTTGAGAAAAAACGCCGTAAAAAAGACACCCAGGATGGTGCCGTAAAACACCGACCCGACCATGTTGACCAACTGAATCAGGTTCTCAAACAAACTGGCATAGGTGGCAAACAACACAATGAATACGCCCCATAGCACGGTCGTCCAGCGCGAAACCACATAATAATGCCGGTCGCTTTGTCCGGGCACTATAAGCCTCCGGTAAATATCCGACACGCTCGTGGAGGTCAGGGCGCTCAGTTCGGAGGCGGTGGTGCTCCAGGAAGCGCAAAAAATCATGGCTACCAGCAAGCCGATGATGCCTGCGGGAATATATTTCAGCACATAATTGATGTACACATAATCGCTGTCTTTGAATTTGCTGTTCAGCTTGTCTTTGTAATCCTTGGGGTTTTCTGCTTGCAGTTTGGCAAACTCCAGGGAATCTTTGTCTATACGCGCCAACAAAGTTTTGGCTTCATAGCGCAGGTTTTGTCGCTCGGCCTCCAGCGTCCGGATTTGCTCGGCAGTTGCCGTTTTGCGTGTCGGATCATTTTCCTGCAAAAAGGCGTTCATGGCCGTCTGCTTGATCTGAAAAACACTGTCGGCGCGTTGCTCCAGCCGATGGTAGTCGGCCGCAAGTGCAGATTTTTCCAAATTGCCGCTGTGCGTCTGGTTAAAATGTAAAGGCGGTGCATTGAATTGAAAAAAAGCAAAAACCAATACTCCCACACTCAGAATAAGCAATTGCATGGGCACTTTTACAAAGCCGTTGAACAACAAGCCAAAACGACTTTCCCGCAGCGACTTGCCCGACAAATAACGCCCTACCTGGCTTTGATCGGTGCCGAAGTAGGATAAAAACAGGAAGGTGCTGCCCAATATGCCCGACCAGATATTGTAGCGGTCGTTCCAGCTGAAGCCAGTATCTATAATCTGGGTTTTGCCGGTTACACCGGCAATATCCCAGGCTTCCTTAATGCCCACGCCTTCGGGTAATTTATCCGTTATCAGATAAAGGGACAAAAACAAGCCGAAAAGGATAATGGTCATCTGCATTTCCTGGGTGCGGCTCACCGCCGCGCTGCCGCCGCTGGTAGTATAAATCACCACAAAAACGGCCATCAGAAAATTGGTCAGGCCCAAATCCCAGCCCAAAACCGTACTCAGGATAATACTCGGCGCGTAAATACTGATGGCTGCCGCAACACCGCGCTGAATAAGGAACAACACGGCCGTAAGGGCGCGCATGCGCACATCGAAGCGTTTTTCTAAATATTCGTAGGCGGTTGTAACGCGCAGTCCGTAGTAAATAGGCAGTACAAAATACGCCAAAATGAGCATGGCGATGGGCATGCCGAAATAAAATTGGGCAAACTGCATCCCGTCGGCAAAGCCCTGGCCGGGGGTGCTGAGGAAGGTAATGGCGCTGGCCTGTGTGGCCATAATGCTCAACCCGATTGTCCACCAGGGCAAATCGCGTTTGCCCACAAGGAAATCTTCACTGCCTTTGATGTTGCGGCTTTTCCAGATGCCGTAAACAATGATCAGCGTTAAAGCGCCGACCAG
Organism: Chitinophagales bacterium; assembly: GCA_017303875.1. GTDB lineage: Bacteria > Bacteroidota > Bacteroidia > Chitinophagales > Saprospiraceae > M3007. The sequence goes on along the minus strand of JAFLBP010000043.1, from coordinate 35,058 downwards.
TACAATCCAGTCGAGTATTTGCATAACAGAAAAGTTCAGGTACGGGCAATATAGACCCGCTTAATCAGAAAACGTTGCAGCGGTTTAGCTGGTGTAATATCGGCGGCGGGCAAACAGGAATGCCACTGCGAACAGCGCCAGAAACAAGAGCGGCAGGCCGATGTTCAGGATGCGCAGCATCAGGGCATTGTTACGCGCCTTTACTTCGTCGATGGGGCGGATTTTTACTTCACGGGTGCGGGCTTCAATCACGCCCTTGGGGTCAATGAGGTATTCGACGATGTTGAGCAGCAAATCCTTGTTGGCGTAGGTTGTTTTTTCAAAACGGTTGAAACCCAGCGGGTACCATTCTTTGGCCTCCGGGTCGCGGATAAAATTGGCAGCCACGTCGCCGTCGCTGATCACGATCTGCCGGGTAGGCACGCTTTGTTCTTTGGCCTGTATGCCCAGTTGTGCAAGTCCAGCGCGCATTTCCTCCGACACCCGGAATTGGTAAGCAGAAGGGAAAATACCTTCCAGCAGCAGGCCTGTGATCTGCGGACCTTTGTTGAACTTCACCGGGTCGGGGTTAAGTTGTACGGTTTCCCGGAAATTAATGTCAATGGGGCTGAATTGTAATTTGCTGTATTTGCTGGAGCTTAACAACACGGTTTTGGTAACCGGTGTTTTGGTGCGGATGGTATCAATGGAAGAGCAGAAGCGCAGCTCCACCCGATCCATATTTTTTACCGTTGCGTGCTTGCCGGAGGGCTGCACAGCCGGATGATAAAACCATTTGAAGAGGTCAAATTGCGGGGCATTGCCCACCGTACCCACCTGCAAGGGAATTTTGGTGCATTCCAGGTCCATAATCAGGTCGGGCTGAATCCGCACGCCATATTTGAAGAGCATGTCTTCGAGGTTGATGGGATAGTCGGTCGGGATAAAATTAACGGAGCCGCGGAGGCTGTCTAAATCGCCGTTCATGCGGTCGATGAGCCAGAGAATGCGCCCGCCGTTCATCAGGAACTGGTCTATGACAAATTTATGCTGCTCGGAAAATGGCGTTGTGGGCTTGGCCACCACCAGCAAGTCGCAATCTTCGGGTTTGATTTGCACCACGGAGTCGAGCGAGAGGCGGTCGGTGTCGTAAAACTGGTTCAGGCTGCGCTCCAGGTCTTTGGTCTGAATGGGACCGAGTTCGCCGTGTCCTTTGGTAAAAATTACCTTGGGGCGCTTGTTGCTCATCACTTTTTTGATGGCATTGGCTAATTTATACTCCAGCAAACTCACGGAATTGTTGATGGCCAGATCGGGCGACAGCGTTGGCGAGTTGTTTTCCAGCAGGTTTACATTTACCTTATTGCTGCCAAAGCGGACAATAGCGGTGGGGTAAACCAATTTTTGTGAGGTGGCGCCCTGTTCGTTCAATCGGAGATTCAGGGGCACAATCCCTTCATCGGCCAGCGCTTTTTGCCGCTCTTTCACTTCCTGTGCACTGCCTTCCAGCGGATTTTCAAATTCAAATTCAATATTGCCGTTTTCCACCCGAAAATCGCGGAGCATTTCACGCGTTTCACTTTGCAGGCGTTTAAAACCGGCAGGGAACTCGCCTTCCAGCAGCACTTTGATGTAAATACGATCGTTTAAGCCCTCCAGCAGTTCTATGGTAGGCTTGGTGAGGGTATAGCGCTTTTCCTCCGTCAGGTCAAGATGGGTGTAAAACGCTTGTCCGAGAATATTTACAAACAACAGAATGCCACAAAACAGACCGAATTGCAGCAAAGCCTGTGTTCTTTTTGAACGTGCCATATCAGATCAGAATTTGCAGAATTTTATCCCCGATTTGGGTGAATTTGAATGATGGTTGTTTTTGTTTTGATTTCCAGGCGTTGCGGCTACAAAATCATGTTGGCCAGCAATACGCCGGTAAATCCGGCCAGGTACCCGCGCCACAACTCGTAGGGCGTGTGCGCGCGCAGGGCCAGGCGTGCCGTACCAACCAGACCGGCGAGCAGAACGCTCAGGGCCAGCAGGAAAACAGGACTCAAAACCACGGTGCCGCCAAACATAGACAAACCGCCGCCGAATTGAGGCCATTCCAGCGTTATCACGCCGAGCGCCGCCACAATACCGCCCATGCCGGTTGCATGTGCGCTGATTTTGAAAAATATATTGAAGAAAAAATCAAAGAAAAGTCCGAGCGTGGCGCCCAATACCAATACACCAAAAATATGGGGAAAAATGCCGCGATCTTCCACGTTTTTGAACAACCAAAGGTAAAATACGGCAGTAATGATGTAAGGGCCGGTGCGCTCCTGCTTGTCGCGCAAGTCGAAATGCTTGACAAAACCCAGTGGTTTGAGCAGTAAAATGCCCAATCCGGGCAACAGGCAGGTGGTGACAAATACGGTGGCGATCAGCACATAACTTTGTTTTGACTGCACATCCAGCAAGCCAAATGCGTTGGGGTTTACCCAAAGCAGGTAAAGCACCAGATAGGTGAGCAGAAACAAGGGGTTTCCGAGCCAGGAAAAAAAATGTGCGAGCAATCGGTTCACGGGATCAACGGACTTTATAGGTTTTATTCAGGCGGTCGAGCTGGCGTTTGTCTTCGCGGGCCTTGATGGTTTCGCGTTTGTCGAAAGCTTTTTTACCGCGTGCCAGGGCAACGCGGATTTTGGCAAATCCGCGCTCGGAAATGAATATGCGGATCGGGACAATGGTTGCGCCTTTTTCCTTGATGCCGCGTTGGAGTTTGCGCAACTCCGGTTTGCGTAGCAAAAGGGTGCGGTTGCGCCGCGGAAAGTGGTTGTTGTCGGTGCCGTGATCGTATTCGGCAATATACAGGTTGCGCACGATCAGGCCGTCTTTTTCAAAAGTACAATACGCATCCGCCAGGTTGGCATTGCCAGCGCGGATGCTCTTGATCTCGGTGCCGGTGAGTACCATACCTGCGTCATATTCCAGTACGAAGTAATATTCGTAGGAAGCCTTTCGGTTCAGAATTTCGACGTTTTGTCGTTTCGCTTTTGCCATATCAACTCGGGTTCAATGCGGTTTGGCGGGCAAAGATACTGTTTTTATACCTGTTGTGCACAAACCGCTGTTCCAAACAAGACAAGCCCTTAAATTGCTTTGCAGAAAGGAAAAAAAGTAATAATTTTACGCAAAATCAGCTTCAGATGATTAATTTAATTGTTGCCGACGAATCCTATACCGCCGAAGTGGCCACGCTGATCGCCGCCCTTTTTGAAGAGGTGGAACATACGCCCGATGCCGAAACGATTGCTGAAATTTTTGCCGACGTTGATAGTGACGACCGCCACTCTACCCTGCTGGCCGTAGACGATGAAAGCAGTGATGTGGTAGGTGTGCTGACGGTTTCTGAAAGCATCGCACTTTACGCCGGCGGCTATATCGGCGTGCTGAACGAACTGTATGTGCTTCCGGAATTCCGTTCTGCCGGCGTAGGGAAAATGCTGCTTGATTTCGCCAAGGAAGTAGGAGAAAGCCGAGGGTGGAAACGCCTTGAAGTGACCACCCCCGGTGCCGAATTTGAGCGCACGGTGCGCTTTTACGGCCGCGAAGGATTTCACCAGATCGGGCCGCGCATGAAATACGAGTTTTAGCGCTTGTTCGGGAATTCATCAATCGGCTACAAGCGGCAAATTTTATGCTGCACTGCGTTGGATTTCTTCGTCGTAGCTGCCGGCTACGCCTGTGAAATCCGCCTTGTTCAGCATGAAATTTGCTCGCTTTCGCACGATCATGAAATCCCGAACAAGCGCTAAGCGCTTAGCGCAGCGCTTCTACTTCCGCAATAGTTTTAGGGATCGGCTGCCCAAGCACCCGATGTCCCTGCGGCGTAATCAACACATTGTCTTCAATGCGGATGCCGCCGAAATCGCGATATTTTTTCAAAGCCGGATAATTGATAAACTGCTCGAATTTTTTCTGGCGGCGCCACTGGTCTATCAGCTCGGGAATGAAATACAAACCCGGCTCTACCGTCAGCACAAAACCCGGCTCCAGCGCCCGCGCCAGGCGCAGGTAAGCGGTACCGAACTGCGGACTGCGCGCCTGCCCATCGGCATAACCCACGTAGTTTTCGCCGAGGTCTTCCATGTCGTGTACATCCAGACCAATCATGTGGCCCAAGCCGTGCGGGAAAAACAGCGCATGCGCACCCTGCGCCACCGCTTCGTCCAAGTCGCCCTGCATCAGGCCCAGCGCTTTCAGCCCTTCGGCCATACGGCGGGCAGCAGCGAGGTGTACCGACATATACGTGATGCCCGGCTTCAGCGAGGCCACGGCCTCTACCTGAGCGGCCAGCACAATTTCATAAATTTCGCGTTGTTTGGCCGTAAATTTTTTACCCACCGGGAAGGTGCGCGTAATATCTCCGGCGTAATGCATGGCATTTTCAGCGCCAAAATCGCCGAGTACCATTTGCCCGTTTTCCAGAATATTGCCGTGGTGGTGATTGTGCAAAATCTGCCCGTGTACGGAAAGGATGACGGGGTACGACAAATTGCCGCCCGCACTCACCGCAATCCCCTGAACCATACCGGCCAGGGCTGCTTCGGTCTGGCCTTCCATCGCGCCGCGCATCGCAGCCACATGCATGATGCCCGTTACGTCTACGGCATCTTCCATTTGGGCAATTTCATCATCGCTTTTATAGGAGCGCTGCGCCACAATGGCGCGGATGAGCGCTTCGGAAGCAGATGCCTTGAGTTTGGGTGTCGGAATATTCAGTAAGTCCTTGAGCAGGAGCATGTTGTCGTGGCGATACGGCGGCGTGAAATGGACGATCTGGCCCGAACGGCGGGCTTTTTTCACCATTCCGGCAAGCCGGCGCATGGGCATGGCCTCCCCGGCGCCGCAGCGTTCGGCCCAGGCGCGCATGGAGGGCATGGGGCCGGTCCAGACGATGTCTTCCATACTGATGTCGTCGCCGAAAAGGATTTCCCGGTCGTTGTCAATATCAATAATGGCGGCCAGATCGGGTTTGTCAATGCCGAAGAAGTAGAGAAAATTGCTGTCCTGACGGAAGTGGTAAGGATTGGCGGTATAATTCATACCGACTTCGCGGTTGCCTAAGAAAAGCACGAGACCGGTTTTCAGGTCGGCTTTCAGGCGTTGGCGGCGTTCGGCGTAGGTAGCGGCTGCAAACATGATGGGTGTGGTGTAGGTGTGAAGAAGATGGGGCAAAGTTATAAAAAGGGATTGTACTCTTTTTCATGCCGTATGGTGGTGGCAGGGCCGTGCCCCGGATACACCATGGTGGCATCGGGCAGGGGAAATAATTGCTCGCGAATGCTCTGAATGAGGGTGTTGAAATCGCCGCCCGGCAGGTCGGTGCGGCCGATGCTTTCCTGAAATAAAACATCGCCGGCAATGACAAATTCCGCTTCGGCGCAGTAGAACGACAAACTTCCCGGCGAGTGCCCGGGGGTGAACAGCGCCTGCAAACGGGTATTGCCGAAGATGATTTCTTCGCCCGCTTCCAGGAAGCGCTGCGGCTCCGGCGACACCTGTACGCCGGGGATGCCGTACATACGGCAGGTATCGGGAAAGCGCGACAAGACCGGTATTTCGAGGCGGTGTATTTCCAAGGGAAGGCTCCAGGTTTCAGCTACAAAGGCATTGCCGAACACATGGTCGAGGTGGCAATGCGTGTTGATGAGCCGCACGGGTTTCAGGTTATGCTGTTCAATGAGGGCGCGCAGTGCCGCGCGCTCCTGCGGCGTGTATGCACCCGGATCAAAAATGACGCATTCGCGGGTTTCATCGTACACCACGTAGGTGTTTTCGGCAAAAGGGTTTTGTTCGAGTGTCAGGACTTGGGTCACGGCTTGCATTTTTAAAAATAGCAGGTGCAGAAGGCGAATGGTGCTTTTATTTGGGTGATTAAAAGCACGCGCTTCGGGGTGTAAAATTACGGCTATTGATACAGAAGCGCCTTTTATTTCAGGAAGATTTACAGGAATTCAATCAGAATACCTACACACGCAACTCGTTATCCCCCTGCTTCAAGGCTGAAAGCTCTGCTTGCAAACGAAGCAACATTTCCGATTGCCTTTTAAGCACCGCAGCAGGCGAGTCTTTTTTCGGGTCGAAAGATTCAATGTAGGGCACACTTACGCCCAGCACTTCGGCGATCCGGTGCAGGCGATCATAAGTGAGTACGGATTTCCCGGCTTCCAAAAGGCGGTAAGTCTTGGAACAAACGCCAATGCTTGCAGCGATGTAATCCTGTTTCAAGCCTTGGAGTTCTCTGATAGACCGGATGTTTTGTGGTATGTTTTTCATAAAGTACGTTAAAAGGAAATGGAACTCCTGCAAAAGTACAAAACTTACCGCAAGATGGAAGACTTTGACCTTGCGCGAGTAAGTAAAACAGCCCGTCCTTTGTGCGAACGAATCATTTCAGTACGTGAACAGGATTTTCAGGCTTATGAAATTCAGGAGTATTTTTTTCTTCGCAGTACTTTATGTACTTTTTAGTATTCCGGCATCTCTGATGGCGCAGGAGGGGCTGGCCGGCCCTGATCGTTATATTTGCCCCGGCGGTACGACCAGCATTGGAAATGCCGACCTTTGTCGCAAATGCTGCACCGTGTGGTCACCGGCCACCGGACTTAGCGATCCGGGCAGTATGCACACCGAAGTCAATGGAATAATGAATACCACACAATATATACTGCACTACACCACCGCCGAAGGCGATCTGATAGCAGATACTGTAATGGTATTCGTGAATACCATAGACATCACCTTGCACAAACCTGCCTTTATTGATCCGGCTGAAAGCGCCATACCGGCAGCGCAGGCACTACAACAAGGTGCCCAGACGATGGTCAACCTGGATGACGACGATGGCGATTTAATTCAGGATGATGGGGATACCCAGGTCAGTAGTACAATTTACAAAGACAAGGATAATGAGTTTATCAAAATAAAAATTGCTACCAAACTAAGCCCGGGAACTACACTCCCGGCTTTCCTCGAAGCCACTATTAATCACCTGCCGGGAAGCAATGCTGCATCGGTAAAATTCTGGAAGTCAAAAGATAAAGCTGCCGGGGGGTATACGCCGGGCGATACGCTACATTTACACCCAAATAGTACAGGTGATTTTACAGGGTGGGTTTGGGTTGAAGGCGTAAGTCCGCACAGCCAACAAAAAGAGGTACGTTTTACAGTGAACTACACTGACCCGGCTGGTACCGGATCTTGTGTTTCCGCTCCGGTAGAAATCACCATAATTGGTATTCAACAAATTACATGGACAGGTAATGGCAATGGGTATACTGGCGACGGAAGGAATAATTCAAATACACTGGATGTTTTTTCTGAACCTTCATCTACAAGTTACAGGATATTTCCTGAGAGTAAAATGGCGGCAGGTGCACAGATGCCTGAAAGTACAACTAGTGATGTTGCAAATTTGGAAATTACCTTGAGTACAGAACAAGTACAACCATTTCCAATTTTTATTCGGTTAGTTGATATTGATGATCCATCAGGAAACTTTATAGTTGACCCCAATGACTCTTTGAGTAACCCTAAAGGAAATTATATTCCTTCCAGGGTTTATACTGATCATAATGATAATAGAAACGATGAAGATAAGAATAAGGAGAAGGCAGGTCTTCTTCTTAATGCCACATTGGTAAGCTCAAAAGAATATGCTGTTTACTCATTTATGCCAACTCAGAAAACATCAATGCTTAAAATGCGCGTATCTCATTTTCCAGGAGACAACTACAGTGCTGCAATATATGGAGATATAAGTTTTATCAAGAAAGTTTATAATATTGATAGAGTTCATAAAAACAATATTGTTTTTCTCCCAGACACGGCAAATGTATTATCCAGTCTGATAATTGATCAAAGCTTATTAGCTCCAGCACTCACGGTTTGGAGGACATTGCATATTGAATATGACATTATGGTTAATCCAACCCGGCCTGATAATCAGGCAAGTGGCTATTTCGATAATTTTGAGAGCATTGTAGCTCCTCATAAGTTAAGTTCGGTAATTAAAGTTACAGGCACATCTGTTTCATTAAAGGATTTATCACCTATTCCACCTGGTAGATTCAGAGATGGTCAATTTGCTGTTGGAAACCCCGGCATCGATGCCTGCCCCTTGTCAAAGCCGGACTGTGTTTCAGAAAATGACACCAATACTGTAATATTCAGTAGTGTGATTGATTTAACACTTAATAAAAATTTAGGAATCAGCCTTTATCCGCCTGCGGGTGGGGGTGGAGTACCGATCACTTTTAAAATCTCGGAGATTGAAAGAGTGACAACTCCTTTAGCAGGTTACAAGGTCACCATAGTACCTGCCGCAGGTAGCTCGATAAGCTCGTCCCTTCAAGGAGGCAGTGTTTCAATTGGCGGCGGCCCTCCTTGTATCAACTGTTTGCATGTACTGGGTTCAAGGCAATTGATCATCATGGATAGTCTTAACAACAAATCAAATCTTAAAATTCCTTTTGACTTAATGGATGATGATGACATTCCCAAAGCCGCAAAGTCGACAGTAATAAAAGATTTGTCAAGTAATGCCGGCATATTGGTTAATGCTTTTAGCGAAGCGTACATACTTCCTGTTATTGATGGCGGAGGGGAAAGCACTAATAATAGTTTAATACCGTTTATTCCTAATGTAAATAATGTTGAACTTTCAGGTGAACTCCCAGATAAATATTCCGGCAAATCAATAGATAAAATATACACTGATTATGCCCAATCAGCACTTTACGAAAGTAAAAACTATTGGGTAGCTTATATTGTATCTGGTTGGCAGTTCACAACTAAACAAGATGCTGATCCTGATACCGAAGGTGGATATTTTATTGGGATTACTTCTGGAAATAATAATCATTGTGACATAGGGTATGGAGGGAATGTTTCTGTTGTTTTCCACGAAACATGGCGTGATGTATCATCTAATCCTAATGCAGAACATACCTTTGCTCATGAAATAGGGCACCAGTTTGGTCTCTCGCATGGTACAGTGACCCCATCCTCATCATTGTGTGCTAGTTGTATTCTAACTTGCAATACGGGATTAATGGCAAAAGGGATTCCTGGAACGAATCCACCACTCTATTTTTCAAAGGAACATTTAAATCTGCTTAGGTGCAGATTTTTTAGCCCTGGAAAAAATAACTAACAAAATTAAATTCAGCTGACATGAAAAACTTTTTCATCATCTTAATACTGGAACTACCGACATTATTGTTCGGTCAGATTTTTTCTATCAATATTGACGAACATAAAGTCATTCCCAATAGTGCCTTTATGATAGGACAAGTAAAATCTTCTATAATAGCAGAATATTCAGAGGACACGATTATTAATATATTAACCAAAGGTATTGAGCTACGCAAAGTAGGTGCTTCTAAATGGTTTTATATTGGGCAAGAGAATTATTTGGACATTGAACCTTTTGCAAAAACTGTACGAAATGGTAGTGTAATTTATGAAGAGTCCTCTTTATTCCCACTGGCTTGTATGAAGAGTAGTGATTCAGTGCTAAATTTCAACATAAATAATCAAATAGAAATTAGAGTTTTATATGTATTAATTTTTGATGATGGAAAAATTCAGGAAATACGGTCAAACTCTGTTCCTTATACTCTTCCTGCTTTAAGTATAGAAGAGCGTAATGCTTTAGCATATATGAGAGATAGCATATATGCCAAATACGATCAAATCAGATGGATTACTAATATCAGGTATGAGGAGGGGGAGTATCAGATAATCAGAGAATTGGAGTCTTTTTGTCAGAAATTTCCCAATTCAGAATTAATTCCGTATGTTCAAATGGATTTAATTACTACAAGGCGACTATTGCGTAATCCAAACAGACTAAATACAACTGATAAAATAATTGCTCAAAATCTGATAAATTACTTTGAGCAAACAAATCTGTTTACTAAAAAATACAACGTAGATTTTCTTCAAAGTATACTAAACGAGTAAACCTTCATCATGCAAAACACAACAATTCCACACCATACGCCAATGTGGCGTTTGCTGGCAGCATTTGTGCTGATACTGGCTTTTCAGTTTTCAGCGCAGGCAGCCATATCTATTGCCTATATCCGCCATTGCAGTAGCAGTAGCAGCAATGACGGCGCCTTGGAGGCAGTCGCAACAGGTACTGCCGGGCCATTTGATTTTGCCTGGAGCCAGGGTACGGTAGTTAATGACGCCAATTCAAGCCTGATTACAGGCTTGTCGCCCGGTACTTACACGGTTACCATCACCTCCGCAACCGGATGCACATTTACCCATACGGCGGTCGTGGGGATTTGCCCGCGCAGCGCAGGTGGTTCTTCAAGCCTGTACTCCAGTGTGGGGCATGAAGACCAGCCCGGTCAGAAAAACGGCTATATTAATGTGCAGTTGCAGGTGCTGGACACGGCACTTATGTCTTTGCCCATAAAGTATATCTGGCGCGATGCAAGCGGCAAAATCATTGCCATTACCCAGAATATCAGCAATCTCGGGGCTGGCAGCTATACGGTTCATGCCAGCAATGGCTGTGTCGAAAAAATACAGACGTTTACCATATTCAACTGCCAGGCGGCGCCTTTGTTAAGGTTATCCATGATTCCTGAGCCGCAAACCTGTAAAGTTGGTTTTACGGATATAGGCAAGCTATCGGTTCGCACAAGCAGTGAGTTTCATCCCCTGAAATACTCCTGGGAAGGGCCGGGTGGCTATAAAGATACCTCCAACTCTGCGAGCATCAGGCCTCCTGTGGAAGGGGTTTATTGTGTTACCGTAACTGACCGTTGCGGGCAAACGGCATCCATTTGTCAGGAAATGACCTGCTGCAACACCGTTCTAAACAAGTTGCCAAATATCAGGACAGATTATGAGTGCTTTTCATGGCAGGAATTTATTTTTGGTATTCCTGTTACACATCATCGGGACGGCGATTTCAGGGTAGGTTTTCCGGATACCCCGCTCGATAATATTTGTAACGATGAGTTTACGATGAAGTGGTGGGATGGAACCAGTACAACGGCTAAATATAACTCAGCAACAGGGCAGTGGGATGGAGATTATATCAGGGCTATCACAGAAGAAGGCTACTACTGTGTCACCATCACCAATGCCTGTGGTTGTTCGGTGAAGCGGTGCAGGGCTTTTGGTCCGGAAGGAAATATCAGTGGTTTTACACCCACCAACCTGAATGCTACAATCAAAAATATTACGACCAATATAGGTTATTGGGATTTGAGTGCTTCCGTGTTGAATGGCTGCTTTTCCTGCGAAGGGTGTGGCGGCGGCGCACAAGGTGTCAGAGATGCCATTTGGGGCTTTCAATGCACTGATAACCATGAAAGTGATTTATTCACGTATGATGATTTCACGCCCTACGACGAGTTTCCCTGCCGTGGCGGTGCTGCGATCAATTGTGCTAACAATCCGCCTTCCAATCCCGACAAGTTATGGACTATTCCGGAGGGTTTTGACGGCGTGGAGTTGGTAGACTACACCAAGAAAGAATCTGTGAACCTGCCTGGGTTGGGGCAGGTATGCGTGCATCCGACCTATTGCCTGTTTCCTTCCGGGACTGTTGATAATTTCCCACATCAGATGCCGGTACTCGTCAAGCACCCGATTGGTAAAATAGCTGCCCCGCCTTGTATACCCAGTTCGCCGCCGAGTTCGTCTGATGATTGTCCGGGTGGATTTATTGTTGCCAATCCTAATGGTGTTGAAGAAAATTGTGTTTTGAATCAAATTTGTACTTCAACAGGACAGATTATCAATTCAATGAGTTTTGAGGAAAGCATTATAATTTGCAGATGTCAGGGTCCAGGGGATATCTGTACTACGGTCAGAAGATGTACTATTTATCAAGGTAATACAAATTTGCCTTGTAATGCTTTTGAGATTGTTAGTCAGAACTGTGATGGAGATATAGCTTTTTGTGACGACCTTGATGGGCGCCCGGGTACAAACAATCGCACTGAAGTGCCTGCCCAAAGTAACAGAGCCCACAACTACAACATGGTAATTTATCCGAATCCTACCAACGGGCGCACAACCATAACAATAGGCGATTTTCCCGTGGCAGGCAAAAAAATCAGTTTACAACTTACCGACATAAGCGGGCGGCTACTTGGCTCAGAGCAAATGATACTCAACGAAGGAGATACCAAAATTGAGTACTCCATGGAGCGATATACAGAAGCGCCCGGCTCTTACATACTCATACTACAAATTCAAGGCGAACAACCCGTGGAATTTCTGCTTATAAAAACCCAATAACGGGGGTATACTTTTGATTTTCTCCAGGGAGTGCGTTACAGCACTCCCTTTTTCGTTTTGCCATCGTCACGGCTTACATTTTTCAAAACAACTGATACTCCGGCGTCGCCATGAGTTGTATGTACGCGGTGTGCAACAAACTTTCACGGCTGCGCGGATCGGTGTGGGCTTCCAGCACCTCTACGGGAAAATCCCGTGTCGGAGCGGACTGCCAAAGGTATTCAGCAATTTTGAAAAACAAGTCCTCTGTTTTTGCGCCTTGAAAAATCGCCTCCACGGGCGCCCAATCCAACGCTACCTCCACCTTGCGGCCTTTGCCTGTGCGGCCCTGGCCCATTTCCTGATCGTCGTCGGTTTTGCCGCGCACTTCGAGTGCTTTTTGGCCGTATACCAATTGAGGCAATCGGAGGCGCAAGGTCAGGGTATTGCTGTCGATCCAGCTGCGGCCGCCGGGCCAACCGGCCACATTGGGCGGATAAAAAAGTACCTGCCCCAGCACTTTCTGGATGACGAGCTGGGCTTCGGGGTTCAGCACCTGTATGGGCAGGGCACGGCGAATGCCCACCCACAACACGACGGGCGACTTGATATTAGCGCCTATATTTTCCGGCTCGTAGAACCACGCGCTCCCGGCAATATCGTCGAGCAGGGCGAGGATATTATATTGGCTTTGGAAAAAGCGTTCGGCCAGTTGAAGGATGCGGGCTTCCGGCGCTTTTTGTTCGTTGACGAGGAAACGATAAAGTTTCCGGACGATAAAAACGGCTGTTTCCCGGCGTTCGAGCAGCATATCCAGCACGTCTTCGCCTTTAAAATTGCCGGTTTTGCCAAAAATCGTTTTGCTGCCCGTGTCGTGGTCGTTGGGGCGAAACTGAAACTGCCCGTCGAGGCGGAAGCTCCAGCCAGTGAAAGCGCGGGCAGCCTCTTTGATGTCCTGTTCCGTATAATTGCCCCGGCCGAGGGTAAACAATTCCATCACTTCGCGGGCAAAATTTTCGTTGGGATGCTCCTTTTTGTTTTGCTGGTTGTTGAGGAAGGCCAGCATGGCGGCGCTTTTGGAGACTTGCCGGAGCAGGTCGGCGAAATTACCGAGCGCGTTTTCGCGGATGATGCTTAGCAGTTGTTGCTGGTAGAGGATGTTGATGTTGTGGGCGGCGAAATGCCCATGCCAGAACAGCGCCATTTTTTCGCGCAGTTGGGCTTTTGAATGCGTCATTTGCTCTAACCAGAGGAGGTTGAGGTTGCGCAGGTCGTCGCGGCTTTGTTCGCGCAGGCGCTTGCGCTGCGCCTGATCGAGTTTGCGGCGCTCCATTTTTCCGACCTCGCCGACGCCCATGACCAAGCCCTTAACGGCGTTGTCGGCCACGTCGAAATAGGCGGGCGGTGCGGCGGCATCGGCTTTGAGTTTGCGCCAGGCTTCGGCGGGCGTAAGTGTGCTCCATTGCGGCCAGGTTTCCGTTTGCGGGCCGAAGCCCATGCGCCAGAGGAGGTGCTGGAGTTGTTTCATTGTGCGGTATTTTAATCGCGCGAATATGAATGCCCAAAAAGGTTCTAACGGAATATGCGTTGGCGTATTTTCCTATTCGTGGTTCATCGTTATTTTCCAGCGTTTATGGCTCCAGAGCCAGCCTTCCGGCTTTTTTCGGATGATGGCTTCAATATGTTTGGCGTAAGCCTGGGTGATCTCTTTTTCGGCGGCTATTTCGGGGTTGGGCCAGATCTCTGAAAAGACCACTTCGTAATAACCCCGGCGCAGGCGCTCCACATGAAAGTACAGCACCGGCATCTTGAATTTTCGGGCCAGCACATCCACGCCGGGCAGCGAGGCGCTGTTTTGTCCTAAAAAATCTACCCAGTGGGCATTTTTGCGGCTGGAGGGCGATTGGTCGGCCAGCATTACAAAGGCAACTCCCTCGGGCGCGTGTTTGCGCATGGCCGCGAAGGTGTCGTTCATTGAAACTAAGTGCATGCCCGTATTTTCGCGCAGGGTATTGAAATAAGCGTCGGCGTAAGGGTTCGACATCGGTTTGTAAACGATGTGGGTAGCGCCATGCAAATGTTCGGGAATTGCTTTGCCGGCCACTTCCCAGCAGTGGTAATGGCTGCCGCTGAGGATGACCGATTGTTTGCGGTCGAGGTAGGCATTCACCAATTCCGGATTGCGCACGCTACACATGCGGCGCACCGTGTGAATATCGCCGCCGCCGCTGGTGATGGATTCCAGCGTCACGTCGGTCAGGTTTTGATAAATGGCGGGTAAAAGCGCTTTGCGCCAGGCCTCATCGCGCTCCGGAAAGGCGCGTTTCAGGTTGTCGAGCATCACCTGTTTTCGATAACCGAAAACCCGATACATTAAAAATGCCATCCAATCGGAAAGCACATGCACCGCCCGGTAAGGCAGGATGCGGAATAAAAAAACGCCGAAGCGGATGAAGTAGTAGCCAAGTTTGTGCATAGTGGGCGTCCTGAGTGCCTTTAATTGGGATTGTACACAAAGGTTATTCTGGGGGGAAGGCAATTTTTAAAGCGCATAAAATTTTGATTCGGGTCGCGTTTACTAAACTTTTAAAGTTTAGTAAACGCTTTAACTTGATTTTTGGAACTTAATTTGACGATAGATTGATCCTTTCTCCATACTATACACATAACCTTACGAGATAATTACTGTGCCACAATCTTTTTAATAACAAACTCACGATCAAGCATATCCGCTGCAAATTCCAGGCAGGCTGTAATATCCTGCGCTTCAAGCATAGGGTATTGACGAAGAATTTCCTCTACGGATTCTCCGGCGCTTAAAAATTCCAATATGGTTTGCACCGTAATGCGTTTGCCGCGAATTGTTGGGCGGCCGTTGCATATCTGCTCATCCACAGTAATGCGCGCTGTCAGGTATTCCATGTTACGGTTCGATTTTGCTTTTAAGAATTACAAAGATACACAAATTCCAGCCGCCGTGGTTGTGAATCCCCGTATTTTCGCCCCATGCAAGCCTTTCGAACCACATTGCCGCCTGAAAAAGGGCCTTTTGAAATAACCCATCAGGATGCGCTGCTGCTCATCGGCTCCTGCTTTACGGAGCATATCGGCGCGTATTTGCAGGATCGGAAATTCAATACCACGCTCAATCCCTACGGCATTGTGTACAATCCGCTGTCTATGGCAGAAGCCCTGGACGCGCTCCTGCAGGGCGATGCCTCGCCGCAGGCGGAAGCGCTGTTTCTGCGCGACGAACTTTGGCACAGCTGGGCGCACCACAGCCGTTTTTCGCATCCCGACCAACAGGAAGCGCTGCGCATGATGCGCGCGGCATACACGCAGGGCAGCGAGGCCCTGCACAATTGCACCCGCCTCTTGCTTACGCTGGGCAGCGCCGATGTGTTTGAGTTGGCCGAATCAGGCCGGGTAGTGGCCAATAACCATAAAATGCCCTCGGCATATTTCCGGCAACGGCGTTTGTCGGTGGCGGAAATCACAGAAGCATTGGGCAGTGTGCTGGAACGCCTGCACGCGCGACGGCCCACTTTGAGGGTGGTGCTGAGCGTGAGTCCGGTGCGGCATTTACGCGGCGGACTCATCGCCAACCAACGCAGCAAAGCCAGCCAGCTGCTGGCCTGTGAGGCGCTGGAAAAACAGTTTGATTTTGTGCATTATTTCCCGGCGTATGAACTCCTGCTCGACGACCTGCGCGACTACCGTTTTTACGCCGCCGATATGATTCACCCCTCCGAAATGGCGGTGGAATATGTCTGGGAATATTTTCAGGAAACCTATTTTCCCGCGCCGACAAAAGCGCTTTGCGCCGAACTGGCTCAATTGAAACGCGCCGCAGCGCACCGGCCTTTTTTTACAAATACCGCCGCCTGGCGTACTTTTGTGGCCGCCCAGCGCGCCAAAATTGCGCAATTGCAAAAAGCCCATCCTTTGCTTGATTTTTCAGGAGAAATTCAACATTTCACTGAATAAATCAAGTTGTCTGTTATCTGACGACTCCCAGTCGTCAGATAACTATTCTGAATATATTTAAGGATAATTACCCCCGCTCCACACATGAAAAAAGTTGTCGTAAAAATAGGCACCAACGTACTCGCCCGTCCCGACGGCCTGCTCGACGTAACGGCCATCAGCCAGCTCACTGATCAGTTTGCGGCGCTCAAACAACAGGGCATCGAACTGATCGTGGTGTCTTCGGGTGCCGTGGGCGCAGGTCGCGCAGCCGTCAGGCTCCCTTCCGATGTCGACAAAGTGGTGCAGCGCCAGGTGCTCGCCGCCGTGGGCCAACCCCGCCTCATGCAGGTGTACACCACGCTGCTGGAACGCTACCAATTGTATTGCGCACAGGTGCTGGCTACCAAAGAGGATTTCCGCGACCGCCAGCATTACCTCAATATGAAAAACTGCTTCCTGGCCCTGCTGCGCGACAATATCATCCCGATCGTGAATGAAAACGACGTGACCTCGGTGAGCGAACTGATGTTTACCGACAACGATGAGCTGGCCGGCCTCGTCGCGTCCATGACCGGCGCCGACACGCTCGTCATTCTCAGCAGCGTAGACGGTATTTTGAGTGCGCCGCCCGGCCATCCCGACAGCCGCCTGATTCCGGTGGTGGATGTAGACGACCGAAAAACGGCCACTTTTATCACGACCGAAAAATCTTCTTTCGGGCGCGGAGGCATGCATACCAAGTATCGTTTTGCACGCCAGGCCGCGCGGGTGGGCATTGATACCTGGATCGCCAATGGCAAGCGGCCAAATATATTGGTAGACCTGGCGGCGGGCAAAGGCGTAGGCACCCGTTTTGTGGCCGGCGACGCACCCAATAACCTGAAAAAATGGATGGCGTATGCCGGGGGCAGCCACAAAGCCACGGTGTTTGTCAACGACGGCGCCGCAGCGGCCCTGAGCAACCGCGTTTCCAGCTTGTTGCCCGTGGGCATCACGGCCATTGAAGGCGATTTTGAGCGCGGCGACCTCGTGCAGATCAGTTTCGGTACTGTGGTACTGGGTGTCGGCATTGCACAATATGGCAGTGAAAGCGCCCGGCAATGGTTGGGACAAAAAGGCAAACGCCCGCTGGTACATTACGACTATATGTATCTTTCCTGAGCACCGACACAAGAAAACCGGCAAATTCAAGTTTAATCCCCGGAATCGTAAATCAAGGTCTACTTTTGCGCGATGAAAAAACTGTTTTACCTGCTACCCCTCACCCTTTTGGCCGCTTGCGGCCCGTCTTATGTGTACGATGAAACCCAAACGCCGCCGGCACAAGGCTGGGGCTACGCCGATACCCTGCGCTACAGCTTCAACATCAGCGATACCAGTGCTGTGTACACCATGCATCTGGATTTTAAGCACGCCGCCGATTATAAATTCCAGAATCTTTACCTGAATTTAGATACTTATTTGCCCGATGGGAAAAAGCTGCACAAACTGCGCAGTTTTGAGTTTTTTAATACCGAAGGCAAACCTTATGGCAAAGTCGAGGGCAAGGCTTTTGTGGCCAACAATGTTTTGCAGGAATACGCCAAATTCCCGCAGCCGGGCCAGTATACCCTGCTGGTTTCGCAGTTTACCCGCACCGAGCAATTGCAGGGGGTTCAGGGGGTCAGCTTGCGGATTGGGAAGGTGGAGCGTAAATAGCCAGACAAACTCAATCCACAAAAAGCGCCGCCGCAATACCATCAGCCAATAATTTTCCGGAAGCACTCAGCCGGTAAATATTTTCAGCTTTGTATAAATGTCCCTGCGCTATCCATGTTTTTGCCTGCTCCTCAAAATAGGGTAGAAAGGAAGCGCCGAGCGCGGCAATTTTCGCCGTGTCGCAACCCCAAATGGTGCGCAGACCCGTCATAACATATTCATTGTAGCGCTGTTCCGGCGTCAGCGTTTCTATTTCAAAAGGCAGATTTCCGCTTTGTAATGCTTTGATATACAAGGCATTGTTGGAAACATTCCATTGTCGGGAAATACCGTTGAAGGAATGCGCCGAAGGGCCGATGCCTAAGTAATGGGCGCCTTGCCAGTAGCTGCTGTTGTGGCGCGCATAGCGGCCGGGCAATGCAAAATTGGAAATTTCATAGTGCTCGTAACCGGCGCCGGCAAGCGTTTGACACAGGTACTCAAACTGCCGCGCGGCAGCAGCTTCATCAACCGGCACGGCCTTTCCTTTTTTTACAAAATGATGCAGCGCCGTACCTTCCTCCACGGTCAGGCAATAACAGGAAATATGCGGAATGGGATATTGTAAAGCCAGCGCGACATTTTCGGCCCAGTCGGCATCGCTGCTGCCCGGAATACCGTAAATGAGGTCGATACTCAGGTCCTGGAAACCCGCATTCAGGGCCAGTTCGAGTGCCTGCCGCGATTCGGCGCTGTTGTGCGCGCGGTTCATCCATTGCAGGTCTTTGTCGTGTACCGACTGTATGCCAATGCTCAGTCGGTTGACGGGTGTGTAGCGGCGCAGATCGGCCAGTTTTTCGGCGCTCAGGTCGTCGGGGTTGGCTTCAAGCGTAATTTCCGCATCCGGCGCTATGGTATGGATAGCTGCAATTTGCTCAAATAATTGCTCCAATTCACCCGTTTCCAGGATAGAAGGTGTGCCACCGCCGAGGTAAACCGATTGCAGTACCTGACCTTGCAGGTAATCGCGCTGAAGTTGCAATTCAATATGCAATGCCTCTAACAGCTCGTTTTTCGACTTCAGCGAAGTAGAAAAATGAAAATTGCAGTAATGACAAGCCTTTTTACAAAAAGGAATATGAACATAAATGCCCGACATTGGGCAAAGGTAATCTTTTACTGCGTGTCTGAGGCATTGTAAGGCCGTCGTACAGTTTTGGTAGCTAACACGTATTCAGCTCTTGATGCGTTATGTAGATACAACACAGCATTCACATGAAGAAACTGCTCCCCTGCCTGTTATTGTATGCCTGTACTCAAAAACCGGCGGTACAACAAACTCCGGCGCCAGTCAACAACATAGTAGCGACCGCACCCGCGCCGGCTCCGCCACCTTCCGATACTGTTTTCCTCCGCCGCAGCCCGGAGGCCGATTATTATGAGGCAGTGTTTATTGATCCGGCCGCAAGTTCGGCGGCACGTCGTACTTTAATGAATTTTGAGTTTCGGGAAACTTATAAAGCTGATTTTGAGAATGGTATAAAGACATTTCCCGAAAATTATAAAAAAAAGAAAACGCTGGGACTACCCGAAAAATGGCTGCCTCTTTGCTTGTACAATAACGAATACTTCCTCTATGCTCCTTCCGATTGGGGTAATGCCGGGCGGCGTATGATCCTCCCCGAAGCCTATGTGGTTTGGGATATGGAAGGCCCGACGCCTTTTTATTGGCACGCCATACGCCAAACCGGCAAACGCCAATACGAATTGCGCTATCAGGGCTATAACGATGCCCGGAAAATCAATATCCATATCCTTGACCCGAAAACACAACGCGCCGTTTTTGAATACGTAGACGGCGCAGAGACCTACTACCAAATGTACACACCCGTCAGTCAGGCCAATCAATACCGAATCATCGTCAATTATTCCCCCTCCCGAAAAGCAATCGAATACGATTTTCAAGATCCCGACTGGAAGCAATTGCTTCAAAAAAACTAAGCGCATGTTCGGGAATTCATCAATCGGCTGCAAGCGGCAAATTTCCTGCTGCACTGCGTTGGTTTTCTTCGTCGTAGCTGCCGGCTACGCCTGTGAAAACCGCCTTGTTCAGCATGAAATTTGCTCGCTTTCGCGCGATCATGAATTCCCGAACATGCGCTAAGCGCTTGTTCGGGAATCCGTGTTTTTGAATTCCCGAACAAGCGCTTAATTTATAACGCCTTTAAGATCTGCGTTATTCAACAATAATTTTGGCGCTGCCTAAGTGTCGCTCGTTTTGCATCACCCGACACCAGTAAATGCCGGCGGGCAGTTGCCCACGGGTGAGCAGAAAACGAGCATTGTCGCTGCGTTGTACCTGTTGCATTTTTCCCAACATATCGAAAATTTCCAGCCGGAGATCATCGGTGCGGCTCAGGCCCTCCAATTCGATCAGGGCTTCACTTTGCATTGGGTTCGGCATGATATTAAATTTGATGCCGGGTGCAAGCGGGTTCCAGGTGGCGGTACTTATAAAATTGACCCCTAATTTGTGCCGCGTGGTATTGGTGATGACCGGATCATTCAGATCAAAGAAAATGGCGGCATAATTCTCCACAACACTGCCAAGTGGAAGGTCGGCGCGCGGGCGAATTTTAAACCGCACAAAACCATGCGATGCCGCTTCATTGACATTGCTGTCGGGTAGCAGGATGTTTTCAAAACGGAATGTCAGTTTACCCTCCCCGCGCATTTCAAAGCGATAAGGATGGCTGGACGGGCCGGGTTTAATGGTCGCCGGATCAAGCGCTTCAGTCAGTTCATCCCTGATAATTACGGTAAAGGCGGTGTCGGTGCCGGTATTTTGGAATCGGATAAGGTATTCAATTTCAGTGCCCGGCTCAATGTAGTGTTCGCTGCCATAGCCGAGGGGAGTGCCCTGTTTGTCGTTCGGGTCGTAAGAACCCTGATTGGGGCGGCAATCAATGTCGAGCCAGGGATCTTCGTCGCCATTACTATATTGTGTCACAAATCCGGTACTGAAGGTGGGGCTGCTGGTACAGCCTTCTATGCTGAGCACAGGCGCCGAAGCGATGGGCGAACCGGGAATTTGTTCGGTTTGCAGGCGCCAGGTGGAGCCGTTGGCCGGAACCGCCACCCTGACGGAGTCGCCGGAAGGCAGCTGGAACGGCCCGCTCATCAGCATCACGTGGTCTTCAATGACAATATAGCTGGAAGGCGAAGCCATATCGCCCAAACCAATATTTTTAATATTAAAATGCAGTGAATCATTGTTGCAGGTACTATTTACGGCCAACATCGGACCATTCCAGTTGCCATTCAGGCAGGAAGAATCGGGGTAAATATGCGCGGTGGTACAGTGGGTTTGTCCGATGGCCGCATTACAGTCGATACTGAAAACGACCTGAATAAAGCCCGAAACATTGGGAGGTATTGCCCCCAAATCAAAACGCAGCTGATTGCCCTGAATCGTATAGGGCGGATTGGAAGACAAGGGAATAAAATACGGATCCAAATCCAGCAAAACATAGGCATTTTCAGCCGTAACCGAGCCGTTGTTCCGATAGGAGACGAAATAGCTGTTTTGCCCGATACAACGCCGCAGGAAAGGTGTATTCAGCTCCACTTCGAGGCTCGGACAAAGCACTTGTGCTTTTACCAGCGTATAGCCTGCGTCATATGTGATATCCGGCACCGCAACATTGATGCCTGTTGGCGTAATACATTGCTCCCAAACGGGCGATGGCGGCAGCACCCGAATGATGTAAAAACCAAGCGGCGCGGCAATGCGATAGTACCCGGCAGTGTCCGTTGCGCCATAGAGGGTGTCGGCGCCGATAGCCTGTATTACCCAGCCCGCCAGCAGCGGTTCGTTGCTGTTGTAGGAGCAGTTAAGGTCTGTATCGTAGGCCACCCGGCCCTCAATAAAACCACAGGAGCCGCTGATGCTGCTTTGTATGTACACTTCGCCGATGGTCGAGCAGCCGTTGGCGTCTCTGACGGTCACGGTGTATACGCCCGGATTCAGGGGCGCCACTACTGCCGTAAGGATGCCGTTCGACCAGCTGTACTGATAGGGCGCTGTGCCGCCACTCACTGCGGCAAAAGCGACACCTGAATTGCAGCCTTCGTAATCGGTGCTAATTTGCAAATCCAATTGCGGCGGGCCACTTACCACTACAGTGATGACTGAAGTACACCCGTTGGCAGCAGTAATGGTAACGAGGTAATTGCCGGGGGCTACATTCGTTTGCGTCGGGCCGGGCACAAAGCTGGGATCCGACCAGCTGTAGGCAATACCCTGGGGTGGCAGCGCAAGGATATTGATGGTAGCACTGTCGCAGTTCGGGTAGCTTACCTGTGTTGAAATATTTGGAAAACCAAGGTTTTCAGCAACTGCGACGTTATCCGTCGTGGTACAGCCGCTGGAAACATCGGTTACGGTAAGGGTATAAAGTCCGGAGGTATTTACTTGTACCTGCGGCTGGACTGCGGTAAAATTTCCTGGTCCGCTCCAATGGTACACATAATTTGGACCCCATCCCGGCGTGCCGATCGTCACGGATGGGGTGTTACAGGTTAATATTTGATCCGGCCCGGCATCTGCTGGTGGCGCTGTGATATCCTGCACCACTCCAAAACAGGCGGTAGCCGTACAGCCCAGCGCATTGGTCACGGTCAGGCAGTACAAGCCCGGATAAGTAACTATTGGATTTTGCATAACAGACACAAAACCAGCAGGCCCGCTCCAGGCGTAAGTCAGTGCCGGATTGATATTTTCAGGAACCAGGGTAACAGCAGTATTGGCACAATTCAGAACCCCGCCAAATATATTGCCAATATTCGGGGCGGCGCTGTAAGACACTGATTGGATATTGGAAACCGAGAGGCAGGGATCTGCCCAGTCTACAGTACCGCCGGCGTTGTTGCCCACTACTACTGCCACATTGAAGGGCGTATTGGTCAGGAAAAGCGGGTTATAGGGCAGGGCCGCAAGTGTGCTGCTGGCAAAAACATTTCCGGCATTCGGTGTGGCGCTCGTAAATGCTACCAACAGCCGAATATCGTTGGCATCCACTACCATATTGGGGTCAAAAGATGCCTCCAGCTCCTGGCCTTCACAAAGTTGGTTGCCGGGCAGGTTGAGGTTACCGGCAAAGGAAGTACACTGCGCTTTGAGGCCAAAGGCCGCACAGCAAAATATAAAGCTTGTAAAAAGTTGCCTGATCGTCATAGTTGCGACTTGAGGAAGTGATCAAAAAAGTCAATGTGCACGTATGTACCGGTAGTACGGTCTATTGACACTGCAAATGTTCGAACTGCTGCTTTAAGTTTCAACTACATTTTTTAGCGATTGTTATTTTATTTTTTTAAATTAAAATTTATAAATACTGATTATCAGCTATTTAAAAAAATATTGTTTAAAATATAAAATTAAATACATGTAAAAACCGCTTGCTCCGTAGCGATGGGTTTCAAACCCATCGCTACGGAGCAGAGATTTCAAACCCATCGCTACGGAGCAAGGCGTTACGCAGTACGCCCCCCATCACCTATCTTTGTCTGTACAAATATCATGCTATGCGCTTTCTGTTTTTGCTTTCGCTTCTGCTCCTGTCCGGCCAGCTTGCCGCCCAGGAAATCGCCCTGCGCCCGGGTATACGCCTCACACAGTCTTGTAGTATCAAAAACGCCACTTACAAGTTGCCCGCCGATCCGAATACTACATTCCTCCAACCCGGCAGCCTCGCCGCAGCCAAAGCCTGCATCGAGATCGAAGGGGAAAACCTGGTAATCGACTTTCAAGATGCAGTGCTGGAAAGTGGCGCCGATGCTACCCGACCCGACCTGTTTACGGGCCTCGCCCTGCGCATCCGTGGCAAAAACATAACCCTCCGAAACCTGCGCGCACGCGGCTACAAAGTAGCACTTTTAGCCAGCGAAAGTAGCGGATTAACCCTTGAAAACTGTGATTTTTCCTACAACTACCGCCCGAAACTGTACTCCGGCCGCGAGCACGAAGATTTTTCCGACTGGCTCAGCTACCACCACAACGAACAGGATGAATGGCTGCGCTACGGGGCTGCCATATACCTCAAAAACTGCCCCAACGCGACGGTGCGCAATTGCCGCGCCACCAATGGCCAGAATGCACTCCTGCTCTCCGGCTGCAACGACGGCCTTTTTTACAACAATACCTTCCAGTTCAATTCGGGCCTCGGCATCGGCCTCTACCGCAGCAGCCGAAACCGCGTGATGCACAACCGGCTCGACTGGAATGTGCGCGGCTACTCACATGGCTTTTATCAGCGCGGACAAGATTCGGCAGCACTGCTGGTCTATGAACAAAGCTCCGAAAACACGTTTGCCTATAATTCCTGCACCCATTCCGGCGACGGGTTTTTCCTCTGGGCCGGACAAAGCACTATGGACAATGGCCAGGGCGGTTGCAACGACAATATCATTTTCGGCAACGACTTCAGCCACGCGCCTACCAATGGCGTGGAGGTCACGTTCTCCCGCAACCGCATCCAGGGCAACCTCATCACCGATTGCACCTACGGCATCTGGGGCGGCTACAGCTACGGCAGCACCATTATGGGCAATTACATCGCCAATTGCCGCACCGGCATCGCCATCGAACACGGACAATTTAACACCATCCGCCAAAACTTTTTTGCCGACGACAGCACCGGTATTCAGTGCTGGGCAAGGCCTTCCCAACCCGCCGACTGGGCCTACGCACGCCTGCGCGATACCCGCAGCATTGGCGGAATCATCGACAGAAATGTATTCTCCGGCGTGCGCAAACCACTGAGAATCAGCGCATCCGATAGCTTTGAGATAAATGGGGAAAACCTGTTTTTTAATTTTGAAACCCTGCTGCAAAGCGAGCAGCCCAATACCAACCTGCGTTTTATCCGAAACGACCTGCATGCCGCTAAAAATTACCTCGATGCTGCCTGGAAAAACCCTGCTCTTGCACCCTTTAAAAGCATCAACTTCTCCCATGAAACCCCGCCCGAAAACCTGTACGCACCGCTGGAAATTGCCGTCGCCGACCTGAACGAACCCGATACCCTGCCCGACGGCATTAATGCCAAACTGCCCGATGGCTTTCCGCGCGGCCGCGCCTGGATCGCAGTCGGCTCCTGGGGACCTTATGATTTTCGCCGCCCCGCAGCAATTTTTAAAGAAATACTGCCCGCTGAAAATACCGATGAGGTGCCCCTATGGGTCTACACGGTTTATACGCCGCCAGGCAAATGGCGGGTATTGCGCCAAAACGGCCTTGCATTTTACCATCCGCAGCAAAGCGATGCGCCAGAAGAACTGACCATTAAGCCCATTCCGGGAATTGATTTTTTTGAACTGGAACTGGAGTTTATCGGCGACGGCCAGGGTGTCTCGGAATTCGGGGAAATTATTCCTGCCGGACAGCCACAACGTTTTTTTATTCGGGAATACCTGAAAAAATCCGACTGGCAGCTCTCCTGGTATAACTATGAAGCCAAAAATGATCCGCTGACGGCGCCTGATGCCTTTCAAAAACTGCTGCAATCGCCTCCCATCGCCCGACAAACCCTTCAAAATAAAGACCTCTGGATGGCCTGGTGGGGAAAACCGGCCGATCAGGTGCAGGCCGATCAATTTGCTACGGTGGCGGAAAGTGAATTACAAATCAGCACCCCCGGCGCTTACCTCCTCGAACTGAGCAGCGACGATGGGGTCAGGCTGTATGTCGACAAGCAACTTGTGCTGGAAAACTGGTCGGTACACGAATCCGAAACCCGCAGCGTACAGCTTAATCTCGGCGGCACCCATTATATTCGTATTGAACATTTCGACGCCGGTGGTTTCTCTGCCCTCGATTTTCGGATTAAACCGGCGTATTAGAGCTTGTCAGGGAATTCATGATCGTTTTTATGGGATCATGAATTCCCCAATAAGCCTGAAAAATCAATTATATACCTAATTTTTGGCGGATGGCCGTCGGAATGGCATCTTTATGCACCATCATCGACATGGTTTTGAAGCGGAAATAGGGCTGCGACACGTAGAGGTAACCGCCCATTTTTTTATTCGGACCGTCGCCCCAGGAGTTTTTCACCATATAGTATTTAGTGCCGTTCTGGTCTTTTACCATGCCGGTGATGTGCATGCCGTGGTCGTCGGTCGTGCTCAATTCATCAAAGGCATTCTGACGGTCTTCCTGCGTAACCCATTTTTCTTTGGCGGGTGCTTTCCAGAGCGAGTCGCGGGCGCCGGCGCTGAGGTCTTCCCAGGCTTTTTCGGGCCAGATGGCGAGGCCTTCTTTTGCGGAGAACGTTTTTTCGCTCACGTCGCTGGCCCACGCAAACGTGAAGCCTTTTTCGATGGCATTTTCAGAAACAGCCATCATTTCATCAATAGGCAGGTTGTAGAACAGTCCGTTCGACCAGTTGTCGCCTACTTCCAGAATGAAGGGTTTGTAGAACGGATGGTGGGTATAGGAAGTGAGGGCGATGTAGTCGTCGGGGTTGAGGCCCAGGCTTTTCGCATAGGTTTGCGGCGTATAGGATTTGCCGTCCACCGTAAATGTTGCAGGCGGCGTACCCATATAAGCATCCACTACGGCGGCATATGCTTTGAGGCCCTGCTTGCTGAGTTTGCCGTCGGGCAGTTTGTTGAGCGCGTCCACTACGCTCTTCAGCACCGCTTCCATTTCTCCGTGTACTGGTTTGTCCTGGCCGTTTGGAAAGCCCGTGTAGGCGCTCTGCGGTACGGCACCGTATTCGCGGAAGAGGTTCATCACGTCGTGGTTTTCTGCGCCCTGGCCGAAGGCGGCAGCGCCCTGGCGGCGAACGAAGTTTTCGCCGCGCTCCAGATAACCGGCGCGCACGAAGTACATATCGCTGAGGTCGAGTGTGCCTTTACCCATACGCATCAGCTCGCTTTCGAGGAAGGAGTTGGTGGAATAGACCCAACAGGTGCCGGACTTATGCTGGTTTTTTACGTCGGTGGCGCCGAGGCGTTTCACGGGCGTAAATTTGTAGCTGTTCAGCTCGGTGGGAAGCTCCTGTGCCTGTGTGCTGCCGAACAGGCCGAGCGCCAGCACAAGCAAAATGCTTTTTTTCATAGCAATTGAAAGTATTTGAGTTGAGATGTTTTGAAAATGAATGGCAAACCTAATTCAGCTTTTGCAAGAATTCAGGTTTGTGATACGCGAATTCGACGTATTGCGCGTTTTTAGGCAATGTTTAACGGGTTTGCAGCAGTGTTGGGGTGGCGATATGCTTTTTTTGACGTCCAATAAAAGGAATAAACCTGTTTCCGGAAATCACGTTGTGATGACTATAATATCTAATCCTGAAAATCATGCTTGGAAATACCGAACTTTGCACCAAAATTCACACGATGTTATCGCGTTTTTCTTTTTTAATTTTCCTCGGCGCGCTTTTTTCAACGCCCGCGCAGGCGCAAATGGAGCGTACCATGTATCAGGTGTTTGAGGTGGATTCGATGAAAACCATCACCCTCGACATCGCAGATATTTACGACCTGCATACCTGGGCCGGCAGCGCCATTATGATTGAAACCAATATTCAACTCTCCAACGCTACCCCGGAAATTCTGGACTTTCTGATTAAAGAAGGCCGTTATGACGTGCGCATGGATACACTCGCCCCGGGTGAAGTGAAAATTTCCACCAAAATACGCGACCGGAAAAAAATCAAAACGCCCGCTGGCGAATGCACGGAAATCCCCGAAGCGAAAGTGTTTGTGCCCGACACATTCTTCTGGGAAGACAATAAAATTACGATTCGCAGAAAAGAGGAGAAGGAATAAATATGCCGCAACTGCTCGAAATTGTACTGCTGCCCTCCGAACGCCACGATGAAGCAGTGCTGCGCCGTAAAGTACTCGCACAAAGCGGCCTGCGCCCCACCGATCTTCAGCATATTGAAGTTTTAAAAGCCTCGCTCGATGCCCGCAGCCGGCAAGTGGTGTACCGCCTGCGCGTGGAAGTATACAGCACACAGGAGGTTTATCAGCCCGAAGCGCCCCTGCTCAAAGGCTATCAGCCGGTTCGGGACAATGCGCCCCGCGCGCTGATCATCGGCGCCGGCCCGGCAGGCTATTTCGCTGCACTCGAACTGATCGAACTGGGCATCCGACCCATCGTGCTGGATCGTGGGAAAGACGTGCGCGCACGCCGCCGCGACCTCCGCGCCATTCAGCAGTTCGGCGTCGTGGATCCACATTCCAATTATTGTTTTGGCGAAGGCGGCGCTGGCACTTACTCCGACGGGAAGCTGTACACCCGCTCGGTGAAGCGCGGCAATGTCATCAAATCGCTGCGCCTGCTCGTCGAACACGGCGCCAAATCGGATATTCTCGTGGAGGCGCATCCGCATATTGGTTCCAATAAATTGCCGGAAGTGGTGCAAAATATCCGGGAAAGCATTGTGCAGTACGGCGGCGAGGTGCATTTCGGGCAATTTGTAACGGAATTTATCCTCAACGATAAAAGGGAAATGTGCGGCGTGCGCACGGCCCAGGGCCAGGAATGGCTCGCCGACGCTGTCATTGTGGCCACCGGCCACTCCGCCCGCGATATTTACCGCCAACTCGACGCGCAAGGCGTACGCCTGGAGGCCAAACCCTTTGCATTGGGCTTGCGCATCGAGCATCCGCAACCGCTGATCGACCGTATTCAGTACCATCGCGAGGTGCGCGACGAAGACCTGCCTGCCGCAAGCTACAGCCTTGTTTGTCAGATCAATGAAAAAGGGGTGTTTTCCTTTTGTATGTGTCCGGGCGGACTAATTGTTCCGGCCGCAACGGCGCCCGGCGAGGTCGTGGTGAACGGCATGAGCATGAGCCGCCGCGATTCGCCTTTTGCCAATTCGGGTATGGTGACGGCCATTGAAGCCGAAGACCTCGGCCCTTTTGCCAAACACGGCGTGTTCGGGTTTATGGAATTTCAGGCGGCAGTGGAAAGGAAAATGTTTGAAGCCGGAGACGGCTCCCAGCGCGGTCCGGCCTTGCGCCTGCCGGATTTTATAGATGGCCGCTTATCGGCGGATTTGCCCAAAACTTCCTATATTCCGGGCATTTATGCGGCGCCTTTATATGATTTGTTGCCCAGGCACATCAGTGAGCGTTTGCGCAAGGGCCTGGCGCAGTTTGGCAAAACCATGAGAGGATATTATACCCGCGAAGCGATTGTGGTAGGAACCGAGAGTCGCACGAGCGCGCCGGTGCGCATCCCGCGCGACCCTCAGACCTTTATGCACCCCGAAACGCCGGGTTTGTTTCCCTGCGGCGAAGGGGCCGGCTATGCCGGTGGTATTATTTCGGCAGCGATGGACGGGCAGAATGTTGCCCGGGCCGTTGCCGCGATGGTCAACGCATAAACAAGCTATAAATGTTGCTTCGGTTTTACCACCGTAAACACACGGGAGATATTAAAACCGAAGCGCAGGCCGGAGAGCCAGCGATCTTCATCATTTTTAAAGAACCAGTCTTCCTGTGTTTCCGTGATAAAGCCCTTGTAGCTCATATCGGGCGAGTTGGTGAAATGGAGCTGGAATACGTGTCCGCCGGTTTCGATATCGAGGCCGAGTGACAGGCTGTTGACATAGGGCTGGCTGATGATCTGGCCCGTTGGTACATAGTAGTATTCGGCGTTAAGGGCAACGCGTTTGTTGAGTTTGACGCGGCCAGCGATGCCGATGGAAAAGACGTCGTTTTTGTCCTCTGGCGTGGCTACCAAATTGCGGTGGATCAATGTCGGCATCAATTGCAGGGACAGGCTTTCATTGAATTTGCGGCCAACAATTACCTGGTGGGCGTAGAAGAGGCGTGAGGAGAAGAAGTTCTCGCGGGTATTGTCGGCAAATTTTATGGTTTTTACCTGAGCATCAACGAGATAAATCAGCGTGACGGGCATGTTGTGTTTGCCGCTGCTTTGGCGCAGGAGCTTGTATTTGGCAAAGCCGTCGACGATTTTCTCGCGGCTGTTGCGGCCCAGGCCGATCATGAGTCGGTCGGTGATGCCATAATCTAAGCCGAAGCGGATGGAGGCGCCATCGATACCAAAAAGGTCATAGATACCATTGCGCACGGGCGCGAAGCGGTGGGATATTTTGAAATCGAGCACACCGGGCGCTACGTTTTCAATGGAGTGTCCGTTGACGACGCGGGTGGTTTTAAAGCTTGCGGTGGCGTAGTCGGTCGTTTTTTCTTCGCCGAGCAGGGAGAGCAGGTCGTCTTGGGCGGCCAATGGCAGGATGCCGGAGGCGAGCAGCAGCAAGAGCGGTAGCAATTTTTTCATACTATATGCTGGAAGTGGGTAAATTTAGAAGATGGAGGAGCATGCGTTTTTTAGGGAAATTACCTGTTAATCGGCTTCAACACAGCGGGTGAGCTGCACATCCATGGCATAGCCGGTGCAGATACCTTTAATGGAAATCGTTTCGCCGGCTGTAAAATTGGTGCGTTTGTGCTTGGTGAGCGGGTCAAGTTCGCAACTGACATCGAAGGGGTCGTCGGTCCAGAAACTGACGCGAACCATACCGGTGGTCGGAGAAAGTACCGCTTCTTTTACCTTGCCGCTTACGACGATGGTTTTGCCGAGGTATTTGGCGGTGGCGGCTGCTTCGTCCTGGGAAAAAGCGCTGAACAGTTCGGCAGCGCTGACTTTGAAATCAGCTTTTTTGTCGCCGACATTCTCGTGGGGTTTATTCCACATATAATAAGCGGTAGCAGCGCCGCCGCCACCCAGTACAAGGAGGGCGATCAGGCCGTACAGGAGCCAGTTTTTACTTTTTGCGGACATGTTGTTGTGTTTTACACGTTGTGCCAAAAATGGTGTAGCAACGCAGGTTACAGACAAATCAGTTGTTCGGGGCGCCGGCTTTTACCCAGGCTTCCATTTTACTGCGGTCGCAAGCCGACATCAGGCCGGAGGGCGGCATGGGGCTGCCGGAGTCGTTGATGCGGTCGATCAGGGTGCCGTTGGTGGCAAATTCCTTGAGCAGGGCGTGCGTTTCCATCGGGATGGCTGCGGCGCCGCCTGGTCCGTTGTGGCAGGAAAGGCAGTTGGCGGCCATGATCTGCTGCACTTCTACGGAGTAGCGCTGGTTGACGGTATCGCAGGTTGCCGTACCACCGTACAGATCGGTTTCGTTGTCGTAGTAGCAGGCAGTGGGCAAAACAGTGGCTGCGAGCAAGGCCAGTGTGATAGCTGGGAAAAGGATTTTTTTCATTGAATGACTATAAAAGCGGGTTGTTTAAAACGCTTAGTTGGGAGCGCCGGCGTTGATCCAGGCTTCTAATTTGGAAATGGTACAGGCATCGAGTTTCTGGCCGTTCAGGGGCATCCAGTTGGATGTACGTTTTATGGAAGCTAAAAGTTTGCCATTTTGAGCAAGTGCTTTGACATCGTTGTAGTTGCTGAGGTTTATTCCGCCTTGCGGCGCACTACCCTGATGGCAACCTATACATTTGCTGCTGATGAGGTTTTGCGCAAAGTTCGTATAAGTCAGGTTATCTGTGATACATTCTCCCGCACTTTCGTCGCAGGCATTTTGTTGGGCGCCTTGCTGAATCCAGGTCTTGAGCAGGTTGATCTGTGCGTTGCTCAGGGCCGGATTGGGCGCTGGCGGCATCCGGTCGTCGGGATCAGTTTCTAAAAGCACTTCAATCAGTTCATTTTTGTTCCAATCGGTGCTTTTTACTTTTTCCACGGTGCTAATCAGGGAGTTATACGACGTAAGCACAACGCCGTCGGCACGGTCTTGTTCGTTGTGGCAACCCGATTTGCTACAATTGGACACTAAAATCGGCAAAATCTGGTTGCTGAAATAAACCGAATCAGGGCTACATGGGTTAGTAACGGGGTTTTCCGGGTTGGGGTTGCCTGAACCCGGATCGTTCGGATCAGGACCCGGCGTCAGCAGTGGCTCGTGTTTGCAGGCCAGCAAAAAAAGAAGGCCTGCGGTAAACAACAGGCCTGAACGCAGTAAGTAGCTGGATGAAAATCGGTTTGAAGCGGATGGCTTTATCATTGTAATTTTTAATCAACTTTTAAGCGCCGCGCAGCGTTTATACGAACTGCAAGGCTGTGAAAAACTTGGACAGAAAGACAAGAACACCCAAATTTACAAACCCGCTTGCTGTACCTTTGCCAAAAGCTTACCGAACGGGAAAAAAAAGCGACTGAACAATGGAGCAAAAAAAAAATCTAAAGACCTGGCTGCGCCGATTGGGCATTGGCGGCTTTCTTTTTTTCTTAGGTAAAGGCATTGTTTGGCTGCTTGTAATTTTTGGGGCGTTTAAGGCTTGTTGAGGCAAAAGTTTTTTTATATCTTTGCCTCCGCTATTCACATTTTATCCTCTGTACATCAATTTTTCTTGGCTATGCTTGTTAAAACCTATGCCGGTGCTGTGCACGGCGTTGACGCACAAACCATCACCATCGAGGTGAATGCAGGCGGCCCCGCCGCCGCCGACAAAATTTCCTACTTCATCGTTGGCCTGCCCGACAAAGCCGTAAGCGAAGGCTTGCTGCGCAAGGAAGCCGCGTTTAAAAATTCGGGTCTCTTTCTGCCTCGGGTAAAAACCATCATCAACCTCGCGCCCGCCGACGTGCGCAAGGAAGGCTCCTCCTTCGATTTGCCCATCGCCATCGGTATGCTCGCCGGCGCCAAGGTAATTCCGCCCGACAACCTCGAACGCTTCTTCATCATGGGCGAGTTGTCGCTCGACGGCAGCCTCCGGCCCATCAAAGGCGCGCTGCCCATCGCCATTCAGGCCCGGCGCGAAGGCATGCGCGGCTTTATTTTGCCGAAAGTAAATGCCCGCGAAGCGGCAATTGTGAGCGACCTGGAAGTGTACGGCGTGGAAAACCTGCGCGAAGCCCTGGCGGTGCTGTCCGGCGATCCGCAGATGCAGCCGGTTTATGTCAATGCCCGCGAGGAATTTGCTGCCAACCTCGACAACTACGAGGTGGATTTTTCGGATGTGCGCGGACAGGAAAACATCAAGCGCGCCCTTGAACTGGCGGCTGCGGGTGGTCATAATGTGATCCTGATTGGTCCGCCCGGCGCGGGTAAAACCATGTTGGCACGGCGCCTGCCCACTATTTTGCCGCCCCTGAGCCTGCATGAGGCTTTGGAAACCACCAAAATTCACTCGGTGGCAGGAGTGTTGCCCAACAACGCCTCCTTAGTGACCACGCGGCCGTTTCGCGCGCCGCATCATACCATCAGCGATGTGGCCCTCGTGGGCGGCGGCTCCAATCCTTTGCCCGGCGAAATCAGCATTTCCCACAACGGCGTCCTTTTTTTGGATGAATTGCCGGAGTTCAAACGCACCGCCCTCGAAGTATTGCGGCAGCCCATGGAAGAGCGCCGCGTCACCATCAGCCGGGCCAAAGTGAGCGTGGAATATCCGGCCAGTTTTATGCTGGTGGCCTCCATGAACCCCTGCCCTTGCGGGTATTACAACCATCCCGACAAAGCCTGCGTCTGCGGCCCGGGCGTGGTGCAGCGTTATGTGTCGAAAATTTCCGGCCCCCTGCTCGACCGTATCGACCTGCATGTGGAAGTGACGCCCGTCAGTTACGACGAGCTGAGCAGCTCGGAGCGGCCGAAAATTTCGAGCAGCGACATTCGCGCACGCGTGCTGCAGGCCCGCGAAATCCAGCGCGAACGCTTCAAAGACAAACCCGAACTGTACTACAATGCCCAGATGCCCAGTAAAATGGTTCGGGAAGTGTGCAAACTCGACCAGGCGGGCATCACCCTGCTGAAAACGGCGATGGAGCGCCTGCAACTCTCGGCCCGCGCCTACGATCGCATCCTGAAAGTGGCGCGCACCGCAGCCGACCTGGCGGGCAGCGCAGACATTCGAATTGAAGACCTGGCCGAGGCGATTCATTACCGGAGTTTGGACAGAGAAGGCTGGGCGGGCTAACGCCATTTGCTTGGATATACGGCGGTTCGAAAATTCAAGCGCCTGTTCGGATTTTGGATCCGAACAGGCGCTATAGGTGATCGAGTGGGCTTTTGATCCTGGATTTTGATACGTCGGTGATATGGGTATAAAGTTCGGTGGTCTTGATGGAGTTATGGCCGAGCAGGTCCTGTACATAGCGGATGTCGGTTCCGTTTTCTATCAGGTGGGTGGCGAAGCTGTGGCGCAGGATATGCGGTGTGACGGGTTTGGTAATCCTGGCCTTTTCAGCAAGCTGCTTTACTACTGCTTGTATGCTTCGTGCTGAGTACTCCGCCCCGTCCTGCCCCTCGAAAAGGAAATGCCGGGGGTGGGCTTTGATAAAATAGTCCCTAAGGTCGGATAACAAGGAGTCAGAAAGCATGACCGTTCGGTCTTTTCGACCCTTGGCATCCCGGATGTGGACGAGCATATTGGCTGAGTCAATGTCTTTAAGGGTGAGTGCCAGCACCTCCGATACCCTTAGCCCGGCACCGTACAAGAGTTTCAGGATACAGCGGTGTTTGATATTTTCAGCCACATCAAGCATTCGTTTCACCTCTTGCTGGCTCAGGTACTTGGGCAGTCTGTGTTGCTGTCGCTTTGGGTACAGGTGCTGGAGCGACAGTTTGCGCCCCAGGCAGAGATCAAAATACATGCCGATGGTGCCGAGCATCTGTTTTTGGAAGGAGTCACTGATCTCCTCTTTTTCGACGAGGTGGGCGATGTAGTTTTCTATGTTTTGCTCCGTGACTTGCTCCATCTGGTACCGCTGGAAAGCCTGAAGAAACTTGGAAAGACAGCCTGTGTAAGTCCTGATGGTGTTTTCAGCGTAGCGCTGGAGGCGGAGTTTTTGCTGGAATGTGCTGAGCGGGTTTTCCATAATACCTGCTTTACTGCGTAATTGCATATTTTTTAAAGTGCAAAAGTAAGCATAATATGCTTATTGTCAAGGCGTTTGATTTTTTTTGAAAATTGGATTAACGCAATGCGTATACAAGAGGATTAACGCAATGCGTATATTTGGGCGTTAGCGGTCATTGTAAATGTACAAGCATTAAACGCCCGACAAAAAAACTAACACTTCGTTGGTCTTGTTAATTATTTTTCGCAACTCGACATTGACGTCTTAAACTTTGTTTATATTTGTGCCAT
>JAFLBP010000042.1 GCA_017303875.1 Chitinophagales bacterium | reverse complement strand
TGATTTTGCGAAGGGCTACAACCAGTTCTCGCTTGATCGCCAGCTGCTGAACACAACAGGTCTGCTGTACTACACGGTAGAAACAGCGACCGACAAAGGCACGAAGCTGATGATACAGGCCAAGTAATGTATTGCGAAGCTCCGCTTCGCAACCGTACAGCGAAGCTCTGCTTCGCACGCACATACCGCGAAGCTCGGCTTCGCACAATAGTACCGCGAAGCTCGGCTTCGCACCCCGCCCAAGCGAAGCCCGGCTTCGCCCAGGCGGTGTGCGAGGCCGGGCTTTGTGCTTTTAGTTACGTACAAGCGGTGTATCGAAGCAAAGCTTCGATGTACGGCTGCGAAGCGGAGCTTCGCAGTACGACGGCCGCTACATTTGTGTAATCCAGTATTTAATTCCGTGTCGTTTTAGCCAATTGGAGCGTCGTTTATCAGGCTTGCCCAAAACAGAAAGCGCAGTGGCCCAGACATCGGCACTCAGGGCATTTTTAGCCTCCACACTCACCCAGTTGTGATGTGTTAAGCCATAGCCCGTTCTAGGGTCAAGGATGTGCGAATAACGGATGCCGTTCATTTCCAGATATTTGTACAAGGCGCCTGAACTTGTAATACCACAGTGGCTGCGCAGCACCGTTTGCATGATGACCTGCCCATTGTGCAGCGCCGGAACTTCTATTTTCCAGCCAGCTTCACCGGGAGGTGGAGCGCCCAAGACTATATCACCTCCAGCATCTACCAAGGCCGCCGGGAAACCGGCATTTTTTAAATATTTCAGGCAGGCATCTGCCGTGAACCCCTGTGCAATACCGCCCAGGTCGAGTTGCATATTGGCTTTTTTTAATAAAACATAATGGCCGCGACGGTAAAAACGCAAATGCTGATACCCAACAAGCATCATGGCCGACCGAATGCGCACTGAATCTGGCATTTCCTGTAGATGTCGTGCCCGTCGCCACAAACGGGAAAGTGGGCCTACTGTAATATCAAATGCGCCGCCTGATTTTCTGGAAATCCGATCGGCATACCGCAGCACCTGCCATAATGGTTCTGAAACCGGCACCCGTTCATTAGGCCTGGCGCACAACTTGTTCAACTCACTATCTGATTGATAATTAGAAAAAATAGTATTAAAAGAATCTACTAATTGAAACAGCTCCCGCGCCGCAGTATGGGCGCGGGAGCTATCTTCAGCATAAATAATTACCCGGAACAACGTGCCCATTTGCCGGTGACTGTAAGTGCAGCGCTGTAAGCTTGTAACCTGAGCCTGAAGCGAAAAAAAGGGAAACGCACAGGCGATGAAAAGCACCCTTGCCGGAGTAAAGAAAGACACCATGCCTTAGATGGCTTTGGTTACACCCGGAACCGCACATGGGTAGAGGCCATCGGAACCCGGAAGTACTTTAGGCATAGCATCCCAGGCCAACTTGTCGGGACCAAGCACAATACCGGAATTCAGCGCAGCCTCCCATTCAATGAGCTGGCCGGAATAGGTTGCCATACGTCCCATAATGGCCGTCATGGTACTTTTAGCAGCATTTTCCGCATCCGAAAATTTGTACTCCGATTTCGCTATTGCTTCAAACAACTCATCGTGCTCTACCTGATAGGGATTTGGGTCGTTCTTGCTGTTGTAGTCCAGAATGAGGTGCCCGCGACGGGTTTCAATGCGCCCCGGGAAAGGTGCGTTGCCCGCAGTACCGTGAAAACCCTCGGTAACGGAGTCGCGTGTGCCCGGAATTTGCCGGCACTGGCTGAACATGCGCGAGCCGTCGGCATACTCAAACTCAATAGTATGGTGGTCGAAAATTTCTCCATATTCTTTGCCCACACGCACCTGTCTGCCACCGCTGCCATAGGCGCGTATTGGATAGGCCTGTTTTACCCAGTTGGAGACATCTAAGTTGTGCACATGTTGCTCTACAATGTGGTCTCCGCATAACCAGTTGAAATAGTACCAGTTATCCATTTGATATTCCATTTCAGTAGCTCCGGGTTTTCGCGGTTTAACCCACAGCGCACCCATATTCCAGTAAACCCTGGAACTGATAATCTCGCCGATAGCGCCGTTCTGCAACATATCCACCCACTGGCGATACACGGCCTGATAATGCCGCTGAAGCCCGACTACTACATTCAGCTTTTTGCGTTTGGCCTGCTCCGCAGCCTCTAATACCTTACGGATGCCGGGCGCATCAACGGCAACCGGTTTTTCCATAAAGACATGTTTGCCCATTGCAATGGCCTCGGAAAAATGCGCCGGCCGAAACCCCGGTGGCGTAGCCAAAATGACCACATCGGCGTGTTTCATGGCCTGTTTGTAGGCGTCAAACCCTACATATTTGCGCTCTTCCGGTACCTCTACACGACTTTTTACGCTGCCCTCCACGCCAATGACATCGGAAAGATCGTCGGCAGTGATGTTTTTATAAGACTCGTCGAGGCGGTGACGGAAGGCGTCGGCCATTGCAACCAATTTGACGTTTTGCTTAGTTAGTAGCGCCTGAACGGCAGCGCCGGTGCCCCGACCACCGCAACCAACCAATGCGATTTTTATGGTGTCATCGGTGAAATTATGGGCGGCCTGTGCCAGCGGAAGCCCTCCCAGCATGGCGCCTCCGGTAAGGACGCCTGAGGCTTTCAGAAAATCACGGCGTGTAGTTTTTTTCATGTAAAAGCTGTTTTTGCCCTTAAAAGGGTAGATTTAAGTGATGTTAGTATTGGATTGCTGCGGAAATGACACCCCTTGCTGAGGGATACTACATTACACAACATTAATCTTTGATGGCTTTTGCAAAAAATGCATCCCTGTCTGCTTTGCTGTAAGGCCGGGTTTCCCGGACGAGGCGGAAACCCACAAAAGGGGAATCCGGGTTCCACCATTTGCTTTTGGGTATTTGTGGGTCACGGGCTTGCCATTTGGGTTCACTTTTCCGGCGCGCCGCAGCTCTTAATCCCTCCGGATAATCCTCAAAACAGCCGCCTTTTACGGTTCTGGAATGTTTTTTCAAGGGAAAAATCACCGGATTAACGGCATTGGAATCGAGACGGGCGAAATAGTCGGGCACATAAAAATCGAGACACCATTCTGCCACGTTGCCATGCATGTCGTAAAGCCCCCAGGCGTTGGGCTTTTTAAGTCCGGTTTTTTGATAGGTGTTTTTGGTATTTTCGTAAAACCATGCGTATTCCCCGGCCCGGGCGGGATCGTTGCCCCACGAATAAGTCGTGGTGGCGCCGGCCCGGCAGGCGTATTCCCACTCGGCTTCAGTGGGCAGCCGGTAAAAATCGCCGGTTTTATCGGAAAGCCACTGGCAGTAGCGCAACGCGGCCTGCTGGGTCATGGTTGTTGCGGGGTAGCCGCCGGCTTTACCGCCGCCGTAGGTATAATCAAAATAGGGTGGGGAAGGGCGTGCAATGGCATCTGCCTTGAAATGGCCATCCCTGAAGGCGGAATCGGAGTCGAATTGCCGGAACTGGAAGCAAAAAAATTCATCAAACGTCAGTTCGTATACGCCGATATAAAAGCTGTCGAGGCTTACAAGGTGCTGACCTTCGTCGTCGCGACGCCCAGGTTCATCGGCCGGGCTGCCCATCATAAAAGTGGCGGCGGGTATCAGTGCCATTTTGAATTTCACTGTAGTGCCGGGAATAGGACAGGTGCTGATTACAGGAACGGTGGGCTGCGCCTGCAAACATATGGGCAGTAAAAGCAGTGCGCGGGATAAAAATTGTAACATGGAAGAGCTGTTGAATTATGGCACAGTGGCAAAGATGGAAAATGTTTCCATTTGTACGGACTAAATTATTAAAATCCCTTGTTCAAGGTAACTGACAGGGGTATCATAAAGCAATACTCCCTTTACAGCAATTCCGCAGGCGAAGAACGGTTTTTCCCCAAAAGGACTAATAGCGCGCTGGGGTTTTTTAAGTAGAAACGCAACCGGAACCGGGCGGGCAGCGTATTGTGATAATAAAAATGAACATTTATGAAAAGAAAAGATTTTTTGAGAATTACCGGCTTGGCTGGCGCAACAGCATTGGTAGGTAGCCCTGTCGCAAAAGCCGCCGCGCCGCCACCTGACAGTTGTGTCCTGATTCCCTCAGAAACAGCAGGTCCGTTCCCCCTGGATTTGACGGAAAATAACACTTATTTTCGGCAGGATATTCGGGAAAGCAAAACGGGCACTTTACTAAATCTAAAACTAAAAATTATTGGTGCCGGAAATTGTCAGCCAATGCAAAATGTCAGGGTAAATATCTGGCATTGTGATAAAGATGGGCTATATTCCGGCTACAGCCAGAACAACAATCAGGGGCAGGCAGGCCTCACTTACCTGCGCGGTTATCAGTTTACTGATGCCAATGGGGAAGTGAATTTTATCACCATCTTTCCTGGCTGGTATACCGGCCGTATTTGCCATATCCACTTTCAGGTGTACGTCAGTTCTGTGTATGCTGCAATTTCACAGCTGACGTTCCCCCTTACCACCAAGAATGCTTTATATGCTGCAAATTCAGCACAATATACCAAAGGTGCGGATCCGCTGAGCCTGAATCAGGATAATATTTTCTCAGACGGTTATCAGTATCAATTAGCAACGCTTACGCCTAATAGTTCCAATGGTGGTTACGACAGTTATCTGGAAGTAACCGTACAAGGCTCAGGTACGTCAGCGCTGGCCGATCTGGAGCCGGAAACGGGCGGGCAGTTCAAACTCGGCCAAAACTATCCCAACCCGCACTCCGGGATTACAACGGTGCCTTTTACATTGTACAATGCCGGAGATGTAAAACTGGAGATATTTGCACTGAATGGTCAGAAAGTTGCTACGATCGAGCGTCCGGATTTGGGTATTGGTACACATCAGATACCAATTAATCTCAACGCATTGGGGCTGGCGCAAGGTACCTATGCCTATCAATTGGCAGTAACCAATGCCACCGGGGCTTTTCGACAAGCCAAAATAATGACAGCGCTTTAAGGCCCTGCGTGTTATCCTGTTTTCAAAAAAAACGCCCCGCAAGTACTCAACTCGCGGGGCGTATTTTTAAGAGCAAATTCGGCAATTCGCGAAGGCTCTAAGCAGGTTTTTCTCGGCTAAAGGACTGTTTTTTCTCTTTTATTTTTGAAAGTTGACGTTTGAGTGAATCTGCCGCGATATTGATAGCGGCTTCAAAACTTTTGTCGGTTTCCTTGTTGATAATGGTATTCCCGGGCAAAATCATTCGAATTTCAGCTATTTTATCCTTAATTTTTGCACCGGTATCCTGAATTTTCAGATAAACCTCAACGCGAAAAGGGTCTTGTGTAAAGCGGTTCAAACGCTGTAATTTGTTTTCGATGTAGGCAATCAACTTCGCATCTGCGTGAAAGTGCTGTGAAAACACACTAATCTTAGTCATACACAAAAAAATTTAAATGAACGGATAGGATTCACATTGTCTGAATGACCGTACAATATTAAATTTTTTTCCGGAATAAAGCAAGGGTTCAACCAGCTTTTTTTTCTAATTTTCACTAATTTATGACAGACTTGTGCAGCCGCAAAATTCTTTAGAACTTTACACGCACAACACAAAATATATGATTGATACAATCAGCGCTCCTGCAAGTACGGAGCAGGTTTTTGAAGCTATTCGACAGGTCTTTGCCATGCAGCAAAGTCATCAGTATACCGTTGCCCGCACCACGGCCGCTCAACGTATTCAGAAGCTTAAACGCCTGCATACAGCAGTGCTGCGTTACCGCCCTGAAATTGAACAGGCACTGTGGGCCGATCTGCGGAAAAGCCCAACCGAGGTGGCCATCAGTGAAATAGGTTGTGTGAACACAGAAATCCGGCATGCTATACGCAATTTGCGCTCCTGGATGGGGCAAAAACGCGCCAAAACGCCCCTGCCTTTGTTTGGCTCAAGCTCCAGGGTGCTGCACGAACCCAAAGGGGTTTGCCTGATTATTTCGCCCTGGAATTTCCCCCTCAATCTTACGCTGGCGCCCCTGGCTTCCGCCATCGCAGCTGGTAACTGCGTAATACTTAAACCCTCCGAGTCGACGCCGGAAAGCGCCCGCGTGATGAAAAAAATCATCAGCGACTGTTTTGACCCTGCTGAAGTGGCGCTGTTTGAGGGCGAAGCCGAGGTGGCGCAATACCTCACGGCCCTGCCTTTTAACCATATTTTCTTTACCGGAAGCCCGCAGGTGGGTAAAAAAGTGATGGAGGCCGCCGCCAAAAACCTCGCTGGCGTAACCCTCGAGCTTGGAGGCAAATGCCCGGTCATCGTCGATGAATTTGCCAACCTGGAAAAAGCAGCAGCCAAAATTACCTGGCTGAAAAATGTAAATGCCGGACAAATCTGCATCGCGCCCGATTACGTGCTGGTGCATGAAAAAGTTTATGAAAAACTGCTGGCACAGTTGCGCCAAACAGTGGAGCGCTTCTACGGAAAAGATACGCAGGCCCGCTTCGAATCGCCCGATCTGTGCCGCATGATTCACCGCAAACATTTTGATCGGGTGAAAGCACTCCTCGATGATGCCGTTCATAAAGGCGCAAAGATTGCCTTTGGCGGCCACACCGATGCCAATGCCTTGTATGTTGAACATACCCTGCTCACGGAGACGCCCGATGATGCCCTCATTTGGGAAGAAGAGATTTTCGGGCCGCTGCTGCCCATCAGAAAATACAACACCTTGGAAGCCGCTGTCCAATACATCAATGCGCGACCTACACCACTCGATATGTATATTTTTAGTGAAAAAAATGCGGTGGTGCAGTATTTTCTGCGTGAAACCCGCAGCGGCGGTGTCACGGTTAATGATTGTGGTGTTAATTTTTACAACAATGAAATCCCCTTCGGCGGGGTCAACAACAGCGGGGTGGGCAAAGCACACGGCGTTTACGGGTTTCTGGAGTTCAGTAATGCCCGCGGTATTCAATACCAGAACCGCTACGTGGCCATCTCCGACTTTTTCCTGCCGCCCTATGCCAACTTCAATAAAATCAAGCAATTCATGCTCGAAGGTCTCGCCAAATACTTTTAACAGTTATCAGTCAACAGTTATCAGTCAGCAGTTATCAGTCAACAGTTATCAGTGAGCAGTTATCAGTCAACAGTTATCAGTCAACAGTTATCAGTGAGCATTGAGCATATCTGACTGTTCACTGTTCACTGCTCACTGATAACTGATAACTGTTGACTGATAACTGCTGACTGATCACT
Source organism: Chitinophagales bacterium (assembly GCA_017303875.1). GTDB lineage: Bacteria > Bacteroidota > Bacteroidia > Chitinophagales > Saprospiraceae > M3007. The sequence continues at coordinate 37,929 of JAFLBP010000042.1, read as the reverse complement.
GAACCTTATCGCCGCGCAGGATGCGGTAGCGTTTGCGGGCATCAACGGCAAATACACTGCCGGAGTAATCTACAAAAATTTTCTCATAGATTTCCTTGGCCTTTTCCGGCTCACTGAGCTGATTTTCATACAGTTGTGCAAGGTTGTACAAGGCGTTGTCGGCCCGAATATCCTCTTTGTAATTTTCAGCTACTTTGCTGTACAGTTCAGCGGCGAGCTTGTAGTTGCGGCGTTTTTGGTGAATTTGCGCTTCGAGATACAGGATGTCGTCCTGAAGTGAATGTTCCGGAAAATCACGACGCAGGGTATCCAATTTCAGGAAAGCATCCTCAAAACGGTTTTGATAAACCAACAACTCGGCGCCGGAATAGAGTGAAATGGCCGCCGCAGAGGTATCCAGGTTGAGGTTGTCCATTATAAAGACCGACAAATCCAGGGCGTCATTGGCAATGAGCTTGTCGGTGGAACCTTTGAGGATGTCAAATTGTGCTTGTGCCCATTGGAAATCACCGACAAAGTAAGACAGTCGGGCATTTTTGAAACGCGCTTCCTGCCCCTGCTGTTCATCGCGAAAATCTTTATCGACTTGGCTGTATAACAGGGTGCTTTCCCAGCGGTCGCCACTGATGAGGTAGTAATCGGCGAGGTTGATTTTAACGCTGGCGAGGGTAAAACGATCAAGGCCGGGCGTATCTTTCATTTCCTCCAGCAGGCTGATGGCCTTGTTAATATTATTGATATAATAGGCTTCCAGATCGCCTAATTGCAGTAAAATATAAGCAGTTTGGCGGTTTTTCCCGTGTTCAGCAAGAAAGCCCTCGTAATCTTTCTCCAATTCCAGCAGTTCTGCCTGCGAATAGCTGTAGCCTTCCGTGATTTTTTGCCGGCGGCACTCCATGCTGCGTCTTTTGGCATCAAAAAAGAAAGGATTGAGTGCCCCTTTGTCTATAATTATATAGTCGAAACCCTGAATAGCGGTTTCAAAATCGTGGGCGTCGGCGGCATCATTGGCTAAGCTGAAAACCCGCTGCCCGTTTTCACCAAGGCGCTTGTCGAGGGCGCGGTACTGGCGCAGGGCACTTTTAAAATCCTTGCGCTGCACAAAAGACCAGGCCAGCAGCTCCACATATTCCGCATTTTCATCCTGTTGAATTCTTTCATAGAGCTGGGTTTGCAGCTCGGTGTATTCGCTTTCTGCCAGGAAGCGTTGCAGGAAGGTTTGCACCGTTGTCAGGCGTCCCGGATCTACTTTCAGTGAGTTGAGGTAGTAGTAAATCATTTTAGGCGATTCGCCTTTGCGCCGATACAGTTCGGCCAGGTTGAAAGCGAAGCGATTTTCATCTTTGAGCAATTGCCCGCCGCGCTCATAAGCCTTAATGGCAAAGTCAAATTCTGAGATACGGACAAACTGATTCGCAAGGCTCTGCACGGAGGCATAGTCGGGCGCCATCTTTGAAATCGCTTTTTCAAATTGCTCGTTCATCTCCGCCGTTTTATTCTGGCGGCTGAAAACAGTGCCGTAGGTGATGTAGACCCCGATGTTTTCCGGCGTGCGTTTCAGTTGCTTTTTAATGGCTTTTTCAGCCTCATCGTATTGCTGTAAACCCAACAGGCATTCGATATAACGATTAAAAAAATAATCGTTGCGCGGCTCTTTATCGGAGAGCTGACTGTACAGGGAAGCCGCTTTTTCAAATTCCTGATCGCTGAAATACTGATTGGCAAGGTTAGGATCCTGTGCCAAAAGGGTATTGGCCGTTGTCAGCAACAGCAGCAAAAAAAGGGTATTACGGGAAAAAAAGGTACGCATGGTCTGAGTCGGATAAATGGCGTTGAGGGGTGTTGCGAAATAGACAGATGTTTTAATGATGCCTTTTCAAAGTTGTCTTGTGGTGATAAACGGGAAAAATGCCACTTGTGTTTTAGCGGCCATCTTTATTGCCACCATTCCGGAATAAGGGTTGTTGCGCCATCGAGTACTAAACAGTCGTGGCATTCCGGATGATTAACAGGCGGCCAACGGCCCCAGTCGTAATTGCAATAAGGGTTATTCGGCACAAGATAATCCGGCCCCAGCTGCCCGTTCAGCAGGTATCGACGTTCGAGGGCGGCGCCGGCAACTTCAAAATAGCCGAGTACCAACTCCTCCGGGTTGTCAAGACTGCCAACATTACCGCGTACTTTGGCGGGTAAAGCATCGAAGACCGTACCGCTTGGTGCACTGATGGCCGATATTTTACTCCAGTATTGATACGCCTCGCGGTCTATGGTATATTGTGTGCTGGTAAAACAGACACGATGCTCAAAAGCATTGTCGATGCGCCGACGCCCTACATAACGCCGGATGGCTGCGCCGGCCTGAAAATCTTCCAGGCGTGCCAGTGGAATTTCCTGATCGGAAATGCGCTGCCGGACGAAGCATTGTTTTTGTACGCCAAAAGGGTCGTAAATTTTGGCAATTTCGTTAAAAATATACACCATTTCACCTTCCCAGCGCAGAAATTTGTTTTTGGTATCGGCAGGTACAGTACTGTTGATGTAGGAAACCGCATTTTTTTCCCGCACTAAAATCCCTTGCGCATTGACGTACTGAAGGTCTTCCCCTTTGAGTTCCACATTGTCAAGGGGCACCGCTTCCGGAAGGGTTTGCGTGGTACTCCGATAACGTTTCCCATCAGGCAGCAGAATGTCAAGGGTGTATTTTCGGCCTGCAATACCTTGAATGGTATCGGTTTCATACCAATACTGCCGGAGGTTGGTGTCCCTGCGTTCCACAAGCGGCCAGGTGTTACCCAGGTCGTCGCTGAGTAAAAGACTTGCCCCGGCAATATGTTGGAAAATACGTTTGTTGTAATCGTTGGGATGGGATAGGTAAACGCGGTGCCGTTGTTTGATATTGGTAAAACTGCCGCTGACCACTAAGGCAGGGTCGGCACTGTCGGCGTTAAAATTAATTTCTTTGACGCAATTGGCAATAAACAGGGCAATAACCAACAGCAATAATAGTCGCTGAATTTTCATAAAAAGCTGCGATCAACGTGTAAGGACAATATAGTCGCGCAGCAGGGTGCGCAAAAACTCCATTTGATCGATCTGGGAAATCCGGTTAATATTTAAAACATTCATCAGGTGCATGGTCAGGTTTTCCATGGCATTCAGGTGTGCCTGATTGGGGTATTTCTGACAGCGCAGGATGACGTTTTTGATAAAGATCATATCTTTTTCCGAAAGTTGCCGCACTTGCGGATAAACAGGGGTATAATTTTCCAGCGAAGCGATATTCAAAATATCACGCAGCGCAAAAACAGAACCGGAATTAACCACGCGTATAACCGTCGTGTTTGCCGCCATATCGCCCAGGCGCTGGGAGGCTTCCGTGGTTTTTATCAGCAAAACGCCCATCACGCCCAGCGACAGCAGGCTGTCGATCATTTGCAGAAGGGCGCGCAACACCAGGTCGCTCCACTCCGGATCTTTGCCGTCGAGGCGCACAACGCGGATATTCATGGCGCGCTTTCCGGGCGTTTGTCCGTAGTTGAACAGCTCAAACAGGATATTGTAAAAGAAAAAAAGCAGAAAAAACGTCACAATCATCACCACCCCCCAAAATGGCCCGGAAAAAATACCCGAAGCCATAAAAATGGAAAAGATGATGAGCAATACAAAACACCCGACCAGCACCAACAACATATCCATCAGGAATGCAAAAATGCGTTCCCGGATCGATCCCAGCTCGTACTCGATGGTTACGTTCTGGGTGGTTTGTATTTCAATAGATTTCGACATATTAAACAGCTACCTGGTATTCCCGTAAAGCGTCGTTCAATGATACTTTTTTATCGGTACTCTCTTTGCGCTGACCAATGATCAGGGCGCAGGCCACCTGGTATTCACCCGCCGGAAACTGCTTGGTATACGTGCCCGGAATAACGACCGAACGCGCAGGCACACGGCCTTTGTACACAATGGGTTCGCTGCCGCTCACATCAATAATATGTGTGCTTTGAGTAAGTACCACGTTGGCGCCCAGTACGGCTTCGCGCTCTACCCGAACGCCTTCCACCACAATGCAACGGGAACCAATAAAACATTCATCTTCAATAATGGTTGGCGTGGCCTGGGGCGGTTCCAGCACACCGCCGATGCCTACGCCGCCAGCCAGGTGAACATTGCGGCCGATCTGTGCGCAGGAACCCACGGTTGCCCAGGTATCCACCATCGTGCCGGTACCCACGCGGGCGCCAATATTAATATAAGACGGCATTAAAATTGCGCCGGCCTCAATAAAAGCGCCATAACGCGCAATGGCATGTGGCACCACGCGGACGCCCTTGGCGGCATATCCGTTTTTGAGCGGAATTTTATCGTGAAATTCAAAAGGCCCGACCTCAATGGTCTGCATCTCCTGAATCGGAAAATACAAAATTACAGCCTTTTTAATCCATTCGTGGGTAATCCACTGACCATCGGGGCCGGGTTCTGCAACGCGCAGGGCGCCAGCGTCGAGTTGGGCAATTACCTCGCGAATATTTTGCTGTACGGCAGGATCTTTGAGCAGGCTTCTGTCATTCCAGGCAGCTTCAATCTGGGATTGTAACATGAGTTGAGAAACGATGAACGATGAATATTTTGGGTAATGATGAATTTAACGGGTAAGGACGACGGCGATGAGGTAATCGGCGAGCAGCATGATGATGTCGCTGAAAACAACTGCACGGGTACTGGCTTTGCCCAGTTCAATACTGCCACCTTTTACATTATAGCCCTGATAGCAGGAAACTGTCGTCAGGATAAATGCAAAAACCACAGATTTGACGTACATCATAAAGGCATTGTGGTCGTTGTAATACGACAAAGTACCCTGAATGTACTCGGCGCTGGTCAGCAAGCCGGTCGGTACGCTGGCTAAATAACCACCCATGATGGCCACAAAAGCAGAAAACGTAACGAGCAGCGGAATAACCACTAAGGCCGCAACGATTTTTGGCAAAATCAGGTAAGCAGCGGTGTTGACGCCCATCACTTCCATGGCATCAATATGTTCTTTTTGGCGCATCCCGCCGATTTCGGCAGCCATATTGGAGCCCACTTTTCCCGCCAATACGAGGCAGGTAATGGTAGGGGAAAGTTCGATCAGCGCAAGGTCGCGCACGATATAACCAATATAATAGCGGGGTACCAATTGCCCGTCGAGCTGAAAAGCGAATTGAACCGCCGCAACCGCACCAATAAATACGGAAATCAGGCATACGATGATCAGAGAGCCAACCCCGATGTCATTCATCTGTCGGGCCGTCTCCTTCCAGTACATGCTAAGTTTTTCCGGGCGGCGGAATACTTGCCCCAACATCAGCAGGTAACGGCCGAAGTGGTGGACGTAAGTTTCGTTTTTGAATAAGTTCATCATAATTTCAGTGCCAAAGGTTGACTTTTTTTTTGAAACTTTGAGCGAAAATTTACCCAAGCATACAGATATGACAAAAATTGCTGTCGTGACCGGCGCTACCAAAGGACTGGGTCGCGCAATTGCTGAAACCCTGGCCTCCAATGGCTTTGATTTGTACGTGTGCGCCCGCACAGAATCCGATCTGGAGGCGATGGCTTTGGATTGGAAACAACGTTTTCCGCAACAAAACCTGTATCCCTATCCTGCGGATCTGGGAAAAAAATCCGAGGTGGTGGAGTTCGGTACTTATGTAAAAAGCAAATCTGATCGTATTGATTTGCTGGTGAACAACGCGGGTATATACCTCGCCGGAAAGGTTTCTGAAGAGCGCGACGGCGCACTGGAAACCATGCTGGAAACCAATCTTTTTTCGGCCTATTACCTTACGCGTGCGCTGTTGCCCCTCATGTTGCCGCATCGCCGCGGGCATATTTTCAACATGTGTTCCATTGCCAGCCTGTTTGCTTATCCCAATGGCGGCTCTTACAGTATTTCCAAATTTGCACTACTGGGCTTTTCCAAAGTGCTGCGGGAAGAGCTGAAAACCGAAGGCATCAAGGTGACGGCCATTTTGCCCGGCGCCACTTGGTCGGATTCCTGGCGCGGCGCCAACTTTCCGCAGGACCGCCTCATGCAGGCCACCGATGTGGCTCAGGCACTCTGGGGCGCTTACAACCTCTCCGATGCCGCCGTTGTGGAAGAATTGATCCTGCGACCGCAACTCGGCGATCTCTGATTCGGCTGAAATGTTTACCTTTGCGGCCGAATGGGACGAATTCTTGGTATTGACTATGGTTTGAAGCGTACCGGCATCGCCGTTACTGATCCCCTGAAGATTATTGCTTCGGGCCTTACTACCGTGGATACGCCCCAATTGGAAGCGTTTTTGCAAAAATATTGTGCCGATGAAGCGGTAGAAGCCTTTGTGCTGGGCTTGCCTTTGTATCCCGACGGCAACCCCGCCCAAATTGCCCCGCAAGCCGATGCGCTGGCCCTGCGTCTGGAAAAACTTTTTCCCGACAAGCCTGTTTATCGGCAGGATGAACGTTTTACCTCCAACGAGGCAAAACGCATTATGCTGCAAAGCGGCATGAAAAAACAGCAACGACGCGATAAAAAAGTTGTGGACAAAATTGCTGCAGCACTTATACTGGAGCAATATATGATGGAAAATTACTGGACATGATCCTGCCAATTTACGCCTACGGGCAAGCGGTATTGAAAAAAATTGCCGCCCCGATTACCCCCGAGTACCCGGATCTCAAAACCCTGCTCGACAATCTCTGGGAAACCATGTACCACGCCGACGGCGTGGGCATTGCCGCCCCGCAGGTTGGCCTGAGCATCCGTATCTTTGTAATCGATACACTGGAAGTTAAGCGCGGCAAAGACGCCGACGAAACCGATCAGCCGATCAAGCAGGTTTTTATCAATGCTGAAATGCTGGAAGAGACCGGCAGTCCCTGGAATTATGAAGAAGGTTGCCTGAGTATTCCTTACGTACGCGGCGATGTGGAGCGGCTCGACTCCATCCGTATTCGCTATCAGGATGAAAATTTTGAGCAACACGAACGGGTATTCACCGGCGTAAACGCCCGCGTGATCCAGCATGAATACGATCACCTGCAAGGCGTTTTGTTTACCGAGAAGCTCAAACCGCTGAAAAAGCGCCTGGTACAGCGCAAATTGGAAGACATCCGCGTCGGTAAAATTAAAACCGACTATCGCATGAAATTTGCCGTAATCCGCTAATTTTTTGCGGGTTTATAAGCAAATTGCAGGATCAGGCCTTCGCCTTTTTTCCCTTCACTGCACAACATAAGGTTGCCGGCTTTGTCGAAGGCAATACCCTCGGGCTGCGGCATCAGTTTTTTGTCGAGGCGGGCCACCCATTTGATATTACCCCCTTTCCGATCCAGCACAACGAGGCGTTTCAGAGAGGTGGAAGTAATGTAAATGTCGCCCGTCTGTGGATGCACCGCGATACCGGAGGGACTAAAAAAGCGTTTTTCGTCTTCGTTTCTGGGTAAAATACGGTTTACCTCTTCCGGGTCTATCTGATAGACCGGCTGTTCTACCAGCTTTTTCTTTTTAAGGTCAAAGGCATAAACCTTTCGGATTGCGTTGTTGTCGGGGTCGTTTTTAGAGGCCAGCAACAATGCTTTACGGGCTTTGTCGTAACAAAGCCCTTCGAGGTCATCCGATTTTTTGAGTGAGGTTTTGTACTCACGAACCTTGGGCGAGGCTTTGTCCCAGTTTTGGATTTCAAAGAGTTCGCCATCGCTTTTGAGGGCGAAAATGCAATTGTCGCTCACCATTTCCACCCCTTCAAAGTCTCCTTTATCGCGGAAGAGGGTTCGGCGGACGATCATGCCGCCATTTTCCACATTGATAAAAAAGAGTTCACCGCGTTCGTCGGACATGGCGACGTACACGTCAGGAAGGTGGGTAGGGCTGAGGGCTGAGATTTCCTGCAGGGAAGAATCAACGAGGTTGACCGTTAGAATCGGGTTGTGCAGGTTGTAAGGCAGGGTATCCGTTGGTGGTGCAGCGGGCGCCAGCGCAAGAAGACAGGAGAACAGTAAAGTCATATCGGGAATAGTAGTTTTCCGAAGTCCTAACGTGTGCTGTTGCCCGCGTGGTATACGGGCCTCCGATCAATCTTCGGAAAAGACTTCGATCTCGTGATTTTTGACCACCAGGTCGGTAAACTTACCTTTAAAACGGGTAGCTTTTACAATATGGTTGTCGATCCAGTGGTAATTTCCGCCGCGGGGTTTGCCAAAAAGAATACCGTGGTACTTGAAACCGTGTTGGTCGAGCCATTTTTCGGTTACTTCCCGGTGGGCTTCTGTGCGGCTGGTGAAGAAGAAAATGACATGGCCTTCTTCATACCATTTGTTGAGCATGGTGAGCGCGTCGGGATAAGGGAGTACGGTTCCCATCCGTTCCGGTTCCTCATTGGGCACATCGTCGCAGATAGTTCCGTCGATGTCGATGAGGAAGTTTTTAATATGGTTGGGGAGCATGGGGCTGATGCGCTCGCCTTTATCGTTAAAGGTTTCCTGCAAGGACGCATCAAAATTCTGATCTGCCATAATAAGTGTAAAATTTACGCGAAGGTAAGGGTTTTATGGGGAATGGGTGACGAAAAAGCCGGGTTAACGTATAATTTAAACCTTGGCTAACAAAGGTTTAAAGGATTTTGCCTGTATTTTTCAACAGGAAAACCCTTATTGCCATTCAATTACAGCACCTTTAGAGGAATATTCAGATCAAAATATATGCCGGAACAACAATTTTAAGGTTTTGGTATGTAATTTGTTTTTAATGCTCAAAATGCTTGTTGTTAATTGAAAAAATGTTGTGGAATCCTGTTATCCGACAAGCAATTTTAATAAAATATAATCAACAATGAGAAAACTGACACTCCTGGCAACCATCTGTTTGCCCCTTTTAACCCATGCCCAATCCTGGGAAATCGGCGCCACTGCCGGCGCAGCCAATTATCTCGGCGATTTAGTTCGGCCGGCTACATTCACCTTTCAGGAAACAAACCTTTACGGCGGCCTCTTTTTGCGCCGCAATGTAGACGAGCACTGGAGCCTGCGGCTTGGCGCCAATTATGCCCGGCTTAGTGGCGACGACCTCAATTTTATTGAAGAAGCAAGCCGTCGCGCACGCAATTTTTCCTTCAAAACCAATCTTTTTGAAGGAAACGGCCTGATAGAATATTCGCCTTTCCCGCGACTGAACAGTACCGGTGAAGCCCGAAAAGTATTTCCCTATTTCTTTGCCGGTCTCGGATTAACCTATACCAAACCGAACGTTAACTTCAATGAAGGCAGCACCACGGCCGATGCTGCCACGATCGCCCGCGATCGCGCCGATGTTAAAAATATAGCAGTGGCATTTCCTTTTGGCGCAGGTTTTCGCTTCCCGATTGGCGACAAGCACCAGGTTGGTATTGAAGCCGGAATGCGACCCGTACAAAGCGATTACATCGACGGCATCAGTCAAACCGCCAACCCCAATAAAAATGACTGGTACATCCTGGGTGGCCTGACCTATTCCTATCGCCTCGGTGGCAATGCCAAAGACAGCGATGGCGACGGTGTACCCGACAAAAAAGACCAATGCCCCGATGTGCCCGGCGTTTCGGCCAATAAAGGTTGTCCGGCCATAAGCGACAGCGATGGCGACGGTATCCCGAATGATAAAGACCGCTGCCCTTATGCTGCCGGCCCGGCTACCAGCAATGGTTGCCCGGAAATGCCGCAGGCAGAGCAGGAGGCTATCGCTGTAGCGGTGAAAAATATAAATTTTGAAACCAGCAGCGCCGTGCTGACAAAGGAATCCTTGCCGATTCTGGACTCTGTAGCCTTAGTGCTCAAGCGCTACAATTATTATACGGCCAGCATTGAAGGCCATACCGATAATGTAGGCGACGATCAGTTTAACCTCAAGTTGTCTAAAGATCGGGCAAAAGCCTGCTACGATTATCTGATGAAAAAAGGCGTAGCTACCAAACAAATGCGTTATGAAGGCTACGGTGAAACACGTCCGCTGGCGGGCAATGATACGGAGGAAGGCCGTCGTCAGAACCGTCGTGTGGAGTTTCGCTTATCCATAAATTAATACTTTTTTCGATTTTTTGGCCTTGCAAGAACCTGAAAATTCTTGCAAGGCCAAATTCTTTGGAATTACCGGCAAGGCGTATCTTAGCCCGATGAAACAATTATTATTGCTGCCCTTTCTCGGCCTTTTAGTGCTTCAGGCTTGTTCGCCGGCCTATCATCTGAAACATGGGTTCAAGCGCGAGCTTGAGCGTTCTGAAGTATTTGAAGCTGGTTTTACGGGCTTTGTTTTAAAGGACGCCACAAGTGGGGCAACAATTTTGGCTACAAATGCGGAAAAGCGTTTTATCCCGGCTTCCAATACCAAGATCCTGACGCTGGCCGCCTGCCTGAATACCTTTGGCGACTCCCTGCCTTCGGCGAAGTTGTCCAACAGCGCTGGCGATATTTGGCTGTTGCCCCTGGGGGATCCGACTTTTCTGCATCCCTCTTTTCAGGCTTGGCAGTCTTTGTCGCAGTACATCGCCAGTCCGGCAGCAAAGCAATTATATCTTGCGAAAAACCGCATTGAACCGGCGCCGCTGGGTGCGGGTTGGGCTTGGGATGATGTGAACGATATTTATTCTGCCGAGCGCAGTGCCATGCCCGTTTACGGTAATGTACGGCGTATTTATGCGTTGGAGGCCGATTCTTTGGCGGTAGAGCCGCCGTACTGGAATCAGCTTTGTCATAAAACCCGACAGGAGCAAGGTGCCGAGCAACCACGGTGTTTATCGGATAATCAGGTGTTGTATGATGCCCGGACGGCATTTCCCAGTGATTTTGAGTTGCTGACGCCGGTGCATGGAGCTGCTGAATTTGCCGTGCCATTGCTGGAAGATACCTTGCACAAGAAAGTGAATCGGGTTGGGGAAGAGATGATGCCGGCGAATGCCCGGGTTTGGTACAGTTGTCCGGCCGATACCGTTTATCGGCTCATGATGCAGGTGAGTGATAATTTTCTGGCGGAGCAATTGTTGTTGATGTGTGCAAAGCAGCGTTTTGATACCCTTCAGGAGGCGCCTGCCTTGCGTTGGGCAACAGATTCCTTGTTCAGGGCGGCACCGGGCAAGGTACGCTGGGTAGATGGCAGCGGATTGTCGCGCTATAATTTATGTTCTCCGAATTTCCTTTCCGGCGTGCTGCTGGACTTGTGGAAAACGCAAAAAGATCGCCAACGCCTGCTGGGCTTATTTCCGGCTGGCGGGCAGTCAGGCACGATTGCCAACTGGTATGTTCCGGCAGCCGGGGCAGCGCCTTATGTGTTTGCCAAAACTGGCAGTATGAGCGGCGTGTATTGCCTGAGTGGTTATTTGAGGGCAGATAGTGGGAAGTGGTATGTGTTCAGTTTTATGCACAACAATTTTACAGGCTCCAATACACGCTGTAAGGAAGAAACGCAGCGTTTATTGGAAAAAATTAAAAAAAGAGGATGATGAGTTCATTCAAATTGGAACCTAAGAAACAGCTGTTGATCGTCGTGCTGCTTTTTTACAATTTGGCAGCGCATGGACAAACGCGTTATTGCTTGGATGAGCTTTACGGGATAACAACCTTAGAGTCATGTACCCAGTTTGCTGATGTACAGGAGCTGCCGAATGGTTGGAAGCATGTTCGGCTTTATAATCGCGTTGATAGTATGCTTCAAATGGAAGGCTACTTTAGCGCCTTTCCTGGTCCGAACGCGGTAGAAGAAGGCACCCATCAATATTTTTTTCCGGGAACCGATACAATTTGGTATACTGAATTGTATAAGAAGGGGGCTATTAAGAAACGAGAATCCTATTACTCTGATGGTAAATTGAGACGAGTCGAGTTGTTTGAACGCGATAGCCTGATTAGTGGAAAATGTTACAAGCCTGATGGCTCGGAAGACGATTTTCTTCCTTTTAAAGTTCAACCATCATTTGTTGGTGGAGAACAAACGTTATATTCACACTTAAAAGTGAACTTGGTTTATCCACAAGATGCTATCGATAACAATATTCAAGGTGTTGTACTAATCAGTTTTTTGGTGGAAAAAGACGGTCAATTAAGTGACTTTATATTGTTAAAGGATCCTGGATACGGCCTGGGGGCTGAGGCTTTGAGGGTACTTAAGTCTTTGCAGCCTATGATAGCGGGAACAATTGATGGGCAAATCACTCCAATGCGAATCTGGCTTCCTATTCGGTTTAAATTGGGGTAAAACAATTTATTGTTTTTGTTTTATCTTTGCCTGAAATCCTGAAGTGCAATGAAAAAACGGAAACAAAAGGAAGATTATTGGTCCGAGTTACTAGCATTTAAGTCAAAACCACACGATAAGTATGCAAAATTTGTGTTGCAAACCAAGGCAGTCGCAATGGAGTTGTTGCAGTTTTGTTTGCCTGAAGTTTTGACCCAGGAAATAGATTTGGATGCTTTGGAGTTAAGTCAAGACTCATATGTAGATAGTCATCTTGGGCAACATTTTTCCGATGTATGTTATTTTAGCAGAACATTTACCGGAGCGCCGCTTCGGGTCGCCTTTTTGTTTGAGCATAAAAGTGCGAAGCCTGATACGCCATTGACAGAACAACTGCTGCGCTATGTTTCAAATATCTGGAATTCGGACATTCGACAAGGGCGCAATCTGACCCTAACAGTACCTGTAGTAATTTATCACGGAGCAGAGCAGCTTGTGCCGGAAACGCCGGAGTATTTATTTCCCGGTGCTTCACCCTTGCTCTTGTCGTACGCGCCGAGCATTCGCTATACGGTTCTGGATGTGCAAAGAATCAGTGATGAACAACTGGAAACGCTGGAGTTTATGTTCTTGCGGAACATATTACTGGCGTTAAAACATAGCAGGAATACCAGGTATGTGGATCAATTTTGGCAAAAAATTGTTATATTTGCACCGGAAGCAAGTAATTATGGCATTCGTCAAATGCTCTTCCAAGCGACAATAACCTATTTGTTTTTCAGTTCAAACACTTTTAAGCAAAAACTCAACGATATGGATGCCAGTACTAATTTGCAGGAGTATCCTGAAGTAAAGACCTATATCGAGGAACTTTACGAAAAAGGCATGGAAAAAGGCATGGAAAAAGGCATGGAAAAAGTAGTTGCCGCCTTTATCCGCCATAATACCCAGATGCGTGATGCACAAATCGCCGAGATGCTGGAAGTAACAGAGTCATTTGTTGCGCGGGTACGCAAAAAAGAGGTGTAGTGAAAGCAGAAACGCTGCAATCCCTGCTGGAATCCATCCGGGCCTGCCGGATATGTGCCGATCATTTACCGCTGGGGCCCAACCCGGTGCTGCGCGCCGATATTTCGGCACGTATCCTGATCGTCGGACAGGCACCCGGCACGAAAGTACATGCTACCGGGATTCCATGGAATGATCCAAGTGGTGAGCGGCTCCGCAGCTGGATGCAGGTAGATAAAGCTACTTTTTATAATGAAAATTTGATTGCAATCGCTCCAATGGGATTTTGCTATCCCGGAAAAGGAAAATTTGGCGACTTGCCACCTCGCCCCGAATGTGCAGCGCACTGGCGCGCACGCCTGCACGCGCAACTACCCAATATTCGGCTCACACTCCTGATCGGTCAATATGCTATGCAGCACTATCTTGGCCATCGGATGAAACGCACCCTGGGCGAAACCGTTGGGGCTTTTGAGGAATACCTGCCTGAGTATTTCCCATTAGTGCATCCTTCGCCGCGCAACGGCATCTGGCTGGGAAAAAATCCATGGTTTGAATCTTCCGTGATCCCGGCGTTCAGGCAGGTATTACATCAAGTATTATAATTGTTTATTTCCCGGCAGATCCCGACATCAGATCCCGAAAACGCTTTACTTGCTGAAGCATCGCTTCCCCTGCATTTGTATCACCGGCAATTAAGCGAAAACCGGCAAACTGCGCTTGTATTTGCGTCATTGCAGCAGCAGTTGCTCCGTCGGCTTTAGCGCTTTCTTCCGACATGATGGTCAGCAGGTCTGGTCGAATCACGTCCAACAGTGCGCTGTTTTGCTGTTCCATGGCTGTTTGTAGCTGTGGCAACAGAAAGTTGATGCGATTCAGTGCGGTAAGGTCTTTTTCGCTGCCTGCCGCAGGGTTGTCTGTGGGCACGGGGCTTGGGCGTCCACTTGCGGGCTTGATGTTTTGGGCAGCGAGTGAAATAGCGAAAAGACTACAAAAAGTGCTGAAGAGTAAGGTTTTACGCAGCATGTTTAAATCAGAATTTGGGTTGAAGTATGGATTGAAAAATGACTTGTGCAAAAGTTCCAGTGCGCTCTTTGCACAAGTCATCAAACCATTATCGACTGGCAATTATTGCTTATATCGCCTGATTTTCGGCAAAAATCAATAGTTTTTCTTTAGTGCTTATTCCGGCAGCACAAATTCAGCTTTTTTCTTCCCAGATGGCAGCAAGATGTACAATGGTCTCGGCTGCTTTTTCCATATCCTGCACAGAGACCCATTCCTGTTTGGAGTGGAAAGCATGTTCGCCTGCAAATATATTGGGGCAGGGCAGACCCATAAACGACAAACGGGAGCCGTCGGTGCCGCCGCGTATAGCGCGTTTCAGGGGATGTGCAAACCCGGCGCGCCGCAGGGCTTCTTCTGCATGGCTTACCACCTGCGGATGGCGGCGCAACACTTTACCCATATTGCGGTATTGCTGGGAAATTTGCACTTCTGCACGGGCATTGGGGTAGCTTTTGAGCACCTGATCGCAAATGCGCTGCAAAGTGCGGGCATGTCGTTTGAGGCCGGCATCGTTGAAATCGCGGATAATGAGTTTTATCACGGCTTTTTCCAGGTTACCCTCCATATGGACGGGATGTATAAAGCCTTCACGGCCCTCGGTATGCTCCGGACTGAGTTTGTCGGGGAATTTGGCGACAATTTTCGCTGCAATTTTCAGCGCATTTTCCATTTTGCCCTTGGCAAAGCCCGGGTGTGCGGAGATGCCATGTATGGTCACAACGGCTCCGTCGGCGCTGAAGGTTTCATCTTCAATGCTGCCTGCGGTTTCCCCATCAATGGTATAACCGTATTTGGCGCCTAATTTTTTCATATTGACCTTATCTACGCCACGGCCAATTTCTTCATCAGGTGTAAACAGGATGCGCAGTGCGCCGTGTTTTATCTGCGGGTTGTTTTTCAGATAGTGCACAGCATCCATAATAGCCGCCACACCGGCTTTATTATCGGCGCCAAGCAGGGTAGTGCCGGAAGCAGTAATAATGTCGTTGCCGATCTGGTGTTTCAGGTCTTCATGTTCAGCCATGCGAATCACAATGCTGTTATCATCGGGCAGCACCAAATCCTGTCCTTTATAATTGCGGTGTACAATAGGTTTTACGTTTTCGCCGGAACAGTCGGGCGAAGTATCCATATGTGAGCAAAAGCAAATGACAGGTACGTTTTTTTTATCCGTATTGGCTGGCAGGGTTGCATAGACATAGCCGTGTTCATCGAGGTGGGCATCGCTCAGGCCGATGGCGAGCAGTTCTTCTGCCAATACCTTGCCCAGGTTTTTTTGCTTTTCGGTGCTGGGGGTGCTGGGGCTGTTGGGGTCGCTTTGGGTGTCAATCTGAACGTAGCGCAGGAAGCGCTCAAGGGCAGTATGTGTCATTTTTTACGTGGATCTCTGTTGGTGGTGGAGGTAGTTGCTCCGGCAGGTGGCGGAGCAACATCAGGTTCATTACCGGGAATTTCTTTTGGATCGGGCAAACTGTCGCGCCTTGGGCCGGGTTTAGGCTTTGCCACGACGGGTTTGTTTTTTTGCAATTGCGCCAGGTATTGATCGGTCAGGTTGGCGTTGATCATTTTTTCCTGGAGCGGCAACCTGGCGGTGGCGATGGTATCATTGATATATTTTTCAATCATCAATGAGGCGATGGGCGCCGCATAGGATGCACCCCAACCCGCATTTTCTACAAATACGGCAATGGCAATTTTAGGATGTTGTTTGGGCGCAAAGGCAAAAAATACAGAGTGGTCTTCGCCATGCGGGTTCTGGCTGGTGCCCGTTTTGCCGCATACGTCTATACCGGGTACTTGTGCAACCCGGGCGGTACCCCTGATAACGCATTGCGACATTCCTTCCTGGACAATATCATAGTACTCCCTTTTGATGCCGGTTTCCTGTTTTTTCCGGAAATGAGCCGGTATCGGGCTGCCATCTTTAAAGCGTCGTGCAAGGTGAGGCGCGTACCAATATCCTTTGTTGGCGATACAGGCCGCGAGGTTGGCCATCTGGAGGGTGGTAAGCTGAAGCTCGCCTTGTCCGATACCAACAGACATAATTGTCGGGGAGCGCCAGCCGCCGAGTTCTTTGCGGTACACCCGGTCATAAAATTTACTGCCGGGTATATTTCCGGCATTTTCATGCGGATAATCGACCTGAAGCAGGCGGCCGAGGCCAAATTTATCGCAATATGCCGTAAAGGTATCCAATCCCTGATGCGGGTTGGAAAAGCCATACATATCTACAATATTGCGAAATTCTTCAAAATAGTAAGCGTTGCAGGAATTTGCCAGGGCATCCACCGCATCGCCGACGTGGGGGTGTCCGTGACATTTGTAGAGGCGTCCGGCATAAAAATAACCGCCGTTACAGGTTTGACCGCGATAAGGATTAAGCGTGCCTTTTTCCAGGCCTACCAAAGTAACCACCGTTTTAAAAATAGATCCCGGCGGGTATTTGGCCATTACCGTCCGGTCGAAAAAGGGCTTCAGCGGATCGGTAAGAATTTTACTGAATACCTTTCCCCGCTCCTGTGTCATACTCAGGTCGTTGGGGTTGTAGGTAGGCATGGAGATCATGGAGAGGATTTCTCCGGTAGCAGGATCAATCGCAACGATGCTGCCGGTTTTGCCCTGCATAAGTTTTTCACCGTAGGCCTGCAACTCAATATCAATGGCGGCTTGCAGGTCGCTGCCTGCGGTAGCAAGGGTATCGAATTGCCCGTCTTTGTATTTACCCACGATTCGTCCAAGGTGGTCTTTCAGCAGCGCGGAGGCGCCTTTTTTGCCTTTAAGCATATTTTCATAACGCGATTCAAGGCCTGCTGCACCAAGGTATTCTCCCGACTCATAAACCCCTTTGGAGCGTTCAATATCGCGCGGGTCGGCTTCATTGATATAGCCCAACACGTGTGCGCCGGCATTGTAGGGGTAACCTCGAATATTGCGCACCTGAACGAAAAAGCCGGGAAACTCATACAGGCTTTCCTGCAAGCGGGCATAAGTGGCAATGGAGAGTTTTTTTTCAAATACAAAGGGTACGGAGCGCGAGAATTTGCCACTCCGAAAGTCTTTATTCAGGTTTTCGTGGAATCTTTTTTCGGTGATGCCGAGCAGTGTGCAAAATTTTGCAACGTCCATGGTTTTCAGATCCACCTGATTATAGGTGACCATCAGATCATACATCGCCTCATTGTTGATGATGAGTTTGTCGTTGCGGTCATAAATTAAGCCGCGTGGTGGAAATACCCTTAATTTATCAATCGTGGTGGCATCGGCGCGCTCCCGGTAGGAGCTGTCGAACAGTTGTAACTGGGCGGCTCTCAGTACGAGTGCTGCGCCGCAGAGAATAAAAAAAATCTGTATATAACGTTGCCGTTCAAGTCCCTGTTTCATGGGTAAATTTGCCGCTTGCAGCCGATTGATGAATTTTCGAACATGCTCTTAGCGTTTAGGATTGAACAAAAGGGTGTAGAATACTGCAAATATCATCGTTAAAACCCAGGCTGCCAAGGTTTTTAACAGTATTGTGCTGAAATATACATAAGTGAATTCGGCTACTGAAAAATACCAGAACAAGTGCAGCATTAAAAATGCAGCCAACACCTGCAAAAAAACGGCCCAGCCAAAATATGCGGGCGAAAAGACATTTTCCTTGCCGCTAAAACCGCCCTTGGGTTCAAAAAAACCGAATATAAACGAACGGGCAAAAGCTGAAAATGCCGCTGCACTCGCATGAACACCGGGCGAACTGTATCCAAAATCAACAGCCATGCCGCAGGCAAAACCCAGTAAAATGGCATAAGGGGTTGCCAGGCGCAAGGGCAGGAAAAAAATAAAAAGCGGGTAAATCAGGATATTGAAATACGTGCCTGCCGACTGGCTGATCTGTAGCAGCAGCAGCAATTGTAGCGCAACCAGAATGACGAAGCGCCAAACAGAAGGCATCAGGGCACTATTCATTGCCGGGCGTTTTTAGGATCAGGGAATCTATTTCCGTTTTGAACAGGTTGTCGACAATATAAACGTGGCTGATGGTGGTCATGTCCTGACTGGGCTTGATGAGCAAGCGCCAGAAATACGGATTTTCAGGGTCCACTTCACCAGCCTCCACCACCGTCCCGACGGGATGATCACTGGGGAACATACTGGACAGGCCGCTGGTCAGGATGGTATCTCCGACACTGATGTTGAAGTGGCGCGGGATGAATTTGAGCGTCATGCGTTCCGGGTCGCCGCCTTCCCAAATCAGGGAGCCAAACGCACCATATTTTTTAACCTTAGCTGAAATTCTGGATTCCGGGTGCAATGGCGACATGACCATGCTGAACTTAGGCGTCACATGGCGCACAATACCGCCCACTCCCTGAGCACTGACAACCCCGAAATCCGCTTTCACACCATCATCACTGCCCCTGTTCAGAATCAGCCAGTTATTGGTGTTATTGACGGTGTTACCCACCACTTTTGCAGCAATGAAATGAAATTCAGGCCTTGTGGCGCGTCGGCGAATAGAGTCGATGTGGCTGATGCTGTCGTACAGAACCGAATAAAACGTATCGCGGTAGGGCACCTGCATCATACGCCTGTTGGCCAATATCTCCTGGAGGCGGGCGTTTTCGGCGGCTAAGCTGTCAACCTGTTCCTGCAGACTGAAGTAGTCGGCAACCTTTCGCCTTTGTTGCAAAAGGTTGCCGCCCCACAAGCCGGTAGAGTAAGAGAAAATTGCGCCCTGTCGCTCATTGAATTGTACAACGATAAAAAAGCAGATAATTTCTACCACGACGAAGGTCAGCAGACCTCCGTTCCGCAACAGGACCTGGAGCAATTTTATCATGTCAATTGAGGACTAAACGCTTGTGTTTAAACGCTCTTGCGGTCGATCAGGAAGGAGTAACGGTCGCTGTTTTGCAGGGCAAGGCCGGTACCGCGTACGACAGCGCGGAGCGGATCTTCGGGTACTTGCACATGCAGTTTGGTTTTGGCGCTCAGGCGCTTGTCTAAACCGCGCAGCAGGGCGCCGCCGCCGGTGAGGTAAAGGCCGGTTTTGTAAATATCAGATGCCAGCTCAGGCGGTGTAAGTTCGAGCGCCTTGAGTACGGCATCTTCAATTTTGCTGATGCTTTTATCGATGGCGTAAGCCACTTCCTGGTAGCCGATTTTGATTTGCTTGGGAATGCCGGTCATCAGGTCGCGGCCATTCACCGCATAATCGGCGGGCGGGTTTTCGAGTTCATGCAGTGCAGAGCCGGCGTGTATCTTGATTTGCTCGGCAGTGCGTTCACCGATCAGGATATTGTGCTCGCGCTTCATGTAGTTCATGATGTCGTTGGTCAGTTCATCACCGGCAATGCGGATAGACTGGTCGCAAACGATACCGGAAAGGGCTATTACGGCGATTTCCGTAGTACCGCCACCGATGTCGATAATCATATTACCAACGGGTTCCTCGATGTTCAGGCCGATACCGAGTGCGGCGGCCATTGGTTCATGGATGAGGTAGGTTTCTTTGCTGTCCACGTGGTCGGCGGAGTCAAAAACGGCGCGTTTTTCTACTTCCGTAATACCGCTGGGGATACAGATCACCATTTTAAGGTGGCTGAAAAAGCTGTTTTTACGGCCCACCATGCGAATCATGCTTTCAATCATGGCCTCCGCAGCCTGGAAGTCGGCAATTACACCGTCTTTAAGTGGGCGGACGGTTTTGATATTTTCGTGGGTTTTTTCGTGCATTTGCATGGCACGGTGACCTACTGCTATGGTTTGGCCGGTACGGCGATCAATGGCAACAATAGAAGGCTCGTCTACCACCACCTGGTCGTTTACCATGATGAGGGTGTTGGCAGTACCCAAGTCGACAGCCAGTTCCTGCTTGAAAAATTTGAAGAAGTTCAACAACGTCTGATTATTTAGTGAAGTTTGTCGGAAATAGGAGTGAGGCGCAAAAATACAATGTGTTTCTCAGGAATTCACTGCGAAAAAAATGTATTTTTTGTAAAAAATACCCATTTCGGCATGAATTTGCAGGAATTAGGGAGTGCACAGTCTGAATCTTGTTGATTATCAGGTATTTAGCATTGAAGCGAGGTGAAAAAATAACATAATTTCAGGGCAAAGCGGCTTGTCCTCAGGCGGGTTTGCGCTTGCGGCCTTTTGCCGGTAAATCTCCGACACAAACGGTCCAGAGGTCCTCGGTTTGCAGGTATTGTTGTGCTGTTTCCTGTATTTTTTGCGGGGTGATGTTCAGCACCACGTCGAGCATTTGCCCAAAAGATTCCGGAGGCAGCTGGTCCATCACAAAACTTTTGAGCATATCGGAGCTGTTCATCGGGCCGTCGAGGCCATTGAGTAACATGCCGAGGATGTAATTGCGCACCATTTCCAGTTCCTGTTCGGAAACGAGGCTTTCCCTGAGTTTTCGGATTTCGCTGTTGATCTGACGCAGTGTGGCCGCGGCTTTGTCGTTGTTGACCTCGGTGGCGATATAGAAATAGCCATCGTGGCGCAGGGTATCAACGGAGGAATAGATGTTGTAAGTATAGCCTTTTTTTTCCCGGATATTGGTCATCAGGCGGGAGCCGAAATAGCCTCCAAGAATCGTATTGAGTACAAAAAATGCCGTGTAATCGGGATGGTGGCGGTTAAACAGCCGTCGGCCGAGGCGTATGGCGGTTTGCAGGGAACCATCGTGCTGTTGGTCGAAGCGCAGCACCGGTGCGGGCGCGGGTGCGGGGTAAACAGGCTTGGGCATTGCACTGCGGCTGAACTGGCCCAGCAGCTCATCGATTTGGCGCAGGGCATCGTCGTCAATGCACCCGGAAGCGATGATGCAGGCATTGGCCGGCGTAAACCAACGCTGGTAATACGCATCGAGCGTACTGCGGTCAAGTGCCTGATAGTCAGCAGGATAGCTGTTATATCCATACGGGTGCTCGGCACCGAAAATCAGTTCTGTAATTTTGCGATAGGCCTGCACCTCAATTTTGTCGAGCTCCACCTGTGCGTCGTGCACCACGGCGCGGATATAGGTATCGAGTTCCTGTTGGGGGAAAGTGGGTTCGAGGATAATTTGTGCAAACAGCGGCAGCACTTCGGGCAGGTGTTTGCGCAGGCCGTAGAGCACAACGCTGCTGTTGTCGAGGCTGGCGGGTGTGCCGACGGAGGCGCCGTAATAGTCGAAATGTTCGGCAATGGCGGCGGTGTTGAGTTGGCCGGCGCCTTCGCGCAACATACGGGCGGTTACTTTTGAGCTGGCGCGCTGCGTTTCCTCAAGGCGTCCGGCAAAAAACATGACCTCGATTTTGAAAATTTCCTGATCGGGGTAATGCATGCGATACAGCGGTATTCCATTGCGGAGCTGCAAGACCTCGGCGTGGGGCAGGCGCAGGGCACTGACCTGACGAATAGGGGGGGGAATACTGCGGTTGAGCATAATTTTAGGTAAACGCTTTGTAAATCGGGGGGGCAAAGATAGACTTTTCCGGGTTTTTCCACAGATTGTTAGTCATTTATAGCTCACGGGCGAAGGGATCGTATTATTTTTGCCGGTCTAAAGCCATTTATCTCTATGAAATTCAGCGTTTCCTCCAGCGAACTGTTGAAACAAGTGCAGCTTGCTTCCGGCGCGATCGGCTCAAACCCCGTATTGCCCATCCTTGAAGACTTCCTCTTCGTCATTGAAAATAAAAAACTGACCATTACGGCCACGGATCTGGAAACCAGTATTTCCACGACCATTGAGGTGCTTGCCGATGATGATTTTTCGGTAGCCGTACCGGCAAAAATTCTGCTCGACACGCTTAAAGCCCTGCCGCAGCAGCCCGTTACTTTTTCGGTGAATGAAGAAAATTACGGCATCGAAATCACCTCCTCTTACGGTAAGTATAAACTGGCGGGTGAAAACGGCGCCGACTTCCCGAATATACCGACACCCGATTCGGTAGATACCGTTAAACTCAACAGCCAGTACCTGAGCGAGGCGATCACCAAAACGGTGTTCGCTACCTCCAGCGACGAATTGCGCCCGGCCATGACCGGTGTATATTTTCAGGTAGACTTCAATAAGCTGATCTGTGTGGCTACGGATGCACACAAATTGGTGAAGTACACCACCCACCACCTTGCCGGCGAAGTGGCCACGTCGTTTATTGTGCCCAAAAAGGCGCTCAACCTGCTGAAAAATGCATTGCCCGCCAACGATGCCGTAACCATCGCTTTCAACAAGGCCAATGCCTTTTTCAATTTTGGCGGCATGCGCCTGGTTTGCCGACTGATTGATGCCCGCTACCCGGATTACAATGCGGTTATTCCGGTGGAAAATCCGAATAAAATGCAGGTCAATCGCTCGGATTTCCAGAACTCGCTCAAACGTATTGCCATTTATGCCAATAAAACCACCAATCAGGTGGTGCTTGATATTTCGGACAAGAGCCTGACGGTTTCTGCCCAGGACCTCGACTTCTCCAACGAAGCAACAGAGCAACTGGCCTGCAATTATGAAGGCTCACCCATGCGTATTGCCTTCAACGCCCGCTTTATCGTTGAAATGCTCGGTGTGCTCGATACCGATGAGGTGCGCGTAGAACTTTCCTCTCCCAGCCGCGCCGGTATCCTTACGCCCGTCGAAGAAGAAAATAAAGACCGCGACATCCTGATGCTCGTGATGCCCGTCATGTTGAACAGTTAACAGTTATCAGTTATCAGTTATCAGTCAACAGTGAGCAGTCAACAGTGAGCAGTCAACAGTGAGCAGTCAACAGTTATCAGTGAGCAGTCAACAGTCAACTGCTCACTGATAACTGTTGACTGCTCACTGTTGACTGTTAACTGTTAACTGATAACTGAATTAAACTGTTTGGGTAAATTTGCGTTTAGTGCTCGGTTTCCTTGTGGAAGCCGGGCACTAAATGTTTAAGCCCTGATTTGCTTCAATACAACATGAACATAGTCGTTATTTCTGCCAGTACACGCCTGAACCGGGTTTCTCATCGCGTAGCCTTATTTCTTGAAAAAACGCTTGCCGCAGCGGGCCACGAGGTTCAGCTGCTGGATCTGGCGGAGTACCAGTTTCCGATCATGGAGGAGGTACTGCACCGCCATCCCAATCCGCCGGAGGGACTTGAGCGTTTTGCCATGCTGGTACGACAGGCAGATGCTGCTGTGTTTGTGTCGCCGGAATACAACGGTTCCTACACGGCTGCTTTAAAAAACGCGGTGGATTACCTGAAAGAAGGCGAGTTTGCCCGCAAAGTAGTGGGTGTGGTGAGTGCTACCACCGGCCCGCTGGGCGGCATGCGCGCCGCCATGAATATGCAGGAATTAGTCTTGGGTGTTTCGGGCTTTGCGTTGCCGCAGATGCTGTTGGTGGGCAACCTGCCCCAGCGCTTCGACGAGGCCGGCAATCTCATTGATCCGGCTTTTGAAAAAAGTATCAATAATTTCCTCAACAATTTTCTTTGGTTAGCCGAAGCGGTAGTGGCCAAAAAGGAAACGGTTGGGGTTTAAGAGGGCAATGTTTTGGTGTTTTGGTGTTTTGGTGTTTTAGTGTTTATGTGTTTTTGTGTTTTTGGGTGGATTTTGCACCCTTACCTCTAAAACACCAAAACACTAAAACACCCAAAAACACTAAAACACCAAAATACCAAAACACTTAAACTCACAGCGATCATCAAACGTTTTTTTCGCGCCCTTTGCGGGTTTCCAGATCTTGTTTCCAAAGGTATCTTCCCGGTTAAGCCGGAAATGCCTTATCCCGGGCAGCCGGCCGAAGGTCCGGGCGGCGCCAATTATGACCATGCTGCGGTCGAGTTTTTCGATGGCGCAGTAATGTCCGACGGTTACTGGCTCTTTGAGCCGCGCGACCCCATGCCCGACAGCGCCGAAGTGGTGGTGTTTTTGCACGGATATGGTGCGTATAACCCGATGGCCTACGGCAAATGGATCAAACATTTGGTGGGCAAAGGCAATATTGTCATTTATCCCCGCTACCAGAAAAATTTGGTGTGGCCGCGCCCCTTCGCCTTTCCGCGCAATGCCGCCAAAGGCATCCGGGATGCCCTCAAAGCACTGGAGAAACCCGGCCACGTGAAGCCCCGGGTGGAAAAAATCAGTTACATCGGCCACTCCTATGGCGCAGTGACGGCCGCCAACCTCGGCGTGCATTGGGAAAAATACCGCATCCCCAAACCAGCGTCCATGCTGCTTTGTACTGCCGGCAGCGGCCCTTTTAAAGGCGCCCGCCTGCACGACTACAGTGGCCTGCCAGCCGATATGCCGCTGGCCCTGCTGGTGGAAGAAGACGACTACGTAGTGGGCAGCGAGTTCAGCGAATTAGTCTTCCGCACGGCCGTCAATACCCCGGAACGCGAGCTGCTGCTACACCGGAAAAGCAATGACGGCAAACGCCAAGTAAGCGCCTCGCATGGCGAACCTTACTGCCTCGATCTTGATTTCGACACCGGTATACGTAATTTTACGGCCTTAAGGGTGTTGAATATCAGCAAGTTGAATGAAATTGACTTTTACGGCTACTGGAAACTCGCCGACGGCCTCATGGATTATACCCGACTCGGCATTAACCGCGCTTACGCGCTTGGCAATACGCCGCAGCAGCAATACCTGGGTCGTTGGGAGAACGGGCATTTAATTCGCCCGCTCCTTGTCATTCCCGCCACTGCCTTGGAAGAGGCCCCTACGCCTCGTTCTTCAGCTTATCCAGCCAGTTGAATTTCAGGAAAACCGAAGCGGCTATAATTACCACAAGCGACGCCAGCAGCGCATCCCAGGCCTTGATGACTAAGAAAATGCCCGCAGCGGTCAGGGCAATCTGCCAACCCATTCCCACAATGACGTTTACCATATCGCGACCAAAATCGCGGTTGGGCGCCACACTGCCCGGGTTTTCGGCGTTCAGTTTGTCGCGCACGGGTTTCCAGAAACCCCAGGGCCGCACTTTCAGGTAGAAATTTTTCAGGGTCTCCTCGTCGTCGGGCGGCGTCAGCAGGCAGGCTGTGATACTTCCCGCCAGCGATACCAGAAAGATAAAGGGAAAGGTGTAGAGCGGATTGGTTTCCGGAAAAAGCAGAGGCGCCATTCCGCTGGCCAGCATCCCCGTGGCCATGCCCCAGAAAAAGCCCCAACTGTTGAAGCGCCACCAATACCATTTCAGCACATTAGCGGCCGTATAGCCGCCGTACAGCGCCGCGACGATCCATTGCACCGCGTCGTTGAGCGATTTTACAAAAAAACCGACCGCCGTGCCGACGATCACAATGGCCACAGAAACCCAGACCGACATACGCACATAGGTTTTTTCCGGCGCGTCAGGTTTGATGTGTTTGCGGTAAATATCGTTGACCAAATAAGCCGGCGCAGCATTTACCGTAGCCGCGTAGGTGCTCATAAAAGCTGCCAGCAGGCCCGCAATGAGCAGGCCGAAGAGTCCGGCCGGAACATAATTTTTAAGGGCAAAGGGCAAAATCAATTCAAAATCAACGTTTTCGCCCATGCCACGCAGCTCATCCGAATAGAAGGCAAGCGCCAGCACCGTTAAACCGGCCACCAACATATAGCGCGGCACAAAAAGCACCAGATTTACGATGCCCGACATTTTAGCGGCCTCCACCGGCGTGCGTGCGGAGAGTACGCGCTGCATATCGTAGTTGGGAACCGGGCCAGCCGCGCTTTGCAGCCAGCCTTTAAATACCATCATCATAAAGAAGGCGCCGAACAGCGAGTAGCCGTCCTGCTCAATCCGGACATTAACCGCCGGCACGAGTTCCGACCAGTCGAGATTAAGGTTCCAGCCGAAAAACAGGTCTTTCCAGCCCGCCGGAATATGCTGGGCGAGTACTTCCGGTGCAACCGCATTCATGGCGATGATACCAACGGAGATGCTGGCAATGGTCATAATCACG
Organism: Chitinophagales bacterium; assembly: GCA_017303875.1. GTDB lineage: Bacteria > Bacteroidota > Bacteroidia > Chitinophagales > Saprospiraceae > M3007. The sequence continues at coordinate 11,724 of JAFLBP010000042.1, read as the reverse complement.
AATTGCAGCAGTTCCGTAAAAACCACGCTAAACATACCGCCTTTGACGCAGTATAAAGTGGTGAGGCCCGTAATGATCAGACCGTATAACTGCGCGTTCAACTCCGGATCCTGTGCCAGTTGATAGGGAATAAAGGTTGCGGTAAATTTCCCGATCCCTACAAAACCATAGGCCAGGAAACCCACAACATTTAAAATGGCAAAGGCAACCACCGTAAAATGCGACCAACGCGCACCGCGTCCGTGCCCGAAGCGAAAATTGATCCACTCTGCGCCGGTCATCACGCCGCTGCGCCGCAGCCAGACGGAGAGGTAGACCATCATAAATATTTGGTTGAAAGAAGGCCAGAGCCAGGGAATCCAGGCACTTTTCAGTCCGTATATGAACAGCAGCGCTACCATCCACATGGTGCCTGAAATATCGAACATGCCGGAGGCATTTGATACGCCGAGGTAGTACCAGGGAATGCTGTTGCCGCCGAGGAAATAATTCCGGGTACTGGCGGCTGCTTTTTTGGAAATCCAAAAGCCGATACCGATGCTGGCGCCGATATAGGCCAGAATAATGAGCAGATCGATGGTAGAAATATTCATTGGAAATAATTTTCAAGTGTAGAGAACAAAGCATCAGGGTTGCTGCAAAGGAATCAATACAAGATTTTGGGAATGGTGGCCTTTTGTGTCGTAAAAGCGGGGTAAATAAGACATGTTTGGAAAAAAATGCGGTATTGTCCCATTGCTCCCTTGCTTTAGTCCTGTTTATCCCTCACCGGCCGTTAAATCCTGACAAAACTTTGCATCCAAAGATTACTCGATGTTTCGGGTACTTTGAAATCACTATTTCCTATTTCGTATGATGAAACAGAATTTTATACTGAAATCCGGCAGGCTAATGTTCCTGCTTTTCCTGCTGCTTGCTGCGCTGGGCATACAGGCGCAGAGCGTTTCCGGCATCGTCCGGGATGAAACCGGCGCGCCCCTTACCGGTGTCACTATCCGCAATGTTTCGCAGCCGGGCATCGGCTCGGTGAGCGATGCCAAGGGCTTTTATTCCCTGAAAGCCGGCAAAGGCGATGTTATCTCGGTAGAGTATACCGGTTATGAGGCGCAGCAATTTGTCGTTGCTGCCGAAACTGCGGCCGATGTGACACTGCAACCGGGCGATCAACTCCTCAAGGAAGCGGTAGTTGTAGGTTATGGCACTCAAAAGCGCAGCGACCTGACCGGCGCCGTCACCTCTGTGACGGGGGATCAGATCCGTTCTTCCGTAACAACCAACTTCGACCAGGCGCTTCAGGGGCGGGTATCGGGGGTGCAAGTGACGCAAAACTCCGGCGCACCGGGTGGCGCGGCTTCCATCCGCATTCGCGGAGCCAACTCGCTCACCCTTTCCAATGAACCCCTTTATGTAATTGACGGTATACCCATTCAGGGCGATGGTTACGGCGTGGCCGGCTTCGACTGGGCAGGCGGCGCCAACGGCCAGAATGTGGTGAACCCGCTTTCGGCCATCAACCCTGCCGATATTGTAAGCATTGAAGTGCTTAAAGACGCCTCCGCTACGGCCATTTACGGCGCCCGCGCCGCCAACGGGGTCATCATGGTAACCACCCGCCGCGGCAGCAAAGACGAAACCAAGGTTTCCTACAGTGGCTATTACGCCAATCAGGTGGTGGGCAAAACCCTCGACATGATGAACCTTTCGGAATTTGCCGCCTATCAACTACAAGTTTCCAACGACCTCGGGCTGCAACCCAACCCGCGCTACCTGGATCCCTCCCTGCTCGGAAAGGGTACCGACTGGCAAAAAGAAATTTTCCAAAACGCCGGTATGCAAAGCCACCAGCTGAGCATCAGCGGCGGCGTGAACAATACCACTTATGCCATTTCCGGCTCCGTATTCGATCAGGACGGCATTATTCTGGGTTCCAATTTCAAACGCCAGACCGTACGCGTGAACCTCGACAATCAGGTGCGCGACTGGATGAAAGTGGGCGCCAGTGTAACCTACGCCAATATTAATGAAAAAATTACCCTCAACGACGGTTCCGACGGCGTGGTTACCCAGGCCTTAGTGATGCAACCCGATGTGGCGGTGAAAGATTTTGATGGCAACTGGGCCGGTCCCGAAATTCAGGCTGGCGCTTCTACCTGGAACCCCGTGGCCTTAGCCTTGCTGCGCACCAATTCTCTGGCGCGCAAACGCCTGCTCGCCAACTTTTACGGCGACGTACAACTTTGGAAAGGCGCCACCTTCCGCTCCGAAATCGGGATGGATGACAACAGCTCCATCAACAAAGCCTTCCAGCCTACCTACAAATTCGGGGTACTGGAAAACAACGAAAACCAGCTCCGCCAGCGCAATGAATCCAGCTTTTTCTGGATCTGGAAAAACTACCTGACCCAAAACCTGAACTTCGGTGAAAAACAACACCTGACCGTGTTGCTCGGACAGGAAGCTCAGAAGTCCAGCTGGGAAGGACTGGATGTTCGCAAACGCAATTTTGCATCCAACGACATTCAGGTGCTCAGTGAAGGTGAAGATTCTCCCATTCCGCCTACCGGCTGGAAAGATGCGGCTTCCATCGCCTCTTATTTTACCCGTTTGAATTACAATTTCGACGATAAATATTTTGCCACTATCACCCTGCGTGCCGACGGTTCTTCCAAGTTCGGCCCGCAAAACCGCTGGGGTTTCTTCCCCTCCGGCTCTTTGGCCTGGCGCGCCTCCCGCGCCCTGAAAGTGCGTCTCGGTTACGGCGAAGTAGGCAACCAGGGGATTCCGAACTACCTCTACGGCTCGGCGCTGCAAACCATCAACACACCTTTCGGTACCGCTTACCGACCCTCCAATATTCCCAACCCGCAGCTTAAATGGGAGTCTACCCGCCAGTGGAACCTCGGCGCCGATATTCGCGTACTGCGCGACCGCCTCGACATCACGGTGGATGTATATCAGAAATACACCAACGACATGCTCCTCCAGGTGGCCCTGCCCGGCTACCTCGGCGGCCCGACTTACGCCGACATCGGTGCGCCTTTTGCCAACGTGGGCAAATTGGAAAACAAAGGGATTGACCTCAGCATCAACTCCCGCAACGTGCGCGGCCAGCATTTCCGCTGGAATACCGACCTGACCCTCTCGCTCAACCGCAACAAAATTACTGCCCTCAACGACGAAGGCGCCGTGTTCTGGCGCAACCTGTACTGGTACTCCGAGTTCCAAACGGCTACTCAAACCACCGTCGGATTACCCGTCGGACAGTTCTATGGCTACGTCACAGAAGGTATTTTTAAAGATGAAGCCGATATTCTCAGCCACGCCGTGCAGGTGGCTAATCCGGCCGACCCTTCTAAAAACTACGTGGACAAACGCGCCGGCGTGTGGATTGGCGACATCAAGTTCAAGGACCTCGACGGCGACGGCAGGATTACGGCCAAAGACCAGCGCGTCATTGGCAACCCCAACCCGGATTTCACTTTCGGGATCAACAACAGCTTCAGCTATCGCAATTTCGACCTGGTGGTTTACCTCAATGGCAGCTACGGCGGCGACATCCTGAATTACCAGAAGCGTGAAATTGAAGGCATGACCAGCGTGTTCAACAACCAGAGCGCCACCGTGGCTGATCGCGCACAGTACGAACTGCTCGATCCGAACGGCTCCGCCCTCGACCCGCGCAATGTGGTGCTCGCCAACGAAGATGCCACCCTCCCGCGCCCGACCACAACCGACAACAACCGCAACACCCGTATGAGCGACCGCTGGATTGAAGATGGTTCCTACCTCCGCATCCAGAACCTGCGCCTGGGCTATACCCTGCCCAAACAATTGTTGTCGCGCTACCATGTGTCGAGCCTGCGCCTGTACATCAATGCGCAGAACATTTACACCCTGACCAAATACAGCGGCTACGACCCCGAAATCGGGGCATTTAACCAAAGCCCCCTGCTGCAAAGCGTAGACATGGGCCGTTACCCGACGCCGCGCGTATTCACCTTCGGTCTGGATGTTGATTTTTAATTTTAAACTTGATTTTCAATGAAAAATATCATCAAATATGCCCTTGCCATTGGCTTTGTCGCATTGTTCAACAGCAGTTGCAGCAAGGATTTCCTGGAAATCGAGCCGGTAGACAAGCTTACCCAGGACAATTTTTACCAAAATGAAAGTCAGATCAAGGCAGCCACCGCTTCGCTGTACGGTTTTCCCTGGTTTGATTTCAACGACAAATTTTTCTGGCTGGCCGGCGATTTGCTCGCCGGTAACATGTACTACACTTTCGATCAGGAAGGACAATTTTTCTTTTTCAGCTATGGCGAAGGCAATGCTTACCTGACCAGCGGCTGGAAGGGCCTTTACCGCGTGGTGTCGTATGCCAATTCGATCATCAACGACATGCCCACCATAGCCGCCTCCAAAGGCGTTAGCCAGGAGGTAATTGACAAGGCTGTTGGCGAAGCGCGTTTTGTACGCGGCACGGCTTACTACATGCTGGCCGAGTATTGGGGTGAAGCGCCCATCGTGGAAAATGCGTCGGAATTAGTGGCGGCCAACAACCTGCGACTACCAAAAAATACGCGCAAAAGCTTGTATGAAATGGCCCGCCGCGACCTCAGCTTTGCTGCCGAAAAATTGCCTGCTGCCGACGAGCCGGGTCGCGCCACCAAGTGGAGCGCCAAGGCCATGCTCGCCAAATTGCACCTGACCATGGCGCAAAACATCGGCGATTCGGATTCGGCCGCCAACTTTGAAGCCGCCAAAACCTTAGCCGCCGAAGTGATTGAGCAAAGCGGCCTCTCGCTGATGAGCAACTACGCCGACCTCTTCCGAATCGAAAACAACAACAGCAGCGAATCCCTTTTTGCGCTGCAATGGATGGAAGGCGGCTATGCCTTCGGCAACTCCCGCCAGGCCAACTGGGCACGCAGTTCTTACATCACCGGCAACTCAGAAGCCTGGGGTGGCGGCAAATGTATGACCCTGGATTTTATCAATAATGTAGAAGCCGGCGACAAACGCCGCCAATCTATTTACATGGCGCCCGGCGATCGCTACCCGGAAATTCGCAAAAACCACGGCGGTTATGAGTACAAAATTGTGCTCCGCGACCCCGCCGATCCGAACATTACCCTCGAAGGCGCCACGCCGGTGCTGAACAGCCTGAAAAAATATGTAGTCGGTTCGGCCGACGACAATGGCGGTAAAGTTTCTACCGGACAAGCCACGGCCCTCAATCAGTATATCATTCGCCTGGCCGATGTTTACCTGATTTATGCCGAAGCGGCCTGTGGCGCAGGTGGAAGCACCACCGATGCCAAAGCGCTGCAATATTTCAACGCCATCCGCAGCCGCGCCGGGCTGCCCCTGAAATCGGCCATCACTTTTGCCGATGTTTTCCGGGAGCGCCGCGTAGAGTTTGCCCTCGAAAGCATGGGCTGGTTTGACGTAAAACGCTGGTACTACCGCGATCCGGCAGGCGCCCTGGCTTACCTGAACGGACAACAGCGCGACTACACGTACTACCGCGACCAGTCGCCCAACGCAGCCGATGAAAACCTGATAGCCGGCTATATCCAGCAAGGGCCGGTTTCGCCCATCACGATTGCTGCTGCGCAAATGTTTATGCCGGTTCCGGCCGCCGAGGTGGTGTTCAACCCCTTGCTGGGCGCTGGCGAACCCGCAGTGGATTACAATTTTAAATAAGCTCAAACGACGCGATTTGCTATGAAAATTTCAATAAAAATCAGTTTTGGTATTGCGCTGGCCGCATTCCTGACCCTGAGCGTAGTTGCCTGTAAAAAGGAAACCGACACTGCCCGCGACTGCGCCGGAACCCCTGCTGTTTCCTATATCCGCGCCACCGATCCGGGAAAATCAGATTCCCTGCTCGTCGGCAGCTTCATGGGCAGCCTCATTGCGGTAGTAGGTGAAAACCTCTGCCATGCCGAGCAAATGTGGTTCAACGACCAGCAGGCCGTGCTGAACCCGACTTTTGTGACCGAAAACTCTATTTTGGTCAATGTGCCCAGCACCGTACCCACGGTGGTAAGCGACAAAATGCGCATTGTCTTTTCTGATGGCTCGGAATTGAGTTATGATTTTAAAGTCAATGTGCCGGCCCCGAGAATTGACAAGGTGAAAAGCGAGTACGTGCCCGACGGTGATTTACTCATTCTCGACGGCGACTTTTTCTTTCAGCCGCTCGAACTGACTTTTACCGGCGGCCAGAAAGGAGAGGTAGTGACGTTAGACAAAACCCACCTCGAAGTGCGGGTGCCCGCAGGTGCGGAAGCCGGCCCGATTACGATCAAGACCAATTTTGGTACGGCAAAATCCAGGTTCTTTTTCCGCGACAACCGCAATGTCATCCTTGATTATGATGGTAAAAACCACGAAACCTGGACGGCAGCGATCAATAATTCCGACCCGGCCGGTTGTTCGGGCAGTTATGCGGCCTTTAAAAATGCCGCCAACGGCCCCTGGCAATGGACCAACGAGCTGACCATGCAATACTGGGCGCCCCGCGGTCGTGGCAATGTGCCGGTAGCCAGCGGCTTAGTGAGCGATCTGGCCCTGAAATTTGAGGTCAATGTACCCATTGAATGGCGCGATGTACGTATGGAAATTTTCTTTGGCCCCTATGCCGAAGATCATGGCCGCGACGGCGCCATCCACGCCCGCTGGCAGCCCTGGAAAGCCGGGCCGTATAAAACCGATGGCTGGGAAACCGTTACCATTCCGCTCAGCGAATTCAAGTACGGCAAAGACGATCCGGACGATAATGGCACGAAGAAAATTGAGAACCTCAATTCCCTCACCAATGTCGTGATGATGCTCTTCGGGCCGGCTGCCGGCCCAAATCCCGTGCATATTTGCGTAGACAACGTGCGGGTAGTGCCCCTGTAAAGCTCCGATTCCATTACCTTTCAAAAAGAAAAAACATGCAAAGCGCATACCGACAATACCTGCTGCCGATGCTGCTGCTGAGCCTGCTGGCTACTATGTTGTTCACGGTGCAATCGTGCAAAAAAGACGATGAAACCGATGCCAACGCCATCCTGCTCAAAAGCTTCGGCCCTTCTCCGGCCCTCCGCGGCGGCGATATCCGATTTATCGGTCAAAACCTCGATAAAGTGAGCGCCGTTATCCTGAGCGACAATGTGGAGGTGACGAATTTTAAATCCAAAACCCCGACTGAAATTGTACTGACCGTGCCGCAAGCCACGGTGGATGGCCCTGTGACGCTCAAAACGCCCAATGGCGACATCGTTTCCAAAACCATCCTGAAAATTTCAGAGCCGATTGCACTCACCAAATTCAGTCCCGCCACGGTGCGGCCCGGCGAAAAGGTGACCCTCGAAGGCACTTACCTGAACCTCATCAAAGAGGTCATTTTTGCCAATAAAAAATCGGTGCTTGCCGCCGATTTCCTCAGTCAGGCAGCAGGTAAATTGGAAGTAAACGTGCCGCTCGACGCCCAAACCGGCCTGATCGTGCTTTCCAATGGCCTGTCCGATCCCATTCTCGTAGAATCCGATACCACGCTGGCCGTCACGCTGCCGCAGGGCGCGGCCGTTGCGCCAACGCCGGTTAAAGCCGGCGCAGTCCTGACGATCACCGGCTCCGACCTGGATCTGGTGCAGGAAGTCGCCTTCCCGGGTGGCAGCCGCGTCAGCACTTTCGCGGCGCAGGATGCCGGTAAAATTGAAGTGCAGGTGCCAGCCAATGCGCAGGACGGCAGCATCAAGCTCATCGCCCGTTCGCTGGTGGAAACCACCGTTGCCGTGCCCATTGAAATGCTGCTGCCCAGCGTGAGCAATCTTTCCCCCAACCCCGTAAAACCCGGCGCCAGCGTCACCATTTCAGGCCAAAACCTGGATTTAGTGACAGCCGTTGGATTTGGCGGCGGCGCGGCGGGCGCAATTCAGGGCGGCGGCAGCGCCACGTCCATCACCGTGAGCGTACCGGCTACAGCCAAAGAAGGTACCCTGCAACTGAGCACGGCGTCGGGCAAATCGGTCACGACCGGCAATCTGGTGATGCTCAAGCCCGTAATCAGCAGCGTCAGCCCGACGGACATTCAATTCACCAAAGAGCTGAGTGTTTCCGGCGAGCACCTCGACCTGGTGACGCTGGTTAAATTCAGTGGCGGCAAAGAAGCCGCCCCGACAGCCGCCACCGAAAACCTGCTGACCGTAAATGTGCCGGTAGGCACTGCCAATGGCAGCATTACACTGGTTTCCAGCAATGGCGACGAAGTAGTTTCTACCCAAAGCCTGAACATTCTGGCCTCTACTTCTGCAACCATTACGGCAATGCCCGGTTCGGCCAAACCTGGTCAGATGATTAATATTGAAGGCACCAATCTGGCTGAAGTGACCGAGGTGATTTTCCCGGATAATATTTCGGCCACCATGTTCGGTCAAAAAACCGATGTGCTGATTCAGGTGGTTATTCCGACCAATGTCAAAACCGGTTTGGGCAAAGTGAAATTGATTACGGTAAATGGCGAAACCATTTTCTCGCCCGACATCAATATTCAGGGTGTGGATCCGGTGGCGGATCCGACGCTGGTATTCTTTAATTTCGACGGCCTGAATGCGTGGTGGGGCGATGCCGGCGGTCCGGAAAACGACCCGGCGCTTACCCTCAACGGTACCAATTACCACCGTGTGAACAAGGATTGCAACGGCTGGACCGGCTTTTTCTGGCGCAATGGCGCCAACAATTTCCCCGGCGCGGTCATTGGCAGCGATGTGGCCAATTATGTCCTGAAATTTGACATCAACATCCTGGAACCCATCACCGGCGGCGAGTTTGCCTGGCGTTTGAAAGGCAGTTCCGGCGACCACTGGTATTCCTGGAAGCCCTGGGCCGCCAGCGGTTCGTATAAAACCGACGGCTGGATCACCGTTACCATTAACCTGGCCGATTTTAATACCGGTTCCAGCCCGCTTTCGGATTTGTCTACCATTACCGAAGATTTTGGCGTTGCTTTTAATGCCGGCGCTTCCAAGGTGAACGTTTGTATCGACAATGTTCGTTTTGAACACAAATAATTCAGTATCATTACATTGTACCTGATCCTCTGATGATTAAGCGAACTATAAACAAGCTTTTTCCGGCCTTCCTGGCGACCGTTTTGCTGTTGATTCCGACAGCGCAAACGGTCGCTCAGGCGACCGCCGCCTTACCGCGTGTGTCGGTGAAAGGCGCATATTTTGTTCAGGAAAATGGCGATACCCTCGTCTTTCGGGGCTTGTCCATTTCCGACCCTGATAAAATCAAGTCGGCCGGGCGCTGGTCGAAACGGCATTTTGAGATCATCAAAGGCTGGGGCGCGCAGCTCGTGCGTATACCCGTACATCCGAGCGCCTGGCGCGCACGCGGGGAGGCCGATTACCTGAAAATGCTGGATGAAGCCGTACAATGGTGTACGGAATTGGGCATGTACGTCATTATTGACTGGCACAGCATTGGCAATTTGCAAATGGAGTTGTTTCAGGATCCCATGTACGACACGACAAAAAAGGAAACCTTTACATTCTGGCGCACCATGGCCCGGCGTTACGGGAAAAATCCGACGGTTGCCTTTTTTGAATTGTACAATGAGCCGACCATCTACAACGGAGAACTGGGGCAATGTTCCTGGGCTGAATGGCAACAACTGATGGTACAATGTATTGATCTGGTGCGGGCCAATGGCGCGGAGGCGATTCCGCTGCTCGCTGGTTTTGATTGGGCCTATGATTTGCAACCCATTCATTTTGAGCCAATTCCGCGTGAGGGCGTCGCTTACGTCACCCATCCGTACCCCGGAAAAAACAAAGCGCCGCGCGAAGGTAACTGGGAGCGGCATTTTGGTTTTGCCGCCGGGCGATTCCCCATTGTGGCTACCGAGGTAGGTTTTAGCTATGATGCGCATGCGCCCGTGCCTTTACCCGACGACGGCATTTACACCAAAACCCTTTTGCCTTATCTCAAATCAAAAAACATCTCCTGGGTGGCCTGGGTTTTCGACCCGAGTTGGGAACCGCCCATGCTCAAAGACTGGAACGGCACACCCACTGCGGAGGGCGAATACTGGCGCAAGGCACTTATGGATAAACCCTGAGTAACATGAACAAGACTTCTCCGATCATACACTTTCAGGCATTTGGGCAAGGGCTGTTTTCCGTGCTTGCGGCGGGCTTGGTTTGCCTGCTGCCGCTGTCGGGTTATGCCCAGCAATTGACCGATTCCAATGCCACACCCAGGACGCGCGCGCTTTTCCTCAACCTGCAACGCGCCGCTTCGGAAAGTAAAATTCTGTTCGGGCACCAGGATGACCTGGCTTACGGCGTTGGCTGGAAGCAAGTGCCCGGCGGCTCGGATGTGCGCTTTACCACCGGCGATTACCCGGCGGTATATGGCTGGGAACTGGGAAACCTGGAGCACGACTCCATTGCGAACATTGACAATGTTGTGTTCAAGGAAATGAAACGCTGGATTCGGGAGGGCTACGCACGCGGCGGCGTGATTACCTTGTCGTGGCACCTCGACAATTATCATACTGGCGGTTCGGCCTGGGATACCACGGCAGCCGTGCAGGATATTTTGCCGGGCGGCGCCAAACACATGCGTTACCGGCAAGACCTGGATCGTTTCGCCAAATTCGTTAACAGCCTCGAAGCAGGCAATTTGTTTAAAAAACATAAAATTCCCATCATTTTCAGGCCTTTTCATGAGCATACCGGCGATTGGTTCTGGTGGGGTAAAGCGCATGTAAGCCCCGAGGATTTCAAAGCGCTCTGGCAATTTACGGTCGCTTACCTGCGCGATGAAAAAAAACTGCATCAACTGCTTTACTCTTTTTCAACTTCCTATATGTTTGAAAATGAGGCAGAAATGCTGGAATTCTATCCCGGTGATGCCTGGGTAGACATGCTGGGCGTAGATTTTTACGCCTACGATACCCTGCCGCGCACCTGGGAGCGTTTTCGGAAAACACAGCGCATTTTAGTGGCCGCTGCCGAAAAACGCGGTAAAGTGCCTGCGCTCACGGAGTTTGGTTTTGAAGGAATTCCGCAGGCCAATTGGTGGACCGATGTGTTTCACCACAACATCATGTCGGACCCGGAAACAAGCCGTATCGCTTACGTTTGCGCGTGGCGGAATGCTAACCAGAAGCACCATTATGTCCCTTACCCGGGCGGCGTGAGTGCGCTGAATTTTCAGGAATATTACCGGCTGGATGCCACGCTTTTTGAACGCGATTTGTGGAATTTTTATAAAAAACCAAAACCCTTGGGAACAGTCGAAGAGACAAAAACAAGCGCTGTCGGCGCAGAAAAATAAGCTTCATTCAGGAATATTTGAGTTTGGGCTGCGGCATTCACGTATGTCGCAGCCATTTTTTGGAGCAGATTCAAAAAACGCTACCTTGCCTGGGTTTCAAAGATGAACGATAAACGATGAACATCTTGTAACGAAGTTATACAAAAGGTCTCGCACAGAAGGGCACGGATCGCTTACACAGATGCCACAGAATTCTGTGTTTTTCTGCGTTTATGATCCGTGCCCTTCTGTGCGAAACCGCTTCTCCAATATTTAAAATAAATCTTGTCCGAAACGTTCATTGACATATTGGTAATCAGACTATTATGTTAGGTTTTTAGAGGTAAATCTTTGAAAATCAAAGGAATATTGTGTGGGTCTGTTATCCCCGTGGCAACTATGAGT
>JAFLBP010000041.1:16010-46736 GCA_017303875.1 Chitinophagales bacterium | reverse complement strand
CGTTACTTCTCAGATCCTCCCGATCAGCGAGCCGATCGGATAAATCCGGGAATCGATTTTAAACATACTTTAAAATCGGTTTTTGGGATGGCCTCTCTCCTTGCAGTAGGAGGGGGGCTTTTTTTATTGGCAAAACATCGTACATGTTCGTACCTTGCACCGTATGCGAGACATTATTGATTTGATTGGTCGTATTTTTCTTTCGGCTATATTCATATTTGAGGCCGTTGATACCATCTTGTATATTGACAAGACCAAGGAGGTGATGACTAAGTATGGGTTGACCTGGCAACAGGATATGTTGCTCAATGGGACGATTATCTTGTTGGTATTAGGCGGCTTAATGGTGTTAACCGGCTATCGTTCTACACTCGGAGCGTTTATGCTACTGCTTTATTGGGCGCCGGTAACTTTTCTGGTACACGATTTTTGGAACTACCCCAAGGATCAGTTGCGGATGCAGAGTATACTGTTTATGAAGGACGTAGCGATTATAGGCGGCTTGCTGATGCTGGCCGGTAAAGGAAGTGGGCGTTGGGCAATAAAAAGGCTGTTGGCTACCACGCGGGTTTCCTGAAGCGGGCGCCTGAAAGGGAACAGGTTTTAAGTTACTTTTGCTTTTGCGATCATCCGGGCGAAATATCCCGGTACAAAGCGCTTGAGGTAAACGGCAAGCACTTCTTTGCCACCGTAGTAGGCCTCATTTTTTCCTTTGGCAATATCCCGCAGCATTTTACGGGCAAGCGATGAAGGCTCCATTCCTTGTCCTGTTGCATTATCCATCGTACCCTGTTTGCTGCCATCGCCGGTAAGGGCGTTTTTACTGATTTCCGTTCGGATAAAACCCGGACAAACCAGCATTATTTTTATTGGAGCATCGGGGCCAAGTTCGGCGCGCAGGCTGTCAAAAAAACCATGCAAAGCGTGTTTGGAGGCTGCATAGGACGAGCGCAGGGGAGAGCCAAATTTACCAACCAGACTGGTAATGGTTACAATATGCCCCAATTGATGAAGTAACATTCCTGGCAACACTGCTTTGCTTAAGGTCACCGTACCGTGATAGTTGACGTCCATCAGGCGTTTATCAACGTCGATGCCGGTATCTTTAGCGAGGGAGCGTTGAGAAATTCCACCATTATTGATGAGGATGTCGATTTTTCCGGCACTTTTAAGTACCTGAGCGACCACTCCGGGGATTGCCGCATGTTGGGCTAAGTCCAATGCGTATACTTCAGAAGAGGCAGCCCCCAATTCAAGACATTTAGCGGCCACCTGCTGCAAGGCGTCCGTATTGCGCGCAGAAAGGATCAGGTGCGCGCCTTCGCGCGCGAAGGCATGTGCGAGCGCTTCTCCGATACCCGAGGATGCTCCGGTAATCCAGATGCGTTTTTCTTTAAAAGAAGGATGAACCATAAATGTTAGTCCCGAATTTGGGTGAATTAGATGATTGTGCAGCAAAGAAACGCATTTTTCAGGAATCTGTAAGTGGTGGGTGTAAGATGAGCGGACGCCCGCGGGCATCAAGGTAATGCTGCCATAACATTCGGACGCCGACACTGCGCCAGGGCCGCCAATGCGCTGTGGCTTCGATTAGTTGCGGATGCTCCGGTCGTTTTTCAAGCCCCTTCAGGTCGCGAAATGCTTCCAGCAGCGCAATGTCGCCTTTAGGTAGTATATCCGGCCGCAAAAGGCATTCCATGAGATAAATATCGGCAGTCCATGCGCCAATGCCTTTAAGGCGTTGCAAATGAGCGGAGGCCGTTTCATCATCCATGACATTGAGTTGATCCAGTTGGAGCGTGCCGGACAGTAAGGCTTCGGCAAGCAGGCGTGTGTATCGTATTTTTTGGCGACTGAAACCGATAGTGCTCAGGCTTTCGTCGCTTAGTGCAAGAAAACTTTCCGGAGTAAGGCTGGGGCAGCAGCGAAGGAGTTTATGGAAGGCGGCATTGGCAGATGCCAGCGATACCTGTTGCTCCAGAATAATGTGGATTAAGGTGCTGAAGCCGGTCGGACGCGCCCAAAGTGGAGGAGGGCCTAAGTGTTCGAGTACTTTTTGAAGGGCTTCATCCCGGGTTGCGAGGTAATTTGACGCACGGATGAGGTTTGTTTCGTCGAGTTGAAGTATCATTGCCCTGTAAACGGTGTTTGCTGTTCGCTGGTTTACAAAATCTTGAATTTATACATCTAAAATTGCGATAAACGTGCGAATTGTTACCCTTACGCTTAATCCGGCACTCGACAAAAGTACGTCTGTGGCCCGTTTTATTCCGGAACAAAAGCTGCGCTGCGAACCCATGCGCATTGACGCAGGCGGAGGCGGCATTAATGTCTCTAAAGGTATTTCGAGGCTGGGCGGAAAGAGTCTTGCTGTTTTCCCGGCAGGAGGTATAAATGGCCAATTGCTGCGCGCCTTAGTGGAAAAAGAAGGGATTGAAACGGCAACAATTGAGACAAAAGCGCCCACCCGGGAGAATTTTTCCGTGACAGAAGCTGACAGCAATGTACAGTATCGGTTTACGTTGCCGGGCGAGCCGCTCAGCGAAGCAGAAATTGAAGCCTGTTTGTCGGCTGCCTGGGCAGTCAATCCGGAGTTTTTGGTGGTCAGTGGCAGTTTGCCGCCGGGCATGTCGGAAGATTATTTTGGGCGTATCGCCAGCGCTGCGCGGGAACGGCGGTGCAAACTCATCCTAGACACATCCGGCCCGGCGCTGGAGGCGGCAACGCATATCGGCGTTTATATGCTTAAACCCAACCTTGCGGAATTGAGCACCCTTGCCGGAGTGGCGGAGCTGGAGATCAACCATGTAGACGATGCTGCTCAAAAAATAATTGAGGAAGGAAAATGCGAGGTGGTGGTTGTGTCGCTTGGCGCTCAGGGCGCCTTGTTGGTGACCAAATCGGGATTCGAGCATATTCCTGCGCCCATGGTTAAGAAAAAAAGCACGGTAGGCGCAGGGGATAGCATGGTAAGTGGTATTGTCTGGGCACTTGGTGAGGATCAGCCGCTTAAGGTTGCTGTTCAAACCGGGGTGGCCTGTGGCTCTGCTGCAACGCTGAATGCAGGAACGGAACTCTTTCACCAGGAAGATGTAATTCGATTGCTGAAATGGATACGACAATACGGTGATCGCTACCGAATCAGCGATTTTTCAAATGAGTGATCATTTTTAGGTTGTGTATTCGGGAATAAACATTTGTGTATTCGCGCATTGGTGAAATAAAATTTACCGTATAAGCTTTTGTTTTTGGTATAATTTCGTTTCCCAAATAGAAATTAGAAAATTTCTAAAGCGCGGATTCGCTTTTTAACTTTGCGCTTCTGTTTAAACTACTTTCAATGGTAAATCTGATACTTTTTGGCCCTCCGGGTTCAGGCAAAGGCACGCAAGCCGCTAAATTGATCGAACGTTATGGTTTGGTGCACATCAGCACCGGAGACCTGTTTCGCTACGAAATGGGAAACAATACGCCGCTTGGTCTAGAAGCAAAATCGTACATGGAAAAAGGTCAATTAGTGCCTGATTCTGTTACCATCGGTATGCTTCGAAATAAAGTAGAGGCGCATCCGGAAGCAAACGGTTTCATCTTCGACGGGTTTCCTCGTACCCTGCCGCAGGCTGAAGCACTGGATGCCTTGCTGGCAGAGAAAAATACAAGTGTCAGCGGCCTCATCGCTTTGCAGGTGGAGGATGAAGAAATTGTAAAGCGCATCCTGCTCAGGGGGCAAAATTCCGGCCGACCGGATGATAACGATGAGTCGATCATCCGCAAACGCATTGCCGTGTACAAGCAGGAAACCTCGCCGGTTTTCGATTATTACGCCCAAAACGGGCATAGCCACAGCATCCCGGGGGTAGGTACAATTGATCAAATTTTTGATCGTTTGTGCCAGATCATTGACGCTATTTGAGCAACTGCTTTTGCGTTTTTTCAGTGTGTTGGTGCGTTTCAGGAAAAAGCCATACATTTGAGCTTAAATTTCAACGGCAATGGCTATAATAGCATCCAATCCGTTTCAATCCATTATGCGCAGGCTGCCTGCGCCGCTGCAAAATCGCTACTACCTGACACTGACCATTTTCTTTTTTGTGATGGTCTTTTTGGACAGGCATAACTTGTGGACGCAATGGCGCTTGCAACAATCTATTTCCAGATTGGAGCAGGATAAAAACTTTTATCAGAACAAAATCAAAGAGGCCAAGGATGAGGCCGAAGATTTTGAACTGACAAAGGAGCGCTTCGCCCGCGAGCACTACTTCATGAAACAACGCAACGAAGATGTGTTTATCATCGTGGATAAACAATAAGCGTTAAACATACACCATAGTTTCCGGAACAACTGTGCCGGAAATTTTTTGACAACCAGGTAATTCCTTTTTAAAGCATCCCTTTTCAATGTCGGTACTCGTTAATAAACACTCCCGAATAATCGTTCAAGGCTTCACCGGAAAAGAAGGTACTTTCCATGCCGAACAAATGATCGCTTACGGCACCAATGTCGTTGGCGGTGTGACGCCCGGTAAAGGCGGTCAAATGCACCTCGGCCTGCCGGTATTCAACACCGTAGCCGACGCCGTAAAACAAGCCGGCGCAGACACTACCATCATCTTCGTGCCGCCTGCTTATGCCGCAGATGCCGTGATTGAAGCCGCCGCTGCGGGCATCAAAGTAATTGTCGCCATCACAGAAGGTATTCCGGTACAGGATATGGTGCGCGCCAAAGCCTATGTTGATCAGAAAGACTGCCGCCTCATCGGCCCGAACTGCCCGGGTATCATTACTCCGGACGAAGCTAAAGTGGGCATCATGCCCGGTTTTGTGTTCAAGCGCGGCCCGATTGGCTTGGTTTCTAAATCCGGCACCCTGACCTACGAAGCTGCCGATCAGATTGCCAAAGCCGGACTGGGTATTACAACAGCCATCGGTATCGGAGGCGACCCGATCATCGGCACCACAACACGCGAAGCGATTGAACTGTTTATGAACGATCCTGAAACAGAAGGTATCGTCATGATTGGTGAAATCGGCGGTGGCCTCGAAGCGGAAGCAGCACGCTGGATTCGTGAAAACGGCAATAAAAAACCGGTTATTGGCTTTATTGCCGGCCAGACAGCGCCTAAAGGTCGCAAAATGGGCCACGCCGGCGCTATTGTAGGCGGTGCTGATGATACAGCCGCTGCCAAAATGCGCATTATGGCCGAAAATGGCATTATCGTGGTGGATTCTCCAGCTCAGATCGGCGCAACAGTAAAGCGCGTAATGGGCTAGCATATATTGAAGTCAACGCTTCAATTTTGTAGATAAAAACGGGCTTGTCTGAGTAATCAGGCAGGCCCGTTTTGCAATATCTATATCATACTACTCATTAAGCCAAGTCATTGAAAGGGACTCCTTCAGGGGGCAACTTTGTACTACAAAAACAAAGTGCGTCATGAAAAAGCAAAGTTTACTTTTTGTCCTGTTTGCACTCTTCCTGCTGGGTGCAAGTTCATGCAACCCCTTTACCAAAATCGCTTCCGAAGAGGAGCCTGGTATCAACTGGGCCGAATATAAAAGCTACGACTGGCTCAGCAACAAGTGGGTACACATGGGTAACAGTAGTCCTGAATGGCTGACAGCAAACACTGAAATCAAAATTCGTCAGGCCGTGGAAGCGCAAATGCAACAACGTGGGTTTACCCCCGATATTTTTGCGCCAGACTTAGTGTTGCACTACCATATTGTGGTAAAAGATGAAATGACGTATGTGCGCGACTGGTACTGCACAGAGGAAGACTGGACGCGGGATGGCCGTTGTCAGTATGTCAAACCGGTCAATTACAAGGAAGGCACGCTCATTCTGGATATGATTGACGGCCGTACGGGTAATCAGGTTTGGCGTGGATCGGTCAGTGGGGTTTTGGATAACGACAACATGCGTCATTTGGATAAACGCATTAATCAGGCAACGGAGATGATGTTCCGCAAGTTCCCGATGAAGATGCAACAGATGCCGGTAAGTGTAGAGCGCCCGGCCAATGCAAAATAAATAAACGGTGATTGTACATAGATGATTTAGGCGTTTGAGCGGCAACGTTCAAGCGCCTAATTTTTTACACGCTTCAGGTTGGCCAGAAAGGCGGTATTAACGGTAATGAGCAGACTGTATCCGAGGCTTTCAAGTTCTACCTGCATTTTGTGTTTGCCTTCCATTTTCAGAATACGGCCGCTCATGCCGGCAAGGTTACCGGCGATGATTTGTACCGGATCGCCTTCAGCAAATGCACCGGCCTGAGCACTTACTTCCAAATCCGTTTCCAGGGTTATCCGCCGCAAAATATCCAGTTCTGTCTCTGGTATAGCCCGTAAATCCTTGCGGGATTTGACGAAAGCAACTACATTTTCAGTTTCCAGCACCGGGATATAATCGGCTTTGACGATGCTTACGAAAACGTATCCATTAATTAGCGGGCGCTCCACCAGACGCACGCTGCGGGTATACCGGCGGGCAAATTTTTGAAGCGGAACCCAGCTGTGTATTCCTTTTTTTTCCAAAACATCGCGCACCCATTTTTCACAGCGCGCACGCGTGCGGATGGCAAACCAGCGCTTTTCAGTTTCATCAAGATGGTTTACCATGCTAAAAATCAAAAGGTTTATTCCAGATATTCATGCGCAAGCCGACGCTCAGGTTTTGCGTTTTGAAATCGAGAGCATCGTTTTCACTTTGTTTTAAACGATACAGGAATTTGAGATCAAAAAACAGGTTGTGATAAAGCATCCATGAGGCATCCAGCCCCAGCAGATCAATGGTAGCGGCATCACCCTGACCGATAAAGTTGCCATAATCCTGCAAACGGGTGCCGTAGCTGAGCATAGGGTAGGTGCCCCAGTTTTCACCCGGGCGATCGTCGCCGGTCTGAATATGGTAGTAGCGGCCCTGCAAAAAGAGTCGCGGCAAGGGGCGGTATCGGGCAAAAAAACTGTATTCCTTGAAGTTGGCCCACAGCGGATGCGCCAGGGGCTGTCCGTTATGCGTATAGCTGTTGAGCGAGTCGCTGTGCGAATAGGTGTAAGGGCGTACACTGTTGAATTCTGCCTGCAAATCGAGGTGGTCTACCCCGAAAGCATTGAAATATTTTAATCCGGCCTGCACTCCGATTTTATTACCCCACCAGCCCCTTTCCGTTGGGTTTACAAGTGCTGCGAACAAAAATTCGTCGAGCAATACCTGCCCGTAAACCTGAGTGCGCCTGAAGAAATTGCCCTGCGCATTCAGACCGATTAACACATTGTCGGGACTTCCAATAGCAGCCTCGACGGTGCGGTACAGGATGACGGGGTTAAGGTATTGTAATTCAAATTGACGGCTTCGATTGAAGATAGTAGCTTCAAAAAAGCCGACGCTGATATTTTTATTTAATTGAAAATCAAGATAATGTATTGCTGCATATTTGGTGGGGAAACGATCGGAGGTAGTGAGTACCGGCGGAACGGGGTTTAATTCTATGAATAAATTCTGGTAATGAAAACGCCAGACGCGCGTATCTAATTTGAGGTAAAAATAGGGATTGGATACATCGGATAACAGCAGAGAACGATTGCCGCTGCCGATAAAATGCCGGCCGTGCCCGATTTGAATGCCGACATGCCGGGAAATATTGAAACCCATATAAGCGGTGGCAATACTGAAATCCCAACCGTTTTTGATATCGGCAATTCGGGGCGCATAGCGTTTATAGACGCCGGCGCCGGGCAGTGATTTGTATGTTTCCAGCCAATTTTGTGTATAATCGGGCAGTTTTAATTGTGTTTCAATTAGGTTGGTATAAAAGAAAAGTCGTTCGTCGACAGCGCCGCGAACTTCTATACCGCGTTGATTTTCAAAGGGTAATGCTGCACTTTGTCTTTCTTTGGTCAGGCTGAGGTTCATCATGGGGTTTACCCTGAGCTTAAACTCCGGTTTGTTGACCTCAAAGAAATAGGCTGGTGTCGGGAAAAAGGTTTTGAATATCGGTTTCCGGTGTTTACGCAGGAACTGAGAGCTGTCGGGCAACCATTCATTTTGTTCGTCGAGCACATATTGTTGATCCCAGCGATCGAGGCTACTGAGCGCCGCAGTATCGAGGGCAAGGGCCATCAGGGCTGCATCTTTTCCGCGAAAGGGTTGGATGGCGCTGTGGAGGGCTACATCCGGGCGATAAAGTACCTGCCAGCGCTCCATGATCTGATTAGACGGCGCATTGATCGGAATACCCACCGGCTGGCCCGATGCAAGCAGAGGCAAGGCGAAAAGCAAAATGGCGGTAAGTCGTTTTTTCATCACTTATTTATTTGATTGCTTCCTCAAAAACAGCGGTCCAGCCCTGCCAGGCATAATCGTTGAATGAGGAATTATGCCAAAGCAGCGTGAAATTGCCGCCATAGCGTCTGACTTGCTTTTTAATTGAATTGATGGTTTGGAAGGCTGCTTCCGGCTGCAGGCCGAGGTATTGGCGCAGGGTTACGTCCATGACCAGCAAGGGTTTTTCTATCAGCGAGAGTTGTTGTTTTTTTAAAATATTGAATACCGGAAATGCAATTGCGGTGCCACAGCGAAAACCGGTTTGTTCCGGATAGCCCAGTGTGCTGTCCCATTGCAGCCCGGCCGTTTGCCAGCGTTGCCAGGTTTCCGGCGCCTGAAACCGGAGATAATGTTGCCGCCCGCCTGCCGGCATTGTGCCTGAAATTTGAGTAATGGAATCCAGCTCTTGTTGCAGCAACTGCGGGTGCTCTACCGATTCGTAGGAGGGGTGAAAGCCGATTTCATGACCGCGTTGCTGAATATGCTGAATGGTTTGCCTGATAAAAGGTGCATCCAGCGGGTAATAACAATCGGAGTTAACGGCCCGCCGACCCATAAAATTGAAGCAGGTGTTTGTACCGGCTGCTTCGGCTGCCGCCATCAGATAGTGAAAAGTATCAAAGGGGTCGCGATCGGTGGTATGTGTGCGCCACCATTGAAATTCGCGGATATTCCTGCGTTTGAGCAGGCTGCCGGCCAGCGTCCGCCATTTATCCCGGGGTTTCCACCAGAGCAGGGGGTGGTCAACATCATGGGAGAGCTGGAGCTGAAAAGCCGGGGCAGGGGCGGAGGGGCAGCCGAGCTGCAGGAGCATTTGGCGCAAAAAATCGGCCCATTCCTGCACCAGGGGGCGTTGCAGACAGTTTTGTTGCACCGTCCAGGCGGCGGCGGCCGGGAAACGGCCGTGTTGGTCGCGATCCGGTTTTACATATTCCTCCCATCGGCTCAGCATAAAAAAAGTAGCGGCAAAAAGATCAGGGCCGCAAGTGATCTGCTGTGGATCTTCGTGGTAATAATTTCGTCCGAAAGGGACGATAATGTTTGTTGCTGTTTGGAACGGGTGGGGGAGGGTGGTACTTTGTCGGGGTAAATATTGTGGCAGCAGGTAATTGTCGGAACTTATTCCAGACCAGAAGTGGTCTTCAATTTGGAGGATGTTGCCGTTGGGGAGTTCAATCTGGTAATGGGTGCAATGCTCGTCCCACAGTACTTCCCAGGGCAGTCCGAGGTGGATGCCAAGCAGCATTTCAAAACTGTACAGTTTTTCTGCCTGAAAATGCGGGCGGGATCGAATGCGAAGCATATGGCGCAAAGGTATGGTTAAAAAAAGTTTAAGGTAAAGGGCCGTGGGTACTGAATTGAAAAAGCCTGCCGTTTCCTGAGCGTATTCGTTTTTTCAACGACTAAACCAAACCTGCTATGAAACTTAAACTGTGTTTCGCTGCCCTGTTAAACCTTTTAATCCTGTTGATGGGGGCCTCCGCCTCGGCGCAATCTTATAAAACCGCTGGTGGTATTCGTATCGACAATGGTGTAAACTTTACGGTTCAGCAGTATATCAAAAATGGCTGGACGGCGGAGGGTATTCTGCACGCGCCGATTGTTGGGGATAATGTCGGACTGACCCTGCTTGGAGAGAAGCACCATAAAATCCTGTTTCGCAATTTCAATGTTTATTCCGGCGCCGGTATTCACTATTATGGCGTGAACGACATACCCCGCTCGGAAGGCGATACTGAAAACAATGTCTTTGGCCTTTCCGGCATTGCCGGCGCGGAGTTTTCAATCGGCCGTATCAACCTTGCATTTGACTGGAAGCCGGAGTTGCACCTGACGGAGTCGGCCAAAGCATTTGACTGGAGTGGCGCCTCTGTTTCGGTGCGTTACATTTTTGCCAAGCGCGAGCGCAAAAAAGTTAAAGACTGGAAGGTTTGGGATAAATTTGAACGCAACAAAAATAGCAACAACAACAAGCGCCGCGGGAATTAAGCGCTTGTTCGGAAATTCATCAATCGGCTGCAAGCGGCAAATTTTATTGTTGCACCTTTAGCACCCAGACATATTGGCTCGCTGATTTCAATGCAATCGGGATTTGGATGTTTAATCCTTGTGCGGTTTGTTGGGCGTTGATTTTAGCGCGGCTACCAAGCAGGCTGACCCGGGTTTTCGGGTTGGCCTTTATTTTTTGCAGATTCAGGGGTTTTTCAGGGAATTCAAACAAGAAAATGTATTGCGTCTTTCCGTCTTTGCTTTGGGTAAAGCGGATCTGCTCGCCTTCCTGGAAGGTTTCGTATTTACGCGTTCCGTAAATTGCTTCGCTGTTGATATTCATCCAGGCACCGATATCGCGCAGCCGGGAGTAGGCGGCGGTATCCAATTCGCCCGAAGGACTTGGGCCGATATTGAGCAGGAAGTTGCCGCCTTTGCTGACGATATCCACTAACTTTTCGACTAATTCTTCGGAGGGTTTGTACTGATCGTTGGGCACATAGCTCCAGCTGCCGGCCATGGTCATACAGGTTTCCCAGGGGTAGGGCAGGCCTTTTTCCGGTATATGTTGTTCGGGGGTGAGGTAGTTCTGATGTGGGCCGGGTACTGCGCGATCCACGACGATGAGTCCGGGTTGTTTGGCACGGGCTTTTTGGACGATTTCTGCCATGCGAATATCCTGGCTTTGCGGGTTGCGTGCCCAACGGCTGTTTTCATAAACATCGCTGAGTTCTGATTTGATTTCCTGATCGGTTTTGGTGCGCACCCATCCGCCGTCGAGCCAGAGGATATCAACCTGGCCATAATTGCTCATCAGTTCATCGATTTGGCCGTGGGTGAACTGCACATATTTTTCCCACTGTTCCGGATATTTTTGGATGGAATAGTTGCAATTTCGGTCGGTAGGCGGGAATTTGGGCCACCAGTAGTAGGGTGTATGCCAATCGGGTTTGGAGAAATAGGCGCCCGTCCAGAGGCCTTGTTTTCTGAAGGCCGAAAAAATTTCTTTAGTGATATTGCTTTTGGGGTTTTGGGAGAAAGGCGTGCCGGGGTCGGTAATTTTGTAATCGGTTAATTTAGTATCGAACATACAAAAGCCGTCGTGGTGTTTGGTTGTAAACACGACGTATTTCATGCCGGCGGCCCGGGCGGCGGCGGCCCAGGGTTCGGGATTAAAATTGACAGGATTAAAAGTGGTTTTTAATTTTTCGTATTGTTGCACATACTCATTATAGGTGTCTGCTATGCCGGGTTTTCGGCCGCCGGTGGCCCAGGAGAGGTCTTCCGGACAGATACTCCAGCTTTCCACAATACCCCATTGGCTGTATGGCCCCCAGTGCATGAGTAGTCCGAATTTCAGATCCTGCCATGCTTCCAGGCGCTGCTGAATATTGGTGTCTGGATCGGGAAAGTAATCCTGGTTTTGGGCTTTCAGGCTGAAAATCAACAGGTTGGCGAGGAGAAGTGTCAGGACTTTATGCATGTTTTTTGTTTTAAAGTGAGCAAAAATAGAAATATTATTTAAAAAAATAAACACAAAATGTTTTATTTAAAATGTTTTGTGTTACCTTTGTCGGGCCATGACAAAAAGAAGAACAAAGAAAACAGATCCTGCACGATTAGACCCACGGGATTTTTTGCATCATCCGCATGATAAATACATGCGTTATGTGCTGCAATATCGGGAGGTAGTGGAGGCTTTGCTACGGTTTTGCCTGCCTGATAATTTGTGCAATGTCATCGATATGGATACCTTGCAAATAAGCGATGATTCATTTGTAGATGAGCGACTACAGGAGCATTTGTCAGATATTTGTTATACTGCCAAAATAAATTCTGAGCAGACTTTGCGTTTGACTTTGCTTTTTGAACACAAAAGCGAGCAGCCGGATACTCCGCTTATGGCGCAATTACAACGTTACGTCAGTAATATTTGGGCAAGTGATTTGCGACAGAGAAAAGCCTTGTCGCTGGTTTTACCAATTGTATTGTATCATGGCAATATGGCATTGAAAAAAGAAACACCCAAGAGTTTGTTTCCCAAGGCGCCAGAGGTGTTTTTATGCTATCTGCCCACATTTGATTATATATTGTTGGATGTCCGGCAAATACCAGACTGGAAGTTAGATGCCCTGGGTTTTCAGTTGCTACGAATGATATTAAAGGTGTTAAAGTATGCACGGGATGAGGATTATGTAGCCAAACATTGGGAAAAAATCGTTATTTTTGCTCCTGCAATAAATCCTGCGGAGAAGCAAATTCTGGTAGCAACGGTATTGTACATGAACTTTACCTCAAAAGCATTCAACTCAAAAATTATTGACATGACACACAAAGCAGAAAGCGCAGAAAGTACAGGTTTCAAACCGTATTTGCTCGAACTTTATGAGGAAGGCATGGAAAAAGGCATGGAAAAGGGCATGGAAAAAGGCATGGAAAAGGGTATGGAAAAGGGTATGATGCTCCTGATCAAAAATTTTCTGGAAAGTAATCCGGACTGGACGGATAACCAGATTGCATCTGCCTTTAAAGTAGAGTCCGCATTGGTTGCCAAAGCGCGCAGTCAAAAAGGCCAGAAGTAACGCCTACAGGTATCCCTTTGCCTGCAAACGGAAAAGTTCTGCATATTTCCCGCCTTTGGCGATCAGTTCTTCGTGGGTGCCAAGTTCCTGCATTTGCCCGTTTTCCAAAAAAAGTATACGATCGGCCATTCGAACCGTGCTAAAACGATGGCTAATGAGCACCGCAGATTTTCCTTGCATCAATTCTGAAAAGCGCACGAATACTTCATGTTCCGCCCGGGCGTCGAGCGCAGCGGTAGGTTCATCAAGAATAATCAGTTGCGCTTCCCGCATGTATGCACGCGCAAGTGCCACTTTTTGCCATTGGCCACCGGAGAGATCAACCCCTCCGCTGAAGCGTTTGCCCAACATTTGTCCGTATTTTTTAGGAAGTCCCGCAACCACCGAATCCGCGAGGCTTTTTTCAGCAGCCTGTTCAATCCGCGGCTGATTTTCCCGTTCTTCAATATTCCCGGTTGCAATATTTTCACCGGCCGTGAACATAAAACGCACGTAATCCTGGAAAATGACACCGATTTCGCGGCGCAAATCCTCCGGATCATATTCACAAAGATCAACACCATCCAATAAAATACGGCCTTCGGAAGGCTCATAAAGATGCGCCAGCAACTTGACAAGCGTAGTTTTACCAGCCCCGTTTTCTCCAACAAGCGCCAGTTTTTCACCGGGCCTGAGGGTAAAACTCAGATGGCGCAAGGCCCAGATTTCACTTTCAGGATACTTGAACCCAACGTTCTCAAAAACAAAACCCTGTTGGATCGGGCGCGGAATTTTTTGCTTGCCCTGATGTTGTATTGAAAGTGGTTGTATCGCTAAAAAATCAAAGAAATCCTGAAGGTAAAGGGCTGTTTCGCTGATTCTGGAAAAGCGATTGACAATGGCTTGTAACAAGCCTTGCAAACGGCTAAATGCACCCGACAAAAAGGTGAGTGCGCCAAGCGTAATCACGCCCGTTGCGGTTTGCCAGATTACCACGACATATGCCATATAATAGGAAAGGGTGCCGATGGCAGAGAACAGCGCCCCCCATATGGCGCGTTTTACGGCAAGCTTACTATTAGCAAGGTAATATTTGTCGGAAATGCGTTTGAAACGACCTGAAATGAAGGCCTCCAGCCCGAAAATCTTGATTTCTTTAGCCGTCTCGTTACTGGCGCCAATGAAACGCAGGTAATCCAATTCGCGGCGCTCCGGAGTCCAGGAGCGTGTCAATGAATAAGAATCGCTGTTAAATTTGCTTTCTCCCCAAAAAGAAGGCACTACGGCAACCACCAAAATAAGTAATAACCAGGGATTGAAAGCCACAAGGCCCGCAGCCAGGAAAAAAATGGTGATTATGTCCTGGGCCTGGGAAAGCACCATACTCATCAGGGCCGTGCGTCCGGCCGTTTGGGTGCGTGCCCTTTCTAATTTGTCGTAAAAAGTGGCGTCTTCAAATTGAAACAAGTCTAAGGTAGCAGCATGACGAATAATACGGACAGAGGAGTCGTTGCTGACTTGGTCGCCAAGCAAACTGTCGATCAGTGTAATGGCTCTGCCAATCAGGCTGGAAAAAACGGCGAGTAAAAGTTCGAGGCCGACCCATTTCCAGACCGGCAAATTTGTCCAGTCCGGCAAATTGCCTGCGCTTTGATACTGATTGTACAGCAGCACTACTTCATCAACGATAATTTTACCAACGTATAAGGCAGCAAGCGGCAGGGCAGCCTGAATCAGGCGGAGTAGGATGTTCCAGGCGCTTAATCGGGGGCTTACTTCCCAGATCATTTTAAAGAAGCGCGGGACATTATGCAGGGCGTTGAATTGTTGTTTTAAGCTCATCACAGGTGCGGGGATTCTTCCTCCGCGGGTAGTCGCACGAAAATTGGTCATCTTATTGCATTAAACAATTGGTGCGGGAACAAGTTTTGCACTTGTCCGGAAATTCATCAATTGCCGGATGAACGCTAAAAACGTTCCCAGGGACGTTCTGTCGCTGTTTTTTTAGTGGCTTGTTTGCCGGTATTAAAATGGCGCAAATTATAGGTGAAGGAAAGCATTACAAATCGGGTGAGTGCGTTGGTTTGCACGTCTTCGGTATACGCTTCACTTACACTGCGCTGGATATTGCGGTTTTGGTTCAGGATATCATTAATGGCCAGTGCGATTTCGCCGCGTTCGTTTTTAAACAGTTTTTTGCCCAGCGCGGCATTCCACATGACAAACGACTGGTTGTACTGATCCGTCAGGCCCGCATAATGGTTGTGTGAAAGATCGGTGCGCAATACGAAGCCTTCCCAGATAATCCAGTTGAAGCGCAGGCGGTTATTCAGGTTCAGAAATTCTGTATTGGGCGCTGTATTGAGCGAGTTTTCGGTGATGGTCCAGCTTGGTCGGGAAGAGAGCGTAAAGTCAATTTTATCACTGATGTTGCTGGCTAAGGTGACGCCGACACCGCGAACCTGATTGTTGGCGAAGTTATTTTCATTATTGATACGGCTTGGAATCCGCGAGTAGGAGTAGTTCAGATCGAGGCTGAGGTTGCATTTGATCTTTTTGATTGGCAGGCCGTAGGAGACAAAGCTGCGCGCGGTGTAGTAGCCGTTCAGGTTGATGGGTTGGCTTAGTTGTGCACCGGGCAAGAGGTCGAGATTTTGAAGCAGTGGGTTGTCGCGGGAGGCAAAAGTGAGGCTGTTGGCGATGTAGTTGTCGGTAAGGCCACCGCCCAGCATGGCAAAAAAAGTAGTGGCTTTTTTGGTATTGCTTTGGCGATAGTTCAGGAAGAAATTATGTTGTACCGATTGTTTAAGGTTAGAATTGCCCACAATTAATTGCAGCGGATTGGTGTTGTTTACCACGTTTTGCAACTGATCCACAGCAGGCAGGCGGGTATTGCTGTTGTAGTTGATACGCAGGCTTTTCGAGCGATCAACGTTATAGCGCAGGGATGCGGAAGGCAGTACGTTAAAAAAAGTTTGAGTAAAATCGCGGTTCAGTGGAAAGGTCTGGTAATTTGTCAGCGTTGCCCATTGGGTATTGACGCGTACGCTGAGGTTCACTTTTTTGCTATAAGTCCAGCCTGCGCCGGCTTGCTGCGTGACGTAATCATTTGAAAAAACATTACTCAGGCGTTCATTCAGCTCGCTGTATTTGCCGGTGGCCTCCAGCCAGTCGCGCAATAGTCGGTCGCTTTCTTCCTGCTGAAAACTATAGCGATAGTTGAACAGCAACTGCTGGTTTTGGGCAATGGGTTCGGTGTATTCGGCATTGCTTGCAATGTTCCAGCTGGAGGCGTCAAGCCGGGTTTGCTGGTCGAGGGTGTCGCGGCGCAATCCAATAATCGGGCGATTAAATGTATTGTAGGATTGCAGTAAATAGGCGCCGTTTTTGGGGGCATAGCCTGGACTGACATCAAGTGAAAAGGTGCGTCCTTTTTTAGCAAATTTATGGCGCCAAAGCAGGCTTGCAGAGGTGTTCAGGCCATTGAGAGAGGAGTTGAGTCGGTAGTCGCTGTTGTTGATTTCCTGTCCGCCGGAAACAGTTGCGCCCAGGGTATTGCTAAGGCTGCTGTTATCCTGAATCGTTAGTCGCGGCCGGAACATAATCGAGTTGCTGCTGTCAATTTTGTATTCAAGCCGGAAGTTGAAGCGGTGGTTGATGTTGTCGCTTTGGGAAACGGTATTTTCGCTATAATTTTCACTGCCAAATTCGCTGTTGACAAATTCCCGGTAAAGTGCCGATTCGGTGTCATTATGGCCAAAATTGAAAAAATAGCTTCCGGAAACTTCTACTTTTTTGCCCCACTTATCGGAGTAGTTCAAACCTGCGGCGTGGGTAGTGGAGATACCGCCGGAGGGGCGTACCAAAAAATCGCCAAGGCCGCCACCGTTACCGCCCATGGCGCCCATAGCCCGGCCGCCGCCGCCGCCGCTCATACCCCCGCGTCCGCCACCCATCATAGCGCCGCCGCGCCCGCCGCCGCCACTACCGCCCATGGCGCCGAGTATGTCTTCGGCAGCAAAATTCTGGACATTGATATTATTGCTCATGCCGATAAAGCTGAGCCTGCGGTCGCCATCAAAATAGTTGATATTGCCGCCCAATTGGTATTTATCTTCATAGCCATATCCGGCATAGGCTTTGCCGAACTGGCCGTTGCGCATATTGTTTTTGGTAACAATATTGATGGTTTTTACGGTATTGCCGTCGCTAAAGCCGGTAAACTGGCTTTGTTCGCTTTGTGCATCAAAGATTTGCACCTTTTCAATGGCTTCGGCGGGCAGATTTTTCAAGGCAGCCGAAGGGTCGTTGCCAAAAAATGGTTTGCCATCTACCAATACTTGTTGTACGGTTTCTCCCTGTGCCTTGACCGTGCCATTTTCGGTGGTCACGGTGGGCAGTTTTTCGATAAGATCCTGAGCATCAGCGTCTTTCATTACCTTAAAAGCGGCGGCGTTGAACTCTGTCGTATCGCCTTTTTCAACAGCGAGGGGCGCTTTGGCGCTGATTTCGGCAGTTTTCAGCACATTGGGGTCGGGTTTTAGTATGATGTCGCCCAGCTCAAGCGCTATTGTGCGTAAGGTGATTTGTTTTTTAAATTCCAGAAATCCCAACAGCTTGATATTCAGGGAATAGCCGCCTTTTTCAATATTGGGAAAAATAAACTTGCCGCTGGTATCGCTGATGGTTTGTGCCACCGGATCGCCCCAAACCTGCTGAATCGCGACAGTAGCGCCGGGCAGGGGCAACTTGTTCTCGTCGAGCAAACGACCGCTGACCGGGAAAATTTGAGCACTTATATGCAAGGCAGACAAGCAGAGCAGGAAGGAGAAAATGCGACGCATCATATTGAAAGGGCAAAAATGGAATAAAAGCTGCGACACCACGTGTGGGTATAGTTACGCGGTGTCGCACATGGTTTTTTACAGAAATTAGTTGCGGGGTTTGTCGCGGCCGGGGCCGACAGGTCGGCTGGCGCGGATCAGTTGCCATTCGGCCCATTGGTCTTCGGTAAGGATGGCTTTGAGTTCCTCTTCCTGTGCTTTGCGTTGGGCCTGCATGGCATTGCGCATGGCTTCGCGGTCGCCGCCGCCGTTTTCACGGACGGCCTGGAAGGCTTCGCGGTTTTTTTCGGCGTATTTTTTATTGATTTCACGCACTTTTTGGGCTTGTGCGCTCGATAAATCGAGGGAGTCGATCATCATTTGGGTTTGTTTTTCCGCGCGTTCCGCCGGATCCATTCGGCCGCCTCCGGGGCCGCCGCCGCCCGGGCCGGCCTGGGCCTGGAGCTGCATGGAAAGAAACAAAAGTAAAAACGCGGGCAGGAGACGCAGGAAAAGATTCATATTTGAAGTAGTTTGAGTGAAGGTGCAGGAATTTGCGGCAAGATACGGCGGAAAAAAGAAACGCGCCGAAGGCGTTAGACACTTCGGCGCGTGCGGGGTTTAATTTGTTGTGGGGGGGTGAAAGGAGTACTTACTCATTTGGATGGCGTTGCATCCTGAATTTCTCGTTTTATGATGGGTATGTTGTAGCTGATTCCAATGTACCACCCACTTTTTAATTGATCAATTAGATTAAGTTGTTCTCCGTTTACCAAATATTCGCCAGGTTTCTGATTCGCTGCGAGGAATTTAGCATTGCCAATTGAAAAACCTCCGTCAAGGGAAATTCTGTGCCTGCCATCAAAGAACATCAAAGAGCCGCCGGCAAGTAATCTGAACCGTTCGGTTGGCAGAATATCAATCATGGTACCGATAGAAGGGCCAAAATTCACAAAGCCTGCACGATAATAAAAATGGGTAATGGTGGAAAGCCCAACGGCAACATTGGTTCTGCGTGGTTCTGTAAGGATCAGTGATTTTGTTGCGTCATTGATTGTGACCGACTTTAGCGTGTATTGCTCGTCCTGTAAGTTGTTGATGGCAAGACCATAAGATTGATCTACCTTCAGCCCTCCGATGATCAGGTATTCGTATTCTTCTTTTTTGACAAGTGTATTGGTTTTTTTATCTTTTAGCTCCACGGTGAATATGATTTTATCAAAACTCTTGACTTGGACAGGCAAAATACTTGTTTCCAGATCATAGGAAAGTAATTTCATTTCCGCCAGCGCAGGTGCAAATCGCTGGGCCTGTTTGTACTCTTTTGTGTATTTGGCGCTGTCGGCCCCGATTGATGTATACAAAGTTGTGATGTCGGGATCGTTTTCAAGTCCGTAGCGATTAATTGTATCCAGGATGCGCGCTTTATTCTGTTCCAGGCAGACACTGTTGGGCCGGGTGCTTTCTTTTACAATACGAATAAACGTTTCAAGCTGCATAGCGGCTTGTGCATAGGTTTGCAGCTTTTTTATTGGAGTTGCTTCAGACAAATTTGTGGAGTTTGCGCTTGGCCCTCCTCCTGACTTTGGCGGGCTGAACCCTCCTGTTGTTTCCGTGGCATTTTGAAAACTGGCATCTATCTGCTGATTATTTACTATAGCGTTGTAGCGGTAGGGATTGAAATTCCATAGGTAAATTTTTACATAATCGCCTTTCCTTAAGTATCGGGCGTTTTTCTTCACATCACATTTGTCCTTGCCGGATTTTCTGACTAATATTGAGCGACCTGAGATATCCGTACTGCAATCAAGTAGGAGAATAGCATTTTTGGGAATTATTTTGTTGCACAGATCAGGGAAGTCTTGTGTCTGGCTGGTACAATTGTAGCTTAATCCATTCAAAAGATTGATTGAAGGGAGATTAGGGGGTGGAGGATTAGAGTCACCGAGCGTAAGTGTCAGGCCTTCTGTTTTTCCTTCAAGTTCAACCTTTATTGTAAATGGGTACTTGAGGTTTTGTGGTATTCCACTAAGTTTTTGGTTTTTTATTGTAAAATTAATAGGGACTTTGGCAAATAGCGTACTTGATAACGGTAAAGGGGCTCCGCTTATCGGATCGATAGTAATGCTGATAATATTACTTGAACCCGACTTGGAAATTTTGATATTCACTTGCGCATGTTGGGGAATTTCTTCAGGTTTTAGATTTTTTCCGTTTGACAAAATCGTTTTGGAATCATTATCCAAATTCCATTCCACATCAAAAGTGGGCGAGGGCTTTTGGCTGAAAAGGGAGCATGCCATGGTGAGTAGCAGCGAGGTAATAAGCATTTTTTTCATTGGACTGGATTGTTTTTAGTGTCAACAAATTGGCATGGTGCGGTAAACAGGGCAAGGCGGTTTACCTGGAGTATATCTGTCATAGGTATAGCATACCCGAATTGATCGTCGCTGGCGATAATCATTCCGAGCGCTTCATAGGTAATGCTATCCATGAGTATTGCGCCTGAGTCGCCGAAGTTACATGGTTTTTTATAGGGTTTTGTTTGAGTCGCAGAGAATACGATGAGGTTTTCTATGCTATACAATGGCTCATTCAGGTCGTAGCGAATATCTTCTTTTACTTTCCGGTTGATGATATATGCCGAAGTGTTATCGGTTTTCATACCTGAGAACCATACTTTCGTTCGATTCCGTGCATCTTCTATTGTTACGGCCCTTAAACCGGTGGGAACCGTAACATTGTCGTACCTGCGGTAATCTGTAATACCCACGTTCGCATCTGCTTTTACGAGGGCTATATCCATGTTTTGTTTACGGTATCCGTAGGTTAGCTTTCCAATTCTATGTGGTGTGGTGTATGGGTTGTAAAACTCTATTGTAGTATGTTCCGTATTTGCAGGCAGGTTTTCCCAGGGATGAACACCTTTGACCCTCAGGCAGTGATAGCAGGTAAGCAGGTAGAGGTCTTCGCATTGTTCGTCAATTCGTTTGACGATACATCCAAACGTTCCCGAATTCTCAGGGGTATTTATATTTCGGAGTGCGCCGCCACCTTCTGCTGAAGTGCTATCGTTAATACTTACTTCGCCAGCTTCAAATTCCAAGATTGGGAAAGAATACTGATTGCCACTTGGCGCTAAATATGTAATGGGTTGAGTTGACTTTACACCCCTTTTATTTCCTCTATGAAATATACAAATGCAGGGACGTAATTCTTTTCGGTAATGTTCATATTGCACTTGTATGGATGCATTGGGAAATCTGTCCTGCAAGTCTTTGGTATGGGCCGCCAGTGCTTGTTTTGCTATCTCAAACTCATTTTCTTCCATATATGCCTCAATCTGTTCCGATTTATTGACCCCTTTAGGGCTAAATTGTGCTATTTTTCTTTTGCTGTTTTTGACAAATAATACGAGATCTAATATGTCATGCCAGAACTTTGAACCCAGACTTACAAAGACTGCTGTGAATATAAATCCAATTCCATAAACTACAATCGATAAGTTCTCATTTCCGTCTTTGGCTGCTTCTGCCAGAAGATCACCCAGCCCAAGAAAAAAAGACGCAATTTTGTTCAAATTGTCTTTCCCCTCTAACGTGTTACGAAGGTTGAGTACCAATGATACAATATTAAGCGACAGGATAAAACTTGTTACCAGACCTGTTACAAAGGTGATCAACCAGAGTCTTCTGTGGCGCTGGATCTCATCTCTCGGATTGTAATACCTGATACCCAATTTGGGGAGGTAAAGTTTTAGGAGATCAATAATTCTTTCGTTTACCGTGCTGGCAACAAAAAGTGTGAAGGTGATTGTGAGCAAAATGTCTTCCATTGGTTTTCATTAGTTTAATGAAAATGAGATTTGGGTGAGAATATTTTAGGGTTTACAGGGTTTTAATGTCGTGTGTTCGGATATATTTACCTAAGTTTAATCAGGTGCAATATTAAACATTTTTTTATGTTTTACCAATATAGCTATTTTTTGCTATTATACTCAGGAATCAAGGGCGTCATTTAACTGTTATAATAGTCAGTTACACGACAGTTTAAATGCTCAACTATGGAAAACCTGTATTTGATTCAAAAACCTGGATGCCCGATTGCTGATTTCCAGTTCAACCCGCGCGACCTGATTGCGTTGCCACAAGGAGGCCTCAACCCCGCCGTGCCACAAAACAAACAACTGGCGGCCGGCTGGGTGGTGTTCGGACAATTCGTCTCGCACGACATCAGCAGCCACCGGCTTACCGACGCGGAAAGCCGTCCGACCTTATTGCTTAAATCGCTGTACGGCGGCGGCCCGGCCCTTAGTCCTTATCTTTACGTCACTTATCCGGAAGACTGGATCGGCACCAATTCCATGCAGCCGCCGACACCAAACGATCAGCAGCCCGATGAGTATTATTTCAAGGATGTAAAACTCCGACTGCGGCACCAAAAGGGGGTGTACGGCCTGCGTTACGATGTTGCGCGCGACGATCACGACATGGCGCTGATGGCCGATAACCGCAACGATCAGCACCTGCTGCTCAATCAGTTTCAGGTGGCCATGATTCGTTTTCATAATGCTGTGGTGGATTATTTGGCCCACCTTG
This sequence comes from Chitinophagales bacterium, assembly GCA_017303875.1. Lineage (GTDB taxonomy): Bacteria > Bacteroidota > Bacteroidia > Chitinophagales > Saprospiraceae > M3007. The sequence goes on along the minus strand of JAFLBP010000041.1, from coordinate 24,439 downwards.
CCGGGCTGAAAACGCCAGGTATCCGTCATTTGAACAGTGCAGAGTTATTTCGTGCCGCGCGAGCCATCACCATCAAGTGTTACCATGAAATTATTCTGAAGGATTACCTGCCCCGTGTGCTGAGTGATGCAGCTTATCTGCTCTCGCCCGACTATAATTTTCACCTGTTCAATTCGGCGGAATCACCGATGTTGATGCCGGAATTCAGCGATGCTGCCTTGCGCATGGGCCATAGCCAGGTATCGGAAGAGTATCTCTTTCCCTTTGACCAGCGCCGGTATATTTTCTTTAAAGGTACGCAGCTCAATGATTTACGCGGCTATCGGGATGTGTTGCTGAATGACCCCAAACTGTTTATGGACTGGCACTGGTACTTCGATCTGGGTTATGGCATGCGCCCGCAAAGCAGTTCGGCAATTGACCCGATCCTTGTTGCGCCATTGGGTGAAATGCCCGCCATTCCGGTCGGCGCCAGTAATATCGCGGTAGTGGATGCGCTGCGCTTTTTCACAACCTGTACCGGTATGTTTTATGCCAAGGCACTGTTGTCGCCAGAAGACTGGCTGACGCAGGAGGATATGCAGCATTGGCCTGGTTCGGGAAAAACACAATCTATTGAAAGTCTGCCCCTTTGGGCTTATCTGATGCTGGAAGCGCAGCAAAAGGCCGGCGGAGAAAAACTCGGTCCGCTGGGGAGTATGATTCTGGCGGAACAGTTGCGCTGGGTTTTGTCGTACGACCAGGTACGGGTGTACGATATGATGCAAAGCCTGCCATTGGTTTACCGCAGTCAGCCGGATATAAACCTTGATCCCCTGCTGGCTTTTACGGCCTGGCGCAGTTTGGCGCCGGCCTATGCACCGATGCATCATCCGGACGATTATTTCGGCATCCACGATCTGCTTGAATTTCCGGATTATGTAGAGCGTATTATTGCACTGCACCGGGAGCATCCGCCAGTGTTGACGACCGAACCAATACTTCGCCCGATGGCATACGATGAAGAAGAAGAGCGCCCGGAGCCGGTTCCGGCCACTACTGACCCGCAGAACCTGTCGCCCGGAACCTATACGCCTGTTTTTGACAGCAACGAACTGGAAGAGATGTTTGAAACCGGTATTTACGAAGGCGCCGAAAACATACTGTTCTACTTCAGCCGTACCGCTGTTGCAAACCGTATTGCGCATAGCCCAACCACACCGACCCCAAAAACCGGCGTAGAAGGGGTCACTTTTACATTTGTGTTGCAAAATAATAACCTTGTGCTGACCGCCTGGGCAACCAACGACAAGCAGGTGCACGTGTCGGGTACCTCAATTCTGGTTTCCGGCAGCCCGATTACGATCACCCCGGAAACGTATGCCACACTCGTTGAAGATTTAAAAGATTCTGATTTTCAGAAAGTTAAAGATCTTACAAGCACACAGGCGTATAACTTTGACCGCCAGGCGCTGCTGGATTTGTTGTTTACGGACGCGACGGTTTTCAATACCGGCAACCTTACTTTTAACCTGTATACCGGCCCCGTAAAGCCGGATACAACAAATACCTCGCAGGGCATTAACCTGAACCTGTATGTCGACGGCAACAGCCAATCGCGGGGGGCGGGCTGTGCATTCAGTCATCCCAAATATTGTTATTACACCCGGCCTAAATCTTAACATATCAGACAAGGGCTGAAATAATTTGATTTGCTACTTTTGCCATGCCCGGCCAAATGGCTTTGGGCATGGCAGGAGCAACTCAAATGTTTAATCCAGTTGTAAAAACAATCTGTACACATCCTCTGCTGCGATATTGCCTCCCGGTGATATACATGGCTGTATTTTCGTGCAATGTATTGGCTCAATCGGATTCCTCCTTTCCAGCTTTTTTGACTTTTAATGTTAGTGAAATTCCAGCAACTGGTCAGAATTCCCTGTACCATTTATTCCAGGACTCCAAGGGGCGCGTATGGGGCAGCTCATTTGAAGGCGTGTTGTGGTTTTACGGCAAAACCTGGCATAAGCCTTCGGAGGAGCGGGATGGCCGGGTGCTGGGCAGTAATGTCAACAGTAGTTTTTGGGAAGATGACAAAGGGAATGTCTGGTTTTCCACGGAATCCGGGGTGAATTGCTATAATGCTGCACAAAAACGCTTTGTTATCAAGCATGCCTTATCTGCTTTCACCCAAAAATCGCCCTTGCTGATTTGTATTGAACAAAAACAATATGCCTGGTTGAATTATGAAGGGGATGCTTTATACCGGGTTAATTTATCAAACGGAACGCAGCAGCGTTTTGCTCCTCTGATCGGCCATCTTTTTGCAGTAGATACGGCCGCCGATGGCCGTCTGAAGCATATATATTATACGGTAGGAGGGCTGGCACAAGCCAAAGGACTTAAACGCTTTGAAGTGGAAGCGCCGGAGATTCATTCCGAATTTGCCGGTCAGGAGTCCGTCAATGCGATGCAGGTGCGAAACAGTCAGTCACTGCTGTTGGTGACTGACAGTGGTTTGCTGGATCTGAATCCTATTTCAGGTAAATTATCGCCTTTTGCACCCAACATTCAGTGGCAGATTCAAAGTGTTGCCGTGGATAGCAGGAAAAACATCTGGGCATATTTTAATGAAAAAGGCTTGTATTTGTATGAACAGGCCAAAAATGCCTGGCGTTCAGTTGCCATTGAAGGCACTCAAAAAACTTTTGATCAGGATCAGATCAGTCGCCTGCACATAGACCGGGAGGATAATCTCTGGATGGTATATGAAGGCAAAGGTGTTGCATTTGCCAATTTTCACAAACAGGAGTTTCAGAACATCCAACTGGAAAAAAACACGCTGGTTTCCTCAATAGCCGAAGGGCCGGATGGCGGGCTGATTGTGGTGGATGATCGTAAATATCCCTATTTGTTTGATGAAAACGGACGCCTGCTCCGGGCATTACCACTTACCAGTTCGGGTGTGATTTTTCAGGTATATAAAAGCCGCAGGGAAAGCTGTTGGCTCTGTACCTCGGCTGGTTTGTTCCGTTTGGAAGGGGAAGGCTGGCGCCTGGCAGGAACCCCTCCGGAAACGATTTTTTGGTTGTTTGAAAATGGAAAAGGGGATTTGATGGGCGTTGGTTCGGGTAATTTGTATCAATTGATGGCTGCCGGGAAAAATGAAATCAAACCGGTTTTGCAGCAGGAAAATTTGAGTGATCAGTTCATTGTATTTGCCGGCAGCGATGGCGCCGGAAATGTTTTTTACAACAAATCCGATGCACAGGTTGGGGTAATTACAGGAGATTCCAAATTACAGGAAATAGCATTGAGCGGTTTTTGGGGAGTGGCCCCGGATCGTGTAAAGCCGGATGTCCGCTGGCTGGCACATACCAAAGGACTGAGCGCCTATGATTTACGCAACAATAAAATTATCAAAGCAATTGATGCGGAACGCCTGCCCAATGACTTTTGCCACGGTCTGTTGAACGACGGAAACGGCGTACTTTGGGCAAGTACCAATGATGGTGTTTTTGCATACAACACACAAACGGATTCCCTGGCGGTCTACGATGTGTTTGACGGCCTGGCAGAAAATGCTTTTGTAGAAAAAGGCTGGCTGAAACACAGCAATGGCCGTTTATATTTTGCCAATAAAAATAAATTAAACTGGATAAACCCGCTTTCCGGGTCTGCACGGATCAAACCTTTTTCCCTGTATCGGCTGGAAGTGATGGTGGATACGCAATTGTATACTTCAAACCATATTGATTTGCGATATGGCAAATACAACCTGCAATTCCGGTTTGCGGCGCCGGATTACGCCAACCCGGCTGCCGTAAAATTCAGGTATCGCTTAGTCGGTTATGATCGGGAAGGGGACTGGCGGCAGGGTGCAGAAGGCAGTGAAATCACCATTCTGTATCCCAGTATTCCGTATGGCAAATATCAATTGGAAGTATTTGCAATTAATTCGGATGGGGTTTGGAGTGCGCAGCATGTAATCAGTATACACATCGGGAAGCCATTTTGGTTGACCTGGTGGTTTATCAGTCTTGCGATACTGTTTTTGGTATCGATCAGTGTTTTGATTACACGGCAATATTTCAGGAGATTGCAGGAAAAACAAGCCCGTGAACTGCGCTTGCGTTCTTCCGAACTGACCTCGCTCCGTGCCCAGCTCAATCCGCATTTTATTGCAAATGCCTTGACGCCCATTAATCGTTATGCAAAGTACAAGGGTGTTGAGCAGATGCGGAGATACGTGAATCAGTTTGCCGATCTGATGCGGGATATATTGGAAAGTGCCAGGAATCCGCTTATTCCGGTGCAGAAAGAGTTGGAAACGCTGCGCAATTATATCGAATTTGAGTCTGCGCAATTTGAGTATCCGATTGAATATGAAATTGTGACAGATGCATCCTTGCCGCTGCAACATATAGAAATGCCGGGTATGTTGATACAGCCTTTTGTCGAAAATGCCATCAAACACAGCTTAGTGCCCAATCAGGGGCGCGGCAAAATTACCATTGAGCTGCGCCAAATAGCGCGTGCGCTGGAGTTCAGCATCCATAACGAAGGTGGGGCGTACCAACCTAAAGCGCCGGGAACCGCTGCGCATAAATCGCGGGGGCTGGAAATCACCCGGCAGCGACTGCAATTATATGATCAGCAGTATGCTGTCAGGGGTAAATCCGATTTTGAAATCAGCAACCTTGAAAATGGCGGCGGCGTGCAGGCGCTCCTGACTTTACAGTTGCCGCTTCATTATTTTCGTGGAAAGGACAATCAAATTTACATACAGGATGAAAGCAGTAATCGTTGACGACAAATTTTCCGCACGCGAAGATTTGAAGGATGTTTTACAGGATTTGTTTCCTGAAATTACACTCGTTGCAGAAGCCGGCAACGCGGCGGACGCCGTATTGGCCCTGGAGAAGCATCGCCCCGATCTGGTGTTTATGGATATAGACCTGAGTTCGGACAGGACGGGCTTCGAGGTGCTTGAGGCGGTTAATATCCCGGAAATGTATGTCGTTTTCGTCTCTGATTACATCGAACTTGCCGTAAAGGCATTCAGAATCAATAATACGCTTGATTTTTTAAGCAAGCCAATTGATGAAAATCATTTAAATGAGGCTATTGGCAGGGTAAAAAAACAATTGGCCTTGCAAAGCAATGCTGCAGAAGATACGACCAAGTACAATGCGGAAAAAGGACCAAAACCAACTCAATCCCGTATTACGCTTTCCGACCAGCATCGTATGCTTTTTCCGTATATTGAGGATATTATTTTTCTTGAAGCAGATAATGGTACGGTAGATTTTTATCTGGAAGGTAAAATGCCGAAAATGTCGGTTACCAGGACACTTGGAGAATATGAAGATTTTTTTAAAAAATATAATGAGTCCTTCGTCAGATGCGGGCGTTCATACATCCTGAACCGGGAAAAAGTAGTGGGCTTTATCCGGGAAACGCGCGCCATCCAAATGTCTAACGGAAAGGAGATTCCCTTGCCCGCCAAGATGACAATTAAAGATTTGCTCGGCTACGAGCCTGACTAATTTTTGCTATACCTTTCATAGGCAAAACGGCTATTTTCAAAAGATAAATCGGCGTGTTCATGGCAATAGCCCCTGGCACAAAACAAGACCATTGCATCTTTCGGATGAAATTAAAATTTCATTGAAAATCTGGTCTTTTTTATGAAAATCACGCTTGCTTTTCCCGTTTCAACCCCGGAAGCTGCTCAAGTGATTAAGCTGCTTCGATCGGTATATCCGGATGTCCGGATTGTCGCTTCGGAAGAAAGTTCACGACGTTTAACGGTTCGGCTGCCACCGGGTCCTTCGCGCGAACGAAAGCCTTTGACAGAACGTCAGCAGGAGATTTTAGAACAGCTGGCGAGTAATTTGCCCATCAAGCAAATTGCCGAGAACATGGCGCTCAGCCACCACACGATCAACAACCACACACGTACCATTTATCGGAAATTGGCGGTGGCGTCGCGTGCCGGCGCAATTGCCTACTATTTCAAGCAGCAAACAGGCCAATAAGGCACCTGTGTAACACCAACCATTGGAACGGAAGGGTGGACGGTGGATGCGTTTATGATGTGTTTTAGTGTTTTGGAGTTTTAGTGTTTTCGAGCTTGATAATTCCTTTAAGCAGTTAACAGTTATCAGTGAGCAGTTAACAGTTAGGTTTTAGTGTTTTCGAGCTTGATAATTTCTTAAGGAGCAACTATTTTAGCAGCATTCATCGTTCATCGTTCATCGTTCATTTGCCGATTACCTTCACGACTTGTTGCATGCCATCGTCGAAGGCATTTTCGGCGATGGAGACGGTGAGGACGCTTTGCAGTTTTTCCAGAATTTTACCGAGGTTGTCGCGCAGATCGAGCAGTCGTTCGATCTGGCTTTCTATTTGAGGTGCACGGGCACCTAATTTTTCTGCTTTTTTGATGTCGGCCTTTTTCTGTTTAACGCTGTCGTTGATATACGTGAGTGCTTCAATGAAAAATTCGGAGCTTGACCAGCGACTGTCGAGCGCTACGGGAATAAAATGTTTGTCGGCGATCCATTCTGCAAAGAGAGATGCCGTACTTTCCATACCTACCCAACCGCTTTTGAGGCTGTTTTCGGAAACCAGCGACACGATATACCCATTGGATTTGATGTTGCTTTTGATAAAGTCGGCAATGGATTGTCCGGCTTCCATTTTTTCGCGGTCGATATTGACTTCAAAGCCGGCGTTTTCGAGGAATGCTTTGACTTTATCGCAGGTATCTTTGTCTTTATGGTTGTAGGAAATAAAGACTTTTTTCTTGTTTCCGGCGGCGGCGCTGTTGTTGGAGGGCACGGGCGCGGGGTCGTTTGTGGCGGGCGCGGGGCCGTCGTTGGGCAGGCTTTTCAGTAATTCGAGGGCTGCGTAGTTGATTTGTGCTTGCGCGCGCGACCAGTCGTTGAAATCGATCAGGCCGTTGTTGTATTGTTTTTTGCCGGCGTTGTAGCGCGACAGGAGCAGGATGCCGTCGTTGTGGAGGTCGGCGAGTTTTTGCAGGGCTTCATCAGTGCGGCCTTCGGCGATCAGTTGCTGGATTACGGCTTTCATCCGGATGTTTGTACAATTTTAAGGTAAATGAAGATAAAAGAGCGGGTAAAGGTATTAAAAGGGGTGGAGAATAAAAAATTGAAAATACTTGCACAGATTGTGAGGCTTGTTTTATCTTTGCGACCCGATTCAGGAAACGGGCCATAGCTCAGTTGGTTAGAGCGCCACGTTGACATCGTGGAGGTCACAGGTTCGAATCCCGTTGGTCCGACTATTCAAAGTGTTAGCGTACGTAGTGCGTGCTTCCGAATCGGGTTAGTTCCCGGAACCCAAAGCTAAAGTGAACTTATGTTTGACTTTGAAAAACTGGAAGTTTATCAGGTTGCGCGGAAATTGAATCAGGCCATATTGACCTTTCTTTTTTCGCAAAATCAGATAGATGCTTACATATCAGACCAATGGAAACGTTGTAGCATTAATTCGGTACTCCACTTGAGCGAAGGCACAGGACGAGTATCTGACAGTGAAAAAAAGCATTTTATTACGCTTTCGCGAGGTGCTGTTTTTGAATGTGTCACGTTGCTGCAATTGGTAAAAGACTTGGGTCAGATTGAAGATGCCACTTACGAAGATTTCTACAGCAAATACGAACAGGTTTCTAAAATGCTGCTGGGTATGTATCGGAGTAAAGGGTAAAAGTAAAAGAATACGGGATGTAGCTCAGCCCGGTAGAGTATCCTGACGCTGCGGTCAGGATGGTCTCTGGTTCGAGTAGCGTCTTTTTGAAATACAAGTTTACGGGATGTAGCTCAGCCCGGTAGAGTACACGTCTGGGGGGCGTGTGGTCGCAGGTTCGAATCCTGTCATCCCGACTAAGGGGCCTCGTGAGGGGCCCCTTTTTATGTTACAAGCGCAGCCCGGTAGTGTATCCTGACGCTTCGGTCAGGATGGTCGCAGGTTCGAATCCTGTCATCCCGACCAAGGGGCCTCGTGAGGGGCCCCTTTTTTAGTTCTATCCTCTTGTTTTAACCATGCAATACGGCACTTACATACTCTTTAGTGAAAAATTAGGCAAGTATTATGTTGGTTACACCACTGACATAGAAAAGCGCCTGGAGCATCACAACACTGCTCAAAATCGCTTTTCGAAGAAAGGCGTACCCTGGACGCTCATCTTGTTCATTCCTTGCCCCGATAAGATTTCAGCAATGACTTTGGAAAGAAAGCTTAAAAACATGGGCGCCCGTCGGTTTCTTGAACAGCAAGGAATGTAGCGCAGCCCGGAAGTGTATCCTGACGCTTCGGTCAGGATGGTCGCAGGTTCGAATCCTGTCATCCCGACCAAGGGGCCTCGTGAGGGGCCCCTTTTTTAGTTCTATCCTCTTGTTTTAACCATGCAATACGGCACTTAC
>JAFLBP010000041.1:0-15910 GCA_017303875.1 Chitinophagales bacterium | reverse complement strand
ATACGCTTTAGTGAAAAATTAGGCAAGTATTATGTTGGTTACACCGCCTTTGTCCTTGAAAAGCGTCTTAAATTCATTCAGGCCGATAAACTTTTTGCTGACGAAAAGGCTTTCGATTAGTGGTCAGAAGATTCGGAAAATCCTGGTTCGTTTACTGAAACGCACGAACCGGAGCCTGTAAATCTCATCTATCGAGTTCGGGATGTCTTTGAGTTTGGCCGTTCAAAGCAGGATGCTGTTTTGCTCGTGGAGAGAGGGTGTTCATGTTGAGGCTGTTTTCAATTCAATTGTCTTTCATTGAGGGGCTTGAAGGTGAATGGTAATATTTCAAAAAATGTGTCTGTAAAATAAAAAAAGGTCTTCATCTTAGTGGTCGCAAAACCTTCCCCCAAAAAACCACAGTCATCTGTATCTTTACCCCCGATCTGTAAAATGTACGTGCCACAACAATGCGCGTGCATGGGAGAAGGAAAATCATGTTGGTACACCGTTTCGTTGCAGCGATAACGCTGCTTGGACTTAGTATGCTCCTGCATGCGCAGGCGCCCCTCGACTTCGTTAAATATGCTACGACCGACGGACTGCCCGGCAACCACGTCGCTTATGTGTATGCCGATCCGGAAGGATTCGTATGGGCCAGCACCGGCCGCGGAATCGCCCGTTTCGACGGACAGCGTTTTGTACCACTCAATGACCTGCTCTCCTCCGAAAAACTGCCCAACGCACAAGCCCGGCTGATGATTGCCGACCAACAGGGGCGACTTTGGATCAGGTTCGTCAAAAATGGCCTCTATTGCCTCGATCAGGCCAGTCAAACCATTACTTTTTATGATGAACCTTTCTTCCGCGAGCCGCTTACCATGCACCCCGCTGCCTGTATGGATGCGCAAGGCAACATCTGGTTCAGCGGACTGAAGGGACTGGCGTGTTTCCGCGTCGCCAACAATACTTTTGAATGGTTTCCAATACCCCAAAACGAAGATGGCGAGCCGATAGAGGTTTATACCTGCTGCCAGGCGCAGGACGGCAACCTGTGGGTGGGTGCAAGCAAAAAATTGTATCATTTTAACCAGCAAACCCACGCCTGGACGCTGCACCAACACCTGCCTGATCTCAGTGATCATCTCGGACTACTCCCCGACAACGATGGCAGCATCTGGATATCCGACTGGTACCAAAAAAGCGGTGGACTAAAACACTACGACCCGCAACAAAAGCGCTTTTTACAGGTATTCAGTGCCCATCCCGAACATCCGGATTCCATTCCAAGCACCGATTTCCAGGGATTTTTCAACGAACAGGAACGTATATGGTTCGCAACCAATGATGCCGGATTAGTCAGCTATGAAAAAGCAACAGGGCGTTTCCAACGTTTTCAGCCCAATCCGCGCAATGCCAACAGTTTCAGTGAAATGCAGGCGCAGTCTGTTACCCGTGACATCTTCGGTAACCTCTGGGCGGGCACTTCACAATTCCTCAACCGCGCCACTGCGGCGCCAAAAATGGCGACGCATTTTGCGCCCGCACAGGGCCTGGTTTCTGCCTTCGGTACGGTCACGGCAGTGGTAGGCCCGGATAAAATAGTGCTGGGAACCGGGAGCGGGCTAAGCCTTTACGACGCCCGCACGGGGGCTACGCGCAACGTCAACCTGCCGCTGTTTAATAAAAATACATACAACAATTACATACTGAGTGCTGCGCCTTGCGATGCCAACAGCTTTTGGGTCAGCACATGGTCCACCATTAGTCGGATAGATTTACAAAGCGGCCGTGTGATGGAGTATTTTGTGATGAACAGAAATGCCGGTTCGGAGCATCCGCCCGGGCGCCTGTATCCGGAAATTGGTACGGCTGGCCGGATTTGCAGAGACGGGCAGGGGAATCTCTGGATGAACCCGCTCGGAAACCTGCGGAAGTTGAGCCGTCGGGAAAACGGCAGGGTTGAATTTGTGGAAGTAGCCCTGTCGCCGTTGTTGAAAGGCAATTCGCAACCCGCAGTAATTTCTTTTTTACCGATCGGCGAACGCCTGCTGTATATTGGAACTAATGAGGGCGTGCTGTGCTATGATGTGCTGAGTGGCGAAATGCGTCTGTTGCCCCTCGTTTTTCCCGGGCTTGAAGCGGCGCAGCGGGTAACGGATCTGGCGTTGGACAAAAACGGTAAAATCCTGGCAGTGGTGAATCACCGGTTGTTTCGTTTCGATCCGGAACATCCGGAGCAGGCCGCTGCGCTGATTCCGCTGGATTTTCCGGCTTTGTTTCCTACCGGGCTTGCCGTGGATGCCCAAAACAACATCTGGTTAGCCAGTGAAATAGGCCTGGTTCGGGTAGATTCAAAAAGCAATATCAGCACACTCTACGATCCACGTTACCACCTCAATGGCAATTACTTTAGTTTTATCCGCCTGGATATAGGGCAGGATTCCGGAGGGAAGCTCTATTTTGCAGGCAATACCGGCATTACCATCGTTGATCCTGGCGCAATTACTACCGGTAATCAGCCTTCGGTTAAAATTGTTTCCTTAAAGATTAATAATGAACAGGTTGCGTTGGGTGCGGCCATTCATCGCAAGGGGGAAATCAATCTGGCATATGATCAAAATAATATTGTATTAGACTTTTCAGTGTTAAATTCGGATGTTCCTGATCTAAATCGTTTTGCTTATCACTTGGAAGGGGTATCGTCGGAATGGGTTGATCTGGATCATCAGAGCAGTCTGAATTTAGTAAATTTAGCCCCGGGCGTTTACACCCTGCACTTGCGCGGCGCCAACAGCGACGGCGTTTGGGCGGAAGCTGCTACGCCCCTGCGCATCATAATCCGCTCGCCGTGGTGGGCCACATGGTGGGCTTTACTGGCGTATGTGCTATTGGGGGCAATCGGTTTGTACCGCCTGTATACTTTCAGGATGCGGCGTTTTATGCTGGAGCAGACGCTGGCAGCGGAGAGCCGCGAGCGCGAGCGACTAGCCGCCTTGGATACGTTTAAATCACGCTTTTTTACCAATATTTCCCATGAATTCCGGACACCTCTGACGGTTATTCTCGGCTTGTCTGAACGCTGGAGCAATGCCAAAACGCGCTGGGAAGAAAGCGAAGTGCGGCATAGCCTGAGCTTGATACAGCGCAGCGGGGAGAATTTGCTGCGCCTGATTGCTGAAATTCTGGATTTGGCTCGTTTAGAAAACAATGCCTTGAAAATGAATTATATAAAAGGCAATATTGCTGCTTACCTGCATTATATTTCAGAGAGTATGCATTCTTTGGCGGCTATGCGTCAGGTTCGTTTACGGGTAGATTGTCGGGAGCGGGAAATGTTAATGGATTACGATCCGGAGCGCCTGCTTCAGGTGGTGTATAATTTACTTTCCAATGCCATCAAATTTACGCCGCCGGGCGGCGAAGTGTTGCTGCGTGCGCAGGTTGGAGGGGCCATAGCCGGGGCGCCGGCATTGGAACTCTGTGTTCAGGATACGGGCGCCGGGATTCCGAAGGATCAGTTGGCGGCGGTGTTCGACCGTTTTTTTCAGGCAGAAAACCAGCAATACGCGCAAAGTGGCGGTACGGGTGTCGGGCTTTCGCTCACGCGCGAGCTGGTACGCGCGATGGGTGGCACGATTGCAGTAGACAGTTTGCCGGGGCAGGGAACTACTTTTACGGTTTTGTTGCCCATACACCATAATGCCCCCTTGTCGGAAACTCCGAATAACACCGTGCCGGCATTTCCGCGCACCGACGCCGCTGCAGCGCTTGTTTTACCAGCCTTACAGGATGAATCTTTACCGCAATTACTGTTGGTAGAAGACAACCCGGATGTAATGGCATACCTCGTGAGTTGCCTGCAGGATTCCTATCGGTTGGAGCTGGCCTGGAACGGACGCGAAGGCATTGAAAAGGCACTGGAACTGGTGCCCGATCTCATTGTCAGTGATGTGATGATGCCGGAAAAAGACGGTCTGGAACTTTGCGACACGCTCAAAAATGATGAGCGCACAAGCCATATTCCGATTGTTTTGCTGACGGCCAAGGCGGATATTGAAAGCCGCATGGCGGGATTGCGGCGTGGCGCTGATGTCTATTTATCCAAGCCCTTTCATCCGGAGGAGCTGCATTTGGTGTTGCACAACCTACAGGTCCAACGACGCAAATGGCAGGAACGCCTGGGCGCCTTGACCCATTCGGAAACAACGGCCCCAACTGAAGCGCTCTCGCCGGAGCAGGCGATCGAAAATGCCTTCCTGCAAAAACTGGTTCAGCATATCGAAACACGGCTCGATGATTCGGAATTCGACGGGCCGCGTTTGGCCCAACAGATGCTCCTGAGCGAGGTGCAATTGTACCGGAAAATCAAAGCCCTGACGGGCAAGTCTACGGCCATTTACATACGCAGCGTTCGCCTGAGCAAAGCCCGGGAACTTCTGCGCAGTACCACATTGAGCGTGTCGGAAATTGCCTATCAGGTAGGGTTTGAAGATCCGAATTATTTTTCCCGTACTTTTTCTCAGGAATTTGGGCAGGCGCCAAGCGAAATGCGCAAGTAGTTGATTTATAAATATTTAGATGAATTTATTTTTTAATTTTTCATGTAAATGAAAGAATAATCCAGCCTTTTGAAAGAATAGTGAAGGGCCTGCGGACGGGCTTGCGGGCACCTTTGTCTCCGAACGCAAAATGCATCTCCGCGTGGGTAGGCCATCGGATTTCAGTATTGGAACGGCAGCGTTCAGCCGGGAAAATATGACTGATAAGCCTGCCCCTTTGGAGTGCTGTTTTGTAAAAAATATTTCACCAAATCATTCATTCGGAGATGACTTCAAACAAGCACCAGCAAGCTTTCGGCTTACATTTTCAGAAACCTTTTTTATCACTAATTTTATTGTTGCTGGGCATGACTGCCTTGGCACAGGCCCCGCTGGAACGGCGCTGGAACGGCACCGTCAGCGATAACTGGAACGATGCGGCAAACTGGACGCCCAACGGCTTACCAGCGCCAACCGATTCAGTTGTGATTCCTTTTCTGTATCAGGTAAACCTGCCGGTCATTCCCGCCGGCACCTTTTCAAAAATGAGAAACCTCACGGTACGCAGCCAGCTTACGATCAATGCCGGCGCTACGGTGGAAGTTGAAGCCCCGCTTAACAGTACCGCCTTATTCAATCTGTCAGATATAGTAAACAGGGGAACGATAACGGTAAAGTCCGGACTCCGGGGCATCACCAATCGGGAAAAAATTGAGAATTATGGCGTCATAAACCTTGGTGTAAGCACTGCCAGCCCTTATTCCTTTAAGGACGAAGGTTTAGTAATAGACTCATATAGTTCCCCCGTTATTAATTACCAGGGCGCCGTAATAAATATTAAACGAACCGGCAATAATGGAATTTTGATCCTTGCAAATTCCGATATTGCGAACTACGGGCAAATCAATATTGACCAGACAGGACTTAGTTTAGATCCGGTAGTGGCATCTACCGGCGACGGGATTGATGTACAGGATGGCCATTTTATTAATTATTCTACTGGCGATATTTACATCAACCGTTCCGGGGCAAATGGCTTTCGGTGCCAAAGCCCCGGCGTGGTGAGCAATTATGGGATGCTGGATATTTTTCAACCTGGCCAGACCCCGGAGCTGGCCTACCGTGAAGGCATTCAAAACAACGGACTGTTTACTAATTATGCCAGCGGCAGTATTCAAATTAATCAGACCTCAAACAGCGCTTTGTTTAACCAAAAAGATTTTAATAACTATGGGCTGATTGAACTCGGAACATCCGGATTTGGGTCAATCGGCAATTTTGGCCTGGTAAACTTTAACGAGGCATTGGAAGCAAATTTTGTCAACCATACTGGTAGTGTGCTGCGCGTTGCCAACACAGCGGCAGGTGGGATATTCAGCGGCGGCGTGTTTTCAGGCTGCACCATCACCAATCAAGCGGGCGCTACCATGGAAGTCAATAATGTAATGGAAGATGGCGTTCAAACCTACGCACAGGCAGCGCTTGATAACTTCGGCGTGCTGGAAATCGGGCATACGGGTACAGTCGGGCGTTATGGGATTTATAATGCCGGGCAAATGGTCAATCAGGTTAACGGATCGATTTCTATTAAAAATACGGCCGATCACGCCATATTCGGGGCAGAAATTTCCGGTTTCAGTTTCGAATATTCTTTTAGAAACGGTGGTATACTAACCATTGGCCAAACGACCGGCAGCGGAAAAAATGCCATCCTGACTACTACGGGCAGTAATTTTGAAAACCTGACCTGTTACGCACTGATTGATATTCTCGGTAATAACCCGATTGTAACAACATCAGGAGCCGACTTCAGGAATCAGGGCAGCATTGTTGAACGCGCTACCGGCAATAGTAATATTAATGCCAATTTCGGAACGATTCAAAACTTAAACGGCGGTACGTTTACCATCAGCAACACCAATGAAGGGGTGTTGACCAGCCTGACGAATGCTGCCGTCTGGACGGGCTGTGTCAGCAGCGATTGGGCGAATACCGGCAACTGGCATAACGACCAACTGCCAGGGGCACTTTCGCGCGTCATTATCCCGGATACAGATAATGATCCCGTCATTGGCAGCGGTGCATTGATTACGGTCAATTCGCTGCAAGTGCTCACAGATGCGCGCCTGACCAATAATGGCGAATTGGAGCTTTCGGGCAGTTCGGTAACGCGGCTCGATAATCAGGGTTTATTTATTAATAATGGCAAATTGCTGCTTGCTGCTACCAATGCCCCGACTGATTTTGGCATAAAGAATACAGGTAATTTTACAAATGAACGATGCGCGTATATTGATTTGAAAGCCCATTTTAACAACAGCGGTAATTTTGATAACAGAGGGCTGTTCATGGTCAATGCGGTTGTGACCCTAAGCAACTCCAACCTGACCAATCTCGGAATTATTGAGTACAACGTGGCCAATCTCAGCATTCCAAATGTGAACAACAATGGCCTGATTGTACCGTATTATATTTCCGGCGCCTGTTCGGTAAATAACCCTTTGCAGGTTAGCGGTAATCCTGGTTTTTCCATTGCCACCACGTGGAGCAAGAGCTTTTTCTTTAATGATCCAGGCGCAACTTATAACGCCGGCAATAAAAAACTGACGTTCACCAATATTGCTGGCGGAACGGCGCCTATCCTGTATTTTGACATTACAAATAATTCATTGGGTTGTACGCATACAGGCAGTATTCAGACAGAGAATACAGATGTGACGGCTCCGAGCATTACCTGCCCGGCGAACACGACGGTTTCCGCGGGCGCAAACTGCTCAACCATGCTTGGCGCGTACGCATTGGCTGCTAAATCAGACAATTGCGCGGCGACGGTTTCGGAAACGCAAAGTCCAGCTGCTTCCACCTTGCTCAGTGGCCACAACGCCGCACAAACCGTGACGTTCACGGCCAACGATGGCAACGGCAACACGGCCACCTGCCAGTTTACAGTAACGGTAAAAGATGTGACAGCTCCGAGCATTACCTGCCCGGCGAACACGACGGTTTCCGCGGGCGCAAACTGCTCAACCATGCTTGGCGCGTACGCATTGGCTTCAAAATCAGACAATTGCGCGGCGACGGTTTCGGAAACACAAAGCCCTGCCGCTTCCACCTTGCTCAGTGGCCACAACGCCGCACAAACCGTGACGTTCACGGCCAACGATGGCAACGGCAACACAGCCACCTGCCAGTTTACAGTAACGGTAAAAGATGTGACGGCTCCGAGCATTACCTGCCCGGCAAACACGACGGTTTCCGCGGGCGCAAACTGCTCAACCATGCTTGGCGCGTACGCATTGGCTTCAAAATCAGACAATTGCGCGGCGACGGTTTCGGAAACACAAAGCCCTGCCGCTTCCACCTTGCTCAGTGGCCACAACGCCGCACAAACCGTGACGTTCACGGCCAACGACGGCAACGGCAACACGGCCACCTGCCAGTTTACAGTAACGTTAAAAGATGTGACGGCTCCGAGCATTACCTGCCCGGCGAACACGACGGTTTCCGTAGGCGCAAACTGCTCAACCATGCTTGGCGCGTACGCATTGGCTGCTAAATCAGACAATTGCGCGGCGACGGTTTCGGAAACACAAAGTCCTGCCGCTTCCACCATGCTCAGTGGCCACAACGCCGCACAAACCGTGACGTTCACGGCCAACGACGGCAACGGCAACACAGCCACCTGCCAGTTTACAGTAACGGTAAAAGATGTGACGGCTCCGAGCATTACCTGCCCGGCAAACACGACGGTTTCCGCGGGCGCAAACTGCTCAACCATGCTTGGCGCGTACGCATTGGCTTCAAAATCAGACAATTGCGCGGCGACGGTTTCGGAAACACAAAGCCCTGCCGCTTCCACCATGCTCAGTGGCCACAACGCCGCACAAACCGTGACGTTCATGGCCAACGACGGCAACGGCAACACAGCCACCTGCCAGTTTACAGTAACGGTAAAAGATGTGACGGCTCCGACAGTTGTATGTAAGCTAAAAAATGAAGTTGGCCTGAATGCTTCAGGCCAGGCATCACTTACGCCTGCTGAGGTCTTTGCGGGCGGCGGCGATAATTGTGGTACGCTAAACTTTACGGCCGTTACACCGAATAGCTTTACCTGCAGCAATCTGGGAATCAACGTGATTACCCTTACCGTAAATGATGGCAATGGCAATCCCGCTGCTTGTACAGCTAATGTTGTTGTTTTGGATAAAATTGCCCCGACCATGCAATGCCGCCCTGTTACCCTCAACCTCGATGCCTTCGGACAGGCTTCAGTGACAGCGGCTCAGGTGAACAACGGCAGTTTCGACAACTGTACCCTTGCCAGCCTGACGCTAAGCCAAACGCAATTCTCCTGCGCCAACATTGGCAACAACATTGTCACATTGACGGGCGCCGACCAAAGTGGCAACACCGCGCAATGTACAGCCATCATTACCCTCAGAGACTTGATCGTTCCGGTAGCCAAATGTAAAAATGCTACGGTGAATTTGGCTGCAAATGGCACATTAACGCTTAATCCTGCCCTGTTGAATAATGGCAGCACCGATAATTGCTCCCTGACTTTCATGGCAACGCCGGCTACCTTCAACTGTTCCAACATTGGGAATAACACGGTAACCCTGCGCGCCACAGACACAGGCGGCAATTCAGCTACTTGTACCGCTATTTTGACAGTGAGCGATTTAAGTGCGCCGGTTGCCCTTTGTAAAGCCGCCACCGTAGTACTGGATCAAACCGGACAGGGAACACTGACGGTTGCCCAGGTTGATAACGGGAGTTCCGACGCCTGTGGCATCTTGAGCAGAACCCTCAGCGAATCTAATTTTGATTGCTCCGAAGTGCGCAATACGCCCTGGCCGGTTTTCCTGACCGTCAGAGATGTCAATGGCAATACGGCCACCTGTACGGCAATGGTAACAGTGCGAGACCTTAATCCGCCAACTGCAATCTGCGAAAACGTAACAGTGAACCTCGGTCCGAATGGAAAAGTGACGGTATACCCGGCTGAATTAGCCCAGGACAGTTATGATAATTGCGCAGTATGGTCGTTCAGCCCTGTGGCGAAGATTTATACCACTGCAAACCTGGGACAAAACAATCTTTCCATTACAGTCAGAGACCTGAGTGGTAATGCCGCCACCTGCGTCTCTGTAGTTACGGTGTTGCCCAATAGTAGTAATATGCAGGGCAACAACAATCATGCGAACCACAACCAAAGCACCCTGGAATCCAAGATGGCTTTGAGCGTTTATCCAAATCCGAACAATGGGGTAGCCAACGCAGCCATTCATTTGGCTGCCGAACAAGCATATACCCTGCGGATATTCGACATCAGCGGCCGCGAACTGTTCAAACAGATCAGCGCGGGCATCGAAGGTATGCAGGTGATTCCGCTGCCGCTGCAAGGCTTCAGTTCAGGCGTCTACCTGGTTAACCTGCAATCAGAAGGGCAGCAGTTGGTACAAAAAATGATTATTCAGCGTGAATAGTCATTGGAGTTCAGGGGGACTCCAATTCTAAATTCCGGGAGGCTGCCGCAATGGGTAGTCTCCCGTTTTTATAGTGCGATCAAATGCTTTCAGGCCTGTTGTCTTAGGCTTATGCCTCCTTCCAAGCTCCATTCCCCAAGCTCTACAAGTTCCAGACTGTCAGTCGGTTGTGTGCGGAAGCGCTCGCGCCAGGGGCGGTAATGGGTGGTCACGATAATGTGTGCAAAATACCTGCTTTGTACTTGCAGCAGGTCTATGAAGCGCTCGAGGTGGGCTTCGTCGCAGGCGCTGAGTACATCGTCGAGCAGGAGTACGGTATCGCTGCCGCCATAGCGTTTGGCTAAGGCCAGATACACGCAAAGCGCCAGCGTATCGAGGTGCGATTCGCTGTATACCGATTGGGGCGCCAGTTCGGTTTCATCGTGAAAGCGGGCGCTCAGCTCCAATGAATTTTTACCTTTTTCTTTTAAAAAGAGCCGAACCTGCCCCAGGTCTTCGCCGGGATGCAGGCTTTGGTACAGGGCGTCTACTTCGGCGGAGATGGCGGATAATTCACTGTCAATGAATTGTTTGCGACTGCTTTCCACAATTTGAAGGGCCTGTTCTGCGGCTTTCAGCCGGGCAGTGTTTTCGCGGGCGGCGCTGCTTTTGCTTTGCACGGCACGCCAGTTTTCTGCAATCAGAAAATGCTGGTCGAGGGCCTTGGCGATGGTTTCGGCGATCAGTTGTCGGCCCTGAATCATGGCTTGCAGCGGTGTCTGATCGGCGTCTAATTGTTCCAGGCGCTGGGCGTGCGTTGGCTCCTGAAGGATGCGTTCGAGTTGACTGCGCAGGAGCACAGGGCATTCCGGGTCGGCTTCCGCGCTGTGCAGCAAGTGCTCGAGGGTCTGGTTAAAGTCTTCGAGTGTTCGTTTCCAGACGGCTTGCAGATTTTGGTGGTTTTCGCGGGCGGTATTGGCTGCTTCAAGGGCTTCCTGCAGGGCGTTCATGGCTTGCAGGCGCGTATCAAGGGCGGCGAGCAGTTGGGATTGCCCGGCGTGTTGGCGGCAGATCGGGCAGGTATCCTGCGCGTCGTGGCGATCGAGCAAGTGCCGGGCCTGTTGCAGGAGTTGGAGCAGTCCGGCATCGGCGCCAGCCTGGTTTTGAAGGGTTTGTAATTGATTTTCAGCCACTTCGCGTAGCTGTCGGGCTTGTGCGCCTTCCTGGCGTACCTGTCGCAGCGTTTCGGCGCTTTGGAAAAGGCGTTGCGCGTATTCGATGATGGCGCGGGTGCGTTGCAGTCGGAGGCGTTCCTGATCGAGGTCTTTTTCGGTTTCCGTTTTGGCCCATTCCTGCCAGGTTTCGGTGGGTTGGCCTTCATTGCGCCATATTTCTTCGAGGATGCGCTGCACTTCGGCTTGTGCGCCGAGCAGGCGTTCCGCTTCGTTTTTAAGACTGCGTAGCAGGCTTCTCAGGTTTTCTTCGCTTTTGATGATGGGGGAGAGGTCGAAGTATTCGGCGAGTTGTTCGTAGCGCTCGGCGGGTGTGGCGGTAGAGAGTGCGACCACGCTGCTCCGGCGCAGGTGGCGCAGTCGGGGCTGGCCGCTGTCGGGTTTGCGGACGAATTTTTTCCCCGCCAGGCGTGCGCTGAAAACGCCTTGGTCGGTGTGCAGGGCGAGTTGTACGGCGTCGGGCGTTTGTCCGGCAGCACAGAGCCAGGATTTATCGGCGCCCGATTTATCTTCAATAGAACCGAGGGCATCGGTGCAGACGCAGATCAGCGCATCGGCGATAGTGGATTTGCCGCTGCCGTTTTCCCCGTAAATGAGGGTAATGTTTTTATCGGGTGCAAAAGGGAGTATAAACGGCTTTGTAGCGCCCCGAAACGCTGTAAGGTGGAGTTTATGGAGCTTCATGTTCGTCGGGTTGAGGCTGTGGCAAAGCAGCATTGAGCAGAATGAGCCATTCGTTTTCGCGCAGGCTTCCTTCCGTCAGGCTCCGGATGCAGGCCGCTTCCGAGGCCGGCAGGATCAGACCTGCCTCGACGAGTTGCCGGGCGATTTGTGCGGCAAGCGATTGGGTAGGGGAGAGGGGGAGTTGCATGGGACAAAGGTAAATGTTGATGCCTGATTATCAGTGTTTTAAATTTTAAATTTTATTTTGTAAATCAATTACTGAAAAATAAATTCAAAAAAACTTGCTTTGTGTAATGTAATACCCTTATCTTTGTAGTAAGATTACGGAAGAAAAAATCTGATATATGGGTTTTGAATAGCCGTAATCGTATTACAATGAAGCAGAAGCTTAAGTATATAGCGTCCATTGCCTCGGGAGTTTATGAGAAGGTACATCCTTCGGGAGATACCTTTTATCTGCAAGGTAAGGATTTTGATGAGTACGGAAGAATCCGCAGGGATATGAAAATGCTGCCCGAGCTTCTAGCAAACGAGCGCCTGGAAAAGCACTTGCTTCGCGATGGCGATATTTTGCTCATCGCAAAAGGAGAAAGCAACAGGGCTTGTTTGTATCAGGAAGCCATTGGCCCGGCAGTAGCTTCTTCCACCTTTTTTGTAATCCGACCAGCGAAAAGCGAATTACTTCCCGAATATATGCAATGGTACTTCAATACCCGGTATATGAAGGATATTTTTTCGGGGCTTTCAAAGGGAACCCAGATTGCTTCCTTGTCCAAAAAGACATTGGCTGAAATTGAAATTCCCGTTCCTCCCCTCCGTGAACAAAAAAAAATCCTTGAAATCCAGCGTCTCTGGGAGCATGAAAAATCACTGACCTTGAAGCTTATGGAATTAAAAGACCTCAACATCCAAAAATTATTATTAAAAAACTCAAACTCAATACAATGACCAAAACCACTAAAGAGGACGTTTTTAAAGTAGTATGGCGCGCGTGCGATACGTTCAGAGGCGTTATTGACCCCTCGCAGTACAAGGATTATGTACTGACTATGTTGTTTATTAAATATGTAAGCGACGTATGGAAAGATAAAATGGAACAATACCTCGAAAGGTATAATCAGGATCAGGCGCGGGCGGAATGGGCCATGAAAAAGGAGCGATTTGTGGTGCCGCCGCATACCCGCTTCGATTATTTGTACCAAAACCGGGGCGAAGTGAACATCGGAGAGCTGATCAACCAGGGACTGGAAGCCCTGGAAGAAGCAAATCCCGGAAAACTTTCTGGCGAAGACGGCTCTGGCGTTTTCCGAAATATTGACTTTAATTCCAGTAATCTCGGAGATGCCAAGGATAAAAATACCCGCCTGAAAAACCTCCTCATTGACTTTAGCGACTCAAAACTCGACCTGCGGCCCTCCAACCTGGAAGGGCACGACGTGATTGGCGATGCATACGAATTCCTGATTGCTAATTTTGCCTCTGATGCCGGCAAAAAGGCAGGTGAGTTTTTTACCCCAGGCCAGGTCTCTACGCTGATCGCCAAACTCACCAAAGCCCAGCCCGGTGCACGCATCTGTGACCCCACCTGCGGATCAGGCTCCCTGCTCATTAAGGCGGGCAAAGAAATCGGTTCGGATAACTTCTCCCTCTACGGGCAGGAGGTCAACGGGAGCACCTGGGCTTTGGCGGTAATGAATATGTTCCTGCATGGCATGGACAACGCCGTCATCCGCTGGGGTGACACTATCCGAAACCCTAAGTTGAAAGAAGGCGATGCGCTGATGAAGTTTGATGTAGTCGTGGCCAATCCGCCTTTCAGTCTCGACAAATGGGGCAAGGTAGAAGACGACAAAGAAGCCAAGGGTAACGACTTCGACCCGGAAGCCGATGCCTACAGCCGATTCTGGCGAGGGGTGCCCCCCAAAAGCAAGGGCGACTGGGCCTTTATATCCCACATGATCGAAACAGCTTATGAGGGCAAGGGCAAGATTGGCGTAGTCGTGCCGCACGGAGTGCTGTTCCGGGGCAGTTCGGAAGGGAAAATCAGGCAAAAAACCATCGAGGAGAACCTCCTTGAAGCCGTGATCGGTTTGCCTGCCAACCTTTTCTTTGGAACCGGTATTCCGGCTGCTATCCTTGTCTTTAACAAAGGTAAGGCTGCCAATAACAATGTTTTATTCGTTGATGCCAGCCAACAATACGAACAGGGTAAAAACCAGAATACCCTGCGGGATACCGATATCAACAAAATTGTAGATACCTACCGAAAATTTAACGCCGGAACTTTAGCGCCAGGCGTTGTGGAAGACAAATACGCTTATGTAGCCACCTTCGAGGAAATTCAGGAAAACGACTTTAACCTGAACATACCCCGATATGTGGATACTTTTGAAGAAGAAGCCGAAGTGGATATCGCCGCTGTGCAACAGGAAATCGAGCGCCTGGAAGGGGAGTTGGCAGGCGTGCAGAACGAACTCAAAAAATACTTAGATGAACTATTAAAACAATAAGCTATGAAAGAAAAACGATCAAATCCGCATCAAACGATCTTTGAAAAAATAAAAAGATCGGACGAAAATCAAAATGAATTCTGGAGCGCCCGGGATATAGCCAAAATTCTGGAATACGCGGAATTCCGAAACTTCCTTCCGGTAATTGAAAGGGCAAAAGAGGCTTGTCAGAACAGTGATCAGCCGGTCGAAAACCATTTCGTGGATTTCCACGAAATGGTTCCTATTGGTTCAGGCGCGGAGCGAAAAATAGAAAACGTTAAACTCTCCCGCTATGCCTGCTACCTCATCGTGCAAAATGCCGATCCGGCTAAAGAAGTAGTGGCCCAGGGGCAGACCTATTTCGCCGTGCAAACCCGCTTGCAGGAAATCCGACAGATGGACGAGTATATCCAACTCGCCACGGAAAACGAAAAACGCCTGTTTCTGCGGAATGAGATGAAGAAGCACAATATTCAATTGGCCGACGCCGCTAAAGACGCCGGTGTGATAGAACCTTATGACTATGCTATATTTCAGAACCACGGCTATATGGGCCTGTACGGCGGTCTTGATGCAAAAGGTATTCACCGGCGCAAAGGGCTAAAGTCCAGTGAAAACATCCTCGACCACATGGGCAGCACCGAACTGGCAGCCAACCTGTTCCGCGCTACCCAAACGGAAGAAAAACTCAGACGAGAACAAATAAAAGGCAAGACGAAAGCCAACCAGGCACACTACGAAGTGGGTAAAAAAGTACGTAAGACCATTGAAGAAATCGGCGGTGCCATGCCGGAAGACCTGCCGGTGGCAGATAGTATCCGGAAATTGGAAAAACAGGGTAAAAGGAAATCCGTGACCTCTAAAAACAAGCAAAGCGATGGCAAATAAACAAAAAAATAAAGGTATTTATGGAGGAGGAGTATTGCCGCAGGGGTGGGTGGTGAAAAAAATGAAGGAGATAATTTTTCAGATAAGGCTTGGCGGCAATTATGAAAATGCAGAGGGTAATTCTGGTATCCCTGTAATTAAAATGGGAAATTTAGAACGTGGTAGTATTGATATAAATAAAATTCAATGTTTGCCAGAAGGGAGAGAATATAATTCTGGTGATATTTTAAAAAAAGGCGATTTGTTGTTTAACACAAGAAATACATTAGATCTCGTAGGTAAGGTAGCCATCTGGGAGGATGAATTACCATTTGCGGTTTATAATTCCAATCTACTTAAGCTAAACTTTGATCAAAGTTGGGTTGCGTCAAATTATTTTATGAATTATGTGTTCAATTTTCATTTGACTTTAAGTCAACTAAGGAAAATAGCAACAGGGACTACAAGTGTTGCGGCAATATACAGTCGAGATATGGAGGGTGTAAAGTTTCTCCTCCCGCCCCCAGGGCAAACGCATCAAAATTTGACCTGATGTGATTCTACTGAGTACCTTTCTGGCAAAAACGCTTTGCCATGAATAATGAACAAAACCTGGTCAATGGTTTAATTAGGTCTTTTGGCTCTGT
>JAFLBP010000040.1 GCA_017303875.1 Chitinophagales bacterium | reverse complement strand
AAGAAATCATTTACAAGCAAGGCCCTACCATTACCTTTCAGACACTTCAAAATTTGACCGTATTTTCAAAGAACTTGACGACTTAATGTCGATTAGTGGATTGACAAGTTAACGTCGTATATCACTGTTGACTGATAACTGCTAACTGATAACTGAAAAAAGTATGCTTGTAAATCGCGTCGCGGAGAGCGGCCTCATTACCATAGATCTGGAAAATTTTTATCCGGAAGGCGAGGTTGTTGCCTTCGACCTCAAGGCTTTTTTATTCATGGAGCTGATCCTGAAAGAAAAAGATTTTCGGGAGGCACTGAAGCAGCACGACTGGTCGCAGTACCAGGGTAAAAATCTCGCGGTTTTTTGCTCCACCGATGCCATTATTCCGATGTGGGCCTACATGCTGGTGGTCTCCTATGCGGCGCCCGTGGCCGCTGAGGTGGTGCAATGCCTGCCGGAAGCATTGCCGGAGCGCGTTATTTTGCGTAAAATTGCAGCACTTGATATTAATGACTATCAGGAAAAACGTTTGGTTATTAAAGGTTGCAGCGATAAACCGGTACCGCCCGCTGCTTATCTCGAAATTACCCGACGCCTGATACCCATCGCTAAAAGTATCATGTTCGGCGAGCCTTGCTCTACCGTACCCGTTTTTAAACAGTTAGCAGTGAACAGTTAGCAGTGATCAGTCAATAGTTATCAGTCAGCAGTTAACAGTTTTTAGTTAGCAGGGATCAAATATTGATTTCAATATGCTGCTTGTGATTAACTGCTCCCATTTCCCAAATATCAACTGATAACTAAAAACTGCTCACTGTTGACTGCTCACTGTTGACTGATCACTGCTAACTGATCTCTGAATTATGCAGAAAAGACATCTCATCATTGCCAACCTCATACTTGCTGCCGGTCTGATCGGCGTATTCGTGGCTTCATTCAAAAAGCCCGGCGCGGGCGGCGACCCACAAGTGGTGCGTTCCCTGAATCTCGACAAAGACTTTACCTTTTGCGGGGAAAAATTCCCGACCGACAACTGGGATGTGCGGCAGCGCCTCGACGCAGAGTTGCTGCGCAATGTCTATTTTCATTCCCAGACCATTCTGGCCATCAAACGCGCCCATGCTTTATTTCCCGTCATTGAGCCGATTTTGAAAGAAGAAGGCGTACCCGACGATATTAAATACCTCGCGGTGGCGGAAAGTGCGTTGTCCAACGCCATTTCGCCCGCAGGTGCAAGGGGCGTCTGGCAGTTTATGCGCGATGCGGGCGATCAGTACGGACTGGAAGTGAACACGGAAGTCGATGAACGCTATCACCTTGAGAAGGCCACCCACGCAGCGGCGCGTTACCTCAAGCGCGAAAAAGAACGCCAGGGTTCCTGGATTTTGGCAGCAGCGGCCTACAACGGCGGTCCGGAGCGCATTTCCACCGAAATGAAAAAACAACGCGCCAAAAACTTCTTCGACCTCAACCTCGCGGCCGACGAAACCATGCGCTACCCCTTCCGCATTGTCGCCATCAAGGAAGTGATGGAACATCCGGATGAATACGAATACGTGATTGAAAAAGACGACCTCTACCCGCCGCTGAGCGATTACCGCGTGGTGGAAGTGAAAGGCCCGGTGCCCAGCTGGGGCGATTTTGCGGTGGAGCACAATACCAGCTACCGCATGCTCAAACTGTACAACCCCTGGTTAGTGGATAGCAAGCTGACCAACAAGGAAGGGAAAACGTATCAGGTACGTTTGCCGAAGTAGGGGCGGATAAGTAATTTGTATTTACATTTGTCGCTATCGCAATTTATTTTCAGGATGAAAGCAGCTCCGCTAAAAACCTTTATTATTTATGCTCGTGCGGATGCCGAGTATAAGCGGGAATTGCTTTTACACCTGAAGCCATTGATCGTAAGCAAATTGCTGACGGTTTGGCATGATGGCAATATTCTGCCCGGCGAGGACTGGGAAAGAGCCATCAAAACAGAACTCAAAGCCAGTGAATTGGTCATCGTATTGGTCAGTATAGAGTCGCTGAACAGCGATTTTATACAAACCGAGGAATTGCGCACTGCACTCGAACAATTAGATGCCGGGCAAACGCGCGTGGTACCCGTGGTGGTATCTCCCTGTGCATGGAAATTCGACCCTGTTTTGTCTAAGCTACAAGCACTTCCGACATACACTAACAAAGGTATTTTTCCTGTTAGCCTATGGAGTAATCGTGACCATGCCTGGACAACGATAGTAGAGGAAGTTGGCGAAATGGTGCAGGAAGTATTAGATAAACGCGCAGAAATACAAAGGCAACATGCGGTAGCGGATCGCAAGCAAAAAGAATTGGAGTTGGCCGAACCCAAAAACCAAGAGGAGCAGGTCGATCCCATTCTAAAACTCATTGAAATGGTACCCGTTAAAGGTGGCACCTTCAGAATGGGAGATAAATTTGAGGTGACACTTTCTGATTATGTCATTGGCAAATACCCCGTCACCCAAAAACTCTGGCAAGTAGTGATGGGGAATAACCCCAGCCATTTTAAGGGAGATGATTTGCCTGTTGAAAATATTAGTTGGAACAATTGTCAGCAATTTATTGAGAAACTCAACGAAAAAGTGGGCAAAGTTTTTTCTGAAGGAAGGGCCTACCGCTTGCCCAGTGAAGCCGAATGGGAATTTGCTGCACGGGGCGGGACACTCTCCAAAGGCTATGAATATGCAGGTAGCAATAGTTTGGAAGAGGTGGGCTGGTGCATGGAAAATTCAGGCAGCAAAACACAACCCGTGGGGCAAAAAAAGGCCAACGAGCTTGGTTTGTTCGATATGAGTGGCAATGTCTGGGAGTGGTGTCAGGGTTGGTACGGCGAATATCCCCAAAAGCCTGTTAGAGACTGGCCGGGGCCTAATACGGGCGCGCTCCGCGTTGGTCGCGGCGGCAGCTGGGGCAGCACCGCGCTGAACTGCCGCCCGATGTACCGCAACTCTTGGCTCCCGGACGACGGCCGCTTCAGCTTTCTGGGCTTCCGCCTCGTCCTTTCCCTGCAGTCAGTTGGATAGTTATCCTGACTAATCCTGTGAGCAAAAAATAAGCGGGATAAGTCGCTTGCGCGCGCGGGAAGGAGGGACGACTGAGCGGCGCAGCGCAATAAGACTTATCAAGCCCGCAGTCTGCCGTTTTCCGTGCGCTTATCCTTCCAGATACAGCCCAAACAGCTTGCGCTTACACGTCTACAGCGTAGCAGTACGGTTCGTAAAAGATGCCTATTGACGGAATTTAGCTAAATTCCGTCAATACGATGACGGAATTTAGCTAAATTCCGTCAATAGAGATTTTTCTCTTACATTTGCCCTGATAAAACAACGCATTTATGGAAATACAAAGGGCATTATATGATCTTCTTCTGAACGACTTGCTACCCGGAAAGGTGAATGTCCTTTATGGTGCTCGTCGGGTAGGTAAAACATTTCTGCTGCGTAAGATTTGTACAAATGCCGGGTTTACCTATTTGTGGCTCAATGGGGAAGAGGCAGAAACAGCCGAAATACTCCGTTCGAGAAATACGGCCACGCTAAAGAGATTAATTGGTGAAGTACAGTTACTGGTACTTGATGAGGCGCAGGCTGTTCCTGAAATTGGCAAAACGCTCAAATTGATTGTAGACGAAATGCCACATCTGCGTATACTGGCAAGCGGTTCTTCTGCATTTGATTTGCACAACTTTTTAGGAGAACCATTGGTGGGCAGGGCGTTCTGGCATGAGTTGTTTCCTATTGCACAAATAGAAATGAAACACCATGAAAATCTGATTGAAACCCGACAAAGGTTGAATGAACGCCTGGTTTACGGTGCCTATCCGGAAGTAATTACCCTTGGTAGTTATGAACAAAAGGAGCGATATCTGCGTGATTTGGTTCAGGCCTATTTGCTCAAAGATCTGTTGAGTTTCGAAGGCATTCGCAATGCTTCTAAAATTATGGATTTACTTCGGCTCATTGCCTTTCAGATTGGCGCTCAGGTTTCTGTACAGGAATTAGGACAGCAATTGGGCATGAGTAAAAACACAGTGGAAAAGTATCTGAATTTGCTTGAAAAAGTTCATGTTTTGCGTAAAATTGGTGGGTTTAGTCAAAATTTGCGCAAAGAGATTACTAAAAGTTCGCGTTTCTATTTTTGGGATAACGGCATCAGAAATGCCATTTTAAATGATTTTAAAATGCCGGAATTCCGGAATGACATTGGATCGCTTTGGGAAAATTACCTTCTGGCCGAACGGGCGAAAAAGTTAAAATATGGACAAATTTATAAGGAAACCTATTTCTGGCGCACTTATGATCAGCAGGAAATAGACTGCATCGAAGTACGCAACAACCAACTGGAAGCCTTTGAATTTAAATGGCAAACGCGAGCAGTAAAAATCCCGCCTGCATTTGCTGTAAACTACCCCGATGCAACTTTTGAAGTTATTCATCGCGAAAATTATCTGGATTGGATTAGTTGATTCACCCCCTATTTCCTTAAAACCCTTTTAACGCAGCCACCCGCACTGCGTTAAAATGACGTTATTCTAAACCGGAATTTCGCAACAGGCCGTTACTGTTTCCGACCTTTGTGCGCCTTTGAAAGGGCATTGCCCGCAAACGTCGTTTTTTTAAACAAACAAACAACACAACAACCGCCATGAAGAGAATTCTTCTTTTTAGCCTGCTTTCTATCGCTGCCGCCAGCCTCTCCGCACAAGCACCCACCCTCACGCTGGCCAATATGCCGAAGGCCAACACCCAACACAACTTTCAAAACATCGCGGAAACGGCACTCGACAGCGTAAACCTCGGCGCTTCAGGCACTAACCAAACCTGGGATTTCAGCCAGCTCAGCCTTGTGCCCGGTGGATACAGCCAGATCTACCTCGCCGCCAGCGCCACGCCTTTTATCACCGATTTTCCCGCAGCAACAATTGCTTCAACCGATG
This sequence comes from Chitinophagales bacterium, assembly GCA_017303875.1. Taxonomy (GTDB): domain Bacteria; phylum Bacteroidota; class Bacteroidia; order Chitinophagales; family Saprospiraceae; genus M3007. The sequence continues at coordinate 41,900 of JAFLBP010000040.1, read as the reverse complement.
AAGTGACCGACAGCAGCTCCTACACCTATTATAAGGGCACCAATAGCGAGTTTTCGGTTATGGGCTCTTCCGACGGCACCAATGAACTGACTTACACCCCGGCGAGTAAATTTTTTAACCTGCCCTTCACGTATAATACTGAATTTAGCCAAAATACTACGCTTGCAGGTATGGCTGAGGGCTTTACCCTCGCCGGTACCTACAAAACCTCGGTAAAGGCCGACGGCTGGGGCAGCGTGAAAACACAGCTGGGTATCTTCCCTGCCCTGCGCGTACAACGCATCACCGAACTCAATGCAACGGTACTGTTCTTCAGCCTGGTAGAACGCGATACAGCCACAGAATACTGGACTACCAGCTTCGAAGCGCCGGTGTTTGCTTACCACCGCGGTTTGTCTGAAATTTTTGGCGAAACAGAAGCCTATGAATTTGCCGAAGCGCTCACCGGAACAACCGTTGACACCAAGGAACCAGTACTGAGCAGCATTGACCTCCAAATTGCCCCCAATCCGGTTACAGACCGCAGCAACCTGCGTTTTGATCTTGAAAAAGGCGGCAAAGCAGCCGTTTTTGTATCGGATGCACAGGGCCGCCAGGTGTTGACGCAGCAGCTCGGCACCCTCAATGCCGGCAACACACAAACAGAACTCGATTTTAATGCCCTGCCCGCAGGCACTTATTTTGTGGCCCTTCAGGTGAACGGACACTTCAAAGGCGTAAATAAAGTCGTTAAAAACTAGGAATCAGTCTCCGGATTTTCCAGCAAGATGCCCTCTGGCCAGTCGAGTGTCGCTATTTCATCGACCTGCATGCGCCAGAGGGCAGCTTTTATTTTAAGGAGGGTCGATTCGGTTTCACTGAGGCGTATGGAAATGTCGAGATGCGCTTTTTCGTCGTATTTTTCAGCTAAAATACTGACATTGTATTTTTTAAGGGCATTCATCAGGTCGGGTAGCAGTGCGTATTCTGCCTGGAACTGAAATTCCTGCCCGATAATTTTTTCTACGGTTTGGGCATTTCGGAGGGCTTCGGCACTGGTTTCGCGATAGGCATTGATGAGGCCGGAAGCGCCGAGCAGGGTGCCGCCAAAATAACGAACCACCACCACCACCACGTTGGTCAGGCCGAAGGCGTCAATTTGGCCAAGAATGGGTTTGCCGGCAGTGCCGGTGGGTTCGCCGTCGTCGTTGGCGCGGAAGCGTTGCCCTTCGGTGCCGAAGCGCCAGGCGAAGCAATGGTGGGCCGCTTTAAAATGTTCCTTGCGCAGGGCTTCAATATGCAAGAGGGCCTCCGACTCGGTTTCGACGGGCCAGGCATAGGCGATAAATTTACTGCCGCGATCTTTAAATTCGCCGGTTGCGGGTGCTGCAAGGGTGCGGAAATGGTCGGTCATCGAACAAACGCTTAGTTGCGCGCATCCTGTCCCCAGGTGAGTTTTTCCCGAATGGTGCGCAGGAAAGTGTGGTCTTGCAGCAAGGCAAGTTTTACCTTAAAATCATTTTTACGAACGGCCAATTGGGTATGCGCGCCAATGAGTTCGAAGCGGGAATCGAGGGTGCAGATAAAATTGTCGGCACGGCCTTCCACTTCAAATGAAATAACGGATTCGTCGGAAATGACAATCGGGCGCACGTTGAGGTTGTGCGGCGCAACGGGCGTGATGACGAAATTGCCCGAGCCGGGGAAAACCACCGGGCCGCCGCAGCTGAGCGAGTAGCCGGTGCTGCCGGTAGGCGTGGCAATGATGATGCCGTCGGCCCAATAAGTATTCAGGTAATCGCCGTTGAGAAAGGTATGAATGGTAATCATGGAAGAGGTGTCGCGCTTGAGCAGGGTACAATCGTTGAGGGCGAAAGGGATGTCGCCAAAAAGCTCGGGATTGCATTCCAAATAAAGGGTGGTGCGTTCTTCCACGGCGTACTGCCCGCGAACGAGCATGGTTACCGCTTCCTCGATAAACTTTTTTTCGATGATGGATAAAAAGCCGAGGCGGCCCAGGTTGATACCGAGCATGGGCACGCCGGCATCGCGCACGAGGGTGACTGCACCCAGCATGGTGCCGTCGCCGCCCAGCACAATCACCACATCTATACGGTGTACCTTGAAATCGCGGTAATCGTCAAAGGCCGCATAAGGGCCGGGAAAATTGATATATTCCCTGATTTCATTCAAAAAAGGCGTGTATACATAGGTGTTGATACCTTGTGCATACAGGGCATCGAACAAGACCTGAATGTAGGGGCGGTCTTTGTCCTTATACTGTTTTCCGTAAACGACTACTTGCATATCTGCGCGGATGACTCAAAATACAGGGCCAAGGTAGTATCTATTCGGCGGAAATTCATTCCCATGTTAAAGGAGTAGCGGTATAGCGGAAAATTTTTACCTTCGCGGCTCGGATAAATCGGCGAAATTTTTGCGTTTTTATTCCTGTGTCCCTCCATTATGAGTAATTTTTTCCAGTCTGTCGGCAATATCTTAAGCCGCATTAAAGCGCGATATATGAGCCTGACTGCCCCAATCAGGCAGTTTGTCAATAACGTTTTGGCGCCGGTTCGCCGCTTTTTTTCGCCAGTCACTACCGCATGGGCCAATTTTACCGCCCCGGTGCGCACGCGTTGGGCCAATTTTAAAGCCAAATATCCCATTCCCGGACAAATACTGGGATGGACGGGCCGCATCTTCAGATGGGGCTTCAATTTTTTACTGATCCTCGTTATCGGGGTATGGATTGGTCTTTTCGGCGCCCTGCCCTCTTCCGAAGAGTTGAAGAATATTGAAACTGCCAACGCCTCCGAGGTGTATACCGCCGACGGCGTGATGATCGGTAAATATTATATTGAAAACCGCACGGCCATTTCAATTGAAAATGTTTCTCCCTACATCATTAATGCGCTGATTGCGACGGAAGACCATCGTTTTCTCGAACACAGTGGCATCGACCTCTTCAGCTGGGTGCGTGTGGTAAAAGGCATGATTACCCGCCAGGATAATCTCGGTGGTGGCTCCACCCTGAGTCAGCAATTGGCCAAAAACCTGTATCCGCGTAAAGGATATTTTCAAATAAAAACGGAATCCAGAATTTATAAAATTCCTGTTATAAGTAATGCTATTAGCTTGTTAATCAATAAAATACGTGAAAATTTTATCTCCATTCGCTTGGAGCGCGTGTATACCAAACAAGAGTTGCTCAACCTTTACCTGAATACCGTTCCTTTTGGCGGTGATATTTTTGGTATTAATGTAGCTTCCCGCCAATATTTTAATAAAAAGCCAAAAGATCTGAGCGTCGACCAGGCAGCTGTGCTGGTTGGTATGCTTAAAGGCACGACCTTGTACAACCCGGTGCGCAATCCGGAAAATGCCAAAAAACGCCGCAATGTGGTGCTGCGCCAGATGGTGCGCAACGGGCATATTACAGAAGCCGAGTTCAAAACCCTGTCGGAAAAACCGGTCGGCGCCAAGCGCTACAATGTGGATAGCAATAACGACGGTTTGGGTACCTATTTCCGCGAATACCTGCGCACAGACGCCATGCGCAAAATCCTGGAAAACAACCCCAGAGAAGACGGCAGCAAGTACAACCTGTACACCGACGGCCTGAAAATATACACGACCCTCAACAGCAAAATGCAGAAATTTGCGGAGGAGTCAACCATAGAACAGCTGAAAAAACTGCAAAGTCAGTTTGATAAACACTGGAAAAATTACAAGGAAAAACCCTGGGGCGACGATAAATGGATCGAAGAGCAAATTCGCCGCAGCAGCCGCTGGGACAGCTACATCGAGAGCGGCCTAAGCCCGGAAGATGCCCGCAAGGAGTTTGAAAAAAAGGTCAATATGACCATATTCAGCTGGCAAAACGGCGGCAGCGACCGCGATACCAGCATGACTCCGCTCGACAGCGTACGCTATTATTTCTGCCTGCTCAACAGCGGCTTTATGGCCATGGAGCACAAAACGGGTTATGTGCGTGCCTGGGTGGGTGGTACCAATTTTAAATATTTCAAATTCGACCATATCCTCAGCAAGCGCCAGGTGGGCTCCACATTTAAACCCATCGTGTATGCTGCTGCGCTGCAAGACAGCATCAAACCCTGCCAGTATTTTCCCAATCAGATCAAAATGATTGTGGACTGGGAGCCGCACAATGCCGACGAGCGCTACGGCGGCTGGTATTCCATGAGCGGTGCGCTGACCAAATCAGTCAATGTGGTGGCCGCCCAGCTCATTGAAAAAGTAGGCATTCAGAAAACGATTGATCTGGCTGCCAAAATGGGCGTGAACAGCAAGCTCCCCCGCGAATTCGGTATCAGCCTCGGCGCCTGCGATGTTGCCCTTTACGATATGATGAAAGTATATGGCACCATTGCCAACGAAGGCAAACGCCCCGATCCGGTGGTGGTACTCAAGGTGGTGAACCGCCACGGAGAGGTAATATATGATTATGAGGCGGAGCAAAAGCCGAAACCGACCGAAGCGTTGGGCGCCAAAGAGGCATCCATTATGTCTGAAATGATGCAAAATGTCATCAACTACGGTACGGGTCGTCGTTTGCGCCAGTATGTGCCGCCGGATGCCGATTTTGCTGGCAAAACCGGTACGACGCAAAACCATTCCGATGGCTGGTTTATTTGCTTCAACCCGGAATTGGTCACTGGCGCCTGGGTTGGCGCCGAGAGTCCGGCTGTGCGCTTCCGCTCCATGGATTTGGGCCAGGGTTCTGCGATGGCCCTGCCGATTGTGGGTGGGTTCTGGAACCGCATTGCCAAGGATGGCGTGATGAATAAAATGTTTCAGGCAAAATTCCCTGAACCCAAGCCCGAAGTGCAGGGCTTACTCGGTTGTTACCCCTGGATCGGTATTAAACCAGATTCTTTCAATTTGCTGATGCAGGATTCCACTTATCGGGACTCCATTCAGAGTGCCTATCAGAACCGCGGAGTAGTTGATCAGCAACCCGGCGGAGAAGGTGATGGCGCTCCGGAAGAAGGCGGTAATGCGCCGGAGAAAGACGGTGAGCAAAAGCAGGGCTTGTTCAAACGCCTGTTTGGGCACAAACAGGAAGACCAGCAACCCAAAGACAAGGAAAAAGAAAAGGATAAAAAGGGGAATAAGCCGGGGGGAAGGTAAGTGCCTTACCAATTCAATGCCTCTGGGATAGCATTAAAAAGTCTTGCCCATTTTGCATCGTGTCTGCCTAATAATTTAATGGCATACCAAACCGACGGGTGCGGCGATTTTTGGAAATGCTTTTGTAAGGCAGTTTTCAATGATTGTTGAATTTCCTGCAAAGGTTGATTGCGGTCGAATCTGTCCGCATCAGGAGAGAGCAGCGGCTCAAGCGTTTCCCAGTCTCTGGCTTCAAGTTGTTGTACAAGCACCAGCAACCTGTTATAGAAATTTTCGTATGCAGTCTTGCGGGCATGCTTCAAGGCATCACGAGCGTTCAATCCTAATATTTTTAGGGTGACATGAGCGCGTTTGCCATCTGCCGTATCCGGTTCAGGAATAACAACGAAGTTGTGTGATAGTGCATCGTAGATGATAAACTCATTTGGATTTTCAATACGCGGATTGATAAAGGCGGCGCGGTCGTTTGCCGGTTGTGTTCCCCGTTTTAGGTAAATAACCTCATCCGCTTCATTCAGAATGGCAAAGCGGTCGTTTTTTAATGCTGTGTTGCAGTTTTTGCAGGCAAGAAGATAATTTTCCCATCTGAAAGTGCGGGAAGGGAAAAATGATTTCGGGTAAATGTGTTCTATGTCGGAGGCTTCATTGTGTTCACAATAATTGCATATCTCTACGGCGACGCTCATGGATTTGAGGATCCTTTTTACTTCTTCAAAGGCAGCGATGCGCGCCCGATTCCCACTGTTTTTGGAGCGCCACAAACCCTGTGCCTTCGATACCTGCGCTGCAAAATCAGGTATTTGATTTACCTCTTCCTGAAGTAATTGAAGTTGCGCCCGCGTGCTTTCCGAGACTGGTTTATCCGGCAGTTGAAGCATCCGTACTCAATATTTGCTGTAATACTATTCTTTCCTGCTCTTCTGTATCTGTAATTTTGCCTAATGCCGATAAGATATTCAAACGCCCCAGGCGCTCCAATTTCTCCTGCGATTGCGCTGAACGGGTCGGACTTTCACCAAACAGGTCGGTTGCATACGCGTCCAGAATATTACCGTTAATAAGGCGCTCTTTGTCTAAGCCCGTCACCTCGCCGGAAGCCTCTTCCGAACCTGGCGCCGCGAGTTTCCAGATACTCCCCTTTCGGGCAGCACGACAAACGAGCGGGCTGTGCGTGGTGACGATAAACTGAAGTTCGGGAAAATACTGGGTGAACCACTCGCCAATGGCGGTTTGCCACGAAGGATGCAGGTGTGCATCTATCTCGTCAATGATCACTACGCCGGGCAGGCTGATGATCATATTCCCTTTTTCAATATCTTTAAACACCTCTCGTGCGCCGTATACGCGCACCAACTGACGGATTAATTCAAAGGTAAGGCTCAAAATCGAACGAAATCCATCGCTCAGCTCCAGGGTGTCTATCTTGCTTCCGTTACCATCTATGAACTTTATGCCATCTTTATCTATCCCGTCAATGCGCATATTGTGCGGCAGCAGGCGACTCTCATTTACAAAATGAATAATTTGCTTAAAAGTAAAAGCACTGTCGCCGGCACTACCGGCTTCCTGTTCCTTTAAACGCAGATAATCCAGTTCTTTGATCCATTCAAGCGCTTCAGACAAGGCAATATCTTCGCCAAATAAACTCAAGTGTGCCCCAAGCCGGGGATGCGATTTAAACAAGCGCTCCGTCCCTAAATTGCCACCCGTAAAGCGACGAAACGAACCAAACCCGGCGGAAAACCAACCGTTTTTGCCCCAGTTTTCGTATAAATCTTTTGATTTTTTGTTTTGCTGCCCCTCTTCCTTTTCATTGTGCTGCTCTTTTTCTATTTCTCTTGGCGTCTCTTCCTCAACTAATAAAATCTCTTTTGGTGAGGTTACTGTTGCACCCATCACAGTTATATTTTCGACATATTTTTCCTGATCTCCAGTTTTAAACTGAGCTTTAGATATTCGATTAAGAAAGAATTTGCTAAATAACTTATCTAAATCCAGGTTGGTATCCTTGTCGATATTCTCCTCTCCATCATATTTTTTATCTCTTATGAAGTCTAACCGACAGTACCCATATTCTGTATTTTTCCGCAACCAGGTATTAAACGGTACACGTGCTGCGCCGCCTTCTCCCGGCCCTACCAGACACAAACCGATTGCCCGGGCAATGCTGGTTTTGCCGGAGCCATTGTCGCCGATCAGCACATGCCAGCCGGCGGGTTTGGGAAATTCCATCTCCAGTTTTTGAACGGAGCGGATGTTTTCTATCACAATTTTCTTGATATACATGGCTACAAGGAATTCGCAGGCAACAAATTTACGATTTTCTACAATCCCCCAGCCAGCAATTTCAACTGAATTTCTCCCAGTTTTAACGCATACAGGGACAGGTTGCGGCGGGTGAGCGACTGCGAGAGGGTGTTCTGGGCGGTTTGGGTTTCTAAGCTGGTGGTCTGGCCGAGGCGGAAACGTTCGGTACTGACCTTGAGGTTTTCGCGGGCACTCACCACGTTTTGCTCTTCGAGTGCAAGGATTTCCTTTTGGGTCTGGTAGGCGGCGATGAGCTGGTCGAGCGTATTTTCGAGGGTCAGGCGCTGGGCGTCGGTGCGCAGTGTCGCCTGTTTGGCCGCTACTTTGGCGGTTTCTACCTGGCGGGTAATGTTGCCGCCGCTGTACAAAGGAAATACGAGGCCGGCGCCAACGCTCAGGCCCGCCTGGGTATTGTTGAGGGCAAAGCCGGCGCCGTTGTCGGTGCGCAGGGCCAGCAACTGACCGGTTCCGACAACGCGGGGTTTGCGCAGGGCGGCGCTTTCCTCAATGAGCAGGGCCGCCACTTCGGTGCTTTTTTGTAAGGCCTGGATAGAGGGGTTTTGGGTTTGAATGCCATTGAGCAGGGCGGCGCGATCGGGCGTAAATGTATTTTCGATATTGGCGACTACCTCAAAAGGGGTGTCGGCCGGACGCACCAACAGCAGGTTGAGCGCGCGTTTGGAATTGCGCATGAGGTTTTGCTGGTTCAGCAGGTCGGCCCGGGTTTGGTTGAGGTCGATGCGTGCCTGCAGGGCATCTGTTTGCGCGGCGAAGCCGGCAGCCAATCGGGCTTCGGCAATACGCAGACGCTCACTGTTCAGTGCGATGATTTCTTCAATGGCATTGATCTGGAGTTGGCTGCGGGCGATGTCGTAGTAGGTTTGCAGTACCGCTGCAGTGGTTTGCTGTATGGAGGACTGAAGGTTGGTTTGGCCGAGGGCATCGAGCGTTTCGAGGCGTTTTTTGGTGATGGACATACGGCGGCCGTCGTAGAGGGTCCAGTTGAGCTGGACGGCGGCATTGGCATTGTTAAAAACGGCGCCCGGGTTTACAAATTCGGTACCGTTGGCCAATTTTTGCTGAAAAGCACTGAAGGTAAAGGTTTCATTGGCCACAAGGTTGATGGTGGGCAACATGCCCGCATTGCCTTTGGTATTATTCAGGTGTGCAATGTCGGCATCGCCACGCGCAACCTGTATGTCGTAATTGTTCTGCAAGGCCAGCTCCACGGCCTGGTCGGCACTCATCAGGGGCAAGGGCTGGGAAGGTTGCGCATGCGCCGGCAAAGGGAGTACCAACAGCAGCAGTGCAAAATACGGGGTGCGGAATGCGGATTGCAGGATAAAGCTCAGGTTGTTCAGGGCGGCGGACATTGGATGTTGTTGCATACAGGTCGGAAAAAAACGGTCGGTGGTTTGTTATTCGGCGCTGCTTTCGCTGTGCGCGCTGATTTCGACAGGAAATTTTGGTGCAGGCGGGGCAGCCACAGTGGGGATGGAAATGGTCAGCAGGGTTCCTTGGCCCAGATCGCTGTACAGGCTGAGGTCCCATTTGTGCTGTTTGCAGATTTCCTTGACATAGAACAGGCCAAGTCCGAATCCTTTTACGTTGTGGACGTTGCCGGTTGGAACGCGGTAAAATTTATCAAAAATCCGCTTTTGGTGCTCGCGGGGAATACCCACGCCATTATCCTGCACACTTAAAACAACATGTCGGGAATCGGTTCTTTTGATGCTGATCCGGATGTCGGGAATACCTTTGCTGTATTTGACGCCATTATCCACGAGGTTGTGGATGATATTGGTGAGGTGCAGTTTATCGGCGAGTATCCAGGCGTGCTCTTCCTGCAGGTCGAGGTGCAGAATACCCTGGCGTTCGTTTACTTTCAGCTCAATAGAAGGGGAAATGCCGTGTATGAGTTCGCCGAGATCGAGGGCTTCGAGGCTGAGTTCGATGTTGTCGCGTTCGATTTTGGCGAGTTGCAGTACTTTTTCCACCTGCGTATTGAGGCGCATCACCTGTTCTTTGATGATACCGGCGTAACGGTTGAGGCGCTTGTCGTCTTTAATGGCCTGGCTTTGCAGGAATACGTCGGTAGAAATATTGATGGTAGAAATAGGCGTTTTAAATTCGTGGGTCATGTTGTTGATAAAATCGCGTTGCAGCTCCGAGAGGTGTTTCTGGCGCAAAATGACCCGCATGGAATAGATAAAAAACGCGACGGCAACCAATACAAGGGCGGTAAAGCCAATTACCCACCACATATTGCTGAGGATGTTGGCGGTACGTCCGGGAAATTTGATGCCGAAGTAGTAAATAAAGTCGGAGTCGTCGTGCTTGGGCAGCGATTGGGACAGGGTCTGGGTTTGTTGTTGCTCCGAGGGGGAGTATTTTACCACTTTACCCTGCACCATCTGATCGCTGGAGCAGTCGAATATGCCGTATTCATAAGTTTCTTTAAGCGCTTGTTTTTCAAAGGCTTTGCGCAGGGCGTATTCTAAGTCGTCGGCCTCAAAGAGGTTATTGACATTCACGACCCAGTAGTTGGAGTTGAGTTGCTCAACGAGCTTTTGGGTAGGCAGCGCAAAGCTGTTCATGGCGCTCAGGTCGTTGGCCGCATCGCGGAGCGCCTGGTTGACTTTTCGGTTAAATTCGCGTTCCTGCAGATCCCAGGTGCGAATGACCCAATAGGTTTGAATGGCCAGTAGACTGACGATGGAAATGGCGCCAAGCACCATAATCCGCAGGATGACGGAGTTTTTCATTGCGCTGCTCAAATAATTCGGGGGTAAAAATAACATGAGCCATCCCAAAAAACTTGGAATGACTCATGTTAAAACGTATTTATCGAAAAAAAGATGTAGCGGATCAGGCTTCTTCAGCCACTACTTCAAATTTTGCGTTGGCAATCACCTCCGGGTGGAATTTGATGCTTGCGCTGTATTCGCCGAGTTCTTTAACCTCTTCAGGCATTTCGACGATACGCTTTTCAATGCTCAGGCCTACTTGTTCTTTGATAGCAGCGAGCAGGTGTTGAGCGGAAACGGAGCCGAACAGGCGGCCGCTTTCGCCGGCTTTAGCAGCGATTTTGAAGGTAGTACCCGCAATTTTGGTTGCCCACTCGTTGTAGGTACCCACCATTGCAGCTTCCTTCTTGGCGTTTTGTTTTTTCATGCCGTCGAGGCGAGCCATGTTGGCTTTGTTGGCTACGATAGCCAGACCGCGCGGGATGAGGTAGTTGCGCCCGTAGCCGTCTTTCACCTTCACGACCTCGTGTTTGGCGCCCACCTTGTCAATATGTTCGAGCAAAATGATGTCCATGTGTTGAAAATTTTGATGGTGTGACCGAATGGCGTGGCGGCATTTTATGAATGTCGGCGCCAATTCGGAAATGACGGTTGTTTATTTGAGCAGATCGCCTACGAAGGGCAACATAGCGAGGTGACGGGCGCGCTTAACGGCAGTTGCCATGCGGCGCTGGTACTTCAGGCTATTGCCGGTAATGCGGCGGGGGAGAATTTTGCCTTGTTCGTTGATGAACTGGAGCAGGAATTCGGCGTCTTTGTAATCAATATACTTGATACCGAATTTGCGGAAGCGGCAATATTTCTTGCGACGCAACCCGATTTTGGGGTTGCTCAGGAATTTAACATCTTCTCTTGATGCAGCCATTGTGAAAATGGTTTAAGCGTGTGAAAAGGAGGGAAAAAAATTAAGCATCGAGGTTGACAACCGCCGGGGCGAGATCGCCACCTTCTTCGGATGTGCCCGAAGTAGTCTCAACTTTGCGTTTGCCGATGCGGCCGTTGCGCTTGTCGTCGTTGTACTTGACGCCATATTTGTCAAGCTTAACGGTCAGGTAGCGGAGCAGGCGCTCGTTACGCGTCATGTTAAGCTCAAATTTGCCCAACCATGCAGCGCTTTCGCACTTGAACTCAATGCAGTAGTAAATCCCCGAAGAACGCTTGTTAATGGGGTAGGCCAATTGACGGAGGCCCAACTCATCCACAGCAACCAACTCGGCGCCAGCCTGGCGCAGTTCGTTCTGGATGTGTTCCGCTGTCGATTTTACTTCATCGCCCGACAGGACTGGATCTACGATGAAGGTGACTTCGTAATGTCTCATTATCAGTGAGTTATAAGAAAAATGAACACTTCGCTTAAAAAGCGGGTGCAAAGGTACGTAAATGATTGATTTTAAGCAAAATATTTTTGAAAAAACAAAACGCCTGCTCTTTTCCACAACTGCGGGCTTTTGGTTCCATACTCAAAGCCTCCCGGAATGCCCCGCGCGCCATTTTGGCGCACACAAGTCATTCTGGCAGCCTTTTCCCAACATGGCACGATAATCGCCCTTCGCTCATTTCCCTTTGAAAGCACAGCGCTTGTTCCGGAATTGAAATTCAAGCGCCAATTACCAGCACCGGCCCTCATTTTTTCACCATTTAACAGCATTTTTATGCTTAATTACCTTGCTACCGAAGGCCATGCCGCCATACCTGCACAAAACACGCCCCGCAATGGCGTTTCCGATAGTTCCCTGCTCGATGTCTACTCCCAAACCATCGTCCGGGTCGCTTCCGGCGCCAGCAACGCAGTGTTGCACCTGAAAGTTTTTAAAAAACAACAGCCGCGTCCCAATGACCCCGCCGCAGGCACGGGTAGCGGCTTTATCATCAGCAGCGACGGCTATGCCGTTACCAACAGCCACGTGGTGAACGGCGCAGAAAAAATTGAAGCCATGCTCCCCGACGGCCGCAGCTTCGTCGCGCACCTCGTAGGCGAAGACCCGGCTACCGACCTCGCCCTGATCAAAATTGAAGGCAGCGCGTTCAGCACCCTGCCCTTCGGCGAAAGCGACCGGCTACAGGTAGGGCAAATTGCCGTCGCCATCGGCAATCCCTACGGATTTCAGTACACCGTCACCGCAGGCGTGGTCAGCGCCCTCGGCCGCACCCTGCGCAGCCAGTCGGGCCGCCTCATCGACGATGTGATCCAGACCGACGCGGCTCTCAACCCCGGCAACAGCGGCGGGCCACTCGTTAATTCTCACGGCGAAGTCATCGGCGTGAATACGGCCGTCATCCTGCCCGCCCAGGGTCTCTGCTTCGCAGTGGCCTCCAATTTAGCCAAATACGTAGTGGGCAAACTCCTGCTCGAAGGACGCGTCCGCCGGGGCTACCTCGGCCTCAGCGGTCAGAATATTCAGCTGCCGGCACAGTGGATTCAAACCCTTGAACTACCCACACGCGGTGGCATTCAGATCCAGCAATTAGAAAACGGCAGCCCCGCACAACAATGCGGCTTGCAAAACGGCGACGTGATTGTACAGTTCGACGCCCGCCCCGTAGACAGCATCGATCAGCTGCACAAGGCATTGGATGAAGCCAGTATTGGTAAAAAAGTTACGATTTGGGTGCTGCGCAGCGGTGCGTTGAAACAATTCACGGCAATACCGACGGAGTTGCGTTAGACGGCTCGTAGCTTTGCGGCATGCAATCTACCCGTTCCGACCTGTCTAAAGCCTATCTGGCGCTTGCTGCCCTTTGTATCATCTGGAGTACCACGTACACCGGCATCAAGTATGCCGTACGCGATTTCCCCCCTTTTTTATTGGTGGGCATCCGACAAACTGCAGCGGGTTTGCTGCTGCTCGGGCTTGGTGCTGCGAGCGGAAAAGTGCATTGGCCGGGCAGGAAATATGTTTTCCGACAATCCCTGACCGGCCTGTTCATGATCACCGGCGGCAACGGGTTTGTCACCTGGGCCATGCAATTTATCAGCTCCGGGCTTTCGGCCGTAATCGGGTCGCTGACGCCGGTGGTGGTGGTGCTGATCAACTTGGCCTGGAAGGGTTCGGAGCGCATTAACCTGCTGATGGGCCTTGGGGTGCTGGTCGGTTTCGGCGGGCTGGGCATTATTTTCAGTGAAGGTTGGGGCGATTTTATGAAACCCGATTATCGCTGGGGTATTTTGGCGAGTTTTGGCTCCTGTTTTACCTGGTCTTTGGGTACAGTAATGGCCAAACGCTTCAATGCGATGTCGGTTTCGCCTATTTTTAACTCCGGTTTGCAAATTACAGCGGGTGGGCTGGGCGGTTTTGTGATGAGTGCCATTTTCGACCCCAACCATACCATTCACCACAGTTGGGAGGGTTGGTTGTCGGTCGCCTATCTGGCCATTGTGGGGTCGGCGCTGGCATTTACCCTGTATATGTTTATGCTCCGGCACCTTACAGCTACCGTGGCATCTTTGTATACCTATATTAATCCGGTGCTGGCCATTTTTCTGGGCTGGTTGTTTTTGGGGGAAAATTTTGGCAGCTGGGCAATTTTGGGCGTCGCATTTACCTTGTTGGGCGTCTGGATGGTAAATGCCGGACAAAGACGCTTGTGATTTTTCAAAACATTTCGCACATTTGCCTGTCCTTTTTGAAATTTTATCCTTTTCAAAAAAATAAAATCCATCATTATGATGCGCAGCAAAATTGCAGGTATTGGTTACTACGTTCCTGAGCGGGTCGTGAGCAACGATGATCTTTCGCAGGTTATGGAAACCAGCGATGAGTGGATTCAGGAGCGCACCGGTATCCAAACCCGGCATTACGGCAAAAAACACGAGGAAACCACCTCCAGCATGGGCGCCAAGGCTGCCCGTGTGGCCTGCGAACGCGCAGGTATTGCCCCGGAGGAGATCGATTTTATCATTTTTGCAACACTTAGTCCCGACTACTATTTTCCCGGTTGCGGCGTTTTGATGCAACGGGAACTGGGCATTACCCATAAAGAAGTGGGCGCCCTTGATATTCGCAATCAGTGCAGCGGATTTGTTTATGCGCTGTCCATCGCCGATCAGTTTGTTAAAACCGGTATGTATAAAAATGTACTGGTTGTGGGCGCGGAAATGCACTCGATGGGCCTCGACTTCAGCACGCGCGGCCGGAATGTGACGGTTATTTTCGGCGACGGCGCGGGCGCGGCCATTCTTCAGCCTTCGGAAGATCCGAACAGGGGCATCCTGACCACCAAGCTGCATTCCGATGGTACATATGCTGAAAAATTAGCCTTTATCAACCCGGGGGCGCACGGCGGCTACCACCAGCATCGCCTTGAAGAAGGTGAGCGCCAGGAATACGGCTATCCGCCTGCCGATACTTTTGGAGAAATTTTTATCACGCCGCACATGATGGCCAACGGGCAGTATTACCCGAATATGGAAGGCCAGTTTGTATTTAAAATGGCCGTGCAAAAGTTTCCGGAAGTCATCCATGAGGCACTCAAAGAGGCGGGCCTCGAAGCTTCCGACATTAATATGTTGATTCCGCACCAGGCCAATTTGCGCATCAGTCAGTTTGTGCAGCGCCAGTTGCGCCTGCGCGACGACCAGGTATGGAACAATATTCAGCGCTATGGCAATACCACGGCGGCTTCCGTGCCCATTGCGCTGACGGAGGCCTGGGAGGCGGGTAAAATCAAGGAAGGCGATTTGGTTTGCCTTGCAGCCTTTGGTTCGGGCTTTACCTGGGCTTCGGCGCTGATTCGCTGGTAAATGCACGTTTGAAAAGGGGAAATCCCGAATTTCAGGATATATTTTTCTGAAATCCGGGATTTTCCCCTGTTTATGCGTTGCGTCTTATTTTAAACGCACCTGTAACTGGGCGGCTAATTTTTCGATGGCCGCTTTCCAGGTGTCGTTGGCAAATACCCAGTCGCCATTCCGCAAACCTTTGGTGAGCATGTAAAATACATTTTGGCTGCGCCAAAGATCGGGTTTGAGTTGCAACTCGCCGATATGGCGGAGCACTTCGCTGAGCCATTTTACCCGTGGTACGGAAGACTCATCGAGACTCAAATGTTCCATTTCTTCTATAATGCGCTGACTAATAGCGAGTTGAACGGCTTCCGGATCGCTTAGTTTAAGGTTCCAGCGCTTGATGTCGTCGGCAATGCGGCGCAATAAACGCGGATCAGACGTATCTTCTTCCCGGAAAAAATTCAGCAAATCATCATTGAGCACATAAGCGGCGATGCTGCGCCAGGCGTCGGGTACCGGCAATCCGGCCTCTTCCAGGCCGGCCATCAACTGGTAGTTGTCGTTAAAAACGTTGCGGAAATTGGCTTCGGCCAGCGACAGACTTTGCTCGGTAATGTGCTGGATAATTTCTACTTTTTCATCGGTAAACAGACTGGAAAAAGTAAATTTTTCCGGCCCGAAATACTCCTGCAAAATACCGATCAGCTCGCCGATATTGGCGGCCTGGAAGGCTTTGGCGCTGCGCGCATACATTTCATCGAAGGTGCTGCGGTTCATTTCTCCGCTGATATTCCCGATGATATGTTGCTGGCCGAGGTAAAGAACGGAAAAGCAGAAGGTGCGCTCTTTGGTGCTGCGTTTGGATCGGATGACTAATCGGCCGACTACATATTTGGGCGTGCCGGCTTCAATTTTATCAAAAAACTCAACGCTGGCCTGATAGTTAAACAGGTCTAATCCTTCGGGGTTTTCCACAAACAGCGACGCAACGGCGAAGTGCATGGCCACCCGTTCGAGTGTAACCCGGGTGGGTATGACGTGTTGGCGGTACGCAACGCCACCCGAGGGGTACACGTTGCTGGGCGCTTCGTTGAGTCGGCGCTCAAACTCCGTGTGCAGCTCCACTTTACACACTTCGAGGGCATAATCCATCGCCCGCAAGGCGTATTGCAGGATTTGGTTGGTTTCAATACCTGAAATTTCGTCGAAAAACCAGCCGCAGGAAGTAAACATAAATAAGGCGTGCTTCTGCATTTCGAGCAGGCGCAGGGCGCTGACGCGTTCCAGAGGGCTTAACTCGCGCCGGGCGTGCCGGGCGAGGAATGCCTGAATGGCCTCGTCGCTGCGTTCGAGCATCACGTCGATGTATTCATTGCGGGCTTTCCAGGGATCCTGGAAAAGGCGTGCGCCTTCTCGCTCGAACAGCGGCGCCAGCTGATCGCGCAGCCAGTTGAGGGTGTTGCGCAGGGGCGCGCGCCAGCGCTGATGCCATCCGGCATTGCCGCCGGTGTTGCAGCCGCAGTCGCTGCGCCAGCGTTCTACCCCGTGGACGCAGCTCCAGGAGGAGTTTTCGTGGATCTGCACCTCCCAGGTGGGCGGGTGAAGTTCGAGAAACTGCCCGTAATTGCACAGTTTGGCCTGTTGCCCCTGTTGTATTTGATTGAGGCAATCGGCTAAGGCCATTTCACCGAAGCGGTGGTGGTGGCCGTAGCTTTCGCCGTCGGTAGCGATCTGGCAGAGTTGCGGGCTGTCGTTGTTATCGAAGGTGGAGAGCAGGCGCTGGGCAAAGCGTTTGCCGCTGTTGAGCAGGCCGTTGAACGCGACTTCCTGAGCGATGACACCATTATAAAAGAAGAGGGCGATTTGCCGGCCGCTGGGCAGTTTGCACCAGTACGGTTGTCGGGTGTCGATGGTTTCGGCATTGACGGGCGTCCAGCTTTCGGTACCCACCCGGCGGATGGCTTTTGCCTGCCTTGGCGCCAGAATGGTATATTGAATGCCGTGGGCGGTAAGTACTTCAAGCGATTCGGTGTCTACGGCGGTTTCGGCGAGCCACATACCTTCCGGGTAGCGGTTGAAGCGGTGCTCAAAGTCGCGGATACCCCAATAGACCTGCGTAATTTTATCGCGGTAGTTGCACAGCGGCAAAATCAGGTGGCTGTGTGCCTGGGCCACAGCGGAGCCGTGCCCGCCATAGCGTTCCATACTTTTCTGATCGGCCTTTTGGATGAGGCGATAGGCTTCCGGGTCGTTTTCTTCGAGCCAGGAGAGCAGGGTTGGGCCGAAATTGAAAGAGATACGGTTGTAGTTGTTGCGGATTCTGGAAATCCAGCCCTGTTCGTCGAGGATGCGCGCCGCTGCATTAGGGGCATAGCATTCCTGATTGATACGGGCGTTCCAATCGTGAAATGGGCGCGCGCTTTCCTGTCTTTCTACAATTTCAAGCCAGGCATTTTCGCGCGGAGGTTGGTAAAAGTGTCCGTGTATGCACACGTACTTATTGTTCTGCTGAGCCATGACGCGAAGTTAAGGCGAGTTTGTAGGTTTTTATATTTTGTGAAAAGTGAAATTTAAACAAACTTAAACCCGTAATGAAACCGTACAATACTTTAACACTTCCGTTGGTACAAAAAACTGTCCGCTCCCTTGCATTTTTGGCATTATGATTTACCTTTGTGCCAGCAAAGCAAAGACCGATATTATGCTTGATTTCCTTTTTAAAAGAAAAAATATTGTGCCGGAGCCGCCCAAAGCAGCCGAGACCGGCAAGTTTTCAATAGCGCAGCTCGAAAATTCAGACGCAACTGTGCTGGACGAGGAGCAAATGCAGCAGATCGGTGGTGCAAAAACACATACGCCGAATATGATCAAGCAGCATGATCTGCGTGATTTCCTTGGAGGAACGATTCCTTCCTGATTTTTACCGACAATTATTTAACGGTATTGATAAAAAAGCGCCCGGGCCAGGTCCGGGCGCTTTTTTTATGCCCCGATCCAAGGTTAGGCAATTTATGCCCCGAGCCTGAAATGGCGCATTTGCGTATTCCCGATACTTTTTAAGTCAAAAAAAATTTGCCGGAACAGCCTCCGGAGGGCGATTTTTTGCCCTGAAACAAGCCTCAAAAAGGCCTTGAAAAACCTGCTCAGCGGTGATATTGAGCAGGTTTTACGCTTTTCTAATATTTGTATAAAATATTGATAATCAAATTTTTAGTATTTAAAAACAAATAAAACCCTAAAAAAAGCGCCGGGAGAGAATGTGCCGAAAACTGTCCATAGATAGGGTCGTCGTGCGGGTGACCTTTGAGACATCAATCGGAACAATAATCACTTTTTCAATCCCGCACATCATGAAAAGCGCAACTCAAATCAACAGCAACAACCCGCAACAAAACGCCATCACAGGTCTGGATCTCATCGGTGCAAAAATTACCGGACTGGACCTTATCGGCGCAAAAATCACGGGCCTGGATCTCATCGGTGCAAAAATCACCGGCCTGGATCTCATCGGAGCTTAAGCGCTTTTCACGATCAATCAACTAATAAGCCTTTTCCAATCAAATACCATACTATGAAACGCACTGCACAACTACTCAGCTACGGCATGGAAAAAAGACGCCAGGCGCTTACACAAAACGGCAAAGCGGTTCTTACGGAAGCCTCCATGCACTGCGACGTCATCTTTGGATCACCGACTGCCGATTGCCGTGGTACCGGGGTGTGCAAGATAACTGCCTATCAGGATTTTGCTTCTCCACTCCTTTCTAACCATTGTAAGTGCGCACCGGCTTTTATACATGCCCGCAACGATGGGAAAGGCATTGAAATGGTGTTGGTGCGTGAATTGGTCTGTACAACGCTCTACCGCAAACACCTGCGCCACGGGGCATTGGTACTGACTGAAAACTGCAAGTTGCCCGGATTTTTAGTTGCAGGATTGGGTTTGCAGGTACGCACACTTCGCCCCGGGGTTTATCCGGTAAAAGAGCACAACGGGATTATCACGATACAATTCTGAAATCATAACACCCCGACAAAGCCAGGACCACATTTTTCATTTTAATACCGCCTTCTCATGAACAAGCAAAGACATCATTTTACACTGCTCCATAATACCTCAGGGCGCATGTTGACCAGTATAACCAGCGTCGCCATTGATGTAGTCATGTAAACCCATAAAAGCCTCATTTCAAGAAAGTTACCCAACTCTTCACCTCTAATCGCATGTAGAAGATGAACATCTGTCACACTGCCAATGTAGCAACAAAACGACTGCTCATTGCAACAATCTGCCTTCTGGCCTGCCTGCTCTGGCAACCAGACCTCAGCGCTCAGACCCTCGAAGGGCCTGGCTCTTCTTCCTCCACCGGGTATGTATCCCGGGAGGAAGCACTTGCCTTGCTTGAAGCAGGCGTGCACCAGGCTAATGAACAGCTTCCTGGTCTTGAGCCGACCTCATCGCTCTATGAGAACACCCTGCGCCGCGTGATTTATTACAAAGCGATCATGCGCGAGATGCGCAACGGTATGCCCATCAGCAAGGCAATGGAAACCACACTCAATGAGGCCGCTTCTTTGGGAGGCCTGAAAGAGGTTGCTTACACGCCAAAAGTGGTACTGCGCGCCCTATACGAGGAGGTGCGGCTACAGCTGTCGGAATAAGCATTTTTTAATCATTTTAATCATTTTCAATCCACTCAAGTGAATCAATTCATCATGAAAAAGAGTAATTTCCACCTGCTATTGACAGTACTGGGAGTTTTGTGCTGGAGCAGTTTGCTTACAGCGCAGGCCAATGTCAATATGGGTAACTCCGGTACAACCGCAGGAAGCCCCTTTACCATCAGCCCTCCGGGCAACTGTTATTTCAACTTTTACGACAGTGGCGGCCCCAACGGCAACTACAACAATACAGCCAATGCAAATGTGACTTTCCTGCCATCCGATGCTGCAAACTTCCGGATTCAGGTAAAATTCCTGTCCTTCTGGCTTGAGCCGGGTTGGGACGCATTCTATATTTACAACAGCACAGCGGTCGGTACCAATCAGGTAGTCGGCCCTGAAGCAACTACCCTCAGCGGCTTTCCCGGTGGCAACTGGCAAACCAGTAACCCCGGAACAATTACCGCCAACACGGGTATCGCCAACGTAGGCGCCAATGCAGCCGAAGCACTTACTTTCCAATTCCGCTCTGATGGTTCCAACCAACAACCAGGCTGGACGGCCATCGTGACCGAGGTGCCAAAAGTAAGCTGCGCCATGACTGCGCCTGCGGGCATTTCCATTGGTACCGGCCCCGGTTCCAACAACTGCTTCGTCAATGTAACAACGCCGCTGCCGACCTTCTCTCCCGGAGGTTGTAATGCCGCGTACAACCTGCAATATCGGGTAAATGGTGGTGCTCCTACCACCGTTACCACGCCAATGGTTACCTCTATTCAGGTGCCCAAAGGCAATAACGTCATTGTATGGGAATTGGTAAACCCCTGCGGTGGCGGTGTGCTGAGCAGCGCAACACAAAATATTAATGTGGCGGATAATACGCCGCCGATCATTTCCTGCCCTGCCAACATCACGTTCAACCTCAGCGACGGCTCCTGCTCGTCTATTTACACCTATAATGTTTCCTGCTCCGATAACTGTCCGCTGCCGACCCTGTCGACACTGACTACGCCGTTTGACTTCGACAATGGTCAGGCCGGTATCATGTTTGATGTGAGCAATATCAGCGCAACGCCCATTTCGGTAACACAGTTTGCCCCTTCGCTCGATGCGGGTGTGTGGCCTATGGAGGTGTATTACACGACCTCGGCTTCTTCCTGGTCGGGTGTAGCCAACAATCCGGCAGAATGGACATTAGCCGGAACCGTGACGGTCTCGTCTTCCGGTCCGGCCAGCGGCACTACCATCGGTGGCTTGTCTATTCACCTGTTTCCGGGTCAGACACGCGGTATCTATATCACGTCCAAAAGCGGACAACCGGTTAACTTCACCGGCCTCGGCCCTGGTATCACACGCAACCAGAACGACGGCGTGCTGAACCTGATGTCCAGCCCGGGCGCCAGTGTGGGGTATCCCTTTGGTGCTACTGCTACTTCCCGTGCCTACAATGGCTCGGTATCTTACCAGAAAATTATCAGCAACACACCGCTTCAGATCAGCGGTATTCCTTCCGGCGGTGATTTCCCGATCGGAACAACCGTCAATACCTTTACCTGTACCGATGCGGCAGGTAATGTAGCTACTTGTTCTTTCTCTGTTACGGTGAATGATTTTGCCGGTCCGGTGAATTCACTGGTTTGCAACGACCTTGTGATTGTGGCCCTCGGCCAGGACTGCCAGACCACCGTTGGCGCCGATCAGGTGCTGGAAGGCGGCCCGTACAAATGCTACGACAATTATGTGGTTGAATTGGATAAAATTGCACCTTACGGCAACGGCCCCTGGGTACCTGCCGTACTTGGACTGCCCGATATCAACAAAACATACCGCGTTCGCGTAACAGATCCGATAACCGGCAATAAATGCTTCGGCGACTTGAAGGTGCAGGATAATATTGCCCCGCTGATTAACTGCTTTGCAGCTGATGTGGTGGTGCCCTGTAACTATCCAACCCTGCCGACCTACAATAAACCGGCAACCGTAACGCAGCGCTTCGCGCTTCCGAATCTGCCCATTAATGTGGTGGATTTCCAGACGCGTAACCTCACCATTCCGGTAAAAGCGCCAACGAATGCCGTCATCAACGACGTAGACTTGCGCCTGCGCATTACCGGCGACGCGTTCGCTTCCAACCTGTTTATTGAGCTGATCAGCCCCTCCGGTACCATCGTCAATGTATGGAATCAGGTGAGCGGATGTTTCCCTTCGCCGATCAATGTACGCCTCGACGACGAAGGCCTCACTGCTGCCAACTGCCCCAATTATACGACCAACAAAAGTGCGATTATTCCGCTTGGTTCAGGCTTGTTGAGCAGCTTCGATGGCCAATCGCCGGTGGGCGACTGGAAGCTCAAGATCAGTGACGTAAATGGTATGGGCGACCTCTCCACCATTGAAATCGCAGAGCTGTATATCAATTATACCGGCACCTTCACGCCTGGTTTCCCCAATGGCCTGACCGCGCCGCCGGTAACCATCGTGAACAACAATACCTACATTGTTCCGGCCGGTTTGATGGATAATTGCAGCGATGTAACCCTGTCTTATACCGATCAGACGGCCAATACCCTTTGTGGAACAGATTATACGGCAACCATTACCCGTCGCTGGCTGGCCCGCGATGCCAGTGGTAACACCAGTGTGTGCAATCAGACGATTAACCTGCTGCGCCCGAGCCTCAACGATGTAGTTTTCCCGCCTAACTACGACGGGATTGCCAATCCGGCATTCGACTGTGCCGGAGTTTATCCGACACCTGAATGGATACAACAACAAGGCTTGGTAGGTTCACCTACGGTGTATGGTTTGCCTGATGGCTGTAGCCTCGACTGGGAGCCAGAAGATGTAGCCGTTTGGGTTTGTGACGGCACTTACAATATTACCCGGGAATGGAATATTGTTGATCCCTGCACCGGTGGAATTGTAACACATATTCAACTGATTCGTGTGACGGATAGTCAAGGCCCGACATGGGAATGCCCGGACAACGTAAGCGTTACGACCGATCCGTTCAGTTGCTGTGCCAAAGTGAATTTGCCAGACGCACTGCTGGAAGACGGGTGCTCTCAAATCAGCTATGTACAGGCCCGGATTTCAGTTTTAGACCCGGTAAGTAGCCTGATTATCAATGAATTCATTGTAAACGGCAGCCTGAGTAACTACGCGGGCAATAACCCCGCTGACCGCGACACCCTCGCTGTATTTGGTCAAACGCCTTGCCTGCCGGTAGGATCTCATATCGTAGAGTACGAGGCAGTGGATGATTGCGGCAATCGCAATACCTGTACTTACACACTTACGGTAAACGACTTCTCGCCGCCGGTAGTAAACGCTACAGAATTTACGACCGTGGCCATCGGTGTGGATGATGAGAGCGACTGCTACTACCCAAGCGCCAATGGATGTGAATTTGCCGGTGTGAGCTGGGTAAAAGCCATCAACCTCGACCAGGGATCTTACGATAACTGTAATAACCTGCGCTTTACCGTCCGCCGTGTTGAACCGTATTCCGACTGTATCAACAGTTTGAATGCCTGTGAAAAACTTACAGCAACTGCCGAAAGTGATTCCATTAAGTTCTACTGCTGTGAAGTAGGTACTGAAGTGAACGTGATCTTCCGGGTATATCAGGTAAATATCGACGGTACGCCGGCCCTTTACCCCGACGGCACGCCAATTTATAACGAAGTTCAGGTAAAAGTAGAAGTTCAGGATAAACTGAAGCCTGTTTGTGAGCCACCGCTCAACGTGACGGTCAACTGCGAAAACTTTGATCCTTCCTTGTGGTCTTACGGTAAAGCAACCGTTTACGACAACTGCTGCCTCGACTCCACGAAGAATTATCAGGGCATGAAGGGCCTGACGCATTCGGTCAATTATACCAACTTTGACACGACCTGCCACAAGGGAACCATCATTCGTACTTTCCGCTCCTACGATTGCCACGGCTTTAGCAGCCAGTGTACGCAGCGTGTAGTGGTAAATTACAGCCAGAACTACTCGGTTCGCTTCCCGGATGATAAAGTCATCACAGAATGCGACGGCACCGGTACCTTCGGAGAACCGCAGGTATACGGAGAAGATTGCGAACTGCTCGGCATTTCCTACACCGATGAAATTTTCACGGTCGTGCCTGATGCCTGCTACAAAATTGAACGTACCTGGAAGGTCATTAACTGGTGTACTTACATCCCGACAGGTTCCTGCATCATCGTACCGAACCCGACGCCGAACAGTAATATCAACCACCCGAGCAACATGCCCGGCCCAACCGTGTCGCCTGCCGGCACACCGGCTCCCTGGGCGCCTACGGTGGTAAAAATTCTGCCGACCGACCAGACGACAACCAGCTACAGCACTTTCTGGAATGCCAACGCCAACTGCTATATCTACAAGCAGATCATTAAAGTGATTGACGGTCAGGCCCCTACTATTGAGTGCCCTGCCAGCCCGGTTGAATTCTGCGACTTTACCCCCAATAACCCGCTGCTCTGGAATGAAAGCTACTGGTGGGATGGTCTGAACGAAAGCCACGACCTCTGCGAAGGCCCGGCCGACCTGAGCATCAATGCCACTGATGCCTGCTCCGGCGCCAATATCGGAATCCGTTACCTGCTCTTCCTCGACCTCGATCAGGATGGCACTATGGAAACCGTGGTCAACAGCAATGCCCTGCCCGCGCCCAATGAAGTGCGCTTCGGCAATGCCACAACACCGAACTTCACCGGCGGCACCCCGCGCGCCTTCGATCAGCGCGCTGTACCGCTCAATCAGAAGTATCGCTTCGCCATCGAAACGACCAAAAACGGCAATAATGTAAAAGCGTCGGTACGCTGGAATACGGTTTCCGCACCAAGCACGTACAACATTCCCGAACTGCCCTACGGTACCCACAAAATCAAGTGGTTCGTAACCGACGGCTGCGGCAATGAAAAATCCTGCGAGTACACGTTTGTCGTAAAAGATTGCAAAACGCCAATCGTTATTTGCCTCAATGGCCTAAGCGCCAACGTGATGCCCAACGGCCTGACCCTGTTTACCAGCGACTTCCTGCAACACGCAGAAGATAACTGTACACCACTCGACAAACTGAAATTCGGTATCCGCCGCGTAGGCACCGGCACCGGTTTTCCCTACGGCCCGAATGGCGAACCTAACGTCAGTGTAACGTTTAATTGCGACGACATCGGCCCGCAGGAAGTAGAACTCTGGTCAATTGATGCTGCCGGTAATGCCGACTACTGCAAAACCTACATCCTCGTACAGGATAACCTCGGCAACTGCCCGGGTTCCAACGTGCAGGCTACCATTGCCGGTCTGATTAATACCGACAACAATAACGGCCTTGAAGATGCAGGTATCGAAATCGATGGCGCTCACCCCGCCGCCGGCTCCTTCAGCAAATTCAGCAGCACCGGTATCGATGGCAGCTATAAGTTCAGCAATGCAGTACCCATCCTGTCGAACTTTACCATCACACCAATCAAAGACGACAACCACATCAACGGCGTATCTACCTTCGACCTCGTGCTTATTTCCAAGCACATCCTCGGTATCCAGCCGCTGACCACACCGTACAAAATGATTGCAGCCGATGCCAACCGCAGCGGTAGTATCACCACCCTCGACATCGTTGAACTGCGCAAGCTCATCCTGGGCATCACCACTGAATTGGACAATAACACCTCCTGGCGTTTTGTCGACAACAGCTTCAGCTTCCCCAACCCGCAGAACCCGTTTGTTTCGCCGTTCCCGGAGAACAAAACGGTCGCTCAAATCCAGGGTAGCGATATGGACGAAAACTTTGTAGCCGTCAAAATCGGTGACCTGAACGGGAATGCCATCGCCAACAGCTTCATGCAATCAGAAGATCGCAGCAGCGGTACCCTGCTCTTCGATGTAGACGACCAGATCATGAAAGCAGGCGAAGAAGTAACGGTGCGCTTCAAAGCTGCCGAAACAGTAACCGGCTACCAGTTTACCCTCAATTATGATGGCTTACAGGTACTCGACCTCCTGCCCGGTGAAGGCATGTCGAAAGATCACTTTGCAGTGCTCGCTTCCGACAAAGCCGTAACCACCAGTTGGGAAGGCCAGGTACCGGGCGAATTCAGCATCAAGTTCCGCGCCCTGCGCGATGGTCAACTCAGCAAAATGCTGGGTGTATCCAGCCGCATCACCCGCGCCGAAGCTTACCGCCAACTCAATGCCGCCAGTCTGGTATCCGACGAAGATAAACTCGACATCGCCCTGCGCTTCAATTCTGAAAATGGCGCAACCATCAGCGGTGTTGGCTTCGAACTGTACCAAAACCAGCCGAACCCCTTCGTGAACATGACCGTGATCGGATTTAACCTGCCGGAAGCGACCAAAGCTACCCTGCGTATTTTCGACGAGTCGGGCCGCATGGTTTACCAGAACAGTGGAGAATACTTCAAGGGCTACAACAGCATCGTGATCAACCAGGCACTTGTCAATGGCCACGGACTGCTGTACTACACGCTCGAAACGTCTACCGACAGCGCCACGCGCAAAATGATTCAGATGAAGTAAAGTAAAAAACGCCGGGCGGAAACGTCCGCCCGGCATTCCAACCAACGCAATATGGGGTCAGCAATGACCCCTCCCTCCGGGGTTTGAGCTGCAAGGATAGTCGGGGAAAAAGGGGAGCGTGGTTGCTTGTTCATAACTGCTGGTTTTCATGCAAACCGGCACACTAATTTGACAGTTGCTCTTTTTACAATAAGTCAGGCGTGCGCGTCTTCAAAACGTTGGGGCGTGCACCCTGCTTATCGAATTGATTCACAACCGGCAGGGATGCCGGATCTACAGAGATTTTGAGGTAATTTGCTCTGAACACTGAGCCGGTCCGACAGAGGGCTGGCTCATTTTTTTATGCGCCAAGCGCTTGTCCGGGAATACATGATCGCATGAAAGCGAGGGAATTTTGTACTGCACCTGCCTAAAACGCAAATCCGATACGCAGCGAAGAAAAGAAAATAATTTCCAGGCCCTCACTTGTAAAACCCGGTATCGGCGCCGGCTCGTCGCGATACCGCGATTCATTTGTCGATTTATAATAACCAGGGCCTACTCCAATGCGGTACTCAAAAAAGCCCCGATCGAAGAGGCGATACTGAACACCCCAAACCGGCAACAGCCGTACCGACTGTTCAATTGCTGCAATCCTTGTCTGATAAGATTCCGGGCGCGTGCTTACCATCCTGGAACCGGCCCAGGAACCATGCAGGCCCAGAAAAACGCCGTTCAGGTTATTGCCCGATCGCCCTTTGGCAATCCGCTTTTTCATGCTGTAATACCAGCGCGGCTCAATGCCAAGCAAAGCGCCGCTGCGCCAGTCGCGGCCGTTACGACGTTCTGCGACGCTGTAGTTTACCTGTCCGTTGGCAATCGTTATGATTGAAATGGTTTCATTATTCGGACTGTTTCGACCGGTAACGGCCCCCTCAACCTGTAAAGAAAATGGCGAGTCTCCGATTTTCTGTTCATAGGCTACGCTCAGCCGACCTTCCTGCGTACTGGTATTCAGGTTGCGGATGAGGTTAAATAAATCCACTTTAAACATGCGTTTTTCCTCCCGATAACACTTGAAAAAATCACAGGTGCGCGCGTCCTTGTGAACTGGTTTGGGAGAACCAAAGGCCCAGCCCAAGGCAATGCGTTGATTAAACAGGGGCTTCCAGGCCCGGTTTTTCTCAACTGTATTATCGGAAGTATTGTACACTTGCAAACCCTGGTTGAGCACGCCAAGGCCAATGGAATAATCGAAATAGCCGAAACGGAAAATACGTTGCTGTACCCCCAGTCGGGCAGTGAAATAATAATCGGCTATTTGATGATTTTCTCTGGATAACCACCAGCTTGGTTTGTACAAATAGCGTTCTTCCAGAGCCGACAACGCCAGATAAGTGCCTGTCAGGTTGGGCGCTTTCTTTTGTTTTCGTATTCCTTTGGCACGGTTCAGGTAATAACGGCCCTCCAGACCAGTGCGCACATATTCCAGAAAATTACCGCGCTCGGCAGCAATCGCTGCGCCAAAAGCGCCATTAATTGATACCGCTTTGCCCACGCGCACTTCCAGGTCTGCTTCAAGCCGCCAGTCGAGAAAACCCTCGCTGTCGCCCGGAATATAGTAGCCGCTCAAAACGGGAAGCGCCGCACCGGCATTCCATTTCAGCCAAAAATTCAGGGGTTCTTTATTCAGGAATACAAAATCGTATTCCTCCATAAATCCGACATTTTCAAAAGTGCCCTGTTCGCTGCCGATAGAGATAAAACTGGTATCCTGTTGTGCTGAAATACTGCCTAATCCGAAAGCGCCAAAGGCGCAAAGCAGGAGAAATCGTTGGTACATACGCCGCATTTGTTTAAGTTGGTTAAAGTCTCATTAGACAAGGAAAGCAGCGGCGGATCAAATGGTTGGCCAAATGCCTGAAAAAATTACATCATTCTACTTTTCGCAGCTGCATTACATCCCAAAGTGAGGGTGTTTGCTGCATTTTAATAAAGGCCTCATCCGAAATATCGAGCAGGATATCCTTGTCGTTGGTCTCCTGATAAGCGCGTTCGGGGAAGTTTTTTTTCAGGTAGGCATTAAAATCCTGTTCCGATTCGATGTAGCCTGAATTGAGGATGTAACGATCCTGTGCCGTTTTGACAAAATACATACATTGCCATTGCCCCTCCTCGGTTTCAGTATTCAGGAACAAACCCTCCGGCGCGCGCTTCAGCACTGCTTTCTGTATGGTCATGGCCAGGCTGTCGGCCTCGGGCATCAATTCCTGCCGCAAGTGCTCCTGCTTAAGCTGGTCAAATTTCAGGAAGTGGCCGCTTTTAAGGTCGAGCTGCCCAAAAGGTTCATAACTGCCGAGGTGTAGCAGCCAGTTGCCCGAAGGCAAAAGTGCAATTTGCTGGGTTCCGAGGTCTTGCCCTTGCGCATTGCGCCCGCCGGAGATCCAGAGCATCCGCCGGGAGAGCTGGTAATCTTTAATCTTTCCTTCCTGTACCCAGCCTTGCAGCAGTGCCCGCAGTTTATCCATATCCGAAATCGGCATCCGCATTTCTACATAAAACACCATTTTTTGGTCGTCAATGCGTTCCATAACTAAGTACGCTTTAAAAAGCTCCGCCATACTGCCCGGTTCGGGTAGTTCTTCGGGCGCAGGAATTATCTCGTACACCCCGGCTATATCGGCAGGCAAGCGGCTGAGGGTATTCGCATTTTGAGGCATAGGCTCCAGATACAAAGCCTGATGACAGGCGCCCAACAGGAAAAAAACGGGCGCCAAAAGCAACAATTTTTTTTGGATCTGCATCTTTTTAAGATTTTCTTAACTAACGCATTCATTTTTCTTAAAATTATCTTAAGATATTAACTTTAAATGTTAAGATTTGCTTAAAATGATGAACCATGAAACCCTTTCCCCGTTAAAGCAGTTCTCTTTTCCGAAGTAAATTTGGCGGGAAAGCGCAGCAATACGGGTGTGCAAAATTTTATTTAGCAAAAAAGTTGCCACCTACTTGTGCAGAATTAAAAAGTAGTTGTATCTTTGCCCCGCTTTTGGAGAAAGGGTATTCACAAGATGCCAAAAATCATAAAAAGCAAGATCCCGTAGCTCAGTCGGTAGAGCACTTGACTTTTAATCAAGGAGTCATGGGTTCGAGTCCCATCGGGATCACAGTATTTTAAAAGTCCTTGCAAGTTGCTAACTTGCAGGGGCTTTTTGTTTGTGGGTAGGCGTTTTGCCAAGCTAATCATCATGGCTTGGTCTGTATTTATGTATTTCAAAAGTTGTGTGGGGCTTGTTTTTGAACTTTTTGAAAAAAACATGCTACGTGTCTTGTTTCCTAATATGGAAACCTTTACTTTTGTGGAGAGTTTAATTTAATCGAAATCTTATGGGTGAACATTTTAAAAACAAAATCAGTTACAAACTACATGACTAAAACCTACGACGTAAAATTTTTAGAGCCAGTAATTGAATTTTTAGATTCGCTGGAAGAACAAGAGCGGGATAAAATTCTTTTTAATATTACCAAGGCGAAGGTGAGTAATGACAAAGAATTATTCAAAAAACTAAATGGTGAAATTTGGGAATTCAGGACTCTTTTCAATAAAAAACAATTTCGGCTGTTGGCCTTCTGGGATAAAGGAAAAGACAAAGAAACCCTTGTTATTGCCACGCATGGCTTTATAAAAAAATCCAAGAAAACCCCTAAAAACGAAATCGAAAGAGCAGAGAAAATTCGAACTGCCTATACTTCCCAAAAATAGGGAACAAACGCGAATCTTTTAAAGTAAAAATATGGAAAAGAACACTAAATCGCTTAACGTGTACACCTTAGACGAGGTTACTGATAAGTACATTGGTAAAAGGGGTACACCGAAACGAGAATTGTTTGAATCTGAGTTGCGCCTTGAACTTTTGGGGGATTCAATTCGTAGAATACGCCAAGAGAGGAATTTAACTCAGGCACAACTTGGCGAAATTGTCGGTGTCCAAAAGGCTCAAATTTCAAAAATTGAAAACAGCCTGACAAACGCAAGATTCGATACAATCCTCAAGGTATTCGCGGCTTTGAATGCTAAAATCAGCTTTAATGTAGAGATTTTAAACCAAAAAGTAGAGGTAAATTCATCCTCTAAAGAATTGGTTTTTCAATAAGTCACGAATATTAATTCAAAGAGTTGTAAGGCGTGGGACATTAGCGCTCTACAACTCTTTTCTTTTAGAGGAGAATGCATTAAATTTCATTTATAAAAGGCCAAATTGAACTAAATATGTTAGTTTTAGGTAGTTAAAGATTAGATGAGTTGTTATAAAACAACTCAATCCAACCGATACACCCACTTCCTGCCCCGGTATTCCCGCTGATCCCGCACACTGAGTTTCCTGACAAAGTACCAGTCGGCGCGGGCGCTTTCCTGACTCAGGGTGAGCAGTAAATATCCGTGGTGCATGAGGTCCATCACCCGGACATGCGGGTTCAGCCCTCCTTTTTTAAAACGTTTTTGCCCGATACGCACCTTCCAGCGTTTGGCGTATTCATCGTAATTGGCAGAGGTGATGCTGGGCGTTGTGTATTCAATGCCCACTACATTTTTGTGGCTTTTACGCGCGTATTGGCCGGGCGTGTTGGGCGCACGCGTGAGGTCCATGGCCCAGGTGGTATGGCAGTCGCCGGTAAGCACCACTAAATTTTTCATATTTTTTGCCTCAAAAAAGCGGAAAAGGCGCTCGCGCTCGGCCGGATAACCATCCCACATATCCATAAATTTCGGGTTTTGTGGCAGTACTTTGGAGCCATCGAGCGACGACATAATGACCTGGTTGCCAATCAGCCGCCAGCGCGCCTGCGATTGCTCAAGTCCATTGGTGAGCCATTCAAACTGCCCCTGTCCCAGCATCGAACGGGTGGGTGAATGGTACATGGAATCTGCCGCCGATTTGACCTGTTTGCTGCGCCCTTCCATCCGTTCATCAAGCATCCAGAGTTCTGCCAGCGGACCAAAGGAGAAACTGCGGTAGAGCTTGCCCGCCTGTTCGGGCCGTATGGGCATCCACTCGAAGTAAGCCTGCCGCGCCGCCTGTTTCCGCGCCTGCCAGGCGCCTTCTTTGTCGGGCTGGTGGTTTTGAGCGCCGTCGACGTAGGCATCATTGGCAAATTCATGGTCGTCCCAGATCATAATAACCGGGAAACGCGCGTGCAGTTCCTGCAAATCCGGATCGAGCCGGTATTGCGCATAGCGGGCGCGGTAATCGTCGAGGCTTACAATTTCTTTGGCCGGTATATGTGCCCGGGCCGCCAGTTGGCTGTTGCCGTAGCCGCCGGGCTGGTATTCATAAATGTAATCGCCGAGGTGTAGCACCACATCTACATCATCGCGGCGGGCGAGCTGCGCGTAGGCATTAAAATAGCCGGCCTGATGGTTGGCACAGCTCGTTACGCCAATGCGCAATTGCTGTACGGCATCAACAGGCGCCGTTTTGGTACGGCCCGTCCGGGAGTATTTTCCCTGATAAGCAAAGCGATAATAATAAAATTGAAAGGCTTTCAGACCCCCGACATGCACATTTACGGCCCAGTTGATGTCGGATATTGTTTCTACTTCCCCTTGCTGAACAATTTTCAGGAACTGTTCATCTTCCGCAAGCTCCCATTGCAGGGTTGCAACAACTTCGCCCGGAGCGGGCGCTACTTTGGTCCAAAGTGCGATGGCATCAGGCGCGGGATCTCCCGAGGCAACACCATAATAAAAAGGCGCCAGGGCCGGGTTTTGGAGCGGGCGCAACGCATCCAGATGGATTTCCTGTGCAGCTGCACAAAAACAACACAGGCAGAGTATTAAGGCGCTAAAATGATTTTTAGTCATTAATTTTTAATTTTGGATTTTAAATGCTTGATTTTCAATTGAATGCAATCGAAAATCAAGCATTTAAAATCCAAAATTAAAAAAAATTATTCAACGACCGTCACCTTTAGCATATTGGTGCGGTGGCGGCGGTGCAAGGGCATGGCGCCGGTATTGATTACCGTATCGC
The DNA here is from genome assembly GCA_017303875.1 of Chitinophagales bacterium. Classification (GTDB taxonomy): domain Bacteria; phylum Bacteroidota; class Bacteroidia; order Chitinophagales; family Saprospiraceae; genus M3007. The sequence goes on along the minus strand of JAFLBP010000040.1, from coordinate 9,702 downwards.
CCTGATTGATAAAGCCGGTATCTTTAAGGATATCGGTACAATCCTGCACGGTATCGTCGGTGGTTGTAAACCGGTCGTAGTAGAAACACTGAACACCCCAGAGCAGGCTCAGGGTGTTGAGGGAGTGCATGCTGTCGCTGAAAATGAAAATCTGTGCATTGGGGCGGAAGCTGCTCACCTTGAAGGCGGTATAGCCGGAGGTGGTCATGCCGATGATACCTTTTGCACCGATTTCTTCTGCCACGCGGCAGGCGTTGAAGCAAACCACATCCGATTGGAAAGTGGAGGAGCGATCAACGGCGCGGGGGCGGCGGGCGTCAATTTGCGGCCAGTAGTTGCGCTCGGCTTCGGCAATAATTTTCGACATGTACTGCACGGTGAGCACCGGGTAGTCGCCTACGGAAGTCTCTCCGGAGAGCATAACGGCATCGGCGCCATCGAGTACGGCATTGGCCACGTCGGTAACTTCGGCGCGGGTCGGGGAGGGGTTTTTAATCATGCTGTCCATCATCTGTGTCGCCACGATCACGGGGCGGGCGTATTGCATACAGAGCTGAACGATGAGTTTTTGTGTGCCGGGGAGTTGTTCGATGGGCATTTCCACGCCGAGGTCGCCGCGGGCAACCATCACGCCGTTAACGGCTTTGATGATTTCCTTGATATTTTTGACGGCCTCCGGTTTTTCAATTTTCGCCATTACTTTGGCGGGGTGGCCTACTTCTTCGATGCGTTTTTTGAGCACATCGAGGTCTTCTTTGCGGCGTACAAAAGAAAGCGCGATCCAGTTGACGGGCTGGGTGAGGATGAACTCCAGGTCTTCGCGGTCTTTATCGGTGAGCGAAGGGAGTTTAACATTGGTGTCGGGCAGGTTTACCCCTTTATTGCTGCTCAGGATGCCGCCGTGGAGGCAAACGAGCTTGACGGTATCTTTTTTATTGGTTTCGAGTACTTCAAAAACCAGCTTGCCGTCGTCCATCATAATCCGTTCGCCTTCATTGCAATCTTCGGCGAAGCTGTCGTACGACATATAGATTTTCTCGCGGGTTCCGAGGCATTCTTCATTCACGAGTGTGATGATATCGCCGGGCGCGAGGGGCAGTGCGTTATTTTCAATTTTGCCTACCCGGAGCTTCGGACCTTGCAGGTCTGCGAGGATACCGAGGTGCATATTATACTGCTCATTGATCTGCTGGATACGCTCGATTACTTCGAGGTGGTCCTGGTGTTCGCCGTGACTGAAGTTGAGCCGGAACACGTCTACGCCGGCTTTGGCCAGGTCAACCAGCTTTTCATAGGAACGGCAGGCGGGGCCTACGGTGGCTACAATTTTGGTGTTTTGCGAACCGTCTTTGCGCATAACGGGTTTGTTTTTTTGCAACAAGGGCGCTGATTCGGCGTAGTGCATATTTTAGAAAATGCGTTTAAGTGTAAAAATTACAATAAGTAATTCCGACACAAAAATACACTTTCTGCACATACCGCGAGTGCGGCAACGCTTGTTTTTTATATTAAAATTTTGTTTTTCGCACAAAATGGTCAACAACATGACGAATTTAGGCCTTTTTCGGGAAAAAATGTTGCCCTGTTGTCGTGTTAAATTGTGTTTGCCACACCGGCAAACATATTAAAAATACCGGGTAAGTGTAGTAAATACACCAAAGTGGTATTTGTGCTTGTGCAAGATATGGCAAAAATTCCAGTCGAAAAACTTTTTTAAAAGTTGTAATCCTCGTTTCTTTGCTGCCCGAAAAATTGACTTTTTTTCACCAAAGTTTTAGAAAAACATGGCAACCATCGCCGAACGCGTAACCAAAATCATCGTTGAGAAACTCGGAGTGGAGGAAGCAGAGGTAGTAGCAACTGCCAGCTTCACCAATGACCTCGGTGCCGACTCTCTCGACACGGTTGAACTTATCATGGAATTCGAAAAAGAATTCGAAGTTTCTATTCCAGACGAGGAAGCTGAGAACATCCAGACCGTTGGTCAGGCAATTTCCTTTCTTGAGCAGAACGTCGCACAATAATTTAACCGACGTCATGCACTTCATTGCGGCGGTTCTCTGACCGTTGTACGTGAGTCATCCTGTGCGACGGGGTGACTCACGTTTTTTCGCACGCCTTTTTTTCTGCGTGGGTATAGTGTAATGCCATAAAGGCTTGTAAATTTGCCCGCGTTTGCCCCCAAGGCCCTAACTTTGGCTTTATACTATGAAAAGAGTAGTTGTCACCGGCATCGGCGCCATCACCCCCATCGGAAACAACATTGAAGCCTACAACGCCGGCTTGCAGCAGGGCGTCAGCGGCGCCAATATTATTACCCAGTTCGACGCATCGTTGTTCAAAACCCATTTCGCCTGTGAGGTGAAAGGTTTTGTCCCCGATGAACACCTCGACCGCAAAGAAGCCCGACGTATCGACCGCTTCACGCAGTTCGCCATGGTGGCCGTCGCCGAAGCCCTTAAACATTCAGGCCTCAACCTCGATGCCATCAATAAAGACCGCGTCGGCGTGATCTGGGCCTCCGGTATCGGTGGCCTGCAAACCCTCGAAAAGGAAGTGGAAGACCATGTGCTCGGCAACGGGACACCCAAACACAACCCCTTCCTCATCCCTAAAATGATCTCCGATATCGCCGCCGGACAAATTTCCATCCAGTACGGATTCCGCGGGATCAACTACGCCACCGTCTCGGCCTGCGCCTCCTCCTCTCATGCCCTGATGAACGCCTTCGACTATATTCGTATGGGAAGGGCCGATATTATCGTCAGCGGCGGCTCGGAAGCCACCGTAACCAAAACCGCAGTGGGCGGCTTCAACTCCATGAAAGCCCTCAGCGAACGCAACGACGACTTCGGTACCGCCTCGCGCCCGTACGATAAAGATCGCGACGGTTTCGTGCTCGGTGAAGGCGGCGGCGCCCTCATCCTCGAAGAATACGAACACGCTAAACGCCGCGGCGCCAACATCCTCTGCGAAGTGATGGGCGCAGCAGCAACCGCCGATGCCTACCATATCACCGCCCCGCATCCGGAAGGTTTCGGCGTTATCAATGTAATGAACCTGGCCCTGCAAGATGCAGGCATGAAGCCCGAAGATATTCAGTACGTCAATACACATGGTACGTCCACACCTCTGGGCGATATCGCCGAGTTGAAGGCCATTGAAAAGGTTTTTGGAGATTACGCCCCCAAACTCAATATCTCCTCTACCAAAAGTATGACGGGCCACCTGCTCGGCGCTGCCGGCGCCATCGAAGCCATCGCCAGCATTCTCGGCATGCAACACGGCTACGTGCCGCCAACCATCAATCACTTTACCGACGACCCCGACATCAATCCGAACCTGAACCTTACCTTCAACGAGGCGCAGCAACGCCGTATTGATGCCGTGATGAGCAATACCTTCGGTTTCGGCGGCCATAATGCTACCGTTATTCTGAAGAAAATTTAATCCTTAACCAGCTGCTTTGTGCGTATTATAAGAAAACTGTACAATTTTTACCTGCATCCCGACCGAGAGCTTGCCCGACGCCTGAAAGGCCTCATCGGGTTCACTCCTGTACACTTGCAACTGTTTAAGCTGGCTTTTTACCACAAAAGCTCTTATTCTACCCGCGATTACGCCATCGCCAATAATGAACGCCTCGAATTCCTCGGCGACGCCGTACTCAGCACCATCGTAGGTGAATACCTGTTTAAAAAATACCCCAACAGCGACGAAGGTTTTCTTACTAAAATGCGCTCCAAAATCGTCAAGCGCAACTCGCTTGATGAAATTGCCGATAAAATGGGCCTCGACCTCGTGCTGGCCAACTACAACCAGACCCGCCTCTCCCGCTCCATGCTCGGCAATGCGCTGGAAGCACTCGTCGGCGCTGTTTATATCGAGGTCGGCTACGAACGCACCCGCCGTTTTGTCATTAAAAAGGTACTGCGCCGTTACCTTGATATTCATACCTTAGAGCAGTTCGACGATAATTACAAGAGCCAGCTGCTCGAATGGTGTCAGAAAAATGGTCGCGTCATTGAGTATAAAGTGGTGGCCAAATACAAAAGCGAAAAACGCGACAAGTTCAAGGTGGCCGTTTTTGTGGATGGTAAAAAAATGGGCACCGCCGACGATTTCAACAAAAAAAGCGCCGAACAACTCGCCAGCGAACGCGCCATGGCCGCACTTGGTATGCTCAATGGTAAACCGCACATGATTGAAACGCACGAAGCTGTGGACGAGGAGGATGAGGAAGTATTGAGCGAAGATTAAGCGCTTGTTCCCATGCAAGCATCCTTTTTTGCCCAAACCATTTATTTCCCCGCCGCCGCAAGGGTCGACGCGGTTGTTTTTGCTCAAATTCCTGTAGATCATCAAAATTTCCATGCCTTAGTGCTGGATACCGCAAACGCCAAGGGCGCCTGCTCCTGCCCTTTTTTCCCAAAGCCCTGTTGGCACCTTCAGGCCATGGCTTTGCTGGCACAAAACCATCCCGAGCATTTTCAGACAACAGCACTTTTGCCCGAATGGGCCTCCGACCTGCTTGCGGGCAAGGCGTCAGGCACGGCAAAAAGCGCCCGAACCGCACAAGAAAAAGCCGAAGCCGCCGAGAAGCGCCGTTTCGACCGTTTGGAACGCGCCGAAGCCGGGTTTGAAGAACTCGATACCTGGCTGAACGACCTGATGCGCCGCGGCCTGGCGGTTGCAGTTTCCGAAGATCCCGATTTTTTGCAAAATATTGCCGCGCGTATGGCCGACGCCTCAATGTCGGGCCTTAGCCGGATACTGCGCCTGCTGGCTGCCGTGCCGCCACAATCGCCCGAATGGCCGCAGGCAGCATTGGATACACTTGGCCTCTGTGCCCTCTCGGCATTGGCTTTCCGGCAACGCGCACACTTGCCCGATGCGCTGCTTGCCGATTTACAACAGCTTATTGGCATCACTGCGAAAAAAGAAACGGTCATGCAGGAGGGCGAACAGCTGCGCGACCTCTGGTGGGTAGCCGCCGTTCAGTCGGAAACCCTGGAAGATCGCCTTGAGCAGCGACGTACCTGGCTACTTGGCGCCCGGAGTGGCCGCTATGCAATGCTGCTTGATTTTGCTTTCGGCGGCGGCGGTTTTCCTCCGCCTTTACGGGTGCAGGAGTATTATGCCGGAACATTGGTTTTTTATCCCTCCGCTTTCCCTTTGCGTGCATTGCCACACCAGGAATTTCAGGCTCACGTGCCGGCAGAAGCCTTGTCTGTACATGCTTTTCCAGATTGGGATGCCATGCTGGATGCCGCAGCCAATGCCTGGGGGAAACTGCCCTGGCTGCACCATTTTCCGGCGCGCGTGGCTGCTTTACGCCTGCAATTTGTATCTGAAACAGCAATATATGCCGTGGATGTGAATGGGAAAGCTTTGCCTTTAAGCATGGAACCCGAAATCTTTTGGCGCTGTATGGCGGCATCGGAAGGGCGCCCGCAGCCCTTTTTCGGGGTTTGGGATGGCAATGTCTTTCAGTTGTTTTGGGAAAATACGTAGTCCGTAAACGTAAAGTGTCGGCGTGACTTTGCAGTCGCGCCGACACTCTGTTATACTGCGGTCTGTTTAAAGTTACTTGCCGAAAGCGACGTCCACGATTTCCTGTTGTTCTTTTTCGTGGCGTTTCGGGAAGCCGGTCGCCGGCGAGGCGGCCGAGGGTCTGCCCGATAATTTCCAGCCGTACTCACCGTAGTTGCTGACTAAATAGCTCCAGGCGCCCATGTTGCGGGGTTCTTCCTGTACCCACATCAGCTCGGCCTTGGCGTATTTGTTGCGCAGGGCTTCAAATTGCTGTTTGGGGAAAGGATAAATCTGCTCCAGGCGCAGGATGGCAATATCGCTGCGTTTTTCATCCTGTTGGCGTTTGAGCAGGTCGTAGTAGACTTTGCCGGAGCACACCAACACGCGTTTTACTTTTTTCGGATCGGCTTGCGCGTCGTCGTAAATTTCCTGGAAACGGGTGCCGGTTTCAATCTCTGCAATGGAGGCGAGGTTGAACGGTGCGCGCAGGGTGGATTTGGGCGACATAACGACCAGCGGCTTGCGGAAAGGACGCATCAGCTGGCGGCGCAGCAAGTGGAAAAGGTTGGCCGCCGAAGTGAGGTTGGCCACCGTGATATTGTTTTCCGCGCAACCCTGAAGGAAGCGTTCGAGGCGGGCGCTGGAGTGCTCGGGGCCCTGGCCTTCATAGCCGTGTGGCAGGAGCATTACCAGGCCGTTCATACGGCCCCATTTGCTTTCAGCAGCGAGGATGAACTGGTCGATGATGGTGCCGGCGCCGTTTGCAAAGTCGCCAAATTGCGCTTCCCAAATCACCAATGCATCAGGATTGGCCAAGGCATAGCCGTATTCAAAACCCAGCACTGCATATTCGGAGAGCAGGGAGTTGAAAATGCGGAGTTTGCCCTGTTTTTCGCTCAGGCCATTGAGGCGGTTGACTTCGCGCTCAGTCTGGGCGTCGTATACGCAGGCATGGCGGTGGCTGAATGTGCCGCGTTTCACATCCTGGCCGCTCATGCGAATATCGCGACCTTCGAGCAGGATACTGCCCCAGGCGGCTAATTCACCGAGTGCCCAGTCGATTTTGCCTTCTGCAACGAGTTGTTTTTTTGCATCGTTGATTTTGGCAATTTGCGGCAGCGGGTTGAAGTCGGCCGGAAACTGAAGCAGGTGTTGCAGCACTTTGTCGATCACGGCGCGAGGAATACCCGTTTCGGGGCTTTCCTGAAAATCGGCGTCATCAACGGTTTTATGCATGGATTTCCAGCTCAGTTCAGGCTCCTGATAGGTATAGGGCAGGGGCGACTGGCGTATCAGATCAAGGCGTTCCTGAAGGTAGGCCTTGAAATTTTTGTCCATATCTATTGCCAGCTGCTCCTCCACATCGCCGCGGGCGATGAGTTTCTGGCTATACAGCGTACGCGGGTCGCTGTGTTTTTCAATAATTTTCCAGAGTCCGGGGCTGGTAAAACGCGGTTCGTCGCTTTCGTTGTGGCCGTTTTTGCGGTAGCAAACCATATCGACAAATACGTCGACATTGAATTTTTTGCGGTATTCGGCAGCCAGTTCCATGACGTAGACCACGGCTTCCGGGTCGTCGCCATTGACGTGGAACACCGGCGCCTGTACCACTTCTGCCACGCTGGTGCAATAGGTGCTGGAGCGTGCATCTTCCCAGGAGGTCGTAAATCCGATCTGGTTGTTGATGACGAGGTGTACGGTTCCACCGACGTTATAGCCGTCGAGTGCCATCATTTGCGTTACTTCATACACGATGCCTTGTCCGGCCACAGCGGCGTCGCCGTGGATAAGGATGGGCAGCATACGGTTGTAGCAGCCTTCGTAGAGGAGGTCGAGTTTGGCGCGCACGAAGCCTTCAACCACAGGGTTTACGGCTTCGAGGTGGCTGGGGTTGGGCAGCAGCTTGACATAAACGGAGTGCCCGTTGGAGGCTTCTACCTGCGAGGAGTAGCCCTGGTGGTACTTTACGTCGCCGGAGCCAAAGCTTTGGTCGGGAATGGATTTATCTTCAAAGGCATTGAAGATCTGCTCGTAGGTTTTGCCGACGATGTTGCAGAGTACGTTGAGGCGGCCGCGGTGGGCCATACCAATGACCACTTCCTCCACGGGGGTGTCGCCTTCGGCGCTGGTATTAATCAGGGCGTCGAGGGCAGGAATGGCCGCTTCACCGCCTTCGAGGCCGAAGCGTTTCTGGCCGACGAATTTGGTAGCGAGGAATTGTTCAAAACCGACCGCGCCATTGAGTTTTTCAAGGATGCGGCGTTTTTTCTCGATGCTGAAACCAAAATCGGGCAATGCACTGCGCGATTCAATTTGCTGGCGCAGCCACTCGCGTTTTTCTTTATCAAAAACATGCGTGCATTCAAAACCGATGTTGCCGCAATAGATCGACTGGAGGCGCTGCACGATTTCGCGCAGGGTAGCGTTGGGTAGTCCGATTTCAAAACCGGCTGCAAAACGCTGGTCGAGATCGGCCTCACTGAGGTTGTAATCCGATAGTTCCAGGCGTGGTTTGCGGTCTTTGCGCGGTTTTAGCGGGTTGGTAGTAGAGAGCGTGTGGCCGCGGTCGCGATACCCGTGGATGAGTCCCATGACGGAAAATTCCTTGTGGAGTTGCGCGGCATCGGGTGCTGGTGTCGTACCTTGTGCGCCGTTTCCATTGGCGGCGGTCAGAGCAAAATCAAAGCCCTGGAAAAAAGAGGCCCAGCCGTCTTCAACGGCGCCCGGGTCGTTTTGCCAGGTCTTATACAGGTTGTCGATGTACTGCGGATGTGCATTGAACACGGCAGAAAAATCTTTCATAATATTAAAAAGCGCTGAAAAACAGGAGTTTGAAACGAAAAAACACCCTAAATGTTCGTGGTGGTCGGGCGATTGATGATTTATTTTAAAAATCCTGCAAAGATATGCAATCCCCGTGTTGTCGGAAAAAATGCAGCACATTAATCCCTTGGTTCTGAAATAAAAGTAGCAATTTTGCTAAAGCAATATTTCTCAAAATAACATTCACTAAAATTGAAAGTATGCTCCTCAATATTCCGGGAATCATTTTGGTGGTGCTGAATGTCATCATCACTTACATGGGTTTTAAGGACCGCAAGCTGTTCGAGCGCCACGCCTTTGACGTGGATGCCATTCTGATGCGGCGGGAATACCATCGGATGCTGACGTCCGGCTTTTTTCATGTCAGCTGGAATCACCTGATTTTTAACATGATTTCCCTCTACCTGTTCAGCGACAGTTTAGTGCTTTATGCGGGTTATGCAGGGTACTTTTTGATCTATTTCGGCAGCCTGCTCGGCGGGAATTTGCTGGCCTTGTGGATGCACCGCAATCATGGCGATTACCGCGCCGTCGGGGCTTCGGGCGCCATCAGCGGACTGATTTTTGCGACCGTGCTGTTTAGTCCGGGTATCCTGATCGGGTTTTATTTTATCCCACCCATTATTCCCGGCTGGATTTACGGCGCTGCCTATGTCTTGTATTCCATTTACGGCATTCGCAGTAAACGCGATAATATCGGGCATGAGGCCCATCTCGGCGGACTGATTACCGGCATCGTTCTGGCGCTTTGTATAGATACCACGCTGTTCGCCCGCAATTATACGGTATTGGTGACCACGCTGCTGCCCGCCCTTATTTTTCTGTATTTGGTGTATAAATATCCGCATTTTTCCCATAAAGTTACGATTGATCTGCCGCCCGCCGATCCTACACGCAATTATACCGTTGAAGATCGCTACAATACGGAACGCCTCAAAAAACAACAAAAACTAGATCAGATTCTCGAAAAAATACAACGGAAAGGCCTCGATAGCCTTAGCAAAGAGGAAAAAGCGTTTCTGGATAATAATTCCAGGTGAAAGCGTTTTTGAATGCGGAATGCGGAGTTCGGAATGCGGAATGAATGCTGAATTTTTAATGTTTAATTTTGGATTTTGCTGCGCAAAATAATTTTTTTGGGAGTGTAAAGTATTTTGTGTAAACTGATTTTCACTGGAGATTTGAAGTTTCCGCAGGGTTCCATTTTTGGGGGCATGCCCCCAGGGCAAACGCATCAAATTCCGAGAGTTTTCTCACGATATTGATCTGATAGGGCGCATTTATTGCGTTTTCGGTTAACACTGATTTTTTCACTTTGTGCTTTCAAAAGGTTGAGTGTTATTT
>JAFLBP010000004.1 GCA_017303875.1 Chitinophagales bacterium | reverse complement strand
GCTGTCAAGGCAGCTGTACTTAATAAGTTTATTCAAACTGCTAAGCCGGTCTCTGTCCGGAAATCCGCTTAAGGCAATGCCGGTAAGGGTGCTATGGAATCAAACGGGATTCATGCAACAAAGCCTCTGACCATTATAGCACTGAGCTAAGTGAGCATGTAAAAAACAGTCCAAATATGCGGAACTATATAAAACTTTTTGGAGCTGCACTAAATGAAAGATTAAGAGCGAATGGTGGAAACATATATTTAAACCCAATATTAGAAATGCCTAGTAATATCCGTCCTGTTTTTGGTGGCAATTATAATAGGTGGAATGGTCTAACGATTTTACTAAATGATACTGAAATGACAGATGTTTGGTACATGGGTAACTTCAATCTCAACAATGATACAAAAGTATGGTCTGCTGATTTTTACTTTGAGGTGACCGACCATTTTGGATTAGACAAACATGATGCAATCGAATATCAAAGTTACCATACAGGTTTTGCGGCTTGGTGGGCACTCCAACATAGATGGAATTATCCACCGTTTAGGACTAAAATTACCATATTCGCAACTTTAAGAGGTACACTATGAAAAGTAGAAGATGTTTTTTTCAATTAATTGACCTAATTACAGTGTGCTGTGGTATCGCGCTATTTCATAGTTCATGTCAATCTAAAAACGACCCGAATGATATGAAATTTATTTTGTTCACCCCTGCCTGTGGGACTCATTCTGCTCTGAATGATAACAATATTTACACATATAAAACGGATGCGTATTTGATTACAGGCTTTCAAAATACTGCTGCACATGAAGCGAAAATTGATAGCTTCGTATGCACAATTCAGGATTCGACATGGGCACGATATACTGAATGCTTTATTTTAATTTACAAAAAAAGTAAATATACGAACAATGAATATACTGCTAAAAATCCTCGTGACCTTGACAGATACTCAATGGATAATGATTTTTTATATTGGTATACATGGGCAAATGGGAGGCTTTATTCCAAAGTTGCCATTAAAGGTTACAAGTTTTATGAAGACGTTATGTGCATTGAAAGCAAATAGCGATGGCTTTCAGAGAATATTGAATATAACCATCGCGCGAATACCAGGCAGGGTAGAACATCGCGCCAGCGATTCAAAACATCTTCAAAAATTAAAAACAGATACTGTCCCAAAAAGTATGTCTGATAAAGCTATTCACATAACGATCAAATATGCACTTTCAGCGTATTCAGGTAGCGCATTTTTCAAAGTAGTATAACGCCCGGCCACGTAGGGTTTCGCACAGAAATGCACAGATCGTTTTCACAGAATACACGGATTGTCCTGAGCGTTCCTCCACGTATACTAAACCTCGAAGGTTTAGTATACGTGGAGGAACGCTCAGGACTACTTTTGTGCTTGCCCCCGGCCAGATGCTTCGCTCAGCAGGAGAGTAGCTCTTAGTCTTTTTACCGCTCGTGCTGCCCGGCGTTATTTGTCTGAACCGGGATTTGGTTTAAAAACATACATTTGTACTTCAAACATCAATATTTCCCCGCACATCCATGAGTACTTTCCAAAGCCGCTACCAAAACCACAGCAACCGCAAATTAGTAGAGATCATTGACAGTCCGCCCGGGCATTATCAGGGGGAGGCGCTGAAAGCAGCACGTGCAGTGCTGGCCGAGCGGCAGGTTTCAGAAGCTGAAATACAGGCCATTCGGGCTGAAATTGCGGATGAGGCCCACGCCAAAGCCCAAAAAGCGGCCGAACAAGTTCAAAAAAGAGAAGCGATTGCCAATAAGGTACACCAGACCCTGGAGCCGGTGGATATGGTGCGGCTAATATTAAAATGGCCTATCAGGTCAAAGCCAAACAGGTCTTTTTTGCAGGATTTATTGGCATGGCGTTTAGTCTGTTGGTTTGGGCGATGCTTTGAGTTGAAGCTACGGCTTTAAAATAGATACAATTGATTGAAAAACAGCTTCTTGTAAAGATATTGATACCTGGCCCACCGATTTGATAACGATATTTTTATCGGCGGTAAATATCCGATTGGGTCTAATATTTGAAGCAACAGGGAGGATCCCGGTAATAAAATCTGCGCTGGATACCGGAATAGCAAAAACATCTTTTGGAGAATTCTGAGAAGTAATCTGACAAAGTATGATATCATCCCCAGGTAAATCAGCCAATACCAATGCCGGACGACGTTTACTACCGGAAAGATCCGAGAAAGGAAATGGAATAACGACAACCTCGCCTTTTACAAATTTTGCCATGCCTGATCCTCTGTTTCAGCAAGCCAGTCCTTGCTTAGTACTTTTTCACTTGCAAAATGTGTCAGGGTCATATCATTGCTGTCGGGTTCCCGACCCAATAAAAATAGCAACAATTGCTGGCGTTCTTCTGCACCTAGCTGTTTGACCAGATCCATTACCTGATTGAACTGAAGGGGCAAATTGACTTGATGAAGCGATGATGTCATCAGATAAATTATTAGTTTCGGACAAAAATAAGACTTATTGAGCAATAACGCAAAATAAACGGGTTTCTGTTTTTGTAAACATTACGGTGCTAAAATATTTATGAACATAAAAACTGACCAAAATCACTACTACCCCAAGACAAAACACTCAAGGCGAAAAATCCCAAAAACACTATTTTTGCCAATTCAAATAATCGCACCCATTATGCTCAAACATATATCCGGCATCATAGCCCTGTTGCTCTGCAGCATCTCCCTGCTCCAGGCCCAATCGATCCAATCCCCCAACGGCAAACTGCGCCTCCAATTCAGCTTGAGCAATACCGGCGAGCCGCAGTACCAGCTCGATCTGAACCAAAAAAACATACTGAAAACCAGCAAATTAGGCATTCAATGCAAAGATGAAGCCTCTTTCGACAAGGGTTTCTCTGTCCTGAAAGTGGATTCCACAACCTTCGATCAAACCTGGGCGCCGGTCTGGGGCGAAAGCAACCGCATTCGCAACCACTACCGCGAACTGCGCATTACGCTGGAACAAAAAACGCCCGCAAATCGCCAGATGGTGCTCTGCTTCCGCCTGTTCAACGACGGTCTGGGCTTCCGCTACGAATTCCCGGCGCAGGCCAGCCTTAATTACTTCATCGTATCGGATGAAAAAACGGAGTTTCAACTCAGTGGCGACCATAAAGCGTTCTGGATTCCCGGCGATTACGACACCAACGAATACCAATACAATACTTCTGCCCTGAGCAAAGTCAACGGTATGGCTGGCGGTGCAGCCAATGAAATCCACGCACGCACGCCCATCGGCGTGAACTTCGTCCAGACGCCGCTCATGATGAAAACCGCCGACGGCCTCTACCTCAATATCCACGAGGCCGCTTTGGTCAATTATCCGGCCATGAACCTGGAAATTGATCAAAAAACCTTCAAACTTTCATCGCACCTCGTACCCGATGCCGTGGGCAACAAAGCCTACCTGCAAGCACCTTTCAACACGCCCTGGCGCACGATTATTGTGGCAGAAAAAGCGACCGACATCCTTGCTTCCCGCCTGATCCTGAACCTCAACGAACCCTCCAAAATTACCAATACCTCCTGGATCAAACCCACCAAATACGTGGGCGTCTGGTGGGAAATGCACGTCGGAAAAAGCACCTGGGACTATGCCGGCACGCAAAGCGCCTCTACCTGGGATCTGAAAACTGCAACGCCCTCGGGTCGCCACGGCGCGACCACGCAGCGCGTAAAAACCTATATTGATTTTGCAGCCAAACACGGTTTCGACGGCGTACTGGTGGAAGGCTGGAACACGGGTTGGGAAGACTGGTTTGGCAAATGGAAAGAAGATGTATTTGACTTTATCACGCCTTATCCCGACTACAATGTCAAGGAATTGCGCGATTATGCCAAGCGCAAGGGCGTTAAAATCATCATGCACCATGAAACCTCCGGCTCCGTAACCAACTACGAACGCTGGATGGATAAAGCCTACGATTTTATGAAAGCCAACGGCTACGATGCCGTCAAAACGGGCTACGTGGGCAAAATTATTCCGCGCGGCGAACACCACGACGGCCAGTGGATGGTCAATCACTACAATCGGGTAGCCGCCAAAACCGCCGCCAAACAAATTATGCTCGATGCCCACGAACCCGTGCGCCCGACCGGCCTGCACCGCACTTACCCCAACTGGCTGGCCTGCGAAGCCACACGCGGCAACGAGTTCAATGCCTGGAGCGTCGGCAACCCGCCCGAACACGAAACGATTTTACCCTTCACCCGCAGCTTAGGCGGCCCGATCGACTATACGCCGGGCATTTTCCAGATCAAACTCAATGTTTTTGACCCCAATAAAAAAGAACAGGTACATACCACGCTGGCCAAACAGTTGGCCCTGTACGTGACGCTCTACAGCCCCTTGCAAATGGCTGCTGACCTGCCCGAATCCTACGACAAGCACCTCGACGCCTTTCAATTCATTAAAGATGTAGCGGTGGATTGGGATGAAAGCCATTACCTCGAAGCGGAGCCAGGCGATTACCTCAGTATTGCGCGCAAGGCCAAAGGCCGCAACATGTGGTTCGTAGGCGCTATTACCGACGAAAATGCGCGCACGGCCACCCTCCCGCTGGATTTTTTGCCCGATAATGCGAATTACATCGCTGAAATTTACGCCGACGCCCCGGATGCACACTGGGAGAAAAATCCGACGGCTTACAAAATCAGCCGGGAGCGGGTTACTAATAAATCGGTATTGAAACTTGCACTTGCTGCCGGTGGCGGCGCAGCTATCTGCATTCGACCGGAAACATCAACAAAGAAAAAATAAGCAAACGAATTGACAGATGGACAGTTCCAAACCAAAATACGATTGGGTCAGGCCCGGACTTATCTGGGCGGCAGTGATGTACATCGCCAATATTGTGGTGTGGTGGAATACCAATGGCGTATTCCCGGATACCAACAAACTACTCGTTGCCTTTCCCATCAGCCTGATTGCCGGCATGGTTGTCGGCTACACCAACAAACGATTTTTCAGCAACAAATAACGAATAGTAACGATGAACGATGAATCCGTTAATCTACTTTATTCATCATTCATCGTTCATAGTTCATAGTTCATCGTTTATAGTTCATCGTTAAAAAACATGGATCATTTTTCTGAGCAAGGCGCTGAGGCGCTTGGCAAAAAAATCAATTTTCTGAGGAATATCAGCGTTTTGCTGGTGATCATACAACTCGTACTCGTAGGCACCGGCATCTATCGGCTGACGCAAGGGCAGCAAGCTACCATCAACTTTGGCATTGCTATTGCGCTGGCGCCTGTAACCATGATTTTAGGCCGGAACATCCGGAAATTACAGGCGGAATTGGAACAAAAAAACTGATTTCCGGCGGCTCGCCAAATATTTACTTGACAAGTTCCTGAAACTCCCCTACTTTCGTCCCCGGGGAAGCAAACACTTAGAGCATGTTCGGGAATTCATGATCGTGCGAAAGCGAGCATGAATTCCCGAACATGCTCTTATTTTCCCGGCTACCTCACTACCCTACCCTGGTATCGCTTAAACAACCTTTCTATTAACTTTTTAACCTGATTGTATGGCCTCATCTTCGGATAAAACGAACCAGGCATTACAGCGGATTCATGCCATCCGCAACGTAGACCAAATCATCGCAGAAATCAACGCTAAAATTCCGCTCAAAAGCCAATCGGAACGCCTGCCGGTAGAAGCACAGGCAACGCCGGAAGGTACAGACGCGCGCCTGCAATTCCTGGAGGAACAAACCGGCGTTCCAATGCCCCACCTCTGCGGCAAAGCCACCTTCAGTGAATTGGAAAATCTCGAAGGAAACATTGAAAATTATATCGGCATGTCGATGATCCCCACCGGTATCATTGGCCCGGTACGGATCATTGGCACTGCCGCTCAGGGCGATTTCTATATACCCTTAGCTACCAGTGAAGGCGCTTTGGTTGCCTCCTACCACCGCGGGGCCAAAGCTTGCTATTTAGCCGGCGGCGCTACGTCCATTTGCCTTATTGAAGGGGTACAACGCAGTCCCGTATTCAAATTTAAAAGCATCGCCGAGTTAGGCGGCTTCATTGGCTGGGTATTGCAACAAGTGGATAAATTCAAGCAAATAACCGAGGAAAACAGCCGTTTTGCAAAGCTCAACGACATGATTACCAATATTGAAGGCAATCATTTGTTCCTCACATTTGAGTTTCATACCGGCGACGCATCCGGCCAAAATATGGTGACGCTCTGCACCGATGCCATTTGCCATTATATTATTGAAAATACGCCGGTAAAACCCTCTTTCTGGTTCATTGAAAGCAACTATTCCGGCGACAAAAAAGCAACTTCGCTTTCTTTTACCAAAGTGCGCGGTAAAAAAGTAACAACGGAGGTGGTGCTGTCGGAAGAAATCGTCCGCCGCGTCCTGAAAACCACCCCCGCCGCTATGGCCGACTACTGGCGCTCTTCCACCATCGGCATTATTCAAAGCGGGGCTATCGGTGCGCAGGGGCATTTTGCCAACGGCCTCACGGCGCTGTTTATCGCTACCGGGCAAGACGTGGCCTGTATTGCCGAAGCAGCCATCGGCATCACCCGAATGGAGCATACGCCGGAAGGAAATTTATACGCCAGCGTGACCCTGCCCAACCTGATCGTTGGCACGGTTGGCGGCGGCACCAGCCTGCCAACCCAACGCGAATGCTTGGAACTGATGGATTGCTATGGCCCCGGCAAGGCGCGCAAATTCTCCGAAATCTGCGGTGCGCTGGTTTTGGCCGGTGAGCTTTCTATCGCTGCGGCATTATCAGCCGGGCATTTTTCGGCGGCACATAAAAAATTAGGACGCAAAAAAATCTGAACGTGAAACCCATCAAGCAAAATGCATTCAGCAAGCCGGAGCAAAACAACGCGCCCTTGCTCAAACGCCTGTATTGGTACCAAAATGAACGATTCCCCTTGCTCGGACACGGGCTTCTGGTGGCAGCTTTCAGCTTCTCTGCCATTGCTTATTCCCGCCATTGTCGCGGAGCAGCGGGTTTTGTACCCTGGGACCGCTATTTTACAGGTATTTTTACCACTATTACCCTGTTTCTGCTTGTGCGCATTTTTGATGAATTCAAAGATGCCGAAGACGATGCGCAGTATCGGCCTCACTTGCCCGTACCCCGCGGATTAATCAGTTTTGAGGAGTTAAAATGGCTTGGAATTGTAGTGGCCGCGCTTCAAATTGCCATAAATGCCTACTTTTTCCCCGTCATGCTCTGGCTTTATTTTGCTGTCATTGGCTATTTACTGCTGATGGGCAAAGAGTTTTTTGTAGCGGAATGGTTGAAAAAACACCAATTCTGGTATGTGGTGTCGCACATGTTTATCATTCCTTTGGTGGATATTTATGCCAGCGGATTAGACTGGCTGCTCGACGGCGCAGCAGCGCCCAAGGGTTTGTTGTTTTTCTTCGCCGTCTCCTACATGAACGGCATTGTTTTGGAAGTCGGGCGTAAAATCAGGGCGCCGGAACAGGAGGCAGAAGGCGTATTAACGTATACTGCCATGCTTGGAGCAGGCCGGGCCGTTGCCTTGTGGATCGCCACTTTGATCGCAACCCTCCTGCTCAGTGCCGCAGCTTGCCGCTACGCGGGGTATTCCAACATCGCTTATTACTTGTTAGCCGGCATTTTTGTACTCTGCACAACACCCGCCCTACTCTACTGGCGACAAAAAACGCCCCGAAACGCAAAATTTGTGGAATATGCCAGCGCCCTATGGACCATCGGCATGTACCTCACCCTTTCCGGCATCCTCTCCGCTTCCTAAATTTCAAGACATGAAAACAAACACTTCAGACATCGGGGGCAAAGCGGCCAACCTGCGCGCCCTTGAGCAATTGGGTTTACGCGTGCCCCGCTGGACGGCCATTCCGGCCTCGCATATCCGGGAAATCCTGAACGGCCTCGCGCCGGAAGCCTTCGACCAGGCGATTGACCGTTATACCTTTCCGCCGGCCTTTATCGACACCATTTTGGCTCAATTTCCCGGTGTTCCGTTTTTCGCCGTGCGTTCGTCGGCCATTGATGAAGACGGCGCCGCTTTTTCCTTTGCCGGACAATTTGAAACCCATCTTTTTGTAAAACCGGAACAGGTAGCCGAAAACATTAAAAAAGTGTGGAAATCGGCTTATAGTCCGCGCATTCTGGAATATCGGCGACACAACGGACTGGCGCAGGACCTCGGAATTGCCGTAATTATTCAGGAAATGGTAGCGGCCGAAAGTGCCGGAGTGGCGTTTGGCATCAATCCGGCAAATGGCAATCGCAAGGCCAAAGTCATCAGCGCCGTTTATGGGTTAGGCGAAGGGCTTGTTTCCGGCGAATTGGATTCCGATAATTATATTCTTGAAAATGAACAAATTAGCAGGCAAATTGCCGATAAAGACCGCCAATTTGTATTAGACCCCGAAAATGGCGGCACCAAAATTACTGAGGTTCCGGAAGCAGCACGCCAACAACCGGTACTCAGCGACGTACAAATACTGGATGTCGCTGAAATGCTCGACACCTGTCGCCGCGCATTCGGCAAACCCCAGGATATGGAATTTGCATTTGCCGAAGGTAAATTGTACGCCCTGCAGGCCCGTCCGGTAACCAACCTGCATAAAATTCCGGACAGTTCGGCCGAGTACATGCTCTGGGACAACAGCAACATCATTGAATCCTATCCGGGCGTAACAACGCCGCTGACCTTTTCTTTTATCAGTCAGTCGTACGAAGGCGCTTACAAGCTGTTCAGCGCCTTTATGGGTGTGGAAGACAAGGTGATTCGGCAAAATGAGCGCGTGTTTGCCAATACGCTGGGCCTGATGAACGGCCGTGTGTATTACAACCTGCGCACCTGGTATCACATGCTGGCCATGTTGCCCGGGTATAGCATCAACGCCCGTTTTATGGAGAAAATGATGGGCGTAAAAGAGCGTTTCGACATTCCGGAACATTATCGCCTGTCGAAAGGAGCCGCCTGGTGGCGTATACTCAAAATGGCCGTTCAGATGTACGGGCGTTTCCGCTCCCTGCCCCGGCGGCGTGCGGCATTTATGGCCCTGCTTGAAACGACCATCAGCACTTACAAGCAGATCAATTTTTCGGAAAAAAATGCCCATGAACTCATGGCACTTTACCTTGAATTTGAGCGCAAATTGCTCAATGAATGGAAGGCGCCATTGTTGAACGACTTTTTTGCGATGATCTGGTTTGGCCTGTTACAAAAGCGCTGCGAGCAATACAAAATCAGCGATAACCCCAACATTCACAACGATTTACTTTGCGGCAGCAGCGACATCATTTCCACCCAGCCCATACACCGAAGCATCGCGCTGGCCACCGAAATCGCTTCCAGCCCGACACTTAAAACCTTATTTGAAACACAAACAGCAAATGAAATCTGGCAAACCCTGCAACAGGCCGACGACGCGGCTTCCTTGCATATAAAAGCTGAAATTGAGCGCTATATTCTGGATTTTGGGGAGCGTTGTATCGGGGAGTTGAAGCTGGAAACGGTGAGTTATACCCAAAACCCGGCGCTGTTTGTGCGGGTACTGAAATCCTATGTAGAAACCGGCATCACCGCTGCGCGCACGTCCGGCAATGTAGAAGAAAGCCTGCGCAGCAACGCCGAAGCCGAACTCAACAAGGCCCTGCGCAACAAGCCGTTTAAAAAATGGCGCCTGAAAAGCACCTTGCACAAGGCGCGTTCCTTAGTGAGCGCGAGAGAGAACCTGCGCTACGAGCGCACGCGTGCCTTTGGTATCGTCCGGGCAATTTTTTCGGCAATGGGCGACAACTGGTACGCTGAAAACCTCATTGACGACCCAAGAGACATTTTTTACCTCGGTAAAGAGGAGATCTTTGCTTTCATCGAGGGCCGGGCCGTTTCGCAGCGCCTGCGCGAAACCATTGCCCTGCGCAAAGCGGAATACGACGAATACCGCTCGCAGGCGGCCCCTGCCGAGCGCTTTGCAACCTGGGGTATGGTGTACCACGCCAATGATTTTTTCAGTACCGGAAAGGTGGAAGTGATTGAGGGCGATTTGAAAGGTGTGGGCTGTTGTCCAGGTCAGGTGCGCGCCCGCGTACGCGTGGTGCTCAATCCGGGTGAAGTACGCTCCTTGGACGGTGATATTCTCGTCACTTCAAGTACCGATCCGGGCTGGGTAACCCTATTCCCAAGCGCTTCGGCCATTATTGTGGAGCGCGGCAGTCTGCTCAGCCATTCGGCCATCGTTTCCAGAGAAATGGGTATCCCCTGCATCGTGGGGGTGACGGGGCTGCTGAAAACCCTGAAAACCGGCGATTGGGTGGAAATGGATGGCAGTACGGGCGTGATTAAGCGGATTTTAGATGTTTGATGCTTGATTTTGGATGCTTGATTTTGGATGCTTGATTTTGGATGCTTGATTTTGGATGCTTGATTTTGGATGCTTGATTTTTAATTTTTTCCCGCAGATTTCGCAGATTTTTTACTTAAATATTTGTGTGTAATTGCGGAAAACATGCAAAAAAACTGACCTATGAAAAAACTGACGGAAACGGTTGATTTCAATTTTGTTCGCTATGCTAATTGCTGGGAAGATGCGGACGTACTGCTGAAAGGACTTGCGCCTGCGGCGGGCGGTAAAATTTTATCCATTGGTTCGGCGGGCGACAACAGTTTTTCGCTGTTGGGCACGGCTCCGGAACTGCTGGTTGCCATAGATCTAAACCCTGCGCAGCTACACCTGATTGAACTGAAAAAAGTAGCTATTCAGCGCCTCGAATACGAAGAACTGCTGGCATTTTTGGGTTTCCACAACGATCAAAAGCGCCGGCAGACCTTTGATTTACTGAAAAATGAATTGAGTCGCGACGCCCGGGTTTGGTGGGAAATGCAAACCGCACAAATTGAAAAGGGTGTGATTTTGCAAGGGAAATTTGAGCGTTACTTCCGCTATTTCAGTAAAAAAATATTGCCCTGGATTCACCGTAAGAAAACAACACAGGCGTTGCTGGCGCCCAAAAATGCGGCAGCGCAAGCCGATTTTTACTCGGCCCACTGGAATACCTGGCGCTGGCGTTTGTTGTTCAAAATATTTTTCAGCAAGTACGTCATGGGTAAATACGGGCGCGATCCGGAGTTTCTCAAACAGGTAGAAGTAAGCGTCGGGGAGTATATTTTTCAGAAAGCCGAAACGCATCTGAAAAGTGTGGCCGCGCAGCAAAACTTTATCCTGCATTTCAATTTATGCGGACATTTCGGGCCGCATTTGCCGGATTATTTGCAGCTGACGCATTTCCCGAAAATAAAAGAAAACCTGGCACAACTGCACATCGCAAGCGGCTACGCCGAGCAAGCCTGCAAGCAATACGGGCAGTTTGACTCCATGAACCTCTCGAACATTTTTGAATATATGGACAGCAGCACTTTCGGCCGCACGGCGGCAGAGTTGTGCTGCGGATTAAATACGGGCGGGCGTATGGCCTACTGGAACCTGATGGTGCCGCGCCGGGTTTCGGAAATTTATCCCGAACGCGTGGCCTTTCTTGAGTCGCAATCCATTGCCCTGAGCGCAGCCGACCGGGGCTTTTTTTATAACCGCTTTCTGATTGATCAAAAAATCTGAAATGAAACAAGACCTGATCAACACCCTTTTGCTGGGCACAGCCTTCCTGGCGCTTTTCGGGACGGCGGAATGGCTATACCACAAGCAGCAGGTTCGGGCAGAATTTACCCGCAAATTCGTACACATCGGCACCGGCCTGCTCACCCTGCTCTTCCCTTTGTTGCTGGGCAATCACTGGTTGGTGTTGTTGCTGTGCAGCAGTTTCCTGATTATTTTGCTGCTCAGCCTGAAGTACAAACTGCTGCCCTCCATCAATGCCATAGATCGTGATTCGGTGGGCAGTATTGCCTATCCGATAGCCGTTTACGGCGCTTACTTAGCGTACGACCATTACGGCAAGCAGTACATACACTTTTACCTGCCTATTCTAATTCTCGCCATTTGCGATCCTGTTGCGGCACTTTTAGGTAAAAAATGGCCCTGGAAACCCTTTACAATCGGATCGGCACACAAAACACTGAGCGGTTCACTGGGTTTTCTGATCAGTGCCATTGTCTTGTGCCTTGTCTTTGCCCCCAGCATCAATACGGGTATGAGTTTTATGCAAATCGGGGTTCGTGTACTCCTGATTGCGGCACTTGCCACTCTTGCGGAAGCCGTGAGCGGCAAAGGCTACGACAATATTTCTGTACCCGCCATCGTGATGATTACCTTAATCGCTACTGAACCATGAAAAAGATTGAACTGACCGTTTCAAACGCATCGAATACTGAGATTTTGGGTAAAGCAACCCTTTACCTGAACCCGCATTTACGTTTCAGGGACGAAGCGGCAGTTTGTGTCGGCCATTACGAATGCATTGATAATGAATCCGTTGCATTGGATCTATTGAATAAAGTTGCCGATGCGGCTAAGCAGGAAGGCGCCCGTTGGCTCATCGGCCCGATGAACGGCTCTACCTGGGAGAGTTATCGTTTCAGTTTAGACAATTCTCATCCCATTTTTTTGCTCGAACCTTACCATCCGATCTACTACAACGCGCAGTTTTTGAAGGCGGGATTTGAAGTGATTGGCAATTACTTTTCAAGTTTAGACACGCAAATCCCTTTCGACCAGCCGGAAGTATTGGTGTTGGAGCAAAAATTTTTGTCGATGGGCGTGCGCATCCGGCCGATTGACATGAGTCGTTTTGAAGCTGAACTGACGCAACTCTACCCTTTGATTTCAGATTCCTTCAGCCATAATTTTCTGTATACACCCATTGAGTGGCCTCAATTTTTGGACAAATACACGCAGGCCGCCGGATTTATCAAGCCCGAATATGTGCTGCTGGCCGAAGATGCGGCGGGCAATACCATCGGGTTTATTTTTGCATATGAAGACCTGCTCAACCCTGCCAATCGGCATTTGGTGGTGAAGACGGTTGCCCGCAAATTAGAGCGCCAATGGGCCGGTTTGGGTTATGTATTGGCCAATCAGCTGATCAGAAATATTCAGGGCAAAGGATTCAAAGGGGTCATTCATGCTTTTATGCATGAAAATGCGTCGTCGAAAGGGCTTTCTCAAAATTTCGCCGGTGAGGTGTACAAGCGCTATGCGCTTTATGGTAAACGCTTATAAATCCTCCTCAGAAAGTGGGATATGAAGTTTGTCCGGATGATAAACTCCGAAGATCAATTTCCCGCAGAATTCGCAGATTTGCGCGCAGATCGCGCAGAACTTTTACGCTTGGCTACGCAGATAACATAAAAAAATCTGCGAATTCTGCGGGAAATTGATCTTCGAGGGGTATCAGCGGAATGCGGAGTAGAGCGAACGCTCAACGCACAATCACCAAGCACATATTCCGCATTCCGAATTCCGCATTCCGAATTCCATACGTTCCCGCCGCCAGATCACCCACTGCCAATCCCTGGCCCGGCTGATAGTGTAGTTCCTTGACCATGCGCCCCTGCGCGTCGAAGACTTGAAGTAAAGTGCCCGGCGCTAATTCGCCTTGGATATATACCAAGTCCCGCGCCGGATTGGGGAACAACAACAAGGCCTGTCCCTGCGGTTCACCTGCGGAAGTAATCAAATCCACCACAAAGGTCCATTCCGAAAGGCAGTTTTTGCTGTCGCGCACCGAAACCCGGTACTCGCCCGGCGCGAGGTTTTGCAAGGGGTTGGCCATGCCGCCGCCTTCCCAGGCGAGGTTGTAAGGCGGCGTGCCGCCCGTAATCGGATCCACCAAAATGCTGCCACCCATCGGCGCGAGGTTGGTGGCATCCAGCACCAGCGCATCGAATTGCAAACTATCCGGCTCATCCACCTCAAACATCATACTCGTGGTGCAGCCCCAGGCGTCGCTGACGCTGAGCATGTAGAGGCCCGCCGCCAAGCCCGTGAGCGAAGGCGTGCTCGCGCCGCCCGGCTCCCAACTGTACTGCACCGGCGCCGCCGCACCCAAGGCCGCAACGGTAAGCGTGCCGTCCGAACCACCAAAACAACTCACCGGCGTGCCCGAAGAACTCAGCGGCAGCAAACCCTGCACCGCAATATTGAGCAGCGCCGAATCCCGACAACCCGCGCCATCGCTCAGGGTGTAGCGGTAATCGCCCGGCGCGAGGTTAAAACGCAGGGGCGTGTCTTGTCCCGGCGCGTCGGACCAATTGTACACAAACGGTGGCGTGCCGCCCGAAGGTTGTACGGAAATGCTGCCCCCGCTGCTGCCGCACTGCGCCGGCGCGGAGATGGTAGCCACCGAAGGTGGCGTACTTTCGGGGAGCAGGATGGTATCCAGCAGTAACTGACCCCGACTGTCGGTAATGCTAAACAAATACTCGCCGGGCAAGAGACTGTCCAAACGCGTGCCGCTGCTGCCATCCGAAGGCCGCTGCCAGGCGTAGCTGTACGGCGGGCAGCCCTCCTGCGGACTAAACTGCACCCGACCCGCGTACGCGCCCACACAGGCGCCTTGCGCCTCCGGTGGCGCTGCGTACAGAATACCCGGATGCTCATAAGCACCGATATCCACCCGACCGCCGAGGATACGCGGCCGACCGTCGAGGTCCGTAGCGCCGGGTGCGACGACGCTGTTGTCGCCGGCGTTGATGGCCGGAGAACAGGTTTGGAGGCGAAAATCGCCGCCTGCGGGATTAATAAAGAGCGGGTCAGTTGACCAGAGGTTGTTTTGAGCTGTCCAGTTGTAATGTTGTATAGTATCCGGGATGCTGAATAAGCAATTTTGAACGAGTTGGGCAGGATACGGCAATGAAGGAAAATAATACTTTTTAAGTGGGAAACTATTGTTAAAAATACTATTTTTAATGTTTGCTCTATCCTGTGATAATATCGAAAATATAGTTTGATTAAAGACACTATTTTCCACACGTAGGCTATCACTAAATATCTCTAAAACAGGTGCGTCAAGTATTGTATTATAAACTAAATTATTGATCGTTATGTTTTTGGAAGACATACGCCTATATGGGAAAGTTGGAAAGGCTGATGGATCATCTTTGAAAACTATATTATTCAGTATTAAAAATCTATTATATTGTTCAATTATCAAACAAGACCTGTCTAAAGTAATATTGTGCAGCTTCGTTATTCCATCTGACCCTTGCGGTGTTGCAAAAGGTAAATGAAGAATATTATCAACAAAATTAGTATTTAATATGTCATAATATATATCGCCTAACATTTCACCATTAAATAACATAGTACCATTTTGATAAGAACGGGTCTTTTCAATATGACAAGAGTCGATAGTCCATTTTAGACTTGATGAGGCTAAAATTTGAGTAGCAAAACCAAACAATGAAAAATAATTTTCTTTGAACTCACATTTTTTAAAAGAGATATCAAGCATTCCTCCCGGTCTTGGATCCCATACTGTAACTGCAGAGCCACACAGATTAGAGAGTACTCTTACTTCATTGTTATAAAATTTACAATTAACTATGTCAAACACATCTGCTCCAGGAGCATCTACAATAAATATTGCCCCACTATTCCCAGCGATATTATATTGAAATATACAATCTTTTATATCACTTGGTCTTTCCACCCAACTTGCTCCAATTTTGGCAATAGCACCACCTTGCCCAGCGCTTACCTGGTTTGACAAAAACCAACAATTCACAAAGCTGGGTGCTAAAGACGACATTCCATAGCCTACGGCACACACTGCTCCACCGCGCCTAAGCGCTGTGTTTTTTTCAAAAACACAATTCTGCACTTTAGCAAATGCTTCTATTTCTCCGCCATCAATAAAAATCGCAGCGCCGGAATTCCCCAATACGCCGGGAGGCAAGTTGGGTTTGTTGGCTACTGCATTGCGAAAAGTAAATCCGTCTACGATGGTATTGCTATCCGGCGTTACTAACAAGAGCAAATTGTATGTATTATCGCTACTGTCTGCCGGGTTGCCGATATTGCCATCAAAAATGGTCGGGTTATTTTGCCAGTCGCGGGCGCTCAGGCTGTTTTCCTGGCCGGAAAAACCGCCGTACACCGCTACGCCGGAGGGCAGTTGAAAGTAGACGTTTCTGTCGTTGGTATTGGAGGTATAATACGTCCCGGCCTGCACCCAGATTTCATCGCCCGCCTGCGCAGTTGCCATTGCAGTATGCAGGTTGGTGAAAGCGTCGGCCCAGGAGTTACCGGTGTTGGCGCCGGTGGCATTTTGGGAAACGTAAATGCGTTGCTGGGCATTAGTGATTAGACTGCAGCATAAGCCAATGATAAGCAGGAGATAACTTTTCATAGGATCAAATGTAATACCCTTACGCATCAGCACGGAGCCAATGCATAAGGGCGATGTGAACAAATCCGGGTTAACGACGAATCAGGGAAAGAGTTTTGACCTGTGCAGCGGTGCGCAGCATAAGAATGTATTGCCCTTGTGGCAATTGATCAAAGCCTTCCTTTCGCAGACTTGAATTACCGGCAGGAACAATTACCTGTTGCTCAAACAGGGTACGACCGAGTAAATCGCTCAGTACAAGCACCCCTTCCGTTTCTTTGTCACAACCTATTTCGATATTCAGATAGCCGTCAAAAGGATTTGGAGCGGCATTTAGTTCGAGCGCAGATATTACATTGTCATCTGAAAACAAAGCGTCCGGTGAAGGGAATATCGAGGCACTATTGTTGATATTCAGGCTTAAAGGGGTTATTCTGTCGCCCGAATAAGCCTCCGAAGCGATGGTTCCGGGTGCGATACGCAATAAGTTCTGAGCGCTCCGCAGGGGCTTCAATGCCTTGATTTTTACATAACACAAAGGGCGACCACTGGCTTTAAATGGCTTTGCAACATCGAACCAAAGCATGCGCAATTCACCAGGTGCAGCGATATTCCAGCCCCTGTCCGAGCTTTCCGGATCACCTTTTTGTTCGGGCCAGAGTACATCAAGTACTTCCAAAACCTCCGGGTCATACTGTAACGCCAATTGCCAGCCATTAGTACTTAAATCCCCTGTTGCAACTATCGGGATAATTAGCTGTTGGTTAAGGTCAAAACTCTGTCTTTGATCAACAACAGCATCTAATGGATATGCGGTTCTATTTGCTGTTGTTGATTGTGTCAAATTCATAGTATCAGCATCAAATTGATTATTGAGATTAAGGTCTCCAACTTTAAATCCGACAAAATTGGCTATATTATCGGTACCTGGCGTTGAAGGCACACTAAAGTTTTGAAACTCAATATCAGCATAATAAGCCCCTCCTGATACATCTGGTATATAATTTTGAAATGGAGCAATTGGTTCACAAGGAGTACGAGGTCCCCAAAAGCTTGGGTATCTTGGCAACGGACAATTCATAATTATAGGAAATGAAGCGGTAAAATGATTTAGAAATGGATCAGTAGTAGCCGCAATTGCATTTTGATGAATTTCATCAACAAAGACCCAAGATCTGGCATACGGAAGATGTGTATAAACACCTAGTATTAGTTTACGCAATTCAACTATGTCAAAGGTAGTAATACTACGACTTGAATTGGCATCGGCGGCTAAAATCTTAAAACCATTTGTCAGTGGTTCTATCCCAAGTATATGCTTGCTGATAAGAACAAGGTCAAAGGTTGATACCCCGTCAAGATGGTTGTCGAATTTTCGGATTACAACATTTTGTACTTGATTATTTATATAGCACGGGCAAACAGATACCGATGAGCCGGAACTATAATATGTCCCCCCAGCCACAAATTGATTATAGCAGTTTGAGGAATAACTACTATTCCCTGCCGTAAAGCGATTTAGATAATACTCCCAATTGCTTACTTTCTTATTATTGATCGCACTTCTAGTTGTAATTTTTAATCCGCCAGTACATATATCATCTACCGGATCACCTTCCAAAATAGTGGACTCCCAAGAACACAAGCAGTTAAAAAGGTTTGAGTTCTTCACCTGACCAATATAGGCATCAGCAAATTGTGCGCCTACGATACAGCCCCCGGTAGTGGTAGAAAATACAATAGTGGCAATTTTTTGAGGTTGTCCGCCACCTTGATTAGGCCCTACAATCAAAGCATTAGCAGCAATTTGAATGATTCGAACCCTTAAGCGAAGTATATCCGGCTCCGTTACGGGTACTAATGTAAAAGTACAGGTAGCAGTAGGACATAGCGCCGAACTTGTCAGGTTATCCAACGTAAAATCGCCGGATTTTTTGAAGGTAATCACAGCATTCACATCAGTAATGCCTGTGTTTGTTGTTGCGGATGCGAAAAGATCAAAATAGACTTTGGTTGGTGGCTCGCAATCTGTCGCAGATACTGCCGGAGTTGAGGGGCTGATGGTCAGTTTTACCTCCGGGCATTCCTCCTCTACACATATTCCGCCGGAAGGATTTGTCCACGCGACGGTAACCGGGCCGCCGAAATCGGGCTTACAGCAGGAAAAATCACCGCCGTCAATTCTGCCGAGTCCTCCTGTAGTTCCTGGAAGTGTGGCAGCTGGCGGAAAGCTAAGGGTTAGTTCCGGGCAGTCGGACTCAAGCGCGGGGCCATTCAGAACAATGGTAAATAAGGTGTTTTGTGCCGTAGGCGTTGCGTTCTGTATTGTATTAAGTACTGTGATTCCGGTAGCATGTGCATACATTCGAAAACTCGGGGTCGTTGGATCAAAAATCTCTTTGGGATAGACCCTCACGTCGGACGCATCAATCAGACCACTCAGAACAGTAGGCATAATCATATTCTCGTTTGCCTCAATACCGGACAGGAAATCAATTTCACCAAAAGTTATTGACTGATCTGGACTAGTATTTTTTACAAATACCGGAACCAACTTTCGCCGTGGATATAATGCGGTAGGAGCATCCACCGGCAAGCCGTAACTTATCTGAGGCAAGCTCTGCTTGAATACACATTGATTAGTTGGTTGTGGGATGGTCTTTGAAGTCAACGATTGCGACTGATTGGGAGTACATCCAACAATTACCTGAACACTACTACATTCGGTTGGTGGAGATGCCAAGACAATAACAGCTGCCGTCGCATCAATATTAACAGTTTCGTTTGGAAATACGTCAACAGCCAGGCTGAATAACCAAAGTTTATTGCTGACAAGCCAGTTCAAAGTTGGAGAACTTGAGTTATTGGTTGATGCCTCCCAGCTAAATTTGCGAGTTACAGGATCATAGCTTAGATTGGGTGAATTATTGATTGATGGATTATTTACCCCTGGTGTTGCAGGAGAACAAGCTTCTGATGCTTTCACATCTATCTGCGAAAGGGTGGTTCCAACTGTCAGTAAGTCATTTGGAGTAACAACAAGTTGCCCCTCAATATACATACCTGTAAAACTTATATTGTCGTCTCCTCCCGGCGTATTTGGCGGCACATTAACCAGGTACACATTATAGTACACCCGGAAGCAGCCATCCGAGCATATTGGTGAATCCCCTCCATTGTCGGGAATCTGGTAGTTCTCGCAGACTTCTATGCGCCAGTTTGAGCAGTTACCGGACCCGGTACCGCCTACTTGTGCATACAGTTTTTGTCGGAAAGGAGAGAAGGTGAGCGGCATAAGTAGTAAACCCAGCATAATCCATCTAAGGTTTAACTTATGCAAACTTGTGCAAACTTGTGCAAACGGATTTTTTAAATCCTTCATGGTCAAAAAAAATTTTGGTTTTAAAAAATAAAATAAACTCTTGGCCCACATGCTGTGTGCGGGCAAAAAGGGTTCGGCCCATGGCCGTAAGTTCGCAAGCGATTAACACTGGAAAACCGGACTTTGGGGGCGTCGCAGTGTAAAAGGGGTTCGGAACAGCAGATATTTACCTAAAATAACGAATTCCGAATGGATTAAGGGGATTAAAATCTGTACAGATAGAGTCGTAAGAAGAGGATATAATAGTTGAGTAGTGCAAATATAAGGTATTGCCCTGGAACCTCAAAGGCCGGGTGGTGTTAAATTTACTGAGCTGGTTCCAATAAAACCCATTACGTATTTAACAAAATAAAGTTTCGCACAGAGGGCACCATTCTGCATTTGGCTATACACTTTGGAGTACATACCTTTGCCAACTACGGTTCAAAAAGCAAGATGAAAAACAACATCACCCAACACTTCTTCGAAGCGGCTCATAAATACCCCGATAAAACAGCTATTATCAGTAATAACGGGCAAATCAGCTTTGCCGAACTGGAACGCGCAGTGCGCCAACGCGCGGCACTTTACCGCGCCCGTGGCCTTGGCGAAGGCGATCGGGTGCTGATTTTTGTGCCGATGAGCATTGAATTGTACGCCTCTGTGCTGGCCCTATTTTCCATCGGCGCCACAGCGGTTTTTCTCGACGAATGGGTCAGCCTGAAACGTATGGAAGCCTGTTGTGAAGTGGCGCAATGCAAAGGACTGATCGGCAACTGGAAAGCGCGGATTTTAAGCTGGATTTCCGGGCCTTTGCGCAAAATACCCATCAAACTCAGGCCCGATGCACGGAGCCACGAACTGGCAGAAGTGCCGCTGCTCCTGCCGCCCGACAGCACCGCACTGATTACCTTTACCACCGGCAGTACCGGTACCCCAAAAGCCGCCAAACGCACCCACCAGTTTCTTCAGGAACAATTTAGCGCCCTGATTCAAGAAATTGATCCGCACCCCGATGATGTGGACATGCCCGCCCTACCCATTGTACTGCTCATCAACCTGGGGGCAGGCTGCACTTCTTTGATTGCCGATTTTAAAGCAAGCAAGCCGGAAAGTATACAGGCCGACAAAATCTGTCAACAACTGCTGGAATACAAGGTAAACCGCATGGTTGGCTCTCCGTTTTTTGTCAGAAAAATAGCGGAGCATTTACTGGCTAATCACATACAAATCCCTGATCTTCAAAAGGTTTTCACCGGAGGCGCACCAGTATTTCCCGCCGAAGCCGCTTTGTATGTAAAGGCTTTTGAGAAGGCAAAAATTCACATTGTTTATGGATCTACTGAAGCAGAACCAATAAGTAAAATTGATGGGAAAATTTTGGCTGAGGAAAATTTAATTATAAAAAACAAATCCTTATCCGGCCTGCCTGTCGGGCAACCGGCAGCCGTTGCTACGGTTCGGATTATCGGCATTACGGATGCGCCACTTACTTGTACGGATGCGGCAGCACTCGATCACTTGTGCCTGCCGGAGGCAGAAATCGGGGAAATTATCGTCAGCGGACCACATGTACTGCGCGCGTATTTCAACAACGAGGAGGCGTTGCTGCGCAATAAAATCTTTGTGGGCGACACCTGCTGGCACCGCAGCGGCGACAGCGGATATTTACTTGAAGGCCGGCTCTACCTGACTGGTCGCTGCAATACCCTTATTTACAGGGAGGGCCGCATTTTATCGCCTTTTGTGTATGAAAATTTACTGCAAAACCTTGAAGGTGTACGTATTGGCACCCTGCTGGAACGCCGGGGTGCATTACTCGCGGTGTTGGAAACCGAAGCGCAAGCCGACAAACAAGCCCTGCAGGCGTATATTTGCAAGGCCGAACCCTTGATAGAGCGGGTGGTTTTTACAGATAAAATCCCGCGGGATCCGAGGCATAATTCAAAAATCGATTATCCCCTTTTACGCCTAAAAGTATGACCGAGCTGGAGCAATACATCCAGATCAATGCCACTCCGGAACGGGTATGGCAGGTACTTACAGATTTTGAAAAATATCCGGAATGGAATCCCTTCGTCTTTGCACTGGAAGGCGATGTAGTGGTCGGCAAGCGGATAAAAGTAAAATTACCCGGCATGAATTTCACGCCCAAGGTGTTGATTTTTAAACCTTTAGAAGAATTCTGCTGGCGTGGAAACCTCTTTTTCCCCGGTCTTTTCGATGGCAAACACAGCTTCAAAATAGAACACGGAAGCAATGGCTCCGTCACGTTCCGGCATGAAGAGCAATTTTCCGGCATTTTGGTGCCGCTGTTCAAAAAAATGCTGGACGGTAAAACCAGGGCCGGGTTCGAGGCAATGAATCAGGCCTTGAAAATACGCGCAGAGTCCTGATTACTTATAGCGTCGGCGTACCAGGCGAATAAAATCTTTAGCTGCTTCGAGGCGCTTTTTGTCGACCCAGGCATAACGCACGATACAGTTATCAATCAGGTACTGACGTGCCTGTTCGAAGCTGCTCAGCGCATTGAGGCCTGCGATGGCGCTTTCAAAGGCCTGTCCGTCGCCGGCGAACAATTCGCGGGTAAGCAGCAGGCGGTCATTGAGCGCGATGGCTTTTTTCAGGTCTGCAATGGGCAGTTCAGAGAGTTTATCTGAAAGCTCTTTGGCCTGTCTTTCTTCAAACAGCTGTTCGATACCCGGGGCGGTTGCCGAGGGCTTCGGCTCGTTCTGAGGCGGCGCTATGGGTTGCGGCGTTGGTTCGGGCGCCTCTACGACAACCGGAGCTGGTGGCGCAACCGGCGCAACCGGGGCTGGCGGAGCAGGCGCCGGCGGGGCGGGCGCAGGTGGCGGCGGAGCAGGTGGCGCGGGCGGTGCTACGTATTCCGGAACGATGGGTTCCGGACGAGGCGGCGCAACGGGCGTCGGAGAAGGCGCCGGCGGTGCGGGCGCAGGTGGTGGTGGCGGTGCAGGCTCCGGCTCGGTAGCGCGGGGCGCGTGTGTCGTATGTTGCTTTTTAGGGGCTTCTGCTTTGGGTGCAGTGGTTTCAGAGAGCACTGCATCATACAACTCGCGCACATACGAAGCCATGATATCGACATCGAGGCGCACGATATTTTCCGGATCTTTGCTCATGCGGGTGAACTCGCGATTGAGCTTGTCGAGAAAAATTTTAGTCTTCAGTAAGTCCATTTGTGTTTGAGTTAATAGCTTCTCGTTATTTTCACCGGCGAATTTCCGACAATATTCCAAATGCCCAAACCTTGCATGCATTTTTTGCTGCATTTTAGGCAAAAATAGTATTTTTAACCGCATGTTTCTCGAACCACATTTTAAAGGTCAACGCTCCGGCTGGATTGAAGTCGTGTGTGGCTGTATGTTTTCCGGCAAAACCGAAGAGTTGATTCGCCGAATCAAACGCGCAAAAATTGCCGAGCTGAAGGTGGAAATCTTCAAGCCAAAAATTGATACCCGCTACGACGAGACGGCCATCATTTCCCATGATGCCGCTTCGGTGCTGGCGCAACCGGTCGATCACTCTTCCAAACTTTTGCGCATCAGCGATGACACAACGGTGGTAGGTATCGACGAGGCCCAGTTTTTTGATGCCGATTTGCCGGAGGTTTGTCAGGAGCTGGCCCTGCGTGGCGTGCGCGTGATTGTGGCCGGATTGGATATGGACTACCGGGGCGTCCCTTTTGGCCCGATGCCCAATCTGTTGGCCATTGCCGAGTATGTAACGAAAGTACACGCCATTTGTGTACACTGCGGCAACCTCGCCACCCATTCTTTCCGCTTGGCGGAGGAGGAAGACCTCGTTTTGCTGGGAGAAAAAGCGCATTACGAGCCGCGCTGTCGCTCCTGCTACCACATGGGTAATATCATGCGTTTGAAATAGGATTTTCCATGGTCACCCGGGGTTGTGACTTATGTCACTCCCCCGAGGCAGCTGCGGGCAATACCTTTGCAGAAAAATTATCACTGTTTAAACTCCTGTGACATGACTTTTGCTGAATTAGTAGGCTCCAACAAACCAGTACTGATCGATTTTTATGCCGACTGGTGTGCGCCTTGCCGCATGATGGCGCCGATTCTTGAAGATGTAAAAAAGCACTTCGGGGAAGAGGCGACCATTTACAAACTCGACGTTGACCGCAACCCGCAGGTTGCCGCTGCGTATCAGGTACAATCCATTCCGACCATGATCCTTTTCCACAACGGGGAGCCGGTTTGGCGTCAGAGTGGTGTGGTGCCGGCTGCTGAAATCAAGCGGATTATTGGCACCTATACCGCACAAACCGCCAAATAACGTACCTTCGCAAAAAATTTTCCTGCTTTATGGCTGCTTTCCTTCAAAAAGGCTCCAAATCTCATAGTATTTTCTTTGTTAAATGCCCGCGTTGCCAGGAATCCCGCGCTTTTGAAACGGGCAGCTGGTCATTTGTAAAAGGCACGGATATGCGCAAGCGTTGTCCGGTTTGTGATCTCGACTATGAGCCGGAACCGGGTTACTACTACGGTTCCATGTTCATTTCTTACATCTGGACTGCCTTCTTTTCCCTGATTTTTGTGGCCATTTTCCACTGGATTCTCGGCCTGGGCGTCTGGACGGCAATGGGCGCGCTGGGGATATTTATCGCCATCAATTTCATTTACATTTTCCGTATTTCCCGGATGATGTGGCTGAATATCCACGTCAAATACGACCCGAAATTTCAGCAGCAGCACAAGCATTGATTTGGTTGGTGTTGTGCTGGGATAAGGTAAAAAAGTCCGCTGGATGATTTGGAAATAAAGCGGGTGCGTGCTTATATTTGCCAGACCTAAAAATTAAATGTTACGCACCATGCCTGACAAGCTCCAGCCATACCACTACCCATCATCGGCCACTTTGCAGCTTATGATGGGTAGTTTTTATGTGCCCAAATGCAACCGCCCCTTGCGGCTATACAGTCAAATGGGTTAGCTTGCAGCAATATTATGAGTGCGTTTGTAGGTTTAGCTGTGTATTGGGGTGGACGGGAAGGCGGGGTGGGCGTCATGAAAAGAAAGAAAAAACAAACCAATTGACAAAGAATATGAAATTGAAGGATTACGAACTAAAAGAGGGAAACCATTTTGTTGCAATGGAATATTACAATTTAATCATGAATAGAACTTTTTTAGTTCTGATTTTAGATGATTGTTTAATTGGGCTAAAAGTAAATGGCTTTATAAGTGTTGAAGGTCGAGGAGACCCTTTAACGAGGTCAATAACTAAAAATATTGCAATCCAAGATGATTTACAAAATCCTTATTCATACATGAAAAGCTCTTATTTGCGAAAGATTGAAAATTTAAATATTTACGGAGAAGAAATTTTAAAAACTGAAAAGCCAAACTTTAAAATTAATCGGAATGAAATAAAAAGCGTCACCTACGATAAAAGGAAAAAATGGGGAATGGGATATTATCCACATGACGGAAAAGTTTACGTAAAACCGAAAAATGGGAAGAAAAGGGAATTCATAATTTTAGGTTCTCAATCGGGAAAAGAAATTGAAAATTGGATTGAAAAAAATAAACACGAACGGGTATGTGCTGACTAAATTGTTCGGTATTATAATACAGGTAAGTGAGGCTGAAAACCATCTAAATGAAGTAATTTTGCTTTCTTCCCGATTTAACAATACTGTCTCAAAAAATGTGTCTACTAAAGGCCTTCACGTCACGACCAAGGTTGCACTTTCATAGTATTTTGCGCATTTTTGCAGAAATTCATTCAAAATGGCCAAAAAGTTAGTCCGATTCGACTGGGCGATTTATTTTTTAAAAAACGCTGAAATCAAACCAACTTTTTCAGCCAAAGGTTTGAAAGAAGCGAATGAGAAGTTAGATACCATGAAACTTCCTGAAAAGGAGCGGAAAGCATACGACGCTTACCTGCGCCATATGATGAGTATTGCGAGTCGAAACCACAATATCGAAATAGACGCAAAAGAAATAATAAAGAAAGCGAGAGAAGATAAGGATATTGAAACAGTTCTTAAACTTCATAAAAAAGGTAAATCAGTAGAAGAAATTTCTGAACTTTTGGATATTAACATCAAGGTTGTTCGAAAAATCATTGATAGTCAATCGAATAAATAAACCACTCAACAATCACTTTCTAAAAGCTGCTCCTAAGCGTCGAAAATTCGTAAAACCAACCGTTTGGTGCCAAATCACAAATAATTCGACACCAGCTTCGCGCCGGAGCTTTCGTCAAAAATCCTGATCGCCATATCCTGCCCGTCAAAGACGCCATAGGAGCTGGCCCACATCCACTCACCGAGGTTGAGGTATCGGCTGCGGCCGTTGGAGAGTTGCCAGTCGATGGGCAGGTGCCGGTGCCCGAAAACAAAATAATCGGGTTCGGTGCCCTGTGCTATTTTCCGTTCGCAATATTGCAGGAGCCATTCTTTATCTTCACCCAGCCAGGCGCGTTCTGCTGCGGGTGTGGCATCGCGGCTTTTTTGGGAGAAAAAACCGGCCAATTGTGTGCCCCAGTTGGGGTGCAGCCAGCCGTACAACCATTGAGAAAGTGGATGAACGAACACTTTTTTCATCAATTTATAACCGGTATCGCCGGGGCCGAGGCCGTCGCCATGTCCGATCATAAATTGTTTGCCGCCGATTTCCCGTAAAATGGGTTTTCGGTAAACCGGAATATCCAGCTCCGATTCAAAATAGCCAAACATCCACAAATCGTGGTTGCCGGTAAAGGCGTACACCGGAATATTGGCGTCGCGAAGGGCCGCTAACTGGCCAAACAAACGGGTGTAGCCCTTGGGTACGACGGTTTTATATTCAAACCAAAACTCAAAAATATCGCCGACCAAATAAATCGCTTCCGCTTCCGGTGCGCATTGTTCCAGCCACTGTACTACCTGACGCTCGCGCTCGCGGGAACTGAGGCGCGCATTGACGCCAAGATGAAAATCGGAAGCGAAGAAGGTCTTTTTCGACATTCAAAACGAATTAGCTAAAAAGCGACTCTACAAACGCCTTTTTATTGAATATCTGCAACTGGTGGATGGATTCGCCAACACCAATGTAGCGAATCGGAATTTTAAACTGATCGCTGATACTGATCGCTACCCCACCCTTGGCCGTGCCGTCGAGTTTGGTCAGTGCCAGACAGGTAATCGGCGCCACTTCTGTAAAATGGCGTGCCTGCTCCTGTGCATTCTGTCCCGTTGAGGCGTCGAGCACAAGCAACACGTCGTGCGGAGCGCCGGGCAGTTTTTTATCAATCGAGCGGTGAATTTTACCCAATTCCTGCATCAGGTGCGACTTGTTGTGCAGGCGGCCGGCGGTATCAATGATGCAGATGTCGCAATTATTTTCCACAGCATAATTGACAGTTTCAAAGGCCACAGCGGCTGGATCGGCATTCATGCCTTTGGAATAAAAATCGCAGCCCACACGCTCCGACCAGATCTTGAGCTGATCTACAGCAGCCGCGCGGAAAGTATCGGCAGCACCCATCACCACCTTGTAACCCATCTGCTTGTATTGCCAGGAGAGTTTGCCGATGGTCGTTGTTTTGCCGACGCCATTGACGCCAATAACCAGCAGTACATAAGGCTTTTTCCCGGCGGGTGGCGCAAAGTCGTCTACCTCCGTGGTGTTGTTTTCAGCGAGCATCTGTACGATTTCATCGCGCAGAATATCATTCAACTCACTGGTGTTCACGTACTTATCCCGTGCAACACGCGCCTGTATCCGTTCTATGATTTTAACGGTCGTTTCCAGACTCACATCACTGGAAATAAGAATTGACTCCAGCTCGTCGAGCACCTCGTCATCAACGGTGCTTTTACCGGCAATGGCACGGGTTATTTTACCAAAGAATCCTTCTTTGGTTTTTTCAAGCCCCTTGTCGAGGTCTTCCTTTTTTTCGCGATTAAAAAATTTATCAAAAAAGCCCATTGTATTAATTTTAAGGTTCAGGGTTAAGCGTCTCCGTAGCTTCTGCGGATGGCATCGCCGATGTCGCCCCGGCGGCGGCGGGAAACTTCGATGTTTTCTCCGTTTTCCATAATGACATAGCCGCCTTCGCCCTTGACGTAGGTTTTCATGTAATTCATATTGACAATATGCCGCTTGTGAATGCGCAGAAAGCCCATGGCCAGCAGCGTATCTTCAAAGGTTTTCATCGTGCGGCTTGCGGTAATGCGTTCGCCGGATTTAAGGATAAAATGGGTGTAATTATCTTCTCCTTCCAGCCGGACAATATCGCGCAGGCGGACAAACTGAACACCATCGACGCCTGATATACCTATTTTTTCAAAGGCATTCGGCGTATTGGGGTTGTAGGTTTGTTGCAGCACTTCAAGCCGTTGTTTGGTATCGGTATTGCGGCGGCGAATACGGTTTACGGCGCGTACAATCTGTTCATCCTGAAAAGGTTTCAGGATATAATCGATGGCTGCAAAATCAAAGGCCCGCTGGTAGTGCTTGTTGTAGGCCGTAACGATGATGATGTCGAAATTTGTTTCGTCCATCTCGCTCAAAGCCTTGAAAACCAATCCATCCGGAAGGTTAATGTCGAGAAACGCAACGTCAAAACGACCATTGTATTCTTCCGTAATTCGGATAAGATCGGCGCAAGAACCACCCGTGGCGATCACCTCTACTTCCGGACAATTGGCAGCGAGTGCGTTTTTCAGATTGACGATACCTACCGGCTCGTCTTCGATAATGATTGCACGAGTAGTCATGTTTGAAAATGATGAATGATGAGTGATGAACGATGAACTATGAATGATGAACGATGAATGATGAACGATGAGTGTTTTGGGGAGTGTTTTTGTGTTTTGGTGTTTTAGTGTTTAAGTTCTTGATTACTAAAACAAAAAAAACCTAAAACACAAAAACACCAAAACACAAAAACACTCTCCCAAACACTCATCGTTCATCATTCATAGTTCATCGTTCTAATACGCCCATTTCAGCAGCAGCGCACCCCAGGTGAAGCCACCGCCGAAGGCAGTGAGGATGATGTTGTCGCCTTTTTTGAACTGATTTTCGTACTCCCAAAGGCAGAGGGGCAGCGTACCGGCGGTTGTGTTACCGTATTTTTGGATATTGACGGTAATTTTTTCCATCGGGAAGCCGAGGTGTTCGGCCACGGAAGTGATGATACGCATATTGGCCTGGTGGGGTACTACCCATGCAACATCTTCTTTGGTCAGATGGTTGCGGCGCATGAGTTCGTCGCAAGCGCCGGTCATACCCTTTACGGCTTGAACAAATACGCGTTTGCCGTCTTGCCAGGCGTAATGTTCGCGTCGTGCAACGGTTTCGTTGGAGGCGGGATGCAAAGAGCCGCCGGCTTTCATGTGCAGCAACTCGCGGCCGGCGCCATCGCCACGCAGCACGAAATCAACCACGCCATTGCCGTCTTTGCAGGGTTCGAGCAGCACCGCGCCAGCGCCATCGCCGAAAATCACACAGGTATTGCGATCGGTATAATCTATGATCGAGGACATCATATCGGCGCCTACGACCACAACTTTTTTATAGGTGCCGGCCTGCACGAACTGCGCGCCGGTGGAGAGGGCAAAAAGAAAACCCGAGCAGGCGGCGCCGAGATCGAAGCCGAAAGCATTTTTTGCGCCAACTTTATCACAAACGGTGTTGGCAGTGTCGGGAAAGACCATATCGCCGGTAACGGTGGCGACAATGAGCAGGTCGATTTCACCGGGTTTGGTGCCAGTTTTTTCCAGCAATCCTTTTACGGCTTCGGCGCACATATCGCTTGTTGCCCAACCGGGCGTCCGCAGAATACGGCGTTCTTCGATGCCGGTACGGCTGCGAATCCATTCATCGTTGGTGTCAACGAGTTTTTCGAGGTCGAAGTTGGTGAGCTTGTCTTCCGGCACCCAACCGAATACGCCGGTAACGGCGGCATGTGTTTTTCCCATTATTTACAGATTTCTTTAAATCGGAGGCAAAAGTATAGATTCCTGTGATAACGACAAAAATTGCGACCTTTGCCGCACGGCTTATTTGCCGTTTAAGGGCTTAACACATGAAGCAATACCTCTCCTTAGTCAAATTCAGTCATACTATTTTTGCCATGCCCTTCGCGCTGACGGGCTTTTTTATTGCCACTACCACTTCCGGGAGCGATTTCCGCTGGCAAACGCTGCTCCTCGTACTGGTGTGTATGGTAACGGCCCGAAACGCCGCCATGGGCTTTAACCGCTACCTCGACCGCGACATTGATGCCAAAAATCCGCGCACCCAAACGCGCGAAATACCGGCAGGCATCATTCAACCCAAAGCCGCACTTTGGTTTGTCATTTTAAACTGCGCGGTTTTTATCGCCGCCACCTGGTTTATCAACCTGCCATGTTTTCTCCTGTCGCCCGTTGCGCTGGCCGTGGTACTGGGTTACAGCTACACCAAACGCTTCACCTGGCTTTGCCATGTGGTGCTGGGGCTGGGACTGGCGCTGGCGCCTGTGGGTGCATATTTAGCCGTAAAAGGGCATTTCGACTGGATTCCGGTCATTTACGGCGCAGCCGTACTCTGCTGGGTTTCCGGTTTTGATGTCATTTATGCCTTGCAGGATGAAGGTTTCGACCGCGAGCAGCAGTTGCACTCCATTCCGGTTTGGTTGGGCCGCCCACGCGCGCTCCGGCTTTCCGAGTGGCTGCACCTCTGTACGGCCGCGCTGATGGTGCTGGCCGCACGCCTGCTTTTCGTTGAAGCCCCGCATACCGGATGGCTGCTCTGGATCGGTACCGGTATTTTCCTCGGCCTGCTGCTCTATCAGCACCTGATCGTTAAAGCCGACGACCTGAGCCGCGTCAACCTCGCCTTTTTTACTACCAATGGCATTGCCAGCCTGATTTTCGGGACATTTGCCGTGCTGGATCTCCTGACATGATCGATGCCCTGAAAGCCTGGCTGCGGTTTTATGCCAAGGCCGTTACCCGTTACCAGTTGCATGCGCCCCTTGCTTTTGCACTGGAAGAAGCCTTGCTCCGCGACCCGCGCACCTACTACGCGTACGACCGCATTGAACGCTTGCGGGCAATGTTGCGCGAAGATTATAATGAAATTGAATTCCTGGATTACGGTGCAGGGCCGCGCTCTTCAGTGCTGAATGGAAAAACGAGCGGTAAACGCAGTGTGGCAGAAATCGCCCGGCGTTCGGCCAGTACTGCACGGCAGGGACGGATGTTGTTTCGCCTGACGCAATTTGTCAGGCCCGATACCATACTCGAACTGGGTAGTTCCCTGGGCTTTGGCAGCGCCTTTCTGCGCGCCGCGGCGCCAAAAGCGCAATTTATCAGTTTGGAAGGCAATGCTGCCTGCGTCGATATCGCGCGCCGAAACCTCGAACTGCTGGAGCTGCCGGCCGTAGATTTCAGGGTCGGCCCTTTTGAAGCAACATTAGAAAAGGCCCTGCGCGACCTGCCCTCGCTCGACCTCGCCTTTATCGACGGCAACCACCGCCTCGAACCCACGCTGCGCTATTTTGAAGCCTGTCTGCCGCTGGCCCGAAATCACAGCATCTTTGTATTCGACGACATTTACTGGTCGGATGAAATGCAATCCGCCTGGCAACAAATCAAAGCCCACCCAAGGGTTCGGCTTAGTTTAGATTGTTGGGATTTCGGCCTTATCGCCTTCGATTCGGCTGTTTTGCACCCTCAACATTACAGCCTCGTACCTACTTGGATGAAACCCTGGAAGGCTTTTGCAGGCTGGTAATTAAAGTGCAGAAGCACCTTGCAGCACCTTTTCGGCCATACGGCGGATAGAGCGCTGGGTATCGGCTGTCAGCAGGTCTGTCAGTTTTACCCACGCAAATGCATTGATTTCGCCTTCCTGTGCCCGGGGAATTGCGCCGGGATTTGCCTGAAGCAAAAAGCGGAGGTCGTAGTGCAGGTGTTCGGGTTCCTGCCCGCGAGCGGGAATGGGATGCACATCGAGGTCAAAAAGGCCATTTTGCAGCAATTTCAAATCCTCCAAACCACACTCTTCAGCTACTTCCCGCCGGGCCGCCCATTGTGGATCAGCGTCGGTGTCGTCGATATGCCCGCCGGGTTGAAGCCAGCGCATTAATTTATGGTGATGGATCAGCAGGGCATGTTCACCAGCTGCATCCAATACAAAAGCAGAAGCGGTAAAATGGCCTTCCAGCGTACTGCGCTGCCAGCAAAACGCTTCTCTTTGGGCAAATGCCAGCGATTGTTCGACATAGATCTGTTCTTCCGCGCTGAGGTCGGCTTGAGCAATCAGTTCCAGAATATTTTCTCGCATAATTCAGATTATCAACCAATTAAAACTTTATAATCATCGTATTTGGCGTCCTCGTGCGGCAATTCAAGCAACAGGCCCAGTTCGGCGGCATATAATTCTTCCAGTTCGCCGGCGGTACCCGAATGCCGGATTTCCAATTTGCCTGCGGCCAATTGTTGCATGCGCCACTCGTAGGTACGCAGCATCCGCTCGTATATTTCGTTGCAAACCGGCTGATGATCGTCTGCGCCTTGTCCGGCCACCAAAGCATCTTTAAAGGCCTTGCTGTTTCGGGCAATCATTTTAGCATCTTCAAGAATAAAATACGCGCTGTGGGGCCAATCGCCCTCGGGCGCCAGCAAACGGGAATACAACACCAATTGCAGGTCTTCTCCATTCATAATCATGGCTTTACGACGATTCAGTCCGCGCCATTTGAGGTCGACGATAGCTGTTTCTCCGCCGCGCTGCAGCACCAGATCTGCCTTGCCGCGCACCGGCACTCCGGCAAAGCTACCGTTCAATTCAAATTCAGTTGCCTGAACCGACCAGTGGTTGTCGCGCAATTGACAAAGCAAGGCCCAGGCGGCATTTTTTACTTTATTCAGGAACTGCGCTTTTTCCGGTTCCCGACCATAAAGCAGCAGGGTTGCGCCTTCGCGTTCGAGCAGGCCGGGCGCCTGATTTTTTATCCAATCATCCAGGTCTTTTTTTTCCATTTGCACCCAGTTTTCCTGAAAAAGCATTTCAAAAAAACGGTGCGCGAGGTTACCCAACAACGTATTCTCTGCACTGATACTGAGCAAATTAAGCGGCGCTAATTTCAATTTTTGCTTAAAAAACCAGCGATGCGGGTAATAAAACAGCGATTCCAGATTCGTCGGGGTTTCGTAGGGCGCCTGCTCGCGGGCACGCTCGTGATCGAAACTTAAAATGGGTGTGGGGGGCTGCGGCCGGCGCGGCGGTACCATATCCTGTTTGGGTACATGCAGGCGCTCAGCCAACCGTTGCCGCGCCTGCGGCTGATCGACGTGGAAGCTGAAATGCCGGTGCGTTTCCGGAAATGCTGCTTCAATATCGCCGAGCAGCAGGTGCGCAGGTGTTTCGGCCCCATTGGCAAATTCAGGCACCATCAGTAGCAGCTGTTCGCTGCATTCCAGTACGGCGCGGTATTGCAGGAGCAGGTTGAGTTGTCCTTGTGCCGCGCTGTGTTGTGGTCTGACGCCATTTTGGGCCAGGTACTGTCGCTCCTGCTGTTGCCAGCGTTCCGGTGGCGGCGTAGGGCTGCTGAAAATACAATTCCACCACATGACCTGACTTGCGGGAGCTGCCACGGCGCCCGGGTGTTGTACGTATTCGAGGTGGCCCAATCCGGCTTCACTCAGCTGTGCGGGCGCAGGTTCGTAAATCGTCCGTACAATGCGTTCCAACTCCAAATAACTCAGGCGCGGCTCCGGCAGTGCCTCCAGAAGGGCGCAGATCCGCCTTGCCTGTTCGGCCAAAACCGGCATTGCCGCCGCCTTGGCGCCATCTTCCGAAGCGGCCATGTCCAATGCCCAGCGGCGCAGATAATCGTAAATATCGATCATATCTTTACGTGGCGCGCTGCTGTTGGCCGGATAACGTTTGCGATCAAACCAGAAATCGTATTGATCCCTGACGGTTCCCTGCTGCTCGGCCTGCTCCAGATACTGATACAGGGCGGCAAACCAGTTATCGCTGAACAGGCCGGGCTTTTGTGAGAGTACCTTGGCTAATTCGATGCACAAGCCGGCATCCAGCGGCTTGATTGGCAGGGTAAAAAACTCCATCAGCTTATACACCTCCATGGGTTCCCAAAGGAAGAGCGGCGCCAGTTTGAGTACCTGAAGTGCCGGACGGGCAAGAGAGGCCGAAAGCGCACCGATCGGCGCAAAACCTTCGTGACGCAAGGCCAGCTCAAGGGAAAAATTCATGTCGGCATGCAACAGCAGCGGACGAAACCCCGTATTTTCGCGCAACAATTGTGCAGCAAAAACTGCGGCATCGCTGTCGCGGCGCATTCGCAACACTAAAAGCGAGGAATCAACAGTTTGTTGTTCGCTGTCGGTCTGCGCCGGGTAAGGCAATTGGAAAGCATCGCAAAAGCGGCGCTGCAACTGACCCAAATTGGTATTTGCCGGCGCTTTCGGAGCAGGCGTTTGATACAAAACAGGTATGTTTTTGGCTTCAAATGCCGCAATCAGGCGTTGGTAAAAGGGCGGTAGCAAAGCAAGGGCCTCGTAATGGACAAATGCCGAAAGCGGCAAAGGCCACGTTGAAAGTCGTTGCAAAACCGTTTCAAAGCGATCGGCAAAACCGAGGGCATAGGGCGGATTTTCGGGCGCATATTGCTTGTATTGAAAGATTTTTTCCAATTCGGCAAGCGTGCGCAGGCGATCCGGCATTTCCGGAACCACTTGAAAATCCCAACCGGCGAGCAGCAATTCATCGCGCCAATCCAGCAGTGCGGCTGCACAGGCAAAGCGATCGGCCTCGAAGGAAGCCTTGTAAAACGGAGGGTTTGTTGCCTGACTGAGGTATTGCGACAAAGCCTGTCGATAGCGTTCAATGCGCAGGTATTCAATGTTTTCCGGGCGGGCGCCGAGGCCACATTGCATTTCCAACCAATGCAACAGGCCCTGCGGCCCGACATAGCGGTCTGCTCCGCGCCCGGGCGCATGAAAAACCGGCCCGTCGAAAGCAAGGCTGAAATGCAGGCGCAGATCACTTTGATAGTTGAACAAATCCAAAACAATAGTTTTACTTTTAAACAAAATAGGCGAACCGTTGTTACGCAGCAATACAACATCCAATATGGCATCAAACAACCTGAACACCCTCACACCAATAAAGCGACTTTTCCGATTAGTAAGCCAATTCCGCAAGGAGTTGCGCTACATCATTTTATACGCAGTGGTTGCAGGTTTGATCAATCTGACCTTGCCATTGGGTATTCAGGCCATCATCAACCAGATTGCCGGGGGGCGTATCAATGCTTCCTGGGTGGTTCTCGTTTTATTGGTTATGGTTGGCCTGACGTTCACCGGTATTCTGCGCCTGATGCAATTGTCGATTATGGAACATTTGCAGCGACGCATTTTTACCAGTTCCGCCATTGAATTTGCAGTGCGTATTCCCCGCCTGAATCTTGAAATGCTGCGGCGGGAACATTTACCGGAATTGGTCAATCGTTTTTTTGATACCCTGACCCTTCAAAAAGGGATGCCCAAGTTGCTCATCGACGGCAGCGCAGCAGTTTTACAAATTTTCTTCAGCCTGCTGTTGCTGTCGTTTTAC
Organism: Chitinophagales bacterium; assembly: GCA_017303875.1. Classification (GTDB taxonomy): domain Bacteria; phylum Bacteroidota; class Bacteroidia; order Chitinophagales; family Saprospiraceae; genus M3007. Next base: position 199,634 of record JAFLBP010000004.1, on the reverse strand, counting down.
CACGCCTCTTTCGTTCTTTTTTCCGTTTTATTGATGTTTTTGCTCGCCGTCATGTTTTACTGGACGGGGCCTATGGGCATCGAATCCTCATTAAAGGAGAGCAAATATAAGTACCGTTTGGCATATTGGTTAGAAGAACTTGGGCGTGTGGCCACAACTTTTAAACTTGCCGGCTCAACGCCGCTTCCGCTGCAACGCGCCGATAACCTAACCGTGGAATACCTAAATGCCCGCAGCAAGCACTGGCGCGTATTGGTCTGGCAATTTGCTGGCAGTATCACCTTTCGGGTACTGGTGATCGGAGGTTTTCTTATTCTGGGCAGTATGCTGGTTATGGAAAACCAATTGAATATTGGTCAGTTTGTAGCATCGGAAATCCTGGTCTTGTTTGTGGTGGAATCGGTTGAAAAACTCATCATGCTGCATGAAACCGGCTACGATGTCATCACCGCTACCGAAAAACTGGCACAGGTAAGCGAGCTGCCGGTGGAACGGGAAGACGGCCTCCGGGTAGAAGAATTTTGCACCGATGCGCCTTTGGCCGTTGAAATGCGCAACCTGAGCTATCAATACGACGATGGCGACAGCCTGGTGCTGAAAGACATTAACCTCAAAATAAATCCGGGTGAAAAAGTACTGATTGCCGGGTATCACGGCTCCGGGAAAAGCACGCTGATGCAAATACTTTCTGTCCTGAAACGCGATTTCCAGGGGTCTTTGCTCTTCAATGGCCTGCCCAAGCAGAACCTGCATTTGCGAAGTTTACGAGAACATATTGGCGATATTTCTTCGCAGGAAGACCTTTTTAAAGGTGATATTCTTGAAAATATTACCCTCGGAAATCCCCGCATTACCATTCAGCGGGTACTTGAAATCTGTGAACTGGTCGGCCTTTCTGAATTTATCCGAAACCACCCGCAGGGCATCAACACGGAACTGTTGCCGGGCGGACGCAATACGCCGGGCAGCATCGTTTCCAAAATTCTGATCGCTCGCGCCATTGCCGCCAAACCCAAAATATTGGTACTCGAGCAACCGCTCGGAGCACTGAATTTCCGCGACCGGCTCCGTATCTCCCAAATGCTGACCGATAGTTCGGCGCCCTGGACGCTGGTATGCTCCTCCGACGATCCGCTGCTCGCTTCCATGTGCCAACGGGTTGTTGTACTAAAAGGCGGCGAAATTGTGTTTGACGGTAATTTCGACGACGTGCGCCAGACGCCCCATTTCGAGCGGGTATTCAGGGCCAATTGGGAAAACAACCTCTGATAAGCTCAAAACCGCTTGAAATCCTTCAAATTTGTGCAAATTCTGCAATACTTATGCTGAATATTTCTGAAAATACCATCCATTGCGAAGCCGAACTGGAACACCTGAAAGCGCCTTCACTAACGCGCATTCACGGCTGGCATGTGCCTTTCCGGCGCGTCTTGATCGTTATGTTGGGCATCACCCTTGTCTTTATGTTCCTGCCCTGGACGCAGAATGTACACGCCGATGGACGCGTAACCAGTCTGCGCCCGGAACAACGCCCGCAAACCATCCATGCCACCATCGCCGGGCGTATTGAAAAATGGTATGTCACTGAGGGTCAGGCGGTCAAGAAAGGTGATACCATCGTGCACCTTTCCGAGGTTAAGGTCGATTATTTCGACCCGCGCCTTGTGGAGCGCATGGGTAATCAGGTGAAAGCCAAAGAACAATCCATTACTTCCTACACCGGTAAAGCCGGAGCATTGCAGGCGCAAATTGACGCCATGCAGCGCGAATTGGTCAATAAACTGAGTCAAACACGCAATAAAATTGAACAGGCGCGCCTGAAAGTGCAGAGCGATACCATAAAAATTATTCAGGCAGAAACCGATCTGGCTGTTGCGCAGCGACAATTCAATGCCGCCAAAGATCTTTTCGATAAAGGGCTGGAACCGCTCACCAAACTCGAAGATCGCCGCATGAAACTCCGCGAAGGCGAGGCCAAAGTGGTGGCTGCCCGCAACCAGTTTGAAAGCAGTCGCAACGACCTGAGTATTTATGAAACCGAACTGCGCCTGACGCAAAATGAATACGCCAATAAAATCGCCAAAGGACAAAGTGACTTGTACAGCACCCTTTCCGACCGCTTCGACACCGAAGCCAGTGTGAACAAGCTTAAAATTGAAACGGAAAGTTATGCCATCCGCTCCGGATTTTACTTCATCATCGCTCCGCAGGATGGCTATATTGTGCAGGCGGTACGCCCTGGTATAGGTGAAATCATCAAAGAGGGCGACCCTATTGTCAGCATTCAACCTGCTGATTATCAGCTTGCAGTAGAGATGTACGTCAAGCCCATAGATTTGCCGTTGCTTGAAATCGGCAGCAAAGCACGTTTCCTTTTCGACGGCTGGCCCGCCTTCTTTTTCAGCGGCTGGCCCGGTGTTTCCACCGGCACCTATGGCGGCAAAGTGGTAGCCATCGACCGGACGATCAGTAACAACGGTAAATTTCGCGTCCTGCTCGCCCCCGACCCTGAAGATGAGGCCTGGCCCTCTGCGCTCCAGATGGGCGGCGGCGCCAAAGGCATTGCCCTGCTCAAAGATGTGCCCGTATGGTACGAACTCTGGCGGGTCATCAATGGTTTTCCGCCTGATTTGTATAAGAATATTCCGCCCTCGGGCAGCAATTCAGGCAACAAAGACACAACAACCAAGTAATGACATTGGAAAAAAATATCCTGAAATATCTACTGCCGTTTTTTCTCCTGCTCATGACCGCCGGTATGCAGGCCCAGCAGTCCGTATTGGAATGGGAAGCCGTGCGCCCGGTTGTTTTGGAAAAAAGTCCGGCGGCACAGCAGGCCCGGCTTTTTGCCGAGCAGGCTGAAGCTGCGCTCCTGCGTGCGCGCGGCGGATTTGATCCCAAGTTATTTGCCGGTTATGAAAGCAAACAATTTAAAGACAAGACCTACTTTCAACACTCGGAAAGCGGGGTAAAGGTGCCTACCTGGGCTGGTTTGGAGGTAAAAGGCTCCTACCTGAGCGCTGCCGGCGCCTTCCTGAATCCCGAAGAATCGCTGCCCGCAAACGGCCAGGCAACGCTGGGCATCAGCTGGACCCTCGGCCAGGGCCTGCTGATCGATGATCGCCGGGCCGACCTGTTTCAGGCGCGTATCGGGCTGAGGCAGGGCAATGCCACCCGCGACGAGCTGCTCAACGAACTGGTGTTATTGGGTGCAAAAGCCTATTGGGAATGGGTTTTGCACGACAACCAGTTGAATATTTATGATAAAAACCGCGAGCAGGCGCAAATCCGTTACCAGGCCCTGCGCGAAAGTTTCCGCCAGGGCGAACGCCCGGCCATTGATACGCTCGAAACCTTTATTCAATTGCAAAACCGCCTGCTGGATGTCAATTTTGCAAGCGTGGAACGGCGCAACGCAGCCCTAGAACTCAGCAATTTTTATTGGCCCGAAGGCCGTCAGGAGCCGGAACGTATAAGTGCGTACAGCAGTCCGGCGCTAACAGAAGGGCTTTACAAAAACTACAGCGAAACGGAGATGGAAGCGCTTGTGCAAGTGGCGCTCGACCGGCATCCGGCCCTTCGGAATTACACAGCAAAATTAGAATACCTCGAAGTGGAGAAGCGGCTGAAAAATGAAAAACGCAAGCCGGAGCTTAATTTGAGCTATAATTTGCTTGGCTCGGGTTGGGAGTTTTTTCCGAGTACCGGCGCCGAAGGCGCAGCTGTTTTTGCCCGTGATATCAAATGGGGCGTAAACTTCAGCTATCCCCTGCTGAACCGCAAAGCGCGGGGAGATTTTCAGGTGACCAAAGTCAAAATCGCGCAAACCCGCTTAGATTTGCAGCAAAAACAGGTTGCCATCAGCAACAAAGTGCGTCAGTATGCCAATGAGCTGAATACACTTTCCAGCCAGATTACCTTGTATCGCAGTATTACCAATAATTACCGCACCCTGCTGGACGCCGAAAATATCCGTTTCAGCTACGGAGAAAGTTCCATCTTCCTGCTCAATACCCGCGAGCAACGCTGGTTGGAAGCGCAGATCAAACTGCTGAAATTGTGCTCGGAATACCGCAAAGCAGAAGCCGGACTGAACTGGGCGATGGGAACCTTGTAAGTCCTGTTTTAGCAGGAAGCGTTTAATACAATTTCAGCATGAATTTTATCATCCTTGGCCTTCAACACGTTGCACTCCATGTGGCAGACGTGGCAGCAAGTGTCAATTTTTACCAAAATAAATTGGGCTTACTGCCCCTGCCCCGCCCTGCCTTTGATTTTGATGGCGCCTGGTTTGCCCTCGGCCCGGGGCGCGAACTGCATTTGCTGGAAGGGCGCAGGGAAAAAGTACACAGCCATTCGCGGGGCAATCATTTTGCGGTGGAGGTAGCAGATATACAAGCAGTGGCGCAGCACCTTGAACAACAGGGCGTGGCGCATCGGCCTGTAAAACAGCGCCCGGACGGCGCCTGGCAGCTTTTTCTTGAAGACCCCGATGGCCATGTGCTTGAATTTTGCCAGCTAACGCCCCCTGTTTCAGAGAAAAAATGAACCTGATGCCTTAATTTTGGTTCTATAAACAAGAATCTGTCTAAACTAATATGGATTCTTTATCTTTGCACAAATTTGAATTTACATGAACGATAAACAGCAGTTACTGGACCGCGTCGAGGATGCATTGAGTACTATTCGCCCCCACTTGCGCGTCGATGGCGGCGATGTGGAATTAGTTGACGTAACTGAAGATATGCAGGTACAGATCCGCTGGGTTGGCATGTGTGAAAATTGCTCTATGTCTTTTATGACCCTTCGTGCCGGCATTTTTGAAGCGATTAAAGGTAAGGTGCCTGAAATTGTAGGCGTAGAAGCGGTGAATGGTATCGGAACATTAACGCACTAAGCAGCACAGCCCCATGAAGTCCGTATTCCTCCGTTTTTTGATGATCGTCTGCTGTTTTTTTTACGGTGCTGCTGCCCTGAGTGGTCAGGAGGCGCCGCAAGAAGAAATTGCCCCGCCGGATTTTGAGGAGGAGGACGCTTTTGCGGTTCCATTGGCGCCGAATTATCAGGAGCGTCCGGCAGTTAATGTGCGGAAAGTGGAAGCGCAGCAATGGGATAAAGCGGCCAAGGGATTGGATTACAGCAAAGACGTGTATCAGCCCCTTAAAAAGCGCCGCTCCGATCCCGATTCTTTAAGAAATCAGCGTCGCCGGGGCAACTCCGGAGAGGGCTCTGAACGGGATTTATCCGGCTCTTCCTCCGCACCTTTTAAGATCGGGCAGGGGTTTGCAACTTTTATTCAGGTCATTGCCATTTTATTGCTCGTTGGTTTGGTTGCGTATGGCGTGTACGTAATTTTGAAGCAGCCCCGCTCCAAAAAAATTGCTGCCGACGGCACGGAAATTACCCTCGAAAATGTGGAGCATTATATCCACGAAACCGACCTGGAGCGCTTCCTGCGCGAGGCACTTGCAAAAAATGACTACAACCAGGCTATTCGTTTGTATTATCTACAGATTATCAAGGATTTGTCGCTTAAAAACGCCATTCAGTGGTCGCGTGAAAAAACCAACCGACAATACCTGCGCGAGATGCGCCAGCATCCGCTTTCTACTGATTTTCAGCGCCTTACACAAACTTTTGAACGGGTTTGGTATGGCAACACCACCCTTGGCGCCCAGGACTATGCCGCGTTGGAGCCTTCGTATAAATCGTTTCTGAATTCGATTTAGCGCAAACCGGGTTTCCCCTTTTGCAATCCTTTTCTTACCTTTGCGGCCTTCACAAAGACTTCCTTCGAAATGCCGGAAAAAAGCCCGTTTTATCCTGCTTGTGAGTATAAAAAAGCTTTTCCGCGTAGCCTTCGAATAAAGGTTTAATACTCACCAACATGTCTGTAAACAACGGCAATCGTGCCCTGCGCTCTGCGCTCATTTCCGTATTTTCCAAAGATGGTCTGGAACCCATTATCCGCAAACTGCACACCCTGGGGGTTCAGTTGTACAGCACTGGCGGCACACAGACCTACATTGAAAAATTAGGCATCCCGGTCATCGCAGTGGAAACCCTCACCGGCTATCCGAGTATTCTCGACGGCCGCGTCAAGACCCTGCACCCTGCTGTTTTCGGTGGCCTGCTGGCCCGACGCGAAGCAAATCATCTGGCACAATTGGAACAATATAATATTCCGGAATTAGATCTGGTGATTGTAGACCTGTATCCGTTTGAAGAGACTGTTGCCTCTACCAATGACGAGCAGGAAATTATAGAAAAAATTGACATCGGCGGAGTTTCGCTCATCCGTGCGGCGGCCAAAAACTGGAAAGATGTTGCTGTGGTGGCGTCTAAAGAAGAATATCGGCTTTTTCAGGAAATGCTGGAAAATCAGGAAGGGGTGCTGACACCCGACAATCGCCGCGAACTGGCGCGCCGTGCCTTTAAAGTCAGCTCCAACTACGATATTGCCATTTTTAACTGGTTTAATGAAGGTACTGCCGATATAGCTTTCAAGTATTCCATTCACCGCTCCGATATTTTGCGCTACGGTGAAAATCCGCATCAATCGGGCGTATTCTTCGGCGATTTTGAGCAGGTATTCGATAAGCTGAACGGCAAAGCCATTTCTTACAACAACCTCATCGACATCGACGCTGCGGTGCAGCTCATGCGGGAGTTTCAGTTGGGCAAGCCTTGTTTTGCGATCCTGAAACACACCAATGCCTGTGGCGTTGCGCGCCGCCACACCTTGCTGGAAGCCTGGCAGGCTGCTTTGGCTTGCGACCCGACCTCTGCCTTCGGCGGTATTTTTATTACCAATACCAGGGTTGATCTGGCCACTGCACAGGAGATCAATAAACTTTTTTACGAAGTGCTCATCGCGCCCGAATTTGATGCCGATGCGCTGGAATTGCTGAAGAAAAAAGATCAGCGTATTTTACTGAAAATCAAATCGTTCGAGCTGCGTGAGCGCAGTTTCCGCAGCCTGCTCAACGGCGTGGTGGAGCAGGATACCGACCTGAAAACCGAAACCGAAGCCGATCTGAAAAATGTGACGCAGCGCACCGCAACACCTAAAGAAGTTGGCGAATTGTTGTTTGCGGCCAAATGCGCCAAACACCTCAAATCGAACGCCATAGCCCTGATTAAAGAGCGACAATTGATCGGTATGGGTTGCGGTCAGCCCTCCCGCATTGATGCCCTGCGCCAGGCGATTGCCAAGGCTAAATCATTTGGATTCGATCTGAACGGCGCCGTTATGGCTTCTGATGCCTTCTTTCCTTTCCCCGATTGTGTGGAAATTGCACATGAAGCTGGCATTACGGCCATTATTCAGCCGGGTGGCTCCATGCGCGATCAGGACAGCATTGACGCCTGCAACGAACGCGGTATGGCGATGGTGATGACCGGATACCGGCATTTCAGGCATTGATTTAAGTGTTTTTGTGTTTTTGTGTTTGGGTGTTTGGGTGTTTTGGTAACAACTACTAAAACACCAAAACACTAAAACACCAAAACACTAAAGTACTAAAACACTACAAAAACATTTGTTGCAGTGCTTTCCAGAGCAGGCCTTTCCGGGTGCGGTCAGGTTCGAGCAGGGCTGGCGCTTCGGCAAAAAGCCAGCGTCGGGATTGCCACTCGAATGGCGCATAAAGTCTTGTATTGATGCCCAATCCGAGTTGATCGGCGCTTGGGCCGAACAAAAGTACCGTCTCTGCGTTTACTGATTTTAATGCTGCCTGTAGCGCCATTGGCTCGCCGGGTGGCAGGGTAAAAAAAGCAGTGTCGCGTTGCAAATCGACTTGAGCGGCCGACAGTACTTTTTCGATAAAGCTGCGGGCCTCGGGACCGTCATCATACAAGACAACCATCAGGTTACGGCCATTTTCGCCTTGCCTGCGATTTTTTTCAACAGGATCAGGAATTTTGTACAATTGGTCTTGCTCTGAAAAAAACATAACCCAAACGCAGTGTTTAAGAATAAAAATAAAGCAAATCGCATCAAAATTGACTTTTATTTTGAGGCACCGCTTGTTTTTAGCATATTTTCCAAAATTAATTTGGAATAATTGCATAAAGGTACGTACTTTTGCACCATCAATCAAATTCTACTTTTTCCAAACACTACTGCATGGCTGCTGCATACAACATTCCGGTAACCCTTACGCCACATTCCCGCCTTGGATCGGTTGATTTCAGCAACCTACCCTTCGGCAAAGTAATTTCCGACCACATGTTTGTGGTGGATTACGAAGATGGACAATGGATCAACCCACGCATTGAACCGTTTGCAAAAATGGAAATGTCGCCGGCAAACCTGGCGCTCCACTACGGACAAAGTATCTTTGAAGGCATGAAAGCTACCAAACGCCACGGCGAACCGGTGCTTTTCCGCCCCGAAATGCACGCACGCCGCCTGAATATTTCTGCCGAACGCATGTGTATGCCTACCCTGCCGGAAGATCTGTTTATGACGGGTTTGAAAATGCTCATTGAATTAGATAAAGACTGGATTCCAGCCGAAAACGACCACGCCCTGTACATTCGCCCGCTGATGTTTGCTACCGACGAATGGTTTGGCGTTCATGCCTCCGAAAAATATAAATTCCTCATTTTTACCGGCCCTGTAGGCCCTTATTATCCAAAGCCCGTAAAACTGTGGGTTGAGGAAGTCTTCACCCGTGCTGCTCAAGGCGGCTCCGGTGAAGCCAAATGCGCCGGTAACTACGGCGCATCCCTCCTCCCGGCCCAACGCGCCAAGAAAAATGGCTACGACCAGGTGATGTGGATGGATTCTGTGGAGAAGAAATATGTTCAGGAAGTAGGTACGATGAACCTCTTCTTCGTCATGGACAACCGCATCATTACACCTGCCACTACTGGCACCATCCTGCGTGGCGTAACCCGCGATTCTTTCATTACCCTGCTCAAAGACTGGGGTTACACCGTGGAAGATCGCCTGCTGAGCATCTCTGAAATTTATGACGCGCACTGGCGCGGCACTTTACAGGAATGCTTCGGCGCCGGAACGGCAGCAGTGGTGAGCCATGTAAGCGACATCACCTGGCGTGATCGCAAAATCGAGCTTCCGCCGGTAGATGCAGCAAACCGCCCTGTTGCTACCCGCCTCAAAGCCTATATCAACGACCTGCGTATGGGCTTAGTAGAAGACGAATATGGCTGGCTTGAGTCCTGCATCAACTCCGGCGTAATGGCTCAGGTTCAGGAAGAAACAGTGTAACAAGTTTGATGAAGTTTGACTGACAATAAGCCGGCGGCAGCACCCCTGTCCGCCGGTTTTTTTATTTCATTAGTAAATCTAGCAATTCTGAGCTACTTTTGCCATAAACAAGCCATTCATATGCATCGTCAACTCCTGAATTATCTCGGCGGACTTTTACTTGTTCTGGCTTTGGTGCATTGCAGCAACCCGCAGAAGCAAGACAGTAGCAAGGCGACACTGCCCAGCCACAAGTATCATTATTCGGACAAAACCACCGACGAATTTGCTTACGCCGAAAAGGTTTATGTCCCGGTGTACTCCGAAATTTATCATTATTCCGGCCATAGCCGTTACAGCCTTACGGCAACTTTGAGCCTGCGCAATACCAGTATGCGCGATACCATGCTGGTGCAGCATGTTGATTATTACGATTCCCAAGGCGCACTGCTGCGCAATTATCTTGATAAGTCAATCCTGCTCCACCCGCTGGAGTCGGTAGAGTTTGTGGTAGAATACACCGAACGGGAAGGCGGTCCCGGCGCTAATTTCATTATAGACTGGGCCGCCAACAAATCAAGCCTGAAGCCTGTTTTTCAGGCAGTTATGGTAGCTACCCAGGATCAGCAGGGGCTTTCCTTCCTGACCCATGGGGTTGTGGTAGAGCAGCGCACGACGCCTAATTGACGCTGGTTTCCAGCCCCAGTAATTTGATGGCTTCGATCAGGTCATTGTCTACCTGTACTTTTCTGCCTACAGCGGTGTAGGTGTATTTTTCGCGATTGGCGAGGTCCAGAATTTCTAATTTTAACTCGTGTTTACCTTTGTGTGTTTTGCAGATATTGTCGATTTGCTCAATCAGCTCGTTGGTAATCCGTTCTGCGGGGATGCGCAAGGTGATGGAGCTTGTTTTCTCTGCTCCAACTGTTTCGAGTAACTTTACTTCCTGCACCCGGAATTCCATTTCTTCGCTGTTGAAACGCTGCTTGTACTCGCCGCTGATGTAGAGACAGGAGCCTTCCTCAAAAAAAGATTTGAAACGGGCATAGGTGTCAGAAAACATAACAATTTCGAGGCTTCCGGTATAGTCCTGAATACCAAAACGCCCCCAGCCGGTGCCTTTTTGGCTGATTCGGTGTTCAGCTTTGGAGACAAACCCGGCAACATTGACCTTGCGATTCTGAAAACCTTCAATTTTATCCAAGGGCGTTGCGAAGTTTTCCCACTCGTATTTAAAATCATCGAGCGGGTGCCCGCTCAGATAGATTCCTACTACTTCTTTCTCTTTTTGCAGGCGCAAAATGAGGTTCCAGGCTTCGGCTTTGGGTATTGGCGGCTCCGGAATACTGACAGAATCGGCAATGTCTCCAAAGAGGGAATTTACAGACATAATTTTCTCCTCCTGATGAGCAGCACCGTATTTGAGGAGGTGCTCAATGAAGCTGTCGTATTTATCGGAGGGCGCAAAAAACACGGCCCTGTTGAGGATCAAAGAATCAAAGGCACCGGCATACACCATACTTTCCATTACTTTTTTGTTCATGGTACGCAGGTTCATGCGCCGCATCATGTCAAAAGTAGTGGTAAAAGGGCCATTTTTCCGGCGTTCTTCAATGACACTTTCCACAGCAGCCTCGCCTACTCCTTTCACGGCGCCCAATCCGTAGCGGATTTCGCCGCGTTTGTTGACCGAGAAGTTGATTTTTGATTCGTTGATGTCCGGCCCTTTTACTTCTAATCCCATCCGCTTGCATTCTTCGAGGAAGAAGGTAATTTTTTCAATATTACTTTGCGAATGCGTAAGTACGGCGGCCATATATTCAGACGGATAGTGCGCCTTCAGATAGGCCGTCTGATACGCCACGAACGCATAGCAGGTAGAGTGCGATTTGTTAAAGGCGTATGAGGCGAAGGCTTCCCAGTCAGTCCAAATTTTTTCCAATTTTGCGGCCGGATGTCCTTTAGCAACAGCGCCCTCGATAAACTGGCCTTTCATTTTATCCAGAACGGCCTTCTGCTTTTTACCCATTGCCTTGCGCAATACGTCGGCGTCGCCCTTGGAAAATCCTGCCAAACTTTGTGAAAGCAACATAATTTGTTCTTGGTAGACGCAATTGTGCAACAGCACATTATTGCCAACGAAATTATGGATGCCTTCAACGGTAATATCATATACCAACGCTTCACCTGCCGGAGAAATTTCAATAATCTCATCCCAACGAACACGAAGGTTTTTATTGGTATCTTGCAGATCAAGCTGCTCCGTCAGCGGCTGCACCACATGGGCTGCAATACGCGCCCGGTCTTTATTTTTACTATTAAAATGCTGCCGACTAAATCCGTAAGTACTCATTAATGCTCGCTGAGAGCCTTTCCAGGCTAAGTCCAGCTCTTTAAAGAACACATTTCGGGCAATACTATCGCTGGATTCACCAGCCATCATTGCCGTCACCGGTACTTTTTTAATGAGGGTGTAAGGCATTACTTTTTCAGAAAATGCCTTTAAATTGTAAAGTGTGACCTGATAAGCCGTCGTTTGGCCATGTCGTTTCTCAGAATAATAAGTTGATTCATAGATATTTGCATAAATACCTAAGCGAAGCAACAAAGTTTGAATTCCAGTAGCGAGATGTGGGGAAATAGTTTTGATATGCGCAAATTTTTCACCAACATAGCCATCGCAATCCCAGTAACAGGCAAGGAAAAATGCGATATCGTCTTCGTTTAGTTGAAAAACAAATTCAGGAATAAACTTTGTCAGCGAAGAACAGCCCCCGTCTTTGGTCTTGAGACCCCAGTCGCGCAGCATTTTGACCAAGGTGTTTGGTTCGTGATAATGTGTTTTGTTGACGCCGCTTACCCAAATACGTTTGACACCCCGAACTTGCTCCAACTCCCGGACTTCCGTATTTTCAAAAGTTAAAACGCTGTCTTTGTACGCCTGTATCAACTGATCGTCTTTTGAAATAAAATCTGCCGTAGGGCCAACAGATGTTAATGAGCCATCGGCAAGTAAATACGCTAAAACGCGAAGTTTGTCCCGGTCAAAAGATTGCGGACATTCAACTTCGAGTTTACGGGGTGTGGCGATATGAGTACCTACCTGTAACTGGCCTATTTCCCGCCAGCCGTATTCTGTGAGCACTTTATGGTCGGCAGTCATTTTGACTTTGCTGCCGTTACGCAATTTAACTTCAAAAACCGGCTTTTTACCATTGCAAACCCAGTAAGTGATCAAACCTTTTTGCGTGTGTAAATCCTGGTCTACTCCTTGCACATAGAAATTTCCGACTGCTGCCTCCAAACTATCTATCCGCACGCTTTTACCGGTTATGGCATCATGCACCAGGGTGTCTCCGGTTACACAAATTCCGAAAGTATCCTTCAGGTAGTCTTCCATTTGGGGCAGGTCGTAAACCACCTGCTGACGCCCGTGTTTGCGCGCAATAAAATCCGGAATATACTCCAAAGGCCCCGGTCGGTAAAGGGCGTTCATGGCGATCAGGTCGTCGAATTTATCGGGACGCAGTTCGCGCAGGTATTTCTGCATCCCGGCGCTTTCAAACTGGAAAGTGCCATTGGTTTCGCCGCGCTGATAAAGTTCATAGGTCTTTTTATCGTCCAGCGGGATGCTGTCGATGTCAATTTTTACGCCGTGGTTTTCATATATCATTTGCAGGGCATCGCGGATGATGGTCAGGGTTTTTAAGCCCAGAAAGTCCATCTTGATAACACCGGCATCTTCAATTACAGAGCCTTCATACTGCGTAACAAGCAGATCGGAGTCTTTCGCGGTGGCCACGGGAATAATCTCCGTCAGGTCTTTGGGGGCAATAATGATACCGGCAGCGTGGATGCCGGTACCCCGAACCGATCCTTCCAGAATCATGGCCTCCTTGAGTACGGTGCTTTCGGGCGTGCCGGTGCTGTCGAGGTATTCCCGCAGGCGGCGGCAACCATCAATATCTTCCGAACCCAAACTCTCTTTTTCCGCCAGTGAACCCTCGCCGTTAAGCGGCGCCGTGAGCACCCGTTTGAGAGAAATTCCGGGTTTTTCCGGCACTAATTTAGCCAGGGCATTGGATTGTTCGAGCGGCAGATCCAGCACCCGGGCTACGTCTTTGATCGACATTTTGGCGGCCATGGTACCATAAGTGACGATCTGGGCGACCTGTTGTTTGCCGTATTTTTCCACCACATATTGAATTACCTTTTCACGGCCTTCGTCGTCGAAGTCCGTGTCAATATCCGGCATACTTTTGCGGTCGGGATTAAGGAAACGTTCGAACAGCAACTGGTATTTAATCGGGTCGATATTGGTGATGCCGATACAGTATGCCACGGCGCTGCCTGCTGCCGAACCGCGGCCCGGCCCGACGAACACGCCAAGATCTCGACCGGCCTTGATAAAATCGGAAACGATCAAAAAGTAACCTGCAAAACCCATTGTTTTGACGGTATGCAGCTCGAAATTGAGTCGCTCTTCAATTTCCGGTGTAATTTCCTTGTAACGCTGGCGGGCGCCTTCAAAGGTAAGGTGGCGCAGGTACTCATCCTGGGTCTGAAACTCTCTTGGAATGACGAAGTTGGGCAATAGAATATCCTGCTTGAGCTTGAGGTGATCGCATTTATCTACGATCTCCATGGTATTGTCCAAAGACTGTGGTACATCCTTGAACAACTCCCCCATTTCTGCCTGGGTTTTGAAGTAAAACTGATCGTTCCAGAAGGCGAAACGACCATTTTTCATGGTTGTTCCTTCTTCTACAAATTCGCGGATGGCCGGCGTGCTTTGTTTTTCTCCGGTATTGATACAAAGTAAAATATCGTGTGCGTTGTAGTCTTTCTGATCCACATAGTGCGAATCATTGGTACAAATCACCTTGACATTGTACTCTTTGGCCCAGCGCAGCAACACCTCATTCACTTGATCCTGCTCGGCCATGTGGTGGCGCTGAATTTCGATATAATAGTCTTCCCCAAAAATATCGAGCCACCATTCAAACTCCTTTTTTGCTTCTGCCTCGCCCTTGCGCAGAATGGCCTGCGGCACCATGGCGCCGATACAGCAGGTGGTCGCAATCAGCCCTTCGTGGTATTGCAAAATCAGTTCCTTATCTATACGCGGGTATTTGCCATACAAGCCCTGAATATAGCCGAGGGAGCATAATTTCACGAGATTTTTATAGCCTTCGGCATTTTTTGCAAGGAAAAGCTGGTGATAGCGCTTGTCCTTGTCTTCCTTGGTAAAGGTTTTCCGGTGCCGATCATTGACCACATAGAACTCACAGCCCACAATGGGTTTTACCCCTTCGTGCTTGGCGGCTTCGGCCACAAACTGAAACACCCCGAACATATTACCATGGTCGGTAATGGCGAGGGCTTTCATGCCGTCGGCGGCGGCTTTTTTATAAAGCGCCGGGATAGCGGCTGCGCCATCCAGCAGGGAATATTGTGTATGGCAATGTAAATGCGCGAATTGTGGCATAAGTTAAAGTACTTTGAAGCGCTGTCTCGCAGGCGTGCAAGGAGGTTTGCACCTCGAAGCAACGCTTCGTAGTTGATATTTTTTAAAAACATTAAAACGTCCAGGGCCAGTCTTCCCAACGTTTTACGAAACCAGCCTTCACCGGATTATTGCGGATATAAGCAACAATCCGTGCAAACGATGACTCATTTCGTACCACATGGTCGTAGCTTTCACGCTCCCAGAACTGCCCTTTTCGTTGCAATAACTTGTTTGCATGATAACCACTGACGCCTTTGATGCGTTGCATCACCTTCGTTAAGGGCGGTGCGGACTCGTGTAACGTCAACAACAAGTGTACATGATTAGGCATGATACAGCAGGCATTGACGATGTACCACTCCCCTTCTTTTTCCCGAATTGTTGCTGCCACCAAGGTAGCAACTTCCGGTATGCCAAGGAAATGCGGAGCGTTTAAATTTTTATCCATCCAGTCGTCTACCCTGGCGAAATGCCGTTTGTGTTCTGCTGTAAGGTGCGCAGCTACCATTTCCGGATCGAGGCTGCGATTTTGTTGAATTTGATGTCGCTTGAAAGCGTGCAGGTATTCAAATTCCCGTAGTTTTTCAAGGGGTATGGAACCTGCTAATCTGAACGTAACGAAAAAAGTTGCTCCGGCGGGTTGCCAATGCGGCAGCTTACGCCGATAGTAATCAGTGTGCATAGAGGAATAGTTTTGGTTAAATAAGAATAGCCGGACAAAGGTACGTCGAAACTCCGTTTCGACGAAGTAAATCGAAACTTTGTTTCGATAAAGTAAATCGAAGCTTTGCTTCGATAAAGCACGTCGAAGCATCCTCCGATATGACGTATCGAAGCAAAGCTTCGATGTACTGCTGCGAAGCGGAGCTTCGCACTACTGCACGTAGTCGCTCAGGTACTTGTATCGCTCGGTCAATGCGCCATTTTCAGCAATCATGCCCCGCACAATCACGTCGCTCTGGCGTCCGTGGATCAATTCGGGCAACACATTGCGCAACATTTGCTCCCCAAAAAAAGCTGAAGCATCGCGCGGCAACTCCGAAGGCAGGTTGTCGATCGCCATAATATCCACAGCAGCAGGGGAAAACGGCGCACACTCCGCTCCGGAATGCGGATCAAAACCAAATACCGGATCTGCAATTTTACTGGGTCGGATGGTGGCTGGCACCGAAGCATCCGGCATAATATCGCAAGTAATGTCTGCAATAACCTGAATCTTGAAATCAGGCGAACGCATGGCTTCAACAGAGAAAAATGCCGGCGCTTTTTTATCGTAAAAAATACCGTTTAAAAATATATCCGAACAACGATAATACGGCGCAAAGCTGCTTTCGTAAGCGTCGCCATGGGCATAAAAATGCGCCTTGTCAAAAGCTTGTCCATCTTTGCGACGCGCATAGTCGTGGGCATGTATTTGGGTAAATACTGCCACTTCATAAGTATTCTGCAAATAATCGGCTGGCGACACCTGCTGAATACCCATGTCCAGCAGATTGCGGGCAGCTCCGGCAGCCACCCTTCCGCCACCGGTTAATACAATGCGCAAGGGCGGCAATTGGGTCTGCTGGTATACCTCCACCGCTTCGGCGTAATCGTGGCAATCCTTGAGGCGGGGCAAGGAAAAGGCGCCACTGCGCTGCCCGTACGTCCAAAGGCCATTATGCGCCCCTACAATTCCCGCATAATACCCGAACGCGATGAGGCGCTGCCCTTTTTCATCGGTAATCACTTCATAATCAATCAGTCGGATATTATGCTGCAAAACAGCTTGTAACAGCGGCTTGTTATAGGGCTGCTTTTTGATGGTATGGGAAAAAAAGAGATAGGTTTTGCCAGGCAGGAGCCAGTCAATCGGAACCTCTTTGACGCCTAAGAGGATATCACAATCCGACAGATCTTCCTGCAAGGAAACGCCTGCCGCGCGATACTCTTCATCTGTATAACAACGTATGGGGGAAGGAGCAACTACTACCTCCAATCCGAAATCTTTGATTGCTTGTGCGCATTGTTGTGGTGTTAACGGCGCACGTGCATCGGGAGGAACCTTTCCCTCGCGGATGACTCCAATTTTAGTCATGAGTGATATTTGATTAGGCAGCCAGAAGGCGGGCGCAAAGATAGCCAAATAAAAGGGATTGCGGAAAGTTCCTTTGGGAATTTGACAAGCGACCGACCTGATCTTGGCTTAACAACTGGCCTTTAACCGGCTTTGGCTTCCAAATAAACAGCCATTTCCGCTACTTCCCGAATCTGAACCACAATATGATCGAGCAAAGTGGTGGCTAATGAAAGCCCGACGTAATCTACCTTCACCGGAAATGCCTTATGCTTGCGGTCAACCAAGGCAGCCACTTCCACCGACTTGGGAATTACCTGCAACAGGGGCTGAATGGCATAAAACGTGGTGCGGCCGGTATTGCAAACATCATCTACTATCACCACGGGTTTGCTCTGTATAGCCGACAAGGGCAATTCGATTTCCGGCGCATATTCCAGCGGGTTGGCCGGATTAAGGCGGATTCGGGTAAGGGTAATTTTTAGTCCGGGCGGCAAAATAGGCTTCAGTTCAGCAAGCAGCAGTTCGGCAAATCCATAGCCGTTTCTGTTCAGTCCGGCCAGAATAAGTTCCGGCTCATCAAAGTGCTGCTCCAGCATTTCAATGGCTAATCGTTTGATTTTCTGTCGAATCTGACGGTCGTCGAGTATTTTCATTGTTTAAAATCGTGCTAAACTGTAAACTTGCGCAAAATTCAGCCATACTCGCTGTATTTTCGCCGCTCAAGGTAAAAAACATTTTTCCGAACCGAATAAACTATGTTGCACACCATCGTTTTTGTCCTGTTATTTATCGGCGCCTCCTGGTTTGCCTGGCGTGGCTTCAGCCGCATCCGACGCAACATTCTGCTCGGCAAAGCCGAAGTTGTGGCCGGCGACAAGTCTGCCCGCTGGCGCAATGTATTGCTCGTAGCGCTGGGCCAGAAGAAAATGTTCAAGAACATGCTGCCCGCCGTTCTGCACCTTTTCATCTACGTCGCCTTTATCATTACGCAGATTGAACTGATTGAGATCATTGCCGACGGGGTGCTGCACCAGCACCGACTGTTTGCGCCAATGCTCGGCGGACTGTACACCTTTATTATTTCCTTTATCGAAATCCTGTCGGTACTGGCATTGGTGGCAACGCTCATTTTCCTGAGCCGCCGCAACCTGCTTCATGTGCCGCGTTTCCGAAAACCGGAGCTGAAAGGGTTTCCCAGCTTAGACGCCAACCTGATTCTGCTGGCAGAAATCCTGCTCATCATCGGTATTTTCAGTATGAATGGCGCCGATACCGTTTTGCAGGGTCGCCTTCCGGAAGTATACCATCATACCGGCAATTTTGCAGTGAGCAGCTGGCTCGGGCCGGCTTTGTTCGGCAATATCGCTTCCAATGATACCCTCATGTTTATTGAGCGTTTTGGCTGGTGGCTGCACCTGAGCGTTGTGCTCGGTTTTCTTTGTTACCTGCCTTATTCCAAGCACTTGCACATCCTGCTTGCCTTCCCCAACACCTGGTATGCAAGCCTGAGCGCAAAGGGTAAAATGGAGAACATGCCTGAAATCCAGAAGGAAGTGCGCATTATGATGGGCCTCGATCAGCCGGATGGCGCCGCTCCGGCAGAATTGCCCGAATTTGGGGCAAATGACGTCATGAGCCTGCGCTGGACCAATATCCTACAAGCCTATTCCTGCACCGAATGCGGTCGTTGTACGGCGGCCTGCCCGGCCAACCAAACCGGTAAAAAACTTTCACCGCGCAAAGTGATGATGGACGTGCGGGATCGTGCCGACGAGATCGGCGCCAATCTCGACAGCGGTAAATTCACCCTTGAAAACTACCAGGACGGCAAGAGCCTTTTCGATTATATCAGTCCGGAGGAAATTCACGCCTGCACCACCTGTAATGCCTGCGTGGAAGCCTGCCCCGTACTCATTAACCCGCTTGATATTATTCTTCAACTGCGCCGACACGAAATCCTGACCCAGTCTGCCGGCCCTTCCGAGTGGATGCCCATGTTCAATGCCATTGAAAATGCCGGCGCTGCCTGGCAAATGGGACAAGCGCGGGATGCGTGGAAAAATGAGTGATGCGTGATGAGCGAAAAAACGTCAAGTCATCATAATTCTTTGAAAGTGAATCAAGCCTTAAAAATTTAAAATCTACAATCAAAATGGCCATTCGTACCATTGCAGAATATCAGGCAGCCGGGGAAAGCCCGGAAATTGTTTTTTGGGTAGGTTGTGCCGGCTCTTACGATGCCCGTGCGCAAAAAATCACCCGTGCTTTATGTACCATTCTGGAGCATGCCGGACTTTCATTTGCCATTCTCGGTGAAGAAGAACGCTGCACCGGCGACCCGGCCCGCCGCGCCGGTAATGAATTTTTATTTCAAATGACCGCCGCCATGAACATCGAAACGCTGAATATGTACGGCGTAAAAAAGATGGTCACGGCTTGTCCGCACTGTTTCAATACCCTCAAAAATGAATACCCCGAACTGGGCGGCCATTATGAAGTAGTGCACCATACACAGCTCCTGAACGAGCTGATAAAAGACGGCAAGCTCAAGCTGAAAGAAGGTGGCGATTTTAAAGGCAAACGCATTGTTTACCACGATTCCTGCTATTTAGGCCGCGCCAACGACGTCTACGAAGCACCACGCGCCCTGCTCGAAGCCCTCGATGTAGACCTGGTAGAAATGAAAAGATCGCGCCAGAACGGTCTTTGCTGCGGCGCCGGTGGCGCTCAAATGTGGAAAGAAGACGAGCCCGGCGACAAGCGCATCAATGTGGAACGAATTGAAGAGGCAATCGGCACCGACCCGCAGGGCGTTGCCGCCAACTGTCCGTTCTGTATTACCATGTTGCAGGACGGTCTGAAAGCCAAAGAGAAAAACGAGCAAATTCCGGTGTACGATCTCTCCGAAATGATTCTCACACGCCTGTAAATTTCATTTTCGGTGCGATCGGGATTACATTCCCGGCATATCGCTTCTCGTTCATGGTTATTTCCGTAGCTTTGCGGCCGCAAATCAAGCAACCCATTTTCATGAGCACAATTGTTGAGCAGATTCGCCAGGCTGTTGCAGAGACGGTGGCGACTTTATACGGTGAAACACCCGATTTTTCCAAGATTCAGGTTAGCCCCACGCCCGCCGAATTCTCCGGCGATTACTCGGTGGTTGTTTTCCCATTTGTCAAAATGGCCAAAAAAGCCCCCGACGCCGTTGCAGAAGAGATGGGCAAGGCTATTTTGGAAAAAATTCCTCAACTGAGCGGCTACAGTGTAGTAAAGGGTTTTCTGAACCTGGAAACAGCACCTGCTTACTGGCAACAGTTCCTGCAGGGACTCAACAATGACCCCGATTTCGGACGCGGCGCCCGCACCGGGCACAAAGTGATGGTGGAATATTCTTCCCCCAATACCAACAAGCCCCTGCACCTGGGCCATATCCGCAATATCTTATTGGGTTGGTCGTGCAGCCGCATCCTCGAAGCGGCCGGACACGAAGTGGTGCGCGTACAAATCATCAACGACCGCGGGGTGGCCATTTGCAAAAGTATGCTTTCGTGGCAAAAATTCGGCGAAGGCAAAACTCCTGAAAACAGCGGCGTTAAAGGCGACCATCTGGTAGGTGATTTCTACGTCCTCTTTGAACAAAAAATCAAAGAAGAATACGAGCAATGGCAGCAAACCGATGCCGCAACAGCACAATACAGCCAACGTAAAAAGCAGGAACAGGAAAGAAAAGATTTCTTTAAAGATTATAAAAATAAATGGTTCAACGAGTTTTCCGTACTCGGCGCCGAAGTGCGTGAAATGCTGCTCAAATGGGAAGCCGGCGACCCGGAAACCGTAGCCTTGTGGCGGCGGATGAACAACTGGGTGTATCAGGGATTTGACAAAACCTACGGCGACCTCGGCGTAAGTTTCGACAAGCTTTACTACGAAAGCGATACCTACCTGCTCGGTAAAGACATGGTAGAGATGGGCCTGAATAAAAACGTGTTCTATCGCAAAGACGATGGCTCAGTTTGGGTCGACCTGGCCGATGCCGGCCTCGATCAGAAAGTGGTGCTGCGCTCCGACGGCACGTCTGTTTATGTGACACAGGATATGGGGACTGCCCACATGCGCTACCAGGATTTTGGCTGCGACCGCATGGTATATGTGGTTGCCGACGAACAGAACTACCACTTTGCCGTCTTGTTTGAAATCCTGAAACGCCTCGAAGAGCCTTACGCCGCAGGCCTCTACCACTTGTCGTATGGCTTGGTGGAACTGCCAACCGGCCGCATGAAAACCCGCGAAGGCACCGTTGTAGACGCCGATGATCTGATGCAGGAGGTAATCAGCATCGCAAGGGAGCAGGCGCGCGAACGCGGAGAAGTCGACCAGTTTTCTGTAGAAGAGCGCGAGGGAATTTTGAAAAAAGTAGGTCTTGGCGCCTTGAAGTTTTTCATCATCAAGGTGCATCCCAAGAAAAAAATGATCTTCAATCCGGAAGAATCCATGGACATGCAAGGCCAGACCGGTCCTTACATCCAGTATTCTTTCGTGCGCATCAACGGTTTGTTGCAGCGCGTAGCCCGCGAAGGCGTAGATCTGACACCTGCCGCGCAATACACGGATATTCAGGCACAAGAAAAAGAGTTGCTCAAAGCCCTGCACGAATACCCGCAACTCATCCAAACGGCTGCTGCGGAATATGACCCGTCGCTGATTGCCAACTACTGTTACAGTTTAGCCAAAAGCTATCACAAGTTCTGGCACGACCTTTCCATTTTCAACGCAGATGCCGCCGATGCCCGCGCTTTCCGCTTAGAACTCAGCCGCGCCGTGGGCAGCGTTTTGAATTCGGCCATGTCCCTGCTCGGCATTGATATGCCGGAGCGGATGTAAAAATCAGGGATTTGCAGGGGTGTTTGCTGCGGCTGTAATTTGCTCAATGGTCCAGGCATCTTTTAATTCGAAGCCACCGCTGGCGGTCCGGCGGAGTGCGCTCAGGTAGGTGCCACTGCCGGCGGCTTCACCAAGGTCGAAAGCCAGGGATCGAATGTAGGTGCCTTTGCTGCATTTTACCTCAAAAGTACATTGTTTACCGGCCTCGTAATCAGGATGTTGCCAAATGGCCGCGCCTTTATTACTGATAATCCGCGCCCCGGGAAATTCCGGCGGCGGAACGGGCTGTAAATTGCCAAGGGTAAATGTGTCAATTTGCACGGTGCGTTCGGGCATCTCCACCGTTTCGCCGGTACGGGCATTTTTATAAACCCGTTTGCCATCTACCTTAACCGCCGAATAAACGGGCGGAATTTGCACAACAGCACCCCTGAATTTTGGCAATAAAGATTGCAGCAATTCATCGCTGAGGTGCTCCACAGGAAAAAAATTATCACAGGCTTTTTCCCGGTCATAGGAGGCCGTGGTGGCGCCAAAAGTAAACACACCGGTGTAGACCTTCGGCATTGCCTGAAACTGATCGATGAGGCGGGTAGCTTCTCCCACACAAAGCAAGAGCAAACCATCGGCAAGCGGATCCAGCGTACCGGCATGCCCCACTTTCAGCTTTTTGGTGCCCAGCCGCTTGCAGAGCAGCCAGCGAATTTTATTGACCACATCAAAGGAGGTCCAGCCCAAAGGCTTGTTGATCAACAGTACTGCACTTTTGGGAAATGCTGCCGGCAGGCCGGTTTCGGGAGTAAGAAGTGTAAACATGCCGCAAAGGTATGCGGAAATGACAGCAGTTTAACCCCAATACCTCAATAGCTTGTCCGGAAATTCATCATCCGGCCATAAACTAACTCTCCTGCCGTACCAATCCCTTAGCACAGCGCAGCGTCTTTGGTTTCAAGCAGCGACACGCCATTATTAAGGTATAAATCTACCTGACGGGCGCACTCCCGGCCTTCACTAATCGCCCAGACCACCAGAGACTGGCCCCGGCGCATATCGCCTGCGGCAAATACTTTGGCAATATTGCTGCGATAATTACTTTCAGGCGCCGATATATTCCCGCGCTCATCCAGGCCCACATCCAATTGCTGAAGCATGCCGTTGTGTTGCGGATGCAAAAAGCCCATTGCCAGAAAAGCCAGCTCGCAGGGAATTTCCTGCTCGGAGCCGGGCACTTCTGTAAAGCGCGCCGGGCGACCGTCCGGGCCACTTTGCCATTCCAACTTCACCACCTGAATGGCCCGCAAGCGCCCCTGCGCGTCGCCGAGAAAAGCCTTGGTCAGCAAAGCCCATTCGCGGTCGCAGCCTTCTTCATGCGAGGTACTGGTTTTCAGCACCATCGGATAAAGGGGCCAGGGCATCTGAGGGGTACGCGCCTCGGGTGGCATGGGCATGAGTTCGAGTTGCATGACCGAACTTGCACCCTGGCGATTGGAGGTGCCCACGCAGTCGCTGCCCGTGTCGCCGCCGCCGATCACCACCACGCGTTTGCCCGTGGCAAGAATGGGTTCTCCGCTGATGGCTTCTCCGCTGAGCCGCTGATTTTGTTGCCGGAGAAAATCCATGGCAAAATGTACGCCTTTCAGGTTTCTGCCCGGTGTCGTTTCCAGATCGCGGGGAACACTTGAACCGCCGGCCAGCACGATGGCCTGGTATTCGCGAAGCAGGTCGTTAACCGAGATGTTGTCGCCTACATTGGCATTGCAGCGGAACACAATGCCTTCTGCTTCCATGAGTTTGATGCGGCGTTCAACGACCCATTTTTCAAGTTTGAAATCGGGAATGCCGTAACGCAAGAGTCCGCCGGGTTGTGCATCGCGCTCAAAAACCGTCACGCTGTGTCCGGCAGCATTGAGCTGGGCAGCCGCAGCCAATCCGGCGGGGCCGGAACCGACGACGGCAACTTTTTTCCCGCTGCGGTGAAAATGCGTTTTAGCTTTTACAAAACCGCGTTCAAACGCAATTTCGATAATATGTTTTTCAATTTCTTCAATGGCCACAGGCGGGGCGTTAATGCCCAATACGCAGGCGCTTTCGCAGGGCGCCGGACAAATTCGGCCCGTGAACTCCGGAAAATTGTTGGTCGAACTCAGAATTTCATACGCCTCCTGCCAGCGACCGCGATAAACGGCGTCGTTAAATTCCGGAATGACATTGCCGAGCGGACAGCCGTTGTGGCAAAACGGAACGCCGCAATTCATGCAGCGGGCCGATTGCTCGTGCAGGTTTTGTGTGTCGTAGCGCTGTACAAATTCGCGGTAGTGCTGCGTGCGGGTTTCGGCAGCTTCTTTTGCCGGCAGCCGACGCGTATATTCTAAAAATCCGGTGGGTTTACCCATTGGGAATCTAATTTTATTGTGAAAAATCAAATCTTTGCAAAATTCTTGTTGCGCTCCGCAAGCGTCATTACCCGTTTATAATCCTTCGGATAGACCTTTACAAAAAACGACACTTGTTGCTCAAGATCACTCAGGAGAAAACGCGCTACCGAACTCTGCGTATGCGTCAGATGCGCCTCCAATTCCGAGCGCAACCAGTCTACATCCGAGGCATCCAAAGGATCAAGGTCTATCATTTCCGGGTTGCAATTGGCCGGAAGTGCCGCTTTGGGATCATACACATACGCCAGACCGCCGCTCATGCCCGCACCGAAATTGCGGCCCACGCTGCCCAGAATCAGCACCCGCCCTCCGGTCATGTACTCGCAGCCGTGATCGCCCACGCCTTCCACCACGACGCTGGCGCCGGAGTTGCGTACACAAAAGCGCTCGCCCGCCTTACCGCGGATATAGGCCTTGCCGGAAGTTGCGCCATAAAAAGCAACATTTCCAATAATGCTGTTTTCCTCAGGCACATAAGTGGCTAATTTTGAAGGATAAATCAGTAAATGCGCCCCGCTGAGTCCCTTGCCGAAATAGTCGTTGGCATCGCCTTCAATTTCCATTTTAAGGCCCGGCGCCGCAAAAGCGCCGAAACTTTGTCCGGCTGTACCCGTGAATTTAAAATGGATATTTCCCTCGGGCAAACCCGCTTCGCGATACTTTTTGGTGATTTCATTGGACAAAATCGTACCGACGCTGCGGTTGGTATTCACAATTGGAAATTCAGCGTAAACCGGCGTTCGGCTTTCCAAGGCCGGCGCGGCGGTTTCCAGCAATTTCCAGTCGAGCACCTCCGCTAATCCATGGTCCTGGGTTTCGGTGCAAAACAGGCCTACTTCCGGGTTTTCCGGCTCGCGGTACAACACTGCGGAGAGGTCGAGTTTGCGGTATTTCCAATGTTCAATTTCCGGGCGCATTTCCAGGCATTGGGTTTGGCCGATCATCTCCGCTACGGTTCGGAAGCCAAGTTCCGCCATAATTTCCCGCAGCTCCTGCGCCAGAAAGCGGAAAAAATTGACCACATGGTCGGCAGCGCCGCTGAAGCGCTTGCGCAGGTCGGGATCTTGCGTAGCAATGCCTACCGGACAGGTATTCAAATGGCATTTGCGCATCAGGATGCAGCCTTCCACCACAAGGGCTGCCGTGGCTACGCCCCATTCTTCGGCGCCGAGCAGCGCAGCGATGGCGATGTCGCGGCCGGTTTTCATTTGTCCGTCGGCCTGCACGCACACGCGGCTGCGCAGGCGGTTGCGCACGAGGGTCTGATGGGTTTCGGCGAGGCCGAGTTCCCAGGGGAGTCCGGCGTGTTTGATGGAGCTGATGGGCGAAGCGCCGGTGCCGCCATCGAAACCGGAGATCAGCACCACATCGGCCTTGGCTTTGGCAACACCCGCCGCGATGGTACCCACGCCGGCTTTGGAGACGAGCTTTACGCTGATACGGGCCGCGCGGTTGGCATTTTTAAGGTCGAAAATCAGCTGCGCGAGGTCTTCAATCGAGTAAATATCGTGGTGGGGCGGTGGCGAAATCAGGCCGACGCCGGGCGTGGAATGGCGCACTTTGGCAATCCATTCGTCTACTTTATGGCCGGGGAGCTGACCACCTTCGCCGGGTTTGGCGCCCTGCGCCATTTTGATTTGCAATTCATCGGCCTCGGTGAGGTAAAGGCTCGTCACGCCGAAGCGCCCGGAAGCCACCTGTTTGATGGCACTGCGCATGGAATCGCCATTTTCCAAAGGCATGTAGCGCGCCGCATCTTCGCCACCTTCGCCGGTATTGCTTTTTGCACCCAGCCGGTTCATGGCGATGGCCAGCGTCGTGTGTGCCTCCCAGGAGATGGAACCGAAGGACATGGCGCCGGTTGCAAAACGCTTGTAAATGTTTTCGGCAGGCTCCACTTCTTCCAGTGAAATGGAAGGACGGGTGCGCTTGAATTCAAGCAGGCTGCGCAGGGTAAGCGCTTTTTCTGCCTGGTCATTTACAGCGCGGGAATATTTCTTAAAGACCTGATAATCATTGGTTCGTGTGGCATGTTGAAGCAGATGAATGGTCTGCGGATTAAACAAATGCGCTTCACCTTTGCGCTTCCACTGGTAAATGCCGCCCACGGGCAAACGATCTACTGGAATGGCTTTTTTGCTGAATGCGAGCTTGTGTTTAGCAAGGGTTTCGCGGGCAATTTCATCCAAACCCATACCTTCAATACGGGAAACGGCACCGGTAAAACAGCGGTCAACCACGGCTTTGCTCAGACCGATAATTTCAAAAATCTGAGCGCCCTGATAAGATTGCAAGGTGGAAATGCCCATTTTGGAAAACACCTTCAGCAAGCCGTCGCAGACCGCTTTGATGTAATTTTTTTCCAATTTGCCCATATCCAAATCGGTATCCAGCACCTGGCTTTTTTTCATATCCCGAATACTCGACAGGGCCAGATAAGGGTTGATTGCCGTGGCGCCAAAGCCTAATAAACAGGCAAAATGCTGCACTTCCCAGACATCGCCGGCTTCCACGACTATGCCCACTTTGCCCCGATACCCTTTTCGGATCAGGTGGTGATGCACCGCGCTGGTATAGAGCAGCGAAGGAATAGCCGCATGTTCGGAATCAATGGCACGATCGGAGAGCACGATCACTTCAAAACCGTCTTCCACGGCATCTTCGGCGTAGCGGCAGATGCGGTCGAGCGCTTTTTTCAGAGAACCGGGTTGGCCATCGGCCCGGAAGTACATTTGCAGGGTTTTTGCCTGAAAAATACCCGTATCAATGCTTCGGATTTTTTCCATTTCATAATCCGTCAGGATCGGATGCGGCAGCGCAACGGTATGGCAGGTATGCTCATCTTCGATGAGTAAATTGCCGATGTTTCCGACAAATGTGGCCAGCGACATCACCATGCGTTCCCGGATCGGGTCAATGGGCGGATTGGTGACCTGTGCAAACAATTGTTTGAAATAGCTCGACAAATGCTGAGGTTGCTCGCTCAAAACGGCCAGCGGCACATCGGTACCCATAGAGCCAATCGGCTCTTTACCCTCCAGCGCCATCGGGGTAATAATGGTGTCGAGGTCTTCGGTGGTATAGCCAAATGCCTTTTGGTATTTGAACACCTGCGCCGTTTCGAGGGGTGCAAAAGTGACACGCGGTTCGGGCAGTTCTTTTAATTTGATTTTGTGCTTGTTGAGCCAATCGCCGTACGGTTTGCGCGCGCAAATTTCAGCTTTCAGGGCTTCGTCGGCAATGATTTCGCCTTTGCTGAGGTCTACCACGAACATCCGGCCGGGTTGCAGACGCCCTTTTTCCTTAATTAAATGCGGTGCAACGGGCAGCACGCCCGTTTCGGAGGCCATGATGACGCGCTCATCGTGGGTCACGCAATAACGTGAAGGACGCAGGCCGTTGCGGTCGAGCGTGGCGCCGATGATATTGCCATCGGTAAAAGAGATGGACGCGGGGCCATCCCAAGGCTCCTGAAAAGAAGCGTGAAATTCGTAAAAAGCGCGTTTGACCGGATCCATGTCCGGATTGCCATCCCAGGCTTCCGGAATGAGCATCATCATCACATGCGGCAGGGAGCGGCCGCAAAGGGTGAGCAGTTCAATGACGTTGTCGAGGCTGGCACTGTCGGACTGGCCCGGGCTGACGATGGGCAGCAGCATATCCATTTCCTCCTTGGGAAAAAACGGTGATATCCAGCTTTTTTCACTGGTTTTCAGCCAGTTAAGATTTCCCTGCAAGGTGTTGATTTCGCCGTTGTGGGCGATGTAACGGAAGGGTTGTGCCAGTTTCCAGGAAGGAAAAGTATTGGTGGCGAAACGCGAATGTACCAGTCCGAAAGCGCTCACCATGCTCTTGTGAGAGAGGTCGGGAAAGTAGCTACGTACCTGCAAACTGGTGAGCTGGCCTTTATACACCACGGTTTTGTACGACAGCGACGCAATGTAAAAACCGATGGCGTCCTGCCGCACCGAACTGTGAATCAGGTGACTGCTGTAATTGCGCAGCACGAAGAGTTTGCGCTCAAAATCCAGGGGATCCTGTACCTGATCGGGCCGGGCGACAAACACCTGTTCCATAACCGGCTCTACCGAGCGGGCGGCATTGCCGATGGGTTCGCGGTTGACGGGCACGGAGCGCCAGCAGAGAACCGGCAGGCCCAATTTTTCGGCAGTTCTTTCAAAAATATCGCGGCATTCTTCGCGCAGGCGCAGGTCTTGCGGGAAAAAAATCATACCAACGCCATAATTGCCAAAGGCTGGCAGGTGCACGCCATTGGCTAAGCAGGCTTCAAAAAAGAACTCATGCGGCGTCTGGATAAGAATACCGGCGCCGTCGCCCGTGTTGTGCTCGGAGCCGCTGGCGCCGCGATGTTCCATATTTTCCAGAATCGTCAGCGCATCTGAAATCGTCTGGTGATTTTTGTTGCCTTTTAGGTTGGCGACAAAACCGATCCCGCACGCGTCGTGTTCAAACGAGGCGTCGTACAGACCAAATTGACCCATAATCAGTTCGTATTCGCTGGATTTTCAGGCTTCGTGCTGATCATCCGTGGTTAAAAAACAGTACAGGTTTTAATTGAATCAGGGAGGAAGCGTTTTGTAACTACCAGTTGTGGTGGAGGTAGCAAGAAGGTTTTCAAGAGGAGTGTTGAAATAATTTTATAATAGATTAACAATGCCAATATTTTATTTTGACATTGTTAAAGCAAAGATAAATATTAAATTGCATTCCTAATAAATAAAAAAATATACTTAAAAAAATTAAAACAAATAAAAAGCGTATCACACAAAAGCGAGATTTATGTACCAGAAATACAAAAAAATAAAGAATATTCTTCTGACCCCAAATATTCATCGTTCATCGTTCATAGTTCATCGTTACCATACATTCATCGTTACACAAGGTATCCAAACAAAGTATCATTTTTATTGATTTCAGAATAATCAATATGATAGGCCCTGAGGTTTTCGAGTAGTATTTCATAATCGCTGCGTTCACGCAATTCAATACCCACTAAGGCCGGACCAGTTTCTTTATTGGTTTTTTGCATGTATTCAAAACGCGTGATGTCGTCGTTGGGGCCGAGCACATGATTGACAAATTCCTTCAGGGCGCCTGGCCGCTGCGCAAAACGAATCAGAAAATAGTGCTTCAAACCTTCATATTGCAAACTGCGCTCCTTGATTTCCGGCATCCTGTCAATGTCGTTATTGCTGCCCGATACCACACAAACCACCGTTTTTCCGGCAATTTGATCGGCATATTGCGACAAAGCCGCGATGCTCAGGGCGCCGGCCGGTTCCACCACAATGGCATCTTCATTGTACAGGCGCAAAATGGTGCTGCACACCTGGCCTTCCGGCGCCAGCAACATATCTTCGAGTACCTCCCGGCAGATCTGAAAGGTCAAGTCCCCTACCCTTTTCACCGCAGCCCCGTCCACAAAACGATCTATGGAAGCCAAAGTGAGCGGCTCGCCGTTTTTCAGGGCCTCGGTCATGGATGGCGCCCCTTCCGGTTCCACCCCGATCAGGCGTGTTTTCGGAGATAATTGCTGCAAAGCCAGCCCCAAACCGGCGCACAAACCGCCGCCGCCTAAGGGCGCAAACACGTAATCAATGGTATCCAATGCCTCGCAAATTTCCAGTCCGACCGTTGCCTGACCTTCCACAATCCGCAGGTCGTCGAAGGGCGGAATGAAGGTCATGCCATGCACCGTGGTATAGGCTTTGGCTGCGGCCGCACAATCATCGAAAGTATCGCCAGCCAGTATAATTTCAATGGAACCATCGCCAAACATCCGGGTTTGCGAGACCTTTTGCTTGGGCGTGATGACCGGCATAAACACTACCCCTCGCACGCCCAGCTGCCGACAGGAGTAGGCAAAGCCCTGCGCGTGATTGCCTGCGCTGGCGCAAACTACCCCGCGTGAAAGCGTATCCGCATCCAGCGTGCACATCATGTTATAAGCGCCCCGGAGTTTGTAGGAACGCACCACCTGCAAGTCTTCTCTTTTGAGATAAACCTGGCAGTTGAAGCGCTTCGACAATTGCGGGTGTAATTGCAACGGTGTTTTGCGAACAATGCCCGACAAACGCGCCGCTGCAGCAGAGAGATTGATCAAGAGTTGGAGTGTTTTAGTGTTTTGGTGTTTGGGTGTTTGGGTGTTTTAGAGGTTTGGTGTTTGAATTCCTAAAACGGGAATGTTCAGATTTCTGTGTCATTGAGTTTGCCTGGCCACGTATGGTTTCACACAGATGTTACACAGATCGCTTCACAGATGTTACACGGATGTTACAGTTATTTGATAGTCAATATTCTGTGTAAAATCTGTGTCGGTAATCTGTGAATATCTGTGTGAAACCATACGTGGCCAGGTTACCCCAAAGACACAGAAATTTGAACAGCCCCCCTAAAACACCAAAACACCTCAATTTAAACCGTTTCAACCGGTTGGTTTTCCGGGCGCAGGCTGCGCACCGTTTGTCCGGCCTGCCACATTTCGCTTTCGCGGAGTTCGCGGAGTTCTTCTTCCAACTTTTCCCGGTAATCGGGCTGACTGTTGGAGTCGATGGAGCGCTGCGATTCCTTGCCGACGGCTACGCTGTCGTACAATTCATTAAATACCGGCAAGGTGGCGTCGCGGAATTTTTTCCACCAGTCCAGCGCACCGCGTTGGGCCGTGGTGGAACAGTTGGCATACATCCAGTCCATACCGTTTTCGGCCACCAAGGGCATAAGCGACTGCGTGAGTTCTTCCACCGTTTCATTAAAAGCTTCGCTTGGCGAGTGGCCGCGTTCGCGCAAAACGGCGTATTGTGCTGCAAAAATGCCTTGAATTGCGCCCATCAGGGTGCCGCGCTCGCCCGTAAGGTCGCTGTATACTTCTTTCTGGAAAGTCGTTTCAAACAGGTAGCCCGAGCCAATGGCGATACCCAGGGCGATTACGCGGTCGAATGCCCGCCCGGTAGCATCCTGGAAAATGGCGTAGCTGCTGTTCAGGCCGCGACCTTGCAAAAACATACGGCGCAGCGAGGTGCCCGAACCCTTGGGCGCCACCAGAATCACATCCACTTCCGGAGGCGGAATAATGCCGGTCTGGTGGTTGTAGGTAATCCCGAAACCGTGGGAAAAATAGAGCGCTTTGCCGGGCGTGAGGTGTTTTTTCACCGTCGGCCAAAGCTGAATCTGGGCGGCATCGCTGAGCAGGTAGCAAATGATGGTGCCGCGCTCCAGCGCTTCTTCAATATCGAAGAGCGAAACGCCTGGGATAAAACCATCGCGGACGGCTTTGTCCCAGGACTTGGAATTGGGGCGCTGACCGACAATCACGTTGACGCCGTTTTCCAATTGGTTGAGCGCCTGGCCGGGGCCTTGGACGCCGTAGCCGATCACAGCGACTACTTCATCTTTGAGCACGCTTTGTGCTTTTTCAAGGGGAAATTCTTCGCGGGTGACGACATTTTCAATGCTGCCGCCAAAGTTCAATTTTGCCATGAGTTGATGTTTGACCACGATTTGGGTGGATTTACAGATGGATGGATGCTTTCATATTGATTTTGAGGGAGTTACTTCCATATCTACATCGCAAAAACCTGTTGATTTTGCGCTAAGTATTCATTTTCAGCGATACCTTCACCGGGATCGCGTTCTTCAAATTCACGGAGCATCGCATGGAAACCACTGCTGGCTTTGATGATGGCCACGCGCGCGCTGCGCACGAACTCAATCAGGCCATAAGGCGCCAGTACTTTGATGAGGTTGTCGGTTTCTTCCCGGTGGCCGGTGGTTTCAAAAACCGTATAATCTTTTCGGATTACCACGGCCCGGGCGCCGTGTTCGCGCAGCAGTCGCTCCACTTTTACCTTTTCGGCAATTTCGTCGGTGGGTACTTTGTACAAAGCCATTTCCTGCCAGACGATCTCCTCGCCGGTATTGTAAAAAGCGCGCAGCACATCTACCTGTTTTTCTATTTGCCGCACCAACTTGCGCACCACCTCTTCCGCTTCGTCAATCACGATGGTAAAGCGGTGGATGCCTTCCACTTCGGTGGGCGAGGTATTCAGGCTGTCGACATTGATTTTCCGACGGGAAAAAATGGTTGCGATGCGGGTCAGCAAACCCACCTGATTTTCGGTGTATACGGTGATGGTATATTCCTGCTTTGACATGATTTTCAAACAGTTAAAGGTTATTTTAGACGAATTTCGGCAACGCCGCAGCCCTGCGGAACCATCGGAAAAACATTGTTTTCCTTTCCCACTTTCACCTCCAGCAAATAAGCGCCGGGCGCTTCCAGCATTTCCCGAACAGCAGCTTCCAGATCCGCGCGTTGCGCAACACTCCGACCCGGAATACCATAAGCCGAAGCGAGGGTAACAAAATCCGGGCTCGTAATATCCACGAACGAATAGCGCCGCTGGTGAAACAGCTCCTGCCACTGCCGCACCATACCGAGGAAAGAGTTGTTGAGAATCAATATTTTAACCGGCACTTTGTACTGCATCACGGTGCCCAATTCCTGCAAAGTCATCTGAAAACCACCATCGCCGATCACGGTAATCACGCGCTTGTCGGGCCGGCCCAGGGCAGCGCCGATGGCTGCGGGCAATCCAAAACCCATTGTGCCAAGTCCACCGGATGTGATATTGCTCCGGCTATGGTTGAGCCTGATGTAGCGCGTGGCAACCATCTGATGCTGCCCCACATCCGTGACGAGGATCTGCTCGCCGCCGTCCTGTTCATTGATGATTCGAATAACTTCTCCCATCGTCAGCACTTCCGATTGCGGATGGGTTTCCGGCCCGATGACTTCCTTGTATTCTTCGGCGGCAAATTCGCGGAAACGCGCAACCCAGGCTTCGTGTTGGCGCGGCTGCACCAGCTCGGTCAGCATGGGCAACACCTCTTTGCAATCGCCCCAAATGGGCACTTCTGCCTTTACATTTTTATCAATTTCTGCCGGATCAATGTCGAGGTGAATGACGCGGGCCTGTTTGGCGTATTTATCCAGACGCCCGGTCACGCGATCATCGAAGCGCATCCCGATGGCAATGAGTACATCGCATTGGTTGGTCAGCACATTCGGACCATAATTGCCGTGCATACCGAGCATGCCTACATTCAGCGGGTGTTCGGTGGGCAGGGCGCCAAGTCCCAGCAAAGTCCAGGCCGCCGGAATACCGCTTTTTTCAATAAATGCCTTGAACTCCGCTTCGGCGCCGCCCAGAATCACGCCTTGTCCGAAAAGCACAAAAGGCCGTTCGGCGCTGTTGATCAACTCGGCCGCCAGTTCCACGTATTGCCGGCGCACAATGGGCTTTGGCCGATAACTCCGAATATGCGAACAAGGCGTATATCCTTCATAATCAAATACCTGCAACTGTGCATTTTTGGTAATATCTATCAACACCGGGCCGGGCCTGCCGCTGGAAGCGATGTAAAACGCCTTGGCCAGCGCTGCCGGAATTTCGCGGGCATCGGTCACCTGGCAATTCCATTTTGTGACGGGTGTGGTGATGTTGACCACGTCGGTTTCCTGGAAAGCATCGGTGCCGAGCAGGTGCGCAAACACCTGTCCCGTGATACAAACCACCGGCGTGCTGTCAATGAGTGCGTCGGCTAATCCGGTGACGAGATTGGTAGCGCCGGGGCCACTGGTTGCAAACACGACGCCGGTTTTTCCGGCGGCGCGGGCGTACCCTTGTGCGGCGTGGATGGCGCCTTGTTCGTGGCGCACCAGCACGTGTTGCATCTGCTCCCCGAAATCGTACAGGGCATCGTAGATGGGCATTATGGCGCCACCGGGATACCCGAAAATGGTGTCTACGCCCTCGTGGAGCAGGGCGTGCATCAGGGCTTCCGAACCGCTGATTTGAGGCAGCGCGGGGGCTTCCGCCGCTGCATTACCGAGTTGAAGTGTATTTGGCATGTTTATTTGATTTTGGATTAATCAAAAATCAGTTACGCAGCCCGTGGCCGCGCTGGAAACAGATTTGGCGTATTTGTACAATGCGCCCTGCGTGACCGGCAAGGGCGGCTGTACCCACGCGGCGCGGCGATTGGCCAGCACCGCTTCCGGAACATTCAGGGTAATGGTGTTCGTTTCAGCATCAATATCAATCGGGTCATCGTCGTGTACCAGCGCAATCAGGCCGCCGTCAAAAGCTTCCGGCGTGATATGACCCACCACAAAGCCGTGGGTGCCGCCGCTGAAACGGCCATCGGTAATCAGCGCTACACTTTTGCCCAATCCGACGCCCATGATGGCCGAGGTAGGCTTGAGCATTTCCGGCATGCCGGGCGCGCCTTTGGGGCCGACGTATCGAATGACCACCACATCGCCGGGCTGTACGCGGCCGGACTGAATACCGGCGATCAGTTCTTTTTCGCCGTCGAATACCCGGGCCGGGCCGCTGAAGCGCGTACCTTCTTTGCCCGATATTTTCGCGACGCTGCCTTCCGAGGCAAGGTTTCCGTAGAGAATTTGCAGGTGCCCGGTGCTTTTCAGGGCTTTTTCTACGGGATGAATGATGTTTTGTTGTTCAAAATCAAGGTCTGCTGCCTGTTCAAGGTTTTCGGCGATGGTTTGGCCAGTGACGGTCAGGCAATGGCCGTGCAGCAGTCCTTTTTTTAATAAATATTTCATCACCGCCGGCACGCCGCCGATATGGTGCAGGTCTTCCATCAGGTATTTGCCGGATGGTTTCAGGTCTGCCAGCAAGGGAATACGGTCGCTGATGCGCTGAAAATCATCCTGCGTAAGTGCCACCCCGACACTATGCGCCATGGCGATCAGGTGAAGCACGGCATTGGTGGAACCACCGAGCACCATGATGACGGTAATGGCGTTTTCAAATGCCTCGCGGGTCATAATGTCGCGGGGCTTGATGTCGCGTTCCAGCAGCAGGCGTATGTATTGGCCAGCCTCGGCGCATTCTTTTTGTTTGGCTTCACTGAGGGCCGGATTGGAGGAGGAAAATGGCAGGCTCATGCCCAGCGCTTCAATGGCCGAAGCCATGGTATTGGCCGTATACATACCGCCGCAAGCGCCGGGACCAGGGCAGGAATGTTTCACAATACCCTGAAAATCACCTTCTTCCAACTGACCAGCCAATTTTTGCCCAAGTGCTTCAAAAGCCGAAATGATATTCAGATCCTGTCCCTTCCATTTGCCGGGTGCAATGGTTCCGCCGTAGACCATGATGGCCGGACGGTTGAGGCGGCCCATGGCAATGATGGAGCCGGGCATATTTTTATCGCAGCCCGGCACGGCAATGAGGCCGTCGTAGTACTGCGCGCCACAGACGGTTTCGATACTGTCGGCGATAATGTCGCGGCTGACGAGTGAATAACGCATGCCGTCGGTGCCGTTGCTGATCCCGTCGCTGACGCCGATGGTGTGAAAGATCAGTCCGACCAAATCCTGTGCCCAGACACCGTCTTTAATGGTTTTGGCCAGGTCGTTGAGGTGCATATTACAGGTGTTGCCTTCATAGCCCATGCTCACAATACCCACTTGTGCTTTGGCGAGGTCGGCCTCCGTCAGGCCGATACCATAAAGCATGGCTTGTGCGGCGGGCTGGGTGGGGTCTTGCGTGATGACGCGGCTGTATTTGTTCAGTATGTTCATACGGCTTGAGCGTGTGCGCTTTTTTCACGTACCAGGTTGAGGTACGCTTCGCGGATGCGGGCGCCGAGGGAGTCGGGCCAGTCCAGGTGAAAAGTTTTTTTATCAACAGATTGAATACCAACGACTTCAGCGCCGGTTCCGCAAAAGAACGCGCCATCGGCTTCAAACAAATCTTCGGCGGTATAGCGACCTTCTTCCACGGGAAAGCCCATTTCCTGGCACAGCTCAATAACCGTCGCGCGGGTAATACCGGGCAGGATATGACCGAGTTTTGGGGTGAAAATTTTACCGTCTTTTTCAAAAAACAGATTCGCGCCCGGGCCTTCGGCAAGGTAGCCGTCGCAATCGAGCAAGAGCGCTTCATCATAGCCCTCGCGCTTGGCTTCCGAAGTGGCCAGGATGGAGTTGACATAGTGGCCGCAGGCTTTGGCTTCCATATGTACGGAGCGCGGGTGCGGGCGGCAATAGCTGGAAATACGCAGGTTCAGCAGTTTTTCGCCGAGGTAAGCGCCCCAGCCCCAAACGCCGATAAATACATGCGTGGGTTGGCCATTGATGAGCGACATATTGGGGTCGCAGAGCACCAGCGGCCGGATATAGGCATCTTCAAGGGCGTTGCGTTTCAGTACTTCATAGGTAAATTCCGTCAGCGCTTCCACGCTGTAATTTAAAGGAATACCCAGGAGTCTGCAGGACTCATGCAGGCGTTCGTAATGCTCGCGGGCCTTAAAAATTTTAGCGCCCGAAGCCGTGGCATAACTCCGGATGCCTTCAAAAACGCCATAGCCGTAGTGCAGCGTTTGGCCGTACAGACTCGTGTGCGTTTCCGTAGCGAGGGTATATTCGCCATCGTAGAAAATGACTGTTTTTTCTTTGAAATACATATAAAATCTTGTTTTTGACTGATTTATTTCCCGCAGATCGCGCAGATCTTCCCGCAGATCTCGCAGAATTTTTTAGTAACTATTTCTGCGAAATCTGCGCGTCAATCTGCGAAAATCTGCGGGAAACAAATCCGCAGAAAATGAAAACTCGTTTCGACAAAACACTCCCGGGTCTTCCCGGGTACAATACCCCGGAAAGTCCGAAATGAAAAAAGCCCGCTTCTCGTGGAGGCGGGCTTTTTTCAGCAAGTGCAATTGCTTGTCAGGTTATGAGATACCGCCTCCTGATGAACAAGGAATAATAATCACGACGACCACGATAATGACCGCGACCAGACCGAAAATAATATGGTTAAATTCCTTGAACATGGAAGGCAATTGTATGGCAAAGTTAAATGCTTCATCCGAAAGATCAAAATGATTGAAAAATAAGAATTTATATCAAATGATCGTCGAATGAGACATTAGAATATTCTGCAATCGCGCACCGAACGTAATTTCATACTGAACCGCATCGGCAATCATATCTCCGACTGTGGAGGTATAATGCGTGGAATCAGGATCAATATCGCGGGTGACGATTTTTTGCTGCACCGCCCAGTCCACCGCTTCGCGGACGGTCTTGGCTTCGCGTGGTAAATCGAGGTGATCGAGCAGCATGGCCGCCGATAAAATAGCGCCCATGGGGTTGGCAATATCTTTGCCCGCCGCCTGCGGATAAGAGCCATGAATCGGCTCGAACAGGGCCGCGCCCTTGCCGATGGAGGCCGAAGGCAACATGCCCAAAGAGCCACTGATAACGCTGGCCTCATCGCTGAGGATATCGCCAAACATGTTTTCAGTCAGCATGACATCGAATTGCGCCGGATTGACGATAATCTGCATGGCGGCATTGTCTACAAACAGAAAATCAACCGCCACATCCGGGTATTGTGTGGCCACTTCCTGCACCACCTTGCGCCAGAGCCGCGAGGTTTCCAGCACATTGGCTTTGTCTACGAGGGTCAATTTTTTGCGGCGGCGGCGCGCCTGCTGGAAGGCCGGGTGTGCGATGCGTTCGATTTCCTCGCGCGTGTACACGCAGTCGTCGGAGGCGCGTGTGCCGTCCGTTTTCTTTTCGCCGAAATAAATGCCGCCCGTCAGTTCGCGGTAAATCACAAAGTCCACGCCTTTAAGCCGATCCGGGTTTAAGGGCGACAGGTGTTCGAGCGCCGCATAGGTGGAAATGGGACGAATATTGGCGTAGAGTTGCAGGGTTTTGCGCAAACGCAGCAGTCCTTGTTCGGGGCGTACTTTTGCACCGGGGTCGTTGTCGTATTTCGGGTCGCCGATGGCGCCGAAAAGCACGGCATCGCTGCGCAGCGCCGCCTCGATGGTCGCGTCGGGCAGCGGGTCGCCGGTCTGATCAATGGCGCAGGCGCCCATCAGGCAATATTCGTATTCAAAAGTATGGTCGAAGCGTTTGCCCACGGCATTGAGCACCTTGACGGCCTGGGCGGTAACTTCCGGGCCTATGCCGTCGCCGGGGATAACTGCGATACGTTTGTTCATAATCTTTGACCGGGATTTGGGTGGATTTGATGATGGATTGCATTTGTCGGACGACTCCAAGTCGTCAGACAAATATGATTTGAGCACTTATTCGTCTGACGAACCGGAGTCGTCCGACGAATGAATGTCTAAAATGTCTTTTCAAAAGCCTCAATTTCCGGCTTGATGCTCAGGAGAAAATCCAGGTCATCGTAGCCATTGAGGAGGCAGGTTTTTTTATAGCTGTTGATGTCAAAAGTTTCCTGTTCGCCGCCGGGCAAGGCGATGCTTTGTTTTTCCAGATCCACTTCAATTTCCGTTTGCGGATTGGCCTGAACGGCAGCAAAAAGTGTTTGTAAAAAAGCGTCGCTTACCTGAACCGGCAGCAGGAAATTATTGAGGGCGTTGTTTTTAAAAATATCGGCAAAAAAGCTGCTCACCACCACATCGAAACCGTAGTCTTTGATAGACCAGGCAGCATGTTCGCGGCTGGAGCCGCAGCCGAAATTTTTACCCGCCAACAGAATTTTTCCTTTAAAAACGGGATTATTTAAAATGAAATCGGACTTGGGCTGGCCTTCGTCGTCGTTAAAGTAGCGCCAATCGCGGAACAGGTTTTTCCCGAATCCGTCGCGGCTGGTGGCCTTGAGGAAACGCGCGGGAATGATCTGATCAGTATCCACGTTTTCAGCCGCAAGGGGCACGGCGCTGCTTTTTATGTATTGAATGGCTTTGCTCATTTTTCTATGCTTGCAAATGCTTAGGGATGTTCACAGATGGGTTTCACACAGATGGGCACAGATCAACTCACTGACGTTCACAGATTTTGTGTTTTCTGTGTAAACGATCTGTGTTCATCTGTGCGAAATTTCACGTTTAAGATTACAAGTTCCGCACATCACTTACTTCACCCGTCAATGCGGCGGCGGCGGCGGTCAGCGGACTGGCCAGCAGCGTGCGTGCATTGGGGCCTTGACGGCCTTCAAAATTCCGGTTGGATGTGGAAATGCAGTATTTTCCTGCCGGAATTTTATCTTCATTCATACCCAGACAAGCCGAGCAGCCGGGCTGCCGCAGGTTGAAACCCGCTGCCTCGAAAATTTTATCCAAACCTTCGCGGCGCGCCTGTTCTTCCACCTGTTTGCTGCCGGGCACCACCCATACTTCCACGCCGGGGGCTTTTTGTTTGCCGGC
Source organism: Chitinophagales bacterium (assembly GCA_017303875.1). Classification (GTDB taxonomy): domain Bacteria; phylum Bacteroidota; class Bacteroidia; order Chitinophagales; family Saprospiraceae; genus M3007. The sequence goes on along the minus strand of JAFLBP010000004.1, from coordinate 160,290 downwards.
CACGAGGGCCGCCACCTGACGCAGGTCTTCGATGCGTGAATTAGTACAGGAACCGATAAAAACGTAGTCAATTTTTTGTCCCTGAATGGCTTTTCCGGCTTGCAAACCCATGTATTCCAGGGCTTTGCGATAAGCAGGCAAATCTTTTTCGGCCAGTGTTTCCTCGGCTGGCACCGCAGCAGTTACGGCAATGCCCATACCGGGATTGGTGCCGTAAGTGACCATCGGCTCAATGTCTTCCGCTTTAAAATGCAGCTCCAGATCGAAGCGGGCATCGGTGTCGGAATACAGGGTTTTCCAGTAGGCTAATTGCGCGTCCCAGGCTTCGCCTTTGGGGGCGAAGTCGCGCCCCTGGAGGTAGGCAAAAGTGGTTTCATCGGGTGCAATCATGCCGCCGCGAGCGCCCATTTCAATGCTCATATTGCAAATGGTCATCCGCGCTTCCATGGAGAGCTTGCGGATAGCCGAACCGGCGTATTCCACAAAATAACCCGTTGCGCCGGAGGCGGAGATCTGCGCGATGACGTACAGGATAATGTCCTTGGCCGTTACGCCTGTCCCTAAATCCCCTTCCACGTTGATGCGCATGGTTTTGGGTTTGCTTTGCAGGAGGCATTGCGTGGCCAGCACCATTTCCACTTCGCTCGTGCCGATGCCGAACGCGATGGCGCCAAAAGCGCCGTGGGTGCTGGTGTGGCTGTCGCCGCAAACGATGGTCATACCCGGCTGCGTAACGCCCAGTTCCGGCCCGATCACATGCACGATGCCCTGGAAAGGGTGTCCGAGGCCGTATAATTCGATGCCGTATTTGGCGCAGTTCTCGTGCAGTTGTTCTACCTGAATGCGTGAGAGCGCTTCTTTGATGGGCAGGTGCTGGTCGACGGTCGGTACATTGTGGTCGGCGGTAGCAACCACCTGTTTAGGCCGAAAAACCGGCAAACCGCGCTGCTCCAGGCCCTTGAAGGCTTGCGGACTGGTCACTTCGTGTATAAAATGCCGGTCTATGTACAACACGGCGGGGCCGCCGTCGAGTTGGCGCACCACGTGTTTTTCCCAGATCTTCTCAAAAAGTGTCTTGCTCATGCGTGTTCGGCGGGGGCGTAAAGTTTAGCGAGTTGGAGCAGGTCTTCGTCCTGAACTTCCTTTTTCAGGTCGGCAACGCGCAGGAATTTATCATACAGCACGTCTACGTCGTTGCGGGTGAACTCATAGCCCAATTTGCGGAAGCGGTAAGCCAATGCCGAGCGGCCGCTGCGGGCGGTGAGCACAATTTTGGAGCTGTCGGCGCCTACTTCTTCCGGCGCGATAATTTCGTAGGTCTGTGCCAGCTTCAGAAAGCCGTCCTGGTGAATGCCCGAGGAGTGCGCAAAAGCATTGCTGCCAACGATGGCCTTGTTGGGCTGCACGGGCATGCGCATGGTGTCGGATACTTCGCGGCTGATCTGGTTGAGCATGGTTGCTTCCACGTCGGTGTAGAAGCCCATGTCCTTGTGCTGGCGAATAATCATCACGACTTCTTCGAGCGAGGTATTGCCGGCGCGTTCGCCTAAGCCATTGATGGTGCATTCAATTTGCCGTGCTCCGGCGATGATCCCGGCAATGGCATTGGCGGTGGCCAGACCGAGGTCGTTGTGGCAATGGCAGGATAAAATTGCCTTATCAATATTCGGCACATTATTCATCAGGTAGGCAATTTTTTCACCGTATTGATGCGGCAGGCAGTAGCCTGTGGTGTCGGGAATATTGACCACCGTGGCGCCGGCTTTGATGACCGCCTCCACCACACGGGCGAGGTATTCATTATCCGTACGGCCGGCATCTTCGGCATAAAACTCCACGTCATCGGTGAATTCTCTGGCCCAGCGCACACATTGTATGGCGCGCTGCAAAATTTCCGCTTGCGTGGAATTAAATTTGGCCTTGATGTGCAGGTCGGAAGTGCCGATGCCGGTGTGGATGCGCGGGCGGGCGGCGCCTCTGAGCGCTTCGGCAGCCACTTCAATATCCTGACGGACGGCGCGGGTGAGGCCGCAGACGGTGGCGTTGCGCACCACGCGGGCAATCTCCTGCACCGAAAAATAATCGCCGGGCGAAGAGATGGGAAAACCCGCCTCGATGACATCTACGCCGAGCGATTCGAGGCGCAGGGCCAGGGCGACTTTCTCCTCCGTATTGAGTTTACAGCCGGGCACTTGCTCGCCATCGCGGAGCGTGGTATCGAAAATTTGAATCTTTTGCATGTAATGGTCTAAAAAATGCTGTTCGTTGCGTTCTTTTGCATCAAATGTAAAGGCAGGAAGTGCGAGATCGGAAACCCAAAAAAATTCGGCCTCCCGACGTCCAAAGCGGATATTTTCCTAAATAAAATCCTGATTTACATATAATTAAGCAGCGTCTTTTTACGATGCCCAAACAAAAAAACGACGATTTACTGGCACTCATTTGCTCCCTGAGCAAGGCGGAGAAACGGCATTTCCGCCTTTTCGTCAGTCGCAATTCTGCGGCGGAGGACCTGCTTTTTTTGCAGCTCTTCGATTATTTGGATAAAAAAGAGGAATACGATGAGGCGGACATTATCCGCAAGTTGCCGGGCATTAAAAAGCACCAGCTTTCCAACCTCAAAGCGCATTTGTACGGACAGTTGCTGACCAGCCTGCGCCTGCTTGCCAGGAACCAGCAGGAAGATATGTTGCTGCGTGAACGCCTCGACCATGCGCGTATTTTGTACAACAAGGGGCTGTATCGGCAAAGCTTAGATGTGCTGGCCAAAACCAAGGAACGCGCTTTGCAGGGGCAGTTTCACACCCTGGCGCTGGAGGCTTTGGAATTTGAAATTTTGATTGAGGGGCAATACATCACGCGGAGCATTGAAGGCCGGGCCGAGGCGCTCAGCCGCGAATCGGAGCAGTTGCAGGCCACCTTAGGCAACAACCATCATTTTGCCAACCTTTCGCTGCAATTGTACGGCTTGTTTCTGAAAGCCGGTTTTGCGCGTAATCCGGCCGAATATGCGGCAGCGAAGGCATTTTTTGAAGCCCGTTTGCCCGGCATTGCGCCCGGGCAGCTCGATTTTTGGGGCCGGGTGTATTACCACCAGTCGCATTTCTGGTTGTACCATATCGGACAGGAGTTTTCGCCCTGTTTCCGGCATACCATGCAATGGGTGCGTTTGTTTGAGCAGCAGCCGCGTATGATGCAGCTCAACGCGCCCTTGTACCTCAAGGGCCTGCATAATTTGCTGGGCACCCTGGCCTATACCCTTGATTACCGGCGTTTTACGCAGTACTATGCCGTGTTGCTGGATTTTCCGCAGCAGTACCCCTTGGCGCGGGATCAGAATGTGGAAGGCTTGTACTGGTTGTATCATTTTCTGCACCGCATCAACAAGCATTATATGGAGGGCAGCTTTAGTGAAGGGGCTAAAATTGCGCCGGAAATAGAAGCCTGCATTGTGGAGAACCGCTACAATTGGGATCGCCACCGCGTGATGTTGTTTTATTACCGCATTGCGTGTTTGTATTTCGGAAAAGCCGATTACGAGCGTTCGATTGATTACCTGAATAAAATTATCAACCAAAAAACGCCCGATTACCGCGCTGATATTCAGTGTTTTGCGCGCATTCTGAACCTGATTGCGCATTTTGAACTGGGCAATATGCTGCTGGTACAAAACCTCATCAAATCGGTGTATCGCTTTTTGCTGCATATTGAAGATTTGCAGCAGGTACAGCGCGAGATATTCTATTTCCTGCGCCGCATACCCGATATGTCGGCCGGCGCCCTGACGGAGGAATTCCGCGCCCTGCGCGACAAGCTCCTGCCCCTGCGCGAAGACCGTTTTGAACGCCGTCCGTTTATGTACTTAGACATTATCACCTGGCTGGAGACCAAGCTCGAAGGACGGAGTATTGAGGAATTGGTGGGTGGAAGGTTTTTGCGGGAATGGGGAGAAAAGTTGTAAATTTGTACCGGAAAAAATCACGTATGACATTATCAGAAATAAAGCAACAACTGACAAATCTGAAACCTGAACTGCATGATCGGTTCGGGGTTTCAGAAATCGGCATCTTCGGCTCTTACGTGCGGGGAGAACAACGCCGGGGCAGCGATCTTGATTTTCTGGTCAGCTTTGATCGCAGTATCACCCTGTTCGGACTATACGATTTGCAGGAATATCTTCAGAAAAAGTTTAGAAAACGCGTAGACATTGTCGTTAAAAGCGGTTTAAAAGAGCATATAGGTCAACAAATTTTAGCAGAAGTTCAGTATGTATGAAACGTAACATTCTCGATTTTCTAAATGATATAGTCTCAGACTATTCTGTAAAGTAACGCCATTCCAAGCCCTGAAAGGGCGACATACACCAACGAGGGGTGCAGCCCCTCGATATGAGCACCTCCACACCAGAAACTCCACACATGCATACCAACCAAAACCTGCTGGAATACTACCACGAACGCGCGGGCGAATACGATAAAGTATACCAAAACCCTGCAGAACAGGCTGATTTACAAGCTGCTGCTCAATATTTCCAGGAAATATTCGCCGGAAAAAAAGTGCTGGAAATTGCCTGCGGAACCGGCTACTGGACGGCCGTTATGGCCCAAACAGCACAATCCGTTTATGCAACGGACGGCAATGAAAGCCTGCTGGAAATCGCCCGCCAACGCATTCAAAGCGAAAAGGTGCGTTTTGCAGTGGCCGATATGTACCACCTGAGTAGCGCCGAAAAATACGATGCAATTTTTGGTGGTTTTATCTGGAGCCATATTTTGAAACAAGACCTCAATGCCTTCCTGCAACAACTCAAACCATTGCTGCGGCTCAATGGCCTGCTGGTATTTATTGACAGCAATCCGCTGGAAAATACCAACCACGACCGGCGAAACATCAGCATAACCGATGCCAATGGCAACAGCTACCAACAGAGAACCCTGGAAAATGGCAAAAGCTATTCGGTGCTCAAAAACTTTCCCAATGATGCATTTTTACGGGAATGCGTCGCAGATATTGCTTCTGAAATTGATATTCAAAATTTTGAATATTACTGGATTTTAAAATGTAAAATCACTTAGGCACATGAAACACCATGCCATGAACAAACAATTCTACATCGCCTTCCTGAGTACGCTCCTTTACCTCTTTGCAGGACTGGCACTGCTATATGGCGAACTGATCGGTTATGGAGTTGCCCTGTTTGCAATATTACCCTTCGCTGCGGGGTATGCACAAGGTGCGGCAAGGCTTGAACGACAAAAAATCCTCGGCGCCCTGAGTGCGCTGTTCTTAACCCTGCTGATCCTCCTCATCGTAGGCTGGGAAGGCATTGTGTGTATTCTCATGTCCCTGCCACTGGTGCTGCCCTCCTTTGCCGTTGGCGCCTTGATTAGGAGTCTACTCACACGAAAGCGCGACGGAAACGACAAGCCCCTGCAAAGTACCCTGCTGCCTTTGCTTACTTTTCTGATAGCGGCATGGATAGAAACGCAGGTGAGCGCTCCCGGGCCAGAGATCATACCCGTCCGTTCAGCAGTTGTACTTCCCGGATCAACGATGGCGGTCTACAACGCCATCAAATCTGTGGACGCAATGGATGCCGAAAAACCATTTTTACTGCGTATTGACCTGCCCGTGCCGCAGAAATGTGTGCTGGAAAAAGAAAGCGTTGGAGGCTTGCGTACCTGCTATTTTGAAGGCGGCCAAATCGTGGAAAAAATTACAGAACTTGAGCCGGGCAAAACCCTGCGCATGGATGTTATTGATTATCAACTCACTGGCAGAACATGGCTGGGATTCAAAGAGGCCATTTACCAGTTTGAAGCGCTTGACGACAAAAATACAAAAATGACACGCATCACCACTTACACCTCTTCCCTGCACCCGCGCTTTTACTGGGAACCGCTGGAAAGGCTGGGGATAGAGCAGGAGCACGAATTCATATTCAGACACCTGAAAAAAGCACTGAGCCGATAAGTACTCATTGCTACTAAGATAACATAAATCTGCGCGATCTGCGCGTCAATCTGCGAATTCTGCGGGAAATTGATCTTAAGCGACACACTTTTTGGAACCGTATCTAATCCGGTTCAAACAGACAATCCATAGTCAGGTTATTATCCACTACACCCATACGTTAACGAGCTTATGCAGCACCTACTCGCCAACCTGCCCATTCCTGAACTCAGTCCGGATTCGATGGACTTCATTGCCGCGCACACACAAATGCGGCGCCTGAAAAGCAACAGCATCCTGCTTGAACAGGGCAAGGTATGCGACAGCGCATATTTTGTACTGGAAGGCGGTTTTGTCTGCCGCTACGTGGATCCCGAACTCGACATCGGTAAAACCATCAATTTTTACCTGAACGATATTCACCCCTTTATGGCCTGCGTAGACAGCTATTTTACACAAACCCCGTCGCAATGCGAACTGCGGGCCATCAGCGATGCAGCAGTATTGCAAATCAGGAAAAAAGACCTCGATATTTTACTGCAAACCGACACCCGGCTGTATGCTTTTTATCAGGAATTGGTGGTCACGGCCCTGCGCGAGGAAAACGACCTGAAACTCAAAATCATCGCCTACCCTTCCGAGCAATTATACCGGTATTTCATGGCGCATTTCCCAAGCGTGATTCAGCGCGTACCGTCCAAATACATCGCTGAACTGATGGGCATCTCTCCGGAATGGCTCAGCAAGCTGAAACGCCCCAAATAACGCGCGCGTTTCTTGAATTAATTCAATGGCCCTGCACGCCGGGCGCCAATACCTTTGCAGCAACAAAAACAATCAGGTTATGTCAAAGGTATATCCCGGCTTCAATGCCGCAGACCGGCAATCGGCACTCGCCGCATTTTACCGCGAACCCGTACAACCGCCCCCCGCAGCGCTGGAGCAGTTGGCTGCCGGCGACCCGCTGCCCTGGGACGCGCTCCCCGATGCCGATCAGCTTCAGCTGCTCGAAGCGCCGGGCTACCAGGCTGTAGAAAACGGCTATAGCCTTGCGCCCGACGGCAGTATCAAAGTGGCCGTAAAAACCGATATGCCGGGACTCACGCCCGCCATGTGGGATTGGTGGTTCGGCTGGCACAGCGCCCTCGACCAGCGCTACAAACTCTGGCACCCCGGGGCGCATCTCAGCGCCAGGTGGGACGATCCGGGCGAGGAGATTGCCTACATTGGCCGAACCTCCATCATTAAGGAATATATCGGTGAAAACCTCTTAGACGCCGCCATTCAGTTCAAATCGCCGCTCGAATTTGGCTTTTCACCCGAAAGCATCGGGCGGAGCGACAAAGCCGTGTACATCTGCGCCAAAATCGGGCATCCCCAACTGCCCGTGGATTACGGCTATTTGGTTCACCAGGTGCGCGCCACGGAAAACGGCGCCGAAATGCGCTCGCGCTTTTGTTTGGGCGGTCAAAACATCCGCCTCCGGCAAAACGGCAAACTCGCCGATCTGGCAAGCGCCCTGATCAAAAAACTGCGCGCTTTGCCCGACAATTTTGCGCAGGACCTGCTGCGGCATTGCGCCGAAGAAATGCGGCATTTAGCGCTTGTTTTACCCGATTTATACCATGAATTTTCCCGCGAAACGCTTGCTCCCGCCGGGAAAATCACGCAGCGACACGATAAGGGATTTGAGGCGCTTGTTATGGGGCAACTGTTCAACAAACTCGACCCCGGGCAGCGACCCGCCCTTGTTGTGGAGCCGCGCAACGAAGCAGAACTGATAAGCACCGTTCGGTACGCCAAATCGGTCGGACGGCGTATTTGCGTCAGCTCCGGCGGTCATAGTTTCAGCGCCAATTTTATACGGGAAGACAGTATCCTCATCCTGATGAAACATTTTAACCGCTATGAAGTAGACCAGGAAAACCTGCGCGCCAAGGCCGGACCGGGCGTGGGCGGCAGCGTGCTGATGAAAGCCCTGTACAAGCAGCAGCTTTTTTTTCCGGCCGGGCATTGCGAAGGCGTTTGTATCGGCGGCTATTTGTTGCAGGGCGGCTATGGCTGGAATGGCCGGAAAATGGGCATCGCCTGCCAAAGCGTCATCGGGATGGAAATCGTAACGGCCGATGGCGAACTGGTGTATGCCGATGAACAACAAAACAGCGATTTGTTCTGGGCCGCCCGCGGCGCCGGGCCGGGATTTTTCGGTATCGTCACCTGTTTTCACCTGAAAGTGTATCCTTTACCGCCTTATCGCGCCATTATGGTGCATGATTTTGCCATAAAACACCTCGAATCGGTGTATCGCTGGGCGCATGAGACAGGGCCTGAAATTCCGAAAGCGGTAGAATTTCAGATGCTGATGAGTAAAAATATGCTCAATGTAATGGGGCCGGGCATTGAGGCATTTGCGCCGATTTTTGCCGATAATGAATATGAATTTGAGGAGGCCAAAAGGTTTATGACCAACAGTCCGATCAAAAGTAAAGCCATTGTTGCCACGCCGGCATTTAACCCCGGCATAGAGTTGTTGTACAAGGCCACCATGTCGCATTACCCGGAAAACCATCATTGGGGCGTAGACAATATGTGGTCGCACGCGTCCATCGACGAACTGCTGCCGTTTATCCGGGAAATCGCTGAAACCTTACCGCCTGCACCTTCGCATTTTCTGTGGCTGAACTGGCATCCCGGCAGCCTGGAAGCCGATATGGCGTATAGCAAGGAAGACCAGCTTTACCTTGCGTTGTACAGCTGCTGGAAAAATCCGGCAGACACGGCGCTGTATGGCAACTGGGCGTCGGATATGATGCGCCGTATGAACCACCTTTCTACGGGGATACAGCTGGCCGATGAGGGTTTGCACAAACGCACCCAGGCGTTTATGTCGGCGGAAAACCTGGCGCGGGTGCAGGAAATCCGGCGCAGCCGCGACCCGCAGGGATTATTTTTTGAATGGCACAGCAAGCCGGAGAATTAAGCGCTTGTTCGGAAATACTCAGCAAGGCGCTTACCTTTGCCCAATGACCCTACAACATTTCAAGCAACTCTACCCCGGCAGCTCCTTTCCTACGCTTGTTGAAAATACGGCCGGTGAACCGTGGATACTGAAAATGCGTGGGGCAGGGAACGGCCCACTGAGTCTTCTCTCGGAATTTATCGCCAACCGCGTTGCAGCGCAGCTCGGCTGGCCGGTACCGGATGTCAACTGGATCAGGATTCCGGATAATTACCCATGGATTTTCGGCACAGATGAATTTGACGACATTGTTCAGAAAAGCTACGGCTGGAACCTTGGTATTCAATATATTCCTGATAGCCAGCAAATTGTATCCTCGGATATTGAATCAATATCCGAGGACTTTTTAAATATCCTGTATACATTGGATCTGTTTTTTATGAATGTTGACCGCACCGCCAAAGCCTGTAATTTGCTGCGCGACGGAATGGGTCGATTCTGGATTATTGACCATGGATTTCTGATGCTGTTTCAACCCGTCACCAAGCTCGGTACGACATTGTTCAGCACGCATATTTTTCACATTTTATTTCCGGGAAGGCTGTTCCAATATGATCGCCGATTACATGATGCTGCTTTGTTTGAAGCGGCCATCAGACAAATTCCGGAGCAAATACTGGCAGATTCCGGCTGGACACAAAGCCGTTTAATAGAAACAGTGTTGCTTCGAATGACACAATTGTAAGTTTTAGCGCGTGGGGGAATAATCGGAAAAAACAGGTATGTTTCCCCGATAACTATTTCCCACAGATTACGCAGATAATTAATTTATAAAATCTGCTCAATCTGCGGGAAATAAACCTTTACTCTACAACAAGTTTTTGCGTACTGCGCGCCGTGCCAGATTGCACCTGAAGGAAATAGAGGCCGGCTGGCAATTGGCTTACGTCAATTTGTCCTTGCCACGTATCTGTTTCAGCATCAATGTTCTGCTCAAGCGCCAGCTGACCGCTCAGATGGAACAGTCGCAGGGTGGCAGGCAATTGCCCAAGCCCCCTGAGGCTGACCAGCGCCTGATCGGCTGCCGGATTGGGCCATACCTGAAGTTCGGGTTCATTGGCAGTGGCAGCGGCAGGGGCGCTCAGGTTGGAATTGCTGTTGACGGAGCTGAAGGCGGGGGCCGTCTTGAATTTACGCCATTCGGCCCAGTCGCTGTGGCCACTGCTGCAATTGGCGCGTACTTTAAATTTATAGCGGGTATCGAGCGAAAGATTAGTCAGCGCATAGGTGGTAACATTTACCTGCACCGTGATTTTCCAGGGATTGGCGCCCGAAGGATTGCGCTCCACTTCGATGGTATAGGAAAGCGCCCCGGGTACGCTGTCCCAACGCAAGGTGACGCCGGTTTGGGTAATATTCAGCACAGTAAGTCCGGCGGGTTTTGAACAGGCGCCATTGCTGCTGCCACTGCCAGGGTTATTGACAGTGCCACTGCCTGTAAAAAAGAGCCAGGACGACCAAACGCTTTGCTGCGAACTGTCGCAATGCGAACGTACTTTAAATTTGTACAATACGCCGGTCTGCAAGCCGCTCAGGGCAACGGAAGTATCATTAACCGTCTGTTCGATGTGAAAATTACTGGGATTGTTCTGCTCGTCTTCCACTTCGATATAGTAGTGGTTGGCGCCGCTTACTTTCGACCAGCTCAGGGTGGCGATACCGCCATTAAGCATTACTTTAAGGTTTTGCGGGACGGCACAGCTAGCGCTCGGATTACCGGGATTGCCCGGGTTGCCGGAATTACCGGAAGCGGCGGTAAAAAATTTCCAGCTGCTCCAGTCGCTCTTATCATCGGCGCAGCGGGTGCGCACTTTAAACTTGTACAGTACGCCAGCCGTTAATCCGGTAACGTGGTACTGCGTGCCGCTGACCTTAATTTCAATTTTGAAAGTACTTGGGTTGTTCTGCTCGTCTTCCACTTCAAGCTCATACTGAACCGCACCGATTACGGGCGACCAGGAGAGCCAGGCCGCGCCAGCGGCGAGGCTGTCGATTTTAAGTCCGGAAGGAATATCGCAGGCAGACGGGGGTGTGGCATGGAGTTGGGTAAACAGGAGAAAAAAGGCTGCAAGAAGAGAAAATCTTGTACGCATGACGTAGATTGGTTTGAGACGTAAAAAAATAATTTAGCAAAATAATATTCCGGCCGGATGTCTTTTGCTGGAACAAAGATGTACCCAACCAGGAATCATTAAAAAATTTACTTGTCTCAAACCGTGCATAAAAGCTACCGAGCAGGAAGATTCTGCAACTGAATGCGCATTGGTCTATACATTATTTAAACGCGACAACATCAAAGCCCGCACTTCATTTTTCAAGGTTTCCACGTCTTTGCCTTCCGGCAAAACGGGGCCATCCCAGGCGACCTGTAACACACCCGGGCGCAGATCGAGCGGACTGGCTGTGGCGCTCACGGATTTGATATTGGTAATGGTTTGTACAAAAATCGGTACGCCTGCTTCGAGGGCAATGCGGAATGCGCCATCATAGAAGCGCGCCAGCGGCGCACCGGTAGTATTCCGGCTGCCCTCAGGATAAATGAGGATACTCCAGCCCTGGGCTAATTGTCGGCGCAGTTCGGCAACGCTGCGCATACGGCTGGCGCCATCGCGGCGATCCACTGTCACACACATCCGCCTGACCACCCCGCCAAAGACCGGAATTTTCATCAACTCCACCTTGGCCAAAAAACGGAAAATGCCCGGAAAAGCAATTGCATTTACAATAAAATCTATACTCGAACTATGGTTGGCTACTATAATATAAGCCGCATCCGGGTCGATTTTTTCGGTGCCGATCGTCCGGACACGGATGCCGCAAAGCAGCATATAAAATGGTGAATACCAGTGGTGTAAAAAGCGGATATTGCGCCGCAAGCCTTGCGCTTCAGAGGAAACAAGCGTCTGAATCAACAGGATCGGCACGGTAATTGCCAAGCTGAGAATAAACAAGAGCACCGCATAAACGGCCCATATTTTCCGAAGTATCACGTGTGTGCCGGGTTTGGGTATCGTTGAAAAATGTTCTTTTTTTTGTAAGCTGCAATGAATTGTGCAGAAACGTTCTTCCAAATGCGCAGCAAAGCAACTGCGAAATGTATCTGTGCGCAAAAGTACTATTGCCCGGGCAAAGTACCGGCAAAAATTCAACATGCAATTGCTCAACACAGCAGCATAGCAAACCGACTACTACCTGATACAAATCAGAACCATCAAGCAAAACACTATGAATAAACGACTACAATTGCTCCTGTTCGTCTGTTTTACAACCGTTTTTTCATTCACGGTGCAGGCTCAGACCTTCCAGATCAGTCAGTCTTTTCCCAACAAACTCTATGTTTGCGGGCAAGAGAAATTTAATATCAGTATAAAAAATACCGGGCAAAATAACGCCTTCAACAATCTCGTCAGCATCAACCTGCCTGCCGGTTTGGAATATATTCCGGGCAGCGCTGTTGGCGCTACAGAAGATAATATCAGCAACCTCCAACAGCCCGCATTCAAACTGGGAATTATTCTCGCAGGTGCGACCATACAATTCAGCGTCAGTATCAGCGCCTCCTGTAATGCGGCCAACCTGCTTGATGCCGGCGCCCTTTTTCCGGCAACCATCAGCTTTGATTCAGAACTGGGCAGCACGCAACTTATTACCCCCTCTATTCCAATCGAAACCGGATTGCTGCTGATCGACAGCGTTCAGAACGTCATAATGAGCGGCGAGCGCTGTGATACCCTTTTCCGAAAAATATGGCTTAAAAATACCCGACTCGGCCCCATCACCCGCATTTGGCTCGAAGACCTGCACGACGCCGACTATACCACACAGTTCCTTAATATTCAAGAGCTTAGCAATACCCCAACCACTCTGCGCGCGCAAATTGACGCCAATTATTTTACGGCATTCGGCGACGGCGACAACAAGCTGGAAATCAACGAAAGTATTCTCGTTACCCAAAAAATTGCCATCACCGACTGTGGCGTGACGCCTCACCTCAGCAACTCCCTGCTGCGCGCCAGCTGGGGCTGCGGCAACGATGTTTGCCGCTACGACAGCCTGCTGACGGGCATACAGATCAAAACCTCTACCAAGGTGCCCGATCTGGTTTTTTTACCCGCATGGTCTTACCCCCGCGATTATTGCGGCGAACGGCCTAATACCCTCCGTATTGACATTGCAAATATTGGCAAAGCCGAAGCAGAAAATGTGATTATGATGCTGGAAGTAGGCAATGCTACTGTCAATGGCATCGTTCCGAATTCATTTCGCCTTGTAAAAAATGGCGTCAGTACGCCCATCCAAGTCAACAGCAGTACCAATCAAACACTTTCACTTTGCGGTAAAAATACCATCAGCATGGCTACTATTATTGTACCGCTGGTGGAAGCAGGAACGGAAGTCGGCCTTGAGTTCGACCGAATTTATTGCGTGGATACCTGCACGCAGGAACTGCCCGATATTGTGATCAATTATTTTTACCGCAAAGATTGTCCGCCCAACGGATTCGTATCAGGCGTGGAATTTTTAAGACACGACCCGAGTTACTTTGTCGGAAGCCTCTTGAAATCAGGAACTTATGATTGCTTCACAGACGGAGAAGAATATACCTACACGCAGGAACTTTCGGGTGCATATGCCAAAGTGCCGGGCGGGCAACTGGTATTTGAATATGAATTTCCCCTTGGACTGAACTGGCAAAACTGCCTGCCTGCGCAAATCGGCGGACAAACGCCACAGGTAAGCGTGAATGGGCAAAAAGTTGAAATTCGCCTGAATACCCCGCTCCTCAGCGAATCCATCAGCTTTCCGATTTGTGTTAAGTACATCTGCCGGCAGGATATGGAATGCGTGGATCTTAGTACATTCGGCGACAGCATCGTGATTGTAGGAAATAATTGTACCAAAGTTTGTCATAACTACCTGAAAGCCAAAGCCTATTGGAAGGAAGCCCCCAATGTCGATTACGAATGCGCCATCGGTTCCTGTCAGGAAATATTAGTCTCTATGCAAGCTTTGTGCGGGGCTAATGTTCCTGGCGACGAAGATGCCTTTCAAACAGACACCCTGCCCACCGATCCGGGCACCGTTTATCGCTGGGGTTTTGACGCCTTACGGCTCAATTATGATGAAGGCGATCTCAACAATGACCGTACGGCGGATGCGCCGCAGGTATCTTTCCAGACGCCCGTGCGGCGCGACCGATTCTTGCCAGGCGACACCATGCGCGTCAGCTACCACCTTTTTGTAGAATCCGGCGGCGGCATTGATACCATTCCGAATGTAATCTGGCATGAAATTGTGCAGAGTGATATTGGAAATTTGCCGGAATTGATCGATTCATTTGATATTTTAAGCGGCCAGAACATATTTACCAATCATAATCTATTGAAATATTTTCGCCGGACGCTGCGCGTCCGATATGCCGATGGCAGCACTTACTCCTGCCCTATAGATTCCACATTACTGGGCTATATTGATAAAAAATTTATTTCCCTCAACCCTGCCAACGTGTACCCCGATGAGTACATCGACCGATTGATTTACCAGCGGCACGGCTTCCTGCTTTCGCTGCCCAAATTAGTGCAGGCCGGCTGCCTGCCCAAGCAAACCATTGATGCCGGCGATTCGCTGTTTATCGATACCGATTTCGCGTTTTTGATGAATTACACCCCGACCCCTTTGGCGCCGACATCCACAAGCCCGCTATTGATCGGTTTCCGAACCGCTACCGAACATGGCGGTCTGAAATATGCCTGGAACAAATATCCGCTCAAGCACAGCCAATATTCGGGATATACCATTCAGCACGAACCCTTTCTGAGCAATATCCGCCCCTGCGCATTGTCGACCAATGTAAAACCCTACCGACTCAAACTCCGGATTGCGCGGGCCAATATGTTCCCCTACGAAGTACGGCCCCTGCTCCGTCTCAGTACGTTCCGGCAAACCATGCCCCAGCCCTTGCCGGTTCACAGCGCGCAATTGCATTATTTAGCTTTGCAGGACAGCGTACACAGACTTGGCCTGACCCCGCTTCCCTACTCGATCAGCGGCAATACGGTGTTGGTAGATTTCAATCCCGTTTTTTCACCATCCATTGATGAAGGTTTTGTGCTGGCGGCGTCCATTACTTTTGACGAAGCCTGCAACTTCACGCGTCCGGATTCTTCCAGCAACAGCCTGTCCCTGCACAGCGCGCCGGGTTTCAGGCCGCCTGGCGATTTCACGCATACTGTTTTTAATCAGTTGGGTTATTACAGCAACACCCCCTTGATTCGGTATAGCTCTGTGGATACGGTATTGCAGTCGGCAGACGGCAAGTTTGCTGTCAATTTTAAATTAAAAAACAACGTCATACCACCTGCGGCCTACCCATGGGTGTATGTGCGTTCTGCTTCCGGGCATTCCGGCAACTACCAGTTGTATCAGCAACCGGGGAATCAGCCCATCCCTAAAAACGGCGCGGGAGTATTCAACCTGGCAGCCATCGGCAGTTTGGTGGAACGCAATTTTGTATTGCGCGGCGAGGTTTTGTCCTGCGAACCCGACAGCATCGAGTTGTTTTACGGCTGGTCTTGCGGGCCGCTCGACAGTATTTCTTTAGCAGAATGCGCCATTGATACGGTCATCATTCGCTTGCAAACGCTTGAGCCAGAGCTTGATCTGAAAATAAACGAGGAAGATAATCTCCTGCCGCTTTGTACCCCTTCCGAGTATTTCAATTTTGAAGTGTTTAATGCAAAAACCGGTTATACCCTCAACCTGAGCGCGGGTGTGGATTTGCCGGATGGCCTGCGAATGGTGCCCGGCTCCTGCCAGTACAGCTACCCGACGGGGGCGCCTTACACCAACCTTGCCGACCCGCAGGTGCTGGCGGGCAATTACCACAATTGGGAATTAAGCAGCCTGATTCCTGCGTTGGCCAATGGCCTGCCCGGCGTAAACCTGGTGCCTGCTGCCAATAAAGTACTGATACGATTTAAAGTAGTGGCCGAATGCGGCTTCGTCGCCAATGCGCAAGCGGTGTACAATGCCGATGGGCAAAATGCCTGCGGACTGGCTGCCAACACCCTGAACAAACCCGGACAAGCCATCCTGGCGGAAGGGCTTTCTACGCCTTATGGGGTACAAATTGGCCTGCTGCCCATAGGCAATACCGCCAACCAATGCTCCGAAAGCCAGCAATTTGAAGTCAACCTGAACTTTCTTGGCACACCCGGCCCGACAGACAGCGTATACATTCAGCTGCCCGCAGGGATAATTTACGCCGCAGGCTCTTTCCAGCCACTGCAAAACGTCGGGAACGCGCAGCCACAACTTTTTCCGGGCGGACAAATCCGATTGCATATTTCACCTGCCATCAGTGCCGGCGACTTGCTCCGCTTCCGTTTTGCGGTTATTTTAAATGATAGTGCGGGTTGTTCGGGTGCAATGATGTCAATTCAAACCCGTATTCGTTCGGAAGCATTTTGTGCGAGCCTCGGCAGCAATTGCGCGGTGTATATCACTACCGGAGAAAGTATGTATAATTTCCAGATAAACCACCCGAATTTTGAAGTAATCGCTTCTGATTTTACCGAAAATAATGGCCTCACGCAAGCCGGAATAAGCCTGCGCAACAACAGCAATGCCGATGCTTTCGGCGTGCGGATTGAAGCCTGGTCGGATCAAAACGGCAATGGGCAAATTGATGCCGGCGATGTATTGTTAAATCTGTTCTCCAATCCGGACTTGTTGCCCGCCCAGGCAACGCGGAATTACAATTTCAACATCCCATCGGCAGCAGGGCTTTGCAACCTGATTCTGCGCATCCCCGGCGACCTGAACTGCGCCTGCGATGATGTGCTATTTCATCCTGATAATATTGAAATTGAACATGCCTTGTTCAGCGCTTGTGCGCCGCAGGTAGTGCCGCTGGGCGTTACGGCCGCCCCGGGCGCCACGTACATCTGGAAACCCGCGCCTGGCCTGAGCTGCCTGAACTGCCCGATGAGCGCTTTCACGCCCGACAGCAGTTTTGTACCTGGTCAGACGCTCAATTTCACCTTGTTTGAAACAACGGCCAACTGTACGGTCACGCATCAGTATTATGTTCGATTCGATGCCGTTCAGGCCATAGCCACAGCCGACAATGCCCTTATTTGCCAGGGAGATGCCGTGGTATTAAGCGCCAACCCGACGGGATTTACGTACCAGTGGTCGGGACCGGGCATTGTAAACCCGGCACAGCGCGTGCAAAACCTGAACCCGCAGAGCAGCGGCGTCTGGCGCCTGATTGTATTGTCGGGTGCATGTGCCGATACGACCAATATTGCGGTAACGGTGCTGCCTGATATTCAGACCACGCTCGCAAGCCTGCGCACCTGTGCCGATATGCCGGTAGTTATTTTAGGTCAGACCACGGCAACACCCGGCACCTACCAATTGAGTCTGGAAGCTGCAAATGGCTGCGACAGCATAGTTACGCAGCAGCTCATCGTGATTCCGGAGATTATCACGCTGGAAACCCGGGAGTTTTGTTTCGGCGATTCGTTGATGGTAAAAGACAGCCTGTTTACGCAAAGCGGCGAATTGTGCCAAACGGCAACGGGCGCGCAGGGCTGCGACAGCACCCATTGTATTCGTGTGCTGGAACGTCCGCAGGTGCTTGTACCTGCCCTGGATACCTTGTATGGCAATATCGGCCAGACCATTACCCTGAACGGCCCGAATGGCTTCAGTGATTATTCCTGGACGCCCGGCGACCCCGCTTGTCCGGATTGTCAGGATCTGGAATTTGTTCCCGACAGCTCGGGTTTGTACACGTTTACCCTTGGGGTGCGCGACGGGTTTGGCTGCCTTGGCACAACAGTGGGTCGCGTTTTTGTTTTTCCGCCTTGTATGTTGAATAATGTGCAGATTCCGAATGCCTTTACGCCGAATGGTGATATGATTAACGATAATTTTGCCGTGGTACCGCATGAAGGCTCGGAGGTAATTGGCAGCCTGATCGTCTGGAATCGCTGGGGACAAAAAATCTTTATCGGCGATGCCGCCACAGGCTGGGACGGGATGCACGAGGGCAAACCCGCGCCCAATGACGTGTATACGTATCGGATTGAAGTGATTTGCGACGGGCGGCCGGAAGCGGTGTTTGGGAATGTGACTTTGGTGCGGTAGGGTTACTTCCGCCGCCTTACATAATGCATAAAGCGCATTTTTATCACCCCAATCATGGCTTCGCGGATGATGCGCAAGGACATTTTGGACTGCCCTTTTTCGCGGTCTTTAAAGGTAATGGGTACTTCCTGTACCGAAAAGCCGAGTTTGTAGGCCGTGTATTTCATTTCAATCTGGAAGGCGTAGCCGATGAAATGAATTTTATCTAACTCCATCGCTTCCAGCACATGACGGCGGTAGCAGATAAAGCCGGCAGTAGGGTCTTTTACAGGCATCCAAAGTATGAGCGCGGTGTAGATGGAGGCGCCGCGGGAGAGGAAAATACGATCGGAAGACCAGTTGACCAATTGCCCGCCTTTGACGTAGCGGGAGCCGACAGACACATCGGCGCCGTGGTCGCGGCATTGAGCGAGCAGGCGCAACAGATCGTTGGGATTGTGTGAAAAATCAGCATCCATTTCAAAGAAATACTGATAATCGCGTTCCAGCCCCCAGCGGAAACCGGCGATATAAGCGGTTCCAAGGCCCAGTTTTCCTTTGCGTTCGAGGATGTGCAGACGTCCGGCAAACTCCGTTGCCATGAGGTCTTTAACGATCTGCGCCGTTCCGTCGGGCGAACCGTCGTCGACGATCAGTACCTGAAAGGGTTCGGGCAATGCAAAAACTGCGCGGACAATCGCTTCAGCGTTTTCGCGTTCGTTGTAGGTGGGTATGATTACTAATGCTGACATTCAGACAAAAAGGCCTTACCGATTTTAGACCGTAAAGGCGAAGATAAAGGCAATTACAGAAACGATCAACCCGTACATAAAGATGTTATAGCACAGGCTGAGATAGCGATATTTTTTTGCGAGCACGATTCCGAGGAAGTACAGGTCGCGGCTCATGGTGTTGTACAGGAAGTCGGAGTCTTTGAGCATTTCATTAATTCCCCACTGAAAATCATCGAGGGGCATGTTGTAGAAATTGCCGAAAAACAGCAGGTTGGCCTTGCGTTGGCGGATGGCCTCGCGGGTCACTTTGCCTTCCGTGATTTTGGGCCGCGTGGCAAGCGTGGCGTAAATCATGGAGAGCAGGCAGGTGATGGTCAGGCAGATGGTGGCGATGGCTAATCCCCAGTCGAATTTTTCCTGCAAGCGGGGCAGCAGGTTACTGGCGAGAATGGAAATAACGATGGCATTTACCGAGAGCATGAGGTTGGCCTTGCTGTCGGCCATGGCGCTGAGGTTGGTATGGGTGCGGTAGGTGGTTCGGTACATGGTTTCCACGCCCCGGCCGATGCGCGCCATATTGAGTTCTTTCTGACTTTCGCGCAGTACTTTATCCAACTTGTTGGAGCCTTCTTTACCGTCTTTGGCGGCGCCGTCTACAACTTCGGTTACGACTTCTTCCGTCGGCTCTTCGTATTTCATTTCGGGTTTAAGGCGGCGTTTTTGCTTGATGAGTTGTTGCACATGTTTGTTTTTGCGCTTGTTGAACAGCTCTTGTGCAACGGGCGTGTGGTATTCGTGGTTGATGAGGAAGTCAATTTCAAAATCAACCCATTCTTCGTCGCTCATCACCACTTTACGGGTGAGGTTCAGTTCCTGCCGGAATTTGCTGGTACGCGCCCAGTAACTTTCCATGCCGAGGTGGCTGAGGTCGGCGTCGCAAATGATTTTTTGCAACACTTCTTTGGGTTTTTGCGGCACTTTGGTGGCGCGGATGAGGCCCTGAATGCGTTCAAGGTCTTCATCGCTGATTTTACCCCTTAAAAAATGGTCGGCATTGATGCAGCTGCGTTCCTCGTGATCCACCGGTCCTTGCGCATAGCCGGTATCGTGAAACCAGGTGGCCAGGGCGAGCAGGCCCTGTGCATGGGAATCCAGTTCAAAACCTTTGCCAATGATTTGTGTAGCGGCTACGGTCTGAACGGTATGTTCCAGGTCGTGGAAATAGTATTCCGGCGAGATGTTCTCGGCAAAATATTGGCGTACAAAATCTTCGGTTTCCCGGAGCAGTTGATCGAAGTCGGTCATGTAGATGTGCTTATAAGGTGCGCAAAGGTAAAAAACAGTTGCAGAGCCGGGAATGAAATATTTTGACGCATTGATGCCATTCACTTATTCTATTTGCTGCCATTCCTGCACCGACATAAAAAAGTTTTCGGGCATAACCTTTTCCAGGATGGGCTTCAGGCCTGTAAATCGAACCCCGCGCGCCCGCAGCGCTTCGATGCGTTGTAGCACCAGTGCCCAGGCGGTATTATCATATACGGAGTTGATCAATTGCTCATAGACCGCTTCTGCGCTTTCCCGGCGCCCGCCCAGGAGGAGCGCATGCGCGTAAGGTTCCGACAAACGCCAGCCGTTATAGGCTTCGTCAAGGATCAGGGCGAGCCTTTGCTCCAGTTGCGTGGCCAGTAGTTGCATGGAATCGGCCTGCTGCCATTGTAGTGCTATCTTGCAATTGGCATAATGTTGCCACAAAGCAACCAAAACCCCTTCCGTTTCTGTGTTGTCGCATTTGCGTTTAAAAGCAGCAGCATCAGTTTCAATCACCGCACGCGCAATCTGACAGGCTTCCTCATATTGGCCTTTTTTAAAATAAAAATGACTGCGCTCCATTTTAGCCACCTGATAATGCAAATCCTTGAAGGCACTGCTGCTGTCGGGCACAAGCTCATTGAGTAAAACCCGGCAATATGAATCCAGCGCCCTTTGTTTTTCAGGAAAAGCAGCTGCCAGTTTTTGCACGGCGCCGAGACAATAGTCCAAAGGCAATGCAGTAGAACCACTGCAGGCGAGTTGAAAATGCCCGGTAGCGGTCGGGTAATCACCTTTTAAAGCTGCCATTAAGGCGAGTTCGCTGAGCACCACGGCATCCAGGGGTTCATTTTTCAGAATTTCCAGGGTTTCAGCTGCTTTAGTGCTGTCTTGCTGAAACAAATAGGCTTCAAACAAAGGAATGTAGATATCCTTGCGGCTAAAACGCAGGGAGTTGCCTAACAAAGAACCGCCCAGGTCGCGATCGACGAGATCTTCTTCAATCATTTGTTCAAAGCGCATGATCACTTTTTCAAACTGATTGTTGGCGCGGTATATTTCGGCAATTATCTTTTTGGCACTGGCTGAAATATTAAAATCTAATGGCGTTCCTTGCCAGTCGGCCTTGGAGTACAAGTTCGAAGCCCTTTGTAATTGACTGATTGCCAGATCAGTATTCCCTTCGTAATTGGCATAATTGAAGCAGACAGAGATCAGACGTGCCAGGGCAGTTTTGCTCAGGTGTGTGCCGGCTGAGCGATTTTGATTTTCAAAATTAAGGGCATCGCTGTAGTATTTTTCATACCATTCAACTAAGTAGCCATGTGAAGTATTGGGTTCCGGGCGCAGTACTTTTTTCCAGAGTTCCCACTCGCGTTGTCGGCTTTTTGTGGTAAATGTAATTTTTAAAGGTTGGTCATATTCGCATCCATAGGGCATTTCAACAATACCATCGAACAAGACGCAAAGAAAGTTGCGCTGCTCCTCGTCCAATAGTTCCTGATCCATCAGGCGCTGTACTTCCTCCACATAAAATTCAAACTGGTTTGCATTGGCCATCAGACACCAGTCGGTAAATTTTTGTGCGGCCTTGTCGTACTGTTTTTGCAGCAAATTGGTTTTGGCTTCGATAAACAACACGGATTTTTCTTCACCGAAAATACTGCGCATCCGCAGGGCTAATTTCGCAGCCTGTGGCAACTGATTGCGCAGCAGCAGCTGATCGTAATAATGTACAAAAATCTCGACGGTAGCGCTTTTGATTTTTTCCTGCTGTTGGTCTTCCAGTACCTTGTACAGGGCGACAGCGCGTTCGCAGCTTTCCGCAATTCGCGCAATATCACCGCTTTCAAGCGCATTGCTGCGATAATAATTGATAAAAGCGTACAAAAGCGGAATGTCGTTACTTTGGGTCAGTTTTTCAAAATTCCCTTCGTAATTTAATATTTTTTCAAGGCCGTACTTTTCAATTTCTGCCGGCGAAAAAGCGCTCATTTTGCGGTTTTGCTTTTGCCCGGTGCTGCGAATATGCGCCAGATCAATGGAGCGCATCATCAATTCGCCACTTTCCAGCAACATATACAGCCAGTCTTCTTTATCGTTGAACGCCAGCGCCTTAATCTGTTTGTTGCCTTGCCACTGCGAAGGATTCATGGAAAATTCTGCCCGCTCCTCCGGCACATTCCAGACGATCACTTTTCCGTCCTGATAAGCGGCTGCAACGCGGTCGCCCGCAGCATTCATTTGTATGGCACTCAGGGCATATTCGGACGGCGGCAGCATGGCTGCTTCGTTGAGCAGGTCGTCGGTATTAAAAATACGAATACGGCCAGTGTCGGCAACGGCAAAAACAGGCATCCATTGAGCGGTCGAAAAAAGGGTTCCGCCGCTTTTGGGTGTAAATTTCAAGTGCAGCAGCGTATCACCGCTGATCCGATATAATTTCGACTCAAAAGACTTCCATTTTTCATCGGAAGGATACGACAACCAAAGGGTATTTTCATCTACAAATTCAATGTCTTTGGGGTAAGGATAGCGCAGGTTATAAGGTTGGGCGCGTCCGGTACTCAAGTCAACAATGAAAACCTCTCTGGCAAAATCTCCAATGATGGCCGCTTTGTTCAAACCCGGCGAAAATGCGGCCGCACGTGGCTGCTGGTATCTTTCTGGCGGAACGGGTAATTCCCAGCGCTTTGCACTCGGGCCGCCGAGGTAATCAAACTGTTCGAGCACTATTGGCGCGCGAATCCCGTCTTGCACATAGGCCACCCAATCGGCACGGGCGCCCAGGATGTTCCTGATCTGACGTTCAAAACGCCGTGCATCCAAAAGATCAGGGTTAAAAGGTTGCAGGTATAAGTTGCCCTCGTTTTGGGAATATACCAATCTGGAAGCCGCGTCGATGCCAAACTGCGGACCGAGCTGAAAATTTACATAATCTTCCCCGGAAGAAAATTCCAGCGCCCAGACACTGAGTGAACCCGACTGATCTGAATGCACATAAAACCTGCCCTCAGGCTCGAAACTCCCATAAGGTAAATCATTGTACACATCAATAGAACCAGGCACCAATGCGCCGTACTTCACCCCGCCATTGGGATACCGGATGTACAAAAGACGTCGTTTGGGCAAATAAGTGGCTACCTGCTCTACAAATCCGTTTTTGAATAAAGCGCCACTAAACCGCCCATCCATTTCTACAAAAGGCTGTTCACTGAGATGCTCGGCCCCAAGCACATCGCGCAGCGATATCATTTTCGTTTTGTAAATATAATTGTCGTTATACCGACTCATCAAGGTATCGTATATTTCCTGCTCCAGGAGCAGGACACGGGCGCCGGGGTGTATCTGGCCGATGGGTGAAGGATTGTACACATTTTCCATGTCCTGCTTAAGAGGAATTGTACCCAGGTCTGTAAAACCATCACTGTTTTCACCTTGCCGCGACAGCCGGTACACTTTCAATATACGCCCGTCAAATTGCCACAAAGTATCGCCCTGTACGGCCCAAAGGTTCGTTTCTTCGATTCGAAGATCTTTGGCAATTTTCTCCGCCTGGCGCGTTGCTGTATAGCGGGAAGGATAGTTTGTTTTTTTCTTTTGTGTGTATTGCTGAACGGTTTCGGCTACCGTAATCCGGTAAATATCACCCTTGGAAGCGTAGTACACATATTCATTATCGGCAGTCAGCACGGCCGCATCAACACTTGCATTATGGGTCCAGAAGATTTCTTTGCCTTTCCAGAGTTTGAGTCGGTTTTTTTCAACTTGCAGCATATAGCGCCCGTCTTCACTGCGGATAAAACGTTTATGCAAGGATAAATCCAGATCCCTGACCCAGCGCAATTCGCCGCTTTGTGCCTCCCAAAACACCAACTGATTCAATTTTTGATTAATCCCCCAGACATAAACGGAATCTGCAATAAGTATCTGCCCCACTTCCGCATTATCACCCAGTTCCTGCGCAAATTCGTAGTTAAACGGCACTTCTGTGTTCTGTATGTCTTTGTCGGTATGTAATTCCGGATTATAATACCAGGCATTATAAATGGCCTGACGGCAATCCAAGTTAATCTCGTCGGGTGTGATATAGCTGAGTGCAAAATCCGCAAGGCGAAACGCCAGGGTGCGGTTATAGCGCATCAGGAGTTTTTCAGCATCGCGGGCGCGGGTGCCCGCTACGGCCTGCCGTTCGCGGCGGATAATGTCGTTGGCTGCCGAATCCCGGCAGTTTTTGATCTTTTGCGCTACCACGGAACGGCCCTTCTGGTCGGCATCTGCACAACCACGGGCTGCGCGATACAGCGCCGCTGCGGCATCCCACTTGCGCAGGCGAAAAGCCCGGTCGCCTTCCTGCTGCGTTATATCAAAACAACTATCGCCCCGATAGCTCATAAAGGCGGCGCTGGGTTTGTAATCCTTGTATACCTGCGCATGGAGGGTAGCCAAGCCAGACAACAAGAGCAGCAATGGAAGTATTTGTTTCATCAGGTTGCTTGTTTAGTTGAAGGTTTCTATGAGCACATCATCAATAAAAACGGTTTTTTCGCCGTCGGCATTCCAGAAAAAGATTTTCATCTGATCGTAGGGTTTATCGGGCAGTTTGGTATCAAAAAAGATGGTTTTTACCTCATTGCCGTCTACATGCCGTTGCAGGCGTATCATGCGCTCTTTAACGATTTTATCGCCTTCTGTAAACCGTACGATAAACTGGGTCATTTTCCAGAAATCCCATTCTTTAGGTTCGCAGCGGAAAGTACAAGTGGCGCGTATCCAGCGCCGGCTGTCATCCCAGGAGGCAGTTCCGCGTTTTTCATTTAACACCTCCCCGAACTGCTGCTCACGGTTGAGGCGCAGGCTTCGGGCGCCCGTTATGGCATTTTCCCGCACCACCGCTGCGGAGCTGTCCTGCTCGAAATCTTTTTTTACAATAGTCTGTAAATCAACACGTTCTTTGCCCTTAAACTCATCCTTGGTGTCCAAAAATTTCAGCCAGTCACGCTCCAATTTGTAGCGTCCGACGGTTTTAAGCATAAAACGCTTGGTCATTTGCTCGGGATAAAACAAGCCGCCTTCGTGGGCCTGATACGTCCACCACAAACTCAGGTAGACGCACAAACCCGCCACGGGCAGCCAAATCCAGTACGACCAGGCAGAGCGGGTCATTTGTTGGAAAAATGCAGCCAGCGCAAAAGCCCACAAAGGATAACTCTGCACCATGGCGCGTTGCCCGAGGCTGCCGCCGTACCACCAGATGTCCCAGGCGGAAGTGACATACAAAAACACCCCGCAAAAAAGCAAAACAGGCCAGAAAATGGTAGGGCGCTGCCGAAGCAGCCACCAGAATCCCACAAAAGTGAGGGCCATCATGGGCGAATAAATCAGCCAGCCCGCTTTGGTGCTGAACAACACATCGCTAACATGCGGCTTGAGCCAGCTGAAACCCTGTTCCTCATAACTGTACACGAGCCAATGCCCGGAGGCCCATTTCCAATAACCTAATTGAATGCCCACCACGGCCGCAGCGATGGCGCCCGCCAACAACAAATGCATTTTGTGTTTCCACAAAAAACCGAGTTGCACACGCCAGTAACGCAGTCCCTGCAAACCCCACAACAAAGGAATGAGCACGGAAATTGCCTCGGTCGGGCGCGTGAGCGTGGCCCAGCCCACCCACAAGCCGATCAGCGCCGCCCAGCCCCAGCCGGGTTGGCGGTAATATCGGATGGTGCTGTAGGTGAGCAGCGCGTAAAGGGTAAACACCCAGTTGTGGGTCATCGCGCCGTCAATAGCCGTATAATTGAGGTAATTGGTGCCAAATGTGACGGCAATCAGCGTGGCAGCTACCGCCCCGTCGCTGAAATAAAACAGTAAAATACGGCGCAAAAACCACAAACCCAGGGCAGCAATCAGGAAACTACCCCAGCTGATGGCCACCTGATACGGCCAGGAAAAGCCGTCGGCCGGATAGCCCAACCTGGGCGCCACCCAGTGCGCCATGGCAAACCAGGGCAAAAACTGCAAGGCCTGCCCCGAGGAATATTTCATCACCACGTTGCCATTGGGCTGCTTCACGCGCTGCCCCATGCCCGGCCCCGGATTGTACTCCTCCTCTATTTTATCAAAAAATGCCGCCTGCTTCAGGTCGCCGTAAATCAGCGCCGCCGGCAAATAGAGGTAGTACCCCGATACGTCCCAACTGATCGTCGCCTCCGTCGCCGTTTTTTGCCACTTAGGGTAAAAACAGCAGGCCGTCAGCACAATCATGGTGACACTAAGCCAATATGCAAATCGTGAATACATCTTTCGTAAATTATGAATGATGAATGATGAATGATGAATGATTTTTTGATTTTTGGATGTTGAATTTTTGATTGATTATCAAATGTTTAAAAATCCTGTTATCAAAAATTAATTCATCATTCATCATTTATAATTCATCATTAAAACTCGTTGTTTTTCGGCGTAACGTCCGGGATAGTGGTTTTACCCAGCTTGACGGACTTGATCGTTTTGTTTTTATCGGCTGTAAAACGGCATTCCGTGGCACCGTTTTTCCAGAAGGAGGGGCGCTCGTGGAAGATCTGTTTTGAGCCATCAGTATACGTCACTTCGACGTGAACAGGCACGGGCAGGTTGCCCACGCGGGTGACGCGAATTTCCTGCGCTTTTTTCCCCGATTTTGCCGCAACCGGCTCTAATTTCAGATCCGGATAGGACCATTCAAAAAACCAGGGCTTCCAGAACCAGTCGAGGTTTTGACCCGAAACACGGTTCCAGGTGTAGAAAAAATCATACGGAATCGGGTGTTTGCCTTTCCAGGTATCCATATAGGTTTTCATACACTTGTTAAAGGTTTCATAGCCCAACTCGTCGAGCAAGGTAAAATATGCCTGCGAAGGACGCTGGTACGAGGAATTGCGGTAGGCCGAACTGAGGTTGCTGGAGCGCACCATCAGGGGCACATCCACGTCGCTGCCGGCAATTGCCGAGAAATTGCGCACACCGCCTAATTTGTGGTTACTCAGCGAGTCGGTTAGCAGGTAATCAAAAAAGGCCGCCCAGCCCTCATCCATCCAGGCGTATTCCTGCTCATTTATCCCCATCATAAAGGGAAAATAAGTGTGCGAAATTTCATGCACAGTCAGCCCCATTGCCGAATTGGGTTTGGTGCTCACGTCGTTGCACATCATCGGGTATTCCATGCCGTCGTTGCCGTTAAAAACGGTCATCACCGGGTATGGGAACGGATACCCGGGCTGCCAGGTGCTCATCAGGCGAATGCCATCGGCCGCAATACGCGCCACCTCGCGGTAATCGGTTGAGGCGGTATCGTACACGGCGCTGATAAAGGTACGGCGTTTGGTTTGGTCATCCACCTGCACACTCACCGCATCCCAGTTGTAATGGTTGGTACTTGCGAAAGCGAAGTCGGGCACGTCGGTGGCCTTAAAGCGGTAGCGGTGTTGTGCCTGCGCTTTGTAAATGCCGCCGCGCTGCAATTCTTTAAGGCTGAAAATAGATGATACTTCATCCGAAGTATGCGCGCGTTTCCAGCGCTCCACATAAATCGGCTCCATGATTTCTTCCGGATTTTGCCATTCGCCCGTAGCCCACACGTGGAAACCACGCGGCACGGTAATGGTCACGTCGTAGTCGGAGAAATCGTGGTAAAACTCCTGCTGCCCGCTGTAAGGCGTTTGCGCCCAGCCGTGAACATCGTCGTACACCGCCACTTCGGGGTACCAGTAAGGAATAAAAAAAGTCGTGCTGTCGCACACGCACTCACGCGCGGCGTCTTCGCCGGCAGGCAGCGTGTAGGCCCAGCTGACATTAAAAGTTGTCTCCGCGCCTGGCACGATGGGGTTCGTACGCAGGTCGAGGCGCAGCTGCGTATTGCCCCGGCGGCGTTTGGCGAGGTCAACTTCCGTGCCGTTCATTTTTAATTCGGTAATCAGTACGCCATCATCCGTTACATCGGAGGGCGTCACATCGAAGTCGCGCAGGCTGCCTTTGCGGTAGCGGTCGTGGGCGAGTTTGAAGATGAAATTTTTAAGGGTGTCGGGGCTGTTGTTTTTGTACTTAATGGTCGCTACACCGTGTAAACGCCGCGATTTTGGCTCCAAACGGGCTTCAATATTGTATATGGAGCGGTTTTGCCAATATTTAGGGCCGGGCGTGCCGTCGTTGGAACGGCTGCCTTTTTCATAGGCCTTTTCGAGGTTTCGGTGACGAAAAAGTGCACTGCCGGGCGCTTGTGCAAAGCTCCGGAGGCCAACAGAAAGCAGTAAAAACAGGAAAAGAAATCGCATGATTATGATGTTGAAATGTAATCTGCGACAAATGTATGCAGCCGGAAATTAAATTTCGGTCTACTTTTGTGCGGCTTTTAAAAAATTGCCCCCTTTATGAATTTTCTGACGCTGGAGAATGTCACCAAAAGTTATGGTGAAAAAGTACTTTTCAAAAACATTAACCTCTATATTGACAAGGGGCAAAAAATCGGCCTGATCGCCAAAAACGGTTCGGGTAAAACCACCCTCATGCGCGTTATCGCGGGCAAAGAAGGCTCCGAAGGCGAAAACGCCAAGATCTCCCTGCGCAAGGAAATCCGCATCGGCTGGCTCGATCAGGAACCCGTTTTCCATCCCGGACTCGACATCCTGAGCGCCGTGTTCGACGACTCCAACCCGCTCGTGCGCGTGGTCAGTCGCTACGAACGCGCCCTCGCCCACCCCGACAACGCCCAGGAACTTCAGGACGCCATGGCCGCCATGGACGAGCACCAGGCCTGGTCTTTTGAGGCCAAAGCCAAGGAAATGCTCTTCCGTTTCCGCCTCGAAGATATGGAACAAAAAGTGGGCAGCCTCTCCGGCGGACAAGTCAAGCGCTTAGCCCTCGTCAAGGTGCTGCTCGAAGAACCCGATTTCATCATCCTCGATGAACCGACCAACCACCTCGACGTAGAGATGATCGAGTGGCTGGAAGAATACCTGCAACAGCCCGGAATCACGCTGTTCATGGTGACGCACGACCGCTATTTTCTGGAAAACGTCTGCGACAGCATCATTGAACTCGATAATGGGCAATTGTACCGCTACAAAGGCTCTTACGCCGATTATTTGGAGAAAAAAGCCCTGCGCGAAGAGGTACAAACGTCTACTTACGAGCGCGAGAAAAAACTGCTCAAAAACGAACTCGACTGGGTGCGCAAAAGCCCGGCCGCCCGAACCACCAAGGCCAAAGCCCGCGTGGATGCCTATTTCGACCGCAAAGAAAGCAACGACAGCCTGAAAAAACAGACCCAGGAAATGAGCATCCAGATCAAAGAAACCTGGATGGGCGGAAAAATTGTGGAGCTGCACAACGTCAGCAAAAGCTACGGCGCCAAAAAAGTGCTCGACAATTTTACCTATAAATTCAAACGCCGCGAGCGCGTGGGCATCGTTGGCCCCAACGGCGCGGGCAAATCCACTTTCCTGCAAATCATCACCGAAACCCTTGACCCCGACACCGGCAAAGTGGTGGTGGGCGACAACATCCTCTTCGGCCATTACCGCCAGGAAGGCATACAGCTCAAAGACGACAAGCGCGTCATTGAGGTCATCCGCGACATTGCCGATTACATTCCCCTCGAAAAAGGCAAAGAGCTGTCGGCGGCCCAGCTGCTCGAAAAATTCCTTTTTTCCCGCGCCCAGCAGCAGGTATATGTGAGCCAGTTGTCGGGTGGTGAGCGCCGCCGCCTATACCTGCTCACCGTGATTATGAAAAACCCCAACTTCCTCATCCTCGATGAGCCGACGAACGACCTCGACGTGCTCACCCTGCAGGTGCTGGAAGATTTTTTACAGGATTATCCCGGTTGCCTGCTCATCGTCACGCACGACCGCTACTTCATGGACCGCCTTGTGGAGCACTTGTTTGTGTTTGAAGGCGGCGGCAAAATCAAGGATTTCAACGGTAGCTACGCCGAATACCGCGCCGGCAAACGCGCCGAAGAGCTTGACCGAAAGGCGCAGGAAAAAAGTCCGGCCCCCGTTGCCGCTGCGCCCGCAGCCGCCAAACCCGGCCTGACGAACACCGAGCGCAATGAAATGAAAAAATTAGAGCGCGACATGGCGCAGTTAGAAAGCCGCCGGAAGGAAATTCTGGAGCGTTTCAACAGCGACAACCTCGGCGCCGAGGAGGCCGGCAAACTTTCGGCGGAACTGGGTACTTTGCAGGAAAGTCTGGAAGAAAAAGAGATGCGGTGGTTGGAGTTGTCGGAGAAGTGAGGATGTCCAATGCTTCGCTGCGCCACGAAGGAACCACAATTCTGAGATTGAGTTTAATATCTGGAAATCAATCAATTAGGATTGAAGTCTATCAGCAAAATGGGATGTAAAGTTTATCAGCGTGATAAACCCAAATGCTCAAATTTCCCGCAGAATTCGCAGATTGACGCGCAGAATACGCAGAACTATTGCGCCTGAGTATGCGTTGATATAAAAAAATCTGCGCGATCTGCGAGTAAATCTGCGAATTCTGCGGGAAATTGATCTTCGGCGCCTCGCTCCGGTGGTTCATTCCCGGTTTGGTGGACTTATTACAGAAAAACACAGCATTCCGCGCCTTCTGTGTGCCAGATCGGTTCCTTTCCATCCGAAAACCAATTAAGTGACTGTGCAAACATAATCACCGGTATTCAACGGGTTTTGGCACTTTACCTTAAAATTTCAATACGCCGCCAGACATAGCCCGGTGTTTTTGATTCCGCGAGCGTACTGATACGTATCTCATACAATCCCGCAGCCCAGGATTCAGCCTCTATATTAACTTTGCCGCCACCTTGCTTGTGTAAAACCAAGCGTCCGGTTTTATCAAAAACATCAATATTGCAAAGCCCAATAGCTTCAGGTAATTCTACTGTAAAATGGCGGGTGGCCGGATTGGGGAATACCAGGATGTTTTGCCCCTCAAAAGGTGAAACATTCGTAGTAGTAAATTCCTGCTCCAGCGGATTTACTTTATCGGCCTGAATAATTTGTGCGTTATTAGACTGGGTCGATGCCAATGTAAAATCCCGGACACGATTACAGTTATTATTTCCCGTAACAGTTACAAAATACGTTCCCGAACCAAGATTTGTCAGATTTGGAGTAGTCGCCCCGGTAGACCAAAGATAGGTATATGGCGATTGCCCTCCGCTAACGTTTAAGGTAATGCTCCCGTTTTGATTGCCCCCTGTTGGATTCGTTACGGTGCCATTCACATTTGGTGGGCCTACTGAACTGTTAACCACCCAGGATTTAACCTTAGAGCAACCAGCACTCGAACTGATCGTAACCGTATAGGTACCTGCACTAATTTCTTCCAGATCTTCAGTTGTTGAACTTGCATACGACCACAGAAAACTATAAGTCGGATTATTATTTCCGCCGGCAGTACCGCCACTTACAGATAAATCAATAGCCCCATTGCGCTCATTACATACCGTATGGGTTATTGTTGCTGTAGCTGTTACCGGCATAGACCCCTCCACCACCCAACTACCAGAAGCAGTACAACCTGTAGAAGCCGTCACTGTCAAGTGGAAAGTAGCTCCCCATAAATTCGTCTGGTTTGGCACATTGGAATTTCCGGGAATATGCGCCCAATCGTACGCGTAAGTCAGGTTTTGCCCTGCAAAGGTTCCGCCGCCGCTGGCATTTACCGTAATCGCGCCATTGTTGTTGCCGCAGGAGGTATGGGTAACGCTGCTTGATAAGCTGACTGGGATACTGCCATTAATCACGGCATTTCCTGTTTTTGTACATCCATTCGCGTCGCTAACGGTAATCATATAGCCGCCTTCCGGAAGGCTGTCAATGATCGTCGGGTTATTGGTTCCGGGAATTAATTCCCAATTATACTGATAAGGTGCTACACCACCCGTCGCAAGAGCGGTTGCAGCGCCGTTTGCCAATCCGCAGGCAGTATGCACTAACGCGAAACTTACATTTAAGGGAGCCGGTTGTGTGATCGCCCAAGACCCGGTTGCCGTACAACCGTTTGCCGAAGTAACGGTCACGCTGTATGTATTCGCAAACAGATTGACACGATCTTCCGGTTCTGTGCCATTAGTAATATCGGCCCAGTTATAAGTAAATGGTGCTGTTCCACCATTTACGATGAGGTTTATCGCGCCTGTAATCCCCCCATTGCATGCTACATTTGTCACAACGGTAGATAAGGTGAACCCACCCTGCCCGATTAAGGTTGTACTTCGGGTAATTGTACAACCTCCGCTGTCGGTGATTGTTACGGTATAATTCCCTGCGGGAATATTGCTGCGATTTTGCGGATCATTACTTCCGCTCAGATCGGCCCAATCGAAAGTATAGCCTCCGGAACCACCGCTTACAGCCGTACTGATGGCACCGTTACTGCTGCCACAGGTCGGATTCCCGGGCGTCAGCGTAGCGCTTAGGGCGCTTGTCGGCTGAGTGACCGTCCAGGTTGCCGAAACCGTACAGGCAGCCGCATCACTAAGGGTAAGGGTGTATGTGCCGGCTGCGAGGGCTGTTCTGTCCTCAGGCTCATTGTTGGTATTCAGATCGGCCCAGTTGTAAGTATATGGGGGTAAACCACCGCTTGAACTTACCTGTATAGCCCCCGTTGCAGTATTAAAACAAACAACCGGCGACACCACGGCATTTAAGCCCGGCACGCCACTTTGCGTCAGCGTCCGGCTAAGGCTCGTGGTGCAAGCATTGGCATCACTGAGCGTCACGGTGTACAGACCCGCTGCAAGCGCAGTTCGATTTTGTGGGTTGTTGTTGCCACTCAGATCAGCCCAGTCATAATTATAAGCACCGCTTCCACCGCTTGCAGCAAGGTTGATGCTGCCATTTGACAGGTTGCAGGAGGCATTAACACTGCTCGCCGATAATTGCAGCGCAGCAGGCTGGTTCACGCCATAACTCGCCGTGGCCGTGCAGCCATTGGCAGCCGTGACCGTCAGGGAATACACCGCGCTATTCAAATTGCTTCGATCCTGTGGCTCCGGATTAGCGGAAAGATCGGCCCAATTATAGCTGTAAGGCGATGCGCCGCCACTCACGCTGACATCAATTGCCCCATTGCTGCCGCCAAAACAACTGACCGGCGTAACTACTGCCGTTATGCTCGCGCCGGTTGAAGATGCCACGCTCGCACTGGCCGTTGCACTGCAATTGTGCACATCTGTTACCGTAACCTGGTAGGTACCCGGCGCCAGATCACTGCGATTTTGTGGCTCTGGTGTCGTACTGATGTCCGCCCAGTTATAGGTATACGATGGGGTGCCGCCACTTACGCTCAGGTTTATCGCGCCGTTGTTTAAGGCGCAGCTCGTCGCTTGAGCCGAAGCGCTTGCCTGAACCGCAGTACTGCCTGCCACCACGGCAACAACTACCACCGTTGAACCCGAAGCATCACCCACGGTTACCGTGTAGGTGCCCGGAGACAAATTGTTATATGCGGCCCCCTGCCCGGCTCCGGGTATGTGCGACCAATCGTAAGTATAGGGATCTTCACCACCATTAGCAGTGATTGCCACAGCACCATTGTTCAACCCACAGGTAGTATTGGTCGTCGCAGCCGTAGCGCCAAGCACCAAACCGGTACAGGACTTAATTACTACAATCGCCGAACCGGTACCTGTGCAACCCTGTGCATCTGTAACGGTAACGGCATACGTTCCGCTTTCCGGAGCATTAATTCCTTGTACAGGGCCATTGGCGGTGAATCCGCCCGGGCCACTCCATTGATATTGCGTCCCCTGTGCAGAAGCCTCCAGGCTTAAAGGGTCACCGGCACACAGGGGCGCATTGGTACATACCTTTACCGGAAAAGGTGTGGGAAAGGTTACGTCGAGGGTAGTGGTAAATACACAGCCGCCCGGCGTAGTTAATGTATGGGTATACACACCCGCACTCTGTTGATTCAGCACAAAGGAATGATTTGGAGCAATGCTTACGCCTGAATGCGGCGGACTCCATTGTTCTGTGTATGAGCTCTGTATGGCTTCAATGTCAGCATCCAAAAACACCGTTTGCCCTAAACAGGCCGTTCCTCCTGTTCCATTAAGTGCCGTTAAGCTGACTTCAGGCTTGTTAAATACCTCCACCCTCACTTTTGCCGAACGCTCACACAAGGGATTCGCCGGTGAACTAACTGTCACATAATAGTTGGCAGACACATCCGGCTTGACCTGTATGGAAGCCGTTGTAGCGCCTGTGCTCCAGATATAATTATACCCTGCACCCGCATTGGCAGTAATCGTTGTGGTTTGTCCTTCGCAAATGTCAAGATCGCCGCTGAATTGTATTGTCGGGCCTTGCGGACAAGTCAGACCCAAACAAGCACAATTGTCGGAAACGCCATATCGGATGGTTTTATCCTGATCTATGGCAACAAAAGCGCCGTTTTTATTGGCTAATTTTAATGGTTCATACAATTCCTGCTGCGAAAATGTGCTGCCTTTGAAGGTAACTGCCGAAAATGCGCCACAGGAGGCATTGTAGTTCTGGTTATTGTTAAAAAACGGATCACCACCGGTATAATTACCAAAAACCACCAAAACCGGAGCGCCGCCACACAAACTAAAAAAAGTAAAAGGATTCATGCCGCTCAGATCGGGGTTGCTGCTGACAAAGAGCAGAATAACGGAGCCTGCAGGCGCCATACCATCGTAGGGCGGGTTCAGCAGGCTGCGGAAAACCGGCCCCGAACAATTGTTGGTTGCGGCATTCAGCGTAGCAATGGCCGCTGCATTGTTGCTGTAAGCGGTAACGCTGCGCGTAATGTTGTTGCCGGGGCAATATGATTGCAATACCGGATTTGCGGAACCAAATTTCCAGTTCTGGTTGCCGACGCGCAGCAACACAAACTGACTCTGTGGCTCCTGACCGCATACATCAGCGCCAATATAGAACAAACTCGCCGGGGCGCTAAAGCCCGACTGCGCGGCGGCTTTCATGGCGAAAGAGAGCACGCATAAAAAAGCAATGAAATAACGCATGGTTAGAAGGTATTTATACCAGAATTTGGGTGAGTTTAATATACAAATGGTACAGGCGCCGACAAAGGCGAGCTGCTTCCGTCAGGAAACTTGGCCAACACGCGATAGCGATAGCTTTCGCCCGGATCAATGGTCTTGTCGCGGTAGAAAAACGTGGCCCGCTTGGTGATCGGATCTATGACAATGTCTTCCTTTTTAATCTTTTGCATGGCATAGAAAATCGGCTGACCGCTTGCTTTGCCCCGATAAATATGAAATTCGCCGGCCTCGCTGTCGCCCTTGTATTCCCATTGCAGTTTGGCCTGCTTTTGCATGCCCTCCACGGCGGTGAATACCTTGAACTCCATAATGGTGTCAATATTGGTGCGGGATGGTTTTACGTCAATTACCGACGACGAGGAAGCCAGACCGCCCTGGTCGAAGGCCAGAATGCGATAGGAATACTCCGAAGTGCCGGTATGCGAGGAATCAATCATTTGCACCGTGGGCGAACTCTGCGGAAAAGTGGCAACCGTTTGCCAACTTGTTGCACTTCTCACCTGCCGTTGCACCTCATGGCGCACCACGTCGTCGCTGCTGCTTTTGGTCCATTGCAGTATCACCCCAATGGGCATAGGATCCACTTTGTTCAAAACCGGGCGGGCCGGCGGAATAACATCCGGCCGATCCACAAACACCGCCGCACTCAGCGGGGAGTCGTTTTCGCGCAGGTCGGTGGCGAGAATTTTATAGTACACTTTTTTGCCGAGTACTTTTAATTCGAGTTGGTGCTCGAACTTGTTTTCTGTGATAACATAACCATACAAGGGAGAAAAATCACCATCCGGACTGTTCGAGTAAAATAGACGATAACCGGAAAGATCAGCTTCCGTATTCTTTGTCCACGAAAGTTTTACCAAACCCTTTTCATCCACTTGCGCAGTCAGGCCGCCAGGTGTATTGGGCGCCTGATTATCAGAAAGTTGCGATAATTTTACAAGCGACTCATTCGGATTATTCCCTTTATCAAGCGCTACCACTTTGTAATAATTGGAACTTGCCAGCGGAGCGGGATCGGAATAGCTGCGGGCCGAAACCGGCAGATCGCCCAGCACCGTGAATTCGCCTTCGGCACGATCCGAACGCATGACCTGCATTTTCAGCAACTCCGACTCTTTTTGAGCCGGGAAATTCCAGTTTAGCTGAAACTGTCCGTTTACCTCGTTGATACTCGTCAACTCCGGGTAAACCCCCAGAGCAGGAGTTTTGGCAACTGCACTCACAGCATTGGAAGGCGGCCCCGAAATTCCGAATGGAGACACCCCGCGCAAACGATACTGATACGTTTGCCCCGGCGTTTCCAGGGTATCCTGAAACATCATCCGCTCACTTTCGGCATTGTTCGACAAGAACAACAAGGGCTTGTCGTTGCGGCGCTGCCAGCTACTTCCACCATTTGTAGAACGCTCCATATTAAAGCTGGTGTAATGCGCCTCCAGATTGGTTCTGGGCAAGTACAACAGCACGCGATTGGCAGAAGCGTATACTTCCAGGCCCTGCGGCGCAGGCAATAGATTGTTCTGAGTAAGCGCAATGATTCCAACTCCGCGTGGCCGATTAAGGCTATCCAGCGACATCAATACTACCCGGTACATATAAGTACCCTGTGCCTCCTGCCCCGCCGTCTGATCACGCAAGGCAAGCCCCATGTATTGGGCAATATTGAACGATTGATCAGCCGCAAACAAACCAAAACTATGGCGGTTTTCATTGCTCATGTTGTCTGCCGCTTTTTCGTAAAACGGATCGCCACCATTGGTTTGTACTGTAAAATCATCCGCATAGATGGCGCCCTGAGCAACCCCGGCAATGTCGCTTGTATCACTGATGGCATCCCATTGCACTTCCGGGAGCGGCTTGAAAGGCCCGAAATGTGTGGTACTTGCCTGCCGTACACTCTCGCTGACAGGCTGTCCATTGCGCGCCACCAACTGTCGGGTCACTTTGTATCCATAGGTGTTTCCCTGCTGAAAAACGCCGAAATCCGCCGGCGTCCAGCGGAGACGCAATTCTCCCTGGTGGTAGATACCTTTGACAAAAATTTGCGGCGCACTGCCGCCAGACTGCGCCTGTAAAACCGCAAGACTGCACCATACGGCGCATAGGAAAGAAACAAACTGCTTCATTGCCGGGATATAAAAAGGGTTATTGAATGTTGATACTGAGGTGCTTGTTTTTACATTTTAACAAAACGTGCCCCATAAACCTGCTTGCCGGCAAAGACCCGCAAGAGGTAATTGCCAGCAGGCAAATGCGCGGTAGAAATTTGCTGCTCACCGGTATTGCCAGCCAGCTGCTGCAGCGCATACTGCCGCCCGTCGAGGCCCCAAAGTTCCATCCGGCAGTCCTCAGCCAGCACCCCCTCGGGAAGCGACACAGTGAGTACCTCCGTACACAATGCCGGATAAGCCTTCAGCGGCAACAAATCCGGTTCGGCAGCCGCACTGACCGGAGCGGTATAGACGTCTATGACGTCGCTGAGTATATTCGGGCCAGGGCCGGTGCGGTAGACCCCGCCAATAAAGAAAATACGGTTCGCATCGGAAGCCGTAGCAATATCTTCGCGGCCCTGCGAAAGCTCCTGAGACAGGGACAATAAACCGTTAGTCGCGGTATTAAACGTCGTTATTGATTTCTGATAACTAAAATTATAATAGCCACCAGCCAAGTAAATCAGATTACCCAAGGCCGCAACACCCGGATCAGCGCGAACCAATGAATTGTTCTTAGTCGTCCAGGTTCCTGCTGCCTCGTTGTAAATGCTGATCAGGCCGGTGGGAACAAAGTCATCTGTACTAACGCCGCCGACTAAATACAAACTGCCATTGATGGCAAAACCGGGCATGTAATTGTGCTTATAGTTAAAATTACTCACCGTCCAGGTACTGGTTTCTGTGTCCAGCGCCTGCATTTTTTTAAGGAATTGATCGCCATTGGCATTGCTGTACAGGTAGCCATTCACTAAGTACAGTTTCTTTCCGGACGCTACCACGGTGGGATCGCTGCAGAAGAAGGGCGCATACAGCGTTGTCCAGAGGCCTGTTTCCGTATCATATACCTGCAAGGGCTGCTCATTGTTGTTCTCTAACGGTGAGCTGGGGAAAAGAAGGGCCCAGGTACTGACAAAATATATTTTTTTGCCAATGACCACCGGACGTGTAATTTGCGGAATCGGTATTTTAAGCACCGACCAGGTATTACTGAGCGCATCATATACATCCACCGTGTCGGTATCCACTACGAAGTAGGCTTTGGAGCCTACCTGTACCGGCTGCTCTCCGCGGAAAGGTTTGCTGAGCTTGGCCTCGCTCCAGGTTTGGGCGCCAAGGTCATAAATCTGCACCTTATCCGTTACTGCGGAAGCGGTGAGTTCACTGGTGTTGTAGCCCCCGGCCAGTATCAGTTTGTTGTCCAGCACGATAGACATCGGGTAGACCGCCCTGTAGGGCATTTTCAGGGTACTCCACTGCGCGTGGAGTATGGCCGTCTGGAAAAGAAAGCAGCAAAGCAGAAAAAATGTTGATTTGTGTTGCATGATTGCAGGTTTGATTTATGATGTTGTTTAGAATTCGAGTTTTATATGAATGACAATTCCCAATTGTGTTACAATGTAAAGATTGTCTTCTACCAGCAAGGTTTGTTGAACATACAAGCTTGTGCCCTTGGGCGTAACCTTGGGTAAAAACTTACGTTCGTGAATACTATTTGTTTGCGTATTATAAATAATCACCTCAAAATCTTTTTTGCTGGAACCAAAAACCTGAGCAATAAAGATTAAAAAATGATCTTTCACCTGAGTATGTTGCTCAAAGATTCGAGTTTGAGGAGACTTTGGAAATTCTATATTTATAGGATTCTCGGTGTATTCATGCTTTTCAAGCGTATAAACAACTAGTTTGTTATTGTATTCTGTATCAATTGAGTAAAGTATGCCATTTTTTTGAAGTAT
This sequence comes from Chitinophagales bacterium, assembly GCA_017303875.1. GTDB lineage: Bacteria > Bacteroidota > Bacteroidia > Chitinophagales > Saprospiraceae > M3007. Next base: position 121,129 of record JAFLBP010000004.1, on the reverse strand, counting down.
ATGTCCCCGAAATGAAGCATAATGAACCGTTAGTGTTTTGAGGTTGACGATACAGACATTTCTTTTCGACGTTCCGGGATAATGGAAAACAACATACTCATTGTGGCCAATAATATTGTTCCGATTTATTGCTATTTGTCCTCCAATGACCTGGTCGTTACGTTGATAATCAGGCAAAAGCTCATTTAAGACTTCGTCGCATAAACCACTTTCAACGACTATAAGTCGTTCATGTTCGAAGGGGTAACAAAAAAAGTAATTATCATAGCACCAAACCGGAAGTACCCCAAATACAGTACAATGCCTCTCAAGCCCCCTATCTATAGAGACAGAACTGATTAACCTCTCAGATGAACCTTGCTTTAAAAAACCCCAAATCAAACCATTCATTGTCTGAAAAGGAGTAAACCCCACAGTTTCAATACTCTTTATTTTATCACCAGTACCTGTATTAAAAAAAGTTATCTGCTGTCGAGGGCGTATAGTTGCAATTACATCTTCATTTATTCTCCAGAAACTATGTAAGTTTTCATGCTCAAACTCGTACAATTCTTCAAGGCTAAAGCTCATCACTTTTATTTTGTTTTGACCATTAATAAAACAAAATAATTTACCTTGATGAAGGTGCACACTTGCAATCTTGAGTTCTGCTGTGGCAGTCGTATTAATCATTCGCATAGTATTGTCGTTTGTTAAGGAAAAATTTTTGCAAATATATCAGGTTTTATCAGATAATTGATAAAATCATCGACACTGTTAATATCCACTTCAACAACCAGTGCATCTAAACGACCCGAATTATGCATAGTCTCCAGAGCTGCCCTTGACCTAGTTGAGTTTATGTAGTTAGTAAAAGTGGCTAAATCTAACTTTGTCCCCTCGATAGACCAACGAATATTAAACAAGCCGGGGGCGGAGAAGAGATCCCGCTCAACGAATTCTTTTTCAAAAGTTACACGGGAAATTTTATTTTTTTTATACCATTTTCGTTCAACAAAAACAACTCCGTTATCTTTTGCTACACGAATATCAACAAAGGCGGTTGTACCTCTAGTGGTTGGGGTACCGTGTTCAAATCTGACAACACTATTCTTGTAAAAATCAGGATTTTGTATAAATTCTCTGAGCACGCTATGTGCGCCTTGTCGCTGATATTTATTTCTGGATGCCAAGTTGTTGACAATTCGCTGGAAATTAGCATCAGGGCCAATTATCACAGATTTTTCCACAAGTACATCTGCAAAGCGCGCAATATCGTCTACAATATGTTCATAACTGGCGCCTTCATGACCAATAAGTCTGGAAAGCAATTGGCGATTAAATCCTAATTCTTCAATTCTCCCCCAATTAGGACTTCTTTGGATGCGAACGAATGCATCTAAAGATTCAAAACTCTCACAAACGCCTTTCACAGGGGAATTTTTGTGTAATAACTCCCATGTATCAATATGATCTTGGGTCAGGCGGTGCTGATCGCCCGCCAGGCCTCGCAATGCCCCCGGCGGTGATACAATCTCAACTCCTGTCAGATCAGGATCACCAAGAATCTCCAGATCTTCTTCAGGAATAGGGTCTGAAGCTGGTGGATTTTCATCAACCTCATAGGTTGTCTTTTTCTCTGTCTTCTTCCCCAGATCATCCATCAAGTCCTTTTTGGCATCTTCCGGAAGCTCATCTATTTTATTTTTGATGTTATCATCCAGCAGCCGTGCGGGGTCTGATCCGTTCTCGACAACGCGTTTTACTTTATTATCAACTACGTTGGGATTATAGTGAAACGGGCTTGCGGTAGCGTTGGTGGCGTTGTATTTAGAAGCGATTCGCTCGCCCGTCAAATTAGTACTACCAATAAAATACTCATACTCACCATCTACGTTTTTACCGTAGTAGAGTTTATATTTTTGATTGCCACTCAAGTCTGTGATCGGCGTCGCTTCTTCTGGAACGAATGTTTCGAGATTAATTTTAGGGGAAGGAAGCGCTGGAGTAATTTCTCCAGTTGCTAAATTTACCTCGGCGATTGTTCTCCCCTTGTACTTATATTTAAGCACCCCGGAGGCCTCTTCAAGCACTTCTCCACCCCTTCTCATAATGGAAGCACTGAAGGGCAGTAACGTTTTGTTCACCTTCAATGCCTTGATTACATTTGCAGCAGTTTTAAAAAAACGCCCAGCTTTGGATACTAATTTGGCGGCAGCCGGTGCTCCCTCAATAATATCAGGAATAAAAGTTATTAATTTACCCCTGTAATAATAAAAAAGGGTATGTTGTGGATCATTTCCTTTTACAAATATTTTATACAGTTCGTCATCAACCTGCTTCACTAATTCTCTGTATAGCGTGTCATTATGAAAAACTTTAGCAAAACTTTTAATATCTTCCGCTTCTTCCCAGTAGCGTACAGGGTTCAAAAACAATCGCGATTGAGTCAGTAAACTCATTAAATCAGCACCCGATGATGCCTGTTCAACGATGCCATTCCACAAACCTGCGGAGAACGCGGTACTGGCTCTAAATACTACCAAACTTGCCTGATCATCTACTGAAGGATTTATATTTATCTCAGGGAATAGCATAGGAGAAACCGCAGGTACTACGCCTTCAGTCGTTTGTAAATCACCGGAAAATAAGTCTACAATAAATTCTGTCGGAATGCAATCCTCATACTGAGGCGTAAGTGAGATATCAAAATTTAACCCCTTTAGTACATAATTAGGATTATCGCAATCATAATACTTCTCTGGAATAATCAATTGCTGATACCCCATTGAGATTAATGTACTCATCTGACCAACCAGTTTATACAAATCGTATAAGGAGGTCAGGGCATTTTGTCCACCATTCCACTTTAAAGAGCGCATGAACTCCTGGATGGCCTTATTGTATTCCTTGTTTTGTTCTGCTACCAAAAGTTCATTTTCGTCATTCTTTGCAAGTATCTCATATCTGAATCTTTTTTGAGCAGTATCAAAATGTATCCAGAGTACATTACGGCGATAAGGTTTTAGTCCTCTGATTCTATACAGTTCAAAAATTGAAGTTTCAGTATTTGTAAAAATTATATCACAATTTCCGTAGCCGGTTCCGAATGCATTCAGAATTCTATTCTCGAAATCCTGATTAATTGCCTTACTTCCTCCCGTATAGTCATACAATTTAATATCTTTAAAATTTGCACCCTGAATATCACTTAAGATGTCGCCATTATATTTATCTGATTGTATAACCGGCAGTTTCCAAATTATATCATTAGGGTCACCATTTTCAACAAACTGAGGTAGGTTTTTTGCCAAACAATCATCCAGGCTGTTTACGACGGGGCCGTTGGCTGTAAGGCTCAAAAAATTAATATTTTTTGGATCAATAACGTGTAAACTATTGTTGGTAAAAGTCGGATTATACCCAACAACACCCTTAAAAAACTGATTTTTATTGACATCAATATTGAAAGCAGTCTCCACCGCAGTTGTATCATGTCCTGCCGTGGGAGGCTCATACTTTAAACTATAAACCGGATTGCCGTCTGAGGTCTGAGGAGCATAGAATAACAATCGGTTGGCGCCAGGTAAATACCAGCCATAATATACAAGATCAGTTTGGGTGTCATAAAACCAAACCAGCGATCCCAAGGGCACTGTATTCTCAGGCTCGCATGTCACAAATTTAGCTAATACCGCTGTGGGAGGTAATAGTATTTTGCAATGATTTGGAGTTACACAAGTCTTGCCCGCCGATTTTCCCGCCATCGAATCTTTACGCATTCGAGCCTGCGGAACCTCGGATGTGTCAATTTTAGTGGACAACTTTCTCAGTTTCGGATATTCAAAAAGAAACGCTACCCAATCCTGCACCACAATTTTCTGAAACTCCTTTATTCTTCCTTTTTGACCATGATTAATTTGTTCCAGATAAGAGAATAACGAATTATTGGCTTTTGCAGTAATTTCTTCACGTGTGTAAAAGCCAGATGCCGGAATATCTGGAGGCAGATTATATTTCAGTTCAAGTCGCTCAAGATTCTGATCATTCTCCCAAACTGTAATTAAAATCACATAATAAAGTGAACTGTTTTTTACCGAGTTAATAAAAGTATTAAGTCGGATACTATCTTGAATTTTATCTTTATTTAACCTGTATAAAGAAATATCGTACGCATTGAATTGTGCCTGATCTGCTGGCTTAAGCTTAGCGTAAAGTGAATCAAAGCTCGCAATCAGACCTGTATTTGGCGCGGATAAGCCTGCATTGTCATTCACCCAAAAGGGTACGGAGTTTCCATTGGTAATATTAGACGCAATCAATTCGTCATTCTGCCCCCAAGCAACAACTTGAGCAAGCATAAAGGCCCAAAGAAACAACACTCGAAGTGAACGAGCGCTGGCAACAATTTTATTTTTCACGATTTTTGTATTTTAAGGGTTAATAATTGCTGTTGAAGTGTTTGAAGTTAACCGGGATACCCGGAGTGCTGATGAAGCCATTTGGTAACTCGTAGTTCAGGTAAAACGGATGCACGGTGTTGGGTCCGGCCTTGACATTTCCCAATATTTCATACAGGCCCTTCAACTTGGGATTTCCGGCAATCAGCCCCATGTAAGTATCCGAATAGCCGCATTGATAGCCATCGGGGGTGGCAAAGCCCTGAATATAGGTATTGTTAGGGTCGGCGCTGAAATCAGCGCACTCGTTATTAACCGTTTCACTAAGTCGCAGGATCTGGCGTCGGATATGCTCCCTGGAGGTTTTGAAATAGTGATTGCGCAGGGCGACGTTGGCTAATCCACCAATAGCAGCGTTGGTTTCAAACATGGCAGCATTTACCGAGGGCAGCGAATCCTGCCCGTTTATCCATACCCGGAGCATGGGTAATTCGTTAGAAGGCCTGTACTGCAATACGCTCTCAAGCACCTGATAATACTCCTGCACCTTGTCAATATCAGGACTCTGCCCCTGTTGAATTCCTATAAGCGGTGAAAATGTGGGGCCTCCATAAATTTCAAGTCGGTCGAAAGGTTCAAAGGCATTATGGGTGAGCGACATTAAATCCTCCTGACTACTCTGAGTAGCCTGTGCCCGGAAGGCCAGCAATTTTTCACCAAACGTATTGTAGGTGCTGGTACGGAAATATGCGGTGTAGTAGATCTGCTCCACAGGTTCAGGTGTCGCGTTACCACCGCTGCTTGTTCCTTTTGCGCCTTCACCACCGCCAGTTTCCGATGAGGTTTTCCAGCCTGGGTGCACAATAGTCATTCTGTACACCTGATTCCCAAGCAGGTTATCTGGCATATCAAACTGGAGGTAATTACCTGAGGGCATCAGCTGTACAGGTTTTTTCGCGACAACACTGCCATTGGGCAGCGAAAAATGAGCCTGTAATGTAACTCCGGCAAGCAGATATGACTGGCCTACTTTCAGCGATAGAAAGCCTTTGGGATGCTCCTTGCGATACAGGTTAAACATGCCATCTACCGGATAGGAGCCTTTAATATTGGATGGAGGTATTACCCTGGGAGCAGCACCTGTTCGGAAGGTAACAGATTTGGTTTCTGATTTAACCACCACGCCAGCCTCATCCAAAAGATCTATTTGCACCGTAAAATAGTAGCGTGTATGCGATTTGAGGAAGTTGCTGTAAATAGAAGGCAAAGATCTACGCTCTCCCGGAGTAGGCGTTTGAATCAGATTTACCACTTTGCCAGTGCTGTCTTTCAGCTCTATCTTACGCAAATACGGCACATACTTTATTTCATCGCCTGCTTCATTGTAGGTGTTGTAGTATCCGTTGAAGGGAACACCAAAATGCGCAATCGGCAATGTATTTACTTCCACGTTTTCTGCCTGATCGGCAGGCTCAAGGGCTTCGATCAGTTGCACATATTGCGCGTCATTCTCTTCGGCGGCGTGATCGCAGTTTTTACCGATGGTAAATTTAAAATTGCAATTGCCTTTTACCAGGCCGCCCAGTATGGAGAATCGGCCCCCGACAGCGCCCCTGGCCCAGAAAGGGTTGGGCAGTTTCATCTGCAACACAGCGGCAGCACCGATATCCATAATAGGAAAGCGTTTCTGTTTGTACTTAACGCCAATTTCGGCATCCACATAAGCCCAGGCCTGCCCGGCTGCATACCAGCCGTTCACACCCAACATTTCATTATTGTTATTGGGGCAGTAGATGCTGTCGTATTTCTGCAACATCAGGTCGAAACCCAGCCCCATATCCAGATGGCCGTAAAAAATAAGGAAAGTGGCTTCTCCGGTACTGATTTCTATACTTGCCCCCATGGCGAAACCCTGTCCGGTTGCCCTTCGGTTTTCGTTGACCATAAAGTTGTCTGCTCCGGTCATTTCACGCACATAGGCAGGCAGCGGCGGCATGGGCGGTATGCCGGTACCTACGCAGAAGTAAATTTTAGCTTTCAGCAAATTGATATCGAGACCGCTGATCGGGATTCCGATTTGTACGCCAAGTGGCTGCACCGGCGTACCTACATTGATATACCATTTTTGGGGATCAAAATGGATTACAGCTTTACCCAAAGCAAAACCGGGGCCTGTTCCGCTTAATGCGCCCTGTATATTGGCAAAGACGCCAAGTTCTCCATGTAGCGTTTTTTTACCAAAATCGTAAGAAATGAACAAGGTGGCTGAAATGGGAGCATCCATGGTAGGCGTTGACTCAAACAAACCAGCCCCGCCAAACTTTATTTTTGATAACATACGGGCTGCACCATGCAGTTCAATTTTACTTACGCCTCCTCCTTCAACAAATTCAATGGCAAAAGTTGCCGCTCCATTAAACACCTCTTCCTTGGTTGTTGCTACAATGACAGTTGCCTTTACACCCAATTTGATGTTTGGGTTGGGTAAATACTTTATGCCGGATAAGGATTGGCCCAATACAGAAGGAATAATCACATAGTTTTTGGCAGTATCTAAGCTTGCAAAGGAGGTCGTATCGCGGCTCATGTGGTAATAAACACCGCCACCAAAGCCCCTTATGGACAAGCCACCCAGGTCAATACCGGGATTCATGGTAAGCAAGGCATCTACAAAAAAGTACTTGTAGTCATTGATCTTTCCAAACTGGGCAAGGGCCTGGATGCCAAAGCCGCCGCTTGAAGAAGAAGATTTCAAGCCAGGTAGTTTCATGGAAAGTTGCCCGCGAAAGCCTTTACCAAATTGCGGATTCCCTTCATACCAATTGACTGAGCCCTTTAGTTCAATCACTTTTATTGAAGCAGCAATGGATACTTCTTCGAGCTGACACCGTTTGTATTTCCAACGCTGTCGGCCATTTACGTTTTTCAATTCTCCTATCAGGCTAACGGTAGTTTTCCCGGCAAGGCTCAACTTTGCAGCTGCATCACTTGGCGTATCACCAACGAGCGTAATTTCAGCGCCAACCCTGAATCGGGAGGTGCCACTACTTCCTCCATTCCCCAACTCAGGCAAAATCACTTTTAAGCCAAAGCCTCCAAAGGTAGAACCCACGCTGCCGCCAATGCCCATTGTTCCTCCCCTGAAATAAGGCGCCTGGTTGGCCAACAGCACATCCTGAAAATTAAATTCCGGCAGTTTAAGTTGCGTTCCTGATGAGTCTGTATTCCCGTCAATTACAATTTTACCGGTCAGATTAGCCAAAATATTAACCGAATCCCCGATTACCTGCACTTTCACAAATGTAGTAGGGTCGAGGACCACACTGCCAAGCATGATATTTACTTTCTTGGAATTGGTTCCGGGTGTTACGCTGAATTCGTAGCGCTCCCCCCCTGGTGTCCCGATAATATTAGCAGAATAACGGAAGCAGTCGGCAGCGGTGATACTGCTGTCAGCGTCATTGCCCGCCTGACTAAATATCGGAATATTGAGCCAGCCGCCAAAGCCGCCACCCTGAATACGATTGGCTACAACGGCGATGCGCAGTTCGTCTATGGAATAAGCCCAACCGCCGAGATTGCCGTCTTCGAGGCTAAGTACCTGGGCATTTACCGTTACAAGCCCTGTCAGGCCACGATCATCAATAATCAGTTTCTCTACGTTGATGGAGACTGGCGGCGCGCCTTCTTTCGAGAATTTTTTGGGTAGCGTTACTTTGAGTTGCCGCAGGAAAAAGCCTTTCCATTGAGAACTGAACGTGCCATTGCTATTTTTGAATTCCGAATAATAATTCGGGGTGATGTCTACAAAATCCGGGTGGTTGGCGCCATCGCTGAAGTCGAGCACGGCGCTTTGAATTTCCCACTTGTAGTCCGGGTGTTTGGTAACCGCAAACTTATCCATGGTAATGGAAGCCACAAACTCACCCCAGGAGGGCATCACTGCTGTAAAATAGCCCTTTACCCGTTTGCTTTGGGTAGTATCAATTTCCAGATCAGGCTTGAGCGGCGTCAGGAACTCACGGCAAAACTCTATTTCAGCCTTAATACCCATTTGTTTGAAGCCATTGCAATCCCACTCTACAAAAGTTTCGTTTTGCTGGCCTTTGATAATGAGTTTAGCTGTATTGTTCAGGCGAATATGTACGTCTGATTGCAAACTCAGTTTGGTGCTCGCCGGGCCAAGGCCGCCAGGGGTGAAGGGGACATTGGTGGCCCGGAACATAACTTCCTGACCGGTATTTGGCACCTCCAGAATCAGGTAGGCATCGAGGGTGCCTCCGGTAGGTGAGATGACAATTTTATCAAGCAAAATGGCGTATTTCCGCCCATTTACTTCTTTTTCTACCTTTATCGGCACCAAACTCGCCTGATCTTCGCCCCCTTCTTCTCCGCCGTTTTCCACTTTAAAATAATAAGGCGGACGGGCATTGACAATTTTATTCAGGTACATCCCGCGGGGCATTCCGCCCACAAATTCAAACCCCTGGAGGTATTCGAACTCGGCGTCGCCGGCGCCCTCGTGCATGGCCTGTGCCAGCAACATACGCGCCTGCTCGGAATTGAGCGGATCAACGCCTGCCAGATAGCCGGAGGCATTGTAATATGGTGCCGGGGCGGGCGGACAAGAGCGACAGATGCCTGCTTCAAAAGCAGGCTGCTTACGGTAAGGGGGCTGAACTACCGGATCGGCATACGCAAGCCCTCTTTCCTTCAATTTCTGATCCTGGGCTTTTTTCAGGTAGTCAACGATCCATTCCTGAAATTTTGTCGGGTTGGTTTTAAAGGTATCCACCTGTGCGGGCGTCAGCCGTTTGATGGCGTCCAGTACATTATACACCTGATTATCTAATCCGGTAGGCGTCTGAAAACCTTCCAGAATCCCTTTAATTGTTTTGTATTTGTAGACATTTTTATCGCAGTAATACAGCTCAATATGCTTATCCTCAATATTTTTTATTTGAACATTGCGTTCAGGTACATTCTTCAACAATGGTTTCGGGGTTGAGGAAAAATGAACACTCATATCCTCGTTGAAGAAGATGTCATTTTCGCCAAAAAGAAACTTCCGATCCAGCGTACCGACATGTGTATTCAGGGTGGTACGGATGGTTCCACAGGTGCTGCGCTGATTGCTGAGGGCCGTATTGTTGTTGCCGAGCAGGGTATTCAACGCTTGTTCCACCTTGGCGCGAATTGTAGCTTCCTGTTCACTTGCAAAGGCGATGCCTTCGGCGGTGGTAGGGCCGGAGTTTCCGCTGTAATCATCGTGTAGCCAATAGTATGGGCCTTGTGCGCCGGGATTACAAAGTTGCCCTGTCGAGTCGTAGCCCGCCTGGTTGCACCCTTGTTCATTGTAAATTGTGCCTGTTTCAAAATGATAACCATTTACATCAAACCCGTTGGGGTCGTAGCGGTCGTCAATTGGATCACCAGGTTGATAGTTATCATAGGGTGGTTGTTGTACATATACGCCTTCTTCATTGAAACCATTATCCAATGCTGGCGGATTGGGTACACAAATTTCTCCGCCCAAATTTACACTGGAACCACTCGGCGGGTGATAGCTGGTATCTGGCACGGCGATAAGCGTACCTGAGGTAACGCGCTTCTCCTCATTGACCTGAATGGAGTTAAAGTCTACATACACCACCTTATTGCCAAAAGGCAGGCGCACCTTGGCGCGACCGGTAAAGACCCCGTTTGCGCCACTCACCTGAGAGAGTTTGAAAGGGAAGCCCCCAATATTCATCAGATCGCCTTCCTGGGCAGTGCTCAGGGGGGTATTATTGGTTATTGGCGGCGGGGTGTACGTTTGCCCGCATTCCACCGGCAGCGGGGGAATGGTCTCGTCGTTGCCATCGCTTACTTCCGGTTTTATTTCTACCTGCACCACCTGTACAAAAGAAGCGCTGTTGCCACAGGCATCCACAGCCACCCACTTTCGGGTAACCACCTTCCGGCATCCGTCCAAGGCCTGTTCCTGTTCTGAGTAGTTGAGCGTTACCGCACTACAATTATCCACAGCTACGGGAGCTTCCGAGGGGAGTTTTTCTTCGCAAAAAATAGTAACGGCCGCATCGGGAGTAGTGGTAAATACAGGGGCGATGCTGTCGGTAAATACGACGGCCTGCGTGATGGTATTGCTGCGTCCGCAATCGTCGGTCACTAGCCAGGTTCTGACTAATTGTTGGGTACATCCAATTCCGCTTTCCTGATCGGTAAAGGAAATACGCGGCTCCGAACAGCCGCCGGTAATATCCGGCAAAGTAAGCTCCAGGGGGCGCGGGGTACTACAATCGAGGGTTAAATCGGGTGGGATAAGTGTAAAGGCCGGGCCGAGATAATTATCGCCCATGGTAGGGGTAGCAATCAGGGGCTGTGTGCAGGTTTTGACAATATTCCCGGCTGCATCTTTCACAATCCAGGTCAGCTCAAGCTGATACATGGTATTCGGGCTAAGTCCTTGCAACCTGATCTTGTCATTGATTTCCTCATAGGTAGCGCTGAAAGATTGCCAGGGGCCACTCGGGGAGCCATTTTGCAGGGGCCGGTATTTAAGTGTAATGTGATGCAGGGCAGGGTTTTGTACCAATGCCGCCGGGAAGGCGGGCAGTGTTATCTCTATATAGGTGTTACCCCGATCCGTGCAAGCCGTCCCTTTAAGGAGGGTACAGATTTCAGTGCCCGTATTGCTGCTGCAAAAGGCCTGTTCTTCTGCTACACTAAGCGTGCGCAGTACCCCAAGGCCAACTGGCAGGGAAGCATTGGCGCCACATAGTTTAGTGGCCCGAACAATATATTTTGTATTGGGCTTAAGGCCATTAATCTCGCCGCCCGCACCGCTGTAAGATTTGTAAATAAAGCTGTGCCCGGGATATTCCGCCCACGACAACTGGATAGTACTTCCGCCAGAGGTGTTGGAGGCATCCCAACTCAGGGTAATTTTTTCAGAAAGAATCGCATCTACTTTTACACCGGTCGGGCTGGTGCAGGCGCCTTGTCCGTAAATTACTGAGGCGCCCGGCAACAGGCACAACAATAAGAGGCTTAAAAAGCGATGCGCAATGATAGTTGGCTTAAACAATGGCATTTTATTAATGATTTATCGGTGATGACATAGACATTAAGGGCCATGAATGGCAAGGCCAATCAAAGCAAGAAAAATTACATACATAGAAGTGGATATTACGTCATTGACGCAAGCAAAAGCAATTGTTGAATAAACAAATACTCCGGTACGCTGCATGAGTAACAAACTCGTGCAGTTAGCGTATGTTTATGGCATACAGCGTATTATGCATGTAAAAAAAGGGAAATTCTTAAGATGTACAACGATCAGGAACGAAGTAGAAGAGGAGAAAGCTGTACAAATCCAAAGAACAAAACAGTATGGGTGTGGGTTGGGTGTTATTGGCTCTGCATGTAAAAAAATGATTTGTGGGTTATAGTTTTTGGTTCACATGGCAAATATAAGGCGCGGAGTTTTTACTCCAAAATTAATTCAGGAAAAAAATATTAATTTAACATAGCATGACTAATTTTTACTATTTATGATTCCATTTATTCAAAATAAGTTTCTGGCAATTAAATGTATCAACAATTAATGTTTGTACAAATTTATAAATAAATAAGTTTTTTTTTACATTAGCCATGCAAAGGGCTTTGCACAAACACGCACAGATCATTCACACAGAAAAACACATATTCCGCGCCTTCTGTGTGCTTGATCGGCGCCCTTCTGTGCGAAACCCTTCTATGCAACATCAGTGCGCCCCTCCCCAATTTTAACATACGCACTCCCCCGCTTTACTTACTTTTGCACACTTTTATCATTCCAAAGCGCATGTCTATGAAACTTTTCTACGCCCTTTCTCTACTACTCCTCTTTACCCTGCCCCTCGCAGCCCAAACCGGCGCCGACGCGCGCCTGCAAGGCTTCTCCCAACGCACCCAACTCAAAAGCAACTCCATCGCGCAGGCACTCAACCCGCAAAGCATCGGCCCCTCGGTGTTCTCCTGCCGCGTCACGGATGTAGACGTCAATCCCGCCGATCCCAGCAAATTCTACGTCGCCTACGCCTCCGGCGGCCTCTGGTACACCGAAAGCAACGGCGCGTCTTTTAAACCCGTCTTCGAGCACGAAGCCGCCATGACCATCGGCGATATCGCCGTCGACTGGCAACGCAATGTCATCTGGGTCGGTACGGGCGAAGTGAACAGCAGCCGATCCTCCTACGCCGGTACCGGCATCTACCGCAGCGCCGACGGCGGCAAAACCTGGCAACAACGCGGCCTGCCCGAAAGCCACCACATCGGGCGCATCGTGTTGCACCCCACCAATCCCGACATCCTCTGGGTCGCCGTACTCGGCCACCTCTATACCGATAACCCCGAACGCGGCGTGTTCAAAACCACCGACGGCGGTAAAACCTGGCAACGCAGCCTCTTCGTCCACGAATCCGCCGGCGCCGTTGACCTCGTCGCCGATCCGCAAAACCCCGACATCCTCTATGCCGCCATCTGGCAACGTACACGCAAAGCCTGGAATTTCGACGGCGCAGGCGCGCATTCCGGTATCTGGAAAAGTACCGACGGCGGCGCCAATTGGTCGCGACTCAGCAACAGCGGCTTCCCCGATGGCCCCAAAACCGGCCGCATCGGCCTTACCGCAGGCGTCAAAAACGGCAAAACGGTGCTGTATGCCTGCCTCGACAACCAAAACTCAAAACCCAAAAAAGAAGATAAAAAGGAAGAGGGCCTCACAAAAGACCAACTCCGCAACATCAGCAAAGCCGATTTCCTGAAACTCGGCGAGGAGCAAATCGCCGACTACCTCAAACGCAATAATTTTCCGGAAAAATACAGCGCTGGCAAGGTAAAAAGCATGGTGGAACAGGATAAAATCCGCCCCGCCGCACTCGTGGAATACCTCGAAGACGCCAATAATAACCTCTTTGAAACCGACTTTATCGGCGCCGAAGTGTATCGCTCCGACGACAATGGCAAAACCTGGACGCGCACGCACAACGAGCCAATCGAGCAAATGTATTTTACCTATGGCTACTATTTTGCCAGCATCGCCTGCGCGCCCAACAATCCCGACCAACTCTACCTGCTCGGCTTCCTGATTATCCGCAGCGACGACGGCGGTAAGACCTGGAAAAATATCAACGGCGACAATGTCCACCCCGACCACCACGCCATCTGGGTCAATACGCAGCGCCCCGGCCACCTCATCAATGGCAACGACGGCGGCCTGAACATCAGCTACGACAATGGCGAATCCTGGTTCCTCTGCAACAACCCGCCGGTAGGCCAGTTCTACGCCATCGCCGCCGATGAAGCCGAACCCTACAATGTGTACGGCGGCGCGCAGGACAACGGCGTATGGTACGGCCCCTCCAACTATAAAGCCTCCACCGAATGGCATCAAAACGGCAAATACCCTTACCAAAGCATTATGGGCGGCGACGGGATGCAAATTGCCGTAGATACCCGCGACAACAATACGGTGTACACCGGCTACCAGTTCGGCAACTATTTCCGCATCGATAAACGTTCGGGTAAATCCACCGGCATCACGCCCGAGCACGAGCTGGGCGAACGCCCCTTGCGCTTCAACTGGCAAACGCCCATCCACCTCAGTCGCCACCAGCAGGATGTGCTCTATTTCGGCGCCAACCGCCTCTACCGTTCGCTCGACAAAGGCAACAGCTGGGAAGCCATTTCCGAAGACCTCACCGGCGGCGGCAAACCCGGTAATGTACCCTACGGCACACTGACGAGCATCCACGAAAGTCCGCTGCGCTTCGGGCTGCTGTACGCCGGCTCCGACGACGGCCGAATCCACGTTTCCCGCAATGGCGGCGACACCTGGACGCGCATTGATGCCGGACTCCCGCAGGAACTCTGGGTCTCGCGTGTGCAAGCCTCCGCACACGAGCGCGGGCGCGTGTACGCGAGCCTGAATGGTTACCGCAACGACGATTTCACATCTTATGTCTTCGTGTCGGAAAACTACGGCGCTACCTGGACCCGCATTGGAAGCGATTTGCCCGCCGAGCCGGTCAATGTACTAAAAGAAGATCCCAAAAATCCGGATTTGTTGTTTGTCGGCACCGACCACAATGTCTATTTTTCGCTTGATCGGGGCAAAAGTTTTCAGACCTTTTCTACTGACTTTCCAGATGTGCCGGTGCATGATTTAGTAGTGCAGGCCAAAGCCGCCGATCTGCTCATCGGCACGCACGGCCGCTCCATGTACAAAGTGAATATTGCTGCCCTGCAGGAGCTTAATGCCGAAGCGCTTGCCGCAACAATCAAGGTTTTTGAGGTAAAAAAGACGCGATTCCGCGAAAATTGGGGTAAAAAACAAGCTTACCAGGAACTCAAAGACCCGGAAGCGCCGGTGTTGTTTTATACGGCCACGGCGGGCAATGTCAGCTGGAGCATTTACCCGAAAGAGCAGCGCGAATTAATCCTCAATCAGGGCAAAATTGAAACCTCCAAGGGGCTGAATTTCTTCAAATACACCCTGGATATTGAGGCTGCCAAAACGGCGAAATACCAGGACTGGCTGCAAAACAACAGCAAGGACAAAAAGAAAACCATTGCGCTCAATAAAGCCGACACCGGCAAAATTTACCTCCGCAAAGGCGTCTATATCCTGAAAATGGAGAAAGACGGAAAGACAGCGGAGCAGACGGTGGAAGTGGAGTGAGTTGAGTGCGGAATGTTTCAAATGCGGAGTGCGGAATGCGGAGTGCGGAATTTTTTGAGGGCGGATTTTTTTAAGTGCGGAGTAAATTATTCGTGTATTCGTGGCAACTTTATTAGCCACGAATGCACGAATAAGCGCTGCTCCCGACATTGATTATTTATGATTCATTTCACCAATTCAAGAAGAAACAGGCACATAAATTTTTAATTCCAAACTAAAAATTCATTCCGCACTCCGCACTCCGCACTCCGCATTTGAAAAGGTTTTGCATTTAAATAAATTTTAGCACAAATGCCAGATAATCAGCCACATAGCGGTGGTATATTTTACGGCCTCGGACGAGGAATATTTATTGCGTTGCTGGTGTTTGGCTTGCCGGCAGCGGCTGTTATTTATTATTATGATTCTATACAACAGTGGTCAGAAAGCGCAGAAGAATTGCCGGTGCTGGAAGAAATGTTGCGCGATTTTCACAGCGGCGTGGAAGTACTCGGCCCGGAATTTGCTGCCAAATTAAAAAACTTCTACAACCTGGATTCCATGCAGGTTAATCCTGAAGTGGAGACGCCCCAAAACCTGCGCTACTGGAAACGCCCGGAGGTAGAACGCGATTTATTCCTGCGTATTTCCAAAAACCGCCGCGGCAATATGATGGCCTATCTCGATTATATTGACCGGTACAAACACTTAGCCGTGTACGAAATGCGGCGCGCTAAAATTCCGGCCTCCATCACGCTGGCGCAGGGCCTGCTGGAAAGCGACGCGGGTCGCGGTTTTTTGCCCCGACAAGCCAACAACCACTTCGGAATCAAATGCCGCATGGAAGCGGGCGCCCGCCGCGACGGCCGCATCAACCGCGCCGATTTTACCCCCTCCCAACTCGCCATAGACTGCGTGCAACGCAAGGACGATTACGAATGGGATCATTTTGAAGTGTATGAAAATGCCGCTAACAGCTTCCGCCGCCACAGTCACCTGCTGCTCGGCGAGCGCTACAACTGGATGATCCGCGCCTACCCTATCGGCGAAAACGGCATCGCCCGAAAACCCATTTTTGGACAAACCGACGTACCCTACTACGCCGCCTGGAGTGTCGGGTTAAAAAGCTCCGGATACGCCACCGCACCGCGTTACGCCGAAGCCATTACCCAAATTATTGAAACCTATCAACTCTGGAAAATTGACTACGAATCAATTACCGCTAATCATTGATTTAACAAGCCTGAAACCCCTGTCCTGCCCTTCCACTCGAAGATAATAAAACCCACAGGGCAGGGCGGAAAAATCCTGTTGCTGAATGTTTTTACCAGCCCAAACGAGCTGCCCCAAAGCATCAAATAATTGGCAATACACTGCTCCCGACGCCGTTTCAAGCTGGATGGTATTGGAAAATGGGTTGGGGAACACCTTAAAATCGCGCTCATCGCTGAAGGCATCGTCTGTACCCGAAACGCAGGCAACAGACTGATTCTGGCGGGTTGTAATCCTCATGCTCAGCGCCAGTGAATCCTGGAAAGCAGCGGCTTTGTTGCAATCCGTTTTAAGGAAAAATCCAAGCCATAATTTCAGCAATTCGGAAGTAGCGGCCTGTTGTTCCGCGCGCGTGATCGCAGGTGAAGGCGAACAGGTCGCTTCGCCAAAAGCGCAATTGAAATTATTATCGGCAAAATAGCAATGTCCGCCGCCGGTGATGTACACCTGCGTTTTGTACGCTGCGCCGCTGAAATCATACAACATATCTTGTTGCGTAGCAGGTGGCGTAATACAGTCGTTGCTACCGCTGAACAGGAGGCTGGGCGCCGTCACTTGCGGAGCCGCTGCGAACGCAGACGGATTGGTATTGGCCGCTGCAAACGTCACCAGCGTAGCCACAGAGGGGTTGTCGGCGGCGGCAAGAAAGGCCGCTCCGCCGCCCATCGAATGGCCCATGATCGCAGCGGAGGCGCCCACACTCGAAACGGGTACACTCATCCCCGCGCCTTTGCTTTGTATTTCCGCCAGCAAAAAGCGCATGTCCTGCCCGAAATTGGCATGTGAAGGCGCAAATCCGCCTTCTGTAGTCGGAAAAACCAGGATATAGCCTTCCGGAACAAGATCAGTCCAGAAATTCTCATACGCACTCCAGACCATGACGAAGCCGTGCCCGAAAACGATCAGGGGAAAACTGCCTTGGGCAATAGGCGTATCATCGCCCGCAACGCTGGCCGGATAATAAATATGCGTCGGTATCTGGCGGTTATTCCGCGCGGCGTCGGTAAAGGTAAAAGTACTGTGGCCTATGGACTGTGCGGCGAGTGTTCGGGCGCCCAAAAGCAGGGCAATGAGTGGCAGGAGAAAAATTGTGGTGCGCCTTGTGCGCGCTTGTGTAAAGTTGGTTTGCATGCCGGTATTAATAGTTTCCGGGGGAGTTTTGTTCAATTTGTTTTTGTTTGATCAAATTGCAAGATGCCAAGTCACTGCCTGACACTACCGGAGCTTGGGCGCAAAAGGGCCGCTGCCGTCAGGCCAGCCGGATTTTGCGTAATAAATCATTTTTGAACGACTTGCTGACCGGTAGGGTCGCCGAATTGATCCGAACTGAAAACTCATCAATTTCGTCCAAAAACTTGAGGTTTACAATGTAAGAGCGATGAATACGCTGAAAAAAATCAGGCAACTTATCTTCCAGATTTTTCATTGGCATGCTCAGGATAAATTCCTTGGTTTGGGTAACGATCCTGCAATAATTTCGCTCGGCTTCAATATACTGAATGGCTTCAAATAATACTTTGACCATTCTGTCTTTGTGATGGATAAAAATGCGGTCGGATAGTATAAAATCCGTAGCCGGCTTGGCCCTTGCTTCCGGCAGCGATTCACCCCGTTCTGCCATACGGGCGATGGTTAGTTCGAGGGCGCGTTGCAGATCGGTTTTATTAAAAGGTTTGGTCAAAAAAGCATAGGGCTGGGCGGTCTTGGCGCGCTGAAAAGTGGCGTCGTCGCTGTTGGCCGTGAGAAAGACAACTGGAATGCGGTGGGTTTGCATCAGGGTTTGGGCCAGGGCAATACCGTCCATTTCGCCCTTAAGCTGAATATCAAGCAGGGCGATATCGGGATTGTTTTCCTGAATGTGGTTCAATACCTCTTCGGCACGCGGTAATATACCCGTGACCTCGTAGCCAAGTTCGGAGAGGAACATGGAGACTTTAGCCCCGATGAGCATTTCATCTTCGACAACAAGGATTTTGATGACTTGCTCGTTCATGCTGCATTATTGAGTTTAAAATCGAAACAGAGCCGCAAGCCTTCGTGTTGCACTACCTGCATGGCGCCATTCAGTTGGCGGGTGAGCAGGGCAATTAATTGGGCGCCGAATCCGGTGCCCCCGACAGCTGCTTTTTTTCCTACGCCGTTGTCCCATACTTCTAATTGGAGGTTGCCACCGGGTTTCTTTTCTAATTTAATATTGACTTTTCCCTTTTGTCCGTCCGGGAAGGCGTATTTCAAAGCATTACACAATAACTCGTTCACAATCAACCCTAAAGGAACAGCGGTATCTACATCAAGTTCAAGTTCCTGCATGGCCATTTCGATGCGCACACGATCTTTTGCCCCGAAAGTATCGAGTACGCTGTTGCCGAGATTGAGGAAATAGTCTTTCATTTCTATGGCTGCGAGGTTGTCGCGCTGATAGAGTTTTTGGTGAACGATACCAATGGATTGCACCCTGTTTTGACCTTCCTGCATGGCGTCTTTTACGTTGGGATCGTCTATCTGGGCCGATTGGAGCGCCAGGAGGCTGGAAACTACTTCGAGGTTGTTTTTCACGCGGTGGTGAATTTCTTTGAGCAGCAGTTCGTTCTCGGCGTTTTTGGCAGCCAGCAAGGCATTGGCTTTTTTTCGGGCAAGGGCATTGCGCCGGAAATTGAACGTCAGCAAGGCCAACAGGGCAGCAACGCCTATACTGAGCCACTGCAAGGTGCGTTGTTGCGATATGAGGGCATCCTGCGCGGCGATAGTAGCTTCCTTCTTTTCTGTTTCATATTGGGTGCGCAATTCCGACATTTTGGCATCGCTCCGGGCATTCAGGGTACTGTCGTTTACCTGCCGCGACTTACGTTCAAAGGAAAGCGCCAATTGAAAGTTACCCAGGTGCTCGTAAGTTTTACTGATATGCCGATAACTTTCTTCCAGGTTATAATAGTCGCCGTTTTGCTCCATCATTTCAATGGTTTTTAACTGGCACGGCAAGGCTTCGGCATAAAGCCCCATCTTGAGGTATACCTCGCCTATGTTCGCCCAAGCTGCGGATATCGCCATATTTATTTGGTGTTTCTCAGCGATTTGCAGGCATTCCCGATAAGCATCAAGGGCATCCGGGTAACGCGTCAGATGTTTGAGCGCATTGCCGCGGTCGTTCAGCAGCCTTGCCAACTCGATCGGCGTGCAATGCAGTGTTTTTGCTTTAGCGAGCGCCTGATCAAAATAGCGGAGCGCCTTTTCCGGCTCTTTGAGTTTGAAATGCATAAAACCAGCAGTGCGCATGGAATATACCCATTGTTTTTGCAACCCGTTCTTCTCGGCGATTTCGATGGATCGCAGCGCGTACTGCAGGCCTTCTGCTGATTTTTCCTGAAGGTACAGATCCTCAGCAATTTGTACCAGCCCATCGGCAATACCTTCCTGATCGTTAAGCGCTTCCATCAGGCGCAAGGCTTGTAAGTCGGCCGCTGCGGCCTCTGAAAGTTCATTGCGTTTTCTGTGTACCCAGGCCTGTTTGAATGCTGTAACAGCTTGCCCTCTTTTGTCTCCAAGCGCCGTGTAACCCGCCAGGGCGCGGCTTAAAAACAGCATTGCCGAATCGAGTTGGAGGCGATTGGCGAAAATACGACCCTGTATTTCGCAAAATTTGGCCTGCCAGGTTTTACTGCCGGTGGTTTCGGCTAATTGGAGACCGCGTTTAGCATAAACAGACGCCGCCCTGAAGTCGGATCCGGCAGCAAGGTCGGTCATTTGTTCCAGCCATTGGAGCCGTTGGGTGTCTTCAGACGGCGTGGAGAGCAGGCGTTCAAGACTATCAAGTGTTGGGTTTTGGGCCAGGTTTATCGAGCTAAAAAGACAAAAGCAAAGCAAAAGCAGTATTTTCTGCATAATCGGTTCCTGTTTTGACACTTGGCAAAGATACAAGGAATACCCGATCAGCCAAAACGACTGTTCGGTCAATGATTCCCTCTTTTGGGACAAACGGGAGCAGTGGCGTGGCAACCCAGAATGTATTTTTGGGGCATCACATCACCATCCAATGTTTTTTATGAAAAATACATTTCACAAAACGGCAATATTCATTTTAACCCTTTTTACGGGCATAAACATGCAGGCGCAGTTGGTCTATACCGACGCACAAAATACCACCGTTACCATTTCAAGCGACCAAGGTGGCGTGTGTGCATCGCCGACGGGTTACACCACCCAACCCTTTACGTACGATAACAATGCTAATATCAATTTCACCTTTGCCACAACGCCTCCCGCGCAGTATTTTAAGGCGAAGTACGGAGCGCCGGTGACTATAACAATTGATGTAACCAATCCTAACGGCATTTTTTTTGGGGCGGGCATACCTGTTTTACTGATCGGTACTGATTCGCCCACCTTCCTGTATGACCAGGATAACCTTCAGGCGGAGCTAACAGAAAATTTATTCAGCCCGAATAATCAATTCATAGGTTTTCGATACCGCCGGACGGTTGCATTCGCACGAGCCGACACCAAAGGTTATATCGTCGTTAATCAAATACTGCCCAGCGGCAACTACGGCTTTATCCTGCCATTTGTAGTGGAAGGCCCGCTGACCAACGAACAGGTACCCATTCTTGGCACAACTACACAACCTCAATTGCCCTATTTCATCCTGCACGCACCGCCGGGCGATGGCAGCACCGCTGAATTTCAGGAAACCAAAACCGTTTGTCGGGAAATTGTGCAATCAGCCGCATCCGACAATTCCAATTCCGGCTATGTAGATGTAAAAGTGGGCGTTGCCGGCTCTGCAGGCTTTATCGTAACAACAAATTTTGAGTTTTCCGTCACGGTCGGCTTCAGCGCAGGCGGCGGTGAAATGAACATCAATACCCAAGGCAATCAAACCTGCATGACGGTAACCGAGGGATTTCAGACCCCGCCCGGCGGCGAAGATGTTTTTGTGGGCTACGGCATTGATTTTGCCTATGGCGTGTACAACCAGGTAGCCATTGATCCCAATACCTGCTCAAGTATCACCAAACCCTACGGCCTGGCATATGTACCAATCGGACAGCCACGACAATTTTACTACACTACATCTGAGATTTTTGATCAGATTTCCGTACTTCAATCGCTGGCAAACAACGATACTTTGTCTGCACGTGAACGCAACGTCGCGCAGAACCAGGTAGATGTCTGGAATAAAGTACTGGCACTGAACCAAGCCAATATCAACAACCCCAACAACGTACAGATTGGCGCTGTATCCTTCGGCGCCGTTCCCAGCAGCCAGGAGTCCGGCATCACCGTCACCGAAACGGCCGCTATCGAATACGAACAGTACCTTGACTTCGCCACAGGCGTAGATGTAGTGATAGAAGTAGCCGGCTCAGGCGTATCGGGCGGCCATGAATACCGCAATTCGCAGCGCTACGGCAAAATTGAAAACCAGTCGCAGGAAGTAACCAAGATCGTCCGCTACACCCTTTCAGACGACGATCCCGGTGATTTATTTAATGTAAATATATTCCGCGACCCAATGTTCGGCACCCCTGTTTTCCGCACGGCGGCCGGTAGCAGAAGTTCCTGCCCTTATCAAACCGGTTTTCAGCGCGACCAGCCCAAACTGAAACACGATGGCACAAGCGACACGCATATTACCCTGGCGGGCAACCCCATAGGTTCGTCTGCCACGTTCAAAATTGATCTGTGCAACGAAAGCAATGAAGCGCGCACTTACAGCCTTGAGCTTAATGCACAATCCAACCTCAATGGCGCTGTTGTATCCGCAGCCGGTGTGCCGCTCAACGGTAACGACCTCGGACAATCGTTCACCGTGCCAGCCAATAGCTGCATACAAGACCTTGTGGTAGAGGTGAAGCAGTTGTCGCTCAATGGTCCGCTCGCCTACCCCAACCTCGAACTGTTTTTGTACGCGGCCTGCGAAGAAGCGATTCAGTCCAGCGTGTTTGCATCGGTATTTTTTGGCAATGCCACCGGTACGGATGAGGCCAACAGCCTTGTGTCGGAGCTGACCGTTTCACCCAACCCCTGCACGGATGCAACATACCTTGATTTTGAAATGAAAGCGGCAGCGCCGGTTCGCCTGGAGCTGTCGGATATGCAGGGGCAGGTAGTCAGAACCGAGGCGCTGGGCGACTTGCAGGCAGGAAAGCAACGCTACATGATGGAATTGAATAATTTGCCGAATGGCATGTACTTCATGACTTTACAAAGCCAGGGGACTCGTACCTACCGCAAGATAGTGGTACAGCGCTAATCGGACTGAGAGCATGTTCGGAAATCCATCAATCGGCTGCAAGCGGCAAATTTCCTGCTACACTGCGTTGGGTTTCGCACAGAAGGGCACAGATCATTCACACAGAAGGCACTGAATCTGTGTTTTCTGTGTAAGTGATCTGTGCACATCTGTGCGAAACCCTAACAGATAACATAAAAATCTGCGCGATCTGCGCGTCAATCTGCGTATTCTGCGGGAAATTCATCTTCGGAGTTTACGAAAACTGTAGCCTCTAAGGACTGTCATGCTGAGGCTACCGGCCGAGTCTTTTCTGGGGCGATGCGGGTGCGGAAGAGGCGTAGGATGGGCTAGGTGGATTTCAGATAGAGTATTGAACTCACTCTGGAAAAGAGGATAATATTACTTAGAATCAGGGGAAAGTGTTATAGAAAAAAGCGGTTCTTTTAGAAAATAAATCAATTGTATTCTATAAATTCTACCGTTGGCATAATTTCGCCATTCAGTATCGGATATTCTTACAAAATCCTCATTAAACCATCTTACGAATTCATTAACACCATTTTTTGATTCTGGGATCAGGGTTTGTTTAATTACCACGTTGTCTGAATTTAACACCCAAATCATTTGATATTCTTTTTCATAAAGTACCGATATTCGACTTGTCGTATCAGAAAGTTTAGCTTCTGTGAATTTGACATTATTCTCAATCAAGAAACCCAATACAGCTTCCTTGGAATCTCCGACAAAAAACTGCGCATATCCTAAATTACAGAATATCATTAAGGAAAATAAAATCAGATACCTCATTGTGTATTTTTGTTTAATTGCAAAGCACAACATTGTATGTAAGAAAATGAATCGCAAAAATATATACTTTTACGATAAACTTAAAAAAAATGATTATAATTTTAAAAAAACAAATTAAACATATTTAATAGTGAGATATTTTTTGTGATAAAGTCAGGAAGGTTTAAACTCATCAACAATATAAACGCAGCGAGACTAAGAGAATTAAACTCTGAGTAACAATTATATTACTACTCTATCTTCAAATATTCATTTTCTGACAATTTATTGAATAGAATGCTGAATTTAGGCAGCTATCACAAAAGTTGTCTAATGCCTCTCTGTACAGCAAAATACGCCTGGGCACGTAGGGGTTCGCACAGACAGGCACAGATCATTCACACAGAAGGCACTGAATCTGTGTTTTCTGTGTAAGTGATCTGTGCACATCTGTGCGAAACCCATACGTGCCCGGGTGTAAGGTTTGCCAGCACGAAAACCGTAGCCCCTAAGGACTGTCATGCTGAGCGAAGCGAAGCATCCGGCCGGGGGCGAGCAGGGTGCCCGGGATTGGTAGTAGCGCCCGGCCAGATGCTTCGCTTCGCTCAGCATGACACGTACCGGGTCTTTTTTTCGCCGATGAGGGTTCGGAGGAGGTGTATAGTATGGGTGATGCTTTCATCAGTAAAATAACATGCACCCGCAATGCGTTGAGGTATGATTATCAAAAGAATCATAATGCTATGAAATACTATTTCTTTTTTCTCTTTAGTTTGACTTTTTTGCTTGTAGCTTGTAAAACGACATTACAAAACAACTTGTATACCTGTCAATATGTTGGTGAAGTAACACTAAGCTGGCAAATTTCAAATTACAACGATTCTGTTCAGCCAATAACGTGTAACTGCTTTTTAAATATCATCCGAAAAGATTCTATAATCAAATATGATTTGCAGCATTCCAAATGTAAGGGCAAGCCAGACAAAACAATGCAGGGAATACTTTCCGATCCGAATTTTATGAGGCAGCAATTTGAGGCCGTACTTGATCCAAAGCAGCAGGAAATTGTTCGGAAGGATACGAATGTTGAATCAGCTTATCTTGTAATAAGTGATACAAAGCGTTTAAATTTTATTTTGGGCGCTTTATCGCCAAATTATCGGTTTCGGGGGAACAAGTTTTACTTTTTAGAGGAAATATTTGAGCCGACAAAAGTCTTGACAGCAGTTGATTCTACAACTTACAATATTTCTTATCAAGGCGACAAAAGTTTATATCTCTTTACAGAGATAAGTGGTAAAATAGTAATGCAAAATCCAAATAGATTTTGGGCTGATTCTTTGCACCTTAATATCAATCGAATTCATATAACCAGCGTATTTACGGGGTTTTATAAACGGGAATATCAACTCCATCGGGTAAAAAAAAGGAATAGAATTTGGTAGTGCCACAGCAAGCCAGTCTGAGCTTGTTTGGAATTACCCATTCCCCCCTACCGCCAAACCACCATACTACTCACCCCTTCCACCGCAACATTACCCGATACCCGCCGGGCCTTACCCGCCGCAAAACGGCCGTCTGCTAAGGCCACCGACCAAACGCCTTCGGGCAATGCTATCGTCTGCGCGCTAGCATTGCCATTGTGCACCACGACGATTTCTTTCCACGTATCCCCCACGGCCGCGCCGTTCAGGTGGAACGCCACCACGTTGGGCATTGGGGTGTTCAGGAAACGCAGGTGCTGCTGTATGGCTGCTGCTGTGGTCATCCGGAAGGCCGGGTGCGCGCGGCGCAGGCGCAACAACTGCTGCACAAAACGATGGGTATCGGCGTAGCGGGTTTTGCGGCTCCAGTCCATCGTGTTAATGGCGTCGGGCGATTGATAGGAGTTTTCCACGCCTTGTTTCGTGCGCAAAAACTCGGCGCCGGCATGCAGGAAGGGTACGCCCTGCGCGGTCAGGATCATGGACAGCGCCAGGTGGTGCATGCGGATGCGCTCGGCTTCAGTGGCCTCCGGACGGGAGTTGGCCAAGCGATCCCAAAGTGTGTGGTTGTCGTGGCATTCGGCGTAGTTGACGCATTGCTGCGGCGCAGCCGCCCAGGGCGCTTTGGAGTAATTGACCTTGCTGAAATCGAGCTGCGGGTGCATGGTCGCAGCCACAATACCGAATTTGATGCTTTCTTCCGTACCGGCTTTGCCGCTCACGAAACCCGTATCGTCGTGGTCGAACACGCTGCCCTTGAGCGCGTCGCGGAAGTCGTCGCTGAAGGCCGCCACGCGGTCGAGTTGCAGGGTGTTGCGCTTGAGGGCGCGCTGCTCGTCGGGCACGGGACTACCGCCGGCCGTCCAGCCTTCGCCATACAGGTAAATGCCGGGGTCGAGGGCGTGCAATTCCCGGCTGATCTCGTTCATCGTTTCAATGTCGTGGATGCCCATGAGGTCGAAGCGGAAGCCGTCAATATGGTATTCTTTTACCCAGTATTTGAGCGATTCAATCATGTAGCGGCGCATCATGGCGCGTTCGGAGGCGGTTTCGTTGCCGCAGGCGGAGGCGTCGGACCAGCCGCCTTCGGCGTTCTGGCGGTAGTAGTAGCCGGGGGCCACTCGGTTGAAGACCGACTGCTCGGTAGCGCCGGTGTGGTTGTACACCACGTCCATGACCACGCGCAGGCCGGCGGCGTGCAGGGCCTGTACCATCTGCTTGAACTCGCGGATACGCACGGCCCCATCGGCCGCATTGCTGGCGTAGGAGCCTTCGGGCACATTGTAGTTTTCGGGGTCGTAGCCCCAGTTGTAGCGCTCAGGCGAAAAAGGCTGGCTTTCATCAATGGAGCGATAATCGAAGGCGGGCAGCAGGTGAATATGCGTTACGCCGAGTTCGCGCAGGTGATCGAGTCCGGTGGACAGCCCTTCGGCGTTTTTCGTGCCTTTTTCGGTCAATCCCAGGAATTTTCCCTTGTTTTTGATGCCGGAATTGGCGTTGGAAGACAGGTCGCGCACATGCAGTTCGTACAGCACAATATCGGTGGGCTGGCGCAGGGCGGGACTTTTGTCTTTGTTCCAGCCCGCCGGGTTGGTCTCTGCCAGGTCGAGAATTTGGGCGCGTTTGCCATTGAGGCCCACAGCTTTGGCGTAGGGGTCGGGCGTTTCATCGAGCCAGCGGCCGCCGATTTTCACCTGCACTGTATAATATTGACCTTTGTTTTCGGGCAAGAGGCGGGCTTCCCAGGTACCGGCTGCTCCGGCTTTAAGGTCAATGCATTTGAGGGCTGTGCCGCCGTCGCCACGTGCATAGAGGCAGAGGCGTGCGGCCGTGGCGGCGGGCGACCAAAGTCGGAAAACGAAGTGTTTGTCGGGCTGCGGGAGGAGGCCCAATTCGCCTTTATACTCGGGGTAGTTGTTGTAGTTGTTCATCCAGGGTTCAAATTCGTCCATGGGCAGGGCGGCGGCAAAGTCGCCGGCGCCGATTGTTTCGTCTTCATTGCTGTCGTAATCCACCATAATTTGCCATTTACCGTTTACTTTTTTGTGAAACACATGAAAACGCGCGTAATAATCGCTGCGTTCGCCTTTTTCATTAAACCAGGAAAAACGATAAATACCGCGTTCGGAAGCGGAATTTTCATCGGCCACCCGTTCAAAAAAACGAAAACCGATGCGCACTTTGCGGCCGGGCGTGGCAAAATCGCTGCGCACTTTTTCGGCGTAGGGGGCTAATTTTTCAATGCTTTTAAAACGGCCGCCCACGGCGCGGATCAACTCGGGCGCGTTGAGCCGGAGGTATTGTTCGGCGTTGTTGGTGGCGTAGGCTTCAATGAAAGGTTGCCAGATGTCGCGATTGATTTCCTGCAGGCGCAGGATGTGCGCGCTGTCGGTGGGGATATGGATTTTGGGGTAAGTTTTGGATTCCTGCGCTTGCAGCATAAGGGCGAAGAAAATTCCGCAGCAAAGGAGAAGTATTTTTTTCATAAAAATGGCCAGTAACGTTGAAAAGGGGTTTCGCACAGATAGGCACAGATCAACCACACAGATGTCTCAGAATTCTGTGTTTTCTGTGTGAACGATCTGTGCCCATCTGTGCGAAACCTTCCGTGTCACAGTTGTGAGCAACATCCCACAAAAGTAAAACAACCCGAACAAAGACTAGGGAGCTATTTGCATTTTCCATTTTTTTCCTATCATTGCCCCAAATTTAATTTCAGCATGAAGCAATTAGTCCTCCTCCTGTTTTGTCTTTTTGCCCTTTCTCCGGCATTTGCTCAAAAAAAGACCACCCAAGCCCCTGCTCCTGCCCCGCCGCCCACCAATAACGGCGTTGCAGATCAATTCTACGACGCCCTGAGCTGGCGCAATATCGGCCCCTTCCGCGGCGGCCGTTCGGCAGCAGTCACCGGCGTACCCGGCAAACCCAACCTCTTTTACTTCGGCGCTACAGGCGGCGGCATCTGGCGCACGCAGGACGGTGGCCGTACCTGGGAATCCATCTCCGACGGCTATTTCGGCGGCAGTATCGGCGCGATTGAAGTGGCGCCCTCCGACCCGAATGTACTCTATGTGGGCGGCGGCGAAGTTACCGTGCGCGGCAATGTCAGCTATGGCAGCGGCATGTGGAAATCCGACGACGCCGGCCGTACCTGGAAAAACATCGGCCTGAAAGACAGCCGCCATATCCCGCGCCTGCAAATCCACCCCACCAATGCCGATGTGGTGTACGCCGCAGTGCTGGGCGACCTGTTCAAATCCTCCGAAGAGCGCGGCGTGTACCGCACCCGCGATGGCGGCAAAACCTGGCAGCGCGTGCTGTTTGTCAACAATGATGTCGGCGCCGTTGACCTCTGCATGGACCCCACCAACCCGCGCATCCTGTACGCTTCGTTCTGGCGCGTACGCCGCACCCCATGGAGCCTTTCCAGCGGCGGCGAAGGCAGCAGCCTCTGGAAATCGACCGACGGCGGCGATACCTGGTCGGAAATTTCCCGCAACGATGGTCTGCCCAAAGATACACTGGGCATCATCGGGGTGTCGGTGAGTGCAGTGAAGCCCGACCGCGTATATGCCATTGTGGAAAGCCAGACGGGCGGCGTTTTTCGCTCCGACGACGGCGGCAGAAAATGGACGAAAGTCAATGAAGACCGCAACCTGCGCCAGCGCGCCTGGTACTATACCCGCATTTACGCCGATACCAAAGATGAAGATGTGGTGTATGTGATGAATGTGGCCTACCACAAATCCAAAGACGGCGGCAAAACATTTTCCGGTAAATACGCGCCCCACGGCGACCACCACGCGCTCTGGATTGCACCCGAAGACCCCAAACGTATGATTATCGGCGATGACGGCGGCGCACAAATCAGCTACGACGGCGGCGAAACCTGGAGCACCTACCACAACCAGCCCACCGCGCAGTTCTACCGCGTAACGACCGACAACCATTTTCCCTTCCGCATTTATGCCGCGCAGCAGGACAATTCCTGCATCCGCATCAACAGCCGCAGCGACGGCGGCGCCATCACGGAGCGCGACTGGGAATCCACCGCAGGCGGCGAAAGCGGCCACGTGGCCGTTGACCCGCTCAACAACGACATCGTATACGGCGGCGAATACCACGGCTTCCTCAGCCGCGTGGACCACCAGCGCAAAACCTCGCGCGTCATCAATGTCTGGCCGGAAGACAATATGGGCCACGGCGCAGAAGATGCCAAATACCGCTTCCAGTGGAACTTTCCGCTGTTCTTCAGTCCGCACGACCCGAAAAAGCTTTACGCCTGCTCCAATGTACTCCACCTGACCACCGACGAAGGCCAGACCTGGACCAATATCAGTCCCGACCTGACGACCAACGATAAGTCGAAACAAAAATCGTCGGGTGGCCCCATCACACAGGACAATACCAGCGTGGAATATTATTGCACCATTTTTGCGGCAGCAGAAAGTCCGCGTGTCGCTGGTGTAATCTGGACAGGCAGCGACGACGGTCTGGTGCATGTCACCCGCGATGGCGGCAAAAACTGGAGCAACGTCACGCCGCCCGATCTGCCCAAGTGGACCTGCGTCAACTCCCTCGAACCCGATCCGCATACCGATGGCGGTTGCTACCTCGCCTGTACGGGTTTCCGCCAGGGCGACTACCAGCCGTATTTGTACTACACTTCGGATTACGGTAAAAGTTGGGAAAAAATCACCCAGGGCATTGCACCAAACCATTTCACGCGGGTTGTGCGCGCGCATCCGAACGATCAGGGACTGCTGTTTACCGGCACTGAAGAAGGCATGTATATCAGCTTCAACAATGGTAAAAACTGGAAACCGTTCCAGCTCAACCTGCCCATTGTGCCCATTACCGACCTCACCATCAAGCAAAACAGCCTCGTGGCAGCCACGCAAGGCCGCTCGCTGTGGATCATAGACGACCTATCGCCCATCCAGCAGTGGCGCGATCGCCCCAGGCTGACGGGCTTCCAAAGCACCGTACACCTGCTGAAACCCGCCGATGCCTACCGCACCAAAGGCGGCAGCAGCAAAGGCTCCAAACTGAATGGCGAAAATGCCCCCAACGGGACGGACATTCACTTTTACCTGCCCGATGCGCCGGGCGAAAAGGACACCATCGTGCTGACCATTATGGAAGCAGACGGTGATACCATTCGGGTATTTTCCAACCAGAAGCTGGGCAGTTCGCCGCGTTATGGCAATTTGAGTGTAAAATCAGGCTCCAACCGTTTCCTGTGGAATATGCGCTACCCCGATGCCGAAAAATTCGACGGCATGGTGTTGTGGAGCTACGATCTGGAAGGCGCCAAAGCCGTGCCGGGTAACTATCAGGTAAGCCTCAATGTTCGGGGCACTTCTCAGGAGCAAACGTTCCGTATCCTGAAAGATCCGCGCTCCACCGCAACGCCGGAAGATTTTAAAGCGCAGTTTGAGTTTGTACAATCGGTGGGCGACAAGCTGACGGCGGCGCACCGCGCCATCCGGGAAATCCGGCAGGTGCGCGCGCAAGTCAAGGAGATGAAAACCATGGGCGGCAAATCGGCCGAGTTTGCCGGGGTGCGCAGCCTGGCCGTCCGCATCGACTCTACGATGACGGCTGTGGAAGAGGCCATTTACCAGACTAAAAACCGCTCCTCCCAGGACCCGCTCAACTATCCGGTGCGCCTGAACGACAAGCTGGCCAACCTCATGGGCGTGAATGTGGGCGATGATTTTCCGCCCACGCGGCAGTCGCTGGAAGTACGCCAGACCCTGTTCGAGCAGACCGACAAACAGCTGGCCATCTGGACCAAAATCAAGCAAACGGAGCTGCCCGAACTCAACCGTTTGGCACGCAGTGTACAGGTGGATTATATCCGGGTAAAACAGGAATAATTTGGAATGAATGCCGCAAAAAGGGCGCATTCCAAATATCCTTTTAAAAGGCCCGCATTGTTCAATAAAAAAAACTTAACATTAAATTCATATTGACCGATGCGGGCTTCAAAGGGATGGCGCTACTTTTGCGTGATTTTGTGAAAAAACAACTTTTTTTACTGACCTTCTCTTTTTATGCTCTTTGGATTCATCAGTGATCTTTCGACAAATGCGTCGGTGATGTTGATTGTTTGTGTGGTGGCGGTTTGCATTTTCGAAGCAATCAATGGCTTTCACGACACCGCCAATGCGGTAGCCACGGTGATTTACACCAAAACCTTACCGCCGGTAGTAGCGGTTGTATGGTCTGGCTTTTTCAATTTTCTTGGTGCCTATCTGGGCGGTATCGGCGTTGCGATGGGTATTGTCAAGCTGATGCCTTTAAATGTGATGCTGGAAGCAGATCTTGGCATCAATATGGCCTTAGTATTGGCTATTTTGGTTTCTGCAATTATCTGGAACCTCGGCACCTGGTACTTTGGCATTCCCAGTTCAAGCTCGCATACCCTGATCGGCGCCCTGCTGGGTGGCGGATTGGCCTATGTGGCACAGTTTACCAACAACCCGGAAGCCAAGGTTAATACGGCAAAAGCCATAGAAATTGGTTACGCACTATTGATTTCTCCGCTTTTTGGTTTTAGTATGGCCATTTTGTTGATGTATATACTCCGTATTACCATCAAGAAAAAAACCATTTTCAAATCGCCGGATGAAACCAAAAAAGAGCCGCCCATGTGGATTCGCGGCATTTTGGTACTCACCTGCACGCTGGTAAGTTATTTTCACGGCAACAATGACGGCCAAAAAGGCGTAGGCCTGATGCTGGTAATTTTGCTGGCTTTTTTGCCCTTGCAGTTTGGTTTCAACCCCAATGTAAATCCGACAGAACTTTCCGGCGCTTCGCGCAAATTGGAGGTAGCATTGAACAGTGCAGCGAGCACTCAGCCGGAATACGCCGCTAATTATCAGATGCTGGCAGCAGATTGTGGCAAATTAGCCATGCAGGTCGACAGTATCAATATGAAAGATAAAAAGTCGGTAATTGATGCCCGCAAAAACGCGCAAGCGCTGGCTAAAAAGCTGAGTGCATCGCAAAAAGCCGGACTTATTCATGACGCGGAAGTTTCCAAAACCATCAAAGCCGAGCTTAAATCGCTTTCGCGCGCTTATGAATTTGCGCCGGGCTGGGTGATCTTGACCATTGCACTCTGCCTTGGCGTTGGCACCATGATCGGCTGGAAACGCATTGTTGTTACCATTGGGGAAAAGATCGGCAAAACGCACCTGACTTATGCACAGGGCGCCAGTGCTGAGCTTTGTGCGGCGGCCACTATCGGCATCAGCAGCGCTTTTGCTGCGCCGGTAAGCACCACGCACGTATTATCGTCCGGTATTGCCGGCTCTATGGTAGCGCAGGGTGGCGTTAAGAATCTTCAGCGCAAAACCATCAAAAACATCGCCATGGCCTGGTTGCTTACTTTGCCGGTTACGATTGCCTTAGGCTGGGTACTGTTCCACTTTTTCCACCTGTTTATGTAAAATCAGGTGCAATCAGACGGTCAATAAAAAATGCCGGGGCAAGCGAACCTGCTCCGGCATTTTTATATTTTAAAAAAGGGCAAATCAACGCACTAATTTCACATTCTTGGCAATCGGCTCATTGCGATCATTGCGGCTCATGGTAAATTCTACCATATCACCTTCGCGCAGATCGTTGTAGTCGGTTTCTTTCAGGAAAGAATAGTGAAAGAACAGGTTATTGGTTTGCGGGAAAGAAATGAAGCCATAGCCATCTTTCAGGCTAAAGATGGTACTGGTGTGCACCTCGCCTTCATCAATTTCAATATCATTGGTAAAAATCGGCATATCTTCCTGCGGAGGACCGTTTACCGGGAAACGTTTGCGTTCCACAAAAAGACGCGACACCTGGAATTCCGGATCGTTATCGTCTTCAATAAACAGGTGCATCGGAATCGGATATGTTACTTCCTCAACGAGATACTGCGAAGTTACGGTGCTGCGGCGGCGACCTTCTTCGTCGTAGAACTCGTAGTCCCACCCAATCAACATTACGCGCACGCCAAGAGTATGGAGTTTGCGCACGAGGGGCACGAAGTCGCTGTCGGAAGCGATCAATACCACCACGTCATACTGTTTATTGAGGGTAAGCTCATACGCTTCGAGCGACATCCACACGTCGATACCGCGCTCCTGACGATAGCCCTGAACAGTGCGTACCGGCAAATAGTGCGTGGTAATGCCTTCCATCATCAGGATGTCATCAAACAGGCGATCGTAGTACAGGCGGTTGCTGCCCTCCACACTGGCTTCCTGGGCGCTGAGGCGACCGCGGAAGTAATGGGCATCAACGATGGGGCAAAGACTCATGTCTTTTTCATCTTCCTGTGCCAGGCGTGTTCTGATGAAATCATGCAGCCCGGAAATACTGAGGCGGCTGCGGCGTTCGTGATGGTAAGCGTAATAGTTGCTGACGTGCAAGAAGTAGTTACCGTCGTAGAAGACTCCAACTCGGGTTAGTCTTTTCTGATTGTCGGCCATTGTTTTAGTTATTAATAATAGATCGTTTTTTTGTTTGTCTCCAAGTCCTGGTTGATTCAGGTTAATAGTCTCACTGGAGTTAATAAGGTCAATAAGAGCAGTCCTTTGCAAGCAACAGGATATGGACTCAATGTTGAAGCGCCCGCAAAGGACTGCATTTTTTTGGAATTTCTACTAAATTCGATTAAAATCTTTAAAAAGACTGAATTTTATGGTTTCTGCTTTTTCCCGGTAGGTTTTCCACTGGGTATCGAAGAGCTGATTGACCTGTTCAATGAGCTTTTCAGCGCGTTTTTTGGCCTGGTCAATAGCAATCTGAGCGGTGGGGTTCGGTGCGCCAAGCCCGGAATTGATGTACTCCATAGCGGTGTACAGGGAACTGTTCAGGTTGTCGTTTTTGCGCTGAATGCCTTTGGGCTGTGTTTGCTGGAAAAACTGCTCTTTGAGCACACTGATGCTGTCTTTGAGGGCTGTGGCCAATTTGAGGGTTTCTTTTTTCAAACTATCCGGCACATTAACCCATTGTTTTTCAACCAATTCCAGCGTTTTTTCTGCTTCTTTTAAACGGTTGTAAGCCTTGCCTGCCCGATCGGCCACCTGGTGCATGTCTTTGATCGCATCGTATTTTGCCTGCCGGTCGCGCAGCGAAACATTGAGGCGCGGATCATCAATCACCGTTACCATCACCGAATCCGACTGGCCCATATACTGCACTTTTACCTTATAGGTGCCCGGCACTACCTGCGGGCCGCCGCCGGGTTCGAGCTGTTCCATGTTTGGCTCATTGTTCGAAGGCATCCGCACACCGCGGGTATCTTTACCCCAGTAAATATTCCCGAAGCAGGAATCAAGTTCTGTTTTCCAGCGGCGCAGGGTATCGCCTTTCATGTTAAACACCATTACTGTTGCTTTTTCTTTGGCAGGTTTGCCGCCGCGGCCTTTGGCATCTCCTGCCTTGCTGTCTTTTTCGTCTTTTTTATCTTCCTTTTTCTCGTCTTTTTTATCTTTATCCTTGTCTTTTGCCTTTTCCGGCGCCTTCAAACCCGGTTTTACCCAGTATGGAATGCGCACCTCCGTACCTTTGTTGTCGCCGAGATAAGTAGCATCGGCGGCAAAGCGCGGACCATCGTAAGAGCTGTATTCGGCCAAAACACCGGCCTGTGCTTCAAAGAGCTTGAAATTGGTTTCGCCCAATTTCATCTTTTGACTGGCAATGGCGCGCAGCGGACGAATATTGTCCATAATCCAGATGGCGCGGCCAAAAGTGCCGAGGACGAGATCCGCATCGCGGGCCTGAATTTTCATATCGTTCACCGGCACGCTCGGGAAACTTTCCTTGGGCCAGTGCTGCCAGTTGTCGCCGTAATCGAAGCTTACGTACAAGCCCTGGTCGGTGCCGAGGAAGAGCAATGCAGGCACTTCCGGGTCTTGCACGACCGAGAGGCAAAAGCCCGTAATTTGTTTGGCATCTGCGATGCGTTTCCACTTTTTACCGTAATCAGTGGTGTGGTAGAGATAGGGCGTCCAGTCGTTCTGGCGATAATTATTGACCACCACAAAGGCTTCGCCTGCATTTTTTGACGAAACTTCTATTTGCGGAATCCACGCATTTTTAGGACAATCAGGCAGTTTTCCGGCAAAATTTTCCCAGGTCTTACCGCCGTCGCGGGTCAGTTGCAGGTTGCCGTCATCGGTACCCACCCAAACGACCTCGCGTTGTACCGGACTGGGCGCAATGGCCAGAATGGTGCAGTGGTTTTCAGCGCTGGTGGCATCATACGTGAGACCGCCGGAAATATCCTGGTGCATTTTGGAGGTGTCGGCCGTAGTCAGGTCGGGAGAAATGATTTTCCAGCTGTTGCCCAGGTCCTCGGAATAATGCAAAAACTGACTGCCGAAGTAAATGCCATGTGCTTTAAAGGGATCTTGCGCGATACCCGCATTCCAGTTAAAACGCAGCTTGGTACCGTCCGGATGCACGGGTTTGAGGTAACGGGTATCGCCGGTTTTACGGTCGATGAGTCCTAACTCGCCGCCTTGCGACATGGCGAAACAGTAGCGCAAATCATCTTTGCGGGGCATCACATCAAAACCGTCGCCGAAATATACTTCCTGCCATTCGGAGTTGCGCATGCCGCCGTTTTTCCAGATGGCCGAAGGGCCAACCCAGGAGCCGTTGTCCTGCAAACCGCCATAGATATTGTAGGGCATGTCGTCATCGACATTTACATGGTAAAACTGGCCGACGGGGATATTTTCCGCATAACGCCAGGTTTTACCGCCATCGAGTGTAATGTTTACGCCGCCGTCGTTGCCATCAATGATATGTTTGGAATCTTTAGGATTGATCCAGAAAGCATGGTGATCGGGGTGGATATGCCAGTAGCCCATCCAGTTGTCGAACGTACGGCCGCCGTCTATGCTTTTGGTGAGGACGGAATGTACGGAGTAGATGGTATTTTCGTCCTGAGGGTCAACATACAATTCGTGGTAGTAAAAGGGGCGATCACCCTGGTTTTTATCGGCCATTTTACGCCAGTTTTTACCGCCATCGGTACTTTTGTACAGGGCGTTGTCTTTGGCTTCCACGAGGGCGTACACAGTCGACGGGTTGCTGGGAGCGATGGCCAGGCCGAAGCGGCCAAGTTCGCCTTCGGGCAGGCCGTCTTTGTTGCTGCGGCGTTCCCAGGTTTCGCCGCCGTCGAAGGAGACGTACAAGCCGGAGCCTTTGCCGCCGGATTTAAAAAACCAGGGCCAGCGGCGGTATTCCCACATCCCTGCGATGAGTTTATTGGGATTGGAGGGGTCGGCCACCATATCGGCACAACCTGTCAGATCATTGACATACAGCACTTTGCGCCAGCTTTTGCCGCCGTCGGTGCTTTTAAACACACCGCGATCTTCGTTGGGGCCGTAGGCGCTGCCGAGGGCCGCCGCCCAGATGACATTAGGATTATCGCGGTGCAGGATAATGCGATGAATGGTGCGGGTTTGCTGGAGGCCCATGCAGGTCCAGGTTTTACCGCCATCGATGGAGCGGAAGATACCGGCGCCGAAATTTTGCGAGTTGCGGGGATTGCCTTCGCCGGTACCCACCCAGATTTCATCCGGATTATTGGGTTGAATGGCGATGGCGCCAATGCTTTGCGTGGGCGCTTCATCAAAAATCGGCTCCCAGTTGGTGCCGCCGCTTTTGCTGCGCCACACGCCGCCGGACGCAGCCCCGGCATAAATGATATTGCTGTTGGCGGGGTCGCAGGCGATAGCAGTAACACGACCCGACATCGCGCCCGGACCGATGGAGCGAAGTTTAAAAGATTTGAGTTGTTCGGGAGTAGCTTGTTGGGCAAACAAACTTGCCGTCAGCAGGCAAGTAGAGAGCGCAAAAAAGAATGATTGGCAAAATCGTTTCATGCAAATACATTTAGTGTCGAAAGCCCAAAGAACGCAAAATAGTTTTCAATGTTCGTTAGTCAGGATAATATTGTTCGACAAACGGCCGGGAAAAGGTTTTGAATGCGGAAAAACCATTCGTGCATTCGTGGCAACTTGTTCTAGCCACCAATACACGAATTTGCACATTCAAAACGCCGTTTGCGCAGCCAGGCTCAAACCCGAAAGGGCCAATAAAATCAGAACTAACTTGCGGAAGCGCTCCTGCGGAATACGATCCAGCACTAATTTACCCAACCAGGTGCCAAGGATGGCAACAACAATAAGTACCGGAATAAAGCCAAAATCCGCTTCCTGGAGGTAGCCTGCACGCAGGTAAATCACCGCGCGGGAAAGATCCACCCCGGCGTCAATGAGGGCCGAGGTGGCGACAAACATATTTTTGGGCAAATCAAAAGACGCCAGCACCAAGCCGCGCACCGGGCCGCCGGTGCCCACCAGACCGGCCAGAAAACCCGACACCGCGCCGCCGCCAATACGGTTAAACCAGGTGGGGCGCAGGCGCGCATTTTCATTAAAAAACAGCAATAAACTGAAAAATACAAGCAAAATGCCCAGCACCAGCGAGCTGATTTTATCGTCTGTCAATTCGCTGAGGTATGCGCCGGGAATGGTCAGCAGCAGGGCCGGAATGCCGATTTGCAAGGCAACCTGCCAATTCAGATCCTTGCGAAACAACCATATTTTGGCAAAATTTCCAAAAACATGCTGCAAAGACGTGAAAGCCAGCACCGTTTTAAAACCCAGAAAAAACTGGGCCGCCCCAACAAAAAATGCAGAGGAACCAAAACCTGCGATGGTGCCGAGAATTTCAGCCAGCAGGAACAAGACAACAACGGCGGCGTACCTGCCCATGATTAAAGGCGTGCGATCACATGCACATTGCCGCGCACCTGTTCATCCATTTTGGCCACCACCTCCGTGCCTAAGGGCAGGAACAGATCCACGCGGGAGCCGAACTTGATAAAGCCCATTTCGCCGCCCTGCTCCACCGCATCACCTGCTTTGATGTACCACACAATGCGGCGGGCCAGAGCGCCTGCGATCTGACGCATCAGGATTTCTGCGCGGCCGTTGTCGTATACAATCGTCGTGCGTTCGTTCTCCGTGCTGCTTTTCGGATGCCAGGCCACTAAAAATTTACCAGGATGGTATTTGACGTATTTCACCGTACCGCCAACAGGGTTGCGGTTGACGTGCACATTGAACGGCGACATAAAAATGGACACCTGCAAGCGTTTGCCCTGGAAATATTCCGGTTCCTCTACTTCCTCGATGACGCAAATTTTTCCGTCGCAAGGCGCGTAAATGAGCTTGTCGTCAGCAAGCGCAATGCGGCGTACCGGATTGCGGAAAAATTGCAAAACAATGCCGAAAAGTACCAGCATCGGCAACAAGAGTACCCAGAAAATGGTTACATTGTAAGCATAGGCGCCAGCCAGAACACCGGCCACAAATGCCCCGGCAATCAACAGCGATGCCGTTCCTTCTTTGTGAATTCTAAAAGTCATGGGGCAAATGTAAAACAGCATTGGGGAATTCTTCAAATTACCCGACCTTTGACAGTCTAATTTTTCATTTTTATAAAACCGTTTTGACCTTCAACAACATTCTACCGCAGCTACAACAGGCCGTCCGCGAGCGCATTCTCATCATTGATGGCGCAATGGGTACCATGATTCAACAGTACCAGCTCGAAGAAGCCGATTTCAGGGGGCAACTTTTTGCCCAGCACCACAAAGACCTGAAAGGCAATAACGACCTGCTCTGCCTGACCAGACCTGATGTCATCAACGCCATCCACCGCGCTTACCTCGAAGCTGGCGCCGACATTATCGAAACCAATACCTTTAATGCCACTTCCATCTCGCAGGCCGATTATGACAATCCCGCCACCGCCTATGAGATGAACCTCGCTGCCGCCCGTGTCGCCCGCGAAGCGACCGACGCCTTCAGCACGCCTCAACGTCCGCGTTTCGTGGCCGGCGCCATGGGGCCGCTCAACAAAACCCTCAGCCTCTCGCCCGATGTCAACAACCCCGGCTACCGCGCCCTCAGCTTCGACGAAGCCCGCGAAGCCTATGCCGAACAGGTGCGCGGCCTCATCGACGGCGGTGCGCATATCATCCTCGTTGAAACGATTTTTGATACGCTGAACTGCAAATCGGCCCTCGCCGCCATCGAAGATGTCTTTGAGGAAAAAGGCTTCCGCCTGCCCATCATGATCTCCGGCACCATCACCGACGCGTCGGGCCGAACCCTCAGCGGTCAGACCGTAGAAGCTTTCTGGATTGCCGTCAAGCACGCCAAACCCTTCTCCATCGGCCTCAACTGCGCCCTCGGCGCCGAGGAAATGCGCCCCCACTTAGAAGCCTTGAGTAAAATGGCCGACTGCTATGTGAGCGCCTACCCGAATGCCGGTTTGCCCAATGAATTTGGCGAATACGACCAAAAACCGCAGCACATGTGCGTGTTTATGGAAGATTTTGCCCTCAACGGACTCGCCAACATCGTCGGCGGCTGCTGCGGCACCACGCCCGACCATATCCGGCATATCGCCAAACACGTGGCGCACATCACGCCGCGTGTACCGCCCGCTCCCCTGCCCTACAGCATGTACAGCGGACTGGAGCCGCTCATCGTGCGCGAAGACACGAATTTCGTCAATATCGGCGAGCGCACCAACGTAACGGGCAGCAGCAAATTTGCCGGATACATCAAGGCCGGCAATTACGCCGAAGCCCTCAGCGTGGCCCGCCAGCAAGTGGAAGGCGGCGCGCAGATCATTGACGTGAACATGGACGAAGGCTTGCTCGATTCCGAAGCAGCCATGGTTGAATTCCTCAACCTCGTGGGTTCCGAACCCGATATTTCAAGGGTGCCGGTGATGGTGGATTCTTCCAAATTCAGCGTCATTGAGGCCGGCCTGAAATGTTTGCAGGGCAAAAGCATCGTCAATTCCATCTCCATGAAGGAAGGCGAAGCGGAATTTAAACGACAGGCCAATATTTGCCGCAAATACGGCGCCGCTGTTGTCGTTATGGCCTTCGATGAAGTGGGCCAGGCCGACACCACTGAACGCAAGGTGAGCATTTGCCAACGCGCCTACCGCATCCTGACCGAAGAAGTGGGTTTTGACCCAACAGATATTATTTTTGACCCCAATATTTTCGCCGTTGCCACAGGCATTGAGGAGCACAACGAATACGCCATTAATTTCATTGAAGCGACGCGGCAGATCAAGGCCACTTGTCCGGGCGCGAAAATCAGCGGCGGGGTGAGCAACCTTTCCTTCTCTTTCCGGGGCAACAACAAGGTGCGCGAAGCCATGCACGCGGCATTTCTCTACCACGCCATCAAGGCGGGTATGGACATGGGTATTGTGAATGCCGGCATGATTGAGGTGTATGAGGAAATTCCCAAAGATTTACTGGAAAAGATTGAGGATGTGCTGTTTAACCGCCATCCCGGCGCAACGGAGGCCTTGGTGCAATTTGCCGAAGGCCTGAAAGGTGAAAGCGGAAAAATCCTCAGCGAAGACCTCTCCTGGCGCGAAAAACCCGTGCGCGAGCGCATCATTCACGCCTTGGTGAAGGGTATTGACAAATATATCGAACAGGATGCCGAGGAAGCGCGGCAACAACTGGCGCGCCCGCTGGATGTTATTGAAGGCCCGCTGATGGACGGCATGAACGTGGTGGGCGACCTCTTTGGCGCAGGTAAAATGTTTTTGCCGCAGGTGGTCAAATCGGCCCGCGTGATGAAAAAGGCCGTGGCTTACCTCACCCCCTATATGCCGGTGGCAGATGGCGGCAAACAAGCCGGTAAAATCCTGCTGGCAACCGTAAAAGGCGATGTACACGATATTGGTAAAAATATCGTCGGCGTGGTGCTGGCCTGCAACAATTACCAGATTATTGATCTCGGTGTAATGGTGCCGGCGGAAAAAATCCTGAAAACTGCCCGCGAAGAAAACGTAGACATTATCGGTCTGAGTGGTCTGATTACGCCTTCGCTCGACGAAATGGTGTATGTTGCCAAAGAAATGCAGCGCCAGGGCTTCAAAGTGCCCCTGCTAATCGGCGGCGCCACGACCTCCAAAACCCACACGGCGGTTAAAATTGAAACACAATACAGTGCCGCGCCGGTAGTACATGTACTGGATGCCGGCAGAAGCGTGGCCGTGGCCAGTTCGCTGCTCACCGACAATACCACGGAGCGCGAAAATTTTATCAGAGACCTGCAAAACGACTACGAGCGTATTCGCGTGCAGCGCGCCGGCAGGCAGTCGTCGAAGCGCTACCTGACGTTGCCCGAAGCCCGCGCCAACAGCCTGAAACTCGACTGGAGTGCCTACACCGCACCCAAGCCCAAGCAATTGGGCGTGCAGGTATTTGAGCAATACGACCTTGCAGAATTAGCCGAATGGATAGACTGGACGCCTTTTTTCCAGAGCTGGCAATTGGCGGGTAAATTTCCCGATATTTTGCAGGATGAAATTGTAGGCGTTGAAGCTACGAAACTGTACAAGGATGCACAGCAGATGCTGGCGCAACTCGTGCGCGAAAACTGGTTGCAGGCGCGGGCTGTGTTTGGCCTGTTCCCGGCCAACCGCTCAGGCGACGACGATATACAGCTGTTCCAAGATGAAACGCGACAAACGCCGCTGGCAACCCTGCGGCATTTGCGGCAGCAGGTGGAAAAAGCGCCCGGTCAGCCTAATTTTTGCCTGAGCGATTTTGTGGCGCCTGCGGGTCAGGACGACTACATCGGCGCATTTGCCGTGACGGCCGGCATTGGCATTGAGCCGCATGTGGCGCGTTTTGAAGCGCAACACGATGATTATTCGGCTATTTTGCTCAAAGCCTTAGCCGATCGCCTGGCCGAAGCATTTGCCGAGCGCCTGCATGCGCGCGTGCGGCGGGAGTTTTGGGGTTATGCGGCCGAAGAGCAGCTGAGCAACGAACAGATGATCCGGGAAGAATATCGGGGCATTCGTCCGGCGCCCGGTTATCCGGCTTGTCCGGAACACACCGAAAAAGCGACGCTCTGGCAATTACTTGGGCCGGATCGGATCGGCATCAGCCTGACGGAGAGTTTTGCCATGTACCCTGCGGCTGCGGTGAGCGGCTGGTATTTTGCGCATCCCGAAGCCCGGTATTTTGGTCTGGGCCAGATTGCGATGGATCAGGTGGCGGATTACGCAAGCCGGAAAGGTATGCCAGTGGAGGACGCTGCGCGTTGGCTGGCGAGTGTACTGGCGGAGTAAGCTTGTTTGGTTTCGCACAGAAAAACACAGATTCAGAACTT
Organism: Chitinophagales bacterium; assembly: GCA_017303875.1. GTDB lineage: Bacteria > Bacteroidota > Bacteroidia > Chitinophagales > Saprospiraceae > M3007. The sequence continues at coordinate 79,028 of JAFLBP010000004.1, read as the reverse complement.
TGAAGATCAATTTCCCGCAGATTTCGCAGATTGACGCGCAGAATACGCAGAACTATTGCGCCTGAGTACGCAGTTGACATAAAAAAAATCTGCGGGATCTGCGAGCAAATCTGCGAAAATCTGCGGGAAATTGATCTTAAGCGATACACTCCAGTGGTTCATTACGGGTTTGGTGGCCGGGCCTGGCCGGTGGCCTCAGCATGACAACCTCATTATCAAACATCTGGCATACACCTTCAAGCGGTGGAAAGCAGCAAAAATGTTGATTCGGGTTGTATGATTGAAAATAACGTGAATTAATATTTTGTAAGCTGCCCATCAATGATGGTGATGGAGTTTTCAAAGGTTGTATCTTTCAACTCACAATTTTTATCAATTTCGAAGACGGATTTATTGAAAGTGCATTCGTCAAAATATGTCTTGTGATAAATATTGTTGTAATTTTCATTAAAAACCATTTGTTCGATTTTGCATCCACTGAAACTGGTTTCCTTAAATTCGCATTTATTAAAAATAGTATTAACAAATTCACAATAAGTAAAATAAAATTCATCAAACCGTACATTCACAAAAAGGCAATTAATAAATTTAACGTTTACCATTCCTATCTTCCAAAACCCCCATACATCAATAAATATTGTGTTTTCGATAATGGAGTCTCTAAGATGAGCAATACCTCGTTGAACCGTCGTATCGGTATAGATGGCATTTACAAGGTGAATATCCTCAACCAATTGTACAAATTCCTCACTGTGAATAAGTGTCATTTTTTCAAATTCGGCGTGTGATATTTTTTTCATTAACTATTCAGTTTTTTGCAAAAATACAACAGTGGCTACTGGTTTGCAAGTTTTTTCTCTTGGCCGCGTAAGGGTTTCGCACAGAAGGGCACCGATCACACACACAGAAAAACACAGATTCAGAACTTTGAAGATTAATTTCCCGCAGATTTCGCAGATTGACGCGCAGATCGCGCAGATTTTTTTATGTTATCCGCGCAGTCAAGCGTAAAAATTCTGCGAAATCTGCGAGCAAATCTGCGAATTCTGCGGGAAATTGATCTCAAGCGACACGCCCTACTGGTTCATTACGGGTTTGGTGGCCGGGCCTGGCCGGTGGCCTCAGCATGACAACCTCATTATCAAACATCTGGCATACACCTTCAAGCGGTGGAAAGCAGCAAAAATGTTGATTTGTGTTACATGATTGAAAATAACGTGAATTAATATTTTGTAAGCTGCCCATCAATGATGGTGATGGAGTTTTCAAAGGTAACATCTAAAAAATTCCAATCTGAATTCACATCAATGATTGAACTTTCAATCCTGGTGTACTTTATCCAATTCCAACTATTCCCATTAATACTATGATGACAAAGATTTAAATTTATCATTCGCCCATTAATAAAATAAGTTTCACATAGAAAAGAGTCATTTATTATTATATTTTTAAATCCACAATCATAAAAGTGCACCTCTTCAAAATAAACTCCAATAAACATACAGTTTATAAATGTAACATCGATAATAATAGCTTCATTAAATCTAAAATTATAGAATACTACATTTTCAAAAACTGAAGTAGCTATATTAGTGAGTTCGCAATGTACATCAGGAGGAGTAACGATAACATTTGAAAGATAAGCATCTTTCAAATCCGAATCCAAATCAAGCAATGAAATTTTTTTCATAAAATATTCAGTTTTTTTACAAAAATATGCCCGTGCCAGATTATTCCCAAGCTATTAAGGTTTTTTCCTTCCGGCCGCGTAAAGGTTTCGCACAGAAGGGCACCGATCACACGCACAGAAGACACGGAATCTGTGTTTTTCTGTGTAGCCGATCTGTGCCCATCTGTGCGAAACCCTCATCGTTCATCGTTATCCTCTTCTCTCCTCAAAACCGAAACTCCAGCGTCACACTGCCATTCCGGCTGGCTTGCGGGAAAAAGCCCGTCAGGTTGTACACGCCGCCTTGCTCTGCGCGCGCATACGGGTCATCCGGGCGCGGGTCGTAGCCCTCAGAGCGGAAACGATAGGTCCAGCCATTAGACGCATACAGGGCGTTGAATACATTGTTCAATGCGCCCAGCAACATTAGCTGTTCCCCATGCCGCGTTTCAAAACGCCAGATCAGGCGCGCGTCAGCAAAAGTGAAGGCATCGAGGCGGGTGTTTTTATTGGAGGTATTATCCAGATACTGCGCCCCGACATGTTTGGCCGACACACTCAGGGTCAATTGGCTACGCTGTTTTTTCAACAACAAATAGGCCGCTTCGGCGCGGGCCACCACATTGGGCGAAAATGCCAGGTCAGTGTTGCGGTACGCAATCGCATCCTGTCCGCCTGTATCCCAATTGTCGCGATACTCCGTAAATTCCAGCACCTTATTGCGGCTCAGCGCAGCATTGGCATTCAGCGAAAGACGCTGCAAGGGCTGCCAGTTGGCTTCCAGCTCTATACCCGCCCGATAACTTTGCGGCACATTGGTACGGATAAAAGCCCCCACATCATTGATGCGCCCGTCGAGGATCAGCTGATCTTTGTAATACATGCCGTACAAATTGGCATTCAACTGAACGCGCTCATTACCAAACTGATAGCCGGTTTCTAAGTTATACAAATGCTCGGGGCGGGGACGACTTTGCGGACTGGATTGCGTAAAATCATCGCGGTTGGGTTCCCGGCGCCCAACACCCAGGAAGACGGAATATTTTCCTTTTTCTCCCACGGGCAGGCTGTATCCGAGTTTTGGATTAAAAAACCAAAAATTAGCGCTTTGGGTCACATTGCGCAATTCGTTATCGAATCCCAAAAAGGAATACGCCACATGCCGCAACTGCAATTCCGCAAAGGCGCGTTGGCCACCGCGCAGCGGCAGCTCGGCTTTTACAAATACATTGGCATCGTCTTTATCGGCATCGTTGTCGTAATAACGCTGATCGGAGGAGAGCTGAGGCAGGCTTTGCGCCCAGATTACCTGACCAAAATGCTTGCCCTGATAACGGCTCCAGGCGCCGCCAAATAAAAATTCAGCCCGGCCGGGCGTCCAGCGCAGGTTGACACTTGTGCCGTAGAAATGATTGTCGAGCCAGCGACGGCGCACCAGATCCGAGCGCTGCAGTAAAGTATCGCCCTGTAACTGGTAGTTGGCCAGCAACTGATTGGCTTTGTATTGTTCAAAATAGCCAAAGCCGCGGGTGTAGTGGCCATTGACTTGCAGGTAAAGCTGTTCGTTCAGGCGGCGCTTGTAGTGCAACAGGTAATGGCGTTGGGTATAATTGTCCACCTCATTTTCATAAGGCGCGCCGGGGCGTTCATTGCCGGCGGGATTGTAGGTGCGCAGGGAATCCACCTCGAGGTATTGCGCGGGCAGTCCGTACCAGGCCTGGTAGGTGATTTCCTGGCCCGAAAGTGCGTGTACCTGAAGCGATTGCCGGTCGTCTACCCAGGCGGCATTGAGGTGCCAGGAGCGCATATTGGCGCTGGCCCGGTCAATGTAACCTTCCGACTGAATACCTGAAAGGCGGCCACTCAGGGAGAGGTGTTTGCGCAACAAGCCGGTGCCAAAACGGGCATTGTAGCGGCGCAGTTCGAAAGAGCCCAGCGTGCTGGAAAGCACCCCAAAGGCTTCAGGTTCAATTTTAGACAGGTCGATATTGACGTTGGCGCCGAAAGCGCCGGGGCCGTTAACGGCAGTACCAACACCGCGTTGCACCTGGATTTCGGCCGCAGAACTGGCTAAATCGGGCAAATTTACCCAAAAAACACCCTGGCTTTCCGCATCATTCAGCGGGATACCGTTGATCGTGACATTCACGCGGGTAGGGTCGGCGCCCCGGATGCGCATGCCCGTGTAGCCCACGCCCGCGCCTGCGTCGGAGCTTTCCACGAGGGAAGGTACGGAAGAGAGGAGAAAGGGAATGTCCTGCCCCTGGTTGTACTGCGCGATTTTTGCTGCCGAAAAATTGCTGTGCGGCACCGGGGAGTTTTTGCCTGCGCGGGTGGCCTGAATCAGGACACTTTTAAGCACAAGGCTGTCGGAAAGTTGGAGGTTTGAAGGCGTTTGCGCCGAAATTTGCCCTGCAAAAAGGGCCATAAACAGGAGAGAAATTTGCGCTTTGCGCATGGTAAAAAATGGATTGGAGGCCGGAATTGCGGCACACAAGGAATAAACCTGAAAACCTGTGCGCGGCTGCATTGCCTTTCTCCGGTGAAACATACGCCGCGACGGGGTTGCCGCAGCGCTTTGTTACACGCTACCCTGCTCAGTCCCTTCCCGGCATTACCCGGGCAGGTTCGATGGGTATGATCTCAGCCCGTAAAGGGCACCCCAAGAGACATAAAAAAACTGCCTGTACTCCATTCGGAATAAGGCAGTTATAAGGTTTTGTAGCGCGAGCGAGACTTGAACTCGCGACCTTGCGATTATGAATCGCACGCTCTAACCAGCTGAGCTATCGCGCCATTTTTGAAAAGCGGACGCAAAGGTAAATCATTATCAAAAAATAACAAGCACTTGAGGTGGAAAAATTTTTCTTTCGCCAAGAATTTGTCATGTCCGCACTATCCGATCGCAGGAATGTGGCAAAGCGCGTAATTTTGCGTGCTGAAACCATCGCGTGTTTCAGCACGCTTTTTTATTTGTATAAATCCTTTACCGATGCCCATACCGACACCCAAACTGCTCTTTTTCGGAGCCTTACTGCTCAGCGGAGTATCCTTCATGCCGGCCTGCGACAAAGCGCCCGTAATTCCAGAGCCGGAAACACATTATACTTTGTTGATTAACAATGAAGTAGACGTCATCAGCGCACACTATCGGGTTTTTATAAGCGATGAAGACGGCGACCTGCTCGCCTACCGGGAAATCGACGGACCGGATACCGCCATCATGCAGGTGCCCGGCAAAAAAGAAAGCGACAAACTCAGCGTGAGCGTGCTGCGGGAAGTAGTGACGCAGGGCGGCACCGGCCGCGATACAAGCCTCAATATTCAAACCTACACGCAAACGCCCAGCGGACAAACGCTGAACCTGCGCAACAGCAGTTTTCATCAGAATACTGATCTGAAAATACAATTTATCGGGGTCAATAGCCTGGATACTGTGGTTGTGCCCGATGGCCTTCAGTTTATACGTGCCCGTCCTGAAAATAATTATTTCGGCCAATTCCGCGTACAGCATACAGGCGATATTTGGATTCGGGTAAAGGTGAATGGTGAAAGCGACTGGCGCTTCTGGCATTTCCGCAACATCAGTGGCCCAACCCTGGAAACCACACTTGATGTTACCCTCATGCCGATTATTTTCGCCAAGCCTACCAAAATGACACTGCCCTTCTCTTCGGCATGGTCCTATCAGATTGATGGTGTAATTTTCCTGAACAGCCTCAGTTTTATTCCGCTGGGCCGAACGGTTATTCCGCCAGGTGGCGCCAATCCAACTTTTGGTCTGCTCGATGTATACGAGCCGATCAATAATCCGGAATTTTTTCCCGAACCCAAGCCGTACAGCACTTTCCGGCTGCGCTTTAGCGGCGACGACGGCTCCGCGACCAATGGCTACACCTATTTTTGCGATTACTTCAGTGTAAATTTACCGTCTACCCTGCCGAATCTCAATTTCGACCTGGAGCCAACCACGCTGTCCGACAACCGCCTGGCAGCGGCCCGCTGTGTCGGGGCATTTGACGCCCTCACCTTCAGTCGTTCAGCTACGCACAGCCACACCACCTATCAGTGGGAAATTCACCATCCCCCGGTTCCCGGCAGTATTGTTACCAGCCGTTTGCCGGATTTACCTGAAGTATTCCGGCAATATTATCCCGGCCTGCACAACTATCCTTTCGGGCAGTCGGTACTTACCCGCGCTGAATCCTACGATGGCCTGAATGATTATGATGCTGTGCGCCGGGAGCGCATGGAGCAAAACAGCCCCATCTGGCAAGCCCGTTCCGGCTATCTCGGCCGGGGAGAGGTGTATTGAAAAAGTGTTTTAGAGTTTAAGTGTTTTAGAGTTTTGGTGTTTAAGTTGTAAGAACCCATAAACTCTAAAACACTTAAACACCAAAACACTTAAACTCTAAAACACTCAACCCCCATTACTTCCGTATCGCTTCTACCGGATCAAGTCCGCTGGCCTGAATGGCCGGCACCAAGCCGGAAATAATTCCGACGGCAACAGATGTGATGATCCCGAACAGGACATTACCGGAGGAAACACTCAGGTCAAAATCGATGAGCTTTCCGATGCCGGTAATCAGTAGCCAGGTAAAAAACAAGCCGAGCAAGCCTCCGGTGATGCATAGTACAATGGCTTCAGAGATGACTTCCAGGAGAATGAACCAGCGTTTGGCGCCCAGCGCCATTTTGATACCAATTTGCCCCGTGCGCTCTCTTACCGATACGAACATAATGTTGGCCACGGAAAACATCCCGACCAACAAGGCAAAACCGCCAATAATGTAGCCCACAACATTGAGCGTGCCAAATACACCGTCGAACAGTTTGCTAAGTACGGAAAGTGTATTAAGGGCAAAATTGCTTTCCTCAGCGGGTTTAAGCCGACGTGCTGAACGCAACACACCGGTAATTTCGTCTTTCATATCTTCGAGGTCAACACCGGGCTTGGCCTTGACCATAACGCTGGTACGCTCGAATTGTCCTTGTGCGCGCACGCCAAAACCGCGTCGGGCAAGGTTATACCCCACCAATACGCACTGATCAAAATTAAAAGGTTTTAAAAGCTCTTTTCCCGCGCCTTTTAATACGCCGACGACGCGCAATTTACGTCCGCCAACGCTGATGTCTTTATCCACCGGATCGACGCCGGCGCCAAATAATTCTTTTGCAATGACATCGCCGATAATGCAAACATCAGTACCGTTCTGGTATTCAATGGGCGAATAATAACGTCCGCCTTCCTGAAATTCAAGGTGAAAAAGGTCGTTACAATCTTCCGTTACACCAAGAAAAATTGCATTTTCAAGGTTGGATGATTGCCATTTGATGGTTTTAGCACCTAAAAACTGCCAATACCCGATTTTATCAGCCAGATCAAGCTTGCCTTTCAGTTTTTCATATTCCGTATAGGAAAAATTCGGGCGGCGCATCCACTTCCAGAAATTCTCGCCGGGATCTTCCGACCAGGAGAATTTCTCGATGTAAATCACATCATTCCCCAACTTCTGCATACTGTTCCGGATATTGCCCTCCAGTGAATCTACTGCACTGGTGACCCCGATAATACACAAAATACCGATGGTGACCCCGAGCGATGACAGAAAGGAGCGCAGCTTGTTGGCGGTCAGTTGCTGCCAGCCCTGAATAAAGGCTTCAATGATAATATGTATATACTGGCGCATAGCGGGTGCGGGTTTGAAACGAGTCCGGAAAGTATATTTTTTCCCGAAAATAATGCCTGCCAAATGTCCGCTTTCGACGTCCGGTACACAAAAGGATTCGATTAAAGCTGAAATTGTGTAGACAGAAACCGCTATCCAAACCTTTTGCAGCTCGCGCTCGTCATCCAAAACAAAAAACACTGACACTATGAAATATTATCTTTTTGCAGCTTTTGCCTTGTTGTTTTTCAGCCAATGCAAAAAAAATGAACCCGAAATCGTGGTTTGCTTTGGTGAAATGATGCCCTTCGCATTAGATGAACCATTCACGGTAGCGCCCGACATCTTTTACGAGGAAAACAATTCCGGAACCCCGCTGACGCTACGCCTCGATCGTATTGTTTCCGACAGCCGTTGCCCTTCAGATGCTAATTGCGTGTGGGAAGGTCGTGTGGAGGTTGCGCTGAATCTTCAGCAGGACGGAAAATTCAGGCACGATACCCTGTCGTTACCCGGATTAATTGATCCTGATTATCCGGTACGGGACACTGCTTTTTTCCAGGGCTATCAAATCATACTGCTTGCGGTAAATCCATACCCCAACAGCGCCAACGCAGGCAATATCCCGCAAAGCGATTACAGACTGGAAATGCGGGTCAATAAAAATTAGTAAACCTCGCCTTTGCGCGCTTTAAGTGTATTCATCAGCAGGGCGGTGACCGTCATCAACCCTACCCCACCCGGAACAGGCGTAATGTAGCTGCAATTTTTGGACGCGCCTTCAAATTCCACATCGCCGACGAGGCGTTGGCCGCTCTTCCGGGTGGCATCTTCAATGCGGTTGATGCCCACATCAATCACCACCGCGCCGGGTTTTACCCAATCGCCTTTTACAAATTCAGGAATACCGATCGCAGCGACGATAATATCGGCGCGGCGCACTTCCTCCGCCAGGTTTTGGGTGCGGGAGTGCGTGAGCGTCACGGTGCAGTCGCCCGGATATCCTTTCCGGGAAAGCAAAATACTCATCGGTGTGCCGACAATATTGCTTCGTCCGACCACCACACAGTGTTTACCGGCGGTTTCCACATTATAGCGGCGCAGCATTTCCATAATGCCGTAAGGGGTGGCGGGCAGATAAGCGGCAAGCCCTTGTGTCATACGACCGATATTAACGGGATGGAAGCCGTCAACATCTTTGCGGTGGTCAATGGCGAGGGTGATATTTTCTTCGCGGATATGTTTGGGCAGCGGGAGTTGTACTAAAATTCCGTCAACTTCCGGATCGTCGTTCAGCTGTGCTACAATTTCCAGCAATTCGGCTTCACTCAAATTGGCGTCGCGCTGAATAAGTGTACTTTTGAACCCGACTTCCGCACAGGAGCGTATTTTACTGGCCACATAAACCTGAGAAGCGGGGTTTTCGCCAACCAGAACCGCTACAAGGTGCGGCGGGCGCTCGCCACTGCGCTGCATCTGTTCTACTTCGGCAGCGAGTTCGGCTTTAATATTGGCGGAAAGCAGTTTTCCGTCGAGGAGTTGCATAATCGTATATAATGGTGAGGCGCAAAGATACAACTTCGATTACAGCCCTTTTACTTCATCGGTAAAATGACGGTAAACATTTTCATAAACGGCCTTCAAAGCAATATCAGGCTCAAAGGGCGCACCGTAAAAATGGGTTGGCGTTTCCATTTCCCAAAAATCGCCTGTCAGGCGCAATAAGCCTGCAATGGATTGATCCATGCCCTCCTGTACACATTGCACGGGCGTTTGCAGGATGTCGGCCAGCAACTGTACCCCGGCACTGTTTTGCGCAAAGCCTCCACCCAGCAATAGCTGTTCAAAGGGCAAATGCGCGCGAATGCCTTCCGAAATCAGGCGCAGGTTTAACAAAACGCCTTCCATGACGGCGCGTACCATATCCGCCTGCGTATGTGCATTTTGTAATCCGACAAAACCGCCTGTAACATCACCCCGATAAAGCGGTGCGCGTTCACCATATATATACGGTAGAAAAATGAGTCCGCCAGCGCCTGGCGGCGATTGCGCGATCAAGGCGGTCAATTCGGTTAAAGCAATGCGCCCGCCGAACATTTGTTGCTGCATCCATTCCAGCACATTTGCCCCATTATTACTGGCGCCACCAACGATAAACTGTTGTTTATCAATACGATAACAAAAAGTACGCATGGCTTCGTCCAAAACAGGCTTGTGGCTTAATACGCGGAGGGCCGCGCTGGTGCCGATCGTCAGCGAAGCCTTCGCGTGTGCCTGCGTGCCCGCAGGAAGCGCCAGCGATGCCGCCGCGCCATCGGAAGTACCAATGATGCAGGTGATTTTACCCCAGCGCCGGGCCAGCGCCGGGCGCAGCGGCGCACTGTGTTTTGGTGGTACAATTTTGGGAAGTTGCTCGGCTGAAAGTCCGTTTTCCGACAGAAAAACCGCGTCCCAGCTGGCGGCATGCAGGTTCATCATTCCGCTTGCTGCTGCGCAGGCCATGTCGATGGCGTATTCGCCGGTAAGCTGGTACCACAACCAGGATTTGATGTCGAATATCCGGGCGCAGGCATTTACCCACGTTTCCCGGTTTTCCTTTGCCCATTTCCATTTCATAGCCGGCGACATCGCGTGTACCGGCACGCCTGTACGCTGGTAGTATTCCCTCCCGGCATCTGATTTCCGGAAAGCCTGCGCGAGGGCGTCGGCCCGCAAATCCGACCAGAGCCAAAAATTGGTGAGCGGCAGTGCATTGGCGCCGCAAGCCAAAAAACCATGCATGGCCGAAGACAAGACCAGGCGTTCCGGCTGCAAAACACTCAGGGCATCCAGCAATTCCTGCACCGTTTGCCAGATTGCCCCGGGAGCTTGCTCCATAATTCCCGGCGGATTTTTCAGGATGATATTCCGTGCGAATACCTGCTGCACTACCCTGCCCTGCCGGTTCAGGGCAACGGCTTTGCTATGCGTCGTTCCTATATCGAGTGCAATCATTTTCAGTTATCAGTTATCAGTCAGCAGTTATCAGTCAGCAGTTAGCAGTCAGTAGTTAGCAGGGAGTAGTTAGCAGGGTACGTTGGATTTAAATAACATACGCGTGGTGTCATGCTGAGCGATAGCGAAGCATCTGGCCAGGCGTTAAAACGTAGCCGGGCTGTCCGGTAACGCCTGGCCAGATGCTTCGCTATCGCTCAGCATGACACCACGCGTATATTATTCATATACAACATTCACTGCACCCTGCACCCTGATAACTGTTAACTGCTGACTGTTGACTGATAACTGCTCACTGATAACTGCTCACTGATAAAACGCCGAGTAAGCCCGCTATGCCGACGATGGTTTCCATCAAAGTCCAGCTGAGAAAGGTCTGTTTCAGGCTGAGGCCAAACCATTCTTTAAACATCCAGAAGCCGGTATCATTTAAATGTGAACACATCAGGCTGCCCGCGCCAATGGCGATCGTCATCAGCTCCGGAGAAGCGCCGGTAGCGGCCATCATGGGCTGTACAATACCGGCGGCGGTGATGCCTGCCACCGTTGCCGAGCCAAGACTGACGCGCAATAAAGTAGCGATGCTCCAGCCGATAAACAACGGTGACAAAGGTAATGTACCAAGCGCTTCGGCAACTGCTATCCCGGCCTTGCTGTCCACTAAAATCTGTTTAAAAGCGCCGCCGGCAGCAATAATCAGCAAAAGCCCGGCAGCGGCCGAAAGCCCGTCTCCGGCACTTTGCATCAAGGCTGGCACACTTGGCGCATTCCGATGCGTCAGGCCGGGTAATTGGGCCAATAAAAGTAATGCCGCCAGCACAGCAATCAGCATGGCAATGCCCGGCTGACCGATAAATTTTATCCAGACCAGCAAGTCTGGTGGAATATTATTGGAAAAAGTCGCCCACAACGACAGCAAAGGCAAACAAACCGGCAGCAACACCACTAATACACTCAACCCAAAAGGGCTGCTGTAAGCGCTGTCTTTTGTTTGATTTTGTGCCGCCGCCGAACCCAGATTTTTCAGTAATCCGGGAAACCAGACGCCTGCCAGCAACACCGTCGGGATGCCGATAATCAAGCCATAAAACAGCGTTTTCCCCAAGTCCGCACCCAACTGATTGGCAATGGTCGTTGCACCCGGGTGCGGTGGCAAAAAGCCGTGCGTGACCGACAGGGGCGCTGCCATACTGATTGCTAAGGGAATGATGGCTTGTCCGGTTTGTCGGGCTACCGAAAAAACCAAAGGCGCCAGCACCACAAAACCCGCGTTGTAAAACATCGCCACCCCTACCACAAAAGAAGCTAAGGCCAGCGCATGGCGCGCATATTTCACGCCAAACCATTTTAAAAAACGCTCGGTAATGGCCTGTGCACCGCCTGTTTCCGTGAGGATACTCCCAAGCATCAATCCCAGGGCCAGCACCATCGCCGTACCACCCAGTGTACTGCCGATGCCGGATTCCATACTGAGCAGTATTTTATCCGGCGCCATACCAGCCATGAAGCCGGCGGCCAGCGCACTGAGCAGCAAGGCAATAAAGGCATGCAGGCGCAGCACAAGAATGGCAATCAGCAGCACTGCTATCCCGATCAGTAAAATCAGCATCGCTTATTTTTTTACGACGGCATGGCCGCCAAATTCATTGCGCAGGGCCGCAACCACCTTGCCGGCAAAACTGTCCTCTTCCATGGAACGCAGGCGCATCAGCAGGGAAAGGGTAATGACCGGAGTTGGCACACCGAGGTTCAGCGCGGTTTCTACCGTCCATTTGCCTTCACCGGAACTGTGCATGACCCCGCGCAGGGCGTCTAAATGCGGGTCTTTTTCAAAGGCGGCGGCGCTGTAGTCCATCAAACGGCCGGCAATAATGGAGCCTTTGCCCCAAAGTTGGGCCACCTGCGCGTGGTTGAGCTCAAATTCCGATTTTTCAAGCACCTCAAAACCCTCGGCAATGGCTTGCATCATACCGTATTCAATGCCGTTGTGCACCATTTTGACAAAATGCCCGGCGCCGGAAGGGCCGACATATTGTGCAGCACCTGGCAGCGCAATGGATTCAAACACTTTTTGATAGCGTGCAAATACCACTGCGTCGCCACCGATCATGGCACATACCCCGTTGAGCGCTCCGGCGGTGCCCCCGGAAGTACCACAGTCGAGGTAATGAATACCGGCTTCCTGTAATTCGGCAGCGCGGCGCTGAGAATCTTTATAAAATGAATTACCGCCGTCAACGAGCGTATCTCCGGGCGCGAGCAGGGGTTTGAGGGCGGCGATCAGCTCATCGACAATAGCCCCGGCGGGGGCCATCAGCCAGAGCAGGCGCGGCGTGGACAGTCCGGCAACAAGCGTCTGCAAGCTGTCGGCCACGGCGATACCGTGTTTTTGATGAATGTCTGAGCGCGTGGCTTCAGACAGGTCGTACCCCAGCACTTCCATTTGATTTCTTTGTAAATTGAGGGCAAGGTTGTAGCCCATTTTTCCTAATCCGACGAGGCCGATTTGCATAACAGGGAGCGAGTTTGAATGAAATTTTCAATTTTTTCTGAAAAAAATGCAAGTTGCGGGATAAATGTAAAAAAATACTTGGTGTAAAAAGTACAATTTTTTTCTGCACTAAACTTTCTTGTGCCTTTTGTTACCTTTGCGCCGGCAAAAAAAGAATAACCCGTGCTTTGAACATCGCAGCAGTTTTCGGGTTAAACGTTCAACAGTAAAACAACGATACGAGATGCAACCCAGCGAATACATGCCCATAATTCTCCAGGCGCTTGTGGCTTTGGGCTTTGTGGCCCTGGTACTGATTGTAGTACCCATGCTCGGCCCTCGCCGTAAAAGCGCGAAGAAGAACGAAAATTTTGAATGTGGTATCGAAGCCCAGGGCAATGCCCGCATGCCGATATCTATCAAGTACCTGATGACAGCCATCCTTTTTGTACTCTTCGATGTGGAGGTGATATTCTTTTATCCCTACGCCCTGGTATCGAAAGAGATGAAGCTGGAAGGCTTCCTCGCGGTGGTGCTGTTTGTCGCAATCTTTTTGATCGGGTTTTATTACGTTTTGCGCAAAGGCGCACTGGAGTGGGACAAATAACATTGGCCCTTAATTCCTGTATTGTCAACATCATTTGCCAACCGTAAACACAAGCAATTATGGCTAATATGGCTGAAATGCCTGAAGGCTACGCCGGCGAAGGTTTCTTCGCAACCTCCCTGTCCAAAGCTGTCGGATTAGCGCGCGCCAACTCGCTTTGGCCCCTTCCGTTTGCTACCTCCTGCTGCGGCATCGAGTTTATGGCAACCATGGGTTCCAACTACGACCTTGCGCGTTTCGGCATGGAGCGCCTCTCGTTTTCCCCGCGCCAGTCGGATCTCTTGATGGTTATGGGTACCATTTCCAAAAAAATGGGCCCCGTACTCAAGCAGGTATATACCCAGATGGCCGAACCGAAATGGGTAATTGCCGTAGGCGCCTGTGCCAGCTCCGGTGGCATTTTTGATACCTATTCTGTATTGCAGGGTATCGATAAAGTCATTCCGGTAGATGTGTACGTGCCTGGCTGCCCGCCGCGCCCGGAGCAAATTATCGACGGCATTATGAAAATTCAGGAACTCGTGAAAAACGAGCCGCTGCGCCGCCGATACTCTCCGGAATACCAACACCTTTTGGAAAAATATCAGATCTCCTGATCCGCTTCGTATGAACTTGAGCAACGAACTCGTCCTGGCCCGCTTTGAGCAGGAATTTCCCGGCGTCGTAAAAGCCACGGAAACGGGCATAGACGGCATCCTCGCTGTGGAAATTGACCGCGAACAAGTGGCCGATGTGCTGCGTAAAATGCGCGACGACAGTGTCCTGCAATTCAACTTCCTCAGCAGCCTCAACGGAATGCATTTCCCGCAAAATGAAGGCCGCGAACTGGGAGTTGTTTACCACCTCCACAACTGGGTAAAGAATTTCCGCATGCGCGTGAAAATCTTTTTCCCCATCTCCAACCCGCATGTCCCCACGCTAACCGGCGTCTGGCCCACCGCCAACTGGATGGAACGCCAGGAATACGACTTCTTCGGTATCGTCTTCGACGGCCACCCCGATCTGCGCCGTATTCTGAATGTCGACGATCTGGATGTGTTCCCCATGCGCAAGGAATTTAAAATGGAAGACGGCACCCGCACCGACAAAGACGACCGTTTCTTTGGTCGCGACGGACACGAAGGCCGCTCTTTCGACTGATTTTGAACTTTTTAACGGGAAATTATGTCGCAGGTTCAATCCTACTTCTCCCAGCTCGATAGCATCGACGGTGAATTGGCCACGCTCAACCTTGGCCCTACTCACCCCGCCACGCACGGTATCTTCCAGAACGTGCTTAAAATGGACGGGGAAAAAATTGTAAGCGCTGAGCCGACCATCGGCTATATCCACCGCGCTTTCGAAAAACTTGCCGAGCGCCGGCCTTTCAACCAGATCACGCCGATTACCGACCGCCTGAACTACTGCTCCTCCCCCATCAACAATATGGGTTGGCATATGACGGTGGAAAAATTAGCCGGTATTGAGGTGCCCAAGCGCGCGCAATACATGCGCATCATCGTCATGGAACTCGCCCGCATCGCCGACCACCTCGTTTGCAATGCAGTTATCGGGGTAGATACCGGCGCCCTCACCGGCTTTACCTATATGTTCCAGGAGCGCGAACGCATCTACGATATGTTTGAAGAAGTCTGCGGCGCCCGCCTGACGACCAACATCGGTCGCATCGGCGGTATGGAACGCGACTTCACGCCGGGCTTCCACGCCAAACTCAAAGATTTCCTCAAAACATTCCCGCCCCGCTTCGAAGAATTTGCCCGAATGCTGGAGCGCAACCGTATTTTCATGGACCGCGTAATCAACGCCGGCCCCATCAGTGCCGAAATGGCCATGAACTACGGCTTTACCGGCCCAAATCTTCGCGCTGCGGGTGTCGACTACGACGTTCGGGTAATGACGCCCTATTCCAGCTATGAGGACTTCGACTTCATCATTCCGGTAGGCCAAAACGGCGACACCTACGACCGTTTCATGGTGCGCCAGGAGGAAATCCGTCAGAGCCTTAAAATTATCAACGACGCTTATGCCAACCTGCCCGAAGGCGCTTATCATGCCGACGTGCCGGACTACTACCTCCCTGCCAAAGACGAGGTATATACCAAGATGGAAGCCCTCATTTATCACTTTAAAGTAGTGATGGGCGAGGTGCCGATTCCCAAAGGAGAAGTGTACCACGCTGTGGAAGGCGGCAATGGCGAGTTGGGTTACTACCTCGTCAGCGATGGCGGCCGCACGCCGTATCGCCTGCACTTCCGCCGTCCCTGTTTCATTTATTATCAAGCTTATCCGGAAATGATTAAAGGCGCCATGTTGTCGGATGCCATCCTGACCATGAGTTCCATGAATGTCATTGCCGGCGAACTCGACGCCTGATTCACACCAATATATTATGGCATCACACGCAACACCAGTAAGCAACGGCGCGCCTTTTCAATTTTCTCCGGCTACATTGGCCGAAATCAGGGAATTGATGCAGCGTTTTCCGGAGGGCAAGCAAAAAAGCGCGCTGATCCGTGCGCTGCATATTACGCAGGAGGAAAACGGCGGATGGCTGAGCATTGCCGCCATGGACCACTTGGCCGAAGTACTTGGCATTACCCCGATCGAAGTGTATGAGGTGGCTACCTTTTACACGATGTACAACCTGGCGCCTGTCGGGAAATACGTGCTCGAATTTTGCCATACCGGTCCCTGTGCCATTGAAGGCGCAGAGCGCATCGTGGCGTATACCCAGCAAAAACTCGGCATCAAAACCGGCGAAACCACGGCTGATGGCTTTTTTACCATTAAAGAAGTGGAATGCCTCGGCGCCTGCGGTTATGCCCCGATGATGCAGGTGGGCGAATTCTTTCACGAGCACCTGACGGAAGCCAAAATCGACCAGTTCATCGAGGATTGCCGCGCTGGCAAAATCGATAAGGGCACCTGGAAAATGCACTAAATTTCAAGCCGGAACATGCCTTTAACTTACACCGAATTTACCGAAATTCTGCGCAAAAAGCCGGAAAATCGCTACAAATACTTCGTGAAACGCGCTGTTGCAGAAGAAGAGGTTTTCGGTTTGTTCGACGACGAAGGCTGGCTGATGCTTGAACAGGATGATAAAGATGTAATGCTGCTTTTCCCCGATCTTGAATTCGCCGAATACTTCAGAAAAGAAGGTGACTTCGACGATTTTCGTGTGGAAAATCTGGATTTGATTGAATTAATGGAATGGCTCGACGATTTTAAAAACGAGGGTTTGATGGTGGCGGCTTTTCCAACACCTGATTTCCTAAGCGTCGTCATTCAGCCCGAAACCCTGAAAACCGACATACAAGAACTTTTGGACCGCGAAGAAGGAGAGGAATAACGATGAACGATAAGTGATGAACGATGAATTGTTTATCATAGTTTCTTGAGACTTTTCGAGGTTAAAATAATAAAAAACAAGCGTTTTGGGGGAGCATATAGTTGTTATCTGCTCAAAATGCTTAACTCGTGATTTATGGGTCGTAAATTACTTTTGGAACACGCCCACGTGGAGGGCATCAACACCTACGAGGTTTACCGCAAACACGGCGGTTATCGCGCGGTGGAAAAGGCACTGAAAACCATGGCGCCTGAAGACGTGGTGGAAGAGGTGAAAAAGTCGGGCCTCCGCGGTCGCGGTGGCGCAGGCTTCCCAACCGGCATGAAATGGTCTTTCATTGCCAAGCCGGAGGGCGTTCCGCGTTACTTGTTGTGCAATGCCGACGAGAGTGAGCCTGGTACATTTAAGGATCGCTACCTGATGGAGAAGATTCCGCACCTGCTGATTGAAGGTATGATTCTCTCTTCCTTTGCGCTCGGCGCCAACACCTCCTATATTTACATTCGCGGGGAATATTCCTGGGTGGTTTTTATTCTTGAAAAAGCCATCAAAGAGGCTTATGCCAACGGCTGGTTAGGTAAAAACATCCTCGGAACCGGCTTCGACCTCGACCTGCATGTGACGCCCGGCGCCGGCGCTTATATCTGTGGCGAAGAAACCGCCCTGATTGAAAGCCTGGAAGGCAAACGCGGCAACCCGCGGGTAAAACCGCCGTTCCCGGCAGTAAAAGGGCTGTGGCAAAGCCCGACGGTGGTTAATAACGTAGAAACTATTGCAGCCGTGGTGCCCATCGTGAACGACGGCGGCGACGAATATGCTAAAATCGGTATCGGCAAAAGCACCGGCACCAAACTCATCAGTGCCAGCGGCAACATCAACAAGCCCGGTGTTTATGAGATTGAACTCGGCGTTCCGGTAGAGGAATTTATCTATTCCGACGAATGGTGCGGCGGCATTAAAAACGGCAAGCGCATCAAGGCCTGTGTGCCCGGCGGCTCTTCCGTACCCATTTTGCCCCACTTCCTCATCACGAAAACGGCCAATGGCGAACAGCGCCTGATGACCTACGAAAGCCTCTCCGATGGCGGTTTTGCCAGTGGCTCCATGCTCGGTTCGGGTGGTTTTATCGTGTATGATGAAGACCAGTGCATTGTACGCAATACCTGGAATTTCTCCCGCTTCTACCACCATGAGTCCTGCGGCCAGTGTTCGCCCTGCCGCGAAGGTACCGGCTGGATGGAAAAAGTACTCTGGCGCCTCGAAAATGGCCAGGGCAAACTCAGCGACATCGATCTTTTGAGCGATGTGGCCAAAAAAATTGAAGGTAATACCATTTGTCCGCTCGGCGATGCCGCCGCGTGGCCCGTTTCCGCCGCCATCCGCCACTTCCGCGAGGAATTTGAATGGCATATCAACGAGCCAAAAGCTTGTATGGAACGGAATTACGGATTGGTGAAAGAACCGCTCGCAACGGTTTAAGTTACTATTTTAGCTGTCATGACAAAATTAACTTTGATAGAGCAAATCGAAAAGTTTCTTCCCGATCTTTTGACGGAAGGAGCCGATAATTCTGTTAACGGTGTAGACCTTGCAAGGATGCTTTCTGAAAAGTTGCCAAATGAGAAAGAAAGTACAATACGGCAATATTTAACTATCTTAAGCAAAGATCCAAAGTCGCTTTTGACCAAAAAAAATAATGGACAAGGATATTACCTCAAAACAATAGAGGAAATTCCTGTAGAAAACTTACATAGTAATAAACTCATTGAATACGAAAAGGTAGAAAAAATTGCTTCGGGAAGAGAGCAGCAGGTCGAAGAAAAATTCAGGATCATTTATAAAAAATATTGCGAGTTGGGGGAAAGTAATATTCGCCCTATGATCATAGAACATACTAAAGGTAAAAAAGCAACTAAAGGATTAAATAAATGGAAATATCCTGATTTAGTATTGTTACAATGGAAAGATTTAATTCTTTCGGAAGATAATTTTAATATGGATAAAAGTATCCTTAGCATGATGAATGGTTTGGGGGAGCAAGCTTTCAAAATAACGTCTATCGAGTTGAAAGCAGACCTTCGTTCATCAAACTATCGAGAATACTTTTTTCAATGTGTCAGCAACAGTAAATGGGCGCATGAAGCACATTTAGTGGTTGCTACTGAGATTAAAGATAGCCTTTTGGAAGAATTAATTCGATTAGGCAATTCTTATGGAGTAAAAATTTCAACATTTGGACTAACATTTGATGTGATTAATGAATTTCCAGATGTCAGTGAAATCACAGAAATGAAGCAAGAAGATTTTGAACTTCATATTAGTAATAAGTTCAAAATCAAGCAAATAACACAAGGTTTTGAGCAAATGGAACTTGATTGGGAGCAATTGTCAAACCTCAGAAGTTTAAACACCGACTTTGCTGATTTGCTTGAATGGATAGCAAAATCCCTAGCTGATTCAAAGGCCTACACGTTTGAAAACTTTAAAGAAATTGATAAGAACCAAAAACCCAATTTTAAAAGATTCAGATAATAACATTTTAATGTTTCTTTGAATTCTTTTTCAAAAAATAACAACCATGCCCAAAGTAAAAATAGACGGATTTGAAGTCGAAGTGCCCGATGGCACCACCATTCTCAACGCTGCGCGTATGATTGGTGGCGACATTGTGCCGCCCGCCATGTGCTACTACTCCACCCTCAAAGGTTCGGGCGGCAAATGCCGCACCTGCCTCGTGAAGGTAACCAAAGGCTCGGAAAAAGACCCGCGCCCCATGCCCAAACTCGTGGCTTCCTGCCAGACGATGGTCATGGATGGTATGGAAGTGGCCAATATTACCAGCGATGAAGTGATCAACGCCCGCAAAGGCGTGGTCGAGTTCCTGCTCATCAACCACCCGCTCGATTGCCCTATCTGCGATCAGGCCGGCGAGTGCCACCTGCAGGATCTGGCGTTCGACCACGGCGCCGCTTCCACACGCTATGAGTTCGAGCGCCGTACTTTTGAGCGCATCGATATTGGCCCGTACATCAAACTGCACATGACGCGCTGTATCCTGTGTTATCGCTGCGTGTTCACCGCCCAGCAGCTTACGCCCGAGCGCGTACACGGGGTGGTTGGTCGCGGCGACCACGCCGAAATCAGCACCTTTATTGAAAAAGCGATTGACAACGACTTTTCGGGCAACGTCATCGATGTTTGTCCGGTAGGCGCCCTGACCGATCGCACCTTCCGCTTCAAAAGCCGCGTGTGGTTCCTCAACCCGATGGAAGCCCATCGCGACTGCGAGAAATGTTCCGGCAAGGCCGTTGTCTGGATGTACGGCAAGGAAATTTTTCGTGTAACGGCGCGCAAGGATCAATACGGCGAGGTACACGAGTTCATTTGCAATACCTGCCGTTTTGAGAAAAAAGCGCCGGGCGACTGGGTAGTTGAAGGACCGCGCAATATTGAGCGCAATTCGGTGATTTCACAAAACCATTATTTAGCCGCCACAACGGTGCGTTAATCCATAAAATACTGTTTCAGAGCTGAGTTTCAGCTCAAAACAAACTCGATATGAGCCTTTTTTTACTCTTTGACTGGGCGCTGGCGATAGAAAAAATAATTCTGGTCAGTGTCGTTTTTGCCATTACCCTCGGCGTGGCCGCTTACTCCACCTGGGGCGAGCGCAAGGTGGCAGCCTTTATGCAAGACCGTATGGGGCCGAGCCGGGCCGGCTGGGGTGGTATCCTGCAGCCGATTGCCGACGGGGTAAAAATGTTTACCAAGGAAGACTTTATGCCCAATCAGGCGGAGCGCTGGCTCTACATCCTGGCGCCGGGCGCATTTATGTTTGTAGCCGCCATGACGAGTGCCGTTATTCCCTGGGGCACCGAACTGACGATTTTCGATAAACCCGTCACCCTTCAGGTAGCGGATCTGAATATCGGTATTTTGTACATCATGGGCTTTGTTTCGCTGGGCGTTTACGGCATCATGATGGGCGGATGGGCATCGAACAATAAATACTCGCTGTATGGCGCCATTCGCGCCAGCTCGCAGATGATTTCTTACGAACTGGCGATGGGTCTTTCCGTTATTGCGGTGGTCATGATGACCGGCACCCTCAGCCTCAAGGAGATGGCCATTCAGCAACCGGGCATCAACTGGAATATCTGGTATCAACCCTTAGGTTTCCTGATTTTCTTTGTGTGTGCCCTGGCAGAGTGCAACCGCGCGCCTTTCGACCTTGCAGAATGCGAGACCGAGCTGATTGGCGGTTATCACACGGAGTACAGCTCCATGAAATTAGGCTTCTTCCTGTTTGCCGAGTACATCAACATGTTTGTATCCAGTGCGGTGATTTCTACCGTTTATTTTGGCGGATACAATTTCCCGGGTATTGATCCGGGGTGGTTGTACGGTTTTGCCGGCCCGTTGGTACTGTTTGCCAAAATATTCTTCTTCATATTTGTTTTCATGTGGATTCGCTGGACGCTCCCGCGTTTCCGCTACGACCAACTGATGCACTTAGGTTGGAAATCCCTCATTCCATTGGCCATTTTGAATATGCTGCTGACTGGTCTGGGTGTATTATTATTCAGCAAATAAGCGAAAACAACCATGCAACTCACGAATCGTTCTAAAAACGTTGTCAATAAAAAAATGTCCTTTGCAGAGCGCATCTACTTGGTCGCGATTGCAAAAGGCATGTGGATTACGCTCAAACACTTTTTCCGGAAAAACAACACCTACAACTATCCGGATACCCAGCGTACCTATGCACCCGTGTACCGCGGCTGGCATGTGCTCAAACGCGACGCCAACGGCGCCGAGCGCTGTACCGCCTGCGGCCTGTGTGCGGTTGCCTGTCCGGCAGAAGCCATCACCATGACGGCTGCCGAGCGCGAGCGCGGTGAAGAAAAACTCTACCGCGAAGAAAAATACGCCGCCGTGTATGAGATCAATATGCTGCGCTGCATTTTTTGCGGTCTTTGCGAAGAAGCTTGTCCGAAAGAAGCCATCTTCCTGACTGACCGCATTGTACCCTCCGATTACGTGCGCCAGGGCTTTATTTTTGGTAAAGACATGCTGGTAGAAGGCGTTGAGCCGGAAAAGCGCGTAGACGTAAGCGTGCGCCAGAAACATATTCAGGAGAAAAAACAGGCTGCTGCCGCAGCGCAATAAGCATACGCCAAGTAGCGAAACCAACGCGACGATATGGATTTTTACATCTTTCTGACCCTCGCCGTCATCTCCGTAATTACGGCATTACTGATGGTCTTTGCCCGCAATCCGGTGCACAGTGTGTTGTACCTGATTCTTACATTTTTCGCCATTGCCGGCCAATATGTGATGCTCAATGCACAGTTTTTGGCCGTGGTACATATCATTGTTTACGCCGGCGCCATCATGGTGCTTTTCCTCTTCGTATTGATGTTGCTCAACCTGAATAAGGACTCCGAGCCACAAAAATCGAACCTGTGGAAAATCAGCGGCGCCATCACCTCCGGCATGCTGCTGGTGGTAATGGTGGGCGCCCTGCGCAACCAGATTCAACTCCCGGCTGCTGCCGAATACCAACCCGACCGCGGCTTGCCGGCGGTGCTGGGGCGTATGCTCTTCGACAGTGAGTTTGTGGTGCCTTTTGAAATTACCGGCATCCTGTTTCTCGCCGCGATGGTGGGAGCCGTGTTGGTAGGTAAACGGGAGATTAAAGTTTAACGACGAAAACCTGAGAATATGCTCGAAATTATACGACAAGTCCCGGTTGAATATTACGTCCTGTACAGCGCCATTTTGTTTACCATTGGCGTCATGGGCGTATTGATTCGCCGCAATGCCATTGTGGTGTTGATGTGTATTGAGTTGATGCTCAATGCCGTGAACCTGCTGCTGGCTGCTTTTTCGACCTACCTTTCCGATTCCAAGGGGCAGTTGATGGTATTTTTCATCATGGTGGTGGCCGCAGCGGAAGCTGCCGTTGGCCTCGGCATTTTGATTATGATTTACCGCAATACCAAAAGCACGGATATTTCCCTTTTGGACAAATTAAGAAACTGAATCCGTCGCCCTCGCGCGGCGTTTCACTTTGCATCCTGCAAATATGAACGCACTGTTACCACTAATACCCTTTCTGCCTTTGCTCGGCTTTGCTGTGAACGGGCTGTTCGGCAAAAAACTTCCCAAGAGCCTCGTCGGGATCATCGGCAGCGGCACTTTGCTTGGCGCTTTTATCCTGAGCGTGCTGTGTTTTCAGCAATTGGGCGCTAACAGCGAACCCATCCAAAGCGATCTTTACCGCTTCCTCTCGGTCGGCGGTTTGGATATTAATTTCGGCCTCATGGCCGACCGCCTTTCGGTATGGATGATGCTCATCGTGACCGGGGTCGGATTCCTGATTCACGTGTACTCTATCGGGTACATGCACGACGACGAAGGTTTTTACAAATTTTTCGCCTACCTCAACCTCTTTATTTTCTCGATGTTGCTGCTCGTAATGGGCACCAATTTCCTGATGCTTTTCTTTGGTTGGGAAGGCGTAGGGCTTTGCTCCTACCTGCTCATCGGCTTCTGGTATGAAAACCGGGAGTACGGCGCCGCTGCGCGTAAAGCGTTCATTATGAACCGCATCGGCGACCTCGGTTTGTTGCTGGGCATGTTCCTGATCTTTTACACCTTCGGCAGCCTCGACTACGCTACGGTTTTTGCCAAATTAGAAGGCGCCGATCCGGCGGTGGTAACTACCATCTGCCTGCTCCTTTTTGTGGGTGCAATGGGTAAAAGTGCGCAAATTCCGCTCTACACCTGGTTGCCCGACGCTATGGCCGGTCCGACGCCGGTTTCCGCGCTCATCCACGCCGCAACGATGGTAACAGCCGGTATTTACTTAGTGGCGCGTTGCAATGGCATGTTTGAAATGGCGCCGTATGCACAGGCTGTTGTGGCCGTGGTGGGTCTGGCGACCTCCATTTTCACCGCGCTGATTGGTCTGCGGCAGAATGATATTAAAAAGGTATTGGCCTACTCCACTGTTTCGCAGTTGGGCCTGATGTTTTTATCGCTGGGCATGGGCGCTTATGTGAGCGCGATGTTCCACGTCACGACACACGCTTTTTTCAAAGCCCTGCTTTTCCTTGCTGCCGGCAGCGTGATTCACGGCATGGGCGGCGAGCAGGATATTCGCAACATGGGCGGCTTGCGCAAGCACATGCCGATTACCTTTTGGGTGTTCCTGATCGGTACTTTTGCCATTAGCGGTTTCCCCCTGTTGTCGGGCTTTTTCTCCAAAGACGAAATTTTTGCAGCCACTTTTGCACATGGTGGCGCCATCTGGTGGGGCCTTGCGGCTGCCAGCGGCTTGCTGACGGCGGTATACATGAGCCGTTTGCTCTATGTGACCTTCTTTGGTGAATTCCGCGGAACGGCAGAACAAAAGCACCATTTGCATGAAAGCCCTCTGGTAATGACCGTGCCACTGATGGTATTGGCGGTTTTGTCGGTAGTGGGCGGTTTGCTGAATACGCCGCACTTCCTGCATTTGGGCAACGATCAGTGGCTCGCGCATTGGTTCAGCGGTAATGGCGTGAATGGCACCCCGATTATCCCGCTTGCAGAAATGCACTTAGAGGTGAGCACCGAATGGATGCTCATGGGTATTGCCAGCGCCTTGGCGGTATTGGTATTGATTGTCACATATTTCCTGTACAGCAAACCGCAAAACCTGCCGGTTGCCGACAGCGAACAACAGGGCTTGAGCAAAGTGCTGGCCAATAAATTCTATGTGGATGAACTGTACAATTTCCTGTTCGTTCGCCCGACAGAATACCTCTCCAAAATTTTCCACTACTACGTGGATATTTGGGGTATCGACGGCATTGTAGAGCGCACCGGCTCCGGTGTGCAGGCCCTTGGTGGGTATTTCCGCCGCCTGCAAAACGGCAACATAGAATATTACCTGATCGGGATGGTCGCAGGGGCAGTATTGCTCTTCCTCTCGATGTACCTGTAAACGACTTCGGAACAAGACTAAAGCCAACATGTCGCTAACCAACAACAATACGTTTCAGCTGCTCAAAAGCCTGCTCTTTGACATAAGGGTGTGGGTGCTGATTCTGTTTTTGGTGCGCATGGAAAATTTGAACCAGCCGCCGTTAGACGCCCACAGTTATCGTCAGACCATTACCCTGGGTATTGCGCGCAATTATGTGGAATGGGATGCCGACTTTTTGCGGCCCCGCACCATTCTCTGCGATTCGCGGCCGGGTTATGAAATTACGGAGTTTCCGATTTTGAACTACCTGATTGCCGGTTTTTGGTCGGTATTCGGGCAACAAAACTGGATTTTCCGCCTGATCGGAATTGTTGTCGCGAGCTTTGGCGTCTGGAGTTTATACCATATCCTGCGCAGGCTGATAGAGCCGCGGGCGGCCCTGGCCGGAGCGGTTTTGTTTGGCACTTCGGTGGCGTTCAGTTATGCGCGCAAGGCCATGCCCGACGTCTTTTCCGTTTCATTAGTATTGGTAGGTATTCATTTTGCGATGCGTTATTTAGAGCGCGGCAGAATGGGGCATCTATTGGCCTTTATCGCATTTGCTGCCCTCGGAATGCTGAGTAAAATACCGGCTGCATCGGCGATGGTATTGCTGGCGCCGATGATATTGATGAAAAACGATTTGGGCTGGGACAAAAAAGGCCGTCTGATCGGGGCAGGCATAGCTGCCGTGGCCCTGATGGGATTGTGGTATTTTGTTTGGATTCCCGGTCTGGAAAAAGAATACGGGCAGGGTTGGTACATGAATATTGGCTTGGAAAAAGCCTGGCATGAGATCTGGGTGGAAGCCTGGCCGGACACCAAGACCCGTTTTTTCCCCATTGCTTTGCAGGGACGCTTAGCCTTCTTTGCCTTTTTGGCGGGTTTGGTGCTGATGTTTGTAAAGAAACAATGGAAAATGGTAATGATCTGGGGCTTGTACAGTGTGGTATTTTTGTACTTCATTTTACAGGTCGGCAAAACCTTTTCCCACCATGAATACTACATCATTCCCTATGTGGTGGTAATGGCTTCCATTGCCGGATTAGGCTTGCATTATTTGCTGAAAAATGATTGGGCATTTATTGCCGTGCTGGCCATTATGGCAGCCGAAGCGATTTACTGGAAAAAAGAAGATTTTTTCACGCCCTGGAATGAGCAGAAATTTACCAAATTAGAATCCCTGACCGATCAATATATCCCCAAGGATGCCAAAATTTTGGTCAATGGCGATAACCTGAACCCCAAGATGATGTATTTCGCACACCGCCGCGGCTGGTCGGTCATCGACCGGATGAAAGACTCCGCTTGGGTGGCTGGCGAAAATACTGTTGGGATGGATTATCTGGTTATTGACCGCAATATGTGGAAAGAACCTTTACCCTGGAATAAATTGTATGAAGACAATGAGTTCCAGATCTATAAAGTAAAAAAAGACTGATGTCGCTGTTACTTGTTTTGATTCCGCTGATTGCTTCGGCGGTACTGCTGCTTACCCGCCCTGCCGGCGCCCGTGCGATTGCATTGGCAGCCACGGTGGCGAATCTGGGCCTGACGATTTTTATGTTGAGCGGGTTCAACCCATCAACGCCGGGCTATGTACACGAGTTTGATGTGCCCTGGATTGCCGAGGCCGGCATTCATTTTCACCTTGGTCTCGACGGCATTTCCATGCTCATGGTGATCTTGAGCAACCTGCTTTCACCACTCATTGTGTACAGCAGCTTTGGGAAAAGCTACGAAAACGAAGCGCGTTATTACGGCCTGATTACCATGATGGTCGGCGCCCTCAACGGCGTATTTATGGCCATTGACGGGTTGGCGTTTTACGTGTTTTATGAATTGGCACTTATTCCGATCTACTTCATTTGTGCCATTTGGGGCGGAGAAAACCGCATCCGGATTACGCTGAAGTTTTTCATTTATACCTTCATCGGATCACTGTTTATGTTGGTGGCGATGCTGTATGTTTACCTCAAAACACCGGGTGAGCATACCTTCAACTGGATGCAGTTAATGCAGACGCCACTTACTGCGGAGGCCTCCTGGTGGGTAATGCTGGGCTTTTTCCTTGCTTTTGCGGTTAAAATGCCCGTTTTCCCTTTCCATACCTGGCAGCCCGACACCTATGTTTCGGCGCCTACAGGCGGCACCATGCTGCTCTCCGGTATTATGCTCAAAATGGGTGTTTACGGCGCTATCCGCTGGATGATTCCCCTGGCCGACGAATCCCTGCACTGGTGGCAACCGATTTTTATCGGACTGGCAGTAACCGGCATTGTGTACGCCAGCATTATTGCGGTTAAACAAAGCGACCTCAAACGCCTGATTGCCTACTCCTCCATTGCACACGTTGGGCTGATTGCAGCGGGCTTGCTGGCCTGGAATCAGACCGGCGTTCAAGGCGCCATGATTCAGATGCTCAGCCACGGCATCAATGTTGTGGGTCTGTTTTTGGTGGTAGATATTATTGAAAAACGCATTGGCTCCCGCTCGCTTTCGGAGATGGGCGGTATTGCCAAGAGCGCTCCCGTTTTTGCCACCCTGTTTATGATCATCATGCTGGGCGCCGTAGCGGTTCCGCTCACCAATGGTTTCCCCGGTGAATTCCTGCTCCTGAACGGCGTTTGGAACTACTCCAACTGGGCTGGCGCCATTGCGGGCCTGACCATCATTTTCGGCGCTGTATACATGCTGCGCGCTTACGGTCTGGCGATGTTTGGCCCGGCCAATGAAGCCAGCAGCCGTTTTGCGCCGCTCCAATCCAATGAATTGCTCGTGCTGGGCGCCATTGCCGTATTGGTTATCGTACTGGGCTTTTTCCCGCAGGCGGTGCTGTCGCTGACCGAGCCGGCGGTGAAACAACTGATCGAACAGCCCCATTTTTAATTACAGACTGTGAACGCTTGATATGAAGGCTTTAATTGTACTTTTTATTACGGGCATTCTGGCCCTTTTCGCCGGCCTTGGCGGTAACCGTCGGATGATCAACTTTGTGGTGATCTTCGGTACCATCGCTGCACTCGGCCTCACCCTGCTGGATCTGGCCGTTGGCGACACCACCGGACTGAATGAGCAGTTCTCACTGATGATTCATTTCGATCGGAATGCGCTGGCCTTTTCCGCAACGACCCTCGCTACCCTACTGCTCCTTCTGGGCCTGAGTACCTGGGGGCTTCGCGGCCTGCACGCCACCCTGGGCGACAATTATGGTTTGCTGCTGTTCAGTGCCTGCGGTGCGCTCATCATGTATTCCTTTACCAATGTGGTGATGCTCTTTCTCGGTATCGAGATCCTCAGTATCCCGCTGTATGTACTGGCAGGCAGTCGTCGCGACGACCTGGCCTCCAACGAAGCAGCACTGAAATACTTCCTGATGGGTTCTTTTGCCACAGGTATTCTGCTGTTTGGCATTGCGCTGCTGTACGGCGGCAGCGGCTCCTTTGATGTAAAAGAAATCAGCATGGCCATTTCCGACGGCCGCCACTCGGCAGGTATGTTGCATACCGGCATTTTGCTGGTGATGGTCGGACTTGGTTTCAAGGTATCGGCAGCGCCTTTCCATTTCTGGGCGCCCGATGTATACACCGGCAGTCCGAACCTCGTGACCGCCTTCATGGCAACCATTGTAAAAACCGCCGGTTTTGCTGCGTTTTTCTTCCTTTTCCAAAAAGGATTCCTGGGTGCTATTGGCTTCTGGAGTGTACCCCTGGCTGCACTGGCAGCCCTGACCATGACGTTGGCCAACGTTACTGCCATCTGGCAGCAGAACTTCAAACGCATGATGGCGTATTCGTCGATTTCCCATGCCGGGTATCTCCTGCTGGGAATTCTGGCAGCGGATTCCGATGGCAGCGGCGGCGCTATTTTGTTGTATACGTTCACGTATTCCATCGCCACCATTTGCGCCTTCGCCATTTACATGGTAGTATCGGAGCCAAACAACGATGGTGGTTTTTCAGCCTTCAACGGACTTTCCAAAAAAGAGCCTGTACTGGCTGCGGTAATGGCGATTGCCATGCTTTCGCTCGCCGGTATTCCGCCCACGGCTGGTTTTTTTGGTAAATATTTCCTGTTTGCAGAAGCGACGGAAAAATACCCGTGGTTGGTGGTATTGGCGGTTATCAACTCTGCCATTTCCATTTATTACTACTTCAAAATCATCATTGCGATGTATTTCAGCCGTGAAGAAAATGCCTACACGGTTGAACGCAGCGGCATCGTGCGCTGGGTAGCATTGGCCGGTGTGGCGGTAATTGCCCTGCTGACGATATTCCCCGGCGAAATTTACAAGCTGATACAATAAGCTTTTACTGCTTCGTCAACAAGCCAGGTTTAAAATGAAACAACATTTAAGCCTGGCTTATTTTTTTCACCCAAACCTGTTCGTGATTATGAAAACCATTTCCTGCTCAAGTCTGCTGCTCGCCGGACTCTTGTTTTTTGCTTCCTGTGCCAACGACAACAAATCAGCGTCCGCCAATACGGGCAGTAGTGCCGAAGCGCCTACCGCAGCACCCCCTCCCGGCGCAAGCAGCACCGATATTGGCGCCGAAAAACCGGAATTTTACTTGCATGCGGCAGCCGTCGACAAACTCCTGATGCGCGAAGAGCCTTCACAAAAGAGTACCAAAGTGGTATACAAAATTGCCAAAGGGGAATTACTGGAAGGCAATGGCGAGGTGTCAGACAATATTGAAACGGCCATGTTGTCGGGCATTGAAATAGAAGCACCTTTTTACCGTGTAAACAGTACAACGCCCGACAAAAAAACAGGCTGGGTATTTGGCGGCGCCCTGCGCACGGTTTACGCCGGCCCGAAATCGGGATCGCCCGATCAGGCGCGGGTAGCCATGCTTGCAAAAACATTGGCAAGTTTTAAACTTACGGAACTCTCCAGCGGTCAAAAAGCCTGGGATTATGTGCGCAAGAACTTTTCCGACGCCAATGGCGCTTTGGCCGATGCAGCCTTTATGTTATTGGAGCAGCATATCCGTTCGATGGTTTTCGACGGTAATTTTTACAACATGACGGAACGGGTGCAGTGGGCAGATACGGATTACAACAAAGTGAGCGCCGGCAGCTTCGATATGAACAGCACGCCGGTAACCCGCCAATTGGCGGCGGCCGGTATGTCGCTCGGAACTGCGGAGGGCATGATTTTCCCAACCGTTGATTACAAGCGCCTGCAAGACTTTTTTGGCAACAAGCTCACGCCGGCCATGCGGGAATATCTGGCACAAACCACTAAGGAGGAAGCGGATCCGATGTACGACGACGGCGGTATTATGATTCCGCTCGAAACCGTGGCAGAGCGCGCTTTTTTCTGGGAGCAATTCAACAAAAAATATCCCTGGTTTGTACGACGAGAAGAAACCGCTAATTCGGAACGCTGGGCCGGCACTGCGCTGCTTTGCGGTGCCGACAACACGCCGATCTATGATTTTGAAAGTGAAAAGATCAATGAGGATCATAAAAATGCCTGGAAGTCGGTTCTTAGCAAATATCCCGGTAGTACATTGGCTACAGATACCAAAGCCTTCTACGATCTTTGCGAAGCGGAAGCCTGGAAAATGACCCCCAAGGTGCGCGCATGGATGGAGGAGCGCAACCAGGTAGAATAATCAAACGTATAGTCCTGTTAATGCACAAACAAATCAACAATTTATCATAACAATGCGACACAATCGTCTTCTGATTTTGCCCTTGCTGGCTGCCCTTTGGGCTGCTTTTGCATTCAATCCCTCCAACCCGCCCCTCAGCCGTACCGGCGCACCGGGCGAAGAAACCTGCGGTATTGCAGGCTGCCACAACGGCGGTAACTTTACCGGCTCCATTGCACTGACCGGTATTCCGGACACCGTTACACCGGATCAATCCTACACCGCCACGCTTACATTTACCAGTAATGCCGTAGCGGCGGGCTTTCAGATGACCGCCCTGGATGGCGCCAATACCAAAAGTGGCGCGCTAACGGCCGGCACAGGTACCAATGTGGCCACCAACAATCAGAACGGCCGCCAATATGTTCGCCAAAGCGCTAAAAAAGTGCTTTCAGGCGGTGCAACCTCCTGGTCGTTTACCTGGAAAGCACCAAGCACAGCGTCGGGTAACAAAACAACATTTTACTATGTAGCACTTGGCGCCAACAACACCGGCAACGACAACGGCGACAAACATTTCACTGGCAACAAAACAGTTACACTGAAAACAACCGTGAACACTTCGGAAGAGCTGGCGGGTAAAATCAAATTATTCCCCACGCTCGCAAGCAGCGTACTGACCCTTGAACTGGGTGATCTGGACGGTGTGCAGGCGCAACTTTTTGATGCGCAGGGCAAACTTGTTCGCCAGCAGGCCCTTCAGGGCCGCACGCCGCAAATTGACATCAGCACATTAGCTACAGGACAGTACTTCCTGCACCTGCAACATGAAGGCCGGACGGCCGTGAAACGTTTCCAGAAAGTCTGATCGTTATCCAAACTTTTTCTCCGCAAACACGAGGTGTTCTGCATGTTCAGGATCTTCCTGTTTGCGGAGAATATTTATTTTAAATAGCTGTATGTCAAATATTTATACCAAAAAATCTAAATATTACAAATCCCAGCGATCAATATATTTCAGGAATATTTTTACAAGATTTTCAGCATCAGAAATGCCGCGATGGTGCTGGCCGGTAAAGGGAATATCCTCTTTCTCCGTTGCCCGCATGAGGCCCATGCCCGACTTCATTCGCTTGAGTATCCGATATTGTTCTTTCAGGTTAATATGATGCGTTTCCACCCACGCTTCGTCCAGGCGGTGAAGGCGGCAATCCTGAATCAGCATTTTTTTATCAAAACTCCCCCAGGAGCAGAGCCGATAATCTTCTTCTTCGATGTAAGCCCATTCCAGAAATTCCTCAATAACATCCGGAAACTTACGCGCTCGATTAACATCTTCCTGTGTAATAGTTGTCAGCTGCCGGCAAAAAGGCGAGAGCGAGGGATGCACCACGGGTTTGATAAAACGGTTGAATTTACCGCGTACTTCTCCAAAGGCATTCACCCGGAATGCCCCGATTTCAATAATTTCCTGTACAAATCCCTGCGGCGGATTTTCCCAGCAGGTGGCTTCGAGATCGTATATAATATAGTTCATTTTTGTAACGATGAACGATGAGTGATGAACGATGAGTGGGTTCGGGGTATCAGACCCTAAACCACCTTAAAAAGCGCCAAATCCAGAGGCGTAGTCGCTTTTTTTGGCTGTCATAGAAAAAGCGGCGTTCCAATTGAGGGTTAGGCATTCGGTGCGCGGGATGTTGCAAAGGAAACGAAACCTGGCGGGCCGGAAGTTCCGCGTGGGTGTTTTTCCCTTTGGTATGGGTTGCCTCTACATCACCGACGCCGGTATTTTGCACCAGATTGCAGGTTGGGACGATGCAAAGTCCTTCATTTTTTAAAATGCTGTAAAACCAGGCATAAGCCCAGGAGTTGTTTTTGCCGGCGCGCGTGACCCTGAATTTATCCAGCATATAATAACGCGCCCAGGCGTCCGGCAACCAGCTGTGCGCCGTAGCACTTGCGGCAAAAGTATCCAAACCATCGAGTGTGAGCGACATATTGGCCCAGGCCCTACGCCAGCTCGCCCATCCCCACACAAACGAAAAACGGGTAAACACATAGCGCTCAGGAAAATTTCGCGTAAAACGCTCACTCAGGTTGGAGCCGCCGATATGCATAATCTGTGCATCATCGGCAAAACGTTCCAGCAATTCGGCGCAAAAGGGGAAAAAACTCGGATCAGGCAAGCAATCGTCTTCCAACACAATTCCGTAGAGTTCCTGCTCAAAAAACCAGTTGAGCGCCCCCGTTACGCCCATGCGCAAACCCATATTCTGCTCCCGGTACAAGGTAAATACTTCACAGGGCCAGTCGATCGTTTCCACCAATGCCCTGACGGCCGCTACTTTTTCCGGCTCGCCGGAGCGATCCGCACGCGGACCATCGCAATGCACGTATACCCTGGGCGGGCGCACCATGCGCAGGCGTTCCAGCACCTTTTGGGTGTGCACCGGCCGATTAAACAACAACAACAAAACTGCTACCTTACAATGCATAGGGATTGCGGGGAAATACCGACTTTTGGGCCAAAATAACGGCTTATTTACGCATGCAGAAAATATTTCGCCTTCTTCGGCAGAAATTTTACAAATGGACGGAACGCAAGATGCAATTGCCCCTCCGAAACGATGTGCCCACCGAACGCCTCGGCACACCGTATGGCGGCTGGATTATTCCGGCTAATCTCCTGAATAACAACTCCGTATGTTACCTCGTGGGCGCCGGAGAAGATGTTTCCTTCGACCTTGCTTTGGCCGTGCGCTTCGGCTGCCCGGCACATATCTTTGATCCAACGCCACGTGCACAGGCACACGTGGAATTGCTGATCGCCAACCTGAAAAGTGGCCAAAAAACCGCCTGCGCCACGGCTCCCGACGGCTTCTACCCCGCTTGTCCGCCGGAAATTGCCGACTTGCTGCTGCTGCATCCGGTCGGTATCTGGGATAAAGACGAGACGCTTCGTTTTTTCAGCCCAAAAGATGAAACCCACGTGTCGCACTCCATCGTCAACCTGCAACAAACCGATCACTACATTGAGGTGCCGGTACGACGCTTAGCCGGTTTGATGCCCGAACTGGGTCACAAGCGCATTGATTTATTAAAAATTGATATTGAGGGCGCGGAGTATCAGGTACTGGAATCCCTGCACAAAGACCGCATTTTTCCCGCTGCGCTGTGTATTGAATTTGACGAATCCTATGCCAATCATTTCGATACCAAATACATGGATCGCATTGAAAATGCCTTGCAAAAACTTATTGATGCCGGCTATCACATCATTGGCAAAGAAGCGCATTGCCACAATTACACCCTGATTCATCAATTGTATTTGCCGCAATGAAAATTTGCCTGATTAATACGTATAAAGGTGGCGGTGCAGGTATCGCATGCCGGCGCCTGCAAGCGGCGCTGAACAAACACGGCGCAACGGCACAATTGCTTACCCGGGAAGAAGCAGGTAAAAAATGGCCTTTTTATGCCGAGCGCCTTTCCTTTTTGCCTTATGAAAAAGACAAATCGGTTCGTTTTGCTTTTTCCTTGGCCAATTTCGGTAGCGACATCAGTAAACATCCTGCCGTTCAGGAAGCCGATATCATTCACCTGCATTGGGTCAATCAGGGCTTTTTATCCCTTCAAAATATCCGGACACTCGGGCAGTTGGGCAAACCCATCGTCTGGACGCTGCATGATATGTGGGCCTTCACCGGCGGCTGTCATTACAGTCGCGGTTGCGATCATTTTCAGCAAACCTGCGGCGATTGCGACTATTTGCGGCGACCCGGTCCGTTGGATTTATCGCACCATATTCTGGGTCGGAAAGCGCGTCTTTTACCACAAAACATACAATACGTCACCTGTAGCCGCTGGTTAGGCGAGGTGGCGCAATCAAGTACACTTTTACAGGATGCAGCGGTGCTTTCCATCCCAAATCCTATTGATACAGAGGCGTTTAAGCCCTTGGAAGGCCCCACACGCAGACAGGTGCGCGAGGCATTGGGTATCCGGCCCGGCAAAGCAGCACTCCTGTTTGTCGCCATGAAAATTTCAGAAACCCGCAAAGGATTTGCCTTTTTGCAGAAAGCTCTGCACGCGCTGAAAACCCGACATCCCGAATTGGATCTGGATATTATGGTGCTCGGCAAAGCGGAGGCGGGTATGGCCGAAGCCTTGCCCTACCCTACCCGGCTGTTGGGTCTGCTGACCGATGCACAAGCCATTGCCAATGCCTATGCTGCTGCCGATCTGTTTGTCATTCCTTCGCTGGAAGACAATCTGCCCAATACCGTTATGGAATCGCTGGCATGTGGTACGCCTGTGGCGGGTTTCAACACCGGCGGTATTCCGGAAATGGTGGAAGACGGGGTACAGGGATTAATCGCCCCGCAAGGGGATGCCTGGGCATTGGAAAAAGCAATCTTTGGTATTTTGACACAAGAAAATCCGGAAAAAATGCGCCAGGCCGCCCGTTTGAAGGTGGAGACGCATTACAGTGAGGCGGTCATTGCGGGGCGGTATATGGATCTGTATCGGTCATTGCTGTAACACATTCAAGTTCACTTGCAAATCGGACTTCTTTCAAATGTCCGGTCACGATCGAAGAGGAAACGAAACGTCGTGTGCTTGCGGTATGGTTCAGCCCCCAAGGCTTTGACCAGTCGGATCATACGCGGGTTAAAATCGCCAATCCAGCTGATAATGAAATCTTTGTAGCGCCCGCTTTTTCTCGAAGCAGTACTCAAGGCTTGAAACATCAGACCTTCGACGCCTTTGTTTTGGTATTCCGGTATTACCCCAAAAACCAGTCCGAACGCCTGCCGACTCGGTTTAAGCAGCCGCATCAGGGCAAAAGTAATTTTTTCTTTGAGGCCCATTTTACCTTTTACAAAACCAAGTTGCTCGTTGATATCTGGCAGCAAAATCAGCAATCCGACAACCTTATTGACGTGGTACACAAACCAGATCAGTTCCTGATCGGCAATCGGTTTTATTTTTTCAACCATCGCCCGGGCTTGCGCTTCAGACATTGGCTTGAAGTTGTCGTGTGTTTTCCAGGCAGTATTGTAGACGTTTAAAAAATCAGGAACAATTTTCTCCAAATGTTTTGGCGGCACTGATTTTACCTGCAAACCGGAATGCAGTTCAAGCCGTTGTGCACGTTTGACAAAAAGTTCCTGTAAGGGTTCCGACACCGGGCGCTTGAAAGACAACTGGTCAAAATATGCCTGAAAGCCGTATTCCCGAAACAAATGCTTGTAATATGGTGGATGGTAATTGGATAAATAAACTGGTCTGTCTTCATAATTTTCAATCAATAATCCCCAGAAGCGATCATTTTCTCCAAAATTAATGGGGCCATCCATCGCCTCCATACCGCGATCCTGCAACCAGCGGCGACACTGTTCAAAAAGCACCCGGGCAGCATCGCTATCCTCCGGGCATTCAAAAAAGCCCATACCTCCCGTTGGCTGCGGGAAAGTAAATGCGCGTTTTTCATTGATAAATGCCGCAACCCGCCCGACATATCGCCCTTGCACATCGTCCCACAGCACCCAGCGCTCCGCTTGTCCATGCGTAAAAAAAGTATTCCATTCAGGATTAAAGACAGCCTCCACCTGTGCCTCAATTGGTGGAACCCAGGCAGGGAAACCAGCGTAAATCTGATAAGGAATTTGATGAAAAACCTGGATCATTTGCTCCGA
This sequence comes from Chitinophagales bacterium, assembly GCA_017303875.1. Classification (GTDB taxonomy): domain Bacteria; phylum Bacteroidota; class Bacteroidia; order Chitinophagales; family Saprospiraceae; genus M3007. Next base: position 42,924 of record JAFLBP010000004.1, on the reverse strand, counting down.
ACGTACCATATGGCAATAGTAGCGGCTGGACAAACGACCGGCCTTTTGCAAACCTGCAATATTTGTTTTCATGTCAAAAAAAATTTGGTGTGATGATGACTTAGAGCATATGCGAGAAAATTTCCGCAGGATGCACCGACTGTTGTTTTAAATGCCTGAAATGGCTTTTTACCGCTGCGGGCAAACTGGGATAATATTGATATTCAAGGCCATAATCGGCTAATACCCCGCGTAAAATCCGGGTTAGCGCAGGATAATGTTCATGCGCAACACCGGGAAAAAGATGATGCACCAAATGCAGGTTAAATCCGCCAAAAAAAGCAGTTACCCATGGGTTTTGGGGAGCAAAATCAAAAGTGGTCAGCAATTGATGCCGAAACCACGAATGCTGAAAGCGTCCATTGGCGTCCGGCTCCGGATAAACACTAAACTCACCTACATGTGTCGAAACCAGCGCTAAAGCGGTCACCGCACTGGCAGCAAAATGCAGCAACAGAAAACCGGCGAGCACCGTCAGTGGGGGAACATGAAAGCAAATAATGGGAATTAATATAAAATAACCTACATATACTATTTTGAAAAATAAAGAAATGAAAAACTCTTTCCAGGCAAATTGGCCGATTGCTTTATTACCGATATGTTCCAGTTTCCAGTCTTTCCAATCGCGCAGGAGCAACCAAAACAAGGTATAAAACAGGTAGATAAAAGGCATGTAGAGGTGTTGAAATCGATATACCCGGCGATAGGGGTTTTGCTCATTCAGCCGAATCAATTTACTTTGGGAAATATCCAAATCCCAGCCTGGTACATTAGGGTAAGGGTGATGGCTGTGCACGTGCCTGAGTTTCCAGATATAGCTGCTTGCGCCAAGAAAATCCATCACCCGTACAGCAATCGCATTCAGGCGTTTGGATTGGAAAAAACAGGCATGCGCCGCATCATGTGCAATATTTAAAACGAGGGTGGTTTTCAGGATACCGGCCAACAGATACATCGTGAAAAAAAGCATTGGAAGCTCAAAAGCTGCACCATAATAAATATGTCCAATGGCCGAGAGATAAGCAAGCAATAGCAATATTGCTTTAAGGTAGGAGGACTTGCCGGCGAAACGCGTGCATTTAGACGCGTCAAAATAGGCATTTACTTGTTTGCTTAAGTCTTTCCAGATAAGCTGATCTTTTGTGTTGTCAAATTGCAATGGTTCCATGATTCATTTTTTCGCAAAAGTGGAGCCCTTATTTCGGCGGGTTGAAGTAAATTTTAATAAAATCACATTAAACCATACTTTAATATAAATAATTTTTTTAAGAAAACACTAACAATCAAGCGATTAAACGCTGCTCAGACGAAGCTGTCAAAGCACAAAAAATTACTACATTATGAAAAAGATTCTTTTTTTTCTGTCGCTGGGCGTCTTTTTGTTGCTTCAGCCATTTCAAATGGAGGCACAACGCTGTGCGCGCAGGGGCCATCGACCGGCAACGCTTGTAGTTGTACGCCCGCCCATGCCGCGTCCGGGTATGGTTTGGGTGGGTGGCGATTGGGCCTGGAACCGCCATCGTGGCGCGTATGTGTGGCGCGAGGGTTACTGGGCGCATCCGCCGCGTCCGCGCGTGGTTTATGTACCGCGCCGGAGGCGATAAATCCCAAGCGAAAATTGAAGTATAAAACCGGGGACAAGGGGGCGTGACCACCTTGTCCCCTTTGCGTCTACAGGCCCGAACAAGCGTTTGCAAATGACAAAAATGCGACAAGAGCGCAAGTTTAAGGCCTGATTTTTGTTATTTTCCCTTTCTTTGTGGAGTAATCAAAACATACAATCCATCCCTCCGTGATCCGATTTTTACCCTACTTCATCGTCCTGATTTTTTTCCTCCCCACAGCACTGCCGGCCCAAAATCCGGATTTGTGTATTCAGGTGCTTGGCGCCACGGGAAAATCTACCAAACAAAATGGTCGTTATTACGCCTACACCGTGGGCGAGGTCGTGATCCACACCTTGAAAGGCGACCAGCGTACAGCCACTCAGGGCTTTCACCAGCCAGATCTTTGCCTTCCGGTTGCTACCGACGATCTGAATCTCGAAGCCTGGAACATAGAAGTATTTCCCAATCCTACTGAAGGGCCATTAAATATACGATTTGATGCGCAACAGTCGGGCCAATTGCTGGCAGCCGTCAGCGATTTACTGGGTCGGGAAATTTTCGGGTTCCGCCCCGTGGTTCCGCTTACGCCCCTAGATTGCAGTATGTTGCAACCAGGCATTTACCTGCTACATTTAGTGGATGCAGAGACGCAAGCTGCAACTGCGGTAAAATTTGTAAAACTGTAACCCCTACCCCTTCCAACACAACCGATTTTTACATGAAACAAAGACTGTACCTCCTCCTCGCCTCCTTCTTTTTTGTGCAGGCGCTTTTCGCACAATTTGTGCCGCAAGGATTTAGCTATCAGGGCATTATCCGCGATCAAAACGGAAATGCGCTGAGCAACCAAACGGTTTCACTGCTTTTTTCCATTCGCAGCGGCGCGCCCAACGGCCCGGTAGCATACACGGAAAAACAAACCAGTTCTACCAACGACTACGGCCTGGTGAACCTCACCATAGGTCAGGGAGGAACTCCTTTACAAGGCGATTTCAGCACCATCAACTGGGGTGGCGGTGCCAAGTACCTCACCGTTGCGGTTGAAACATCACCGAATATTTTTGACGAACTCGGTGCTACCCAGTTGCTTAGCGTCCCTTATGCCTTGTATGCCCAAACAGCAGCCAATGGCGGCGGCGGAACCGGAGGAAACGATAACTGGGGCACACAAACCGTGCAGACCACCGGCGTCTTTTCCGGAAACGGCACGCTCAGCAGTCCCCTGAACCTCGCACAACAAAATGCGCAAACCGGACAGGTACTCAAATGGACTGGTAGCACCTGGGCGCCAGCCAATGATGCGACCGCCAGTGGCAGCAATGGCGGAACTGTTACGCAAATCAATACCGGCACCGGACTGAGCGGCGGCCCAATTACCACAACGGGTACCATCGGCCTCAGCACAACCGGCGTAACCCCCGGCCCCTATGGCAGCGCCTCGCAAATTCCGGTACTCACCATCGACGCACAAGGCCGCGTCACCAATGCCTTTACCGTAGTAGCTTCTCCCGGCACTGTGGCCATCACCGGCGGTAACGGCATCAATGCTCAACCCAATGGACAAGGTTTTATCATCAGCAATACCGGCGATACCAATGCCAATGATGATGTGTTGCTGACCACCACTTTCGGTGGCGACGTCAGCGGTACGTATAACGACCTTCAGATTAAATCCGGCGTTGTGGGCAGCAATGAAATTGCCGACAACAGCATTGCCACCAACGACCTTTCCAACAATGCCGTCAATACCACAAAAATCGCCAACGGCGCCGTCACCGCAGTAAAAATCGATGATATGGGCGCCACCAACGGGCAGGTGCTCAAGTGGAACGGCACTACCTGGGCGCCAGCAGCCGACAACGCAGGCAATACCCTCAACCTAAGCGCCGGAACCGGAATCAGCATCAGCGGTACCGCACCGAACCTGACCATCAGCAATACGGGCGACACCAATCCCGCTGACGACCTCACCGCTACTTCTCAAGCGAATGGCGACGTAACCGGCGTGTTCAGCAACCTGCAACTGAAAGGCAGCGTGGTAAACACCCTGGAACTCGCCGACGACGCGGTTACCAATGCTAAAATCGCCGATAATGCCGTGGGCAGTGCCCAAATTGCCGACAACGCCATCACTACTGCCAAGCTTAACAACCAGTCAGTTACCGCGGCAAAATTAGACGATATGGGCGCCGCCAACGGCCAAGTACTCAAATGGAACGGCACGACCTGGGCGCCAGCAGCCGACAACTCCGCCAACCTCAGCATCACCGGCGGCACAGGCATCACTGTAATCAACAGCGGCAACAATGTACTGATTGAAAATGACGGCGACCTCAACGCCCTGGACGACATCACACAAACGACCAATGCAGGCGGCGACCTCTCCGGAACTTTTGACAACCTGCAACTTCGCCCGGCCGTGGTAGGCAGCAACGAGTTGGCCCCGAACTCCGTCACCACTTCCAACATCATCAATGGCGCCATCACCGCAGCCAAACTCAACAGCATGAGTGCGGGAATGGGCCAGGTACTTAAATTCAACGGAACCACCTGGGCGCCGGCAAATGATGAAACCGGCAATGCTACGGGCGACAACTGGGGCACACAAGTAGTAATCAGCAATGCCACCCTAATCGGCAGCGGCACCACCGCCAGCCCCCTACGCCTGGCGCCACAGAACGCCTCAACAGGGCAGGTACTCAAATACAACGGCAGCACCTGGGCGCCAGCTAACGACGAAAACTCCGGCGGCGACGACTGGGGCGCGCAAGTGGTTGTAAGTAACGCTACCCTTACCGGCAGCGGTACCAATGCCAACCCGCTGCGCCTGGCGCCACAGGGCGCCTCAACAGGGCAGGTACTCAAATACAACGGCAGCACCTGGGCGCCGGCTAACGACGAAAACTCCGGCGGCGACGACTGGGGCGCACAAGTTACTCAAACCAACGCCACCCTCAGTGGCGCCGGCACCGCAGCCAATCCGCTCCGCATTGCACAGCAGAACGCCACCAACGGGCAGGTACTCAAATGGAACGGTACTACCTGGGCGCCGGCAAATGACGCCACCGGCGGCAGCGGCGGCAATGATTATATCGCGGGAACGGGGATCACCATCACCGGCTCCGCACCCACTTTTACCATCAACAACAACGGAGACCTGAGCGCTACCAACGAGTTGCAAACCATCAGCCTTACCGGCAACCAACTCTCGCTCTCCAATGGCGGCGGCTCGGTCAACCTGCCATCCGGCAACAACTACAGCGCCGGAAACGGCATCAACATCACCGGTACGGCGCCGAACTTCACGATTTCCAACCTCGGCGACCTGAGCACCACCAACGAGCTGCAAACCCTGAGCCTGAGCGGCAACCAACTCTCACTCTCCAATGGCGGCGGCTCGGTTAACCTGCCGTCTGGCAATACCTACACTGCTGGCGCCGGCATCAGCATTACAGGCACAGCGCCAAACTTTAACATCCTGAATACCGGCGACCTCAGCGCCCTGAACGAGCTGCAAACGGTGAGCCTCAACGGTACCGTATTGACGCTTTCGGGCAACAACAGCAATGTCGACCTCGCAGGTTTGTTGAGCAACAGTGGTTTGTGGACGCAAAACGGTAACAACATCCGTAATACCAATACAGGAAATGTGCTGATTGGTACCAATATTGCCACTATCGGCAAGTTGCAGGTAGAAAATACAGGTACCGGGGCAGCAGGCGCCTTTTTCTCCAATGACGGCATTCCTGCCCTTTATGTAGAAAACAATGGCAGTGGCAGCGCCGGATACTTTAATTCGGTTGGCGGTCCGGCCCTGATTACCGATAAAGGATTTGTCGGAATCAACACTACAGCGCCTTCCTATCAGTTGGATGTTGAAGGAACTTCCCGTATCGCCAGCATGGGCGCAGACGCGCAACTTCAACTGGAAAATCTGTCTGCTGATGCCGGCAGCCTGGTTTTGAAAAATAATGTGGCCGGTGGCTGGAAAGTATCTGGTAAAAACGGCAACAGCGCTGAATTTACCATTGATGTCTTTAAACCTGCTCAGCCAAGTGTTCGTTTCCTGCGTTTTGATGGTATTAATGGCGAAGTTACACTTGGTTCAACAGTTGCAGGACTCGGCCGCACACGCGTATTGCACGGCAACGACGGCTTTTTCCTGAAAAACAATGCCGGTACTTACGAGTGGGAATTTTTTGTAAATACCGGCGACGGCGCGCTGGAGTTGTACAACAATGCCGGCGTTGGCCCCATCGGTGGAGCGCCAGTGGGCACGTTTGCCACCAACGGCGTGTATATTCCTTCTGATGCCCGTTTCAAAAAAGAAGTGGAAAATGTTGGCAGCACGCTTGAAAAAATCATGCAGCTGCGCCCGGTAAGCTACCGCTACCGCAACGAAAGCCAAAGCGCAAACCGCTCGATCGGCTTCCTGGCCCAGGATGTACAACAGCTCTTCCCCGAACTGATCCGCGAAACGCCGGGCCGTGGCGACAACCCGCAAAAATCACTCGCCCTGAATTACAGCGCCATCAGTGTGCTGACGGTAAAAGCCATTCAGGAGCAACAAAGCGAGATTGAACATCTGAAAAAAGAGAATGACAGCTTGCGCCAGCGCCTTGAAAAATTAGAGCAGGCAATCCTTAAACAAGATTAATTGCGTATATTTTTAATATCATTTTAAGTCATCCCAATGTTCTGAACAGAATTTTGGGATGACTTTTGTTTTTATCCAGCAAATCCATCTTTCAAAATCCGATTATTCCGACTTTTGCGCTATGAGAATAGCACTGTTTTCTCTCCTTCTTATGCTGCAAGCCTGCGCTTTTACAAGCGTATGCCACGCACAAAGCGGCGTTTCCTTTCTCCGCGATACCTTTTGCGGTAACCAAAGCGTGTTGATCAACGGAGAACTCTTTGGACCCAACCGCACAAGCGGGCAACAGATCATACCAAACGGTTCCGTCAACGGCAGCGACAGTATTATCAATGTGGAGCTTGTTTTCAGGCCTATCCCTGAATTTAACCTCACACAAACCCTTTGTGCCGGGGACACCCTCTTTGTCAATGGCAAAGCCTACCACAAAAACTTTTACGTAGGGCAGGAAATCATTGATAACGCCTCGCAGTTTGGTTGCGACAGTATTGTAAATGTCAACCTGACTTTCAAACCCGTAACCTATGCCATCCAGCAAACGCTGTGCGAAGGCGAATCCATTACCATCAACGGCAGGGTATTTGATCAGCTCCAGCCAAACGGGCAGGAATTTATTCCGGCCAAAAATCCAGGCGACTGCGACTCCCTGATCAATGTCAACCTGACTTTTGTGCCGCTGCCTTTCCGCCTGCTGAACGATACCCTTTGTCCGGGCGCTTCGCTTACCATTAACGGCAACATCTACGATACCAATAACCGGGGCGGACTGGAAATTTTGAAGGGCGCCTCTTACAATGGCTGCGATTCTCTGGTTTTTATAGAGCTGGAATTCCGACAGACCTGGGTATACCTTGGTGAAGACTCCACCATTTATTTTGGAGACGCCTATTGTATGCAGCCCAAATTTGGTTTGAACCCGGAATTTATTCAATGGCTGCCGCCGGCCCCTTGCGCAGACCCTTCCTGCGAGACTTTTTGTATCTCGCCTGCACAATCGGTGCGCTATGTCATCCGCGTAACCGACGACAATGGCTGCCTCCACGAAGACGATATTGTAATAAATATTTCCAAGGACAATCGGGTCTTTGCGCCCAATATCATTGACCCGGAAGCTGATTTTCCGAACAATACCTTTTTCCTCGGCGCCGATCAGGGCGTGCAGTTGGTGCGGCGTTTAATTATTGCCGATCGCTGGGGGGAAATTTTGTTTGATCAGTTAAATTTTGAACCCAATATCCCGGAATTGGGCTGGAATGGAACCCTGCGTGGCAAGCCTTTGCCCAACGGTGTTTGTACTTTCTGGGCAGAACTTGAACGCATTGACGGCAGTACATTCATCAAGGCCGGGACGGTGATGGTGTTGCGGTAAACCGCATGATTGATCGTCAATAAAATATCAATAAATCTTTAGTGAACACAAAAAATCCCGAATTTTGGTATGATCCAAAATTCGGGATGACTCATGTTACATTTTCAAAACAGTGTACCGGCCTACTCCACCTTCACCCGAATGCCCTTGGAATGGGCCGTGAACTCGGGTGCGTACATGCATTGCATGGTGGTGATGCCGTTCGACATGTTGCCGCGCTGCGATACAAAGAGGGTGTACTCGAACACGTGCGTGCCTTTGGGCAGGTAATCCATGAAGAAATGGGTGGCTAAGTCCTTGGTGCTTTCGTAGTAGCCCAGGGTGCCCTGCCAGCGGTAGCCGCTGAGCACATTCACCGGTTCAAAACCCGCCGCGCGCATGTCCTTGAGGTGTACAAATTCCATTTCGCGGTCTACGCGGATTTCAATGCGCACCTTGATTTTATCGCCGCGCTGCAAGCTCGCGCCGTCGGCAATGGGTTCAAGTACGGGGCCGGCAGCGGAATTCTTCTCGCGGTACAGTTGCTTGACGATGGTCAGCGGGGTTTTATTGAAGGTTTTGATTTTGTCCAGGTCTTCAAAATACTGCCAGTACGCAGCACCCCAAAGGATATTGCTGTTGGGATTTTCCACTTTGATTTCGGCCATGGCAGGTTTCACCTCGGCAGGCGCCCAGCTTTGTTTGAAGTAGCCTGTGCCGGGTTCAATTTCTGTGGGCTTAAGGGTTTTCCCGCCCACGCTTAATTGTACTACCTTATTGTTTTCCAGCCAATTATCTCCGTTTAACAGCAAGGCGTAAACGGCTTCTGCGGTGGCTTTAGTGCTTTCCCAGCGGTTGGTTTGTTTGTTTTTGAGCAGCCATATCCGCATTTCTTCCACCGACTTGGCGTCGTTGGCTACTTCGCTGAACACCTCTACCATGAGGGCCTGGGTTTCGATGGGCAGTTGATGCCAGTAGTAGCCCCATTGTGTGGGCCAGAACATGCCGAGTTCCTCGCTTGCGCGGGAGCGCTCGCGCAAGGACTTGACGATGCCCTGCGCGACGTCGGGACGCTGGAAGCGGTGCAAGGCCAGGGCCAGCATACCTTCCTGATAAATGCCCTTGCCCAACCAGTAGCGCTCGGCCTGTCCGATGAAATAGGCCAGTTCTTTGCCCGGGCGATCAATCGGCCGGAAAGAGCGCGCATAGAGGTACTGGATAATCATGCCGTCGAGGTGATCGTCTTCCCATTTGGTTTTGCCTTCCTGCACCCGGCGTTCAATTTCGTTGTAGTAATTCAGCACTTCCTGATCGCAGTAGCCGAGGGCTTTGTCATACATATCGGATACCTGCTGGTTGTCCTGAATCGATACCACGCCCAATTTTTCCAAATGTGCAAAGCCGGAAACAATGTACTGCGTGATGTACCAGCTGCCGCGACCGCCGGGGAACCAGGGCCAGCTGCCGTCGCTGTTTTGGCGTTCGGCGAGGCGGTTAAGTGTGCGCTCCTGCTCGTCGGCCATGCGGTTGAGGTCGAACAGCAGGGCGATATTCTGCTTTTGCTGTGCTTCCTGTTGGGCGGCCAGCACCCAGGGCGTTTCTTCGAGCAGGGCATATTTCAGTTCCTGGTTGTTTTGCAGGTTACTCGACAGCGGGTCGCGTTTGCCGGGCGGCGTCTGTTGCTTCCAGCGCTCGTACACGCGGCGGATCTGCGGCATTTTTTTCGTGACGCCGGCTGCCAGCGTATTGGCATAGTAGCGGGAGAACATTTGCTCGCTGCATTCGTGCGGGTATTCCATGAGGTAAGGCAGCGACTGCACCACGTACCAGGCCGGGTTGCTGGTAAATTCGAGGCTGTAATTGTGCGTTTTGAGGCTGCCACCCGAAGCATTTTTCAGGTTGTCGAATGTAAACGTCTTGCTCTGGTTGCCGCGCACCGTGATGGGCATGGTTTCCGTAACCAGCATGCGGTTGGTGATGACAGGCAGGGAACTTTCTTCGCCGTCGCGGAAATCATTGGCGTCGGCGCTGATTTGCCAGGTAAGCGCGCCGGTGAAATCGTCGGGAATATTCAGTTGCCAGCCAAGCGCGGCGCTTTGTCCGGCCTTGACGCTGAAGGGCGTATTGGGTTTGCTCAGGCCGAGCGCGCTGCCGACGGGCTGCATCGTTACAGCGTCGAGCAGCGTGAGGGTGGCCGTGCCGTTGAGGTCTTTGCCGGAGAGGTTGCTTACTTTGGCCGAGAACTCGAACTGGTCGCCTGCGCGCAGGAAGCGCGGCGGATTGGCGATGATCATGAGTTCTTTTTGGGTCACGATTTCGCGGGTGGCCACAGCGTTTTGCAGCGTTTTGCTGTGAGCGAAGGTGAGCAGTTTCCAGCGGGTGAGCGCTTCGTTCATGGTGAATTTGAGGATCACATTGCCCTCCGCATCCGTGCGCAACTCCGGGAAAAAGAACACCGTCTCGTTCAGGGCCTTGCGCAAGGCGGGTGGCGCAGGCGGAGCGGGGGGTACAGGGGGCGCAGCAGCAATATCGTTCATCATCAGTTTATCACTGACTACACGCTCTTCCGCTTTTTTCATTTGCTCCATTTCAGGCGCAGCACCACCAACGGCAGGAGCGGGCGACATTGCGGGCATGGCTCGGGATTCCTTGACGGCATCCATTGCGTAATCTCCCATGCTGCGGTAGTTAACCCTAGTATCAAATGGAAAATTGAACCAGTTAATCAACGGAGCAAAGCGATACGTTGAGGGCGGCAGTTTGTCGAAGGGGTTGTATGTATAACTGCCGGAAACCCCGAATTCACTCCCTGCGGCCCAGGTCTGGTAAGGATACAATTCCGGAAAAGACAGCCGATCCCAGCCATGCGGCAGGAACTGATCCAGGGAGGCATCATACAGGGCGGCGACCATTTCAGCGGCTACTTTTTCCTTTTTCGGGCCGCTGATTTTGATCCGCCACTCTTCCTGCTGGCCAGGTGCAAGTTTATCGCGGAAGGTTTCAAAACTGATCTGCAATTCTTTTTCGCTCCAGGGCACATTGAAACCCACCTGTGTATTGAGTACAATACGGTTATCATACACGGAATACACCATGACAGAAAAGCCACCGCGATGCGCTTCCGTGATTGGAATGTTCAGTTCTTTGGTTTCACTGTTGTTCAGCCAGGTGTAGTTTACCTCGCCTTTGCTGTTGTGCATGGCATACAGGTAATACAGGGGCGCAGGGGCAGGACTGAAGAGCAGTTTCGCCTTATCGCCTGGTGTGTAGCTGTCTTTATCTGTCGCTACACCCGGGCCATCAAAGTAGTTTTCGCGGGTTTGCTCATTCCATACTTTCACCACTTGTTTCAGTTCCACCACATTGCCTTTGGCATCACGGGTGGTGAGGCCGACGAGGTAGTAGCCCGTACCAAGATTCCTGCTGCTCAGGTCAATTTTTTTATTGTCGGCAGTATTAAAATTCAGGGTAATAGGGTTGCCATATTTGGCCCAAAATTCAGGTTCGTCTTCCTTTTTAAACGGAATATTTGGGAAAAGACGCTGCCATTCTGCTTCTGTATATGCCTGAAATTCAGGCAATTCCCAAAGACGTTTTTGGAAATATTGCTTAGGCTGCACCAATTTTTGCAACGTGATTTGCCCTTGTGCCGCCTGAAATTGTCCGCTGAGATTGGTGGTGCTCAGTTCTATGGTTTTGAAGGCGTCGCGGGTCATCGCATCGCTGAGGTTCCAGCCCACCTGCAAGCCGATATAGGCCGCCGACACACTGGTTTCGGCGCTGCGGGTTTCACCGTTAATGTCGCTTACATCGGCAATGACGCGGTAATTGAAAAGCGGCTTATTGGCAGCAGGTACTTTTTTATCGGGAATCAGTTCAAATTCCACTTCAAAATTACCTTCGGCATCGGTGAGGGTCGTACCATTAACGATCTCGCGGGTTTCGGAGTTCATGCCCGGGTAGCCGCCACGGCCCCAGCCCCAACCCCACCAGGGGAAGCGGGTTTCGCGCACCACGCGATAGGTAACTTTCGCGCCATCCACATTGCTGCCGGCAAAGGCTTTGGCATTGCCCTTGATTTTTACCTTATCGTTGAGGGCAAAAGCGCCTTCGATGGGGTTGAATTTTACTTCAAAACGCGGGCGTTTGTATTCTTCCACATTTACGCCGGCATAGGCGTCAAAGTCTTCGGCGGTGATGCTCATGGTACCGGTCAGGCCACTCATGGGCGCGGTAAAGCTGCCATTCACCGTGCCGTATTCATTGGAGCGGAGTTGGAGCGTGCCTTTTACCTGATCGTTGACGTCCTTAAATGTGACAGTAACGGGCGTATTGGGTAAAATACGGTAACCTTCTTTTTTATCATTCACATAAAGCAGTCCCTTGAAATAAATCGTTTGTCCGGGACGATAAATGCTTCTGTCGGTAAAGAAACGCACTTGCCGGGAAATGTATTCCCTCGGGCGACCGCGTTCCGATTTCCAGAAATTCTCCATCCAGGTGCTGTCTTTGCCCTGGCTGAAGCACAGCGAATATTGCTGGTTATGGCTCAGGTCGAGCTCTACCTGTCCGTTGGGTTTACTGCTGAAAGACTTGACGTATACTTTGCGGTAGCGGCTGTTTCTATTATCCCATTCCCGTTTGTAACAATCCACTTTTACCCCGTTCATCGGCGCGCCGGTACTGCGGCTTTGGACAAAGAAATGCTCGCTGTTGTTGGTCGAGCGGGCTACCAGCCAGGCGATGTTGCTCACCTGAAAAATAGAAATGGTAGCATCTCCCTTGTTCGCATCAAAATTATTGTTATCGGTCAGCACAAGGGCATAACGGCCCGGGGGCAGGGCGGGCAGGGCCAGTTCGGTGCTGTGTTGGAGGAGATCTCCGGGGTCTTGCAAGTCCCAGTTCCTGATGGGTGCGACGGCCGGAAGCCCAACGACCCATTTATAATCGCTGCGATAATTGCCATTAATATAACCATCCGTTTGGGGATCTAAATCAAGCCGCACGACTTTGCCATAAACGGCTTTCAGGTTTTTATATTCGAGCAAAAAAGGCGTAACCTGATCGGGAAGAGCAATTTCAGCTGTTTTTGCACTGATATAAGGTTTGCGCAACTCCGCGGCGAGGCGGGCACAATTGATGCCGCCATAGGAATTGGGATATTTCTGGCGGCCCTCATCGAAGTAAGCGACCGCTTTTTTCAGGCGGTTTTTATCGCTCGTTTCCTGCGTGAACACGTGGTATCCCATAGCATACAACACCTCCGCATCGGCCGGATCGGAGGCGTATGCGGCGTGCAGGGCTTCGAGGGCATTGAAGTACCACTCGTTTTTGGATTCGGAAACATTGTTTTGCAGGACAAATTCCAGGCGCTTCAGGTCTGTTTCGACCAGTGCTGCCGTATTTTTTTGAGCCAGGTAGTAGCGCAGCAATTCCTGATAGAGTTGCAGGGCTTTCAGCTTGCGGGACTCGACGTCGGGGGTTTCAAAGGTTTTGCCGACAAATTGCGCTGCGGGCGCAAAAGCGGCGTCGCCATCCAGCTCGAATTTATAGGTTGGCTCCGTCAGGAAGTTGCTTTCGTTGTTAAAATAGCTCAGCGCTTCGGCAGCCAGCAGGTCGTACATAGACGCAGCGGCGGCAGAAATAAAGGGCGCGTTTTTATCTTCCAGCACCCATTCGGGGAATTGTGTGCGGGGAATGGCCTGAAGCGTTGCTTTTGCCTGAATAGAGGCCGTGTAGTGATCAAAAGCGGCTTTTTCGAGGCGTTCGCGCGACCAGGCATCCATATCCTCGCCTTCATCGGCACCAGCGACGGCCGTGCGGTTGCTCAGTTGCCAGTAGCGGGTACTCAGGTATTGGAAATAGGTTTTGCCGAGCAGGCTGTTGAGCATGGAGCGCTGCGGCTCGGGCGATTTGGCCAATTCACCCTTGAAGAGTGCAATGGCTTTTTTATGGCCTTCCTCTTCGGTCTGAATGAGGAATTTGCCCTTGTAAACGAGGGCTTTAAAGCCTTGTTGCTGATTTTTGTCCTCGCCTGCGCGCAGGAGAATCTGGTTCACCTGTTCGAGGGCGCTTTTGGGGAGGCCGCTGTTTTCAAGCGAATCCACCGCTTTCCAGGCGGTCGCATAATCAAAAGGTGGTGGTGTGGGTAAAGGTGGAATGGGCATGTCGGTTTTGTCGGTTTTTAGGCTGTTGTTGTTTTTTTCTTGTTTGCTGAAAACAGAGCAGGCCGCAATGGCGAGGGTCAGGGCGAGGGCTGAAGCCCAAAATGTTAAGCGCATAGGCGTGTTTAGGTGAATTTGTGTTTTCGTGTTTTTGTAGCATGGGGATGTTATGACGGTGCTGAATGCATAAACGTTTGCTAACAGTTAACAGATATCAGTCAACAGTCAACAGTTAGCAGGTAGTAGTTATCAGGGATGTTGTCATGCTGAACGGAGTGAAGCATCCGGCCGGGAGTGAGCAGAATGCCCTGCTTTGTAGTAGCGCCTGGCCAGATGCTTCACTCTGTTCAGCATGACAACATCCCTGATACTACTACCTGCTAACTGTTGACTGATAACTGCTCACTGATAACTGTTCACTGAAACCTGTTTTCCACTTCGTTCCAATTGATGATATTGAAGAAGGCGGAGATATAGTCCGGGCGTTTGTTCTGATACTTCAGGTAATAGGCGTGTTCCCAGACATCAAGGCCGAGCAGGGGTTTGCCGGGTTGTTTGACCAATTGTGTCATCAGGGGGTTATCCTGATTGGGCGTGGTGCTGACGAAGAGTTTGCCATCGGCGCCCACGCAAAGCCAGGCCCATCCGGAGCCAAAAACACTTTTGGCGGCATTGACAAATTCCTCTTTGAACTTTCCGAAATCGCCGAATGAAGCATTAATCGCTGCGGCGGTTTTTGGGCCAGGCGCACCGCCGGAGGGCGACAGCGTTTGCCAGAAAAAGCTGTGGTTCCAGTGGCCACCACCGTTGTTGCGGATTTTTTTGTCGGCATCGGCGGCCGTAAGGCGCGGCATGATGTCGTCGAGTTCATAGTCGGCAAATGTAGTGCCTTTCACAGCATCGTTGAGGTTGTTTACATAAGCCTGGTGGTGCCGGCCGTGGTGAATCTCCATCGTCATTTTGTCGATATGCGGTTCCAGGGCAGCAGGGGCGTACGGCAGCGCAGGCAGGGAGAAATCGCCGTTGCGGCGGCGCGTGGGCGGCGGCAAGGGCGGCGGCGCGGGCGCTGCTTTTTTGGAAGGTGTACAAGCCTCAATTAAGGACGATGAAAAAGCTGCAACGCCGAGAAAAAGGCTGGTTTTGAGAAAAGTTCTTTTTTCCATGTTATACCAAGATTTGGGTAGATTTATTGATGAATGCCTGCTTTCATGCTGATTTTCAGAGAATTATCAAAAAGTGGTTTTTAAGGCGGCAATTTTGTGTAAAAATTGAAATTTAAGCGCAAAATAAGTGCTCAAATAAAGCGAGTTTTATCAAAATACGGATCATATTCCGATCATTTTTAGCGCTAACCTGAATAATTCCTGCAAACCCCCTATTTTTGCATGAATTTCTCCCCGCCCCGCTCACCCCGGCCATTTGAATTATACCTTTTTATCTCCTGAAAAATGAGCCTGTTAGAAGAAAAACCGGATCCTGAAACACCTGACGAACAGTTGCCGGTAGAGGCGGTGTCCGACAATTGTCCTACGCAAGAACTTGATGCAGATGACGCTCCGCAAAGCGACGAGTTTTACGAAACCCATCATTTAGTAGCAGATCCCAAGCAATCACTTATCCGGCTGGATCGATTTATCATGGATCGCCTGAGCCATCGCTCCCGCAGTAAAGTGCAAAATGCCATTCGCGCCGGCACGGTTCTGGTGGATGACCGGGAAGTGAAGCCCAATTACAAGGTGAAACCCGGCAACCAGATCAGTATCGTATTGCCGCGCAACACTGACCCCGATGAACGTATTGTTCCGCAAAAAATTCCGCTGAATATTTTGTACGAGGACGACGATGTGATGGTCATTGACAAGCAGGCCAACCTCGCCGTACACCCCGGTGTCGGTATCCCTAACGGTACGCTGGTGAATGCCGTTGCCTGGCACCTCAAAGAAGCGGCTGGCGACCTGCCCATCATGAACGGCAACGAACCCAACCGGCCCGGCATCGTACACCGCATTGATAAAGATACCACGGGCCTCATGGTGATCGCTAAAAACGAATATGCCATGACCCACCTCGCCAACCAATTCTATCACCACACCATCGAGCGCCGCTATTATGCCCTCGTTTGGGGAGATATGGAAGGCGATGAAGGCACAATTCGGGTAAATATCGGCCGTAATCCAAACGACCGACGGCTGTTTATGGTATTCCCGGAAGGCGATGATGGAAAACACGCCGTCACGCACTGGCGCGTCGTGGAGCGCTACTATTATGTCACCCTCGTGGAATGTCGACTCGAAACCGGCCGCACCCACCAAATCCGGGTACACTTGAAATCAATCGGGCATACCTTGTTCGGCGACCCGCGCTACGGCGGCAATCAGATCCTGAAAGGAACCCTGTACTCCAAATACAAACAATTCGTGGAACACAACCTGCAGGTGATTCCGCGGCAGGCCCTGCATGCCAAGGTGCTCGGGTTTACCCACCCCACCACCGGCGAGCATGTCCGCTTTGAATCCGATCTGCCTTTCGATATGAAGCAGGTCATCGAACGCTGGCGTATTTACCTGGCATCAAGGAAAAAATAAATTGATTTGGACACATATCCCGACTTCAGTGCTCCTGCCGCTTCCCTGCCACCGCCCCCTTTGCGGATGGCTGTGATCGTTAATCCCCGGGCAGGGGTCAACGCACAAAAAAATATTCGTCAAGCGCTACAGCGCCACCTCGATACCTGCCGATTTGAACTGAGCATCTTTGAAACCCAAAAAGCCGGACATGCCACCGAACTGGCACAAATGGCGGTGCAGGCTGGCTTTCACATCATCACAGGGGTTGGCGGCGACGGCTCGCTTAATGAAATCGCAGCAGGTATGTTGCACAGCGACAGCATCCTGGGCATCGTGCCCGCCGGCTCGGGCAACGGCTTAGCCATGCACCTCGGTTATGGCCGCAACATTCCCGCTGCCCTGCAAAAGCTCAATCAGGCCCGCATGCAAACCATCGATTGCGGCAGTATGAACGGCAAACCGTTTGTCAATATCGCCGGTATCGGCTTCGACGGCTTGGTGTCAAACCTGATGAAAGGCAGCAACTGGCGCGGATTTGTACCCTATTTCCTGCGTTCGCTGGAAGCCGGACTTACCTACACGCCGCGTTATTGCCATATCGAAGCCGACGGCCGAACCATTACCGAAAAATGTTTTGCCATCGCCATCGCCAACGGCCCCATGTACGGCTACAATTTTCAGATTGCCCCCGATGCCCGCCTCGACGATGGTCTGCTGGAAGTGGTGATTTTGAAAGATGCGCCTCGATGGCAGTATTTTGCAGCCGTTCCGGCAACTTTGAGCGGAAAAATTTACGACGCTGAATTTGTGGAACATTTTTCTGCAAAAAAAATAAAAATCATCAGCGAAGGTGAAAACTTTGTGCACCTCGACGGAGAAGGTTACAGCGTGGAAGGCCCTATGGAATTTGAAATTCACCCGCGGGCATTGCGTATTCTAGTACCCGAAGCAGGCGCCTCCAAGCATTCAACACAAGCAGCAAAACATGAGCAAACAGAAAAATAACAAAAGCGGTGGCGGTTTGGTATTTTCCACCAATCCGGATTTTCGCTTTCAAAATGAGGAACCCGAGCAAAACCTGCTGCCCAACGAAAAGCAGGTACTCCGCATTTGGCTGGAACGCATTAAAGGCAACAAAGAGGCAACCGTGATTAAAGGTTTCGTTGGTCCCGATGAAGCGCTCGACACCTTAGCCAAAGCCCTGAAAAACAAATGTGCCAGCGGCGGAAATGCCAAAGACGGCATTATCATTTTACAGGGCGATCATCGGGAAAAAGTGTTGCAATACCTTCAAAGTCAGGGATATACCAACGTCAAAAAAGCAGGCGGGTAAACGTTTAACCCTAAACACAAGATCAAAGATGCGTACTTTTTTATGGGCACTCTCCCTCCTGAGTCTTTTAGGCTGGATGGCCTGCACGCCGCGTAACGCAGGCCCGATCAGCGGCGGCCCGAGGCCCAATCAGCCCGGCCCCGGCAAACCCTCCCCCGTGGACACTGTGCGCTGGACGACCCCGCCCGGCGGCAAACCGCCCATCGGCAACCCCGGAACGGGCGGCAACAACAGCGGCAAACTACCCGGCAACGGCGCCTCCTACAACATTGCCCTGCTGCTGCCTTTTGTGAGCAACAGCGGCGAAACGGTCAATGAAAAAAGCAAACCGGCACTCGAATTTTACGCAGGCGCCAAAGTAGCCCTGCAACAGCTTTCCGAAGAAACCCGCATCAACTACGTCGTGGATGTGCTCGATACCAAAATTCAGGATGCCGAATTTCAGCAGGTACTCGCCAACCCGCGCGTTGCCAAAGCACAAGTACTGATCGGCCCGATACGCAGTTCGCATGTAACGCTCGCTGCCGAATGGGCCAAAAGCCGAAAAAAAATACTGATCTCCCCGGAAACACCGAACGCCGGATTGGTGAGCCAGTTCCCAGGATTTATCCAAATCAATCCGTCCCTGCGCTCGCATTGCGCTGCCATCACTGCATATGTGCGCCGCAACCACGGCGCAGATCAGGTGACGCTGATTTGTAGGGAAAAAGAGCGCGACCGCCTGCCCTATTTTCAGGAAAGCAACAGCGCTTACGGCGGCGGCAACCTGCGGGAATTAGTTTTGCCGGATGCTACGGTCAATTTTGATAAAATAGACCTCAAACCCTACTTCAAACCCGGCAAAACCAGCGTATTTATCCTGCCCACCTGGTCGAGCCAGGATTTTGTAATGGCCTTTATGCGCAAATTAAAAACGCAAAAAGGCAATGCCAAGGTGGAAGTATACGGCATGCCGCAATGGGCCAATTTTGAAAGCATTGAACCGGATTACCTGAGCCTGCTCAACGTCCATATCAGCGCCGGCCGCTATGTGGATCACAGCACCGAGGAAGTGCGGGCATTTGAACAGGAATACTACCTGCAAACCGGCACCATCCCGACACCGGATGCGTACAATGGCTATGATGTAATGCTGTTCTGCGGACGCCAATTGGCCAATTACGGACTCGCTTTCCCGGAAAAAAGCGCCGGCGCCAACTGGCGCGGCATACAAAGCCGGGGCAAAATGAGCCGCGTCAGCGCCTCCGCCAACACCAGCGCCGACCACCCGGAAGCCTACGATTACCTCGAAAATACCGGGGTCTTTATCCTTCGTTACGGCCTCAAAGGCTATGAACCTGCTTACTGATGATGACACCGACAAGAGAAGCCAAGGTTCGCCAGGCCGTAAAGGCCACCCAGGCCGACCTGACGGTTATTCTGGAAAATATCTTTGACCCCCTGAATATCAGCGCGGTACTGCGCAGCTGCGACGCCGTGGGCATCCGCGAAGTCTTTGTGCTGTATACCAAAGCTTATCTCGACAAACGCGGTCTGGTGCTGGGCAAGCGCAGCTCGGCTGGCGCTTTTAAATGGACCGATGTGTATGTGTTTGAAGACCTCGACGAGTGCTTCCGGCGCGTGCGCGAACGCTACGGCCGTATCCTGACTACCCACCTCGGCGAGCAGACCGAAAGTGTGTATAAAATAGACCTCACGCAACCCACCGCACTTTTATTCGGTAATGAAGATGAGGGGGTAAGCGCCGAAGCGCTGTCTAAGGCCGACGGGAACTTCTACATTCCACAGGTAGGTTTTGCAGAAAGCCTGAACATTTCGGTTGCCTGTGCCGTAACCCTTTTTGAAGCGCGCCGGCAAAGAGACCTGATCGGTCGCTACGACGACAATCCGGTGCTTGATGCCACGCAGCAGGAACAATTGTTTACGCGTTGGAGCAATATGTTGCGCGACAAATCCATTAACCACCAGCAAGCCATTCCGGTTGGGAAAGATGCCGCGCCATTGCTGCCGGTTTATACCGAACGCGCACCCGATGCGCCGCCACGCAAACAGATACGGCCCAACCCCTTGACGAAATTTGAACTGTAACGACCACTTCAGACATCAACTGCCGCAGCGCGCGCCCTTATGGATCTTTCATTAGTAATACCACTCAAAGACGAGGCCGAAAGCCTCCCCGAACTCGAAGCCTGGATTCGGCGCGTATGCGAACGCGAAGCCTATCAGTACGAGATAATATTCATCGACGACGGCAGCCGCGATGGCTCCTGGAAAATCATTGAAGGTTTAAAAAAACAAAATCCCGCCGTGCGCGGCATCAAATTCCGGCGCAATTATGGCAAATCTGCCGCCCTGCACACCGGTTTTGATGCGGCAAAAGGCGAGGTGGTCATTACCATGGATGCCGATTTGCAGGACAGTCCGGATGAAATTCCGGAATTGCGCCGGCTCATCATTGAAGAACAATATGACCTGATCAGTGGCTGGAAAAAAGTGCGCCACGACCCCCTGGAAAAGCGCCTGCCCAGCAAATTATTCAACGCCACGGCCAGCTGGATGAGCGGCATCAAACTGCATGACTTCAACTGCGGACTAAAAGCCTACCGCAGCGATGTGATTAAAGCCATTGAAGTGTATGGCGAAATGCACCGCTGGATTCCGGTGCTGGCCAAAACCGCCGGCTTCAGCAATATCGGCGAAAAAGTGGTGGAGCACCGCGCCCGCCAGTACGGACGCTCCAAGTTTGGCTGGGAGCGTTACATCAATGGTTTTCTGGATCTGCTGACCGTTTATTTTGTAGGGAAATTCAGCAAGCGCCCCATGCACTTTTTCGGCACACTCGGCGTTTTTTCCTTCCTGATCGGCATGGGCATTCTCCTGTACCTGAGCGTTGCCAAAGTTATTTTCTTAGAATACGGCATTGCCGACCGCCCCTTGTTCTATTTCGGCATTCTGGCGCTCATCGTCGGGATGCAGTTGTTTCTCACCGGATTTGTCGGCGAAATGATTAACCGAAATGCCCCCGGCAGAAACCAGTATGGCATAGAACGGGAAATTTGAACAGGCCAATCCGCGTTTTCAGGCATCGATCCGATCGTTCAACGGCTCTTGTTGAAAAATGCGGACTAAAAAACACATAACACATGCAAAAACTGCTTTATATCGTTTCGCTCAGCATTGTCATGGCCTCCTGTGCAGGCATCAAAAATACACAGGCACAAGCGCCCGTTCAGGCGCCGGTGATAGCGCCTCCGCCCGCACCTGCGCCCGCCAAGCCCGCGGCTTTTGTGAGCTGGGACAAAAAGTTTATCGAATTGGGCAAAGTGAAACGCGGCGAAAAACGCAGTATGTTTTTTGAATTCACCAATACTTCCGGTCAGGATATTCAGATCGACATCGTGGATGCCTGTGCCTGTACCACCACCGAGTTCCCGCGCGGCGTGATTGCCCCCGGCGCTAAAGGACGTATTGAAGCCATTTTCGACAGCACAGAAAAAGATGCTGCCGAACGCATTGGTATCAATGTGGTGTTCAAAAATATGGACGAGAAGGGCAATCCGAGAATTGAAGTCGTGGAGTATAATTTTGACCTGCAACTTTAGCGCTGCATTAGCGGCCGATACCGTTCAATAAATCCAGCAGATAAGCCTTTTTGCGCTGGGCCACCGGCAGCACAGCGCCGTCGCTCATTTCCACTTCCCCGGAAAGGCGATTGTAGTAGCGGCGCAGATGATCAACATTGACCAAATGCGATTTATGTATCCTTTCAAAGCGGTAAGGCAATAGTATTTCTTCCAGATCTTTAAGGGTTTTAGCCACAAATAGCTTGCCCCCGTCGGCAAAATACACCATCGTATAATTGCCGTCGGAGGCGCAGCGAATGATGTTCTGCACATAATGCAGGTGAATACCGTCGGCGGTCGTCAGTGCCACCCGCGGGGGGGAGGCGCCAATCTGGAGTTGTTGGAGGAAGACGCGCATTTGTCCGTGCAGATCGCCCTGACGGCGTTGCATGGCTTTCTCTACAGCGGCTTTCAGCTCATCGGCATCAATGGGTTTGAGCAGGTAATCGAGGGGCGTGAATTTGATGGCGCGCAGGGCATATTCGCTGTAAGCCGTCGTAAAGATGATCTTAAACGGCTCATAATCAATGTTATTTAATATATCAAAACTGGATCCGTCACTGAGTTGAATATCCAGAAACAGCAGTTCGGCCTGCGTTTGATTGCGCAGCAAAGGGATTGCTTCGGCCACCGATCCGGCTTCTGCGATTACGCGAAGGTTGGGACAGTGCAGTTCAATTTCCAGCGCCAAAGAGGCGCGGGCCGCCGGCTCGTCGTCGATAATAATTGCGTTAATCTTGTTCATGGGTTTCCTCATATGGCAGGTACAGCACAAGTTCCGTGCCGGATGCACTGCCGTCTTCGTAATATAAATCGCGGATTTCCAGCGTCTTATCGCCCATCTCCGGCAAGAGCAGGCGCAGTCGCTCGCGGGTGATAACGGTAGCAAGGGGTTTGTGGGGGTCGCGGAGTTCGGGTTTGGCAGAAGCCACGCGCCCGATGCCGTCGTCGCGCACTACCACCCGCAGCAGGTTTTCCTGTTTTTCAAAATTCAAAAATACCGTTCCGATGCCTTTTTTGGGTAAAATTCCGTGAATAATAGCATTTTCTACAAATGGTTGAAGGATCATGGAAGGGATACGCATTTCCATCGGCTTAATATCTGCGCCGGTTTCAATCTGAAAATCTATTTTATCGGGGTAGCGGATTTGAGAAAGCTGGATATAAATTTTCAGGAGGCTGATTTCCTGATCGAGCGGAATCTGGGTATCGGAATAATCCAGATTCAGGCGCAAAAGGCGGGCAAATTTGCTGATGAAGGCATTCGCTTCCACCACTTTATCCTGCCCGTAGTACCCTTTGATGGTATTGAGGGCATTAAAAATGAAATGCGGGTTCATTTGCAGGCGCAGCGAGCGCATGCGCAGGTCGGTATTCTTTTTCTGCAACTCGGCATTGGCCTGACTGCTTTCCATGAGGCGGCGCTCAACGGCAAATTTTTGCTGCAACGCATTTACCCTTAAACGAATATACAGGGCAATGGCCGCCAGCAGCCCCGCCGCTATTAAAATCCAAAACCAGGCTTTCCACCAAAATGGCTTTAACACCTTGAATTTCAGGCGAATAGGCTGAGTGCTTTCAACACCCGAACTGTTGATGGCATACACTTCAAACACATAATCGCCGGGGCGCAAGCCGGCATATTCTACCGCGCGGTTGGTGCTATGATTCCAGGTGTCGCTGCCACCAAGCAAGCGATAACGGTAAGTGATGTTGTGTGGTTCGCTGTACGACAAGCCTTGAAAGGCAATGTAAAACGGCTGACTGCCATAAGGAATTTCCATCAGCGCCGGGTCGTCGGGGGCATAAGTGGTATTGCTGATGCGCAGGGTGCTGAGGTGCAGGATGGGTGGCACGGCCACCTGCTCCAGCACACGGCGGGGCGCCTGCAAAAAACCATCGTCTTTTCCGATATAGATATAATCACCGATTAACTCCACGGCGTTTATTTTTTCAGAGCTAAGCCCCAGAATACCCCAATAATTGCGGAGTTGCAAATGTCCGGGCGCTCCGGAAACCCGAAACAAGCCGCCTGCGCTGCCGATCCAGAATTCACCGTTTTCATCGCGGCACAAATCGCGGCAAATGACGCTGCCATTCTGATTGACAATCGGGATGGAATCGATCACCTGTCCGTCGCGCAGGGCAAAAAGGCCATTGGTTTCCGTTAAAGCCCAGAGAATACCCTGTTCCGTGTCCACGCAGAGGTCATGCGTTACATAAGGCAGCACCCGAATTTCGTGACCGGATTTAAAATGGCAATACAGACCTGTATTTGCGGCAAACCATACCCTGTCCCGTCCTTCAAATTCTATTTTTTCCACCCGATGGGTATTCAGGCGCAGGGGCTGACGCCGGGCATATAAAGTAATCGCTTGCGGGGTATTGTGAAAATCCGGAGGAGCAATTTTATAAGGCAAATCAGTTTTAGGCAAATAAAACAAGCCCGTTAATCCAGACCAGACATTGCCCTCCGAGTCAATATTCAGGTCGGAGGCCCGCTGGTACAAATACTGATCCGGTTTGCCATTGAGTATCAACGTGCCGGTTTTGCCTACTACCAAGGTATTGTTGTTGGCTAAATGCCGGATATTAAAAATGGTTAGATTGCGTATCTGATCTTTTACAACCTGATGTGTTTCTAATTTTTTTCCATCAAAAATAGAATAAGCACCGCCTTCAGTACCAATCCAGAGCCGCTGCTCCTTGTCGCGCGATAAACAGACCACCCGTTCGTAAAGCAGGCCCTCGGCGCGGGAAAAACGCAGAATATCGGGGGCGGGCACATAAAACAAACCGCTGTAAAGGGTTGAAAACCAGTAGCCGCCCTCCCGATCGAGCAACATGGAAGTGACCGCCTGATCTGGCAAATAATGCGCCAGTTGCCGGAAAGATGGATATTCGAAGGCATAAACGCCTTTGCGGGTGCCTACCCAGACGCGCCCTTGCAGATAATTGAGGTAAATGATTTCATTTTTATCGCCAATCAGCTGAACAGACGCACCAAAAGTTCTGGATACCGGATCGAGTACTGACAATTCGTCGCCCGAACTGACCAGCACTTTATCGGGTAAAGCTATCGCCCGAACCGGAGAAGAAAGGTTTATGGCACCCATAAAATCCTTCAATTGCCCGGCATCCAGGTATTGAAGTGCTTTGCCGTTGAGTGTGAATAATTTACCCGAAGCATCTTCCCAGCCATCTGCAATGCCAATCGAAGTCTCCGCATGTTGTAAGTGCCCGGTATCCAGATCAATAACATTAATCCGGTTATTCGATATGTAAACGATTTTATGATCCCGGGTTTCAAAAATCCGGGTAATCAGGCCGCGCAGGTCGCATTGCCCCAAAAAAGGCAGGTTGCGTTCGCTGTAAAAAATACCGTTTTGATAAAAACAGGGTTTGCCGTTGAGCGTAGCAAACCAGAGCCGCCCTTTGCTGTCTTCAAACATGGAAAACACCTCGTTGTCGCTCAGGCCGTTGGCGGTATTAAAATTGACAAATTGCCTGCCGTCAAACCGACTAACCCCTACATCCGAACCAACCCAGATATAACCCTGATGATCCTGAAAAACGAAGTAGGTATAATTGGAAAGCAGCCCCTCCTTGATTTCATAGTTTTTGTAAAATGGCTGTTGGGCCGTACCCGACAAAGCGGGGCACAGCAGGCATAACAAGGGCAAAAACAGTCGGTAAAAAGTATACATTCAGCCGGTAAAGATACGCCGCATACCGGGAAAAAAAGACGCACAAACTCAATCAGGCAGCGCGTTCATTCAAGCAACAGCTGCAAAGCCCGGCCACATATAGAAAAGTATATATTTTTTTAAAAACCCTTTGGCGCTTATTGCATTTTAAGCCGTACATTTGGCCGTCCAAACCAAATAAGGGACCAACCGTTCACTCAGAATATTTTCCAAGCAATGAACTTACACGAATACCAGGGCAAGGAACTGCTCAAATCCTACGGTGTAAAAATCCAGGAGGGCATCGTTGCCCACTCTGCCGAAGAAGCTGTTGCCGCAGCCCAAAAAATGAAAGAACTGTACAACTCCGACTGGTGCGTGGTCAAAGCACAAGTGCACGCAGGCGGACGCGGCAAGGGTGGCGGCGTAAAACTCGCCAAAAGCCCCGAACAGGCTGGCGAAATCGCAGAAAACATGATCGGCATGTGGTTGGTCACACCACAAACCAAAGCAGAAGGTAAATTGGTCAGCAAAGTGCTGGTTGCCCAGGATGTGTTTTATCCCGGCGCTTCCGAGCCACGCGAATTTTATATCAGTATCCTCACCGACCGCGGTATGGGTGGCAATGTCATCGTTTACTCCCCCGACGGCGGTATGGATATTGAAAAAGTAGCCGAAGAAACACCCGATCGCGTGTTCGCAGAACCCATCGATCCGCTGCTCGGTTTGCGCCCTTTCCAGGCTCAAAAAGTAGCCTTCAACCTCGGCCTCAGCGGCCAGGCATTTAAGGAAATGGTGGATTTCGTACAAAAACTCTACGCCGCTTTCGTCGGCTCCGACGCCAGCCTCTTCGAAATCAACCCCTGCCTCAAAACCAGCGACGACCGCATCATCGCCGTCGATGCCAAGGTAACCCTCGACGACAACGCACTCTTCCGCCATCCCGGCCTCGCAGCCCAGCGAGACACCAAAGAGGAAGATCCCTCCGACGTGGAAGCACAGGAGTACGACCTGAACTACGTGAAACTCGACGGCAACGTGGGTTGTATGGTTAATGGTGCCGGTCTTGCCATGGCGACCATGGACCTCATCAAGCTCTCCGGTGGCGAACCCGCCAACTTCCTCGACGTAGGCGGTACGGCGGATGCCCAGCGCGTGGAAAATGCCATGCGTTTTATCCTCAAAGATCCCAATGTAAAAGCCATCCTGATCAATATTTTCGGTGGTATCGTGCGTTGCGATCGCGTGGCGCAGGGTGTTGTGGATGCTTATAAATCCATCGGAGATATTCCGGTGCCGGTAATTGTGCGCCTCCAAGGCACCAATGCCGATATTGCCAAGCAAATCATCGACGAATCCGGCCTCAAAGTTATGGGCGCCGTAGAATTTCAGGAAGCTGCCGATTTGGTGGCGGAAGTACTGAAATAATGCGGAATGCGGAGTTCGGAATGCGGAATGAATGTTGAATTTTTAATGTTGAATGCTTGATTTTGCTACGCAAAATAATTTTTTTCCGCATTCCGCATTCCGCATTCCGCATTCCGCATTCCGCATTCCGCATTCCGCATTCCGCATTCCGCATTCCGCATTCCGCATTCCGCATTCCGCACTCCGCATCAAGGAGTTGACCTCAAGGCGAAAAAGCATATTAGCCATTGATAATCAACAAACAACACAAACATTCGACCTCTCCGAGGTCGGGGATTGTTATGATCAAATATGCTACAAACGTTCGACCTCTCCGAGGTCGGGCACATGACTTCAATAAAAAAATCCCCCATATCAATTCAGCGCTACTGTACCCAAAAGCGTACCCAGGATACTGAACAAGCCTCTGGGTAGCACTTAAACCAATCCTTAGTACAACCCTGATTCCGCATTCCGCATTCCGCACTCCGCATTTATTCATCATTCATCATTCATCATTACCATACGTGCAACCTCTTTAATTCCCGGCTTGTCCTTCCTTCCATTATTGTCCAATTAAAAAATCATAGCCGATGGAATTAAACATCACCCTTCGCCGGGCTGGCGCCTTCCTGCTGATGGCAACCGCCCCTCTCCTGCTGAATGCACAGCAAAAGACCAATGAAGTTAAAATCACGACCTTCAAAAACGGCGTGGTAGAGACAAAAGTCATTACGGAAACCCGTAACAATTGCTCAACGACAAAGATCAGTACCTGGAGCAACCATCACGATAACTACAACTACGAAACCAAAACCGTTCAACGTCCCCTGCTCGGTATTTATCCGAATGAGTCGGAAAGTTCCGACGGCGTCGTGGTAGAATCCGCCATCCGCGGTAAAGGCGCAGCAGCTGCCGGCATTCAGGGCGGCGATGTCATTTTATCCGTCGACGGCAAAAACACACAAGGCCCCAACAGTATCGCCCGCGCCCTTGAAGGCCATAAGGAAGGCGACGTCGTTCCGGTGCGCTACCGCCGCGGCAATCAGGTGCTGGAAACCGAAGTAAAACTCCATGCCTCCAGCCATACCATCGTACAGCGCGTTCCACGCGACCCGTGCAAACCTTTTATCGGGGTGTACACCAATAATACACGCGACGGCCAGGGCGTACGTATTACCGGCATTATCGACAACACGCCCGCCAAAGAAGTAAATCTTCAGGCAGACGATATTATCCGTGCTTTCGACGGCGTCAGCATCAGCAACTACAACGACCTGTACCGCGAGCGCGACAAACACAAAGCGGGCGATAAATTCCGCCTCAGCATTGAGCGCGAGGGCAAACTGATGGAAGTAAAAGCCCGTTTCCCGGCTTGCGACCAAGGCTCCACAACGCCACAGCCTGAAGAAAGCGCCCCAACTACTGAAAACCGCATGGATGCAGGCGATCTGGTACTCGAACAGTTTCAGCTCTTCCCCAACCCGGCAGTTGAATTGGTAAATGTACAATTCCGTGCAGAGGCGGCGCCCATCACGGTCAGCATCAGCGACGTGAGTGGCAAGCTCATTTACAACCGCACGATCAATAATTTCAACGGTGTGTTTAACGAACAGATCGACCTGCGTGGCAATGCCCCGGGTATCTACGGCCTGCGTATCCAGCAAGGCGATAAGGTAAGCACCAAGAAGATTTCGATCATCTCGCGACTTTAAAAAAGGTTTCGCACAGAAAGGCACAGATCATTTACACAGAAAGCGCTGAATCTGTGTTTTCTGTGTAAACGATCGGTGCCTTTCTGTGCGAAACCCTTCTGTGTAACATCTGTGAGCAATAAAAAACACCTCAAAACAAGCTATCCACCTGTAACAACTCCTGCTGCGGCCTCACATTTTCCCCATCGTGACATTAGTCACATGCGGGATGACGAAAATCACCCCATCTTTGCTTGCGATTTTAATTCGTAGTTTTACGACCGCAACCAATTTTAATTGCAGCAAAGAAAGATGGACAAAAGTTTATACCAACCTGTCATGTGGCTTGTGCTCGGCGCTTTAATCGTCGGGCTGATGGTTGTCAACGGCTGGTTAGCCTGGTTCCAGCGCAAGGCGATGACCGAAGCATGCCTGAAGGATGCCTGTGCGCAACAGTTGCGTTTCCTGAAATCGGCCCGATTCCTCTTGTGGGCTTTCATCGGGGTATTGTTCCTGGGCGGCATTGCAAGTTGGTATACCGCAGAATATACCGCCCGCAAAGAGACTGCTGCCAAGCGCAAAAACCTTTGGCCGGTGTACGATCCCGCCAAAATCTGGGAAGCCCCCGATTTATTCCTTGCACAATCAGACGATAACGCAAAGTTGATCCTGTACGGGCGTCAACTCATCAGCAATACACAAGATTATTTCGGTCCGGAAGGCATCGTCAGGCCGCACAGCATCAACGGGCTGAACTGCCAGAGCTGCCACCTCGACGCTGGCGCCAAAGCTTTTGGCAACAACTATTTTGCGGTTTCCAGCACCTATCCCCTGATGCGCGCCCGCTCCGGCACCTTAGAAACCATTCCCAAACGCGTCAACGATTGTTTTGAGCGCAGCCTCAACGGCAGCGCACTCGATACCACGAGCCGGGAAATGCAGGCCATTATAGCCTATATTCAGTTTCTGGGCACGGGCGTCCCCAAAGGCGCCAAACCCAAAGGCAGCGGCCTGGTAGAAGTAAAACCATTAGATCGCCCCGCCGATCCGGCCAAAGGAGCAGCGCTTTATACAGGCAAATGCGCCTCCTGCCATGGATCCGATGGCCAGGGCGTGGCCATGCCCGACGGTTCCGGCAACCACTATCCGCCGCTCTGGGGCGCGCGCAGCTACAACCAGGCTGCTGGCCTCTTCCGCCTCTCCCGCTTTGCCGGCTATATCAAAGCCAATATGCCTTTTGGCGCTACTTTTGAAAACCCGCAGCTCAGCGATGAGGAATGCTGGGATCTGGCCGCTTTTGTCAATTCCCAGCCGCGTCCGGAACATCCGTTCTTGGCTGCCGACTGGCCAAAAATTGAAAAAAAGCCCTACGATCACCCATTTGGCCCATTTGCAGATTCTTTTCCGGAACAACAGCATAAATTCGGCCCGTTTGAGCCTATTATTGCATTCCAGAAAAATCTGAAATAAACATCCAAATCCTTCCTTACATGCAAGATAAAGATCAAAAAACGGGCTTGCCCCGCCGCAATTTCCTGCGCAATACCCTGATGGCCGGGGTTGGCCTGAATTTAGTGCCCGGAGCGGTGCTGGCCGGTTCCGGCAACAAGGACGGCGATGATGCAGTAGCGCACACCGACGGTGAAAAACCGAAGCCGCAAAGCGGCACCCTCAGTTTGCTGCAAACCACCGATGTGCACTGTCAGATCCACCCGCACGATGAACTGTTCTGGGAAGGCGGCAAGGCTGTTTTTCGCAAAACCGCCGGTTATGCTCAGGTAGCAACCATGTTTGAGCAAATTCGCCGCAAAAACCCGAATACCTTCATCGTGGATACCGGCGATATGTTTCAGGGAAGTGAATTGTCGGTAAAAACCACCGGTAAAGCCTTCGTTCCCATCCTCAATGCCTTGGGTTACGACCTCTACCTGCCGGGCAACTGGGAAGTGGTGTATTACAAAAAAAACATGCAAACCCTGCTCGGTGCGCTCAACGCGCCCAAGGTTTGTGCCAATATGTACCACGATGCTGGCGAAGGTAAAAAAGGCGAACTGGTGTTTCCGCCCTATTATACCTGGAGCAAATTAGGCGTTAAAATCGGTTTTCTGGGTTATACCGACCCCCTCGTGCCGCTGCGCCAATCGCCCAACTATTCCAAAGGCATCATTTACACCAAACCCGAAGAAAACCTCGCGTATTACGTGAATGTGCTGCGCGAACAGGAACAATGCGATTTCATCATCATCCTGGCCCACCTCGGCCTCTCGCAGCAAATTGCGCTGGCCAATATGCCCGAATGTGAAGGCGTCAATTATATCTTTGGCGGCGATACCCACGAGCGCGTGCGCAAACCCATTCAATGCAAATACGCCAAAGTGGTAGAACCAGGCGCTTTCGGCTCTTTTGTCGGTCGCCTCGACCTGCAAATTGAAGACGGTAAAATTACCGGCGAACATTACGAACTGCTGGAAGTAAGCGCCGACAAACTCAAACCCAACAAAGCCGTTGCCAAATTGGTGGCGCAAATAGAAGCACCTTACACTGCGGAAATTGAAAACGTGGTGGGCTACAGCAAAGTACCTTTGTATCGTTACTTTGTGGTGGAAAACACCATTGACACCCTGATTCTGGACGCTTTGGCCTGGAAAGTAAAAACCGATCTGATTTTGTCGAATGGTTTTCGCTTTTGTCCGCCCAGAAGCACGCCCAATGCCGACGGCCTGATTCCGATCACGCAAGGGTATTTGTTTGATATGCTGCCCGTAGACGCCACCGTTCGCACGGCCAAAGTCAGCGGCAAGCAAATACTGCAATGGTTGGAAAAAGAACTGAACAACGTGTTTGCCAAAGACGCCTCCAAGCGTTTCGGCGGCTGGGTGGTGAAATTCCGCGGCATGCAGGTCGAATTCAATGCCTTTGCAGAAATGGGCAAACGCGTACAAAAAGTGACGATTGGCGGACAGCCCCTCGATCCGGAGCGCCAATACAGCGTATCCGCCTGCGAGCGCGACGGCGACCCGGAAACCATGCTTTGCCGCATCCCCAACGTGACGGAAGGCAAAAACCTGCCCTATACCCTGCACGTGGTGCTGAAAGAATATTTGGCCGCCAACTCGCCGGTCAACCCGACGCCCCACGGCGACGCCAAAATACTCGACGCCCCCGCTACCCTGCTCACTCAGGTGACCGGCGTGGATTATGAATTCAGATAAATTGAGTGTTTTGGTGTTTTGGTGTTTTAGGGGTAATTTAGCTAACTTGGCCACGTAAAATTTCGCACAGATGTTACACAGATGCATGCACAGATCTTACACAGAATTTTATAATTTATTGATAATCAAATTTCTGTGTAACATCTTTGGGTAATCTGTGTAACATCTGTGCGAAACCTGACGCCGCCCAACAACCTCAACTACCAAAACACAAAAACACTAAAACACTAAAACACTAAAACACTTAACAAAATGCTCAGATTCGTACTTCTGCTGTTGCTGGCGCTTCCCATAAGCGTCGCCGCGCAAACAGAAACCCAAGTTGTGACCAACAAAAAACTGAAAGTCGTGTTTCAGTTGACCACCGCCGATACGCTTTCCCAAAAAGCACTGATTAAACAATTGAACAATTTCCTCAAAGCGGCGCCCAATGCCCAATTGGAAGTGGTTTGCCACAACAACGGCATCACCTTTTTGCAAACCCAGGTCACCAAACAGGCAGAAGGCATCAAAGCGCTTGCCGCACGCGGCGTAGACTTTGTGGCTTGCGAAAACACCCTGCGGGAAAGAAAAATTGACAAAAAGGACTTGCTCCCGGAAATCAGTTTCGTCCCCGCCGGCGTCGTGGAAATCGTGCTCAAACAGGATAAAGGCTGGGCCTACATCAAGGCCGGCATTTAATCCCCCCCTACCCCCCCTAAAACACAAAAACACTAAAACACAAAAACACCCAAACCCTTAAAACACTAAAACACACGTAAATTCTTTTCACAATGAAAATCGAACAGATTTATACCGGCTGCCTGGCACAAGGCGCCTACTACATCGAAAGTGAAGGCGAAGCAGTAGTCATTGACCCGCTTCGCGAAATCACCGCCTACCTCGACAAAGCCGAAAAAGCCGGCGCGACCATCAAGTACGTTTTTGAAACGCACTTCCACGCCGACTTCGTGAGCGGCCACATCGACCTCGGCAAAAAAACCGGCGCGCCCATCGTGTACGGCCCCAATGCCAACCCGACCTTCGACGCCTATATCGCCAAAGACCAGGAGGAGTTCAAAGTGGGCAAGCTGACTTTCCGCGTGCTGCACACGCCCGGCCATACCATGGAGAGCACCTGCTACCTGCTGATTGACGAAAACGGCAAGGAAACCGCCCTGTTCTCCGGCGATACCCTGTTTATTGGCGACGTTGGTCGTCCCGACCTGGCCCAAAAAGCCGCCAGCATGACCCAGGAGCAACTCGCCGAAACCCTGTTCGACTCCCTGCGCAACAAGGTTATGCCCCTGCCCGACGACGTGATCGTGTACCCGGCCCACGGCGCCGGCTCGGCCTGCGGCAAAAACATGTCGAAAGAAACCTCCGACACCCTCGGCAACCAGAAGGCCAACAACTACGCCCTGCGCGCCAATATGACGAAGGCCGAATTCGTCAAGGAAGTGACCACCGGCCTACTGCCGCCGCCCGCCTACTTCCCGCTCAACGTGGCCATGAACAAACACGGGTACGACAGCATTGATGAAGTACTGGCCCGCGGCACCCAGGCCCTTTCGCCCCGTGCGTTTGAGGCGGCGGCCAACGAAACCGGCGCCCTCATCCTCGATACCCGCAACGCCCAGGTTTTCTCCGAAGGCTTTGTGCCCAACTCCATCAATATCGGTATTGATGGCGGCTTTGCCCCCTGGGTAGGCGCCCTCATTCCCGACATCAAACAGCAGATCCTGATTGTGGCCGACCTCGGCCGCGAAGCAGAGGTGGTGACCCGCCTCGCCCGCGTGGGCTACGACTACAGCATCGGCTACCTCGAAGGCGGTTTTGAAGCCTGGAAAGCAGCCGGTATGGAAGTTGACCAGATCGGTCGCGTGACCGCCGACGAGCTGGCTACCATACTCGAACAAACCCCCGATGCGCCCGTATTCGACGTGCGCAAAGGCAGCGAATACCTCAGCGAGCACGTGGTAGCGGTGGAAAACGCCCCGTTGGACAGCATCAACGAGTCCATGCAGGCCATCCCCAAAACAGGCACCGTGTACATCCACTGCGCCGGCGGCTACCGCTCCATGATTTACGCCAGCATCCTGCGCGCGCGCGGCTGGGACAATATCGTGGACGTGATCGGCGGCTACAAAACGATGAAAGAAAGCGGCAAATTCAAAGTGACGGACTATGTTTGTCCGACGACCTTGTTGTAAAAATTTAAAGTGAAGATGATGTGTCAGGCCACTCCGGAGATTTTTTCGGGGTGGCTTGTTTTGTTTGGGGGTGTGGCGTGGTGTAGGGAGCTACCGGGTAAATGTGAATACACCGTTGGTACGCAGAATTGGCAGTTACTGCTTTTTCCGCACCACTAGTATTTTCTGGTCAGAAAAATCCATCCAGGCGTAATCGTATACGATGCGGTACATTTTACCATCTTTATTCAGGTAAGTACCGGTGTGGTACTCGTACTTGAAGCCCGTGCGGGTCAAGACTAAGCGATCCAGTTCTGCTTTGGCGGTATTACCCATGAGCGTCGCTAAAATTTCCCTGTTACGATGCAGGTATCCGTCTATTTCGGCAACGGCGTCGCGCGTGTCGCGTCGTTGCGAGGCGGCAAAAGTGTTTTTGCAGACGAGCGAGCAGAATTTTTTGTCGCTGCGCCCAAGTGTTTCTTGTCCGCATTGAAGGCACTTCTTTTTCATAATACAAATATCAAAAAAGATTTTAAACGATTGCATTCGTTATATCCAATTCTTATCAAATAATTATCCGATAAAATCATTTAAATTTTATAATCAACTTATTTTCTGTTGTTTATAGCAAAAAAGTTAGCATAAATTTGCTAAAAAAATGAACTGAGCAATGGAAAAAGTAAGCCTTCAGGATGGCAGGATAATGCTGCACATTCCCATGGATGCACCCGATCTTATTACCCTCGTGCGGATGAAGCCCGGTAGGAAGTGGCATCCGGAGCTAAAAAAATGGTCCTTGCCCGATACTGCGGAAAATCGTGCCTGGGCGGGTTACACTGCTACGGAAACTGCTGAAAAACAAGCGGTTCAGATAAGTCAATCGACTTTTCAAACGGCTTTAAATCGCGCCGCTACCGCACCGGCAACCTTATTGGCAACACAGCAGGATACGGTCGCAAAGCGCCATGCGGCAACCTGTATCACCCTCCGAAAAAATCCGCAAGACCAACAATCGCTCTGGCTGGATTTGCCGCTTGCATTGGTGGGCGAGCACTTGAGCACCGTTAAGAATATACATGGCAGGCGCTGGAACCCGCGTATGATGTATTGGGAAATACCGTATACCAAACTGACCTTGCGTTTTTTGCGAAAGTATTTTGAAGGTTTGCTTCATTGGGATTTTGTACCGGATGAGGGTGTGCCGGAGCGATTGGCGGCTGATTCGACCGTAAATGCTGAAAATCGCGTAAACAAACAGCAGGTTAAGCCTGCGAAGTACGAAGCTGCTGTTATTGCACTTGAGCAATGTCTGCTTTTGAAGCGTTACAGTTGGAAGACGATTAAAAGCTATAAAAACTGTTTACGTGAATACATCAGATTCTATGATGACATCAAACCTACACAGCTAACCCGGCGACATATTAATGACTATCTAACCTTTTTAGTCAGAGAAAAACAGGTAAGCGCATCTTACCAAAGCCAGGTGATGAGCGCCATAAAGATGTTTTACGGAAGCGTCGTGGAGCAGGGGGAAAAAGTAGAAAACCTGTTTCAACCCAAGCCACCGCAAAAACTGCCTAAAGTATTTCTGGTAGAAGAGGTGGAAGCGCTGCTTCGTTCGGTGGATAATCCCAAGCACCGTTGTTTGCTGATGCTTATTTACTCAGCAGGGCTACGGCTTGGAGAAGCCATTGCCTTGCGGGTGGATGACCTTCAACCACAGCAACAACGCTTGTATGTGCGCGGCGGAAAAGGGCAAAAAGACCGCTGCACCCTGCTTTCGCCGAAAGTATGGGAGCAACTACGGGTATATTTTGAGATTTACCAGCCAATTGAATGGGTTTTTGAAGGTCCGAATGGCGGGC
The DNA here is from genome assembly GCA_017303875.1 of Chitinophagales bacterium. GTDB lineage: Bacteria > Bacteroidota > Bacteroidia > Chitinophagales > Saprospiraceae > M3007. The sequence goes on along the minus strand of JAFLBP010000004.1, from coordinate 7,551 downwards.
GGTATAGTGAACGTAGTGTGCAGGAAATCTTCACTAAGGCAAAAAAACGTGCAGGGGTGAATCCGCAAGCCACTGTACATACTTTGCGGCACTCGTTTGCAACCCATTTGCTTGAAAAAGGTGTTGATTTGCGATATATTCAGGATTTATTGGGCCACGAAAGCAGCAAAACCACCGAAATATATACGCATATCACTAAAAAAGGATGGGATAAACTTCGGAGTCCGATTGATGATCTCAACCTGTAGCACGCAGATCAGCTACAAAGCAGGGGTAGCAAAAATTAGCTAAGTGGCGTAAAAAGCCTGCAAAAATATTTTGTGGAAAAGAAAACCGGTGTATTTTTGCACGTCGCTCACCTGCAAAGCAGAAAAATGAGCATCGCAACCCTTCGCCCATAGCGAGCATAAACGCAACAGACGACTAAGTAAAAGACGCAATGCGGTTTAACTTAGTCGTCCGTTGCGGGAGTGCAGTAGTTGGCTACAATTAAATAATGAAATAAAAGAAGAATTATGATTCAACTAAGCAACGACTTTTTGTCACCAGATTTGAGGCAAGAAATCAAAAATCTTCAAGATGAAATTGAAGATTTTAGAAAGCAACCATTAGATCCCATCGCTGTAGAAAAGTTGAGGGAACACTTCAGAACTCACCATATTTACCACAGCTCTGGGATAGAAGGGAACCGACTTACCTTACAAGAAACCTCTTTGGTGCTGAAAGAGGGAATCGACATTACTGGAAAACCATTAAAAGACAGTATTGAAGTAAAAAATCTTGGTATTGCGTTCGATTTTCTACATGAATCGGTCGACCAGGATGTTGAGATTACAGAAAACTATTTAAAACAGCTTCATAGTTTGATAATTGGGGATAATCCATCATTAAATCCCGGAGACTACAGAAATATTGGCGTATTAATTACTGGTTCTGAGCATAAACCACCAGAACCGTTTGAAGTGCCAATCAGAATGCGGGAACTTTTTGAATGGATGAAAGCCAACAAAGACGAAAATCCAATAATAGTCGCAGCCATTGCACACCATGAATTAGTAAAAATTCATCCATTTAAGGACGGAAACGGTAGAACTGCCCGATTGCTCTTGAACCTTATTTTATTAAAAAATGGATTTCCAATTTGCAACATCAAGAGAAGTGAAAGACCTGACTATTACAATGCACTTAGCTTGGCTGACGAGGGAGAATATGAGCCAATAATCGAGGTGGTTGCGAAAAATTGTATTGAATTGTTTTCAGAGTACACGAGGGTCAGAGACGAATCTAATCGATTGAAAGACTGGGCTAAGAGAATTGGTTCAATTGACACCCAGCAAAGGCTTGCTAAGAGAAAGGCTGAATTTGAATTGTGGCTAAACCGGGTCAATCAGATAAAATTAGAATTTAAACAAGTAGTTTCTGTAATTGATGAGAATATTGAAAGTTACTATGTTAGTTTTTATGAATACCCCCCTATCACCTTCGAAAAGTATCAGCAACTAAAAGAAAGAGGAATCGCACCAAGCACCAACTTTTTTTCAATTAGATTCCACAATAATGATACAAATAGAATAGTAGCAACCCTAATGTTTCGATTCTATCGTTCTAATAACAAGTATCCTTTGACTCCTAATGTGATTCCTATTGAGTTAAATATGTATGATGCCGGATCTGGAGATTTCAAGTTTATTGGCTATACAGAATACTCAAAAGCCATTTCATTGAGGTCGTTTTATATTGCGGATGATGGAAGTGTAGTCATTAGATATGCAAATAGTGACGAAGGAAACCCAAACTGGGAAAAAGACCATATGGATGAAAATGTACCGGATGCAGTTCAAAGGTTTTTTGAAAAAGTGTTTTCGTCCATTTTGGGAATAAGATAAAATGAACGAAAAATATAGCCAACACTGCGCCAGCGCCCATGCCCAGCAAAAGCTGGGCACGTCGCCGGCGCTACCGTTGGTGGTAATTTTAGAAAATCAGATACGAATATTAGAGCTACTTCGATAATCGTATCTGTAAGATACATTTGTAGTGTAATATGGTAGCACATCCCGCTGTTCGCGAGAGAGTCCCGGTTCGATTCCGGGCAGGTGAAGTGCCGATATTTTATCGCACTTCACCTGGCTTTCAACCAATTAATTGTTAAAATGGCAACACATGCAGAGCAACAATTTCACCAAGATTTCAACCAAAATGTAAAAGCGTTGGAATCTGCCAGAAAGAACCTAAATCAAAGGATCAATCACTGCCTTAGAAAGAGTGATTTCGATTCATTGAGGATTTATACGAAATTATATGCTCTACTTTATTGCGCGTGGGCGGAAGCAAATCTTGTTAAGATAGTCCATACTCCTTTTGGGTTTTCAGAAGATGAAAAAAAACATATTTTACAACCAAGAGATGTCGTTGAAAAGTGGATTAGGTGCATGAATACAGCTTTTGCAAAATTTAAACAGCGCACAAATTCAAGCGAAATACCTAATAAAAAACGAAAAATAAATAAATTAATAAAACAGTACATTGAGACGCCGCGTGAATTAAGAAATAAAATTGCACATGGGCAATGGGAGTTCCCATTAGAGTCAAATAATATTAAGCCTGCAACTGACGTAAAAATAAGTCTTGACACAATTGACATCATTCAGATTGACATTTGGTTTGATGTTTCAAAGAGTCTTTCAAATATAGTTCTAGGCTTAGTAGATGCAAGAAACACAACAAATAATCAGGGCTACAAGGCACACTACCACTTTTATGAGGAGCATTTAAGTAATATTGAAACCATTCTAAAAGAACGCCAAAAGTGGACGATTCATTCAAAAATTGACAGGCTACAGCAAAAACCAATTCCAACTGGAATAAACTCTGATGGAATGCTTGCAGTACAAAAGAAGAAAAAATAGAACCACCAACAATCCACTACCTATCATGCCTCCTAAACGTCGGCACGTCGGCAGTGGTAACGATGGGCGGGACTAAAAAAACAAAAAGAAAGAAATAAATATGGTATCGCTCGTCGGGGAGATTTCTGAAAAGCCCCGCCCAAAGTGAGTAGGACGAAACGCCGAAAGCGTCAGTGTAGGCAACTAACCAATCAATTTTTACTCATGCCAAAAACAATTTTTCTCTTTCTCATTTGGCTTTGCCTGTTCCAAAAGGTGCAGGCGCAATCGCCCGGAAACATGAACGCCCTCAACACGGCAGGAACTTCCGGAACTTCGGGCAGCACGACCTACACTTATTCGGTAGGTGAGGCAGTTGTGTTCAACAATTCTTGCTCATTCACGACCGGAGTTGTCCAGCCAACTTGTGTTTGCGTCGTTGTTTCGGTCAGTGATGACTTTGACTTGAAACATAGCGCAAAGTTTTTCCCGAACCCGACAAGCAGTCATTTTTTGGTGGAAACTGATTTTCTCGATTTTACAAATCTCAGCATCACTTCGCTGGACGGAAAATTAGTCAAAACAGCAACTTTTGACTACAAGCCTGTTGACCTTGGGGCATTGCCTCCGGGGACTTACTTTTTGCGACTTTCGACAGCCGACAACCAAATTTTCAAAACCGTTAAAATCATCAAACAATGAAGCAATCAATTTTTTCCCTCGTCTTTTTGCTGTTCGCAGCGGCACAACTCCTTGCCCAAACTCCCCAACTCATCAATTTTCAGGCGGTTGCCCGAACTGCAAACGGCGACCCCAAAGCCAACGTCACCGTGCAGGTGGAATTCATCATTCGTGAGAACTCGATGAGCGGCACAGTCAAATACAATTCTGGAGCGCAAAATTTGCAAACCGATGCTTGTGGGATGTTCACCGCAAAAATCGGCAGCACCAACACAGCAGATTTTGCCAACATTGATTGGTCAAGCGGCACGAAGTTTCTGGAAGTCAAGGCTGATGGTCTGACCATCGGAAACCAGCAAATGGTGAGCGTTCCATATGCGTTATATGCGGAATCAACACGAAATGCTACTGACCAAATAGCAATCATTGAGTATAAGGTAAATGGCAACGGAAGCAATCCTGGATCTGGACAGACTACTAATGCAGGACAATGGAACAAGCGGCTGTTAAACACCGTAGAAACAAATAACATATCCGGTAATTTGACCTTTAACGATGCTAATGACATTGTGGTTTTGCAACCCGGCAAGTATCTCGTCAGAGCATATGGTGCCGCCAATTATTGTGATGGCAACGTGTTAAGAATTAGAAATACTCTTACAAATGTGGATGAAATATACGGCACACCCGGTTTATCCAGATCCGATGATGTTGACGGCGAAAACAGTTATTCGTTCTTGGAGGGAATATTAACAGTTACTGCGGTAAACTCTCAGTATGTTTTGGAACATTGGATTCAATCCAACCCACCTTCGGGCGGCAGCGCAATTGGTAAAATTTTCGGGGATTATCCTAATCTTCCAACAGGCATTTTGAGTACTTGGGCACGTATCGTCATCCAAAAAATTGAATGACAAGAGATTGAGGTTCAATACGGCAAAGGGATTTTACAACCTTTGCCGTATTTTTGTGTTCAAAATTATAAACAATGGCAAAAAAATTAGTTCGGTTCGATTGGGCGATGAAAAAGATGCTTCGCCATAAAGCCAACTTCGACATCCTCGAAGGGTTCTTGTCAGAGTTACTCGGCGAGGAAATCAAAATCAAGCAAATCCTCGACAGCGAAAGTAACAAAGAAACAGAGGACGACAAATACAACCGTGTTGATATTTTGGTTGAGTTTTCCTCCGGGGAGTTGGTCATCATCGAAATCCAAGACAGCAAGGAGTACGATTATTTCCATCGCATCCTTTTTGGCACATCGAAGGTCATCACGGAACACATCAAAGAAGGAGAGCCTTTTGCAGCGGTCAAGAAGGTTATCTCGATAACCATTGCCTACTTTGACTTGGGGCAAGGGAAAGATTACGTCTATCACGGAACGACTTCGTTCAAAGGTATTCACGAAAAGGATATTCTAACACTTTCGGATAGACAAGTAGAACTGTACAAAAAGAGCGCAGTCCATGAAATCTACCCTGAATATTGGCTGATTAAGGTCGGCAAATTTTCCAACACCGTCAATGACAAGTTGGACGAGTGGATATATTTTTTCAAAAACGCAGAAATAAAAAGCGATTTTTCTGCCAAAGGACTGAAAGAAGTAAGTAAACGTCTGACTACCATGAAACTAAATGAAGAAGACCAAAAAGAATATAATAAATATTTAAAACATCTTCACGAGGTGGCGAGCGGCAATTACAATGAAATGGTTGATGCACAAGATTTGATAAATCAGGGCATCGAAAAAGGAGCAGAAAAGAAAGAAGTTGAGGCGGTTCTCGGTTTTTATAGAATTGGTGTTGAACGAGAGAAAATTGCCGAAGCCTTGGGCATAACGATTGAAAAAGTCAATCAAATCATTGAAAATCAGGCAAGTAAGTAAATCGCCCATCAATGCATCTACGCCCATGCCGCCCAATGTCAACGCTCAAAGCCAACGCAGGGCGGCACAGGCGCAGATGCTGACGTTGGCTGCAAATAGAAAAAAATGAAAAAAGAATATAATAAAAAAATATTAAAGGATATGATTGCAGAACATCAGGTAGATGTTTTGCTTGATGATCTATTCGATATTCTTTCTACATACTTAAAGTACAACGATGACAAGCAAGTTGAAAAAATTTACGATGTAATCATTTTGACTTCTGGAAAATATAAAAGTGTTATTCACGAAAACTTGCTAGGTATAATTGATACCAAGGAGGTGACCTTACAGAAGAATCAGATTGGGTATTCCCTCTTGACCCTTGTAAATGGAGTTCCTGAAAAAGTATTTGCTTTCGTTAACAAGCAATCAAACTTTAATCCTGAATTAGTTGAAGTCACTGTAAGGGAAAAAATATTGAGGAAAGAAGATACTGGATATTTATATGATGCATTTTTAAGTTTTTCCAGCAAAGATTTAGTTGAAGCCAAACACTTGTGCGAGGAACTTCGAGGATATGGGTTGCGAATATTTATGTCAAGCGAAATTATGAAAGCCAACATTGGTGATTCATTTTTTGAAAAAATTGATTATGCGTTAAAAAGAAGTCAACATTTTATTCTATTATGCACGCCGAATGCAATTGAATCTGAGTGGGTAAAAACCGAATATGAGACTTTCTATAATGAGTATTTTATAAAAGACAAAAGTGAAAGGAATTTTTTGCTGTACAAAGGAAAAAAATATTCCATTGAAGTTGTACCTGCGTTATTTAGAAGGCTGCAATTCGCAGAAAATACTAATGAAGTACTCGGTGTGTTTTTAGGAAAAAACATGGTCTCAAAAATTGAGAAACAAGAACAAGTCATAGCGGGAAAGGGTTTAATTAATAGAAGAAAGTTCATTTTAGGCTTATTGTTAACTGCAACAAGTTCGGGATTGTATATTTTCAGAAAAAATTTGTTTCCGGGGGATGCAATTCCCATAAAAGGAAAGGAAAATATCGTTTACACCCAAAAACCTCGGTTTAAGGTTAAGAAGCCAGTAAAATATGTAAATAAACCGGATAATTATGTTTCAACATTGGTGATTAACAAGAATACCCAAATAGTCCACTATTTCGACAAAAATGGTTATTCATCCTCTTTTCAAGCCGTAAATGTTGAAACAAAATTTACTCATTTTATTGAAAATATAGAAAAATTTCAGCGAATAGCAGAACTAAAAACGGGAAAAAACAAACCAAGAATAAATATAGGGCAATTAAGTTGGTCAACTGAAACACTTGCCCTTGAAGCCATAGCAAACGGAAATAGGGAATTGGCAATGGATATACTATTCAATGCCATACAGCAGTATGCCGTGGAATCTTATAGTTACAGGCTGTTTGACCTAATTGCATTGATGTGCATTGCCAAAAAGACAAAGTTCCCTGAACGATATTTTCAAAAATTGATTGATGTTTGTAACAAATTAAATAACAAAACCTTGAACGATAGGGTAAATAAATGGACTACTCTAAATTGGAAAAATAAGGTGCTTTCTCAAACGAAAATAAAATTTGCAAACCAAGAATTATAAGACGCAAGTATTTTAATGTCAGAATAACGCAATATTGCGGTGGTGCCCGTTCGAATCGAGCCTTGCGTCTTTTTAAGATATAATAATATGGATCAAACGAGTGAAAAAATTGTTTTTCAAGGAAGCGGAAACTTGGGCAAACAGAGTGGCTGTTTACCAAATACCTTATTCATATTAGTAATTGTCATGCTTATAGGGATATTTTTTGACATCTCGATCATAACAAACGTATTAAACAAAATTGATTCAGAGAGCGTTGCCTTTGTTTTGGTAATTTTGGTTGTGTTTTTCCCAAAGCGAGTAATGAAGTTTTTATTCTATTCAAATAGAATAAAAGTAATGATCGATATGGCGTTGTTGCATGAATCCCTGTCCCGAAGCGTAGTATCGTAAAAAAATGAGCCGGCCGAATTACTTTTGAGCTTCGAAACATAAAAACAACCAACCGGCTCATGGCAAAGATAGACGCATTAT
>JAFLBP010000039.1 GCA_017303875.1 Chitinophagales bacterium | reverse complement strand
ATGCGGAATGCGGAATGCGGAATGCGGAATGCGGAATGCGGAATGCGGAATGCGGAATGCGGAATGCGGAATGCGGAATGCGGAATGCGGAATGCGGAATGCGGAATGCGGAATGCGGAATGCGGAATGCGGAAAAAAAATTATTTTGCGCAGCAAAAATCAAGCATTTAAAATTAAAAACTCATTCCGCACTCCGCACTCCGCATTCCGCACTCCTTTAATAATTTTCCCATGCGTCATATCTTGTTCGACAACGACGGAACGCTCGTTGATACAGAAATTATTGCGGTTCGCTCCATGTTGAGTGTGTTGCGGGAAACCGGTTTTGAAATGAGTGAACGCGACTATTGCGCGCGTTTTCCCGGCCTGCTGGAAACAGACATTCTTGAAATTTTGCGGCGTGACTATGGCGCCAATGTCGGTGAAGAACACCTGGAACTCAGCAGAAAGCGCTTTCATGAAATGTTTCCGACCGAGCTTCGGGCCATTGCGGGTATGCCGGATATTTTTCAGCAACTGAAAGTTCCCAAAAGTATCGTATCGAACGCCGGATTGCCACATATCGAACGCTGCTTGCGCGGCATTGGTTTGCAGGCGCACCTCGACGGGCAAATGTTCTCCGCCCAGCAGGTGGCCCAGCCCAAACCACAGCCCGATGTTTACCTGCATGCGCTCCAACAGTTGGGGCTGCATCCTTCCGAAACCCTGGCGGTTGAAGACTCGCCCACAGGCGTGCGGGCGGCCAAAGCAGCCGGCCTGCTGGTGATCGGTTTTCTGGGAGCCGGGCATGTACACGACGATCACGGCGAGCACCTGCATGCTGCCGGCGCCGACCTGATTGCCGACGATGCACGCGCGTTGCGACTTATTTTACAGGAAAAAAAGGTTTTGTAGAACCATTAGTCGCGATTTTCGTTTGTCATGCGTTCAAAGATGCTGCGAATCGCGCTATCTTTGCGGCCGTTTTTATTGAAAAAATACTGTAATGACCGAACAGGAACTGTTGCGCCGGGAGGCGCTCGTCAAATTGCGCGAATTGGGCATCGATCCCTACCCCGCGCCCATGTTCGATGTCACGGCTTTTGCCGCCGATATCGTTGCCAACTATCAGGAAGAAGTGCTTGAAGACGGCAGCAAGAAACGCCTCAACTGTCAGGAGGTGGCACTTGCAGGCCGTGTAATGGCAGCGCGCGAAGCCGGCAAGGCAATGTTTCTCAATTTGCAGGACAGCAGCGGCCGCATTCAACTCTACATGCGCCGCGAAGAGGTAAACGGAGGCGACGAAAACTCACCGCTTTTTGATACGGTGGTTAAAAAGCTGCTCGACCTCGGCGATTACATCGGCATCAAAGGCTTTGCCTTTCGCACCAAAACCGGCGAAGTGTCGGTACATGTGCAGGAGTTTAAATTTTTGTCGAAAAGCCTGCGCCCGCTGCCCATTGTCAAACGCGATGCAGAAGGCAATACCTACGACGCCTTCACCGATCCGGAGCAGCGCTACCGCATGCGTTATGTCGACCTGACAGTTAACCCGGAAGTGCGGGAGGTGTTTATCAAACGCACTAAGCTCATCAAAACCATTCGTCAGTTTCTCGACGAGTTGGGTTTGCTGGAGGTGGAAACGCCCATTTTGCAGCCCATTCACGGCGGCGCCTCGGCGCGTCCGTTCAAAAGCCACCACAATACGCTTGATATGCCTTTGTATATGCGTATTGCCAATGAACTCTACCTCAAACGCCTGATCGTGGGCGGTTTCGACGGGGTGTATGAATTAGGTAAAATGTTCCGCAACGAGGGCATGGACCGCACACATAACCCGGAGTTTACCATGCTCGAATATTATGTGGCGTACAAGGATTATTTCTGGCTTATGGAACAAACCGAGCGCATGCTGGAGCGTGTGGCCCGTGCGCTGCACCCGAGCGGAGATTCAACCGTGCAAATCGGCGAAAACAGCATTCAGTTTGCAGGGCCGTATCGCCGCCTGACCATGTTCGATGCCATTCAGGAATATACCGGCCTGAACGTAGAAACAGCCGACGAAGCCGAACTGCGCGCTTATTGCAAAAAAGAACATATTGAAATTGACGCATCCATGGGTAAAGCCAAACTCATTGATGAAATTTTCGGGGAAAAAGTGGAAGGTCACCTCATTCAGCCGACTTTCCTGATCGACTACCCCGTGGAAATGTCGCCACTCACCAAAAAACACCGCAGCAAAGCGGGTTTGGTGGAGCGTTTTGAGTTGTTTGTCAATGGTAAAGAAGTGGGTAACGCCTATTCCGAGCTGAACGACCCGATTGATCAGCGCGAACGTTTTGAAGAGCAATTAGAACTCGCCAAACGCGGTGATGAAGAAGCCATGGCGCTGGATGAAGATTTTCTGCGCGCGCTGGAATACGCCATGCCGCCCACAGCAGGTATCGGGTTCGGTATTGATCGCCTGACCATGTTGTTCACCGGCCAGAGCAGTATTCAGGAAGTGCTGTTTTTCCCGCAAATGCGCCCGGAAGTGAATCCCGGGTAAAGCTGAATATCAGTTTTAACAATAAAGGCTCATAGCGCACGCGGCATTTTTACCGGTGTGTACTATGAGCCTTTTTTTCTACTCAGCTCTCCGTTTCTGGCGTTGCTGTGCTTCCTGTTGGCGCCTGAGGGCTTCGCGGTGTCGCTCCAACTCTGCAAAATGCAATTGTCGTAGTTGTTCCTGATTGAGCAGCGCCTGCTGTTTCATATTCAGGCGTTGGCGTTGCATATCCTTTTGCATTTCAAGGCTTTGTTTAAACGCCGCTTCTGCCTCTTTTTTAGCTTGCTTGATCTCGCGTTCAACCTCCCGGCGTTCTTTTTTGCTGAGTTTATCCAGATTTATATCCTTTAAATCGGGTAAAACGACCATCGGATTGGGAAAATCGAAATTAAATTCCGGCATTTCGGGCACATGAAATTCCGGAAACTCGAAATGGTATGCAGGAAATCCGGCGGCATAAACATCATCTGCTTCAACCACAAAACCATTGGAGGATATAACCTGGGTGGAAGCAGCGTCGCCGATTTTATTCCCATCTAAAAAAACCTCGCCGTTTTCAACTTTAATGACCTTGGTTTTGCCGTCTTGCGTATACGTGAGGGTGGTTATGCCATCACGATCAACAATTACGGGCGTTCCTTCTGCGGGCACTTTAAAAAAGTACCCTTGTTTACCATCGCCTCGCGGTGCCGGCGGGGCGGGCGGCGGTGGCGGGGTGCGGCGATCTGCATTGCCCGGAGGCGCAGGAGGTGCAGGTGGCGCTGGCTTATCCATAAAATCGGCTCCCGGTGCTGGCGGCGGCGGCGGTGGTGGTGGCGGTGATTGCAGCAACTCCATAACGTCTGCGTATTTACTGTATTCGGCAGGCGGTATTTCCTTGTCATTTACCCTGAAACTGATGATTTTACCATTTTCCATCTTCAGTTCCGACTTTTGCTTACCATCGTCATGCGTGACACTTTGGGTGTGGCGGCCCGGAGGTATGGTGTCGGGGCCGGGCACAGGCGCCTGGGGCGCGATCGGGTTTTCATTAAAATTTTGCACCCCTTGTGCCAGTGTCTGGCCGATTACAGGGATGGCTTCGCGGTAGCGTACGCCGGCAAACAGGAGCAATCCTGTCAGGAGTACGGTAGCTATAATTTTTTCCATGTTATTCGATGATTGATGAACGGGTTGAAGCAAACGCCTGACACGTTCCAGCAGGGGCATGGGGCGTTTGCGGGATGGGGTGGTGCCGTTTATGCCGAGGGCCATGGCTGGCTGCGAACCGGAGAGGGCCAGTTCATGAACGCGCACCAGCATTTTGGCATAAGCGACCCGGTTACCAACAAGGGCTACAGCCAGGTCGTCGCAGCAATGTTCACGCTCGCATCGGGCCTGTGCCGAAAGCCACCAGATGGCCGGGTGGTAGTAAAAAAGGGTTTCAATGAGGGCCTGCAACACATTAAACAACCAGTCCTTTCGCGCAATATGCGCCAGTTCGTGCGCCAGTGCGGCTTCTGCTTCTGCCGGGCTAAGCTGGTTTACCCAACCTAAAGGCACCAGGATGAGCGGCTTCAGGTGACCAAACGTTAGCGGCGCTTTTACTGCCGCAGATTCCAGCAGGCGCACCGTTCTGCTTATACCGAGTACGGCGGCAAAAACCTGTATTTTTTCCTGCAAAAGGTCGGAATTCAGTGGATTAGCCTTGTTTTTAAGGCGATATACACTGAATAGTCCCCAGGCAAAACGCAGGCTGAACAAGCTTAATCCGACCGACCAAAGTGCAACCACCAAAGGGTACTGCGCTTCCAGGAGCATGCGCCAGTCGGCATCCGGCATATCCAGCAGAATAACCCAGATCCCATCGGGGCGCAGCACCGGCTCGTAGCACCAGGCATAGGTAAGTATGGCCAGCAGCAATTGCAGGCCCAGTCCTGCCAAGGCAAAACGGTACCGGAGTACAGGGCCACGCAAGGATTTGCGGATGACCCGGTACAGCAGCGCCAGCAGGGCGCCTTGCCAAAGCGAATGTACTAATGCCCAGCCCAGGGCGCGGATGACAGCTTCCGTACTCATAAGAAAATACGAGGCGCGGCCTCGCAGTCGGGTTGAATATAAGATCGGGTGGGCGCGATGCCCATGTCGGTTTGTATCTGCAAGGCCGGAGCCTTGCCTCAACGCTTGTTCGGCAATGCGAACCAGCCTTTATTTTTCCATTTGCTCAATCAGCGCCTTTATGGCCTCCAATTCGGCGGCATCAGCCTGATGATCGCCCAAAAGCTGGAGCATCAGGCGCGAGGCATTGCCCCGAAAGGCCGTATCGACGAATTGTTGCAAGAGGCGACGCTGCGTATCCTGTTCGTCGAGCGCAGCCGTGTACACGTGCGTACGCCCTTCTTCCATGCGGGTGGCGAGGCCCTTTTCGAACATAATCTGCATGAGCTTGAGGGTGGTGGTATACCCCACATCCCGGCGCGTGTTGAGCAGTTCGTTGACCGTCCGGACGGTGCTCGGACCTTTTTCCCACAGGATTTGCAAAATTTCCAGTTCCGCCTCAGTAGGCTTGATATTCGACATGACGGAGTTGTTACAGCTTTCGGTGCGATGGCCTTGTGCGGTCTGATGTCGCTGCTTTTCGCCGGCCCTCTGGCGTTAGTAGAGACAAAACGAAGCACAAGGAGTTGCACCGTTAATGTGTTGATAACGCAAAGGTATACGAAATGTTTCGTAGATGCAAATTTTATTACGAAATTTTTCGTAGATAAAAAGCAAAGTACTCGGAAGAAATAGCGTATCTGAAAAAATAATAGAGCGCCTGAATAGTCGTTGAGTATTTCGTCAGATCCGCAACGATGAAAATACCGCCCGAAATACGCACCACCATACAGGCAATTGAGCAGGAATTGGCTCAATTCAAGTCTGAACTCATAGCCTGGCTAACGCAGCGCAACATCAAACCCAAAAATTTCCCCAATTACTACGACGCGCTGCTGCTACCCTGCCACGAGGCATTAGCCACTTTGTCGGCGCCCGAAACCGACGATCAATCCGTCCGCAAAGCAATTCATTCCCTTCACGGCCATGCAGGCGGCGCATTTCGCCTGCTGGAAAATATGGAAAGCGAATTTGACCAACGCGCACCCGACGCGCTTTATCATTTAAAAGACTCCTTTTTCAAAAACACAATTTTACTCAAAACATGGCTGGAAAACTACTCCCTTTAGCACTGCTGATGCTTGCCTTCACTGCTGCTTTCGGACAAAAAACATCAGAAAACCATAAATTTTTAAAGGATATACAAGCCGAAATCGATAAAGATTCGGTGGCGTGGAAATATCAAACCGGCGCGGTACACTATACGTTTGCCGGTAATTACCAGCAGGCGCTCCTGACCTGGGATCAGGGGATGCCCACAAGAACCTACACCCCCACTGCTGCCGATTCGGCGATTTTAAAAAGCAGCACACTGAAAAATGCCCGCGACTATATCGTTGATCGCGCCAAAACGGAGCAAATTGTTATCATCAACGAGGCCCATCACAACCCCAAACACCGAACCTTTACCCGCAGCCTGCTCGCCGGGTTATACCAAAACGGATACCGCTATCTCGGGCTTGAAGCCATCGCCGACAGCAGCATCAATACAAGAACTTATGCCACGCAAAACAGCGGATACTATACCAATGAGCCGGAATTCGGCAACTTAATCCACGAGGCCAGAAGCCTGGGTTTTACCATTTTTGAATACGAAGCCGGCCCCGATAAAAACGGGAAAGAAAGGGAAATTGAACAGGCACAAAATATTCAGGCATTTATGAAATCGCACCCAAATGGGAAGTACCTGATTCATTGCGGATTTGACCATGTTTATGAAAAAGACGTCCAATATTGGGAAAAAGCAATGGCCGGCAGATTAAAAGAATATACCAATATTGACCCGTTTACCATTGATCAGGTGAAATTTACGGAAAAGAGCAAGGCCAGTTCCGGACACTATTTTATATATGCCACAGGAGAAAAAGAGCCATTTGTACTGCTAAATCAAAACAAGGAAGTTTTCAATGGCATCCGGGAACCCAAACAAACTGATATAGTGGTGGTACACCCGATTACCCAATATACCAATGGTCGTCCGGAATGGTTGTGCGCAGGCAAAAAAGCTTACCGGCTCCCGAAAAATAAATTGAAGAAGCACCCATTGCCCATTCAGGTACTGGCCTATCGCGTTGATGAATACAATAATAACGGCATCCCGGCCGACATCATAGAAATCCATTCAAAGGAGCAATACGATTCACTTTACCTGAAAAAAGGCGACTACCTTATTGTGCTCCGAAATCAGCAGTACGAAGTCATTGACTCATTGGTGCTTCATCATGCGGATTAAGCGCTTGCGCTAAAACAACATTTTTATGAACAGACACTTATTGCCGGCCCTTCTTTTCTTGTTTTTTGCTGCCTGCAAAAAAAATATTGCGCCGCAGGAGCCCGCTTTTGCAGGCAAAAACTGGCAACTCGTTGCCCTCCAGTCGGCAAAAGAAGAAAAAATATTACCTGATGACTACGGCTTCAACATGCATTTTGAAGGAAGCCGGATAAAAGGAAAAGGCGCCTGTAACTACTTGACCTTATTTTACCAATGGAGATTTGCCGACAGCATTTACCTTTTTCCGGGAGAAAGCACGCTCATCGGCTGCGATTCCCAGCGCCTGGCCTGGGATAAATTGTATGCGGAAGCAATGGTTAAAGTCCGCGCATTTAATATGCCCGATTCCAACCGGCTTGAACTCTTGTGTAGCAACGGCGACAAGATTATTTACAAAAAAGGTGTTCAGGATACGTTACCGGGCCGTTAAGTGCTACTCCCGGTAAGGCTTGATCAGCATGGAAGAAGCCGCAATCTGGCCCGTAAACGCGGCGTGGTTGTCGGAAACCGTAGCCCACTCAATGAGGTGGAAGGTGATGTCCTCCCATTTTACCGGTGTAGCTTTCTGGTAATAATCATCAAATCGCTCGGTATCGCAATCTTCGGGCGCCGTCATGATGTCGATTTCCAGACCGGAGGGCAGTTTAAGGGTAAAAGCGAAGGGCACAAAAAAATCTACATGGCGCAGTTGGCGGATCGATTCATTCGGGTAGCCCATATTGGCCAACAGGGAAAGCAGTCGGGTTTTATTGTCGTGGTTCGGATCTACCCACAAGCCGAAATTACCGACGGCTTTGCCGCTGCCGTCGGGGTCGGTGAAGTCCCAAAGTACCAAATAGCGGACTTCGTGTTCGTTCAGTTGTGCCAATAATTGCATGTGCGGGGCAAAACTAATCAGAATTTACAGATTGGATCGGAATTTACAGAATTTGAGAATTGGCAGAATGGTTACCTTTGCCAATATTCGAGTAAAACTTATCCTATGCACCAACTCCTACGCGACCGCTTCAATGCGGCTTTTACCGACGAAAAATACCAGGCTTTTCTGCATACCGCAAATACAGCCTTCGGCGAAGCCTCCACCTTCCGGCTCAGCGAAACGCCGATTTTTGTGCCCAAAGCGCTAAAAGAACGCCTGCTTAAAGGGGTTGAAGATATTTGTGCCGTTATTACCGCGCCCGACTTCAATGCCCGGAGCGAAGCAGCCCTGCCCGCACACCTGCGGGTGCCCGGCGAAGACGCGCACACCACTTTCCTGCAACTCGACTTTGGTATCTGCCGAGACGCAGCTGGTAATTTTACCCCGCAACTCATCGAAATGCAGGGTTTCCCCTCGCTGTACAGCTTCCAGCACATGCTCGCGCAGGCACATCGGCAGCATTTTGATATTCCGGCCGACTGGCATCACCTGTTTGGCGGCCTCGACAATGAGGGCTACCTCGACACCTTGCGACAGGTAATTGTAGGCAACTCCAAACCCGAAAATGTGGTGCTGCTCGAAATTGAGCCCGAAAAGCAAAATACCCGCATCGACTTCTGGGGCACCGCCAAATACCTCGGAATTAAAGTGATTTGCCTGAGTAAACTCAAAAAAGAAGGCCGCGACCTGTATTACCTCGACGAAAACGGCCGGAAAGTAGGTGTGGAACGCATTTACAACCGCATCATTTTTGATGAGCTGGAAAAACGCAACGACCTCCCCCGCGAATGGGATATGACCCAGGAAACCAATGCCGAATGGGTGGGTCATCCCAACTGGTTTTTCCGCATCAGCAAACATTCGCTACCGTTTATTCAGTCCGATTTTGTACCCCAAACCCTGTTTGTCAATGAATTAAAAAGTATTCCGGAAGACCTGGAAAACTGGGTACTCAAACCCCTTTTCTCCTTCTCCGGTCAGGGCGTAAAAATCAACATCACCCGCGAAGATGTGGAAAACGTGGATGACCCGTCGAATTACATCCTGCAACGCAAGGTAGAATATGTGCCTGGCGTGCGCACCCTCAACCCCGAGGAGCCATCCAAATGCGAGATCCGCATGATGTTGTTGTGGGATAAAAACTGGGATAAACCGCGTTTGGTGAACAACCTCGTCCGTATGAGCAAAGGCGAAATGGTGGGCGTGCGTTACAACAAAGGCAAAGATTGGGTGGGCGCCAGCGTAGGCTTTTTCGAACCTTAAATATGAATAATCTCTTTTACAGCACCGATATCCGCGATGGCTTCGTGCGTTTCGACGAAGAGGAAAGCCGTCATTTAGCCACTGTATTGCGCCATAAAGTAGGCGACCAATTGGTGGTGACCGATGGCAAGGGCATGCGCTACGAAACAGAACTGGTTGAAACCGGCAAAAAAGGCGTGATTGCGCGTATTCTGGAAAGTGAGTTGCGCGCACCCGAGCAGCGCGCGCGCCTGCACGTGGCGATGGCGCCCACCAAAAATACCGATCGTTTGGAATGGTTTTTGGAAAAAGCCGGCGAAATGGGCATTGATGAATTTACGCCCCTGCTCTGCAAACGCGGCATCCGCGACCGCCTGCGCTACGACCGGCTGGAGCGCATCATGGTTTCCGCCATGAAGCAGTCGCTGCGCTACTACCTGCCTAAACTCAACCCGCTGACGCCCTTTGAAACGCTGGTTCAAAACACCACGGCCGCCCAACGCTTCATTCCCTGGTGCGACGATGCGCCGCAACCTCACCTGCGCGAATTGCTGCGCCGCGACCAGGATACCCTGATTTTGATTGGTCCCGAAGGCGATTTTTCCCCCGAGGAGGTGGCGCTTGCCCGCGCGCAGCAGTTTCAGGAGGTAAGCCTCGGCGATGTACGCCTGCGTGCGGAAACAGCCGCTTTGTATGTGGTGATGGGCTTTCACTGGAATCAATAATCCTGTCTCTTCCTGTTATGCGCTTTCTACTCACCACGCTGAACGCCAAATACATCCACTCGAACTTGGCCATACGCTTGTTGTATGAGCTGAACCACGAGCGCGGCGACGTGGACATGCGCGAATTTACCATCAAGGAACCGCGCGAAAAAGTGGCGGAAGCCTGCGCTGCGTATGAAGTCGTGGCATTCAGCTGTTATATCTGGAACATCACCCAAACCCTGGAAGCCGCACGGGCCATCAAGGCCCTCAACCCGGCGGTGAAAATCCTGCTCGGCGGCCCGGAAGTGAGTTACGACTGGCAGGAAATCATTACCCTGCCGGAAGTAGACTTTATCATCACCGGCGAGGGGGAAATTCCGTTTACGGCTTTTTTGAAACAGTGGCCCGAAGTAGGGGGCATTCCGAACCTCGTGCACAAGGACGCTGCGGGCGCAGTACAGTATTTTCCGGAAACTCAAATATTTGAGCTGTCCAATTACCGCGACAGCCTGCCTTACCAGTTCGATGCGCCGGCGGCTTTGGCCAATAAAATACTGTACCTCGAAACCTCGCGCGGCTGCCCGTACAAGTGCGAATTCTGTTTGGCCAGTCTCGACAACAAGGTGCGTTACCTGCCCATGGAAAACATCAAGGCCAACCTGCTTTTTATGATGCAGCACGGCCGTGTGATCAAGTTTCTGGATCGCACTTTTAATGTAAAAAAGGATTTTACGCTGGAAATTTTCCGCTTTATCCTGGAAAACCACCAGCCCGGCAATATTTTTCAGTTTGAAATCACGGCTGATATTCTGCACCCCGATATTGTACAATTCATTCACGATGAAGTGCCGCCCGGTCTTTTTCGCTTTGAAATCGGCATTCAAACCCTCAATCAGAAGGCCAATCTGGAGGTAAGCCGCAAGCAGAATTTTGATAAAACCCGCCGCATCATTGAGGCGCTGCAACATAAAATTGAGATGCACCTCGACCTGATTGTGGGGCTGCCGCTCGACCGTTGGGAAGACATCCGTTACAGCTTTGAAGAGGTTTTCAAACTCTTCCCGCCGGAATTGCAGCTGGGCTTCCTGAAATTTCTGAAGGGTACGCCGGTGCGCTACAAGCACGAACAGCATGGTTTTGTATTTGATCCCAACCCGCCCTATCAGATTATTGAAAGCAATTACCTCTCCCGCGAGGAATTGCGGCGTATTGAATTGCTGGAACACGCGCTGGAAATTTACTGGAACAAAAAACGCAGTCCGAACCTGCTGCGCTACGCGCAGTGGCAATACGGCGCATTCGATTTCCTCACCGCATTGGGCGTCTATTTTGAGCAACAAAGCGCATTGATACACTATACATTGGAGGACGTGTACCGCATTGCCGCAGATTTTTTGAAAACAAATTATCCCGACGACAAAATTGCGCTGGAATTGCTGGCCATTGATTATTGTGAAAACCAGCGGCGCAAGAGCAGTCCGCCGTTTTTTGCCGAGTTGGAAGGGGCGGCACTCAAGTGGTTGCTCTCCGACCTGAAAGAAACAGGTGCTTATCGCTATACAGCCCTGTCGCTAAGCTTTGATTTTGATACGTTTGAGCAGGAGGGTGTAATTTTTCCGGCGGAAACAGTGGTAGTGTTCCGATACAACGGGAAAAGTGCGGCGCAGCGCTTATCCGCAGGCGCTCCTAAATCCAAAGCGGAAGCCTGAATTTACAGCAACAATACTGCACACACCCGATCAGGCCGCTGGCTGAAACAAATTCAATTGCCCGTTTTGTGCCCAGGCATCAAGCAGGCGGGCATATTTGAGTTTTTCCTTGCTGTTTGTGCGCAGCGAAATGAGTTTGGCCAATTCGAGGGTAACGAAAAAATCCTCGAAAGGCTCGCCGGGGCGAGGTCGCCGGGCAAAATCACGGTAAATCTGCGGACGACGCAGGCCATCGTGAAATTCATACACGTCGCGGAGCCAGCGACGCACCTGAGCACCGTATTGGCGCTTGGGCAAATTCAATACGGCAAATAAATTGGAGGCCGTAACGACTTTTGTGCCGTGTTTGCTTTCAAAAACTGCGAGTTCCATAGGCGGTGGGATACAGTTATGGGTGAACGCTTCTTTGAAAACTTCCTGCTACTTCTATTTTTCAAACCAAAAACCCGCAAAAACTGCCTTTTTTGGCCCGCAGGATAGATTTCGACACAAATGTAAAACAAAATGTATTTTAAAACAAATATTTTTATATAAATTTTTTATTAAACACAAAAAAAGTATAAAACGAAAGGCTCACTTCGCCTTAAACCTGGCAATAGCCGCCTTGGTAAAATCCGACAGCGCCAATCGGCCGCTGATGGCTGCGCGTTCGTGCAAAAGGGTTTCCCAGTGTTCGGTGCCTTCCCAAAAGATTTGTTTCAGTTCGCGCAGGGCTTCTGTGTGACAGCTGCACAGGTTTTCCGTGAAGCGGCGCAGGTAATCGTCGAGCAGTTCCGTGGTATCAAAAACCTCCTGATACAGGCCCTTTTCCTTGGCCCAATGGGCGGTTTGCCAGTCGTTGGGCGTCAGCGACAACTGACTGAAAGCGCTCACGCCTACCTTGCGGCTCACCGCCGGACCAATCACAAAAGGCCCGAAACCCACCGCCAGCTCGCTCAGTCGGAAAGTGGCGTATTGCGTAGCCAGACAATAATCGCAGGCAGAAGCCAGTCCCACACCGCCGCCAACGGCCTTGCCGTGAATGCGGCCCACAATGATTTTAGGACAACGGCGCATGGCATTGATCACATGCCCGAAACCGGAGAAGAAACGGTGACCCGTTTCAAAATCTTCGATGGCGCTCAGTTCGTCGAAGCTGGCGCCTGCGCAAAAAGTTTTGTGCTCGGCGCTGCGCAGTACACAAATTTTTACGTCCTCCCGGGCGCCGGCCGCGTCGAATGCTGCCACCAATTCACTCAGCAGCTTGCTGGGCAGGCTGTTGTGGTTGGGATGATAAAAAATGATATGCGCCACACCGTCGGGCGTGACGTCGGTTCGTACGTATCCTTGTTGTGTAATGTCATTCATGCGGCAAATTTATATTGAATTGCCGAAATTATGTTGTAAACCCTTGATTTCTACCCAATTAAGGGTACTCTCCGGGGCTTCTTTTACTAAAATTATTTCGTTAAAAGAAACACAAAAATGCAAACAATATGTTAACAATGTGATACTGGCACGCCGTTCGTATGTCTACAGATACAAAACAAACTTCATGTTTTTAATCGTCAATCCTATGTCACGTATCCTGTTCACCTCGGCGCTGAGCTTGCTCCTGCTGCAAAGCGTCTTTTCCCAAACCATAACCCTGCAGGGGGTAATCCGCGATGAAAGCACGGGCTACCCGCTTCCACAAACTGCCGTTGCCGTGTACGACGAAGCCATGAAGCTTTCGCTCGCACATGGCTACACCGATGAAGCAGGCCATTACAATATCAGCGCGCCCACCAAAGCGATGCTCCGCATTGTAGCCGATAAAGCTACTTACTTCGAGCGCGACACCCTGCTGACGCCTACCGACGGTGGCACCCTGTCCATTGACCTGGCGCTGGCGCACAAGCCCGGCTATATGTTCGACATTACCTTGTTCGACAAAGCTTTTGACCAAAATCCGATCAATACCCTGCGCGACAGCAAGGTGGAAATTTACAATAATACCACCCGCGAGCAGGTACTCACCATCGAAAACCTGCCCAAAGCCTCGTTCAACTTCGCATTTGCCGAAGGCAATCACTACACCATGCTGATTCGCAAACCCGGCTACCTCAACCGCCGCATTGAAGTGTACGTCAATGTGAACGGCTGTATCCTGTGCGTGGATGGTATGGGTAT
This sequence comes from Chitinophagales bacterium, assembly GCA_017303875.1. Classification (GTDB taxonomy): domain Bacteria; phylum Bacteroidota; class Bacteroidia; order Chitinophagales; family Saprospiraceae; genus M3007. Next base: position 34,003 of record JAFLBP010000039.1, on the reverse strand, counting down.
CCGCGAGCCGGATTTGGTGCCGCTCATGTCGCACAACAACGAAATCGGCCACTTCCTTGGCAGCGTTGAACTGGATTCCATCGAAATCGGCAAGCGCTTTACGCTCAACAACATTTATTACGACTTCGACAAATGGGACATCCGCCCGGAAGCCGCTAAAACGCTTGATAAACTCGCTGTTTTCCTGAAAGACAACCCCAGCATTAAAGTCGAACTTGGCTCACACACCGATGCCCGGGGTGGCGACGAGTACAACCTCACGCTCTCCGACCACCGCGCCGAAGCAGCCGTGCAATACCTCGTGGAGGAACAGGGCCTCAACCCCGACATTATCACCTTCAAAGGCTACGGCGAAACACAACTCATCAACCGCTGCGACGACGGCATTGCCTGCTCTGAAACCGAACACCAGCTCAACCGCCGCACCGAAATCAAAATCACCGGCATCCTGAACGAAGACCCGCTGTGGAAACGCAGCCTGAAAGAGATCATTGAAGACAAAGACCTCTATCGCAAGGTTATCGACCAGGAAAAAAAGTCCAAAAGCTACTCCACCTCTAAATAAATAATCCGTCACCTATGAACATGACATCCCTTTTCCGCAAATCCGCGCTGACGCTTATCTACATATCCGGCATCGCCGGCGCGCTCACTGCCCAGAGACCGGGCAGCCACACTGATGAAAAATTTGCCAACACCACGGTCGTCTACCGCGATACCATTTCCACCGACATGGAAATGCTCAAGCGCCTCGACAGCGCATTCAGCATGGGCGACGTGGTGCGCTTTGATGAGCCACCGCCACGCCCGGCGGTGAGTGCCACGCTACCGGCAAAACTGAGCGCAGCCAAAAGCAGTGCACCGGTTTTACTGGCTGCCGAAAACCTCGAAACAACCCTGAAAACCCTTACCCCCGTTGTCGGCGCCGGCATGATACATACCGGGGGCCATCCCCGCCTTGAACTGGAAGGCGATCGCGCAGCAACCCTTGCACCGGAAGCGCCAGCGCCATTGGTGGCGCCTGTTCCGGCACCTGCGGCAAAAAAAGCAGCTCCGGCAAAAGTGACGGCCAAGACCGGTAAAAAACAATTTTACAAACACGCCGACAAAAGCCGCGGCCTGCATATAAACAAGCTGTTTCAGGGTAAAAAAGGCAAGCGCGTGAAGTGTTACAAGTTTTAAAACCGGTGTTTTAACGCCTGCGCCCGGTGTCGGATACCCGGCATTTGGCAAATAAATTTGCTTCTAAAAGTGTGACAACTCGTTAAGTGTACGTTAAAAACAGCCAACGTTTCATCCGCGTTGGCTGTTTAATTTTCACCGTTTCACTTCACAAAAACTACATTCTACAATGAAGCAAACCATTTTTTTCTCCGTTTTTGCGCTCTTACTGCTTGGTTTTCAGGCAAATGCGCAAGTTTCCGTTAAAGCGGGTGTCAACATTGCCAGTCTTTCCAGTAATGCGGAATACGAAGATGTTGAAGAGGTAAAGAACACTTCCGTTATCGGGGCGCAAGCCGGCCTTACCTTTGATCTTGGGCTGAGCGATTTGTTCACTATTCAGCCGGAGCTGCTCTGGATTCAGAAGGGTGGAAAAGTTGCCTATGCTTTTAACGAGGACAACAAATTTTCTTCCCGCACCTACTACAACTATGTGGAAGTACCAGTACTGGCAAAGCTTAAATTTTTTAATGAAAACGGCAAGGGGCTTTACGTAGTTGCCGGTCCGTATGCAGGCTTGGCCATCAGCGGTAAAACCAAAACTACATTAACCCTGTTGGGCAATACCTCCACTGATACGGAAACCATTGAGTTCGACAATGAAGATGCGGATGTGCGCAACCGCCGGCTCGACTGGGGCGCATCTTTCGGCGCCGGATTGAAGTTCGGAAACATCTACCTCGACGCCCGCTACAACCTGGGTATCAACAACCTGCTCGACAGCGACACCAACAATAACAACGACGACAAGCCTTACCTGCGCAACCGCGGCATCGGCGTTGTATTGGGTTACGAGTTTTAAAGCTTGTTTGAAGCCAGTCGGGGCATTAATGCTTACGAGCCATTCCGGCATTGTCGGGATGGCTCGTTTTTGTTTTATGTCGCAATAATTTCCTGCTTTTTCCGACCTTCGCAACCGATAAAAAACCAACACATGCAAGAAAATATACCGCCGCCGCTTTCCGATCCACAGGATAAGGATATGGCTCGTTTAGAAATGTACGCCGACTGGCTCGACAGCCGATTCCGTATACCGGGCACCAACTGGCGTTTCGGCCTCGATGCGCTGCTGGGGCTTATTCCGTATGTAGGCGACATTGCAGGGTTTATTTTCGCCTTTTTCCTCATGCGCATCATGGTGCGACGCGGTGCTGGCCCCATCATCATGATCCGTATGTTTTTCAATCATGTGCTGGATGCCCTTGTGGGCACTATTCCGCTGCTGGGCGATTTGTTTGATTTCAGTTTTAAGGCCAATCGCCGCAACCTGCGGCTTTTACAAAGCTATTACGCCGAAACCCCCAACCCGCCCGGCGCGGGCTGGTCTTTTGCACTCTTGGTTTTTCTGTTTATCGGCTGGATGTTTTTCCTCCTTTACGCAGCCTTCAAAATATTGACCACCGTGCTGCAATGGCTGTTCTGAGCGCCTGAAACATGCCTGTTTTTACCCATATAGCTGAAGCCTTGTACCGCGAATTAGAACGGATCGCTGTACATCCCGACTGGTCGGCCCCGCAAAAGGTGTCGGCCCTTGCAGCTATGCTCGAACGCTTGGCATTGGAGGCCACGAAGCAGGAGCAGCTGATGTTCAGCACGCTGTTTGCGCGGCTCAGTTTTATAGGACAAAAATACCAGCTCGACGCCGGCCTCATGCGCCGGGTGCACCGTTTTCGCCACCTCGCCAAGCAGGCGCGCATGGGTTATCTGCCTTCGGAAAACGATGCGCAGCGCGGGTTGGATGCCCTCGCGCTTTTTGTACTCGCACTCAGCGGCAGCGCCCTGCCCGACAGCCTGATTGCCCTGCTCTCGCCGCCTGAAACCGAAACGGAGGAAAGCCGCCGCGAAACCCTGACCTACGCCGCTTCGCTGCGCGTAACAGCTGTGGCCGACGATGAAGCCGCGCAATGTCTTATCGCTTATGAGGAAGACAGCCCGGAACAGCCCCTGCGCATTGCGTACGGACTGCCCGAGCGCAACGAAAATTTTAACCCCAGCATAAAAATCATCCGGCAGGTGTTCTCTTTCCCCCTGACACTGCAATTGCTGGATGTGGATGTGTCGCCGGATGGCCGCTGTCGGCCACGCGCATTTATTATCGAACCGGATTATTTGGTGGATGTGTCGGCTATAGCCGAGTGTTTTAAAGAAAACAGCGTAGAGCCGTATGCCTATGTGGCGCGTAAATTCCTGCCCTACGAGCTGACCGAGCCCATTTTACTCGGAAATATTGCCAACTATTTCTTAGATCGGCTCATTCATGAACCGGATCTGGCCTGGCAGGACCTGTTTCGGGAAACCTTCCGGCTCTATCCATTTGTGTATGCGCCCATGAGCGATATGCAGGTGCGCGCGATTTCCCAAAAATCGCAAAAACATTTCCTGACCCTGCAACAAATGGCCAAAGGCGGCTGGGAAAAGGCAGGCATTGACCCGGCGCGCAGCGTCGTGGAACCCACGTTTTTCTCCGCGCAATATGGCATTCAGGGGCGACTCGATTTGCTGCACCGCGATGACGAAAAAGCCATTATTGTAGAGTTGAAAAGTGGATCGCCCTTTAAGCCCAACAGCTACGGCATTCAGCGCAGCCATTTTACCCAAACCCTTCTGTACGACTTGCTGGTGCGCTCGGTCTTCGGCATGAGCCTCGACCCCACCAAGTACATTTTATATTCCGGCGCCGACATCAATCCGCTGCGTTTTGCACCCACGGTGGCGCCCGAACAATATGAAGCCCTGCAAGCGCGCAATCAGATTATTGCGCTGGAATATTTGCTGACGCGTATCCGCCCGGGCGACGAAACAGCGCCGGTGCTCAGCAGGCTTCAGGCAGCAAAAACCACTGGTTTTTTACAGCGCGATTTTGGCCGTTTTGAAAGCGTTTATGCCGCTTTGAACTTGCAGGAGCGCAAATACCTGAACGCCTTTACCGGCTTTATTGCCCGCGAGCACTGGTTAGCCAAGCTCGGCGAAGAAGGCTCTGAAGCGGGTGGACACGCAGCCCTCTGGCGCTCCGACTATGAAAGCAAAGAGCAGATTTTCAGCATTTTAAGTCATCTTGAAATTGAAGAAAACGCTGCCGATCAGCCCGACGCCGTTATTGTTTTTAAAAAAACGGCCCACACCAATCCGCTGGCCAATTTCCGTGTCGGCGATATTGCGGTGCTGTATCCGGCTTATGAAGACAGCGACACGGTGCTGCGCGCGCAGGTCATCAAATGTTCCATTGTAGCGCTGACGCCCGAGCGCGTGAAAGTGCAATTGCGCTACCGGCAATTTAACCTTAAACCCTTTGAAACGGAAGCGTACTGGAACCTCGAACCCGATTTGCTCGATACGGGTTTTGCGGCGCAATACCGCAGCCTGTTTGAATGGGCCGGCGCGCAATCGTCCAAACGCGATCTATTGCTGGGCGCGCGGGCGCCGGGCCAACCCGTCGCCACACCGCAGGCACTCCCCAATGATATAGCCGCGCCCCTGACGGAAGAGCAGCGCGAGGTTTTTGCACAAATCATCCACTCCCGCGACTACTACCTGCTTTGGGGGCCGCCGGGCACCGGCAAAACCAGCGTCATGCTGCACGCCTTAGCCAAATGGACCCTCGAACATACCGAAGACAACCTGCTCCTGCTGGCGTATACCAACCGCGCCGTGGATGAAATCTGCGAGGCGCTGGAGCAAATCGGCGGCGACGTAAAAGCGCAATACCTGCGCATCGGCTCCAAATTTTCTACGGCCGAGCGCTTTCGGCCGCAACTGCTACAACAAAAAATTTCGGAAGCCGGCCGCCGTTCTGATTTATTGGCGGTATTGGAAAAGCATCGCATTTTTGTGAGTACGGTGGCATCCTTCGGGCAAAACGACGGATTGCTGCGCCTGAAAAAATTCCAGCGCTTGGTGATTGATGAGGCTTCGCAAATTCTGGAACCACAACTGCTGGGCCTGCTGACCCGCTTCGAACATTTTCTGCTTATCGGCGATCACCGGCAATTGCCGGCCGTTACCGTACAGGCCAATCAGCACAGCAGCGTTGCCGATGATGACTTGCACCAAATCGGTCTGCTGGACTTGCGCGATTCGTATTTTGAACGGCTCTACCGGCTTTGTCAGTTGAAGGGCTGGACGCAGGCCTATGGCCGACTCAGCCGACAAGGGCGGATGCACGCCGATATCATGGCTTTCCCGAATGTGCATTTTTACGATGGGCAGCTCCGCACCCTTGCGGAGGAGGAGGGATCCGACGCCCATTACCAGCACGAAACGCTTTGGTATGATTTACCTGGCTACGATGCCGAATTGGAAAATGAAATTGCCCACCGGCGCGTCGTATTTTTACCAACGGAAAATGAAACGGCATTGCCCGGACAAAAAAACAGCGCGGCTGAAGCCCGGCAGGTGGTGCGTTTAGTACAGTTTTTTCAAAAGCTTTTTGAGCTGAACAATATCCCCTGGAAACCCGCCACTACATTGGGCATCATCACTCCGTGGCGTGCGCAAATTGCGCAGATTCGCGAAGCCCTTGCCGCAGCCAATATTGATCCCGACAGCCTGAGCATCGATACGGTGGAGCGCTATCAGGGCGGCGCGCGGGATGTCATTATTGTTTCGACCTGTGTACACTTTGAATACCAGTTGGGGGCGCTTGTGAGTGCCTCCACGGAAGGTACCGACCGCAAACTCAACGTTGCCTTAACCCGCGCACGCCGCCATGTCGTGCTGATTGGCAAAGCGGACATTCTGAAAAAAGACCCGCGTTATGCGGCTTTTTTAGAACAATATTGGAAATAAGCGCTTACTGTTGCCCAATCAGCAGATTTTCACCTTTTTCGTAAATGACATTCGAGCGCCCCACAATCAGCGGGTCTAATCGGCCAATCATTTTGAGGTCGCGGTTGTCATAAGGTACTTTGTGCAGCAGGTAGCGCATGGCATTGAGGCGTGCGCGTTTTTTGCAATTGGATTTCACCACAATCCAGGGCGCGTCGGAGGTATCGGTATAGAAAAACATTTTTTCCTTGGCGTCGGTGTATTTATCCCATTTATCCAACGAAGCTTTATCGATGGGAGAGAGTTTCCATTGTTTGAGCGGGTGTGTTTCGCGGTCTTTGAAACGGCGCTTTTGTTCCTCCTGGCTCACAGAGAACCAGAATTTGATCAGGATAATGCCACTGCGCACCAAGTTGCGTTCAAAATCGGGTACCTGACGCATAAACTCACTATATTCTTCCTGGCTGCAAAAGCCCATTACATGCTCAACGCCTGCGCGGTTGTACCAGGAGCGGTCGAACAACACGATTTCACCATGCGTTGGCAAGTGTTTGACATAGCGCTGGAAATACCACTGGCCGCGCTCTTCTTCCGTTGGTTTCTCAAGCGCCACCACCCGCGCACCGCGCGGATTGAGGTGTTCCATCATACGTTTGATGGTTCCTCCTTTGCCGGCTGCGTCCCGGCCCTCAAAAAGGATAATCACCCGGGAACCTGTTTTTTTGACCCAGGCCTGCAATTTGAGCAATTCTACTTGCAGGTCATACTTTTGAGCCTCATAACTTTTGCGCGACATCAGGTTTTTATACGGGTAGCCGCCATCCTGCCAGTCGGGCGCAAGTTCCGTATCGGGGTGAGGTCTTTTTACTTTTTCTTTTCGGGTATCGTCGAGCAATAGGCGCAGCATGTGCAGCCGCTCTTCTTTGGAGAAATTTTTCAGGTACGTTTCGGCAGTAGCCTGCGGATCCTCTTTTTCATGCGCTAATTTATCCTTCAATACCACCGCCTGATTATTGAATTTTGCACCAATTTTCCGATTGATGGTTCTCACGCGGGCTTCAGGGCCGCTACCGCCAACCACATCGCCCCCGGCGACAGGCTGGGTTGTGTTTTTGAGCGCTTCTTTTTCGCTGATCTCAAGTACAACGGATTTGTTTCTTTTTGTTGCCATGCAGGTAATTTTTCAAAATAAACCGGAATCGATACATCATTGAGTTTGCAAAAACGCTTGTAATTGCTTGCTTTTTGTGCTTTTCACGATATTTTCCGGCTAAAAAGTATAAAGGTATCGCTCTTCTGAACGGTGGCGTCTGATCTGCATCATATTGAAAGATGATGGTCGGCAGGAGGATACGTTGAAAACAATCGGGCTTGTTTTGTGCTTTCCTATATTCGCCCCGCGACTACACGATTCTATTATGGTCAACTTTGTACTTATTGCCTTTTGCATTGGCGCCGGCATGCTTTTCAGGCGCTTGCAACTCATTCCCAAAGACGCGCACAAGGGAATCAACACCTGGATTTTATCCTTAGCCTTGCCCGCAGTATCCTTTAAATATTTGCCCAACATTCAGTGGTCGGCAGAAATGTTGTTTCCGGTTGCGTCTTCCATCCTGATGTGGGCAGGCGCCTGGCTGTTTATGGAAATGTATTGCCGCTGGAAAGGGTATCGGCAGCGCTCGCGCAGTACCTTAGAGTTGGCTTCGGGCTTTGGCAATACGTCGTTTGTGGGCTTTCCGCTCATCACGGCATATTACGGGGAGCAGGCCCTGAGTATCGCCATCCTTTGCGATCAATCCATGTTTTTGTTGCTTTCTTCCATAGGCGTTGTTGCGGCGGTGAGGGGCAGTCGCACCGGCGATGGCAAAGTGCATCCAAGGGCCATTGTGCGGCGTTTGCTTCGGTTTCCGCCTTTGATGGGTTGTGTGCTGGCGCTCGTTTTATCGCCATTTATTGATTTTAGTTTTGCGGCGCCTTTTTTTGATAAATTAGCCGCCACCGTGGCGCCCTTAGCCTTATTTTCCATTGGCTTGCAACTGAGTTTCAAGGGCTGGCGCCGATTGCTGCCGCAGGTATCGGTAGCGCTGCTCTATAAATTGCTCATCGGCCCGGCATTGGTACTGGCAGCGGCAATATTGAGCGGCATCAAGGGCGACATTGCTAAAATAAGCGTCTTTGAAGCAGCCATGCCCACCGTGATGACCTCAAGCATCATCTGCGAACAATACGGCCTGAACACCCGACTCGTCAACCTGATTATCGGCATCAGTATTCTCACAGGACTGTTTAGCACAGCGCTTTGGTATGCAGTAATGCGGTGAAATGCGGAGTTCGGAATGCGGAATGTTTCGAATGCGGAATGCGGAGTTCGGAATGCGGAATAAATTTTTAATCTTGAATGCTTGATTTTTGCGTAGCAAAAATTCAACATTTATTCCGCATTCCGAACTCCGCATTCCGCATTCGAAACATTCCGCATTCAAATCACCAGCTCATCGTAAGTGCCAGCACGAAATTCCGGCCCGGCGCCGAAACGCCCGAAGTGTAGGGGCGATAACGTTGATCAGTGATGTTTTCCACGCCGCCGCTGATCAGCCAGGTTTTATTGAGCTGATAAGTACTCCTGAAATTCAGAGTATACCAACCGGGCGAATAAGGCTTGCCCTCGGCATCTTTGGCAAAAATATAGTCGCTGGCAAGGCTTTCATCCGATAAAAAAGCATTGCGCGCAGTGCCCATGTATTGCACGTCCCATTGCAGGGTGAGTCCCTGGCGCGTGTAACTCAAACGGCTCAGGCCAAACCAGGGCGCGGCATGGCGCAGGTGGCGTTTTTCACCATTATCCAGCTCTTCTTCACCTTTTTGGGCATTGAATTGTGAAAGAAAGGTCCAGCCGCCCGGAATTTTTACCTCCAAGCCGGCCTGCACGCCATACACATAGGCAAAAGCGGCATTTTGAACTGCCTGCACCTGACTCAGCTCGCCGTTGTACAGGATGCTGTCTTGTCCGTTCAGGGTAAAATTACGGCGCACCAGGGCGTTGTCCAGACGGGTATAATACGCCGAAACATCCAATTTAACCGCCTTCCCAAACACGTGCGCGATGCCCAATTCACCATTATACGCGTACTCCGGCTTTAGGTCGGGATTGGGAACCACCACCGCGCCGGGACTGGAGTCGAACACCTTGCCGAGGTCATCCACATTGGGCGCCCGAAAACCGGTGGAGCCGTTGAGGCTGATGATCCAGCGTTCGTCGGGCGTGTACACCAAGCCGAGGCTGCCCGATACGGCGCCGCTGTTCAGGTTCGCTTCGCGGAATGGAAAGGGAAAAAAGGGCAGGTTGTCGCTGAAATCGGCAGCAAGGCCAAGGCTGCTGTAGCGGGCGCCGGTTTGCAGCAGCAGCGTTTGGGAAAGCCGCAGCTGATAATTCAGGTAGGCGGCGTAGGTTGTCCAATCGGCATCCGGGTAGCGGGAAGCGCCTTCAGCGATGCTTTGTGTTGCCACGTCTTCGTTCGTACCGCGGCTCGTCACCTGATCGAGTACGTATTCCAGACCATAATACAGTTTGCTGCGTTGGCCCAGGGTTTTGTAAAAATCAAGGTTGGCCGACCACGCATCTACTTCCTCATAGCGGTTGAAGCGGGTGGTTTTGTTCAGGTCGCGGTCGTGGCGGCTTTCTTCAAAACGCTGGGCGGCGAGGCGCAGTGTCGCTTCGTCGTAAAGTTTGTTGTAGCTTTTGTGTGTGGCGCTGAGCTGGTGCATGGCCCATACCTGCGGGCCGTAGGTCCATTCGGCACTGCGCGGCGCACCGTTGCGCAGGCGCTGGAGGCGGTCGTAGCGCGGGTAGTCGGTCGTGGTAGAATAATGAAAAGCATATTCAAAATTCCAGGCGTTGTTGGGCTGAAAACGCACTTTTTGCATCAGGTTGGTTTGTTCATAACCCGTGGGGCGTTGCACCAGCGGGTCGGGATTGCTCACTACCACATCTTTGCCGTCAATGCGCTGGAGGTAGTAGGGGCGCAGGTATTCCGAGGGGCCGAAACGCCCCTGGCGCAGGTCGCCGAAATTGAAATGCGAAAAACTGCTGAGCAGCGCCCATTTTTTACCGCCGACATTCACATCAAAATGCGCGGTGCGCTCCTGGTTGGCGCTGGAATAACGGGCGATGGCGCGGCCGTTTACCCGGCGACTTTCGCCGTCGTCGGCCAATTTAGCGCTAAGGGTGCTAAAGCTCATTACACCGCCAATGGCATCGCTGCCGTACATTACCGTTCCGGGGCCAAAGAAAATTTCGGCATTCTCAATGGCAAAAGGATCCAGCGAAATTACATTCTGAATATTACCGCTCCGAAAAATAGCCGTGTTCATACGCACGCCATCTACGGCGTAGAGCAGGCGGTTGGTGCTGAATCCGCGAATCATGGGGCTGCCACCACCCTGCTGGCTTTTCTGAATGAACACTTCGCCGCTGGCGCCGAGCAAATCGGCAGCGTTTTGCGGATTTTGCAGAGCAAGGGTTTTGGCACTGAGGCGATTGACGCGGCCCGGCACTTCACGGCGCGACTGGCTCCAGCGCGCAGCCGATACAACCACCTGATCGAGGGTCAGTTGAGCGGGGCGAAGCAATACCGTAAAGCGCCGCGTTTCCAGCTCGGTATAAGAAAGCGTTATGGTTTCGTAGCCCACATAAGCAATCGTGATGGCCGGGGCGTTTTTAAAATCGCTGAGCAAGGCTTCCCCTTGCGCATTGGTGGCGGTTTGCACCTGCGGCGAGGCGCTGCTCAGGGTGACGCCAACAAGGGGCAGGCCACTTGCTTCATCAAAAATATTGGCAATTTGCGCGAAGCTGTTTTGGGTAAAAAAGAGGCCCAACAACAGCAGGAATATATTTTTTTTCATGAAATGATGGTAAAAAGATGCGATGTACACCGGCGCATTGAGCGGTTCGGCGCACACGAAATTGAGGATGGAATAATTTCCGATGCGTATGCACAGATGGCACACAGAAGGTTTCGCACAGAAGTGCACAGATCGTTTTCACAGAAAGCACAGAATTGTGTGGCATCTGTGTGAGTTATCTGTGACATCAGTGCGAAACCTTCCGTGTAACATCTGTGAGCAAAAACTCAATCCGGTGGCGGCGCCAAAGGTGGCGGCAGGCAGCGAGGACGCAAAGTCCGGCTGCCAGATAGCAGCGCCTGTCGTTCCGGCCCTTCCGCGAGCGATACCATCGGCGCTGGCGGTGGCGGCAGGAACAGGGTTTTGAAAAAATGAAGCACTTGTTTGCCGGCGGCGCTGTGTTGTAGCGGCGCATCGGCGAGCGCTGCGGAGAGCAGCGATTTGATCTGTTGATGAATTTGCGATTCCCGGCTGTCCCAAAGACAAAGCAGGTATAACGAATCGCTGCTTTCGCGTTGTTCGGCTACGTCGTAGCGTTGGCCCTGGTATTCAAATTCGCGGGTGTGCTCCCAATGCAGCACGCGGGCGGCATCGTTTTTGGAAAAGGCGAACATTTGCAGTTGATCGCGGTCCAGCCCTTGCAGCAGTTGGTATTTTACCGTTCGGCGTTGCGTTTTCAGCGCCTGTTGCAGGCAGAGCCAGCTACCTGCGGAGGGCAGGAGCAGGGCAAGGAGCAGCAAAACCGACAGCAGATGGCGCACAAGAAATATTTTACAGCGCCAAAGATAGCACAGACGCGAAATCGGGGTATTGGTCGAAGTAAATATTCTATTAAAGGATAATTTTTGGCATCGGGCGGCAAATTAAACTACATTTGTTCCTCTTTTAAGCATCAAACTTGTGGAATTACTCATCATCATCGCCCTCAACCTCGTGAGCGGCATCTTTGCTTTAGCCGAAATCGCCCTCGTTTCCGTCAAAAAGCAACGCATGATCCAGTTGGCCGACAGCGGCAACAGCCGTGCTAAAACGGTGCTGGAACTGCTTAAAAACCCGGAATCTTTCCTCTCCGCCGTCCAAATCGGCATAACCCTCATCGGTATTGTTTCGGGGGTATACGGTGGCGCCACGCTGACCGATAATTTCCGCCCCGTGGTGGAAAAAGTTGCCCTTTTCAAGCCCTATGCCGATAATATCGCCTACGTCGTGGTGGTTTCCGTCATCACGTATTTGTCTATCGTTATCGGGGAATTGATCCCAAAAACCCTCGCCATGAAATACAGCGAGGGCATCGCCCTGAACATCGCCGGATTTATCCGCTTTTTTTCCCGCCTCGCTTATCCCTTCGTCTGGCTCCTGACCAGCTCCACCAACCTCGTTTTTAAAATCATCGGTATCAAGGCCAGTGAAGAAGAAAAACTGACGGAAGAAGAACTGCGCTACGTGATCAAAACAGCCGGCAGCCAGGGCCTGCTCGACAAGGAAGAAAGCACGCTGCACCAAAATGTACTGAGCTTCACCGAGCTGCGCGCACGAAATATTATGACCCACCGACTCGATGCCGAGTGGATCGACATCCGCGACTCCATTGAAGAAATTACAAAACAACTGCGGGAAAGCGATCGCGCCCAGTTTCCGGTTTGCGACGACGGCTACGACAACATGCTCGGTTACCTGCAAGCACGCGACTTTTTCAGCGGGGTATCAGAACCCGGTTTTCAACTTCGCCAACTTATTCAGGAGCCGGTATACGTGCCCGAAAACCTGTACGCCATTGATGTTTTACAGCAATTTAAAAAACAACGCTGCTATTTTGGCATCGTCGTGGATGAATTCGGCGCTTTTGAAGGCGTCATTACCCTCCACGACCTCGCCGAAGCCCTCGTTGGCGACCTGCCTGATCAGGATGGCGAACCCGCCGAACTGACCGTCCGCGACGACCAATCGCTGCTCATCAACGGCAGTATGCTCGTACACGAGCTGAATCATTACCTCGATCTTGAATTTTTACCGGAAAATTCAACGCAATATTCCACCCTCGCCGGATTTATTATTCACCACCTCGAACGTATTCCCGATGTAGGCGAACGCTTCGAGTACAATGGCTACCGGATTGAGATTGTCGATAAAGACGGCGCACGGGTAGACAAGGTGATCCTGTACCCGGGCTTGGGCAAAACGGAATAAGATCTTTTTCTCAATACGCGCCATAATACCGGCGCAAAAACCACTCCAAGCCGAGCAATACCGCCAGCAGGGCAAAAATCCACTTGAGGTTAATCAGCGGATTGGTCTGCGTAGTTTGGTAAATGACGGGTTTTACCACGGCGTTATTTTTAATTTTTTCGGCAATAGAACCCATATAAGCCACCGAAACGGTTTCGCCGCCGTATTGCTTGCTGAGTTGGCGCAGTACGGCGTGGTTGGCGGTGGTTTCAAACAGTTCCAGCTGTATGGCCCGCACACTAAACCGCCCTTCGGCCGTCAGGTTTTGTCCGTTGAAATTCACATTGCCTTTATACGTGTAGCTGCCGGTGGGCAAAATACCGGCATTGAGCGTGTATCCTTTCCCGATTTTATTAAAAGTATAGGTATACTCTTTGCCCTCGGCATTGCGAACGCTGAGCGCCACGTCGGGTTCGTTGGTCAGTTCGTAGTTGTCGTTGTAAAGTTCTGCACCAAAAACGACGGGTTCATTTTCGTTGTAAATATTTTTATCGAGGTTGATCCGGAATTTGCGCTTGTCTTCTTTAAGCGCGAGGTATTGCACACTTTTACCTAAAAATTCATCAAAAATCTCGTGATTCTGGTGTTGCAAAAAATCGAACAAACGCCATTTCCACAAGCCTTCAGCCATAAAAACGCCGGTTTTAATGCCGTTTTGCTCGCCGACGGCCAGCAGTGGCGCTTCCGTATTGATGCGGCCGATGCGCTTATAAAGTACCACCTGCGCGGAGGGCAAAGCGCTGGAATTGCCAAAAGCGCAAACCACCGGGTTGAATTTCGGCAACTCCTCGGTGAGGCGCGGGCTAAGACTGAAAGAGGCGAATTTGGAAGAAACAATTCCCTGTACATCGTCGGTTTGCACCCCTTCTCCCTGCATGGTCACTAAGTTCTGCGCGCGGTTAAGCGCCTGAAAATGGGTTTGCAGACCAGCAACAAACAAACGCGGAATTTGCTTGCTGTTCAGGGTATTGAGGATGCCTTCAATGTTGTTGGTGCGGGAGGGCAGGCTGTGCAGCACCACAAAATCGAAGCGCGAAACATCCAGGCCGGGGTCGCCGGCATAAGCGATGCTCACGGCGTAGTTTTTATTGCCTTCGAGCGATTGCTTGATGGCGCTCAGGTCGGGGTGCGGACTATTGGCGAGCAGCAGAATTTTCTGGCGCGCATCGAGCACGTCAATAAAAATTTCGCGGCTGTTGTTGCTTTCCGAGGCTTCGCCATTGATACCGACCAGGCGGACGGCGTATTGGGCAACGCCGGGTTTGGTGGCTTCAAGGGTGATTTCTTTGGTGATAAAAAAATCGTTTCCGGTTATGCTGAGCGGAATATTCTGAATGGTTTGGCGCTGGTCGCCTTCAATTTTAATCACTGAAAGCGCCGTCTGTGCACCGGCGGCATTGTTGGCTGCCACATCCACCTGAAGCGTAAACTGGTCGCCGAGGTACACGATTTTATTATGAAAAACCCGCTTGAGTACGAGGTCTTTTTTGGGCGTTGTGTCGCCGATGGCAATGCTGTATACCGGCGCATTGAGTTTTACATCTGTGTACGCCGGATTGCTTCCTTCATTATAAATACCATCGGAGGCAAGCACCACGGCGCCGAGGTTTTGACCGCTGTACAGGTCGTACACCGAACGCACGAGCTGCGAGAGGTTGGTAACTTTATCGGTAAATTGAAAATTCACCCCTTCGCGCACCTCATCGCCGAAGGCAACTTCATGCACTTCGTACTGTTCGGCGAGCTGATCGCGGAGGCCCTGCCAATTGGCGCGATAGGTTTCCAGGGCCTGGCCTTGCAGCTCCAGCCCGGTGCTTTCCGACTGGTCCTGCGCAAGCACAACCACCGGTTTTTTGGTTTCCACGAGCAGGCTTTTCAGCAGTGGCGCCAGGAGCAACGCTGCAATGATGGTGACCGAAAGCCAGCGTAGCACGCCGAGCAGGACATTCAGGCGAGGCGCCCGCTCACGGAAAGTGCTGTCGCGATAGTACAGCAACAGAGCGTATCCAAGGCCTAACAACGCACAAAAAATCAGGAACCAGGCCGGGTATTGAAACGACAAATCGAGCATGTGCACAAGAATCGGATGAAAAGGCAAAAACCGCTTGCAGGGGCTTTTTGTTTAGGTAGTTTTAACAACTCCGCAAAATTCGGCAAATTGTTGAGAAATGCTGGATATTTGAAAGATATTTGACGCGTAAAATTCTACTATGAATCTATCCGACTTGTCGCTCAATCGACCCGTACTGGCTACCGTGATGAGTATCCTCATCGTTTTCTTCGGCGCCATCGGGTATTTCTTCCTCGGCGTACGCGAGTATCCGGCCATTGACCCCCCCGTAATTACCGTCCGAACCTCCTACACCGGAGCCAATGCGGAAGTTATTGAAAGCCAGGTAACTGAGCCAATTGAAAAAGCGGTGAACGGCATTGCCGGCATCCGTACCATCTCCTCCCAGTCTGCCACCGGCACCAGCGTGGTGACCGTTGAATTTGAACTCGGCTCCGACCTCGAGCAGGCCGCCAACGACGTGCGCGACAAAGTCAGCCAGTCCGTGCGCGAGTTGCCGCAGGATATTGACGCCGCCCCCGTGGTCAGCAAAGCCGATGCCAGCGGCGACCCCATTCTCTTCATGCCCATGCAAAGCACGTCGAGAAATATGATGGAACTGACCGATTACGCCGAAAATGTGGTAGTGGAACGCATCCAGACCATCCCCGGCGTGTCGGCCGTCAATATTTTCGGGGAAAAACGCCCCGCCATGCGCCTGTGGTTCGACCCGGCCAAATTAACCGCCTACCAACTCACCGTTCAGGACGTACTCAACGCACTCAACCGCGAAAACGTAGAGCTACCCGGCGGTAAACTGCGCGGCGACGCCACCGAACTCACCGTAAAAACCTTCGGCCGGCTCCAAACAGAAGAAGATTTTAACGACCTGCTCATCAGCACCAACCCCGTCAACGGCGCCACTATCCGCTTCCGCGATATTGGCCAGGCCGTGCTCGGCCCCGAAAACGAAGAAGGCGGCGCCCGCCGCAACCTCGTGCAGGGCCTCTCCTTGGCCGTCATTCCGCAGCCCGGCTCCAACTGGGTAGAAATTACCGACGAATTTTATCGCCGCTTTGATCAACTCAAAAAGGAAATGCCCGAAGATATTATCATCGACGTGGGCATCGACAAATCGCTCTTCGTGCGCCGCGCCATCAGTGAGGTGACCGAAACGCTGTTCATTGCCATCGGCCTGGTGGTACTCATCATCTACCTGTTCTTCCGAAACTGGGTCATCGCCCTCCGCCCCCTCATCGACATTCCCGTGTCGCTGATCGGCGCATTTTTTATCATGTACCTCTTCGGGTTTACCATTAACGTGCTGACGCTGCTGGCCATCGTACTGGCTACCGGGCTTGTGGTGGATGACGGGATTGTGGTGACGGAAAATATTTTCAAAAAAATAGAAGAAGGGATGGACAAGTGGAAGGCGGCGCGGGAAGGCTCCCGCGAAATCTTCTTTGCCGTCATCAGTACTTCGCTGACGCTGGCCGTGGTATTCATTCCTGTTATTTTCCTGCAAGGATTCACCGGCCGCCTGTTCCGCGAGTTCGGGATTGTGGTGGCTGGCGCCGTGCTTATTTCGGCTTTTGTCTCATTGACCCTCACGCCCGTACTGAATGTAAAATTGGGCGGCAATACCAAACACGGCTGGTTTTACCATGCCACAGAGCCGTTCTTTGTCGGAATGGACCGCGTGTACGGCAATATGCTGCGCGGGTTTATGCGTTTCCGCTGGTCGGCCCTGGCCATCCTGATCGGTTGTATGGCCATGATCTGGCATTTTCAGAAACAACTGAAAAGCGAGCTGGCGCCGCTGGAAGACCGCAGTATCATCCGCGTGAACATGACCGCCCCGGAAGGTACCGACTACGATAAAACCGAACAACTCATTTACGATTATTCCAAAATCGCGATTGACTCTGTACCGGAGGCCCGCATGGTTTTTGGTATTGCAGCGCCGGGCCGCATCGGCGCCGGATCGGCCAATTCCGGTTTTGTAAGCGTGTTGCTCGGCAACCCTGAAGAACGCGAGCGCTCGCAGCAGCAGATCTACGATCAATTGGTAAAAATCTACCGCAAAGAGCAGGGCGCGCGCCTGTTCCCCAACCAGGAACAAACCATTTCCACCAGCCTGGCTGCCGGTTTCGGCCTGCCCGTACAATACGTTATTCAGAATTTTGATTTTGATAAAATAAAAGGCGCGGTGCCCAAATTCCTCGAAGCGGCGCGCAAAGAACCGGTTTTCGGCAACGTCGACGTTAACCTCAAATTCAACAAACCCGAGCTGCAAATTGAAATCGACCGCCTCAAAGCTTCCGAACTCGGACTGAGCGTGCTCGACATCAGCCAAACCCTGCAACTCGCCCTCTCCGGCCGCCGTTTTGGGTACTTCCTGATGAATGGCAAACAATATCAGGTTATCGGTCAGGTGGATCGCGAAGACCGCGACGAACCCCTCGACCTGGCTTCCCTGACCGTGCGCAACCGCCGCGGCGAACTCATCCGCCTCGACAACGTAGTGCGTTTTCAGGAAACCAGCAACCCGCCAACCCTCTATCACTACAACCGATACAAAAGCGCTACCATCAGCGCTTCCCTTGCGCCCGGCCGTACCCTCGGAGAAGGCATCGCCGCCATGGAACGCATCGGCAAGGAGGTGCTTGACGACAGTTTTGCCACCGACCTGAGCGGCCCCTCGCGCGACTTCAAAGAGAGCAGCGGCAACACCGCCTTTGCCTTTTACCTCGCCCTGGCGCTTATTTACCTCATCCTCGCCGCCCAGTTTGAGAGCTTCCGCGATCCTTTCATCATCATGCTCACGGTGCCCCTGGCCATCGCCGGCGCTTATTTGTCGCTGTCGATGACCGGCAACACGTTCAATATTTTCTCCCAGATCGGGATGATTATGCTGATCGGGTTGGTGACGAAAAACGGTATTTTGATTGTGGAATTTGCCAACCAGAAACGAGAACAGGGCCTTGACAAACGAAGCGCCGTTATTGAAGCAGCCAAAGCGCGTTTGCGCCCCATCCTGATGACTACCTTAGCCACGGTGCTGGGCGCATTGCCCATTGCGCTGGCGCTTGGCGCTGCGGCCACCAGCCGTATTCCGCTGGGCGTAGTGGTTGTTGGCGGCCTGCTGTTCTCCCTGATGCTCACGCTGTTCGTTATTCCGGCCATGTACACCTTCCTGAGTGGCAAACGCGATGTAACCCATTAATTCTGCTATGCTGCGTTTCATCCTCCAACGTATTGCCTGGGCCGTACCGATGCTGTTAATGGTCTCAACCGTTATTTTCGGTTTGAACCACTGCGTTAATGCGGACCTGCTGCACAGTGAAGATGCCAGCCTGCAAAGCACCAAAAATTACAAGGAATTGCTGAACAATCGCCGGCAAACCGCCGGCGATTTGTTCCTGGATAAACCAGCCTTTTATTTTACCCTGACCGGCGCCATTTTTCCGGATACCTTTTATCGCATCTTTCCGCCGGAACGCAAAGAACGCTTGGCCCGACTGACGGCCCACTGCGGCAATTTTGGCCTTGTCCGGCAATTTGAAGACCAAAGCGCACAAATGGCGGATTTATTAGAAACCCTGCCGGATTCTTTTTCCCAAAAAACAGCGCTGCGGATATTAGCCAATCGTTTTTTCAGGGCTTCATCAGCAGAAGAAATGAGCAGCCTGCATTTCCCCGATACTTTTTCAAACTACCCTCACCTGAATACGGCCGCAAAGGCGCTCAATGCATCGGCATTAGCCGTCAGCCCTCAGGCGCCCCTGCGCACACGACTGCAACCAGCCCTGTACTGGAACGGCGCCGACAACCAGTACCACTACTGGCTGCGCGCCTTCAGCGGCGGCGATTTTGGCCTCAGCAAAAGCGCCAAACCGGTCTGGGCTTACCTGTGGCCCGCCCTTTGCCAGACCCTGCTCCTGCAGATAACCGCCTACCTGATAGCCTTCACCCTTGGTATTCCGCTGGGCGTATGGATGGCGCGGCGAAAAGGCGCCCGTGCCGAGCGCTGGAGCCGGCGCGGCCTTTTGTGGATGTACGCCATGCCAACCATCTGGTGGGGCGCTATGGCCATGTGGTTGTTCGCAACCCAGGGCGCGGGCCTGCCCCTGCCCAAGATTATGGGCGAAGTAAGCGCCTGGCGACCCGCCGACGAAGGGATTTTTTCCTGGTATTTCGGGCATTTTCCCACCCTGCTGCTTGCAGCCCTTACCATCGCCATCCACCCGATTGCCCTGATCGCCTTTCAGATGCGCAGCGCCATGCTCGATGTAATGGGCCAGGACTATATCCGCACCGCGCGGGCCAAAGGCTTGCCGGAAAAGCAGGTGATCTGGCGCCATGCTTTCCGCAATGCACTGTTTCCGATTATTTCGCTGTTTGGCGAACTGCTGCCTGCCCTGTTGGCCGGCTCTTATATTCTGGAGTCCATTTTTTTGGTGCGCGGCGGATTGGGATTCAAGGTCATCAACGCCTTTCATCAGGGCGATTTTTCCGTCATTGCAATGGTGGTGATGGTGACGGCCATTTTATCCATTAGCGGCAATTTGCTTGTAGACATTTTATACCGCCTCATCGATCCGCGCATCCGCGACAAAAAAAACACCTGAAATGCCGCCGAAAGCCACGCGTATCTATCCCCGGCGGATCAGCGATATCTTTGCCCTCTCCCGTCTGCTGGAACAATACCTCGCCGTTTTGGCCGAGCCGCCCCTCTCCGTAGACTTGCGCAAACTCAGCTACGAAGTGCAGATTCCGGAGGATATTATCCTGCGCTTGGCCACCCTGCACCAACGCCCGGAAGACGCCTCCAACCTCACAGCGCAGGATTTCCACATTGTCTTTTCCAATATTATGATTCGTTTCACCGCCCTGAAAATCTGGCGCATGGAAAATGGCGCAGTATTTTTTGAGCGATGAGTGCTGTTATTTTTGATCTCCTGCTTTTGGACATTATATTGTTAAAAAATTAAATAACGGCGTGGAGCCGAGAAAGCTAAAGGGATTTATACAATCAGTGATGCCCTCGAAATACAAGAATTTTGGTATGGTTTTAGTATATTTGCCCGCCTATACCTTATTTTCAATAACTCCGACAAATGGAAAAATTTTCGCTTTTCGACCTCCTCTCCTTTGCTATTCCCGGCGGTGCATCCCTCATTCTGCTGTACTGGGCGATGCTGAATACCTATGGACAGGCAGCAACCGGTGTCCCGCTGCCCGACAACATGCTCCTGATTGTTTTCCTGTTGCTTTCCTATTTTGCCGGGCATTTACTTAGTGAAGCGGGCGCCCGCCTTGAAAAAATCTTTGGCGGCTTACCGAACTCCTGGGCTTCCATCCTTGAAAAAAGCCCCGCGCTGGCGCAAAAACTCAATGAGATTGCCACAAAACATTTTAGTATCAATTTTATCAAAGAAAACGGCACTGTTGACATCGCTGCAAGCGGCGATTTTTACGACCACGCCTTCAACGTGCTTGAAGTAAACGGTAAACTCGAAAAAATCCGGATTCTTCAAACCCAATACGTCTTCCTGCGCAATTTCGTTGCGCTTGGCATTCTTGCCATACTTGCTTCTTCCCTTGTGTTTTCTGTAAATTTGTACAAAAAAGGGAACTTTTCAGACCCGCAAACGCTTGTTCCTTTCGTTTGTATTTTTGTAGCCCTCTTCCTCTGTGTGATTTCGCGCCGTATATCCCTCAAACGCCGCCACATGAAAATGAGCGCTACCCTGCATACTTTTTACGCCTATTATATTTCAATCACCTCCATAAAATAATTGAACATGTTCGCCGCAAGAAAAAACCAGCAACCACCCTCGGAAAAAGAATTGTACATGGGTGGTAAGGCCCCTGAATTCGCCGTATTCTTCAACCTCGCCTTTACCAAACTCCTGCGCACCATTGATTACTGGCGCGAAAACAAAGTGCTGGAAAAAGACGA
The DNA here is from genome assembly GCA_017303875.1 of Chitinophagales bacterium. Taxonomy (GTDB): domain Bacteria; phylum Bacteroidota; class Bacteroidia; order Chitinophagales; family Saprospiraceae; genus M3007. The sequence continues at coordinate 12,875 of JAFLBP010000039.1, read as the reverse complement.
AAAAGAACTGGATACGAAGTACGGCCCCATTATTGACCAGTTTCTGCAAGATGGCCCGATCAATAATGATTTCAGCGATGAGATATATGCCCGGCTCCGAAATTATATCTGGAAAGGGTATCAACTCGACCGCAACACGGCCGGCTACGCCCTCGATACGCAAGACAAACGCCGCATCCGACGCCTCCTCTACAAGCTACGCGCCCTGCGCAATTTCCACTCCCATGTTTTTCACTTTTATGCCGAGCTTACTTTTGATACCGACCTGCGTGAATTTATCCGCTCGCTGCACGACTATGCCATGTACAGCCAGAATGTCTCCGACCCCGCAGACGTAGAATTCTATCAGAAAAACCTGCTTAAACACCCGCTATTCGACAATGGCAACCGCATAACGCAGGAAGGCCGTACTTTTTTCCTTAGCCTTTTTCTGACTACCGGAGAAATGAGCCGATTGCTCCAGCAACGTTTCGGCAGCAAAAAAAACGACGAACTCAAATACCGGATTAAACACCTCATTTACCGCCATTATGCCCACCGCGACGGCGCAGCCCGCAAGTATTACAACCACGACGAAAATCTGTATGACACCCTTAGCCAGGACGAACAGCAAGACCTGAACGCCGCCCGCAGATTTTATAAAATCGGCACCCACGTAAACGATGTTCCTGAATTCCTCCACAGCACCGAGCTTTTTCCCCTCTTTATTCAGGATGCCAACGCGTGGCGCCAATGCGAAGATGTACAGGATCTGAAAGCATTTTGCGAACAACAAGGACTGTGCGAAGGCTGGCGCTGGATAGAACAGTATCTCAAAAATGACGAAGACACGCCCAAAGCAGGCGTCATTCACCTGGAATTAAGCGGCGAGGAGGATTTTCAGTTCCGATTTGGTAAAAACGATATGCAACGCCTGCTCCTTGATGTACTGCGCCTCGGCGAAAATGCTGTGCGTGAACGCCTGCAATACTTTATTGAAGAACGCAGAACCCTCCTGTCGGCACTTGGCCAAAAAGACCCCGAAGCCCACCTCGGCAACAATGGCGATACGCCCATTACCCTCGCCGATTATGAAAAATACAAACTGCGCGGCAGCGAAAAACTGCGACAAGTATACACTGGCTGGCTGATGGCCTTTCAGGGAAAATATAAAAAGGAACCCCTGCTGCGCAAAGAACTGTGCAGTAAGCTGGAATCCGCTCCGCTGGAAGTGCGCTTTTTCGACCTGTACCGACAAGCCGACCAAAAACTCCGCACTTCCAGCCGATTTATAGAATGGTGCGTAGAATACCTCATCGAAAAACGGCTGACCCCCAATTGGTACTGGGCCTTTGAACGCTTTGATATTGAAAGCAAAACCGACGCCGAAACGGGCGAACAAAAACAGGTGCTCAAGCGCATGGTGCATTTTTTTGCACAATTTCCCGAAGCGGAAGGCTATCGCCTTTGCGTTGACAGCGAACACATCCTCCTGAAAAACAAGCCCGGCCCGGATGCGCAGGTGTTTTCACTGGGCATCAATGCCCTGCGCAACCTGATGATCGCACTTATCGAACGCCGGGTAAATACCCCCAATGGCGGCTTTTGGGAAAAATTTACAGCCTTCCTGCCCACGCTCGAAGCAGAATTGAAGCTTGCGGCTGCCTCCAAACAGCCCGATTACAAGCAGTTTGCGTACCTGGATGAAGGCAGCCTCCCACACGCCCTCAAACGCCAACACGGGCACTCACCCAGCCTCACCCGCGAAGCCAACTGGCGCACATTGGCCCAGGCCCGCCTTGAACACATAACGCAGCAACTCCGACAAATACTGGACGACCCGCACCAGCTTTCCCGCGCAGATAAAAACGAACAAATCATGCGCTGCTATCAGTTTTTTGATTGGCAGCCCAAGTTCCTGCGCCGCAACGAATACCAGCAACTGAGTATTTTTCACTACAGTTTGCAGTACATGACGAAACTGGAAGACGAAGCTGAAAGCAAGCCATATTTGAAGAAAAAGATCGAAAGAAAACTGGCCTTTTTCTATGATATACTTGATGCAATTTGCGCGGAAAACAAGGATCGGATTCCTCAGGAAATGCATAAATTGCTAAAAAATGCCACCTCGCTCGACGACCTGCTTGCGCGTGTTCTGCAAACGACCCTGCAACGCCTCGACCAATGGCGCAATACCCTTGAAAAAGGATCGGAACAAGCCGCAGCCGATATTGCCCGCCGCCTGAAAATAGGCAGCGACGGTGAAAAACCCGAATTCCGGACGCCCTCGCATATTCCCTTCAGCATACACCCGCTGCTGCCCATCAAACTACTTGGCATAAAGGATTTTTCAACATACAGCCACTCAAAAATAGTCCGCCAAAATGCTGAAATGACCAGCCCGCTGCGCAGCGAAAACTACCACAACCCGGCCTACATGGCGCATCTGGAAGCGCTGCCCGAAACGCTGCGCAAGCCCGTAAAACGCAAAATCATTGGGGCTGCCGACAAAGCCATCACCCAGGACGCTATTCTCTGGCGTTTTGCAAGTCAATACTTCGAGCAGATAAACCCCTTGGGAAAAATTGCAATGCGGACCATAGACAAGGACAAAACCTGGGTGCTGCCCACCAAAGTAGGCAGCCTGCGGGAAAGTCCTCTGCAAATACCGCTACAATTGGAAACACAGGGAAAAGTGATGCTGCAACTCTATTTCCACCAGCTCGATGATACCCTGTTTATTGAAAACCTCGATACCCTGAAAAAACTGGCAGCCTACCTGTATCGCCGCAAAGCAGCATCGCCGGAGAAATACAGCGCAATAGACGACAAAAGTCTCCTGCTCGGCGACCTGATCCAGGAACACGCCCGCCTGCAAAACGATGCCATGAGTATTGCCAAAAACCTGCTGGAAACCGAAAAAGCCCTGCTGGATCGTCTCGATTTTCAGGCACTAAAACAAATTGCAGGCCCTAATGATTTTATTGATTTCAACAAAGTGGGCGAAATTGCAGGCTGGCCATCCGGGCAAATGGAAAAAATAAGAAACCTGCGCAATCATATTTTTCACAGTAAAATACCAACCGCCTTTACCTACCCGGAAATTGCCAAAAACGCCGACCTGAATACCCTGCTTGGCGTTATTGTGCTGGATAAAAAGAAGGATCACCTCTACCGTAAATAACAATGACTTTCATTTTTTTTGAACAAAATGGGTTGTAAAAATTTGAAGATCAATAACTTGTACACAGGTATGGTGTGAAAGCTGCATTTTGGCAGGTAAATACACCGCCCCCATCGATGCCAGCTCAATATAAATGGTGTGAAAGCTGCATTTTGGCAGGTAAATACACCTGCCGTACTCGCCTTGTAGTCTCCATCGTTGGTGTGAAAGCTGCATTTTGGCAGGTAAATACACCTGCACAGAGGTTACGCGGAAATTCCGCCACGGTGTGAAAGCTGCATTTTGGCAGGTAAATACACCACTGGATTGCAGGCTCAAAAAAAGCTGCCGGTGTGAAAGCTGCATTTTGGCAGGTAAATACACCTATGTCGTATCCGTGCAAATTTTTAATATGGGTGTGAAAGCTGCATTTTGGCAGGTAAATACACCATGTTCGATATTCAAATAAAGTAAGATTTTGGTGTGAAAGCTGCATTTTGGCAGGTAAATACACCCATTATGCTGAGTATTGACAGCACGCTGGCGGTGTGAAAGCTGCATTTTGGCAGGTAAATACACCTGCGGGCATCCAATTGTCACGCCAACGGCCGGTGTGAAAGCTGCATTTTGGCAGGTAAATACACCAATGGTGATCTGGATGACCTTGAAATGAATGGTGTGAAAGCTGCATTTTGGCAGGTAAATACACCATCCTGAAAAACGCGCCGTTTTTTTGGTCGGGTGTGAAAGCTGCATTTTGGCAGGTAAATACACCGCCGTCCCCGCAATCGTATGTGATCGGAAGGTGTGAAAGCTGCATTTTGGCAGGTAAATACACCGTTATCGAACTCGATTACCAGCGCGTCCCCGGTGTGAAAGCTGCATTTTGGCAGGTAAATACACCAATGACAAAGCAGTGCCAGCGCCCGTCTATGGTGTGAAAGCTGCATTTTGGCAGGTAAATACACCAGACTACGGCCTGCGGGTCTATCGCTACGCGGTGTGAAAGCTGCATTTTGGCAGGTAAATACACCGTCGAGGCCGTCGCGCACCTGCTTGAGTTTGGTGTGAAAGCTGCATTTTGGCAGGTAAATACACCTGACTTGGTGGCCTTCGCGGCTTTTTGGTTGGTGTGAAAGCTGCATTTTGGCAGGTAAATACACCCTTTTTGGCCCTTCTCAAAATACTCAATACGGTGTGAAAGCTGCATTTTGGCAGGTAAATACACCAAGCAAGCGCGTGTTTAGCATCTGTCAGATGGTGTGAAAGCTGCATTTTGGCAGGTAAATACACCGTCGAGAATCAGTCACTCAAACTGCAACTTGGTGTGAAAGCTGCATTTTGGCAGGTAAATACACCCTCTATCGGCGAAGATTTTCCTTAATTTTTGGTGTGAAAGCTGCATTTTGGCAGGTAAATACACCTTCAGCGACAATGTTGTCAAACAACTCATCGGTGTGAAAGCTGCATTTTGGCAGGTAAATACACCATTCCTCTTCCCGTTCCTCAATTGGAGATAGGTGTGAAAGCTGCATTTTGGCAGGTAAATACACCCAATTTGTCGAATGAGTTGATCTATCATACGGTGTGAAAGCTGCATTTTGGCAGGTAAATACACCGTTTTGGCTCACATACTTTCCAAAAGATTGGTGTGAAAGCTGCATTTTGGCAGGTAAATACACCTTCCTGCCTTTGTGCGTCGGTCTGCTTTTTGGTGTGAAAGCTGCATTTTGGCAGGTAAATACACCTGAATTAACAGTAAATGATGGCGTTTTTTCGGTGTGAAAGCTGCATTTTGGCAGGTAAATACACCCACCTTCGGCCCCTACTTCCCGTACAAACTGGTGTGAAAGCTGCATTTTGGCAGGTAAATACACCGTGGGATGGCCGGGTAATTCCCAACTCTAGGTGTGAAAGCTGCATTTTGGCAGGTAAATACACCTACGTTCACGCTGTTTGGAGTTGTCAATGTGGTGTGAAAGCTGCATTTTGGCAGGTAAATACACCCGCTTGCCTTTTCGTTTAGCGTAAAATCCGGGTGTGAAAGCTGCATTTTGGCAGGTAAATACACCAAGGAGATCTCCGAACATTTTGTCAGTCAGGGTGTGAAAGCTGCATTTTGGCAGGTAAATACACCGGGCGAGGCACTGGCGTGGGGTTGGGCCTGGGTGTGAAAGCTGCATTTTGGCAGGTAAATACACCCAAAGCATTTACAATGAATCGTCATTTAAAGGTGTGAAAGCTGCATTTTGGCAGGTAAATACACCGAGTGTCAACGTCTTCACCCCTTCAAATTTGGTGTGAAAGCTGCATTTTGGCAGGTAAATACACCGGCGCATAAAGTCTGCCCGCTGCTGTGTAAGGTGTGAAAGCTGCATTTTGGCAGGTAAATACACCGCGCGTGTTGTGCGTGTTGTTGTTCACCTTGGTGTGAAAGCTGCATTTTGGCAGGTAAATACACCATGGAGCTTGTTGTTTGTAGTGGCATTTTAGGTGTGAAAGCTGCATATTGGCAGGTAAATACACCGATTTTTGCACGCGTGCGCGTTTTGAGGTGGGTGTGAAAACTGCATTTTGGCAAGCAAAAACACCGCGACCCCTGTAATACAATGTATTACAGGGGTCGCGCTTATCAAGGGAACAGGTGCACTCACTCCACCCCAACCCTTCCCACCGTATTATGCCCGTAAAATACCGGGAAATACATCTGCTCCGCCCGTGCCGGATTGAGGCTGAACTGCCCCGAAAAACGCGGCTGTAAATCCACCACAAAGCGATGGGTACCGGCAGGCAAATGGCTGCAAAAAATCACGGTACGGTCGCGGTAGTATTCGCGCCAGGTTTCGTAGCCGCCATAGCCCTGGGGCTTGGCATTGTAGCTGCACGCCGCTGGTATGGGCGCTTCAATCATCACATAATCGGCGCCGGCTTTGGCCACCACTTCTATTTCCATACGCAGGGCCTCGCCCCGGCGCAGGCGATTGCCGCGTACCGGCCCGTCGCCCTGAATCAGGGTGGTGTTGACCACGTAATGCGCGTCCTTTCTTTCGGGTTGCGCGTTGAACCAGCGCTGGGTGGCGGAAAGAAAAAGGGGCTGCCCGCCTTCGTTGCTGAATTGCAGCGTTTCGCTGTCGGACAGGCTGAGCCGGGCCGGAAAACTTTCGATGCGGCGGCCATTCACCACCAAGTTGGGTTTGTTGCGCGCGGCTTCGCTGTCGGGCGTGAGGCGCAGGAGTATCTGCGCGGTTTCGATGGTGTTGCGGTATTTCGGCGTACGGCTGTACAGCCAGTGGCGGCGGATGCGCTGCACGATGTCGGTCCAGCCCGCTGCTTCGGCAATATCGTAGGCAAGCAGGGTATTGATGGCCCGGCGGTTGTACCAGTCGTAGTTGTTTTCCCCGCAATACAGGCCGCCGTTAGTTTCTGCCTGCAGGTGTTGCAGCAGGGAGTCGCGAACGATATTTTGCCCGCAAAGCTGGCGCTGGCGCAGGCGCGAGAGGCGTTCGTTCAGGGTCGTTGCCGGCTTTTTTTCTACTTTTTCCACATAATCCCGGCACTCCACATTGACGCCGCAGGTGTGCAGCAGGCGCAGGGCCTCGTTGAGTTCGGAGGTGTGCAGGGCGTCGAGGTGGGCGCGCAGCCAGGTCAGTCCCGGCGTCAGGGCCGGACTTTTATAACCCTGCTGATCGGCCATACACAGGGCGCGCAGCACATAAATGCTTATCCAGGCGTTGGGCCGGTCGTTTTGCCACCAGCCCCAGTTGCCGTCGGGGTTTTGCGTTTGGGCCAGGCGGGTAAGGCAGCGTTTGATTTCGCGTTCTACTTTAGGAATGGCGTTTTCCGGACGGCGTTCGGCCATTTTTTTGGATAAAAGCAGGGCAATCAGGCGGCTGGAGGTCTGTTCATTGCAGCCAAACGGATAATCAGCCAAAAATTTCACATCCTCAAAAAGCAGGTCGAGCGTATTGTCCAACACGATCAATTCCACGGGGCCTCTGCCGGGTACAGGGCGGAAAGTCCATTGCGAATCGCGCTCGGCCACCCAAAATACGCCTTCAATTTCCTGCGTACCAATGGGCAAAATGGCAATATTGCGCGCCTCGGCATCCTGAAACTGCTTGGCGCGGACATGGTATTCCAGCCGCAGCGAATCCCGGTCGGCCGGGGCGCTGATGCTTGCATATTCGGCCAGGCCACCGCCGATGCGCTGTTGTTTTTCCTGCAACAAACGGCCGTCCTGATAAAAAGCCGTGGAAACAGCCAGCGAGTCTTCTGTCAGGTTGCTCGCAAGGCCCGCCACTTCAAAACGGTCGCCGGCCAGCGCAAAACGCGGCAGGCCCAATTGCGCGCTCAGCGGCAAAAAGGCGCGGGTTTCGGCATAGCCCAACCCGGCACGGCGCTTGCGGTCCATGCCCAACACATAGCTGTCCCAGGCGGTAAGGTTATCGGGAAAAGTGACGGTAAATACGGCTTCGCCTTTTTTGTCGGTCTGCAAATTGGGCTGCCAATAAGCGTGGTCCTTAAAGTTACGCCGAATATTGCCGCCGGGCGGCTGTGGCGGCGCAGGTGGTTCGGGGGCGTCGGGTGCCTCATCGCTGGCATCGTCGCTGGCTTTACTACCCACATCCGGCTCTTTGTCTATTAGCTTTTCGTATATCGGAGGAGGCCGCTTAGATCGTTTAATCCCTGGCACCCTGCCCAAATTCCTGCTTACCGTCATGGCACTAACCATATTGTCTTGTTTAACAAGGGGTGACAGCGAACCAGCAACCACCACCTCATGCAAAGCGCCATTTTCCTCCATCACTGTATTCAGTTCTTCCACCAAACCGGTCCACAGTTGCACGCCCTGATATTCCTTATTGCTAAAGCCTATAAAGGAAAATTGCAGCGTATACACACCCGACGGCAGGCTGAGGCGATAGTTTCCATTAAAATCGGTAACAGCGCCTTTGATTAAAACACTGCCCTGGAAGACATGTACACTGGCGCCGATGAGTGCTTCGCCCACACCGGCGTCGCGAACGTTACCGATCAAAATGCTCTCTCCGGCGCTGCTATTGAAGGGCAAAAAACGGCTCTGCACTTCCGAGAGTTTGATCACTTTGGTGAGGGTATCCAGCTTGAACAATTCGCCGAGGCGCAGACCCGCAGGCGCGGGCGCAAAGCCTTTTTTATCCAAATAAACATACAGCGTCGTGTCGGCGCGCAGGTGCAGCGGCTGAGAGAGCAGGCGCTCCCCAGCGGTGTAGAGCAGCAGGGTGAAAGCGCCACGCGGCAGCCCGTCGAGGCGGGTGGTTTTTCCGGCAAACGGCCCGATCAGCATATCGGCGCTTTGCAAGGCGATGCAGTAGATACTGTCCGGAGGCATGTTGGTGCGCAGTACTAAACTGGCTTTGCCGCGCTGGTCGGCCGCATTGGGCCGGAAGGTGTTGAGTTTGGTTTCCACAACGGTTCGGGGACCGTCTGAGCGGATATCCGACTTGCGCCAGGCCAGCATACCGGGCAAAATTGCGCTATTGGGGCTTTTAAAACGCCCGCGACCGCGCATCCAGTTGGGCGCCTGGTAGAGACGCTCGCGCCCGGCCGAGAGCTGGTACGAAAAGCCCGGTTCAAACTCGAATTCGTTCAAAAATTTTCCGGGGTTCAGGTAGGATATTTTAGTGCTGCCCGTGCGGAAAGGCCCGAGGATCTGCGTGGCCTGTGTGCCCGCGCCGGCCAATTGAATCCGATAGCGGCCCTGCCAGAAAAAATGTACGCCGCCGGTATCCACGGCACGCCAGAGCAGGTAGCTGTTTTCAAGGAGTTTCTGCTCGGCAATTTCAAAGCTGTCGGGTTTGGCTATGCGGCTGATTTGCCAGGTTTCATTGCCGGCCTTTACCGACCAGGTGTTGGCAGTCGGGATGTTCTGAATGGCAAAATCAATTTTTTCCCCGTAATTCATTTTTACCCCGCTGATGGTGTACTGCGCTTTGGGGGTGCGCACCACAATCTGATTTTGCCCTTTATCGGCGTAAAAACTGTATGGCGCCAAATTGCTGCTGACCGAGCTGTATTCCAGATCCGTATTGCAGAAGATCAGTTGGGCCGGAAGCACTTTTCCTTCCTGAACGATAAAAGGACTGAACTGCGGCGGCCGGTAATCGGCGGCATCGGCGGCGGCGGGCAAGCTGTCGCGGCGCAACCAGGCTTTATTTTCCGTACACAGAAAACGCAGCTGGTAAAAGGTGAAACTGTCGAGCGCTAAGCGTTGGTACCAGCCTTTAGGTTTGGCGGGCAGCCAGAGCGGCGCGACGCCTTTGCGCATTTTTTCAGCAATGGGGCTGAGGCTGAAATTGGCCTGCTGAAAAGGCGGTTTCGGCTCCCGGTATTCCACCTCCGGCGTATCAAAAGGTTGCTGGTCGCTGAATTGGGCATTGATGGCTAAGGCGGTCAGGTTGACCCCTGCGGCCGGGCGCTTGCGGGTATCGCGGGCGCGCACCCGCACCTGCACGCTTTCGCCGGGCGCAATGGATGCCGGTTGCTCAAGGTTGATTTCCAGCTCCTTGTCAAGCCAGCTCAGTTGCTCCGTTTGCTTTGTTTCCACGCCGTTGTGCATGTAGTGGAGCGTAATGTCGTATTGGTGGCGGGTATGTTGCGTTTTGAGCCATTGCCAAGTGCTATCGCCTTGTATAGTACCTTCGGCGAGGGCTTTTTTATCCTGTTCAATGCGGTAATAAATGGGCAGTTGCAGCGGATTCCGGATATGCACCAGCACGCTGTCGCCCCGACGCCGGGCATCCAATTCCACGCTGTATCCCCAGAGGTTGTTTTCGCGTTTGTATTTGCCGGATATGGCTTCAACAAATGTCACCGAGCGCGGCAAATTCATTTGAAAGGGCAATTTGACCTGTCGTTTTTCCACGCGGCCACCGGCGTAGCGAATGCTGAGCAAGGCGGTATCGCGCAGGGTACTGTCCGGATTGCTCCAGAATATTTTCAGTTCCTGCCGGTTATGGGTAAGCAGTTCGAGGCGGGGCTGTGGCGGGGCAAGGTAAATCAGCAGGTCTCTCTTCTGCATTTCTCCGGCATTATTGATAAAAAATGCCTTTACCTGTACTTGTGCGTTGGCAGCGGGGAACACGGCGGCGGGTATGACGATGGTCGTCAGAGAATCGCCGCTCAGCGTCTGTTGTATTTGCCAGAGCGTATCGGCGACGTAGAGGTTTTTCCGATCGGTCCAAACATTATCTGCAAAGGCCAGCAGGCGCACTGAAATGGCCGGAATGGGCTGCCGGTTGGCATCGAGGGCCGTCAGGTAAAGCGGTATGCTGTCGCCGGGCTTGTATTGGCTTTGCTTAGATGCCAGCGTATACGTGGCCACATTGAGCTGATAATCTTCATAGCGAAAACTGCGGGAGAGGTAGCGCCTGGTATCTTCATAGTTCCAATCATGACGGCGCTCGGCGCGCGATAATTTTTTATCGTAAAAAACGGCGTCGTAGTACTGATCGAGTTGCAGCGAATCGTTCAGGACGGTTTTGAACACAAAATTGCCGGGCGCGTTGGGGGTTATTTTTTGTTTAAACAGTTCTTTTCCCGCGCCTTGCAGCATAAAGTCAAGGGATTTGCGGCGCGGCCGCCCTTTTTTATCGGCAATATATGCCTTCACTTCCAGCGTGTCGCCGGGCAGGTAGCGCGGCTGACTAAAGACCACATAGCCTCGAAAAGCCATATTTTCCCTGCGGCGTTGCATGCGCCGATAGCCACTGAACAAATTGCGGGTCTGGTAGGAAAAAGGGTGCAGTACGACGTATTTGGCAACATAAACCCAGCGGCGCGGCGCGGCAAATGCCCGGGCAAACGGGCTGTAGTTTTGGCGATAATAGCGCTTGCGCCGATGGAAATTATTGTAAGTCTGATCGAGTTGCAGGATACTTGCTTCCTTATCGGTATAGATTTCCAGCAGGCCGCCTTTGCGGTGTTGGGGCAATAGGTAAGCGTCTTTGCGGGCGTCGAAAGTCAGCGCGTAGCCGTCGAGCAAAACGCGGGCGTTGCGCACGGGTTGGGCCAGCGAATCATAAACGGCAATTTCCAGCGCCTTGGGGTTTGGGCGGACGAAGGCCGTCAGGTGGCTGGTCAGCAGAACTTCCATACTGAGTATTTCGCCTTGTGCACGCAGCAGCACATAGGCGCCCGGGGGCAGCGGGCGGCGCGGCGCAGCGGCGTGGAAGGTATCTGCGGGCGTGAGCAGCAGCAGCGTATCGGCGAGTGCTGTCCAGCGGCGCTCGCGCTCCGCTTCCGCGTTTTTTTCGGGGTAGGGCCGGAGTAGTTCGGCGGCTTTGGGGCCGGGGATGCGGTAAATTTGTCCGAATGCGCTGTGTGCGATGGAGTCGTTTGGATGCAGGAAATGTTGTGCGGCGGCGGGTTGGAGCGCCAGGAGCAGGAGGAGGAGGGTAAGAAAGCGCATAGGCGACGGATTTGTTTTGACCAAGGGTATTGGGGCAGGATGCAATATCCGGTATTTTTACATAGTAATTTTTTCAGCAGCAACGACCACACGATTCAGTTTTTTCAGAATACCGTGAACCTGTCGGCATTTATTTTTGTTTATCATAAATAATTTAAATGAAATACTTCTTCGAACATTATTTTGTTTAACTATGATATTTATTTTATCATTAAAGATTAAACAAAACCAAAATAATTTCGTTTTTAAAAACCTGAACACAATCTTCAGCAGCTGTTTTTTCAATCATCAATCGTTACAACCATCATGCTTAACGCTCAGATTATCAACTTCAACGACGCCGATGAGATTGGCGAAATGCACGCCTCCAATGCCTCCGATACGCCCATGCACGAGCGGGCATTTGAGTTGGAAGACGACGAAAAAATAGCGCGGATTAGTGAGCACTTCTCCTCCATCATGGATTTGCTTGGCCTGGATCTTCGCGACGACAGCCTGCGCGGCACGCCCAAACGTGTGGCCAAGATGTATGTGCAGGAGATTTTTCGGGGTCTGAATCCGGAAAACAAGCCCTCGGTAACCACTTTTGAGAACAAGTACAATTACCGTCGCCTCGTTATTGAGCGCAACATTCCGCTGCAAAGCACTTGCGAGCACCATTTTCAGCCCATTTTCGGGGTGGCGCACGTGGCCTACATTCCCAACGGACGGGTAATCGGTCTGTCGAAACTCAATCGTATTGTGGACTTTTTCGCCCGCCGTCCGCAGGTGCAGGAGCGCCTGACGGTACAGGTTGTGGAGGAACTGAAACGCCTCTTGCACACCGAAGACGTGGCGGTGTACATTGATGCGCGGCACATGTGCGTGCAGGCGCGCGGGGTGGAACACCACGGCGCGAGCACCATTACGGCTGAATATTCGGGTAAATTTCTGAACGAAACCACACGGCAGGAGTTTCTGATGGCCATTTCGACGGCGCTGCCGCAGTAAACAAAATACAAATTATAAGGAAAAAACCCGTATCGGCTTATGCCGGGTACGGGGTTTTTGATTTTAATACCTGGAAATTACCTTGTAAGGTATTCGTTAGGGCCGAATAGCATAAAAAAGAAAAGGGCAAATCTGAGATGAACTCAAATTTGCCCTTTTAAATGAAAATAACATTGACAGTTAGCGAGGTTGACTTTGACGATAAGTCTGAATAATCAAAGTTTACTCTTAAAAGGAGGTATTCCAGCCGCACCTTCCGGTACGGCTACCTTGTTACGACTTAGCCCCAGTCAC
>JAFLBP010000038.1 GCA_017303875.1 Chitinophagales bacterium | reverse complement strand
AAAAAAATGGACTGTACCTATTCATAACTGGGGTATCGTCCTCAATGCTTTTTTAACTACCTTTGAAAAGCGTTGCCAAATCGATCTCCAGTGAAAACCAGTTTACACAAAAATCTTTAGACTCTCTTTTTTCCGCATTCCGCATTCCGCATTCCCAAATGATTGAATTATTATTAACAACTACTTATTCTCAAAAAAGTGTACCTTTGCGGGTCTTTTCGGGGTTCGCCGTTTTTGGGCGGAAATTTTGAAATAAACTTAACTTAACATCAAAAATTTGCTTTTCAGGATTTAATCCCCCGTAAGTCCAAACATTCTTTTTATGAGTTCGATTCGCAACATTGCCATTATCGCCCACGTTGACCACGGTAAAACCACTTTGGTGGATAAAATGATCCATGCCGCACAGGTCTTTAAAGAACATGAACTGACCGGAGAGCTGATCCTCGACAACAATGACCTGGAACGTGAGCGTGGCATCACCATCCTTTCCAAAAATGTTGCTATCAACTACAAAGGACACAAAATTAACGTTATTGATACCCCGGGCCACGCCGACTTTGGCGGCGAGGTGGAGCGTGTACTCAATATGGCCGATGGCGTACTGCTGCTCGTAGACGCTTTTGAAGGCCCAATGCCTCAAACCCGCTTCGTACTGCAAAAAGCGCTCGAAATGGGTAAAAAAGTAGTTGTGGTGATCAATAAAGTTGACAAACCCAACTGCAACCCCGACCTCGCACACGAACACGTGTTCGACCTCATGTTCGCACTCGACGCTACCGAGGAACAACTCGATTTCCCGGTGGTTTACGGATCCGCCAAACAAGGCTGGATGAGTCACGACTGGAAAAAGCCAGCAGAAGACATTACAGCCCTGCTCGACGATATCATCAAGCATATTCCAGAGCCTAAAATCTCGGAAGGTAACCTGCAAATGCTGGTCACTTCGCTTGATTTTTCCAGCTTTATCGGTCGTATCGCCGTAGGTCGTGTACTGCGCGGCACCCTGAACGCCGGCCAAATGGTTTCGCTTTGTAAAAAAGACGGCACCATCCAGAAACACCGCATCAAACAGGCTTTTGTATTTGACGGCCTTGCCCGTCGCGAAGTGACCACCGTACAAGCAGGTGACATTTGCGCCCTTGTTGGTATTGAAGGCTTTGAAATTGGCGATACGGTTGCCGACTACGAAGCACCCGAAGCCCTGCCACCCATCGCGGTAGATGAACCAACCATGAGCATGCTCTTTACGATCAACGACTCTCCGTTCTTCGGTAAAGAAGGCAAATTTGTAACCAGCCGCCACGTGCGTGAGCGCTTAGAGCGCGAGCTGGAGAAAAACCTCGCCATGCGTATGGAAGAAACCGACAGCGCCGACTCCTTCATGGTATTCGGTCGCGGTGTACTCCACTTGTCCATCCTTATCGAAACCATGCGTCGTGAAGGCTACGAAGTACAAATCGGCCAGCCCCGCGTAATCATCAAAGATATCGACGGCGTAAAATCCGAACCGATTGAAGAACTGAGCATCGACGTGCCGGAAGAATCCAGCGGTAAATGTATCGAACTGGCTACCCGTCGCAAAGGGGTGATGAAAAGTATGGAGCAGAAAAACGACCGTTTCCTGCTGCGTTTTGAAATCCCCTCCCGCGGTATCATCGGCTTGCGCTCGGCAGTACTCACCGCTTCTCAGGGCGAAGCCATTATGACCCACCGCTTCATCGGCTTCGATGCCTGGCGCGGTGAAATCGCCGGCCGCCAGAACGGCTCCCTGATCGTTATGGAAACCGGAACGGCTATTGCCTACTCGCTTGATAACCTTCAGGATCGCGGCAACTTCTTCGTTGCCCCGGGTGAAGACGTGTACGAAGGTCAGGTGATCGGTGAGCACAACCGCCCGAACGACCTGGTGGTCAATATCACCAAAACGAAAAAACTCACCAACATGCGCGCCTCAGGCTCCGACGACAAAGTCAGCCTGCCGCCGCCCCGCGTTTTCTCGCTCGAAGAAGCGCTGGAATACATCCAGGAAGATGAGTACGTAGAGGTGACGCCTAAAAACATCCGCCTCCGCAAAGTATACCTGAAAGATTTCGAGCGCAAAAAAGCTTCGAAAGAAATGGCAAGCGCCTAAGCGCCTGCTCAGGAATTCATCTAACTTTTAATAAAACTTTTTCAGAATTAGCAAGTTTTATTAAAAAAGCTATTTTTGCACCCATTTTCGGGGTGCCGTAGCCTTTGTCGCCGACACCCTTAAGGTTCGGCCCGACAAAGGCTACGTCCGCTTAAAGACCTGAAATTCAGGACTTTGCAAGATTCCGAAATATCAGTAAACACGCAAGATGCGCACCAAACTCTCTAATTTTAACTTCAATCTTCCCAAGGAACTGATTGCCCAGTACCCTGCGGAAGAGCGCGATCAGAGCCGCATGATGGTTATTAACCGTCAGACCGGTAAGATTGAACACAAAATTTTTAAGGAAATCCTCACTTACTTCGACGACGGCGATGTAATGATTTTCAACAATACAAAGGTTTTTCCGGCGCGCCTGTATGGCCAGAAGGAAAAGACCGGCGCCAAGATTGAGGTATTTCTGCTCCGCGAGCTGAATCGCGAATCGGGTCTATGGGATGTGCTGGTTGATCCAGCCCGCAAAATCCGCGTAGGCAACAAACTCTATTTTGAAGACGAAAACGGCAACGACGCCCTCGTGGCCGAAGTTGTTGACAATACTACTTCCCGCGGCCGAACCATTCGTTTCCTTTTTGATGGTTCCTACGAAGATTTTCACAAGGAGCTGACCCGATTGGGCCAGACTCCATTGCCCAAATACATTGAGCGGGAGCCGGAAGAACTCGACCGCGAACGCTACCAGACCATCTTCGCCAAAGAAGTGGGCGCGGTTGCGGCGCCAACTGCCGGCCTGCACTTCAGCCGGGAGTTGCTCAAACGCCTCGAACTGCGCGGTGTTAACTTCGCCGAGCT
Source organism: Chitinophagales bacterium (assembly GCA_017303875.1). Taxonomy (GTDB): domain Bacteria; phylum Bacteroidota; class Bacteroidia; order Chitinophagales; family Saprospiraceae; genus M3007. The sequence continues at coordinate 46,110 of JAFLBP010000038.1, read as the reverse complement.
TACCCTGCACATCGGCTTGGGTACTTTCCGCTCTATTGATGTGGAAGACCTCTCCAAGCACAAGATGGAAGCCGAATATTTCCGCATCCTCGCCCGCGATGTTGATGTGGTGAATAAAGGCATGGAAGATGGCAAAAAAATCTGTGCAGTAGGTACTACCGTTATGCGCGCCATTGAAACTGCTGTTTCTGCTGATAAAATGCTTAAACCTGTAGAAGGCTGGACCAACCGCTTTATCTACCCGCCCTACGATTTCAGCATTGCCAATTCCATGATCACCAATTTCCACCTGCCAAAATCCAGTCTGATGATTATGGTAGCTGCTTTTGGCGGTTATGAATTGGTTATTGAAGCGTATCAGGAAGCAATTAAGGAAAAATATCGCTTCTCTTCTTACGGTGATGCAATGTTAATATTGTAATCGCAGAAACAACCTTCGCCCCCGCGGCGTTGTCAATACCATCAAATCTGAATCACAACAAATCCCGAACGCGCTAAAACAAGATATTAGCTATGTATTGGACGCTTGAATTCGCCTCCTACCTCGAAGAGGCACCTTGGCCCGCCTCCAAAGATGAGCTCATCGATTACGCCATCCGCTCCGGCGCACCTTCCGAAGTTATCGATAACCTCGAAGAACTGGAAGATGATGGCGAAGTCTATGAAGGTATCGAAGATATCTGGGCTGACTACCCCCGACACGACGACTTCTTCTTCAACGAAGACGAATATTAACACCCATTCCCATTCGCGCAATCCCGATGCGGCATCTCTTTCTTATTCGACACGCTAAATCCAGTTGGGATAACCCGGGATTGCGCGATTTTAACCGACCACTCAACGAACGCGGTATGCATGATGCCCCGCGTATGGCCAAATACCTGCACAAACTCAACGTGCAAGCTGGCCTGATCGTAAGCAGTCCGGCAAAACGCGCACTGACAACCGCTCAGTTTTTTGCCGCCGAGTTCGGCTTCCCGGATGAGGCCATCCGCCAGGAAGAAACAATCTACGAGGCAATGCCTTCCGATATTCAACGCATCATTTCCGGCTTGCCCGATGAAGCCGATACGGTGTTGCTTTTCGGCCATAACCCAACCCTGACGGAAGTGAGCAACCTCTTTACCGATGATTTCATCGATAATGTGCCCACCTGCGGTATCGTGCATTTGATCTCTACCGCTGCCTCCTGGTCTGAACTTTACGAAGACAATACCCGTATTCAGGCATGTTATTTCCCCAAAGAAGTCTTGTAATACTTGCCCTGTGTTCAGGGTTTTACGCTTGTGGGCCGAAAGCTGAGCGCCCTTCACGTTCGGATGAGGAACTGGCCCGCCTGATGGCAGATCTCGCTGTTGCCGATGCGGCTACCAATGCCCTGAGCGGCTTTGAAAAGGACAGCCTGGCACAACTTTATTACAAACAGGTATTCGATAAACACGGCACTAATCTGGAGACTTATGAAAAAGATCTCCGCCTTATCGTAAATGATTTTGAGCGCATCCGGAAAATTCAAAAACGCGCCGAAGAATTCCTCGCCCCCGATGTAAAAAAATAAACCTTCCCCACATCCATCATCTATAGTTCATCACTCATCGTTTATCATTCATCATTCATCATTCATCGTTCATCATTAGTACTCGTATTTCCCCTTCCACTCTTCTTTCAATTTTTGTTTGATGCGCTCTTCGGCGGCATTATGGCCGGGGTCATAAAATTTATATCCGGAGAGCTGTTCCGGCAAAAACTCCTGCTGGACAAAGTTGCCCGGATGATCATGGCTATACTGATAATCTTTTCCGTAATTCAGATCTTTCATCAGCTTGGTTGGCGCATTGCGCAGGTGCAGGGGGACGGGCAGCGCGCCGGTCTGGCGTATCTTATCCCAGGCGGCATCAATTGCCACATAAGAGGCATTACTTTTGGGGGAAGTGGCCAAGTAGACGGCGCATTGCGATAAAATGATCCGCGCTTCGGGCATTCCGATCATGCGGATGGCATCCATCGTGGTAGTGGCCAAAAGCAGGGCATTGGGGTTGGCCAGCCCAATATCTTCGGAAGACAGAATAACCATGCGCCGTGCGATGAATTCAATATCCTCTCCACCGTCGAGCATGCGGGCAAGCCAATAAACGGCCGCATTGGGGTCGCTGCCCCGAACACTTTTAATGAACGCAGAGATGATGTCGTAGTGCTGCTCGCCGGTTTTATCATACAACGCCATGTTTTGTTGTATGATCTCTTTTACTTTGTCGTTGCTGATGTGAAAGGTCTCTCCGGGCGTCCGGAAATTGGCCACTAATTCCAGGGCATTGAGCAAACGACGGGCATCACCGCCGGAATAAAGCAAGAGCGCATCGTATTCGTCTACCTGAATATCCATTTTACTGAGCTGCTCATCATGCCGGATGGCATGTTCGGCAAGTCCTATAAGTTCTTCTTTTTCAAGGTGTTGCAGTACATAAACCTGGCAGCGGGAAAGCAGGGCGGGGATAACTTCAAAGGATGGGTTTTCCGTTGTGGCGCCGATCAGGGTAACGATGCCTTTTTCAACGGCGCCGAGCAGTGCGTCCTGCTGACTTTTGGAAAAACGGTGAATTTCATCAATAAAAAGGATGGCGCCGCGCTGCTGGAACAGGTTTTGTTTGTCGGCCTGCTCAATGGAATCCCGAATGTCCTTTACCCCGGCATTGATGGCGCTGAGCTGGTAAAAAGGTTTGTCGAGCAGTTTGGCGATCATTTGCGCCAGCGTGGTTTTACCTACTCCCGGCGGCCCCCAAAGGATAAAAGACGGAATTTTGCCGCGTTCAATTGCCTGGCGCAATACCGCGCCTTCTCCAACCAGATGACGTTGGCCTACATATTCTTCCAAAGTTTTGGGGCGCATACGCTCCGCTAAGGGCATCATAAAAATTCCGACTTCAAATTTAATTCAGCTTTCCGCATTCCCCGTGTTGCTTTCCTTATTTTTGCGGCTTAAACCGAATGTTTTTCAATATGGCAAAATTACGCCTTTTCTTGCTCCCGTTAGCATTGCTTTTCAGCTTTTGCAAAAGTTCTCAAGTCAGCAGCAGCGCCCCCAAACCCGGCGAACAATACCAGCCGGTAGACGAAGCACCGCTTATTTCTACCCTGACAATTCCGGTAAATATTTCCCTGAACGATATCGTCAATACGCTCAATGTGCAGCTGTCGAAAGCAGCCTTGTACGAAGACTACTCGTATACCGATAATGGCAACGATGGCCTGATGCTCAATGCCTGGAAAAGCCGCGACATCACTATGATGATGAGTGGGAATACCATTAAATACAAAGTGCCCGTGAAACTTTGGATGAAAAAAGACCTGAATATCACGGAAGCCGAAGCCAATGCCGAAATCGCGCTGGCTTTTAAAACGAACTTTTACATTAATCCAGACTGGTCGCTGCGCACCGAAACAGAGGTGGAATACCACGAATGGCTCAGCAAACCGGTGCTGAAAACCGGCATCGGCAGCATCAGCGTGGAAACGATCGCCAACATCGCCCTGAACCGCAGTAAAAAGATGTTGAGCAAAACGCTGGATGATTATGTTTCGCAGCAAATTAACCTGCGCCCTTATGTTGAACAAGCCTGGATTGCGCTGCAAGAACCGGTACTGCTGGATGAGGCGTATAAAATGTGGGTAAAAACGACCCCGCTGAGTATTGCCATGTCGCCCATTACAGCCGACTGGAACAATATCAAGGCAAAAATTGCAGTAGAATGCCTCAATGATGTAAGCTTTGGCGACAAACCCAGCTTCCGTAAAAACTCCTCGGTGCCCAACCTGAATCTCGTAAACGATCCGCCAGACGATTATCAGGTACTGGTGGCTACGGAAGTGCCATTTGGCGAAGCGGAACGCTTGGCTCGGAATATCATGGTCGGGCAGGAGTTTGTATCCGGCAAAAAGAAGGTGAAAGTGGAGGATATTCAAATCTGGGGCAGCAACGATAAATTAGTGGTCAATTCCAAACTGTCCGGCTCCCTGAACGGCAATATTTACTTCATCGGCAAACCAACCTTTAACCCGCAGAAAAACCAGATTGAAATGCAGGATCTGGATTTTCACTTCGAAACCCGGAGCTTCCTGTTGCGTTCTGCGTCCTGGCTGTTTCAAGGGCCGATTAAAGGGCAGATGAAAAAAGCCATGAATTATCCGCTGGCTGAAGACATCAAGGCTCAAAAAGCGGCCATTCAGGAAAGTCTGACCAATTACATCATTACGCCCGGTGTGGTACTGAACGGAACAGTGGATTCAGTTGCCGTCAAAGACATCAAGATTTTGCCCTCCGGAATCCGCGTCAATCTTTATTCCAAGGGACGCGTGAATGTAGATGTCAAAGGCTTGTAATTCATTTAGTTTGCGCTGTAAATCAGAATGAAAAAAGTACTCAATGCTCAATTTTGCCTGCATTCAGGCCTGGTTTGCCTGTTTGGGCTTTGCGTGCAAATGCTTTTTGCGCAGGGAATACCGGCCCTGAATTCCGGCAGGGTAGTGCGTTTGGACTCCCTGTATTCCGAAGCGTTGCAGGAATACCGTCGGGTAGATGTGTGGTTGCCGGAAAACTACAACGCACAGCAACGCTATCCGGTGCTGTATATGCACGATGGTCAAATGCTGTTTGACCCGAATACTACCTGGAATAAACAAAGCTGGGAAGTAGACTCGGTAGCGGGTGCTTTGATCGCCGCCGGCAAACTGCGCCCCTTCCTGGTAGTAGCCGTTTGGAACGGCGGAAAAAGCCGCCATGTGGATTATTTTCCCCAAAAACCGGCAGAGTCGCTGAGTAAAGCGCAGCGGGACTCTATGTACCTTTCAGTCCGGAACAGCGGCGCAGCAGTATTTCAAAACATGCAGGTGCGCTCGGATGCTTATTTGCGGTTTTTAGTCAGGGAGTTGAAGCCAATGATCGACGAGCGTTTTGCCACCTTGCCCGATCAGCCGAATACTTTTATTGCCGGGAGTAGCATGGGCGGCCTGATTTCCATGTATGCTATTTGTGAATATCCGGAAATATTTGGCGGCGCAGCCTGCCTGTCGACACATTGGCCGGGCATTTTTACAGTAGAAAACAACCCCATTCCTGCGGCATTCATGTCTTATTTGCGCTGGCATTTGCCCGATCCGCGCAGCCATAAACTCTATTTTGATTACGGAACAGCCACCCTGGATGCGCTCTATCCACCGCTACAGCAACAAGCCGATGCGATTATCAAAGCACGCGGGTATCGCAAAAGTAATTGGCAAACCCGGGCATTTCCCGGTGCAGCGCATACGGAAGAAGCCTGGAAAAAACGGCTGCACCTGCCCTTGATGTTTTTGTTAACACGATAACTGGAAAATAAAAAAACGCCATCCCGGATATTCCGGAATGGCGTTTTGTATGCCGTTTATATTGCTGTGTGGCTTACTTCAGGTTGAATGCGCCGGTACCAACGAGGTAACCTTTGTTGAATACTTCAACCGTGTATTTACCTTTTACGAAATTCTGACCAGGTTGCCATGCGCCACAAACTTCGGTTTCGCCGTTGCTGTAATTGGTGGTGGCAGTGGTGGTGTAGCGGAATTCGTTGGAAGAGCGCTTGTCGGTAGAAACGCCTGAACCGAGGCTTTCAATAGCGAGCGGTGTGCCGGTTGGGTCAACGATGCGGAGATAGAAGGTTTCTTCTCCGGCTGGCGCTACCTCATTGGCTTCCGTCATGAAGCAAATGTTCAGTTTGTCTACTTTTTTAGCCTTGTTTTTGCTCTTTTCTTTGCTGCCACGAACATCTACGGCTTTAACCGTTACGTTGCGTACGCGGATGGCGGAAGCAATGTCAACTTTTTTCGACAACACCTGACGTTCGCCTTCCAATTGTGTTTTTTCAGAAATCAGCGAAGCTTTGGCAGAACTTTCTTCCTGCAGTTTGGATTGTGTTTCGTTGAGCGAGGAGGTCAGTTGTTCTGTTTGCTGCGTCAGTTGGGTGTTGGTTTCCGTGAGGATACCTACCTGGCGTTTCAGATCGTTAATTTCAGCGAGGAACTGCTGTTTTTGACGTTCCATGTTGGCCAGTGCGGATTTGTAGTCTTTTTTGTCGCGAATCAGGCCCGCCACTTCATTTTTGGAGGCTTCCAGTTGTTGCAGTTGATCCTGGATTTTGCGGTCAAGTTCCTGGTTAATGCCGAGTTGTTGCTCCAGTGCTGTTTTTGCTTCCTGGTATTTGGCGTCGAGTTCAGCGTATTCGGAAGCTTTTGCAGTAAGTGCAGCTTCATGTTCGCTTTCCGGTACACGGCTTACGTAAAAGTAGCCGGCCAGGCCGAGCAGCAGGGCTATGGCAATGCCCATACCAATCATGGCGCCATTGTTGCCCCCGCTTTTTTGCGGAGTGCCAAAGTTCGGAGGGGTCGAGGGCTGATTGAAATTGGTGGGTGTGTTCATACGAAGAAATGAAAGTGTGAAAGGTTTAACGAAAATGTGTGATGTTGAGGTCAACCCATGCGCACTTTTCTGTAGGTTTGGTTGTTGAAAACTGATTGAAAAAAAGTCCCCTTAAAGCGTCGAACGCCAACGTTTATTGCATTGTAAGCATAAAAAAAAGCAATAACATTTTTCTTGTTACAATATATTTGTCTGAAAATCAATTATTTGTGTGAAAATATTTTTTCGTTTTTTTGCCTAAAAAAATTCAGGTCAAAATTCCTTCGTCGATCAATCCTCCATGCTTCAACGAAAAAAACGCTACCTTTGCCGAGCATTGCAAGCAACAATCCTATGAGTATACTTGAAGTTTACGACCAGCATAATATCCTGTTTCTCGACATTGAAACGGTGCCCGGCGTTCCTGAGTTCGACGGCCTGAATGATGAAATGCAGGAGCTGTGGAGCATTAAGGCCCGCACCTTGCTCAAGCGCACTACTGAAGAGCTTGACTACGATGAAATCGCAGAGGTTTATCAAACTCGTGCCGGCATTTATTCGGAATACGGAAAAATTATCTGTATATCGGTGGGCTTCCTCACCCGTCAGCCGGGTAGCAGCGAACCCTTGCTGCGCCTTAAATCTTTTACCAACCACGTGGAAGCAGCCCTGCTGGAGGATTTTTCCGAACTCCTCGACAAACATTTCAGCAGCCCGGATCGCTTCGCCCTTTTAGGACACAACATCAAAGAATTTGATATTCCTTATATCTGTCGCCGTATGCTGGTCAATCAGGTGCCCCTGCCCAAAATGCTGGATATCGCCGGTAAAAAGCCCTGGGAAACCAAACACCTCATGGATACGCTGGAATTCTGGAAATTCGGCGACATTAAAAATTACACCTCCCTGCGCCTTTTGTGCGCTCTGATGGATATTCCTTCTCCTAAAGACGATATTGACGGCAGCGATGTCGCAAGGGTGTACTGGGAGGAGCGCGACCTGGATCGTATTGCCACCTATTGTGAAAAAGACGTACTGGCAACGGTTCAATTGTACCTGCGCCTCAAACGACAGCCACTGCTGCGGGAAGATCAGATTGTGGTGGTGAACCGATAATTACTCAAGCAACAACTTAAAAATATGCGTCAGCATCTTATCGCTCCATCCCTCCTGGCCGCCGACTTTACACGCCTGGCCGAAGAAATGCAAATGGTGAATCGCAGTGAAGCAGACTGGTTTCACGTAGATGTCATGGATGGTCGTTTTGTACCCAATATCACCTTCGGCATGTTTATCGTTGAGGCCATGCACCGCCTCGCGGAAAAACCCCTCGATGTGCACCTGATGATTGTAGAGCCGGAAAAGTATATTCAGGAATTTCGCAAAGCCGGAGCCGCTGTGATTACGGTACACGCGGAAGCCTGCACGCATTTGCACCGGACGATCGGGCAGATCCGTGAAACAGGCGCCATGGCAGGCGTGGCCCTTAACCCCCATACCCCCGTCAGTGTACTGGAAAATGTGATTGAGGATATCGATTTGGTCTGCCTGATGTCGGTAAATCCGGGTTTTGGCGGACAAAAATTCATCCACCAGACCCTCCAAAAGACACGTCAGTTGCGGGAAATGATTGATACTGCCAACGCCAAGGCCAGAATTGAAATTGACGGTGGGGTAGGGCTGCACAACGCTGAAGTATTGCTGCAAGCCGGCGCCGATGTGTTGGTTGCGGGCAATAGTGTGTTTGGCGCGCAGGATCCGGTGGCAACAATTGCGGCCCTCAAAGCGTTTTCAGCCGTGTTTGACCGATAAGTATGCTGAAAAAAATCGACAGTCTTTTATTGCGCAGTTTTATCGGCCCCTTTGTGGTGTCGTTTGGTATCGCTTTGTTGGTACTGCTCTTGCAATTTTTATGGTTATATATTGATGAAATTGCGGGTAAAGGTGTCAGTATCATCGTTTTGCTGGAGTTGATTGCCTACCAGTCCATTTCATTTTTCCCGCTTGCCCTTCCGATCGGGGTTATTTTGGCATCCGTAATGGTGATGGGTAATCTTGCAGAGCGTTACGAATTATCGAGCCTGAAATCGGCTGGCGTGTCACTGCTGCGGGTTATGGCAAGCCTGATTGTAGTATCGGCCGGAATCGCCGTGTTTTCCTATGTTTGCTCCGATTATATCATGCCGATTTCAAACCTCAAAGCGCGTACACGTCTGTTTGATATCCGGAAGCAAAAACCCGCTTTGTCTATTGAGGAAAATGTTTTTAATGAAGATTTTCGTCAGTTTGTGATTCGGGTGGGTGAAAAACGCAAAGACGGCGAGATCATTGAAAATATCATGATCGAAGACCAGACGAGTTCCAACCGCATGAATATGAATAAAATTCTTGCGGACAGCGGCGAAATGTATACTACAGGCGATAATCGGTTTTTTGTGATGAACCTGTACCGGGGCACACAATACCAGGCGCCCAAGGCTGAAAATACTTCGCAGCGCAAGCAAAACTTTCCTTTTGTACGTACCAATTTCAGCTCCTGGGAAAAGGTGTGGGACATGCGCGAGTTCGATCTGAACCTGACTGATGAAGATCGTTTCAAGGAACAGCGCTCCATGCTTTCCATGAAACAATTGCGGGGCAATATGGATTCCCTGAGCAGCATGATGGATCGCGGCAAGCAAACCCTTGCCGATGAGATGTTGCTCAATATCAAGCGTTTACCACATAAACCCATCGGTACACCACCGCCCAAATCCTCTTCGGCGCCGCAGCAGGTGAAAGAAGACATCAACAGCATCAGCGAGCGCATGAAGCAGCAGGCTTTGTTGGCGCAACAACATCAGCAGGGCAGCAATGAGCGCGCAAAAGCCATTGTACCCCTGCAAAAATTGGATAAGACAATAGGGGAATATCCCGATTTTTTGAGCACTTTTGATACCATCTGGTATACCCGCCTTAAAGCAGAAAGTTTTCAGAAAATCAAAATTTTCGCCACCTCAATCGAAAGCCATGAGCGCGAAGTGGATATTCGGAAAAAAGAGTTTGTCAAAACTGCCTACGAGTATTATACCAAGTACACCTTCGCCCTGGTTTGTTTTCTCTTTATCTTTATCGGCGCACCAATGGGCGCCATCATCCGCAAAGGCGGTTTCGGTTACCCAATTCTGGTGTCTATTGTGTATTTTGTGGTATTTGTACTCCTGACAATCATGTGCCGCAAGCTCGCAGAAAGCTACCTCATGACGCCTTTCTGGGCAGCGATGGTGCCTTGTCTGATCCTTATTCCGGTGGGTGCGCTGCTCACTTACAAAGCCATGCACGACTCCCCGGTGTTCAATTTGGATCGCTTTAGCTGGCTTTTGGAAAAATTCAGGAAGCAGAAAAAGGCATGAATAATCCTTTAAAAAATTACTGGTACAGTTTGCCCTTGCTGGGCTTTTTGCTGCTTGGTCTGGCGGTGTTGTCGCAGGTGGAGCACGGGCAGGAAATCATTGCCCTGAATGCCTGGCGCGTACAACCCTGGAACAGCATTTTTCATGTATTGACCCATCTTGGTGAGTTTTATCCGTACGTGGTGCTGGGCATTGTGTTGCTTTTTGTACGTTATCGTTTTGCATTTTTACTGGTATTGGGCGGACTGATTACTATTCCGGTAGGCTATGTGCTGAAAGACAAATTTGCAGAAGATCGTCCGAATACTTTTTTTGAAAAACGGGATATGCAAAAAGATGTGGTGGTGGTGCCCGGTGTAAAATTGGCAGGTGGCCAAACCAGTTTCCCTTCCGGCCACACCACGTCGGCTTTTGTCGTGTTTGGTTTACTGACTGCCATGTTGCCGCCCAAACGACAGCCCTGGGCATTGGTTTTTGTGCTGCTGGCTGCCCTGACCGGCTTTTCCCGTATTTTTTTGGTGCAGCATTTTTTACCCGATGTGTTGGGTGGTGCGGTGCTGGGTACCGCATTGGTTTTATTGGTGCTGGCTATTGACCGGCGTTTTCCGGGGAGGGCCGCCTGGGCGGAACGCCGTATTCAGGCATGAGTTTGCACGAGTGGCCATTTCCACGCTTTCCAGACAATAATCGCCGTCACCAGACTTTCCAGAAACGCATAAAAAATATAAAACAACATCCATTCTCCGGAGCTGCTGATGCCAATGAGCAATAATAAACCCGTGTAAAATGCAGCAGTAATAATGTTGACCCATCGACTAATCGGCGCGGGTAGCAGCAGGGAAAGCGCAATCATCAGTGCCGGTACGGCCATCAAAATGGAAGCGGCAAATAGTTTGCTTGGCGTGTCTAAAATCACCTTGCCCGCCATCATGTCGCCGATATGCCCGGGTGTGAAAAATTGAAAATAATCAGCGTAAATGTAGAGCGACATCAGAGAGGCCCAGAGTCCGGCCAGCTGTATTTTGATATTGATTTTTGGGTTGTCGAGTTGCGGCATAAAAAAGTATTTATCCACAGGAGCAATTACCGCATCAACTCCTTACAAACTACTTATGGAAAAATACCATCAGCGCTCACTACAACACTTCCGGATTGGCAATATTTTTCGGCCTCCCTTCCAGATATGCCAGTACATTTTCAAATGCTTTACCAAAATAAAGCTCATAACCCTGCCTTTCCACATAGCCCAGGTGCGGCGTGCAGACCACGTTGGACATTTGCAACAGCGGATGCGCCTTATCGTAAACAGGTTCCTCTTCATAAACGTCGAGGCCTGCAAATGCAGGTCGGCCTGCTTTTAATCCGGCCAGCAAAGCACCCTGTTCGATTAACTCTGCGCGGGCGGTATTGATAAGGACGGAGTCGGGCTTCATGGCTTGCAGGTCTGCTGCTTTGACAATACCTGTTGTCGCGGCATTCAGGCGCAGGTGCAGGGTAATAATGTCGGCGGTTTGGAAAAAGCTTGTTTTGTCGGGAGCGCTTTCAAAACCATCGGCTATGGCTTTGTTACGGGCATTTTCACTGCCCCAAACCAACACTTTTGCGCCGAAAACCCGCGCATACTGGGCCATGCGTTGTCCAATTTTGCCATAACCCCAAATGCCGATGGTTTTGCCATGTATGGCGCCGCCAATGTTGGTCTGCCATTGCCCTTGCTTCATGGCTGCAATGGCTTGTGGAATCTGCCGTACCGTATTCATCAACAAAGCCCAACTCAGTTCCGCTGGCGCAATGGGGGAGCCAATACCTTCCGCAACCGCTACCTTATACCTTGTGCAGGCTGCCAGATCGAGGTGATTGGAGATTTTGCCGGTTTGACTGATAAGTTTCAATCTAGGCAATTGCGACAGCAGCGCTTCGCCGATAATCGTGCGCTCGCGGGTGAGTACGAGTATTTCTACGTCTTGCAGCAGCCCGGCGAGTACCTGCGGATCTTTTTCGCTTTGGTGATGCACTACAACATTGCGCTCCTTGAGCATATCAAAACAGCGCAATGTTTTGATAACATGCTGATAATCATCAAGAATTGCGATTTTCGGCGTGGCATTCGGCATGGCAAGCGGTTTTTTCAGGCAAATTTATACTTCTTGTCAAATGTGGGCACTACGACCTTTAAACAAATGCCGTAGTGCCCATAAAAAAACGATGCTTAAGCGGCCACCATTTCAATTTTTTCGGCAATGGCATCCCAGAGCGCAATTCGTTGTTGTAAGGCTGCTTTTGCAACTTCGAGTGCTTCGTCCCATTTTTGCGCATCATTGCCACAAAGCGCTTTCATCATTTCGAGCGCGAGCGGACCGTGCTCGTCGCCGTCCACTTCAATGTGGCGAACGAGGTAGTAAGTGAGTTTGGGGAAGCGGTTGACGCCGCCTTCGCTGGCCTGTTCGATGATTTGAATAAACATATCCGGAATCAGGTCCTCGCGGCCGAAAGTAAAGGCGGATGCGATTTTATGTGGTGCTTTTTCACCGATTACCCGGAAAGTAAACCGCAGAAATTCACTGGCGGCAGGGTCGAGGCCTGCACTTGCAATGCGTTCGTCGATATGGTCAAGGCTGTCGAGCGTTTCCACCAGGGCAAGCACTTTTGAGGTGTCGGCGCCTACTTCCTGCATGGCTTCGAGGTACATTTCAAAATGGCTGCCTGGCACGCCGTGTTCGTTGACATCGCTTTCTTCGCCGAGCACAATTTCATTGATAAAACGCGCAATTTTGGCGCTGCCCGCCGGTCGCCAGGGCAGGGTAGTGCAGGTGAGTTCCTTTTGCAGGGCTTTGAGCAGCGACATAAAATCCCAGACCGCATACACATGCAACTCCATAAAGCGCTGCACATCTTCAATATCGTGCAGCAGGCGGTAGAGCTTGTGTTCGCGCAGGGCTTTGCGTTGGGGTTCAAGGGCAGCTTCGATGCGTTCGATTGGATCCATAAACAGAATTTGTTTTTGTGTATTGGGTATGCATATACGCGCACAACCTTGGGTTTGGTTGCGGCGATGGCTTAACAAATTCCTGAAAAAATAGTTGATAGACACCCTCGTCGCCGCGCTCCTTGTATTCGTCAAAAAAAATGCCATCAATGCCCTAACTTGCACCTTATTTGCGCCATTATGAATCAATTCACGCCCATCACACAACTGCCCAACTCGGTTTTTAATGCCCTTGGTTGGGATTACTTCATTTCCGATGAAGCCGCCGATTACCTCACCTCCGAATTAGCCGTTATATCCGATCCGGAGCGGGAGGCCTTTTATGAGGCTGGCAATAAACTCTATGATATGTTTGTACATGCCGCCGAGTACGTGCTGTACAATAATAAACTCGATACCCTCGGTATTCCTGCCAATTTACATGAAATGATCCGTATTACCTGGGAGCGCGATGGTAACCTGCACCTGTACGGTCGTTTCGATTTTGCCGGCGGCGTCGATGGCCTGCCCATTAAATTGCTGGAATTCAATGCCGACACGCCGACCTCGCTGCCGGAAACCGCCATCATACAATGGGCGCAACTCAAAGCCAATAATATCGACGAAAGCCTCCAGTTCAATTTTGTGTATGATGCACTGATTGAAAATTTTGAGCGCCTCATCGCCATGAACCCGCGCAAGCATCCGTCCATTTTATTCAGCACCCTGCGCGATGCTCCGGAAGACGACAACAATGTACACGTCATGATGCGCGCTGCCGAGGAGGCCGGTCTTGAAGTGCATTTCTGTTATATGGATGAAGTCACTTTCTCCGAGGTGGAAGGTATTTACGCGCCCAATGCCAACGGCACCTTCACCCGCTGCGATTTTTGGTTCAAACTTACCCCCTGGGAATACATCGCACAGGATGAGCCGGAGCTTTGCCGCATCCTCACCGAGATCGTACGTAAAGATCTGACGATCATTCTCAATCCTGCCTACACGATGTTGTTTCAATCCAAGGGCATCATGGCGCATCTTTGGGATTTATACCCCATGCACCCCTTGCTCCTGGAAACATCCTTTACTGAGCCAATCGGTCGCACGGATTATCCCTATGTACAAAAGGTACTTTTTGGGCGCGAAGGCGCCAACGTTACCATCCACGATGAAATCGGCCTGATCGCCGAGCGCAATGAAGGCGACTACGAAGGGCAAGCATCTGTTTATCAGGAATATACAAAACTTGCCACCGACACACAAGGCTACTATTATCAGGCAGGCGTGTTCTACGTCTACGAAGCCTGTGGCCTCGGTTTTCGTCGCGCCAAAACACGTATCATCGACAACGCCGCACAGTTCGTCGGCCATGTTGTTCAGTGATCAGTGATTAGTGATCAGTCAGCAGTTAGCAGTTATCAGTCAACAGTTATCAGTCAGCAGTCAGCAGTGATCAGTCAACAGTTATCAGGGTAACTTCAGCATGAAAAACCTGCTAACTGCTGACTGTTCACTGCTAACTGCTGACTGCTAACTGCTAACTGATCACTGCTGACTGCTAACTGCTGACTGATAACTGCTGACTGTTCACTGCTGACTGTTCACTGTTCACTGATCACTGAACTCAGGTTTTTCCAGGAGAAACGTTTTTTGGCTTCCCGGACACCGGCTTCCATAGCTGTTGCACGTTGATGTTGGAAGAAGTCCTGAATGGCATCGGCAATGGCTTGCGCTTCGGGCGCTACCACATAACCGGCCTTTCCGTGCGGAACAATTTCAGGCAAACCGCCCACATGCGTAACCACCATTGGTTTATCGAAATGATAGGCTATTTGTGAAATCCCGCTTTGTGTGGCGGTTTTATAAGGCTGTACCACCAAATCGGCGGCGGAAAAATATTGATTGACCCGTTCGGCGGGAATAAAATCGGTGTGCAGCGTGATGCGATTGCGCAATTGCAGCCGTTCTATTTGTTCAGCATAAGGCGACCAGTCGCCATAAGGCTCTCCGGCAATGATGAGGTGCACCTCCGGAATGAGCGCCAGCGCCTCAAGCAGCAGATCCAAACCCTTGTATGCGCGAATAATGCCAAAAAACAGAATAATGTTTTCATTTTCAGGCACTTGTAGCAGATTTCTGGCTTGCTTTTTATCTAATTTTTCCCCGTAAATATCATAAATCGGATGTGGTGCAAATGCCTGAGGTTTCTTCGGCGCAAACTGTTTTATGTCGTCTCCCACCGATTGCGACATCACCACAAAGCGATCACAGGCGCTGCAAAACCAACGGGAAAAGAGGCGATCACCCGGCCGTTTTTCATGCGGAATCATATTGTCCACTAAGGCAACACGTTCGGCTTTACCCGCCCCAAACCAATGCACAAGGTGTAAAATAGCGCCCAGACAAGGGCCCATCAGGGGGAGCCAGAAACGACAAACGATCAGGTCTGGTTTGGCGCGGCCCAGCAGATAGGCCACCCGTATCCAGTTGAATGGATTTATGGAGTTAATACAAGTGCGAATATGCAGGTCTTCAGGCGCAGGGTCACTGCTGTATTGTGTTTTGCCGGGAAACAGAAAATTCGGGTATTGCAGGCTGTACGACCACATAATTACCTCATGCCCTTCCGATATTAGTTGCCGGGCCAATCGTTCCGAGGAAGCCGCTATGCCGCCGCGCAAAGGATGCGCAGGAGAAATGATGCTGATTTTTTTGCCCAAAGCACTCAAATTTGCAGCAAAGAACGGACATTTGCCGCTTACCTGATTCATCCGCTTATGGCTTTTTTCATCTGTTACGTTACGCATCCCGATGAAGCCTGCGCCCGGCGTATCGGCAACGCCGCCGTCGAGCAACGCCTCGCCGCCTGCGCCAATTATTTCCCGATCGGGAGCGCTTATTGGTGGGACGGGGCCGTGCAACAGGAAGGAGAATGGGTCTCTTTACTTAAAACCTCGACTGCCAGGATGCCGGCATTGGAGGCATTTATTTTATCCGAACATCCTTATGATACCCCTTGTGTCATGCGACTTACGGCAAATGCCAATATTGAATATGAAAACTGGATAGAAGCCAGTACGAGGGGTGTATAAAAAAATCCGAATTTTTCAGCGGAGCGTTGGGCGCTTTCTGAAAAATTCGGATTCAACTTTAATTTAAAATCCTGAAAATCAGTATCTTATCATTACTGACGCGGCACCAACAATTTTTGTCCACCGATCAGGGTCTCATTTACTTCCAAACCGTTTGCCAGGGCCAGCTCGCGCGGGTTAACTTTCAGTTTGTACGCAATGGAATTGATCGTTTCGCCCTGAATAACCACGTATTCCTGGAAACTGGTCACGTTGTTATTCACCGGCGCCGGAGCAGGCGTTGCCGTGTTGTATTGTGCAGGAGCGGGTGCGGGATTGGTGTTTCCAGCCGAACCGGGCTGATTGCCCCAGCCACCACCTTTGTATTCCACACCACTGCCGCCAACGGGTTCTTCACGGAAGATGTTGGAGTTGTCGTATGCCGGTGCAGGTGTCGGTGTATTGTAATTGGTGTTGTACTCGGCAGGTTTCGGATCATTAACGGGATTAGAAATATTATTGGCAGGGAAGCTGTTCACATTGCTACCCGGCAGGTTGCATTCTGATGCATAGAGTGGTTGGCCGGCATAGATCGTAATATCACCTGTTGCCGGAAATCCATTGATCTGACGGAAACGCTCTTCTGTATACCCATAACGGCGGGCAAGTCCGGAGAGGGTTTCGCCGCGCTGCACCACGTGAATGAGCGGAGTATTTGTGTTGGTTGTGGTAGTCGGTGAAACAGCCGTCGGCGCCGGACTCGTGTTCGTCAGGGTATTGTAGGCAGCAGGCGCCGGGGGAGTGTAGTTGTACACGGCGGGTTCGGTAGCTGCGGGCGCAGACCAGTACAGGTACTGAGGTGTTGTGCCGGGGCCGGTAGTAATCGGGGCCGGGTATTTGTAGCTGATATTGCCTTTATTGGTAGTGTAGCGGGCGATGTCGGCTGTGGGCAGCACCTGAAGTCGGGTGCAAATCTCGATTTTATCCGGATTGGCAATTTTATTCCACTTCATCAGTGTTTTTGCGTCGGTGCCGTAAGTACGTGCGATGCGGTTGAGCGATTCACTGGGCTGCACGATGTGGTACCCGAATGTTGGCAATACGGGGCAGCTGGCCAAAGCGCCGGGAGGGCCAGCCGGGGTATTGCCGGTAACCGTTTGTGGCAGCGAAGAGGTTTCTTTGTCAGGCTCCGTGATGGGGCGGTTGCTCACTTCGGGCGTCCATTTGGAAACCGGTGCAGTGCTGGCGCTGTTGGGGCAAATGCTGTTGAGGTAGTCTTCCAGGGCCAGGCCGTCGAACTTTACAAGCCGGTACTGGTTGTTTTCGGCTTCCATGGCCGAGAGGCCGGTGCGGTTGGCCGTTACGCCGATACCGGGAATGAATTCAAAGTCGGAGCGTTCTGCACCCTGTTGGGTGGGTTCGCGGCGGAAAGCATATTCTGCGCGGCAATTGATCATTTTATGGCCGGTAAAATAGATATAGGCCTGCGTACCCGGCAGCGCAATGTTTTGCCCGTACACTAAATTGCTGGTATCTACGGCAAAGGAGTAATACGGCGCTTTATATTGATAAACCGAGCCGTAACGAGAAACCTGCGTTGCCGCAATAATCGGCATCATCAGGTAACCGCTGCTGGTTTGGTGCACCATATATACCTGGCGCGTGTTGCGGTTCACAGCGTCGGTAAAGGCTTCATTCATGGTAAACTGGGTACAGTTCACCGCACCTTTGGGCAGGGTAGTGGAGGTAATGCCCTGAATACCGGCGGTCAACAAAAACTGCTCGTTTGGACTGGGTTGAACAGAATACCCCACCACCGTATTATTATTATAGGTGTAGCGGTACTCCAGCTGGTGTACGCAGTCGCGCGTGTAAATGATATACAGGGGCGAATTTTGCGCCTGTAATGCAAAGGCGGCCAGAAGGAAGAATGCAGAAAGCGAGATCAGATGTTTCATAAAAGACGGTTTGGTGGAAAGCTACCCGGGCGCAACTGTGTTCAGAAAATCAGCTCTGAAAGAGGTTTTTAAATTCCGAATAAGCGCCTGATTTTGAAGGGTATTGACAATTTTTAACCGCAAGATTAAGGGTTTCTGATAATATTTATAAAAAAAAGAAACAAGTTCTTGCTGCAATATTGCCATCCTGTGCTAAAAACGCTCAAAAAAGGTATTACATTGTCAAAATCAACAATTAATCTGTTCTTTAAATATACTCTAAAACAGCTTGTTTACCTTTGCAGAATGTCGAAACCATTGATTCTTGTAACCAACGACGACGGGATCGTCGCACCCGGAATTCGCGCCCTCGTTGAAATGGCCGCCCGCATTGGCGAGGTCGTTGTCGTCGCGCCCGATTCGCCCCAAAGCGCCAAAGGCCATGCCATTACCATCCACGACCCGCTCCGCCTGAAAAAGGTGCAGGTCTTCGATGGCATTGAAGCCTGGGAGTGCTCCGGCACCCCGGTAGATTGCGTAAAACTCGCCAAACACGTGGTGCTTAAAGACCGGCCGATTGACCTCTGTGTATCTGGCATTAACCACGGCAGCAATGCCTCCATCAATATCATTTACTCCGGAACCCTGTCGGCAGCTATGGAGGCGTCGGTGGAAGGAATTCGCAGTATTGGTTTTTCCTTAGACGACTTCAGTTTTGACGCCGACTTTCGTCCGGCACAACCCTGGGTGGAACAGTTGATGTCCTGGATGCTTCAGGAAAACGGGTTGGACGGCGCATTGCTCAATGTCAATTTCCCTAAAATACCGGCCGCTCAAATCCAGGGGCTTCGCGTTTGCCGTCAGGCCAATGCCCGTTGGGTGGAAAATTTTATTGAAGGCCGCGACCCCGGCGGGCGTCCTTATTACTGGCTGACCGGCGAGTTCATCAATGAAGATGAAGGGGAAGATACTGACATCTGGGCCTTGAAAAACAATTACATCTCCGTAGTGCCTTCCAAGCACGACCTGACCAACTACGGCCTGCTCGAAAATATTACCTCACTACAAAATCTGACCGTCTGATGTTTCAGCGCAATCAAGTTTGGGTGGGCCTGCTTGCAGGCACCCTTTTGCCCCTCATGGGCTTTGTCCTGTTTTATGAAATTTTTGTTTTGCTGGAAAAATGGGGCGCCGCCAACAAAGTGGGCTTTTCAGAAAATTTCAGGCTGCGTACCGCTGCTATTCTCGGCCTTGCGCTGAATGCTTTTCTCCTGAATTTATACCACAAACGCAGGCACGAAGCCACCGTTCGCGGCTTAGTGATTGTAACCTCTGTCCTGGCTCTGGCCTGGTTGTTTGTTTTTGGTATTAAACTCATGCAGTAAGCCATGAAACGATTTCTCCTGCCCTTCACTCTGCTGGCACTTGTGGTAATGGCCATGGCCGCTTTTTCTGCCGACAAGCCCGTGGCAATGCCCTACGCGCCACTTCTGCCGCCCGGCCATCCGCCCATGGATCTGTTGGTCATTGATTCCAATATCCTTTTCCCTACTGCCAAAACTTGCGGCGGCTGCCATGGCCGCGACAGCAACATGCTGGCTTTAGTAAGTAATACCGGAGACGATATTAATATGTATGACGATTGGCGCAGCTCTATCATGGGCAATAGCGCCAAAGACCCGTTCTGGCGTGCCAAGGTGCGGCATGAGGTGCTGGTCAACCCCGGCCACAGCCTCGCACTTCAGGACAAGTGCACCAGTTGTCATGCGCCGGCAGGGCATTATCAGGCGAAATTGCACGATTACAAGCCATATTATGTACTTGCCGACCTATTGTCGGATACCCTTGGGTTAGACGGCGTCACCTGTCAGGCCTGTCATGCGCAGGCGCCCGGTAACCTTGGAAGTCTGCATTCCGGCAAATTGCATTTTGACACCAACCATATTCGGGTTGCTTACGGCCCGTATGAAGTGGTTTTTGCGCCACCCATGCAACAGTTTGTCGGCGTTACGCCTAAATATGGAGAGCACATTGGCGATGCCGGGCTTTGCGCCGGCTGCCACACCCTGATTACCGATGCGGTTGATTTGCAAGGCAACCCTACCGGCACCTCTTTTGTAGAACAGGCCACTTATCACGAATGGCTGAACTCCCGTTACGACAGTGATCAGGACAATATAACCTGCCAGGGCTGTCATTTGCCGCGTACCAATGACGAGGTGATCATTTCCGGCAATTATCAGTTCCTTACCCCCAAATTTCCCTACGGCCTGCATACGCTTGTCGGGGGCAATACCGCAATGTTGGAAATCATGCGCGATCACAGGGCTGCACTGGGTATTAATGCTTTGCCGGAACAATTTGACAGCACCATTGCTGCAACCCTGCGCCAGCTGCAAACCCAAACCCTGGATGTAAGCCTGGAAGCCCTGACTTTTCAGGGCGATAGTGCCGTTTTTGAATTAAAGTTAGTCAACAAAGCCGGCCATAAGTTCCCTTCGGGTTATCCTTCGCGCCGGGCCTGGGTGGAGTTTGAAGTGAAGGATGCTGCGGGGGCTGTCATTTTTCATTCCGGTGGCATGCAGGCCGACTACAGTTTAGCGGGAGAGTCGGAGCCTTTTGAGCCGCATTATCAGCAGATCAATCGCCCCGATCAGGTGCAGATTTATGAATTAACGACCGGCGATGTTAATGGTAATTTTACCAATGTACTGGAACGTGCGGTAATGGCTTTGAAAGATAACCGTTTGACGCCACAAGGTTTTAAACGTAGCGATCCGGTGTACGACACCACGCAGATCGTTGGCGCGGCGCTTTTTGACCCCGATTTTAATCGTTTGGAAAACGGAGAGGAGGGTAGTGGCGCCGATCGCATCCGCTATGTATTACCGATCGGTCAGGCGAAAGGGGTTTGGTCGGTGAGCGCAAAAGTCTGGTATCAGAGTTTGCCGCCGCGTTGGGTTAATCCGATGTTTGATTTCAGTGCGCCGGAAATTGATTATTTTAAGACCCTGTATACGCCGTCGGCTGCGCGTCCGGTGCTGATTGCTTCGGCCAATTTGCCGGAAGTATACGTAAATCCGGTGTCGCAACAGCAGGTACAAAACGGATTTGCCTTGCAAATATTCCCGACAGTGAGCGCAGATGGCATATTTTTTATACATGCTGAAAAAAAATTAAGCGAGCAGCAGATTCGGATTCAGGATGCTTCGGGAAGGGTAGTTCCTTTTTATTTTTCTGAAAATCAAATTATTATAAAAGGAAGTCCCGGGGTGTATTACTGCACTATAACAAACGGAAAGGAAAAAAAAGTAAAAAAAATGATAAAAATTTAAATGGAACACTTGCATGATGTGAAATTGCATTTTATCTTTGCATCAGTTTTGAATGAGAACATTTTTATGTTCAAAATTCAGGGCCACTAAATTTGGGAACAAACACTATAGAGGATAGCCAAATTATGTGGTCCAGGTGTGGGAATCATGCACTGGACCTTTTTTTTCGAAACCTCATAGTGGTCTATTCATAAAAAGGCCTGCGTTCAGAAACGCAGGCCTTTTTCCGTTTTTAGCGCTTTCCCACCCAACCTCTATTCCACCTTTTGCGGTCTAATTTAATATCGTTTTTGTGCCATTTGTTACCTTGAAATTAAGTCTCGGATAATTTTTTTGTAATAAATGATGCTGAAATGCTGCGGTTAAAATACATTTGCCGCTACCTTATTGCACCTTCTGCGTTTTTGGATCTTGTAACTTGCTGTTTTTTCTGGCATATTCATGCTCCGTTCGCTCGTGGTTGCGATGTTGGTATTTTCTTTTAATTCTCCAACATTTTCGTTAACTCAACCCAACTTTTTATGAAGCGAATTCTTTTTACGCTTTGTCTGGTGTTTTTTGCAGCCGGTTTTGCACTGGCGCAACGCACTGTGATGGGTACCGTAACCGGCGACGGCGGTGATGCCCTTATCGGCGTTTCCGTAGTGGTTAAAGGTACCAACAACGGCACAACTACTGATCTCAATGGAAAGTATTCGGTAAATGTGCCTGCCGGCGCTACAACGCTTGTATTTACTTACACGGGCTACCAAACCTCCGAGCTGGCGCTCGGCGCCTCCAACGTGGTAGACGTGCGTATGGCTACTTCTGAAGTCGTGCTGCAAGATGTAGTAGTTACTGCCCTCGGTGTTTCCCGCTACAAAAATGAGCTGGCCTACTCCGCTCAAAAAGTAGATGGCGCCGACCTCAGCGCTACCCGCGATGCCAATGTGGTAAACGCCCTTTCGGGTAAAGTTGCCGGTCTGGATATCAAACGCAACAACAACCTCGGTGGCTCAACCAACGTGGTGCTGCGCGGCAGCAAATCTATTTCGTATAACAACCAGGCGCTCTTCGTTGTAGATGGTGTACCCATCGATAACTCCAATACCAACACCGCCAACCAACGTACCGGCCGCTTGGGTTATGACTATGGCAACGCTGCCAATGACATCAACTCCGACGACGTGGAGTCTGTTACTGTACTGAAAGGCGCTGCCGCCACCGCACTCTACGGTTCGCGCGCTGCCAACGGTGTGGTGTTGATCACGACCAAAAAAGGTAGCAAAACCAAAGGTATCGGCGTAACTGTAAATGCAGGCGCCAACTTCGGCACTTTCGATCCGAGCACCTTTATCAAATACCAAAAAGAATATGGCGGTGGCTACGGCTACTACTACGAAGACCCCAGCGGTCAGTTCCTGTATCGCGACATCGATGGCGACGGCCAGGAAGACCTCGTGGCAACCACCAGCGAAGATGCTTCTTATGGTGCAGCGTTCAATCCGAATCTGAATGTTTATCAGTGGGATGCCTTTGATCCGACTTCTCCAAACTTTGGTAAAGCACGCCCCTGGGTTGCTGCTGCCAATGGCCCGGAATCTATGTTCCAGACGGCCATCGGTACCAATAACAGCGTGATGATTGATGGTTCCAACGATAATGGTTATTTCAAATTAGGCTACACCCGCACAACCGATCGCGGTATCATGCCGAATTCCAGCATCGATAAAAACCTGGTAAACTTTGCTGCTTCTTATAACCTCAGCAAAAAATTCAGCGTTTTCACTAACGTTAACTACACTTCAACCGACGGTCTGGGCCGCTACGGTACCGGTTATGACTCCAAAAACCTGATGACCAACTTCCGTCAGTGGTGGCAAACCAACGTGGATGTACAGGAACAGCGCGAAGCATACGAGCGTACCGGCAAAAACGTAACCTGGAACTGGGCAGATCCCTCCGATCTGACGCCGATCTACTGGGACAACCCCTACTGGACGCGCTACGAAAACTACCAGAACGACCACCGCAACCGCTACTTCGGCTACGCCGGTGCTACCTGGAAAGTCCTCAACTGGCTGAATGTGACCGGTCGCGTATCGCTCGATCAGTATGATGAAATTCAGGAAGAACGCATCGCTCGCGGTAGTGTTGACGTATCGCAGTATTCCCGCTTCAACCGCAATTTCCGCGAGGTAAACTACGACCTGATGGCCGAAATTCCGCAGCGTGAAATTTTCAATAAAGTGAAGTTTGACGGTCTTATCGGTACCAACATCCGCAAATCTGAAGTTTCATCTATTCGCGCTACTACCAATGGTGGTCTGGCACTGCCGGGCATCTATGCCCTTACCAACACCGCCAGCCCGCTGAACGCACCTGCTGAGACACTGTCAAACCTTGAGGTGGATGGTGTGTTTGCAAAAGTTGGTTTTGTGTATGATGGTTGGGCGATTCTTGATCTGACTGCTCGTAGGGATCAATCCTCAACACTACCACCTGGATCAAATATTTATTACTATCCTTCTGCTTCGCTGGGTATTATTTTCTCTGAGTTCTTAGGCAAAGGTGGTCCGATTTCCTTCGGTAAACTCCGTGCTAACTACGCTGAAGTAGGAAATGATGCTCCGCCGCTTTCGATCTATGATATTTACACTGTAAATACTCCGTTTGGTGCTGGAACCAGCACTTCCGTACCGGGCACTAAAAACAACTCAGAACTTAAGCCGGAGCGTACCAAAAGTGCTGAACTTGGTCTGGAAATGCGTTTCCTGAAAGATCGCGTAGGTTTTGATGTGACGGTGTACAAACAAAACACGATTAATCAGATTGTCCCAATTCCGGTATCACGTGCTACCGGTTTTGCATCTAAAATTATCAACGCCGGTAATGTAGAGAACAAAGGTTTAGAGATCTCTGCTTTCGTTCGTCCGATCAACACCCGCGATTTCAGCTGGCGAATTGAAGCCAACTGGGCTGCTTACCGCAACAAAGTGGTTGAAATCTACGAAGAAAACGGTGTGGTTATTGATAACATCCTCCTCGGTTCTTTCCAGGGTGGTGTGAGCATCAACGCAGCGCTGGGTGAGCCTTATGGCACCATCCGCGGCAGCGACTATGTATATGACGAAAGCGGCAATAAAGTTGTGTTGGCTAACGGTTACTACAAGCGCACAACAACCTCCAATGAAATCATTGGCAATGTGAACCCCGACTGGTTCGGCGGTATCACCAACCAGTTCCGCTACAAAAACGTAACCCTGGGCTTCCAGGTTGACGTTCGTTCTGGCGGTGATGTGTTCTCACTGGATATGTACTACGGCCTCGCAACCGGCCTGCCTGCAGAAACAGTTGGTAAAAACGATCTGGATAATCCGCTTCGCAACCCGCTGGGTGAAGGCGGTGGTATCATCCTTGAAGGTGTAAAAGAAGACGGCACGCCAAACGACAAGCGTGTAAACGCTGCCAACTACGGCCTCTTCGGCTACGTACGCAACCCGGCTGCCGGTTTTGTATACGATGGCAGCTTCGTGAAACTGCGTGAAGTAACCCTTGATTTCAAAATGCCTAACGCATGGTTTGGCAATGTACTCAAAGGCGCTTCTGTTGGTCTTTACGGCCGTAACCTGTGGATCATCCACAAAAACATGCCCTATGCCGACCCGGAAGATGGTCTGTCATCCGGTAACCTGCAAGGCTATCAGGTAGGTAGCTACCCGACTGCCCGCACCATGGGCCTGAACCTGAAAGTACGTTTCTAATCGCTTTCTGCGTTCTTATTTACTTTCACTTTTAACAGTGCAAAAAATTAAACAATGATGAAAAGAGTTCTTTTCTTATTTCTCGCCCTCGGTATTGCAGCCAGCTGTAATAAAGACTTCGGCGATATAAACGTGGACAAAAAGCAGCCTTCCAAAGTACCGGCAGGCAGTTTGTTCGCAAGCGCGTCGGTGAACCTGGCAGATGCGATGACCAGCACCAACGTGAATAACAATATCTACCGCATGCTGGCACAGCAGTGGACGGAAACTACTTACACCGACGAAGCCAACTACGACCTCGTTACGCGTAATATTCCGCAAAACTTCTGGAACAGCATATTTACCGGTGTATTGAAAAACCTCGATGAGAGCAAAAAGCTCATCGCAGAAGCTGGTGAAACTGCTGATGTGGCAAAAAACCAGGAAGCATGTATTGAAATTCTGAACGTGTACACCTACGCAGTGCTGGTGAACAACTTCGGTGATATTCCGTATTCTCAGGCATTGGACATTTACAATGTCTATCCGAAGTACGATAACGCTGCGGAAGTATATGCAGATCTCGGCCGTCGCCTCGATCAGGCAATCAGCAATATCGACGCCGGTGCTTCCGGTTTCGGTTCCAGTGATTTGCTGATGCACGACGACATGGCTGCCTGGAAAACTTTCGGCAACTCGCTGAAACTCCGTATGGGTATGATTCTGGCCGACCACGATGCCGCTAAAGCCAAGCAAATGGTAGAAGCAGCAGCAGCCGGCGCTATCAGCTCCAACGCAGGCAACGTTGTTTTCCAATACCTGAGCAATCCGCCTTACACCAACCCGGTATGGGATGATCTCGTTCAGAGCGGTCGTAAAGACTTTGTTGCTGCCAACACTTTGGTTGACGCCATGAAGGCGCTCAGCGATCCGCGCGTACCGGCTTACTTCACAACGGATGCTTCCGGCACCGACTATGTAGGCGGTATCTATGCAGCCAGCAACAACTACGCTACCTATTCCAAGCCTGCTGAGGCGCTCACTGCACCCGACTACGGCAGCACACTGTTCGACTATGCTGAAGTGCGTTTTATCCTCGCTGAAGCTGCTGCACGCGGCTGGAGCGTAGGCGGAACGGCAGCTGAGCACTACGAAGCGGCTATCCGCGCTTCCATGGAGCAGTGGGGCGTAAGCAGCGCTGATGCTGATACTTACCTTGCACGCACGGACGTGGCTTATGCTACCGCAACCGGCGACTGGAAACAGAAAATCGGCACGCAAAAATGGATCGCCCTCTACAACCGCGGCTTTGATGCCTGGACAGAGTGGCGCCGTTTTGACTACCCGATCCTGAACGTGCCGGTTGGTAAAACGTATGCCGACATTCCCCGCCGCCTGACCTATCCGGTACAGGAGCAAAACCTGAACAGAGCCAACTACACGTCGGCTGCCAGCGCTATCGGTGGCGACCTCGTGCAGACCCGCCTGTTCTGGGATAAGCAGTAAGCCTGTAATACGGCTTAGTGTTTGAATGATAAATGAGTCATCCTGAATTACTTATGGGTTCGGGATGGCTCATTTTTTGTTTAGCGTGCTTGTAATTTTCCGAGCTCCGGCTTATCTTTGTTCCCGACCTTTTTAAACTTGTCCTGAAGTGTGGCATGAAAACGCAGTGTGGTTCCGAGTGATATTGTATGAGTTTTTAAGGGGTTATATTTATTTGTTTCTTCGTTAACACCATAAATCACAGAATCATGCAGATTCCTTTTATTACCCGTTCCGAACTGGCTTTGGTTTGCCTCATCACATGTCTTGTACTAACTTGTGAACTCGGGGCGCAGGTGCCGATTGCTAAGCATGACAGCTTTGAGATTAGAACTACAAATATCCGGGATGATATATATGCTGTGGAGTTTTATGATCTGAGCAAAAAGCAGGTAGTTAAAAGTCTATCCCCAAAAGAGATGGAAGCGAGAAATCCCTGGCTTAAACAACCACTTCGTACGCTTTCACAAACCAGCAGATCGCGAGTTGTCAGTCTGGAATCATTAAGTGAACTTGAGAAACGTTCCATTATAAAAAAAATAGCGATCAGACCTGGCCGGGAAAGCGATTCACTCGCTCAAAAGATCAATTATGCAAAAATTTACACTACGACTGTTATAAGGGGAAGCAATAAAAAGTATATAGGCCTAAGACGATGGATTGAGTATTATGAGGATAATCCTGACGCTAAACGAGTTGACGATGAAGATGTCGTATGGTCAATTGGAGGGCAGACAGATATCATTATTTTAAATGCCCAGGGATGGCAAATTGCGAGTTGGCTGGAGCCGGAATCAATATCTGAACTCAATCTATCCAAAGACGCCCGATTTCTGCTCTTTGAAGCCGGATTCTCTGAATTTGACTGGCCTGAGCATGCTACAAAGGTGTTGAAACTAATTGATATTCGGGAGAAAAAGATCCTCTTGCAGACTGCTTTAATCGGGGCAGATGATGAAGTATATCATCTGGCACTCTCACAGAGTTATGGGCCTTATTTTATCCTGACTTACGATAATCTTAAAAATCGAGTTTTTCGACTGATTATCAATCCTTATATTGGAAAGCTGTATTACAAGATTTATGAGTATGAAACTGCCGATGAATTTCTGGCTGGCTCTTCAGAGGTAGAAAATTATGAAATTGAAAAGGTTAGAAATGAGATTTTGAAGTATGATTCGTTGAATTTTAATACACAAAAATATAGAGTTGATATCATTGAATAACTTACAGGCAGTATCACAAAATTGAACCTTTACCCTCACCATATCGTAATAGCCCTGGAGTATACAATATTGCTACTCCAGGGCTTAAAACACAACACTAATGAAAAAAACAACCGCCCTCGTTCTCTATGTCCTCATTTGCATTACTTCCCTTGCGGCACAAGGCCCTGCTCCCACCTGGTTTAAAATTAGCGATATGGGTTTCGATGATGAAGAGGGGGGAGTTATTGCAGTAGATGAGCATAATTGCTATTATGATTTGATCTGGGGTATCAACTATACTGTTCCCCACACCCAAAACTGTGTTGTGAAATACGATTCTATGGGGCAGATCGTATGGAGAACTTTTTTACCCTATCCTGCTTCTACAAAACCGGATTCCATCATTCAATTGCTCAGGGATTTAATATATTCGAACGACCAACATTTATATGTAGCCAGTCCTATTCTTGGAGAAGTTAATTATGAGATACTGATTCATAAAATCAATACTGCCGGACAGATCGTCTGGCAAAAAAGTTATGGATTTGACAATGATAGTGTAACGGTCGGCTTTTACGGCCTGACTCCTGCTGTTAATGGAAACGGGTTAATCATAGCAGGAAGAACGACTAATGCCTACCCGAACCGACGCCTTTTATTAATGAGAATAGACAGTACGGGCGCAATGTTATGGAAGCGATTATATACCATACCGCCAAATCATGTTGGCTTTGGTATCCCGGTAGTACAAATGCCCAATGGAGACATCAAAATTGCCTTCGATAATGGCTGGCTTGCTGACTTTAAAGACTACTGGATCAGCTTGGACAGCCTTGGTAATGAGCAGTTGGTGCGCAAAAGCGCCTTCAACGAAAGCTGCAAAGACCTTGCTTTACACCCCAATGGAAATCTCGTTTATTTGTCTGAAGAAGATAATGCGCAGCAAAATCAAAAGGACGGCATGAGAACCCACATGCTAACGCCCGATTTAGATACCCTGTGGACAAGGTTGTTTTACGACTATGACCCACCTTACTATTTTATTAGGGGGTCTGCCAGAAATATTTCCATTGCGCCCGATGGCAAAATTTTAGTTTCCGGTTTTAATACCATGCATTGCGCGTTAGTCTGCTACTCACCAACAGGGGAAATGCTGTGGACGCGGGAGGTGGTCATGCCGGATGAACTGGGGAATTGCACCTTTAACTATGCCTGCTGGTCGGACGACGGCCGTTCCATATTGCTTGATGGTATTCTGTATGGCATCAATGAAAATGGCAATACAGATTCCCGAAAAACCTTTTTCATCAAACTAAGTGACGTTGGATGCCTTACACCCGGCTGCGCGCAAACCATCTTAACCAGTACCAAAGATGGCAGGCAGGCAGGGGTTAAAGAATTCAGCGTCATGCCAAACCCAACTCATGGCCCTGCTAAAATTTTGAGTACAGACAACAACACCGACTACACCATCCGGATATTTGACAACGCCGGACGGCTGATTCACGAGGAGTTTCAACCCGAACCAGTTACTACTTTCGACCTTGGCACTCAACCTCCGGGAATATACCACATTCTTTTTTATAAAGGCGATGGGCGTATTGTAAGGGAGAAGATCGTGAAAATATAAGTGTTTTTAAGCCAGATCAGGGACGAAATCAGAGGCTGGATCGCTACAAGATGAAAATGGCAGAAAAAGTAGCGGTGCCCATTCGGGAGTAAGTGATTCACCATAAAAAATTGCCGGCCACAGGGAAACCCCGGGCCGGCATCAACTTATCATCTGAACAAAACGAAACGACTGATTTAAAAGACTCTAAAATTCATCGTTCATCACGCATCATTCATCATTACTTAGAGTCTACTTCTTCAAATTCTACATCCTGTGCGTTGGATGCGCCGCCGCCTGCATTACCGGCGCCGGCATTCGGATCGGCTGCACCGCCCGCAGCTTCCTGCTGCGCGTTGTAGATGTCCTGACTTGCTGCGCTCCAGGCAGCCGTGAGCGCCTGAGTTGCTGATTCAATACGATCCAGATCTTGCGCTTTATGGGCCTCACGAAGGTCGTTGAGCGGGCCTTCGATGGCTGTTTTGTGGTGCGCCGGGAGTTTGTCGCCAAATTCGCGGAGCTGCTTTTCAGTCTGGAACACCAGCGAATCGGCGGCGTTGAGTTTTTCAACGCGCTCGCGGGTCTGGCGGTCTTTATCGGCATTGGCTTCTGCTTCGGCTTTCATGCGGGCAATTTCCTCTTTGCTGAGGCCCGTATTGGCTTCGATGCGGATGTTTTGTTGTTTGCCGGTACCTTTATCGAGGGCAGAAACGGAGATGATACCGTTGCTGTCGATATCGAAAGTTACTTCAATTTGCGGTACACCACGCGGCGCTGGCGGAATACCGTCGAGGATGAACCGGCCTACCGAGCGGTTATCCTGTGCCATGGGGCGCTCGCCTTGCAGCACGTGGATTTCCACCTGAGGCTGGTTGTCGCTGGCCGTGGAGTAAGTTTTCGAGCGTTTCACCGGAATGGTGGTGTTGGCTTCGATCACTACGTCGTAGATGCCGCCCATGGTTTCGATGCCGAGGGAAAGCGGGCTGACGTCGAGCAGGACCACGTCTTTGAAGTTGCCGCTCAACACGCCGCCTTGTACGGAAGCGCCGATGGCCACCACTTCGTCGGGGTTAACCGAGCGATTCGGTTTTTTGCCAAAGAAACGCTCCACTTCTTCCTGGATGCGCGGGATACGGGTGGAACCGCCCACGAGAATCACCTCATCGATTTCGCTTGCTTTGAGACCTGCGTCCTGCAGGGCTTTGCGGCAAGGTTCGAGGGTGCGCTGAACGAGGTGGTCGACCATCTGCTCGAATTTCGAGCGCGACAGTTTCAGCACTAAGTGTTTAGGCACACCGTCTACTGCGGTGATATAAGGCAGGTTGATTTCGGTTTCGGAGCTGCCCGAAAGTTCGATCTTGGCTTTTTCAGCAGCTTCTTTGAGGCGCTGGAGGGCCATGGGGTCTTTGCGCAGGTCGATGCGATCCTGTTGGAGGAAGGATTCCGCCAGCCAGTCGATAATTACCTGGTCGAAGTCGTCACCACCGAGGTGGGTATCCCCATTGGTAGATTTCACTTCAAAAACACCGCCGCCGAGTTCGAGGATGGAGATATCGAAGGTACCGCCACCGAGGTCGTAAACGGCGATTTTGAGATCCTGATCTTTTTTATCCAAACCGTAAGCCAGTGCGGCAGCGGTTGGTTCATTGACGATACGTTTTACGTCGAGACCTGCAATGGCGCCGGCTTCTTTGGTGGCCTGGCGTTGCGAGTCGTTGAAGTAAGCCGGTACGGTAATGACCGCTTCGGTTACCGGTTCGCCGAGGTAGTCTTCGGCTACTTTTTTCATTTTTTGCAGTACCATCGCAGAAATTTCCTGCGGGGTGTAGAGGCGACCGTCGATATCAACACGGCAGGTGTCGTTATCGCCACGCACGACGGCGTAGGGCATCCGGTTTACTTCTTTGGTGGCCTCGGAGTGGCGCATACCCATGAAGCGCTTGATAGAAGCGATGGTGCGCTTGGGGTTGGTAACTGCCTGGCGTTTGGCCGGGGCGCCGATTTTGCGCTCACCGTTGTCGAGGAAAGCGACAACAGAGGGCGTTGTGCGGGCGCCTTCGTCGTTGGCGATCACGACGGGTTCGTTGCCCACCATGACGGAAACACAAGAGTTGGTCGTGCCTAAGTCAATGCCGATGATTTTTCCCATATTGTATGGCTAAGCGTTGTCTTATTGGCGCCTTCGCCGAATGGTTTACGGCGCCTGAAAAGTTATTGATGATTGTTTGTTGTTAAGCCACCTATGCAGCTTGACATTGCTATACAAAGCGCATACCATGCCAGGACAAACTGACGGTTTGGCAGTTTTTTTACATTATTTGGCAGAGCTGCTGACATAAACGCACGACAAACCTTTAAAGCGCCTGTAAGGCTTGCAGAAAAGGCATTCCTGCCTAAGCGCCATGCCTTCACTACCTTCCCGTAAAATTTATACTAAAACTCCCAAAAGAGCCGTTTCTTTGCAGCTTACAGGCATTCCGGGCGTTTTGGGCATGATTTTCGGGCAAATTTTCTGTACCTGGAGCTTGTTCAGCACAAAAATTCCCCGCTTTTGCGGGATCATGAATTTCCGGGCAAGCTTTTAATCCAGGCTGTGAAGCCAAAACATCGCTGAAATCCCGGCAAATATTCCATGGCAGATACGCCTCAACCTTCAATCGGGCAAAACGGGTCGGAAAAGCCCAAAAAAACTCGCTTCCGCCGCGTGCTGAGGCGGGTAGAGAATTTTATTTTCTATACGGTCATTTTTTTTGTCGGCCTGTACTTTCTCCTGCAGGCGCCTTTTGTGCAAAACTGGCTGATCGGCAAACTTACCAACTGGCTTTCCAAGGAACTCCAAACCACCGTTTCTGTACAACATATTGATATTGAGCTGTTTGATAAAGTTGCGCTCGACGGCTTTTATGTAGCCGACCAACAGGGCGACACCTTGTTATATGCCGGACAGCTGCGGGTAGGGCTGAACTCCAATTTTTTTGCCTTTCTCGGCGACCGGGTGGTCATTGACGATGTGCTGTTGAAAAAAGCGCGTTTTAATATCATTCGTCGGGAAGGGCAATACGACAACAACCTCAAGTTTATCCTTGATGCGCCTCTGTTTAAAGGTTCCGGAAAAAAGAAGCAAAAATCTTCGGGCGCCATCGCCTTTGAAATCCACAACGTGCGCCTGGAAGATGTGGCCGTGCTCAAAGAAAATCAGGTGCGCGGCGAACGGATTTACTTAGAACTTCCTGAAGGCAATGTCAAGGTCAAAAACCTCGATCTCGACGCCAATATCATCGATATCGCCTCGGTAGATTTGCATGGCCTGTTTCTGAATTTTAGTGAGCAGGCTTCCAAGCCTATGCCGCCGCGCCCGGTCAGCACTGCCCTGAAAAGTCCGCGCGACAGCACGAAAGTACCCGACACCCTGCAATTCCGCATTGCGCAGTTTAACCTCGATGGCAGCCGCTTTCTGATGGATCGTTTCCAGGAGTCGCAGGCCAAAACTACCGTGCCGGAAGTGATGGATTACGACCATATGAAGGTGGAGGACATCGCCTTCCGGGCTGAAAACGTGGCATTTACCGACGAACTTTATTTCAGCGGGCGCCTGCTCGAACTTTCCGCCCGCGAACAAAGCGGTTTTGCGCTTCAAAGCTGTTATGCTGACAAAGTAGAGGTCGATTGCTCGCAAACCGCGCTTTACGGCGCAAAAGTGCGGACAGCCGGCTCCGAATTGGGTGACACCATTCTGTTGCATTACGACAACTACAAGGCCTTCAATCGCTTCAACAGCCTCGTGGAATTGGATATTCACCTTGGCGAAGGCTCCCGCCTGCGCCTCGGCGATGTGATGCATTTTCAGGAAGTGGTGAACGACCTCGACTTTTTCAAAAATAACCGCGATATGATCGCCGATGTTTCCGGCTGGGTACATGGCACCGTACGCGGAAAACTCAAGGGTGACAACCTGAAAATCGGCCTCGAAGACGGCACTGAAATGGTCGGTTCTTTCCGGGGCGACAGCCTTTCTGCAAGTACCGATAAACAGAAAATTGAAATCGGTTTTGAGCGCCTGCAAACCAATATCAACACCATTGCCCGCATCATTCCGGGCTTTAAAGCGCCCAAATATTTCTACACCCTCGGCAACCTCACCTTTAGCAAGGGGAACTACCAGCTGCTGTATGGCGTCGATCATATCCTGTACGGCGATATCAAGACCGATATCGGCTTCGGTCATGTGGATATGAGCATGAACCTCAAGGACGGCCGCGACAAGGCGCAGTACGGCGGCTACCTGCAAATGAGCAATTTTGATTTGGCGAAATGGACCGGCGACGATAATTTTGGCAAAACCGCCTTTAATTTTTCCATCGCCGACGGCTCCAGCGGACTTTCGGTTGCTACCATTGATGCCGGTATTAAAGGCGTGGTGGATTCTTTGTCGTATAAAGGGTATTTATACCGGAAAATTGCTGCCGACGGCGCCTTCAAATCAAAAGTGTTCGACGGGAAACTGCGGATGAAGGACAACAATATTCACTTCGATTTTGATGGTAAAATTGATCTGAATCCGAGTATTCCGCGCCTGATCTTTAATGCCGATGTATACCGCCTCGACCTCGGCGCCCTGAACCTTACCGATAAGGATATTGTCGTTTCCGCACGGGTGGAAAAAATGGATCTGAACGCCAAGGACTTCAACGACATTACCGGACAGATTTTACTCAAAGACATCAACATTCTTCAGGATAAAGAGGTAATGCATCGGGTTTCCGAGTTGGAGTTTGTTTCCAGATACCGAGGCGACGGCACCCGCTATCTCAACTTTTACTCCGATTTTGCCACCGTCAACCTCGAAGGCGAATTCAACCTCCTGCGCACTGCCAAAACCCTGGAGCAACTCTTCGCCCGCTACCATCCGGCCATCGGCGCGCGCTTCGGGTTGTACCCCAATGACTCGCTTGAACTAAAAGACCACTACGAACTGCGCGCCCAAATCAAAGACACCCGACAGCTGACGCATCTAATTGACTATCAATTAGATACCCTGAAGGATATTTACATAAAGGCGCGTATTGAAGGAGAAAGCGGCCTGATGCAGTTTTTTGTCGAAGCGCCGAAAATTCGTTATCAGGGTTTTGAATTTGACAACAGCAGTTTGTCGTTTTACAGCCTGCGTGACAGCGCTTCCTATAATTTGCGCATCCCGAACACCCATTTGCCGAATGGCAAAAAACTTGATCTGCTGCGGGTGGGCGGCCTGTTGGCACACGATGAACTGAGCTTTTCCGTAGAAGCCAATGACAACAAGTACATTGTGGAGGACATGAACCTCAACGGTGTTTTGAGCACTTATGATTCGCTCTGGCAAGTGCAGTTTAATGCTTCCCGCATCGCCCTTTTTAACCTGGAATGGCTGATGCCCGAAACCAACTATATCCGCTTCGACGACAAGCATATAGAAACCCAGGAATTTGAACTTTTTGCCGAAGATAAACGGATAACGCTGTCCAGCACCGAAGACGGCCGCGGACTTACCCTGCTGCTGAGCAACCTCAACCTGAATGCCCTGAACCGGTTTATGCCCGACACCTCCATCCGTTTTGAGGCAAAACTATATGATTTGGACGTGCAGATCAAAGATGTTTTCCGGATGGAAGGCATGGCCGCAAATATCAACTCAGACTCCCTGTTTATCAATGAGGTATATTATGGCGATTTGTTTGCCAACGTAGATATGGCCGCGCTGGATCAGCCTTTGGGCGGCAAAATATTCCTGCTCGACGGCTCCAACCGACAGATCATGCGACTTGGCGGCGCTTACCTGATCGACAGCGACAGCGCCCGTTATTATGAGGATCAGAAAATCTGGGTAAAACCGGGAGAAATCAATGCCCGTGTGGAAACAGATGCCTTCCCGCTGAGCATTCTGGAAACCTTTGTACCGGGCATCAGCAATACCAATGGCGCCTTCAATGCAGGTGTAAACCTCAGCGGCCCGTTTAATGCGCTCAAAACAGAAGGGCCGGTAAAAGTGACAAGCGGACAATTCAAGCTCGATTACCTCAACTCAACTTTTAACCTTCAAAACCAGACCCTCAACCTTTCGGAGTATAAAATCTGGGCTTCCGACAACGGTGATACCCTCTGGGATGCCCGAAGCCCCAACAACAAAGCCGTGATGACCGGCGGCCTGAAACACGACCATTTCAGCAAATGGCAACTTGATTGTACCATCCGGAGTTTGGGCGATAACTTTATGATGCTCAATACCACGGCCAAAGACAATGATTTGTACTACGGTCAGGGAATCGGGCGTTTCACGGCAAAATTTAGTGGCACCTTCAGCCGTACCAATATTGTTATTGATGCCACTACGGGCAAAGACACGCACCTGTACATTCCACTGAGCACCGCCTCGGATGTCAGCAGTGAAAACTTCATACAATTTACCAAAAAAGATACCGCCCAAACCAATACCGACAAGGAAAAAAGCCTCAACAACGAGCCAACGGGCCTGAATATTGAAATGAACCTGAGCGTAACCGATCAGGCGGAAATTCAAATGATTTTTGACGAACAGGCCGGCGATATCATCAAAGGACGCGGCACTGGCGACATTAAAATGGTACTCAACCGACAGAATGAATTCCTGATGTACGGCAGCTACCGCATCCGGCGGGGCGAATACCTGTTCACGCTCCTGAATTTTGTCAATAAACCCTTTACCGTTGCCGAAGGCGGCACCATCAACTGGTTCGGCGATCCGTATGGCGCCGATATCAACCTCGATGCTACTTACCGCGAAACCACGCCGCTGACCAACCTCATCCGCGATGAAGCCGCCCTGCTCGGCGGCGCGCTTGCGGCCGAAGCCTCCAATGCCACGGAAGTGGTGGTAACGATGCACATGAAAGGCGAGCTGTTCAAGCCGATCATTACTTTTGATCTTGATTTTCCGGAAATTTCTTCAACACTTAAGTCGGTGACCGACAATAAGTTGCGCCAAATGCGGCAAGACCAGAATGAACTGACCAAGCAGGTTTTCGGCTTAGTTGTGATGGGCACTTTCCTGCCTTCAAACAGCAGTCAGTTTATTCAAAGTTCCGACTACGTGGCCTCTGCCCTGCATACCGTTACGCAGGTATTGAGCAATCAGCTTTCCAATTACCTGACCGAGTTGGCTACCGTGTGGTTTGGCGGCAAAGTATCGAGCATTGATTTTGATATTGCCTACAACGATTACCGCAGTTCCCTGAGCGGCGCCACAACAGCCCAGATCGACCGCGATTTGCAGTTGCGCCTGACCAGCGGCCTGTTCAATGATCGGGTGACTGTGCAGTTTGGATCGCAGTTCGGCTTCGGCAGCAACACGCCCGGCCAGGCGACCCAAAACGGATTCTTGGGCGAAGATGTAACAGTTGAAATCCAACTCACCAAAAACCGGCACTGGCGGGTAAAAATGTATCAGCGCACCGAGCCTGACTTCGGCGGAGGGCTGCGGCGTTCCCGCTACGGGTTTGGTCTGAGCTTCCGCCGGGAATACGCCACCATTCAGGAAATGGTCAATGGGGTAGGAGAGGCTTTAGGCAAAAAAAAGCCAAAACCTAAACCTGAAAATACACAGTAATGCTATGAGAAACATATTTTTATACATAATTTTTATTTTAAATTTAATTTTCTGCCCCTTGGTTTTATCTGCGCAGGAAAACGCAGCTATTGTTTATTTCCGGGCTGGAGTGGACAAACTGCGCCTGCGCGCAGCGCCCGATAAAAATGCCGTCGTGCTGGCAGAATTGAAGGAACATACCATGCTTCGTTATCTCAACGAAAGCGGTGGAAACATGGAACAGCTGACGCTGCGCGGCGTACAATACAACAAGCGCTGGTACAAAGTAGCGGTGGCCGACGATCTTTCCAAAAGCGGCTGGGTGTATGGCGGAGCTGTGGCCATTTCTTCTGTTTTTATCCCGGAAAACATTCCTTTTGATGCGATTCAGGAAGATTTTTTGAAAATTTCCAAAAGCAACAAGGCAGAATTTGAAAAAGTCAAAGCAGCAGCGCCAAATGTATTCACCCGCGACACCCTGGCACATTGTCCGGAGGCGGGCCTTATTCGTTTGGACTACGAAAACGGCAACGGACGCATTATCCGCGATACGATTGATGCTGAATTCGACGGCGAGGGAAGCATAGCATACGAATACCTGGGGCAGTACGAATCCATTGCACAATACCTGATAGAGATTAATGGCAGTGAGTTTCAGGCGCTGCAATTTATCGACAGTCGGAACGGGAAGCTACTGGAAACCATGCCTTTTACGAACAACATTCCGGTGTTGTCGCCCGATAAAAAGTGGCTGGCATCGGGTCATGGCGATGTGTATGAAAACCGCGGTGGGCTTCAGTTTTTACTTTCCGATGCCAACGGCGTTTTCCCGGCCTTTACGATTGAACAGGAAGACGCCGATGTCACGGATTGCTACTGGTCGCAGAGCAGTGGCGAATTGTTTTTTGTACTGGATAAAATCAGCCGTGAGTACGGCGCCCCGCCCTCAAACCTCCGATACTATCGTCTGAAAATTCCCGCGCCTTAAGGCATTATTTGCGCGAGCGCCGGGCATTACGCCAGGCCTTTACGGCCTTCATGCGACGGCTGGTATCGGCAAAACTCGAAGAAAATCCGATGCTAAATCCGGCATCCTGATACTGTAAAGCTGCATTTTCGCTATTTTCTCCGATGCGGCCTGCATCAAAGTTGATGCGCCAGCCGAGTTGTATGGCACTGCCGGACTGGATATAAAAATTAAGTCCTATCATGGCTTGCACGCCGTGCGACCAGTAGTTGTGATCTGTCAGCAAAAAAGAGAGCGTATCGTAATAATATGGTTTGGCAAGGTAATACCCAATGCCGGTTTGCATTTCGAAGATCGGATGCTTGTCATCTTTGATGAAACGGGGCATGTGTTGCATCCACATCAAGGGGACGCGCAGCCAGCCACTTGAAACGGGCAGGCCGTCGTTGCCTATGCCGCTGCGGGAAAAACTTTGCAGTTCAAGGCGAAGTCCGTTTTGATACAAAAATGGCCCGCGCAAGCGCTGTTTGAAACGGCGTTCCAGCCAGACTTGCGTGCTGACCCGTTGTTCTGCAACCCCGATTTTTCCCCGCTCGTAATCAAACTGGGTCATGTTGGGGTTCATAATATCCAAGCCATAAAACCAAAAATCTCCTTTGGTTTGGGCCTCGACCGATGAAAGAAAATGCAGGCTGATTAAAAACAGCAGTAGCAGACGAAGTTGGTTCATACGTTTGAATTTTTTACTATTGGAGCCGTAATGAAACAAATGGTTGCCTGCCCGGAATTTTAACTGAATACCTCAAAATCTGCTTCTGCTGCCCTTTGTCCGTTCAGCAATATTTCTAATCGGTGCGGCCCCGGAAAATGTTTGCGCGTGGTAAAATCCTGAAAGCGCTGGTTTTTATCGTAGGATATTACTTGCCGGGCCGCTATTTGAAGTTCGGAAATTTTAAAAACCTTTCGCGAGATTTTACCGCTAAGGGTTTGATAATCAATGGCGTATTCCAGGCGGATGTTTTGAGGCGCTTCGCTTTCATTTTGTACGGAAAAGGAAAAATACAGGCGTTCGCCGATGCGTACACGGTTGTCGCAGCGCAGTGTATCCACCCGGCAATGATTTTGCTGGTGATCGAAGCCGTGCAGGGAAAGCGCATCGGGATGGCCTTTTTTCAGGAGACCGCGACAGGCGTGTTTAATGATCCAGTTGGTATCCGGACCGAGGCCCTGCCAGCGCCGTGCGATGTCGAGTACCAATTCCGGATGGTCTTTGGAAATATCATTGAGGTTGTTGGCCACCGAGCGGCGTACCGTTTCTGCGGGGTCTTGTTTGAGCAATTCCAGCACCGGCAGGATGGGGGAGGGGTCTTTTTTCAGGGCGGGCACACCGGCGCCCCAGGGCAAACGGGGGCGGAAGCCTTCGCTGGCGAGACGGCGCACCATAGCGCTCGGATGCGTGGCCCAGGCCTGCATTTGCGGGTAAGTCTGCTCGGGATAATGCAACAGAAAGGGGCGGATGGCAAATTCGGCACTGGCCAAGCGGGTGAGTTGCTCGAGCGCAGGCAGGGAAAGCGCAGGCGAATGTACGCCATGTGCTTCCACAAAATCAGGCAGGATCATCCACAAAAAACTCATTTGTTCGCCGCGCTCGGCAATCAGTTTGTTCGCTACCGTGCGCACAAACTCCAGCGCGGGCGCGTACCCTTCGGGCAAATGTTGCGCTAAACAATGTGAGATGTGCCGGACACGCTGCTTCAATTCCCGCGCGGGCCATTGGGCATCAAAAACCGATTCTAAAAATGCCGCGCGATGAAAAGTCGGACAAGCAGCCGCAAACGCAGCGGCAACTTCTTCCAGAAATTCGGGCGAATACATGTTTTTAAGCTGGAAAGCGCTGTTGTCGGCCATTGGAAGGGTGTTTTTACGTTTTATGTTTTACGTTCCGTTGACGTTTATTAAAACTTTCGAAAGTTTAGTAAACGTCAACGGAACGTAAAACATAAAAAAAGCCATCCCAAATGAATGAGATGGCTTTGAAAAAGAGCGGAAAACGAGACTCGAACTCGCGACCCCGACCTTGGCAAGGTCGTGCTCTACCAACTGAGCTACTTCCGCGTAAATATGTATTTTAAACTTGGCGCCTGATAATAAACCAAACACCAAAACCCTGAGCGGAAAACGAGACTCGAACTCGCGACCCCGACCTTGGCAAGGTCGTGCTCTACCAACTGAGCTACTTCCGCGTAAATTTTCAATGCTTTTTAAACGACTTTTCGTTTGAAGCGCCGCAAAGATAAGACTGTTGGAAAAACCTGTGCAAGTTTTTTGAGATAAAAAATTTAAAAAACTGCACATTGCTGTTTTAACTCCTTGAAAATCAAACAAAAAGATGAGATTTAAACCAAATTATTTTTCAAAATTACCGAAAAAATTATTGTCCATGGGCGTATAAGCACGATGTGTCTTTTTAACTTTGTACGCATTTGGCGCCTTAAACCTTCATTTGCACCAATCCATTATGTATAAATCTGTTTCAGGAGTTCTCGTATTTAGCGCGCTGCTTCTCGCTTTGAGCGCCTGCAATAACCCACAATCCGTTCCCGCCGCTGCAACTCAAACATCAGGCAATGCTGCCGACACGACTTTTGTGCCCGCAGAACTCCCCGCAACGCTTGCGCATTATGCCGACTGGCATTTCCCGGAGGATTCTGCCCGCATCAGCTCCTGGACACGGGCGCAAGACTTCAAGGCCATGTATCGCCACGGCTGGGGCCTTTGGGATGCACTGACGGCGCCCAGCGGACAAAGCTACAAGGGCAGCCCTTTACTGCTGTTTGAAACCTGGCATACGCCCGAAGATGTGCGGGAAATGTTGTTCAGGCAATTGCCTGCACCCGTGCACCATGCGCGACATAATTTTCAGGCGCTGCATCAGTTGGCGCCAATCCCCGGCGTTGAGCCGGCCGCCGTACAGCCAGTAGTCGGTTTTGTAAAATGGAATCCCGCTACCGTAAACCATATCTTACAGCACAAACTGCTGTACGCTTCGGTGCTTGATTCCCTGCGCAGGCAGCTCAATGGCCGTGAGGCCGGCGCTGTTCCGGCTTTTCCCAACAATGCCGTAGCCCTGAAACCCGTCTATCAGGTATTGAATAAAGCACAGGCGCCTGAAGTGGCGCCGGGTATTTTCCGTGTACCCGCCTGGCCCGGATCGCCATACGCCCCCCAGGCTTTCGGGAACAATGCCTGGGGATATTTTATATACGTAGACACCAACAGCAAAAAATCGGGCGGTAAAAACATCATTACCAAAAAACAGGCCTATGCCCCCGAGGCCACCTATGGCTTGGGCGATTTTATCTGGTTTCAGGCCGATGCGCAAGTAGCACGTGATCTTTCTGCTGCCGGCGACAGCGTACAGGCCGGCGATTATCTCATCCTGCTCGGTATGCATATTGCCACTAAGGAAACACAGCGCTGGACCTGGCAGACGATGTTCTGGGCGCATGATCCCCGCGATCCGGCGCCGCCAGGCAAGGAGGCCATTGCGCTGGAACGCCCCGTTAAATTTCAGACACCCGCCGCCGGACATTACACCATGGCCCTTGGCTACTCCATGGTTTTACCCGACCAACCTTACAGCGGCGGCAGCGGCGCCGAGGCCAGTCCGCTTTATGTGTTTAATCCCTGGCTGGAAGCAGGATTCGACAAAAACAACCTGCGCCTGTCGGCAAGCGTGGGCGGCAAACAACAGGCGTATGGAGTACAGAGCAATTGTATGAGTTGCCATGCCTATGCTTCCTACCCGGGCACCTTTACTACCAAAACAGGCAAGCAGCGCTTTTATACTGCCGATCGCTACGTGGATATGCGCTTAGATTCTGTATTTACCCGCTTGCGCAACCTGCAAACCGATTTTTTGTGGTCGGTGCAGGGAAATGTAATTGTGGATAGATAAAGGAATTGGTGTAAATATTTTGTTTGTGCGTATTCATGTGCTGTTTCGTTGGTGTTTTTCCAATGCGGCGCTAATTTTTTATGATTTTTTACAAAAAAATGAAACTTAATTGCGAACCCCGTGTTCTTTTGTTTAACTTTTAACTGTAAAATGTTCCACAAAATGAAAATCAAGTCCAAAACGCGCGAAAAAGTGGCCGCAGAATATGGCATCTGCGTCAAGACCCTGAACAAGTGGCTCAAACAATCGGAGCTGGATATTCCACGTGGCCTGATCAATCCGAACAACCTGGAAAAAATCTACAGCGTTTATGGCAAACCAATGACTTCCCAATAATTCCGATTTTTTCCGAAAAATGCATTTTTTTGCCGAAACTACACTCATAATCAACTGTTTAAATATTATTGTTTCATTTTAAACATCATTGTATTATGCAGTTCCAGATCAAACACTTCCGTCACCTGTTCCTGCTTGCAGGACTACTGCTCAGCACCTTGTTCGTCCAGGCGCAAAACTGCCCGCCAAGTCAGTTCGGCTGCACCGACGAGCAAATTTTCAACACCACGGTCGTACCGCAAGGCTATCCGACCTGCACGCTCAATGTCTCTTACAAACTTCGTATTTGTCAGGGCGAATTTCAGATTTACGGTCTTTCCGTTACACAAGTTGGCGTGGGTTGTACCCAGTTTATCACCGATTTGTTCAGTCTTTTCCTGACCAATGAGCCTGATCCCATTGCGCAGGGACGATTTATCAGAACTTTTTTCCGCTCGGTATACACGCAAATCGGCGACCAGCTGTTTGCCATTGCCGTAGCTGGCGGCCCGGTTGACCTTTACCTTTGTGACAACCCCAATACACAGACCTTTACCGCCTCTTTTTACAACGGTTCCTGTACCTCCATTTGCGTAGGGCGGAACAATTTATCCGGCTCCATCGTCATTACACCGGTGAGCTGCGGCACAACCTGCTGTAAATATTCCCGGACCTATTGTATTGATCCGATAACCAATCAGCCGGTGGTAAAAGAATTGACAGAAGAAGTCAATGGTGGTAATTGCTTTAGCCAGACCCGACCAGAATGCATTCCACAAAAAGGCGTTACGCCCTTCTTCCAGGGACCTTGCCTGCCGGTATGTTCCAGTAACTAAAAACTTAAGACAATGAAAATCAGACTTTTACTCTCAGTCCTTGCCCTTTTTGGCGCTATGCTTAGCGGATTCGCCCAGATTCCGGCTACGCAGGGACTGTCCCTGAAATGGCAATACGTATTTCAGGACCTGAGCACCGATCCGCCAACCACGTCGCTGTACCCGGAGGATGTACTGACGGGCGCCGACGGCAGCCTGCATTTTTTACACAATGTCGGTTTGCTGGAAGGTTCCGTCGTCACGTCGATCAACCCGAATGGCGGCCTGCTGAAACAAACCAGTCAGCGCATCGCCAATATCGGCTACCGGATGGTTGGGGTGTCGCTGGAACAAGGTGATGAAAATACCCAATGGCGTATGCTG
Organism: Chitinophagales bacterium; assembly: GCA_017303875.1. Classification (GTDB taxonomy): domain Bacteria; phylum Bacteroidota; class Bacteroidia; order Chitinophagales; family Saprospiraceae; genus M3007. The sequence goes on along the minus strand of JAFLBP010000038.1, from coordinate 2,866 downwards.
GGGCAGGCGTTGTTCAACAACAATGTACAGGCTATTCCGCCGGTGGGCCGTTTTGCCATCAGCCGGCCCGAGGGCATGAGCAGCAGCATTACCCTGCCGGAGAACCAGCAGGAAGCCCTGCGCAGTCTCAACGACCGCGGATTGCCCTGGATTATCCGCGCTGCCGACAACACCTATTTCGTGGTGGAACCCCGCGTGACCAGCGACAACCAGTATGTTGCCTGGATTCGGAAAGCGGAAGCGAGCAGCGCCAAAGGCAAGGACACGCTGGCCTACCTGCCGCGCCCCAAGCGCAACGGCCTGCCGCTGGGCACGACGTTTGAAGAGTCGCGCATTCGCGGACTGGCACAACTCGCGCCCGATCGCTATGCGTTTTTGTACTCGCAGCCCGGCAACTATGCCGATACGGCGCGGGTGGCCGTTCAATTGGTCATTTTTAATACCGCAGGCGACATCCTGAAGGTATGCGACCTGAGTGCTGCCTGCGGATATACGTTCTTTCCGCAATTGCTCTGTGCCAATGGCTTTGCCTTTGTGTACGGCGAAGTGGCGCCGACATTGTTCAACAGCCCTAATACCGCGCATACCGCGCTGGCCGTTGTGGATGCGGAAGGCAGCATCGCCTGGGAGGGCAGCATCGACAAGGAAGGCGGCGAGCAGATTGCCTTTACTGCTGCCGACTTTTATGCCGACGGTCAGGCCCTGATTCTGGCGGGCGAAAGCTTAGATGCCGCAGGCAATACCCTGGTAAATTTTTACCGATGGGGACTGGGCGATGCCATCGCACTGGAACGCGGCACCCTGCGTTTTGAGGACAATCAGACCCGTGTGCACCTGACCGGCATGACCCTCGATGCTGCTCAAAATGCGGTACTCAGCATTCAGCTCGATCAGTTTCCGAATGTACCGCAGGCTGGCCAGAATCCGGAGAAAGTATACCATGCGGCAGTGGCCGTCAGGGCCGAAGCCCTCGGTCTGGTAAGTGCCGATTCTGATGCGGCAGTGTTTGCGGCGGCGTCCATACAGCCCAATCCGGGAACCGGTTTTTTCCGCATTGATGGTTTGCCGGAAGGGCGCTTGTTCCGCTGCGAGGTGTTCGACCTGATGGGTCGGCGTTACCGCGACTTTAATTATCCGGCGGGCAGTGGTTTTGTACTGGCCGGCGACTTATCGGCGGGCCTCTACATGATACGGCTCAGCGACGAGCAGGGTCGCAGCGGCGTGTTCCGCTGGCGCAAAGAGTAATTGTACACGAGTTATACAGGTTCAATCCAGTAGTCAGGCTGCCGTACCCCTTGGTATGGTGGCCTGCGCTGTTGTTGGTAGCGGCTTAATCCTTGATATCTAAATGCAGCTTGTGGAAAAACCGGTGGAGCAGGGGAGAGAGTACCAATCCGGAGGCGGCGAGAAAGACCACGCCGCTGTACATGGCATAGGTGCCGGCGAAGAGTTTGACGGCGTTTTGGCGCTCCGGGGCCACATCATCTATATCCAGTGCAGGCCCCATGCCGGTGAGGATCATGGCGGCATTGTAGTAGGCATCTACCCAGGAGATTTGGGCGAGGTAGCGATAGCCGACCATGCCGGCCAGCAGCGAGAGGGCGAGCAGCAGTCCAGCGGCCAGTGCATAGCGCAGGGCGCGCCGGTAGAAGGCATTGGGGTGGGCGAGGGGTTGGGAGCGGTGTTCGAACATGGCGGGGCAAATATCGGGGATTTTTGGGTTATTTTGGGTGGCGGCGGCGGGTATAATGAGTGACTACAAGCGAAATGAAGAATAATTTCAACGGATACAATTGCTTGTTATTTATTATGATGCTATATTGCATATATTTGCAGGAACATAACATATATAAATTTCATCATGAATAAAAATCAAAAAAACAAATCTTCAGAGACATCATCGCTCTTGCAAGGTTGGTCCAATCTGAAAAAAACCATCGTTGGAGTTGGGGTCTTAGGATTAATTGGCCTACTTGCCGACGTATTGGGCCTAATTTCTTTCTTTGACGATGGAGAGCCTAAGGTTAACAATCAAACTAATATTACCAATCCAGACAACTCGGTGAATAAAACTGAAATTTATGATCACTCAGTAAATTCAACAATAGTCAAAAATAACACCAATTTTATTGACAAATCCACATATATCTGTGAGGTAACGAATCAGGTTATCGTGTCTGCTTCTGCCCCTGTTGAAGGAAACAATGATAAATCCAGCCTTATTAAAGCAGCAAATTACTTTTGCGAAAACAAAAATACGCTTGCTTATGAATATATCAGCAGATATGATGAACCACCTTCCGGTATTGATCCTGTAGCATTCTATACTTTGAAAGGAAATATTATATTCTTTGAAAATAACTATGACCTTGCTTATCAGTACCTTTTAAAGGCCTTTTATATTGATAAGAAATCTAAGTATCTAGATTTACCTAAACTAAGAGGATTAACCTATGCATATGGACACATAAGAATGGCTGGTTATACACTTAAAGACTTAAAAGGGATTGAGATGCTAAATAATGACGAAATTATTTATGATATCGGTTCCAGAAAAATCAATGCCTATAATGGATGGATGCTAGTAAATGAGAATGAGACTAAAGAAGATAGGGAGTTAATTCAATTAATGAATGAACTTGGAATGGATCACAAAAAATTTTCCACTAATTAGTAAACATTGCTTGCCACACGACTCCCGTTTAGTTTTTTAGGAATACAAATCTTAACCCTCCTGAGCCCAGGGCAAACGCATCAAAATTTGACCTGATGTGATTCTACTGAGTACCTTTCTGGCAAAAACGCTTTGCCATGAATAATGAACAAAACCTGGTCAATGGTTTAATTAGGTCTTTTGGCTCTGTTG
>JAFLBP010000037.1 GCA_017303875.1 Chitinophagales bacterium | reverse complement strand
GAGAAGGTGAAAGTACAAATTCTTCCGCAGGGTTCCATTTTTGGGGGCATGCCCCCAAAAATGGAACCCTGCGGAAACTTCAAATCTCCAGTGAAAATCAGTTTACACAAAATACTTTACACTCCCTTGCGCGGTATCGGAATACACACCCCCATGAAAACATCCCCTCGGAAGAAATCAGTATCAAACAACTACTTGGGGATTTTCATCCTGTACACAAAGACTTTGAGCATACGCACTGGTACTTATATATGTATGCGCACAATTCCCTTGTGATTAACAGGCATATAATTCGCATAAAAAACATAGGTGCAGGAGGTTTGGCGGCCTGTGATTTGATTAATGCGAATGAGGAATTCAAAAACTTTTCAGGCTATGTTTACATGGATGCAACCCGGGGATACCTGGTATTTCATCTGATCGCGGATAAAACGCGTTACGTGCTATTTCGCACTAAAATACCAAGCGCCCAAAACCCTCCAAAACTTATGCTGGGCCAGGCAAATCTGACCTATTACAGGCTTGACTGCATCCTCAGTGATTGTTTTATTATGGAGAAATTTAAACCTGCAAAGCCTGAAATTGAAGCCTATACAAAGCGATTTTATCAGAAAAATGATGGCTCTTTTCCAAGAGGAATAGACGAGGCAATAGTTGCTTATTTGCTAAAATATGGAGCGGGTCTGTATTCGCCGATGGAGCATATCAAGGATACCCTTAGTCTTTCGAAATGGCTGCGTACTCAAGAGCCACCAATAGATAAAATACTCTTAACCTATTGCAGAAAATACCGAATCTATTATTGTTATAATAAAGTTATACATACCCTCGATCTTGAATTCTTTTACGATACCTTGCGTTATGGTTTTTCAGGAAAACTGAATGTTGATGAAAAAAAGCACATTGCAGACAAGACGGTGCACCGCAAAAATCACTTTATCGTCGCTGTGTTTTCCAGACCTGACATAGAAGAGCATTGGGGGATTTATCTGCAAATACATATTGGGGGCGAGTTTGTAAGTAGTGAAATGCAGGTTTTCGTTGCAAGTATTTCGGGTTTGTCAGATACCGAGGAAACTGCCGTCTGTTATGAAGCGCTTGTTATTCCTCAAAAGGCAGACGAAAATATAGAACAAGAGGTACCAGCGCAGGTTGCGGCATATTTCAATTCAGAAAATCAGTTTCGAGGATTTGAAACATATCAGCCCCGCGGATTTAAACTTGATAACCTGGGAAAAACAAGAGCAGGGAAAGGTTAATAAAAAAGCCTGTGGATTCGATACCCACAGGCTTTTTTATACGATTGTCTAAAAGAAAAATTACGGCTTCAAAATCACCAGGCGCTTGGTACTCAGGGTGTTACCCTTACTGTCGACCAAGCTATACAGGTAAGTCCCTTTTTTGAAATCTTCGAGTTCGAGGCGAACCGATTTGTTGCCGGCCATCGAATAATTTTCTTTCCAGATCACTTTGCCGATGATGTTATAGATCTTGATCGTATACTCGTCCTGCGGCAGGTTGGTGCAATCAAAACGCACCCATTCCACTGCGGGGTTAGGATATGCCTGAATGGTCGCAGCGGCAAAACCGGCCGGTTCGAAGGAAGGCGTAGTCGTCAGGTCCTTAAAACGGACGGTCTCCACGGTACTCAGGTCGTTGGACATGGTTGCCACCGCGATTTCTTCTTTTTCGGTATTGCTCAGAAAGCGATAGCTTACCAGCGTATCGGTTCCGATGAAATTGCCTAAGCCGCCACCACCGCCACCGCCAATCAGGGTGGAAAGGTCAATCCATTGACCAAAAAAGCCCAGGTTTACATAAACATCAATGCTGGTGTTGCGGTACTCGGTACGCTTTTGGCGTAAAACCGGGTAATTGCCGCCGGGTATCGCACAGTTGCCCCATCCATCTACCACATCTAAGCGATCCGTGGTGATACGCACGCGCATGGAGTCAATATCTACTGGCAGGGAGCCAAAAATACTGTCCAAAGGCGGCTGGTCTGTCGGGAAAACCAGGCTCAGCGCAGCTGTGGAATTATTGATATCAAAAAAGCTGGTTGGGTTGCGGCGCTCCACCAATGCCGGCTGAAAGCGCGCCGTAACATCCAGGCTGAATCCGGCCGGATCTTCGCCAGCGTAGCCCAGGTTTTCAAACCGCGATGTCGTTTTGTTGAAATAGGTTTCTCCGCCCTGGTTAATAACCACCAGATCGGCGCCGGGAAAAGCAGCTGCATTCATGCCCTGATTGGCACTGCGGTACACCACCTCTGTAGTGTTGACCACATTCAGGCTGCTGAAATCCCAGAAGGTGCTTCCGCCGGGAGGTGTAGCCGGGTTGATGCCGTCCGGGGTGTCGTCAATAGCGAAACGCAGGGTGTCACCTGCGCTGGGAAAGGTGCCAGCGTCGAGGGTGATTTGGGCAAATACGTTCAGTTGAAGAAGGGATAAAAGTGCAAGTAGCATTTTTTTCATCGGGATGATTAAGATGTGTGAAAATGCGATGATTAAAATCGTTGGGAAATAAAAACAGCAGCCAATTTGGCCCCCGTTCTCCTCAAAGGTACGCGCAATTTTGTTTTGTCGGCTCCCGAATGCAGAATTTTTCCTGTTCTCCGACTGAAGCGGACAAAAAACAGTCTTAAAGCGCTTGTAATTCGACCAATTTAGGGTAAATCTTACCTGTTTGCATGAGGGTTTCGTGCGTTCCGTATTCTGCAATACGCCCGGAATCCAGCACTGCGATATGATCCGCATGTTGTACGGTGCTCAGGCGGTGGGCAATTACGATAGCCGTGCGGTTAACCAGCAAGCGATCCAAAGCAGCTTGTACCAATTGTTCTGACTCGCTATCCAGGGCGGAGGTTGCCTCGTCCAGGATTAATATTGGCGGGTTTTTCAGCAAGGCCCGCGCGATGGTCAGGCGCTGCCGTTGTCCGCCGCTGAGTTTGCTGCCCCGGTCGCCGATGTTTGTCTCGTAAGCTTCCGGGAGTTGCATGATAAACTCATGCGCATTGGCGGCTTTTGCGGCGGCTTCAATTTCTGCCATACCGGCATTGGCATTGCCAAAAGCAATGTTGTTGCGCACGCTGTCATTGAACAAAATGGCTTCCTGGCTCACAATGCCCATCAGGTCGCGCAGGTCGCGGATTTTAATGTCGCGAATGTCGCGCCCATCCAGCAAAATCGCGCCTTTTTCCACATCGTAGAAGCGGGGCAACAGGTCGGCCATGGTACTTTTCCCGGCGCCGGATGCGCCAACCAAAGCCAGCATTTTACCGTGTTCGAGCCGCACATTAATGGCTTCTAATGCCGGGCGCGAAGCGTTTTTATAGGAAAAATGAACATTTCTGAATTCAATTGCCTGTTCAAATTTTCCGTTCAATGCCACGGCGTTTGCGGTTTCTTTAATATCGCTTTCGGCATTTAATACCGCCTCTACCCTTTCGAGCGCCCCCTGCCCTTTCCGAATGCTGTAAATAGCTGCTGAAAAGGCCTTGGCCGGGTCAATAACATTATAAAATGCAAATAAAAAGACTAAGAACGTGTCGCCCGACATGGTTTTGCTGAACACTAAGCTGGAGCCATACCACAACAAAACCGCCACAACAGCGATACCCAAAAATTCAGACAGCGGCGATGCTATATCCCTGCGCCGATAAATTTGGGTCATTTTCCTGGCATAAGCGTCGTTTTCACGCGCAAAACGCCCCGATTGATATTTTTCAGCATTAAAACCTTTAATGATACGAAGGCCTCCGAGAGTTTCTTCCACGATGGATATGACCGTTCCAAGTCGCTCCTGCGCTTCGCCGGATTGTTTGCGCAGCGCCCGTCCGATGCCGCCGATGATGAGCATCGTAAAGGCAATCAGGACAAAAACAAAAAGGGTAAGCGGTGGTGAAATCCAGAGCATAAACCCCAAGCTGCCGAGGATGACAACCGGCTCGCGCACAACGGCTTCCATAACGCCCATGATGCTCCATTCAATTTCTGCCACATCGGAACTAAAACGACTCATAAGGTCGCCTTTGCGTTCGTCAGAGTAATACGCAAGCGGCAGATCGAGCATTTTCCCCACAAGTTTTTGGCGAAAATCGCGGACAATGCTGTTGCGCACGGGCGCCAGGAAATACAGGGAAAGGTAGCGGAACAGGTTTTTACCCAGAAAAACAAGCACGAGTACCGCACAAACGATCAGAAGCGCCTGTTGGCGGCCATAGTCGGCTATCAGTTGAAGGAAAATACCGTTTATCCAAACCTGAAACTCGGCGCCGATGGCGCCGGTGGCGGGTTCGGCAGGGGCCGGAGCAGCAGCCTCTTCTACAAACAAAATACGCAGAAAAGGCTGCAACACCGGAATACTCAGCACCATAAACACCGACATGAGGAGGTTGCAAACGATCGCAAAGCTCAACAGTCGGCGGTAGGGGCGAAAAAATTGCAGGAGTCGGAGCATGTTTTACAAGACAAACGAACCCTGCTAAAGTTCAACAGAGGCAAAGTCCCAGGTGGTCAGGAAACCGGTGTGGAAATTGCCGTTTTTGAAATCTTCGTTGCGCATCAGGCGCTGGTGGAATGGTACGGTTGTTTTTACTCCTTCAACGATAAACTCATCGAGTGCACGTTCCATTTTCAGGATGGCTTCGTCGCGGGTGCGGGCACGCACGATGAGCTTGGCGATCATGGAATCGTAGTATGGCGGAATGGTATACCCCGCGTATACATGGGTATCTACACGCACGCCATGTCCTTTCGGTGAGTGGAAGGAGGTGATGCGGCCCGGGCTGGGTCGGAAATCATTAAACGTATCTTCCGCGTTGATGCGGCATTCAATGCAGTGCATTTCCGGGAAGTAGTTTTTACCGGAAATGGGCAGGCCTGCCGCAATTTTGATTTGTTCCTTAATCAGGTCAAAATCAATCACTTCCTCGGTCACAGTATGTTCCACCTGAATACGGGTGTTCATTTCCATGAAGTAGAAGTTGCGGTATTTATCTACAAGAAACTCAACGGTTCCAACCCCTTCGTAGTTGATGGAATGGCAGGCTTGAATGGCGGCTTCCCCCATTTTTTCCCGCAATTCGGGCGTCATAAAGGGCGAAGGGGATTCTTCGACGAGTTTCTGGTGGCGGCGCTGAATGGAGCAGTCGCGTTCGGAGAGGTGACAGGCTTTACCGAATTGGTCGCCGGCCACCTGAATTTCGATGTGGCGGGGTTCTTCGATAAATTTCTCCATGTAAACGCCGTCGTTGGCAAAAGAGGCTTTTGCTTCGCGGCGGGCGGTTTCCCATTGCGTTTCGAACTCTTCTTCCTTCCAGACGACACGCATGCCTTTACCCCCGCCGCCGGCGGTCGCTTTCAGGATAACCGGATAGCCGATTTCTTTGGCGAGTTTGAGGCTGGAGGGCAGGTCTTTGAGCAGGCCTTCGGAGCCGGGCACGCAGGGTACCCCGGCCTTGAGCATGGTTTCTTTGGCGGTAATTTTATCGCCCATGGCACGGATTTGTTCCGGTGTCGGGCCGATAAACTTAACACCGTATTCGCGGCATATTTCAGCGAAATTGGCATTTTCTGCCAAAAAACCATAACCCGGGTGAATGGCATCAGCATCAGTGATTTCCACTGCCGCCATGATGCGCGGGATATTGAGGTAGCTTTCGGAAGATGCCGGAGGACCGATACAAACGGCCTCGTCGGCAAAACGCACGTGGAGGCTGTCGCGGTCGGCAGTGCTGTAAATCGCTACCGTTTTAATGCCCATTTCCTTGCAGGTGCGGATAATGCGCAGGGCGATCTCCCCGCGGTTCGCGATGAGTATCTTTTTAAACATACAGATTTGTTTAGATGAGGCGCATTAAGCGGGATCGACGAGGAAAAGCGGCTGATCGTATTCTACGGGCGAGCCGTCTTCTACGAGCACTTTTACGATTTTTCCTTTTGCATCCGATTCGATCTCATTGAAGAGCTTCATGGCTTCGATGATACAAACCGTTTGGCCTTGCGCGATACTGTCGCCAACCTTTACGAAAGGTGGTTTATCCGGAGAAGCGCTGCGGTAGAAAGTACCGACCATTGGCGATTTCACGGTCTGGTAGTTACCGGCGGGTTCAGCGGCTGCTGGTGCAGCAGCGGCCGGAGCGGCGGGCGTTGGCGCAGGCGCGGGTGCGGGTGCAGGCGCGGAAACCGTAACCATGGGTTGCTGGATGGGCACCATAACGGGCGCCGGAGCGCTCTCCACGGTGGTACCGGAAGCCTGGTTGCGGATAATGAGTTTGAAATCACCTTCTTTGAGGATGAATTCCGACACTTTGTGCTTGCTGGTCAGGCGAATCAGTTCTTGTATCTGGTTAAAGTCCATACCGAAGAATATTTTGCGTGGCGAAGGAAAGACAAGGGGGAGTAAGAAAAAAACTTTTTTGGATAAAAAATTTTTCTTCCTACTCCCCCAAAGATAAGGTGTGCTACCCAAAGGGTGGCTGTTACTTTTTTACACGTTCGATGTAAGCGCCCGTTGTGGTATCGATTTTGATAAAATCGCCGGTGTCACAGAAGAGCGGAACACGCACTTCGGCGCCGGTTTCCACGGTTGCCGGTTTGAGGGTATTGGTGGCGGTGTCGCCACGCAGCCCAGGTTCGGTGTACGTAATTTCGAGCACTACGTTCTGCGGTAATTCGATGGAGAGCAGCGACTCTTTCTGCGCGTGGAAGAGGCAGTCGACAATGTCGCCTTCCTTGAGGAATTTACCGTTTTCGATCATATCGCCACCAACGGTGATCTGGTCGTAGGATTCCTGGTTCATAAGAACATAATCGTCGCCGTCGGGGTACAGGTACTGGAATTTGCGGCGTTCCACGCGTACTTCCGTGATGGTATGTCCGCTCTGGAAGGTATGTTCAGTCACCTTTCCGGTGGTGGTACTTTTGAGTTTCGTCCAAACTTTACCGCTGCCACGACCAACCTGAAACTTCTGAAAATCAATGATTTTCTGAATGTCGTTGTTCAGTTCGATACAAAGGCCGTTGCGGATGTCTGCCGTCGTTGCCATAATAAGGTGCTAAGATGAAAAAAGATGGGTTCGTAAAAAGCGGCGCAAAGATAGGGGTTTGTAACGATAAACTATGAATGATGAACGATGAATGTTTTTTTGTGCAGATGGTGGCGCGGTTATATATATTTGCAGCATAAACTATTCCTGCTTATGCATCATCTCTATGGCGACCAGATTGGTCTTGTGCACCTGGTTTCAGGTATTGTAGCCATCATTTTTGGCGGTGCTGTGTTAGTGTTGCGCAAAGGCACGGCATTGCACCGAAAAGCCGGCTATGTTTACGTAGTTAGTATGGTAGTCCTTATACTTTCGTCATTTGGTATCTACCGCTTGTTTGGAAAATTTGGGATTTTTCACGTCCTCTCCCTTGTTTCTACTTTTTCCTTAGTTGCCGGTATGCTGCCGATGTTCAAGAAGCAACGAACGGCGGCGGACTATGAAACGCATTTTAAACGCATGTACTGGTCTGTCGTCGGACTCTACGCGGCCTTTGCTGCAGAAAGTTTTGTCAGAATCCCCAAATTCGGCTCCTTCTGGCAAGCCGTGGCCTGGAGTTTTGTGTTAATTTTTGTCATCTGCTTCATAACTTTTATCCGAATGCGCCCGGTATGGTCCAAACAATTTGGAAAGGGCAGCATTAAAGCCTGAAAACGGGCTCCCGGCGTTACCACCAAATTCATCGTTCATCACTCATCACTTATCGTTAAAAAAAACGATTCCGGTGCGCAGCACAAAGCCACACACCGGAATGATAAAAAAACGTTCAATCTAAACAGCGATTACGCGCTGCACGCCTCGCATCCTTCCGGATTGTCCAGGCTGCAAACCATGCCGCTGATCTGATCCGGCGTGATGGCCGACATCGTCGCCACCGCTGCGTTTTCTTTCACCGTTACGCTGGCTTTGTTTTCGGCAGTACCTGCGTTGGCATTGGCCACAAATTTCTGCTGGTGCTTGTCGCTGAGCGTAAATTTGATCGGGTCGGTAGCCGCCTTGGAGCGGAGGTAATACATGCCGGTTTTGAGACCCTTCTGCCAGGCGTAAAAGTGCATGGACGAAAGCTTGGCAAAGCTCGGCGCTTCCATAAATACGTTGAGCGACTGACTCTGACAAATGAAGGCGCCGCGATCGGCGGCCATGTCAATGATCACTTTTTGGCTCAGCTCGTAAGCCGTTTTGTAAATAGCGCGGATCTCCGCAGGGATTTCTTCAATGTGCTGTACAGAACCATTGGCAGCCATGATGGCTTCGCGCATGTCTTCATTCCAGAGACCTAAGCGCACTAAGTCGCGCATAAGGTGTTTGTTCACCACAATATGCTCGCCGGCCAGGGTACGGCGGGTGTAGAGGTTGGATGTGTACGGCTCGAAGCATTCGTTGTTGCCCAAAATCTGACTGGTAGAGGCCGTAGGCATAGGCGCCAGCAGCAGGGAGTTGCGTGCGCCGGACTTCATCACGCGCTGGCGCAGGCTTTCCCAATCCCAGCGGCCGGAAGGCTGAACGCCCCACATGTCGAACTGGAATTCACCGCGGGAGAGCGGCGAACCGGGGAAACTTTGGTAGTGCCCTTGTTCTTCTGCCAGCAGACAACTTTCAGTCATCGCCGCAAAGTAGATGGTCTCGAAAATATCGCGGTTGAGTTGGGCCGCTTCTTCGCTGTCGAAGGCCATACGCAGCAGGATAAAGGCATCTGCAAGACCCTGTACACCAAGTCCGATCGGGCGGTGACGCATGTTGGAATTGTGCGCTTCCGGTATCGGGTAGTAGTTTACGTCGATAACCTTATTGAGGTTGCGCGTCGCCACACGAGTGATTTCGTACAACTTCTGGAAGTCGAATTTGCCGTTGATGACATATTTCGGCAGCGCCAGCGAAGCGAGGTTACACACCGCTACTTCGTCTTTGGAAGTGTACTCAATAATCTCCGTACAAAGGTTGGAAGAGCGGATAGTGCCTAAGTTTTTCTGGTTGCTCTTCTTGTTGGCAGCATCTTTATACAGGATATAGGGCGTACCGGTTTCCACCTGGCTTTCCAGCACGGCGGCCCAGAGATCCCGGGCTTTTACCACTTTGCGGGCGCGGCCTTCCTGCTCGTATTTATGGTACAGGGCTTCAAATTCGCCACCGTACACGTCGAACAGTCCGGGGGCTTCGTTCGGACAGAAGAGCGACCAGTCGGCATCGTCTTTCAGGCGTTCCATGAAGAGGTCGGAAATCCAGAGGGCGTAGAAGAGGTCGCGGGCGCGCATTTCTTCCTTGCCGTGGTTCTTTTTCAGTTCCAGGAATTCAAAAATATCGGCGTGCCAGGGTTCGAGGTACACAGCGAAAGCACCTTTGCGTTTGCCACCGCCCTGATCCACATAACGCGCGGTATCGTTGAAGACACGCAGCATCGGGATGATGCCGTTGGAGGTGCCGCCGGTACCTTTAATGTAAGAGCCGGTAGCGCGGACGTTGTGGATGCTCAGGCCGATACCGCCGGCGCTTTGGCTGATGAGGGCGCAGCGCTGAAGGGTTTCAAAAATGCCGCCGATGGAATCTCCTGTCATGGACAGCAGGAAGCAGGACGACAGTTGCGGCTTCGGCGTGCCGGCGTTGAACAGTGTCGGTGTTGCGTGGATGAACCAGCGCTCGCTCATGAGGTTGTAAGTCTCAATGGCGGATTCAATATTTTCACCATGAATACCTACGGCAACGCGCATGAACAGGTGTTGCGGGCGCTCCACCACACGGCCGTGCATGCGCATGAGGTAGGAGCGTTCCAGCGTTTTGAAACCAAAATAGTCGAAGTCGAAGTCGCGGTCGAAGATGATCGCGCTGTCTAATTTGACTTTGTGTTTTTGTACAATATTATACGTTTCTTCGCCAATAAGTCCGGCGCGTTCGCCGGTTTTGGGATCGACGTAGTGGTACAGATCGGTAACAACTTTGGAGAAAGATTTGTCCGTTTCCCGGTGCAGGTTGCTGACTGCCACGCGTGCGGCGAGCAGGGCGTAATCGGGGTGAATGGTCGCCATAGTGGCTGCGGTTTCAGCGGCGAGGTTGTCGAGTTCAACCGTGCTGACACCGTCGTATAAGCCCATAATGACCTTTTTGGCAACTTCAATAATGCTTACATAGTCTGTATCCAGGCCGTAAGACATTTTTTTGAGTCGGGCTGTAATTTTGTCGAAGGAAACTTCTTCTCTCCGACCGTCGCGTTTAAGTACTTGCATCATGTTTTTTTGAAGTGGGCCTGCGCCCGATTGTGTTTTGCTTTGTATGTTTTGACTGCGCCGCAAACAAGGGGCGACACTCCCCTATCGGCCCGGGGGCCGTTTCAATTTCCTTACCTGAGTTTACACGGGAGAAGCTTGCGCTATTTGCGGCTGCTAAATTAGGATAAATGTATATCCTAAAAAATGCTTTTTATTCACAAAATGTTTATAACTAATTCAAAATATTGAAAATCAATATTTTAAAAAGTTGAAAACAAATTTAAAATGTGAATAACTTTGGTAAAAATGTGAATAACATGAGTGTTTAAGGGTTTTAGTGTTTTAGAGCTTTAGTGGTTGAGGAGGCGCGCCCCAAAACACTAAAACACCCAAAAAAACCTTTTTTAAAAGTCCGCATCCATAGAAAACTTCTGCTCTTCGCGATTGGCCATGACGCCCGCTTTCTGGTAGTCGCCCACGCGCTTTTCGAAGAAGTTGGTTTTGCCCTGAATGGAAATCATGTCCATCCATGGGAAAGGATTGGCGGTGTTATACACTTTTTCGTTACCTAATGACACGAGCAGTCGGTCGGCTACGAATTCAATATACTGGCTCATCAGTTCGGCGTTCATGCCGATGAGCGAGACCGGCAGGGCGTCGGTCACAAATTCTTTCTCAAATTCTACGGCTTCCGTGATGATGGCTTGCACTTCCATTGGGTCAAGCTTATGCTGGAGCATGGAGTAGAGCAGGCAGGCGAAGTCGCAGTGCATCCCTTCATCGCGGCTGATCAGTTCGTTGGAGAAACAAAGGCCGGGCATGAGGCCGCGTTTTTTCAGCCAGAAAATGGAGCAGAAGGAGCCGGAAAAGAAGATGCCTTCCACGGCGGCGAAAGCGATCAGCCGGTGTGCAAAAGTCGGTGCATTTTCAATCCAGCGCAATGCCCAATTACCTTTTTTGCTGACACAGTCCAAGCGGCTGAGTGCATGGAACAGGAAGTCTTTTTCCTTGGGATCCTTAATCAGGGTATCAATCAGCAGGGAGTACATCTCCGAGTGGATGTTTTCAATAGCCACTTGAAAGCCATAAAAACAACGCGCTTCCGGAATTTGCACTTCGCGCATAAAATTGAGCACTAAGTTTTCGTTTACAATGCCGTCGCTGGCTGCAAAAAAAGCCAGTACATGCTTGACAAAGTGGCGCTCATCATCACTTAATTTGGTTTCCCAGTCAATTTGATCGGGCGTGAGGTCTACCTCTTCGACCGTCCAGAAAGAGGCTTCAGCTTGTTTATACCATTTCCAAATGGTGTCGTACTTGATCGGAAAAAGTACGAAGCGATCCGGGTTTTCCGCCAGGATCGGCTCGGCAGTGGTTGTTACCTGAGACATGATAATAGAAGAATTTGATGTGCTTACTACTTGGGCAGCCCAATAAGAACTGCTTTGAGGGACTAAAGGCGATTGGTTTCAAGATTAGGCGATTGGCCGGAGATGAACTCCCGAACAAGCGCTGAAGGCAAGCGGCAACAAATTTAAAAACAAGACCTCATCTAAAAACGCCTTACTTTTCCACAATTTGTGTATAACAAAACTAATATGCTGACAATCAGTAAAATAAATTTACCAACAGCTTTTTAATAATGTGGATAACTCAGGAGCGGTTTAAAATTTACCAAACTTGGAAAATTAAAAAAGCGGCGCCTTCTCTATGGAAGACGCCGCCGGGGGCTAAATTACAGCATGCTGCACATGCGCAGTGCTGTTATGCGGTTAGCGTTGTACAATAAATTTTGCAGCCCGAACACCACTGTCGGAAACGAGTTCAAGCTGATACATGCCCGGATTGAGGTTTTGTACGCTGAGGGCTTGCTGGAACGCGCCGGCAGGCACCAATCCGTAGTCGCCTTCCATTACAAGGCGACCGGTGATGTCGCGCACGGCAAAGCGCAGGTTTTCAGCAGCTTTTAACTCAAACCGTACAAAGGTTTCTGCGTTGGCCGGATTCGGCGCCAGCTGGAGATCAGCAATTTTGTCGTCCAGTTCATTGGTAGAAGAGAAAACCGGCAGCGGGAAAGTTGTGCCATCGGCTAACGCAACCCATACCTGGAAGGAAGGTTGTCCGGAAGCCGGAGCCAGATACCCCGAAGCAAAAAGCGTTGCGGCTATTCCGTCTACGCCGGTCAGATCGGCCAGGTAAGCTGCTACGATGGCGTTGTTGTCGTTGGCAGGCGTTACTCCTACCTGATACGAAACCGCAGGCACGCTGATATAGTCGGCGAATTCACCAAACTCGATGTTGTCAAAAATGACCGGGCCATTCAGCAGGCGAACATCCACCTCAGGTGCATCCGGTGCACCATGGAAAAGGTTAATATCGACCTCACTGCTGTTCAGCGCGCGCACACGGGCTTTGTCATACACATACAGGTCGAAAGGCTTGGCGCCACCAACTTCACCACCGGCAATGATGGTGTAGGTTTTCAGCGGACTAAGGGTCACATCAGTGTCGAAAATTGCTTCGTTCACCGATTGGCTGTTACCCGGAGCTACTGCCAGATTGAAAGATTCGCGTGCAGGCAGGAGTTCAAACGGTGTGGCTGTACGGAAGTCAAAATCCTCAATCAGGATATCGCCGTCAAAATAGACGTCTACGGTTGGCGAAGGGGAGTTGTGGATCACCTGTGCTTCCGTCAGGGCGACAAACGGGAAAGTTGCGCCATTGGGCAATACTACCCAAAGGTCAAACTCAGGGTTGTCTGTCAGGCGACCAGAGGCATAAACAATACCGCTAAACCCGGCTGCACCTTCGAGGTTAACACCCCAGATACCGACGCGCGCGTTCTGGTTGGAAGCCGCTGTAACTTCAAAAATATTAACGTCGGGTGTGAAGCCCACATAAGGCGTAAATGTACCGTAAGCGAGGCTTGGAATCAGAGTTGTTCCGCTGATGTAGTCCAATACGGCAACGGCCGGAGCATCGGTGCCGCCGTGGAATACGCTGGCCTCGAACTTGGTCGGATCTACTGCGCGCTCTTGCGCATTGTCATTAATAATCAGATCAAAACCCGGTGTTCCGCCCAACTCACCACTTGCAAATACGGCATAGGTTTTACCGTTTGTCAGTGTGAGGGGGAAAGTTGCAATAATATCGCCGGCCGATTGACTGTTACCTGGCGCTACACCAACCGAAAGCGCTACACCTGCGGGCAGGTAGAAATATGGTGTGGCCGTACGGTATTCAAAGTCTTCGATTGCTTTCTGACCATTGATATAAACGTCTACCGTCGGGTCTGGTGCATTGTGTACAATTTGCACACGTGCAACAGGAGATGCCGGCAATTGAATAACCGTGCCGTCAGGCAGTGCCGCAAATACGCCAAAAACCGGCGGAATACCACCCACGAAACCACTGGCAAAAATCATGGCTGCTTGTCCGTCCAATACAGAGAGATCAGCGAAATAAGTAGCCAGAATGGCAGAAGTGCCCGCCACTTTAATGTCTAAATAATAGCCATCCGCCGGTACAACAACGTAGTTTCCGAAGGTGCCATAACTCAGGTTGCCAAACAGGGTGCCTGCAAGGCGCTCTGCCACATCCACTGCGGGAGCCCCCGGAGAACCGTGGAATACATTGATTGCAACCGAGCCGGCTGCCGAACTTTCGCGGGCAGCATCACTTACGGCCAAAGTAAACGGATTGGAAGGATTACCAACAATCCCGTTGGCGATAACCGAGTACGTTTTGGTATCGTCAAAGTTGACATTAAATGTAGCGATCGCATCTGCGGCCGACTGTGAGTTGCCGGGAGCTACACCGATGGTAATGTTTCGATCGGCAGGTACATCAATATATGGTGTGGCTGTGCGGAAAACAAAGTCATTCACCAACAGGCTGTTGCCTGCATAAATATCAACCGTAGGTGTCGGCGAGTTGTGGATGATCTGGGCGCGGGAGAAAGGCGTTGTGGGCAGTTCAATAACGGTACCATCAGCCAAGGCGGCGAATAAACCGAAATTCGGACTGCCGGCCAGCAAACCGCTCGCAAAAACGTAAGCCGCAGCGCCACCGGCTGCACTCAGATCGGCTCGGAAAATAGCCGCTGTATTGGGCGTACCCGCTACGCGAACAGCGAGGTCGTACAGCGTTGGCGGCAAACTAACATATCCCTGTACCTCACCGTAAGCGAGGTTGGCAATTACATTGTCGGCAACAAACAGTGCATCCACGTCCACATTTGGCGCATCGGGTGCACCATGCAGCACTGCAATATCTACAGTACCGGCACTCAGTGCAACTTCACGGGCATTGTCAAATACATTCAGAGAAAAGCCCGGACTGCCGGCAAGAATACCGGAAGCGGTTACGATATACGTACGGTTTTCCTGAAAATTTACCGGAATGGTTGCAATGACATCGTTCACCGATTGTGAATTGGCCGGTGCTACACCTACTGCAATATTGGTATTGGCCGGAACATCAATAAAGGGCGTTGCAGTACGGAAGGTAAAATCGTCAAGTACTTTTTCGGAACCGAAGTATACATCCACCGTTGGAGCAACAGCATTGTGGATGAACTGCGCGCGTGCGGTAGCTACCGGCGGATTGGCCACGGCCGGGAAAGCAACTACAGATCCGTCGGGCAGTGCCGCATACAGGCCAAATGCGGGTGTTCCGGAAAGCAGACCGCTGGCAAACACCCGTGCGGCGCCACCTGCCAATCCGTTCAGGTCGACATCATAGGTCACCAGCGGATCAGAAGTGCCCGCCGGGAAAATCTGTACTTTGTACAGGCCAGGTGCAACAGAAATATAGGAAGTTTGATCGCCATAGCTGACATTGCTTGCGAGCGTCGGGCCGGAGAAAACTTTTACATCTACCGCCGGAGCATCCGGAGCGCCGTGCAGGATATTGAAATCCACTTCAGTCGGGTTGATGGCGGCTTCGCGTGCATTCGCATCAATAAACAAGGTAAATGGCGTTGTTGCGTTGCCAACAATACCGGAAGCAGTTACCGCATAAGTAGTACCGCTTGTAAAATTGGCATCAAAGGTAGCAATGGCGTCGGCGGAAGAAGTGCTGCCCGCCGGAGCAACGCCGAGCGTGATGTTGCGGTTAGCAGGCACATCAATATATGGCGTGGCCGTGCGGAAACCAAAATCATTGATCAACAGGGTATTGCCTGCGTAAACATCCACTGTCGGGTCGGGACTGTTGTGAATAACCTGCACTCGGGCGGTAGGTGTCAGGCCGAGGGGCAGCACCGTACCATTGGGCAACACAGCATATAAACCGAATGCCGGATCGCCACCCAGCAGGCCACTGGCCATAACACAGGCCGCCTGACCGGCAAGTCCGCTGAGGTTGGCGCGGAAGCTGGCTACCACATTCGGGTTGCCGCTTGCACGTACAGCAAAATCATAAATATCATTCGGGATATTCAGGTAGGCCGAATATTGTCCGTAAGCGAGGTTGCTCACTACATTGTCGGCAACAAAAACGGCATCCACATCAACTGCGGGTGCGTTGGGAGAACCATGCAACACCGTCAGTGCAACACTGTTGTTGTTTGCCGCTTTTTCCTGGGCAGTAGCATTAACATTCAGGGTAAAGGGGGTGTTGGCATCGCCAACAATGCCGCTTGCGCTGACAATATAAGTTTTACCGTTTTCAAAAGTAACGGGGAAATTTGCAATAGCACTGGTAGCAGCAGTGCTGGTATCAGCAGCAACACCGATGTTGATTTCCTGACCTGCGGGCAGGTACACAAATGGTGTGGCAGTGCGGAAAGCGAAGTTATCGAGCAGCAGGGAGCTGCCGGCCCATACGTCAACGGTTGGGCTTGGGCTGTTGTGAATTACCTGCACACGCGCAACCGGCGTATTGGGCAGTTCCACTACGGCGCCTGTGGCCGTCACGGCATAAAGGCCAAAGGTTGGCGAGCCGGATGCCAGAAAACCGCTGGCAATCACGCGCAGGGAAGCACCTGCAAGGGCGCTCAAATCAGCTCTGTAAGTAGCCACGATAGTGCTGCTGCCGGCAGGTTTGATATCGAGGTAGTATACACCGGGGTCAAGTTCAAGGTAAGGGGTAAACTCACCATAGCTCAGGTTGCTGATGATGGTTGATCCGGTGCGAACGGCAACATCTACTGCCGGTGCATCGGGGGAGCCGTGCAATACATTTACGGATACTTTTGCCGGATTGGAGGCTGCTTCAAGCGCAGCATCGTCGGCAATCAGCGTGAACGGCGTAGTGGCATTGCCAACAACACCGGATGCAGTGACTGCGTAGGTTTTACCATCCTCAAAAGTTACCGGAAAGGTGGCAATCGCGTCGGCAACAGAGGTGCTGCTACCCGGAGCAACCGCAAGGGAGAGCGGTATACCTGCGGGCACATCAATAAAGGGGGTTGCGGTACGGAAAGCAAAGTCATTGAGCGTCAGCACGCCATTCACATACACGTCGACCGTCGGGTCGGGAGCATTGTGGATGACCTGCAAACGCGCACTTTGCGCAAATACCGTATTTGCCAGTGAAAGTAAGGCAATTACAAGTAGTGGTAATTGTTTCATTTTAAAAAGCAGGTTGATTTAATAAGTGAATGTTGGACACTTTCGTACAACCACTTTTGTTTAATCTTTGTTTTTAAAATATTCACTTACTTTAAACATAAGTAATATTTTGCTAATTTTAGGCAAAGCAAATGACAGGCATTTTCATTTCGAGGGATTTCAAAAGTTTGCTTCAAATCGGCTTTTTGCAAAAAATGCTGCTTTTGTCAAGTCGATTATTTTAATTTTCAGGCTCCCGGATGAAGTGTACTTTTGCATCGGCGGCTGAGTATATTGGCCTGCTTTTCTTCAACAACTTTACCTTCATGCGAAAAACGATGTTACGTTTCTGCCTTCCCTTGCTGCTACTCCTTATAACAAAGGTATATGCTGCCGCGCAGTGCCCACCCGGCACCAAAACCCTTAAGTTTGCAATTCAGCCTGATGAGTACTGGTATGAGACGTCCTGGGAAATTCTGGATGCTTCCGGACAGGTACTTTTTAGTGATGAGCTGACCAATAGTGAATATGCTGAGTTTACCTATTGTGTTCCGGAAGGCGGCTGCAAGATCTTTCGGCTTAAAGACGAATATGGGGATGGGATAACCCCCGGCAACTATAAACTTTACCTTGACGAGGTGCTGATTTATGATAACCCAAACGGCGTTTTTACCTCTATTAATGAAACGAGTTTCGACTGCGCCCCGGGAGAAGCCTGTTCTACCGCCATCCCGCTTTTTCCCGGTGCGTTTACGATGCCCGATGGCGGGGAAACCTGGTATGTGTTTTTCCCGACCACTAATGGTCAGTACCTGATTAATACCTGCGACAGTGCCAATACCTGCCCGACAAAAATCTGGGTATACGATCGCTGTGAAGGGATAGTGCTAAGCAATAACCAGACGGGCGCCCTGTTTTATGCCGATGGCGGCTGCGCCAATGGTGCGGAAGCCAACCTTTTTCTCGCTGGCAACAAGTCCTATTATATACGTATACGGGCTGCGCAGAATTGCCAGTCGGCTCCTGTCGGGGGCGTCTTGCAATACGTTGGTCCGATCGCGGGTTGTACCGACCCGGCGGCCTGTAACTATAATCCGCTGGCGACCGTCAGCGCCGGCGGTTGTATTTATCCCGGCGATCCCGATTGTCCCAACCAACCCGATTTGGTGCTGCGCGAAGACATCATGCGCAACTCCATGACACACGAGTTTATCCAGAATCCTGATCAATGTGCCGTAGAGGAAGGTTGCCTGCGCGGAACCGGCGCGCGCAGCATCGTGCGTTTTACGACGCACATCCAAAACATCGGGCAGTCTGATTATTACATTGGCGAAACGCCGGCATCGCCACAAACGCCATCCGACCAGTTTGTCTGGGATCCCTGCCACAACCACTGGCATTATCGGGGTTACGCCGAGTATTTGCTGTATGGCAGCAATGGCGTCCGCACGCCGGTGGGCAGCAAAAACGGATTTTGCGTCATTGACCTCGAATGCGCAGGCGGCGGACAAGGAAAGTATACCTGTGAAAATATGGGCATTACGGCTGGTTGCGGCGATATTTATGACGCTGGCTTGCCCTGCCAATGGGTTGACATAACCGGTATTCCCGCCGACACCTACACGCTGGTGATGCGCGTCAACTGGGATAAAAGTCCTGATAAATTGGGGCAGCTGGAATCTGATTACAGCAATAACTGGGCACAGGCCTGTTTTACCCTCACTTATGTGGATGGCTCGCCATTGGTGGATTTTATTAATGATTGTCCGGAATACACAGATTGCCTGGGGGAAGCCTTCGGTTCGGCAGAATTGGATTGCAATGGTATTTGTAATGGTCCGGGGCTTCGGGGCGACTGGAACCTGGATACCCTGCGCACGGCAAGTGATGTGCTGGCGTATCTCGATGCCACGCTGGCCAATGATCCGGCTGACCTGACGGATTGCCGCGACCTATACGATGATAATGTAATTGATGTGTACGATGCTGCCTTGCTTCAGGAGTGTAATCTGTATGAAAATGAGCCGCAGCATTGGGGTGTTCGTCTGGCTTGCGCATTTCCCGGTGGTGTGTACAATGATAAAGACTTAGTGTATTTGTTGCCGGGCACATTGGATACCCTCGCACGCACTTTTGATGTCGATATGGTCAACCCGTACAATAAAATGCTGGGGTATGAATTTACCGTCGGCGGACTAAAAATTGACAGCATTGTAAACCTGGTGCCTGAATTTGACGGACAAATCAATTTCAACATCGGTAATGAAATTGCAGCCCTCGCCCCCGGAGAAAATACCATTAAGAAGACCGTGTTGCCGCGCAAACTCCTGCGTATTCATTACTCCGAGTTAACCGCGCCGCAGGTCTGTATCACTGCTATTCAGGCCATTGTAAATGATAAGTACATGAAGGTCAACAGCATTATAGGCCCTGCACCTTGTGTGGGCACGGGTAGCACCGGCACCAATACGCCCAACGCTGCGAATATTGCTGTTTTTGTTCAGCCTAATCCTTTTGAGCAGGAAACCAGTATTTTCTTTGAAAATGAGCTTGGGGAGGCCTTTACCTTTACCTTAAACGACCTGAACGGCCGGATACTGCGCCGCATCGAAAATTTGCGTGCCGATAATCTGCAAATCGAACGCGGCGACCTGCCCTCCGGCATCTATTACTTCAAATTGGAAAGCGCCCGCAGCCACGCCACAGGAAAACTCATTATAAAATAACGATGAATTTTAACGATGAATGATGAATGATTTTGAATTGTTGATGCTTTATTTTTGATTGATTATCAATAGTTTGCATTTTTTCATCGTTCATCGTTCATCGTTCATCGTTCATCGTTCATCGTTAAAATTCATCGTTCTCTTCCAAAGCCTAAGGTTTTGAGCATCCATTTGGGCAGTGGTTTGGCGGGGTTGCTGCGTTTGCGCAGGTTGAGGTACCAGCCAATTTTTTTGAGGATCGGAATTTTATGGGTTTCAACAAATTCGATCAGTGCGCCATCGGGGTCTTCGATGTAGGAGAAATAACCGGCGGCTTCACCCATATCAAAACTGCCGCTGGAATCGACCGTGAAGGGATGGCCTTTGCTTTCGCAGAAAGCCTTCATTTCGCTCATGCCGGTGATGTCGAAGCAGAGGTGGATAAAGCCAAGATCGCCCCAGAAGCGGCCTTCGTAAATTTTGCGCGGACTGCGTTCAAAGCATTGCACCAATTCGATTTCAGAATCGCCGAGCAGGCGGCTGAAAGGCCCTTTGCGTTTTTCGCTGTGGCGCAATAATACGCGGTGAAAACGGCCAAAACCGCCGTCGGTACCGTGAAGATCGGCGAAATCGCCCTGTTGATCATATGCGATTACATCATAACCGAGTATTTCAGAGTAGAACCTGATGGAGCGCTGCATGTCGCTCACTCCAATGATACAGCCGTACATACCGCCAGTGAGGAATGGCCCCTTGGTATACCAGTCGGTAGCCTGTACAATTTCAAAAGTATTGCCCCAGGGATCTTTGATGAAAAAATGCTCATTGCCGTCCGGGCGCTGCGCCGGATTGCTGATAATATTGACGCCGCGTTTGCGAAAATCGTGGAAACAGGCCTGTACATCGCTGCATTTTACCTTGGCGATGTTAAAACCCAGATCGCCGAGCTGAATCTGAAAGGCCGGAGGCTGCGGGGTGCGGCCCGTATACTGCCATATTTCCATACCACCGCCGCCTTGAAGGCTGAGCGCGAGAATGGCATGACGCGACTGCGGTTGTCCGCCCGTGTAAGGCAGCATCAGTCCTGCCACGGCAGCCTCCTCAAAAATGGGAATATCGGTACCAAAATGTTCGCGGTACCATTTGAACGCAGCATGTACGTCGCTGACACCTACGCCGATTTGTTGAATGCCGGATATAAACATTGGAAAAAAAATGTATTTTAGTGTTTTCGTGTTTGAGTGTTTTTGGGGGGAGGGGGTACATTTTTAGGTGTTTTAGTGTTTTTGTGTTTTAGTGTTTTTGTGTTTTAGTGTTTTTGTGTTTTAGTGTTTTTGTGTTTACTTCCAAACATTCAAAAACACTAAAACACCTAAACACCTAAACACTAAAACACCTAAAAATGTACCCCCTCCCCCCCAAGAACACCCAAAAGGCCGCGCAAAGGTAGTCGGCGCGGATAATTTTCCTTTCAATCTGTAACAGAAAAAGTATATTAGCGCGTTTATCGTTTCGATCTTCATCATAATCTTAGCACCCTTTGACATGAACTTTCGCCAGATCGCATTTTTACTCCTCATCACTACCCTGCCGACCATTCACAGCAGCTTCGCGCAACCCTCCCGAAAAATACGTCTCTCGCCAGTGGCATTGGGGCTTGACTTGCCTGATTCCTATAAACAACGGACATTTATCAAGGGATTGGCCGGTTTTGTAAATAAAATTGATCAGTTGGTGGGCGCCATGATTCTGATCGAAGACAATAACAAAACCTCGGTACTGACCCGCTTTGTGCGCAACGATAAGCCGCCGGTGGTCACCACCGCTACTTCCGATGTTATTTATAATGCAAAAATTGACTCTAAATTCAAATACAACGGCGCCTATTCCATCGCCAGCACCAAGATTGAAAAAGACCGGATTTGTGAATTGATCCTGACCGACGTGGGGTATGCTTTTTTACCGGAAGACTATATTCCCTACCTCGAAATTTGTCGCGCCGCTACAAATGTAAGCCCGGAAATCCGCAGCAAAGCCTACTATATACGCTCTGCAAAACTGACCACGGTGTATACCCGCATTTATCAGAAAATGCTGGGCGATGCCGACGTCAATGGTGTGGTATTCAGTGTGGGCGGTGAAGTGTACAGCAGCTCCGATCAGTTTCGCGTAGATTATATTGTATCGGTAGATTTGGTGAGTCTGGAAAAATTACTGGCACTTCAAAATTGTAATGAACTCATTAATAATGAAGAAATTGCACGGCGTGAAAAGGCTGAGCAGGCGCGCATGGCCGCGCTGCGTGCCGATGAAGAACGCAAGGCACGTGAAAATGAATTAAATGCCGCCAAAGCGCAGGTTGAAGATATGAAACGCGCCCTGAGCCACAGTGTAGAAAAATCGGCCGAACTGCAACGCCAGTTGATGACTGCCCAGGAAACGGAAAAGGCGGCGCTGGTGCAGTTGCAGGATGCCATCCGTCAGGCCAATGAGTTGGGTCAAAAAGCACAAACCGAACAACAACTCGTCGAAAGCCGCGAACGCGTGATCCTGACTTTTAAAAACAAAGAAGGGAAAACGCTGGATGTCGGCAGCCTCGACGAGTTGAGTCCTGAAAAACTCCGCGAATTGGGTTTTGATGTGGAGATTTTACGCAACACACCCAATGGCGGCAAGTAGTTTGCTCACTACTCCAAAATCGTCACATCGCCGCTGAAAACTTCTTCGCTGCCATCCGGCAATGACAATTTAAAATAATACACATAAACGCCGGGCTGCATGGCTTTGCCCCGGAAAGTGCCGTCCCAGCCAGCCGTCGGGTCATTGGTCGGCATCTCGTCGCGACTGAACAGGGCATTTCCCCAACGATCAAAAACGGCAAAATTGCGCACAAAACTGATCTCTGGCGCCGAGAATACGCTAAAGAAGCCATTGTCGGTTGATCCCGGTTTAAATACATTCGGCACATAAACCGCAACACGCCGGTTTACCCTGATTTCAATTTCATCGGCAGTTCGGCAACCGTCTGCATCAAAAGCCGTAACGCTGATGATCCCGCTGCCAGCTGCGGTGAACACAGGATTGAGACAATCAGTGCACGAAAGCGTAAATATAGTGTTGTATGCCACTGAATCAATCGTGAAATTGCCTTTGATATCGAGGGTTATTTCGGCGCCTGCATTCGCTGAAATCGGGCTTTCCAGATCAAGCGCCAAATCCGGATTTTCCGGAGTATAGGTGGTTATGACCGTAACCACACTGTCGCATCCGCTCGCGGAAGTGTAGGTGAATATGTCTGTTCCGGCATCCTGCGGTCTGCAAGTAGTACGTTCAATCGTATTGCTGACCGCTACGCCACCCAACACCGTTTCCGTATCACTCGCAGTACAGCCGTTGGCATCCGTCAGGGTAACGGTATAAGTGCCGGGCTGGGTAATGGGCAGACTTGCGCCACTTGCACCGTTCGACCAGACAAAAGTACCTACGCTGCCATTCGTGTTCAGGGTTGCCGTATTACCACTGCACAAGGGCGCTACACTCGCAATATTGACCACCGGAGGCGGAACTGCCTGTATATTGGTGCTGGCGCTACCGGTACAACCGTTGGCATCGCTCACCGTGACCGTATAAGTGCCGATTTGCGAAACCACGAGACTTGGCGCGCTGCTGCCATCCGACCAGCTGTAGCTGCTGTATTGGCCAGCTACGCTAATGGTGAGTGTGGTGCCCTGGCAGAAGATTTCCGTACTTTCCAAACTTGGAATCAAAACAGACGCCTCAACGCTGGCACTTGTACTGGCGGTACAACCATTCAGATCTGTAACCGTCACGCTGTATGTTCCCGCTGTGTTTAATGTAATGGAAGCACCGGTCGCTTGTGTCGACCAGGTAATATTGCTGAAATTGCCATTTCCAACAGTCCATGTAACCGGGCTGCCGCTACAAATCACTGCCGGGCCGGAGATAAGCGGTGCCGGAGCAGCCAGCGCCTGTACCACAATACTTGCTGTACTGCTGCAACCCAATGCATCCGTAGCGGTAACCGTATACGTGCCTGCCGTAACATTAATACTGTTATTTGATTGACCGTTGCTCCAGGCATACGTTGTAAAACCCGTGGCAGCATTCAGAACACCTGTAGCAGCAGGGCACAATTCGTTGACGCCACTAATGCCAACTTGGGAAACAAGTGGTACCGACACCTGTACAACGGCGTTTCCGCTACACCCTGCTCCATCTCCCACGGTCACGCTGTAAGTAGCGCTTTGTGTGGCTGAAATTTGCTGAGTCTTACTGCCGTTGCTCCACAAATAAGTACTATACCCACTACCGGCGTCCAGGGTAATTTGTCCATCACAGGCATATGGCAGGGTATTAATTACCGGATTCAACTGATTGGAAACCCCAACCGAAGTGCTGGCGCTGCCCGTACAACCATTGACGTCCGTAACGGTAACGGTCGGACTAAATGGCGCTGGTGCAGTCACTGTATTACCCGTGGTGCCGTCGCTCCAGATAATACTGCTGTAACTACCTGAAACCGTGAGGGTTACGCTGGCGCCTGGACAAACCGTCTGAGGCCCGTTAATCACAGGTATTGGGGCCGCCAATCCTTGTGTGGATATGCTTGTACTTAATGTACATCCAAGGGCATCGGTAACCGTAAGGGTATAAATACCGGGGGCATCGGCCTCGGTCGTATTTGCAGTGCTGCCATTGCTCCAACTATAGCTGTTAAATCCGGTATTTGCTGTTAATGTAGAAATTTCACCCGGACAAAGCTGGGTGTCGCCGCCAATTGAGAGGCTCGGAATTACAGGAACCTGTACCTGTACGCTTGCTGTGCCACTACAACCATTGCCATCGCTTACCGTAACGGAATAAGTACCACTTTGTGTGATCGGCAAAATCTGTAATGCATCACCGGTGTTCCAGTTGTAGGTTAAATAGCCGGAGCCGGCATTAAGTGAAATCTGCCCGTCGCAGGCATACGGCAATTGGGTAATAACCGGCGTCAATTGTGTTGAAACACCTACGGTAACCGTGGCCGACCCCACACAACCGTTAGCATCTGTTACAGTAACCGTTCCTGTGTAAGGTGCTGATTGTGTGACACTTACAGTTGTTTCACCACTACTCCACTGATAGGTGGTAAAAGGCTGGGTGACAGACAGGGTGGCGGTGCTGCCCGGGCAAACGGCCTGTGGCGCGCTGATCTGAGGAATTGGGTCGGCAAGCTGAACGACTGTTACGGAAGCGCTTGCCGTACAGCCTTGTGCGTCGCTTGCACTGACGGTGTAAGTACCCGCTGCATTAACACTAATGTCGCTTGTATTGGCATTATTGCTCCACGTGTAAGTGCTGAAACCGCTGCCGGCACTCAGACTAATCATGTTGCCATTACAAAATTGCAGTGGTCCGCTTATGGCAAGCGTGTTTAATACCGGCACGGTGATACTGACAGATGCCGAACCGGTACATGAATTATTATCGCTTACGGTAACGCTGTACGTGCCGCTGCTGTTAAATGTAGCTGTGGCATTGGCACCGCCGCCGGTCCAGCTGTACGTTACAAATCCTGTGTCGGCATTGAGGCTAATCTGTCCGTCGCACGCATAAGGCGCCTGCGTGATGTTCGGTGCAGGATTGTTATTAACCAGCAGCACAACGGCATCTGTGCCGGTGCAGCCATTGGCATCCGTTACCGTAACGGAATAGGTTCCGGGGTTATTTGCAGTAATACTGCTTGCGTTTGAGCCATCACTCCAGGAATAGGTAGTAAAAGTTTGTCCGAGCGTAAAGTTTGCCGCATTGCCTGCGCAAATAGCTGTGGGGCCGGCAATTTGCGGTTGTGGCAAGGGCTGTGCCGTGACGGTAATACTCGCGGAATCTGTGCAACCAAAGGCATCAGTCGCAGTGACGGTATAGACGCCACCCTGGGTTAGGATCACGGCGGCTGTTGTTTCTGTATTATTCCATAAATAGCTCGTAAAGCCCGGCGTCGCGCTGATCGTTGTGTTGTTACCCACACAAAAACTGCTTGTTCCGCTCAGGTTTACCTGCGGCGCGGGCGGAATACTAATGGTCGTTGAAGCCGTGCCGGTACAGCCCTGTGCATCGCTGACGGTTACGGTATAAGTGCCGTCTGCATTTGCGCCAATTAGCGGAGTGGCGCTTCCAGTCGACCATGAATAGACAGCATAGCCACTCCCTGCGTCCAGATTTTGAATGCCGTCACAGGCATAAGGCGCAATTGTAATACCCGGCGACAAACCATTAGCCTCTGTAACCAATTGGGTGTCAGTGTTGGTACAGCCGTTTGCATCCGTAACGGTAACGGTATAGGTTCCGCCACTACTTACGTTAATGCTTGGGGTACTTGCGCTATTACTCCAAAGATAAGTAGCAAACCCCGTTCCGGCATCCAAAATACCGCTATTACCCGTACAAATAACGGATGCCCCGCTGATGGACACAGTTGGTGCTGCCGACGTCGTTACAACAAAACTTGCCGTTGCGGTACATCCAAAAATATCGGTGGCCGTTACGCTATACGTGCCGGCGCTGTTTACATTGATGGTATTGCCTACCTGAGCGGTGTTCCAGACATAGCTGTTCAGTCCCGGTGTCGCCGTCAGATTAGTACTGCTTCCCTGGCAGAAATTATTCACTCCGCTAATGGCAACATTTGGCGCAAGAGGAATCGTCACCACATAACTGGCAGAGCCGGTGCAGCCGCCAGCGTCCGTTACAGTTACGGTATAAGTGCCGTCGCTGTTGACCGTAATACCTTGAGCGTTGCCGCCGGCACTCCAGGAATAAGACGCAAAACCACTACCTGCGTCCAGCCCAAGTTCCGCATTGCAGGCAAATGGCAATTCGGTTATTTGCGGTTGCAGTGAATTGGAAACCGTCAGTACCTGTGTGTCGGAAGCAGTGCAACCATTTGTGGCTGTGACCGTTACCGTGTAAGTGTTAGCGGTATTAACGGTGATAGAAGGTGTGATATCGCCCGTGCTCCATAAATAGGCGCTGAATGTGCCAGGAACTGTATAGGTAGCAGTGCCAGAGGCGCAAATTTGGGATGGTCCGCTGATGTTTGGCGTGGGGGCTGTGGAAACACTTACACTAAATTCATCCGTTGCTGTACATCCAAAGAAATCGGTAACGGTAACGGTGTAATTACCACCCGCATTTACTGTAATACTCTGCCCCGAAGCGGCATTTGACCAAAAATAACTTGCAAACCCGGCGCTTGCACTCAGGGTTGAGTTTTCTCCCGGACAAATACTGTTATCACCGCTGACGCTGACCGAGGGTTGTGGCGGAATATCCGCAAAAAAGCTGTCGGTGCCGGTGCAGCCCTGCGCGTTGCTTACGGTCACCGTGTACGTTCCAGTGCCCGTTACAATAATTGCCGGCACACTTTCAGATGTATTCCAGTTGTAGCTGGTAAATCCCGTTCCGGTTGCGCTTAATATCAATTGATTGTCGCACAGATAAGTTGCTTGCGAAATGACTGGCACTGGCGCCGGCGTAACATTCAGCAATTGTGTATCGCTCCCGGTACAACCATTGGCGCCGGTTACCGTAACGGTGTACAATCCGGCTGTTCCAACTAAAATAGAGACGGAGTTTTCCCCGGTGCTCCACTCATAAGTATTAAAGCCGGCATTAGCGTTTAAAGTAGCATTTACACCCTCGCAAACACTCGCCGGACCGCTGATCTGTGGCGCAGGAGCGGGCAATTGACTAACATTAATATTATCCGTAGCCGTACATCCAAAGAAATCGGTAACGGTAACGGTGTAATTACCACCCGCATTTACTGTAATACTCTGCCCCGAAGCGGCATTTGACCAAAAATAACTTGCAAACCCGGCGCTTGCACTCAGGGTTGAGTTTTCTCCCGGACAAATACTGTTATCACCGCTGACGCTGACCGAGGGTTGTGGCGGAATATCCGCAAAGAAGCTGTCGGTGCCGGTGCAGCCCTGCGCATTAGTTACAGTTACGGTGTACGTTCCAGAAGTATTGACAGTTATGCTTGATGAGCTTCCGGCATTGCTCCAGGCATAGGAACTAAAGCCGCTGCCGGCATTGAGCGTCAGTTGGTCGTTGCAGAGATAAGTTGCCTGTGTGATGACCGGCGTTGGCGCGGGCGTAACATTCAGCAACTGTGTATCAGTTCCGGTACAACCATTGGCGCCGGTTACTGTAACCGTATACAATCCGGCTGTGTTGACCAAAATGGAGGCCGCGTTCTCGCCAGTACTCCATTCATACGCGTTAAATGGTGTGCTGGTACTCAGGGTCGCGTCAACACCTGCGCACACAGCACTTGGGCCGGTAATCAGTGGTGTCGGCGCTGGCAATTGGGTGACCGTGATGTTATCTGTTGCGGTGCATCCAAAGGCGTCTGTGGCGGTAACCGTGTAAGTGCCACCGGCCGAAATATTAATACTTGGGCCATTCTGGCTATTGCTCCAGATGTAGGTCACAAGCCCTGTTGAAGCGCTCAGCACGGCACTGCTACCGGCACAAAAATCCGGTGCGCCGCTAATACTTACTGTCGGAGCGATCGGGATATCAACATTAAATTCATCCGTTCCGGTGCAGCCTTGTGCGTTGGTAACCGTGACGGTATACGTTCCGGAAGTATTCACGGTAATGCCCGGTGTTGCTGCGGCATTGCTCCAGGCATAGACACTAAAGCCGCTACCGGCATTCAGCGTTATCTGGCCATTACAGGCATAGGTATTTTGTGTAATGGAAGGCGAAGGCGCAGGTAATGCCCCAACGGTGGTGCTGGCGGTGCCCGTACAGCCATTTGCTGCTGTTACAGTTACCGTGTAAGGCCCGGGTGTACCGACCTCAGTGCTGCTTCCGGTATCGCCGGTGCTCCATTCATACAATTGGAAAGGTGCGTTTGTAACCTGAAGGGTTGCGGTGCCGCCCGGACAAAGCTGGGCCGTACTCAAAGTTGGGGATGGCGCCGTCTGCGCCGTCACTAAAATACTCTCTGTATCCGTACAGCCAAAGGCGTCGGTAGCGGTTACTGTGTAGGTGCCGCCATTGCTAACGCTTATCGTGGAGCCACTGCCGCCGATACTCCAGTTGTAACTGCTGAACCCGGGCGTTGCTTCAAGCGTGGTCGGTATTCCACTGCAAATCAAGGTGTTACCTGTAATGGAAACCTGGGGTGGCGCGGGGATACTAACCTCAAATTCATCCGTGCCGGTACAGCCCTGCGCATTGGTGACAGTTACGGTATAAAATCCGGCGCTGCCAACGGTAAGCAGTTGACCGGAGCCGGCAGTACTCCAGCTGTAAGATGAAAAACCCGCACCGGCATTCAGGGTAATCTGGCCATTGCAGGTATATGGATTCTGTGAAATACTGGGACTGGGTTGTGGCGCAGCATTTATATTGACGCTGCTGGTACCGGTGCAACCTGCCACATTCGTAACCGTGACCGTGTAGGGGCCGGGTGCATTGACTATTATACTTTGTGTGTTGTCGCCCGTACTCCATTCATAAGTACTGAAGCTTTGATTGACCGAAACGGTTCCGCCAGCACCGATGCAAAGTTGTGCTGGTGCGCTTAAAGTAGGCGCAGGTGCTGCCACTACATTGAGTGTAATACTACCCAGGCCAGGACAAGCCTGTGCTGATAGTTCTGTATCAAAGGTAAAACAATATAAGGTCGTTAAAAAAAGGGTACAGATAGGGTAGAAAAAATGCCTCATGGTGTAAAGTTGGTTTGATTTGCACTAACAGTAAACCAATACAACAACAAGCGGCATTCTGGGTTGCAACAAATGTTGCTATAAGCCAATTTTAGTCAAAATGACAAAACAAAATGCCCATGCTCCTTCAAATGTTTCATCTGAAGGGAGCATGGGTCTTGCTCATTCAGTTACAGCATAGCCCTTGAAATGCCTGATATGTGCTTCAGCATCAGCGACATTCAATGCTACCTGTATCCGATTAACTACTACTTATTCACAATCACCTTATTCATACCCTGAAGTTTGTTTTCAAGGTACAGCTGAACGAAGTAAACACCCGTTGTAACTTCTGAAAGATCAATGCTTTGTTGTTGGCGACCTGCTCCAAGTTTGCCCAGCTCAATGCTGCGTACAACGCGTCCGGCAATATCCGTCAGCAGTATTCGGGTATCGGCAGCAAAAGCCAACTCGAAGTTTACCTGAAATTGAGCAGACGCCGGATTGGGGAAACTGCTCAGGGCATTGGGGTTTGCTTCTACCACATCTTTTACCGCTACACTCACCAAAGAATCAGGGAAAATAGCAATGTCCCGAATGGCAATTCCCAAACCGATCTTGCCTTTTAAGGTTGCCAAACCACTGCTCAGGTTCAGGCTGTACAGCATATCGTTCATGCCTGTACCCGGATTTGCGGTGCAATAGGCGATATTGGTCGCTGTTCCAAAATCATAATAAATATCCATATCGCAGCTTGGGTCTGCCGTATTGGGTAAAATGCCGGTAAGTCCAACCGTATTCAAAGTGCCGTTATTCGGGGGAATTTGTGTGACCAACAGGCCCAGTACTTCATCAAAACAATACAATGTCGTAGTGGAGGCGGTGTTGTACGAATTCGTATACGCCGCTGCGCCAATTGCAGGTTCGATGGCCTGGTTAATATCTCCAATGGCAAATGCCAGATTGCTGTCGGTTGCTGCAATTCCGCCGGTAATCGGGTTGAGTCGATAGTTGGTATTGTTGCCGGCCACCACCCGAATGCGATCTACCGTCGGGTTAAAGTCAAAACCTACATTGGCTCCATTACCAAGGTCAAGCGTAAAAGGCATCATGCCCACGGCGCTCGCTACGCCACTTTGCAAATTAATGGTGTACAAACGTGATTCGCCGTTCATGCTGTTGTAGCCAAGGGCAAAACACTCGCCGGTAGCCGGACGAAAGTCCATGCCCACTAGTACCTGTCCGGCCGCCACGCCGCTCACCGCAATAATATTGCGCACATTTTCAGGCATTTCCGAGTCGCAGCTCAGGATGTTGTTCATGCTGCTCAGACAATAAATGAGCTGTCCGTTTACTTCGGCAGGCACATTTCGGTCAATTTTTACGGTAATATCGTCAATGCTTGCAAGTGTACCCAGGGGCGCCAAAGCAGTAAACAAACCACTCGTCAGGTTGACCGTGTACAGCATACTACCCGTTTGTCCGCCGGGCGTTGCAACGCAATACGCCCAGTTTAAACTGGTAGCCGCATCAAAGTAAATATCGAGATCGAGTTTTGGATCCCCCAATGCCAGGCTGATGCCTGCTACGCCAATGGTATTCAAAGTACCGTTGTTGGGTGGAATTTGCGTCAGCAGCACATTCAGCGAGTCGTCGTAATTGTAGAGGGTAGTTGCGGTGGCGCCAATATAACTGTTGGTGTAAGCGCAAGCGCCTACATTGGGGGCATTGGCGGCGTTCGGATCGGTCGTTGCAAAGGCCAGTGAACCATCGGTAGCAACCACAGCACCGGTTACCGGATGCAGGCGGTAATTGGCGCCATTACTGCCTACAACGCGGATGCGATCAACAGTTGGGTTAAAATCAAAACCAATTTTACCCATATTGGCCTGCAACTGGATATTTGCCATGCCTATGGCCGCTCCTGCTGCATTGGATGGATTGATTTTGTATAAACGGGCTTCTCCGCTCAGGTTGTTGTAAGCCAGGGCATACAATTCGCCGGTAGCAGGGCGGCAGTCTAAACCGGCTAAGTTCATATCAGGTGCAATGCCGCTGACCGGGTTGATGCTCGTCACTTGAGCCGGGTTGTTGGCCTGAAACGAAAGCAGGGTATTGCCTGAAAGGGCAAAAATGGTTTGGGCGGAGAGCGAATGCATGCTGCCGATCAGCAGCAGTGCCGGTGCGAAAACGCGAAATAAAAAAGTAGCCATACGTGTCGGATTTGTTTGTGATAAAAACAGGAATACCCGACATACGAATAGCTACTTGCTTTTGGATTTCTACAACTTTTAAAATTCGACAAAAAGTGCTGGCGGCGAATTTTCAAAATTCAAGCCCAAGACCCTTATTGCTTCAGCTTCTCTTTGTATTTATCCCGAAATTTACGCACTTTGGGTGCAATCACAATCGAACAATAGGGCTGGTTGGGGTTGTCTTTGAAATAGTTCTGGTGGTAATCTTCTGCTTTGAAGAATTTGCCGAAAGGCGAAATTTCCGTCACAACCGGATCATCCCAGATTTCTCCGGCAGCCGTTTTAGCCGCCTGCGCAACGGTCATTTGCTCGGGCGAATGGTAATAAATGACGGAGCGGTATTGCGTGCCCACGTCATTGCCCTGGCGGTTGAGGGTGGTTGGATCGTGTACAGTAAAAAACACGTCCAGGATTTCGCGATAGCTGATCTGCGTGCGGTCAAAAGTAACCTGAATAACCTCGGCATGGCCCGTCAGGCCGCTGCAAACCTCCCGGTAACTCGGGTTGTCAATTTCCCCGCCGCTGTAGCCGCTTTCTACTTTTGTAACCCCTTTCAGATCCTGATAAATGGCCT
This sequence comes from Chitinophagales bacterium, assembly GCA_017303875.1. Lineage (GTDB taxonomy): Bacteria > Bacteroidota > Bacteroidia > Chitinophagales > Saprospiraceae > M3007. Next base: position 24,651 of record JAFLBP010000037.1, on the reverse strand, counting down.
CCACGCACCAGAAGCAACCGCCACCAACAGTGGCAATTTCAAGATTTTCAGGGAGTATGGGGGTCGTGCTTTCGCTTGCAGGCGCGGTGTTCATCGTTTCAGACGTTTTTGAATTGGATTGTACTTGTGAATTGCATGCAGCATTCAGGGAAAAAAATGCTGTCAACAGGATGAAGTATTTCATTTATTCATGTTTGATTGAATCCTATAAACGAAAAACACCTGCTCCGGGTTTTGTCCGCGCCCGAACAAAACCCGGAGATTCAGCCTTAATTTAAGGCGCCATCAGGTAAGTATCCAACCATTCAAAAAACACGCGCTGCCATAACAGGCTGTTTTGAGCTTTCACTACGTGGTGACCCTCGTCGGGGAAATACAAAAACTTGGACGGAATGCCGCGCAACTGTGCCGCCTGGAATGCCTGGATACCTTCGCCGATGGGTACGCGGAAGTCCAGCTCATTGTGTATCACCAACATGGGCGTGTCCCAGTTTTGTACATACTTGTGCGGACTGGCCGTTTCGTACATTTGCGGTTTGGGGCTGTTCCAGTACGCGCCACCAAAATCATTGTTGGCAAACCACATTTCTTCGGTGCTGCCATAGAAGCTTTCGAGGTTGAACAAGCCGCAGTGCGAAATAAAGGTTTTGAAACGCTTCTGGTGGTTGCCGGCAAGCCAGTACACCGAATAGCCACCAAAACTGGCGCCCACCGCGCCCATGCGCGCTTTGTCCACATAAGGCAGCGCCGCAGCGTAATCGGTCGCCGAAAGAATATCCTGCATCGGTTTGCCGCCCCAATCCTCGCGGATTTCATCATTCCAGGCCTGGCCGGAACCGGGCATGCCGCGGCGACAAGGCGCCACCACGATATAGCCCTTTGCGGCCATCAGCTGGAAATTCCAGCGGTAGGAGAAGAACTGACTGACGGCCGATTGTGGTCCGCCCTGACAATACACCAAGGCCGGATATTTCTTTTTCGGATCAAAATTGGGTGGCAGCACCATCCATACATTCATGTCTTTCCCATCTGCCGTTTTTACCGTATGGCGCTCAACTTTGCCCTTTTCAAGGCCCTTCCAGGGCTTGTCGGTCACATTGGTAAGTTGACGGGTTTTGCCATTTTGCGGATTGATGACGTAAATTTCAGCCGGCGCATCCATGGCATTGCGCTGCGCAACCAATTGATCGCCAGCCACTTTAAAGGCTGTATAATCGTGGCGGCCCTCCGTAATTTTCCGGATCTTCTCCGTGGCGAGGCTGTATTCAAATAACTGATAGGTGAAATCCTGCGCGCTGGTAAAATAAATGCTTTGTCCGTCTTCCGACCACTGCGGGCTGCGGGCTTCATAGTCCCAGCCTTTGGTTAGTTCCCTGCGCTCCTGCGTGTAGGTATCGAGCAGCATAATGCGGGTGCGGTCGGCCTCATAACCGGCGCGTTCCATGCTCGTCCAGATGAGGTAGCGGCCATCGGGCGAAAAGACGGGATCAAGGTCGTAGCCGGGCAGGTCTTTGGAAAAATTCATGGTTTTTCCACTGCTCACTTCGTACACCCAAATATCGGAATTGGTGCTGACGGCTTCGTCGGTGCCCCAGAGTTTTCGGGAGGTGTAAACGATAAATCGGGCGTCGGGGCTCCAGGTGATCTGCTCCATGCCGCCATCGGGTTTGAGCGGACTGTCGTAGCGCTCGTTCATAATGTTTTTTGCGGCGGCACTGAGGGCGCCATTGGCGTAAGGGGCAACAAAAATGTTGCTGTATTTACCATCGCGCCAGGATTTCCAGTGGCGGTAAAACAAACCATCGAATACTTCCCCTTTGGTTTTGGAGAGTTTGTAGCGCTCTGCGGCGGAAGGGTCGTGCTGCACTTCTGAAATGAAGAGCAGCGATTTACCATCGGGAGCATATTGGTAGCCGCCGATTTCCATGTCAACACCCGTAACGGGCACCGGTACGCCGCCGGCAAGGGGCATTTCACAAAGTGCGCCGTTGTAGATCAATGCGAGGCGGTCGCCTGCCGGATGAAACTGTGCATCCGAAGCGTTTTGGTCGGCTTGCGTAAGTGCGCGCGTGGCGCCGGAAGTAATATCGCAGGCAAAAAGCTGGCGCTTGCTGTTATTTGCTTCGATGTTATAACGCTGTACACTGTAAATGACCGTTTTAGCATCCGGGGAAACACATTCCAGGTTTACCCGCCCGATCTCCCAGAGGAGTTCCGGCGTGAGCAGTTTGGGCGCCTGAGCGGCAGTTTTTACCGTAGACATAAAGGGCAAAATCAGCGCGAAAAACAATATTCGCTTTATCATGATTGGGTTAGATTGGTTAAAAAATAAAGGAAATCGGGTGCAAATAAACAAATCTTGACATAAGTCTACATCTTTGCCGCAAACATATTCATCAGCTATGCGAATTATCGGTACCCTTCCCCACCCCACCCTGCGCATTTCGGTTTTCCGGAATGACGGGCGCAGCAGTATCAAATTTGAAAATGAACACTACGAACAAAGCTTCAAACTCGGTTCAGACGACCGTTTCCTCGATTGGAAAAATATCGAACAACTTGTGGATGCTCAAATGATACAACAGGTGCAGGAAACCTTCCAGCGCATGCATCGCAACCGCCTCGAAAGTATGGCGCGTTTCAGCGCTGCTCAGGAGGCCTCCCTACAATTTGATGAAATAATTTAATGCGAATTGTAGTTTTACAGGCCGCCAATCATTGCATTATTTGTATCATTGCACCCGATTTTTGCCTAAACTTTTGACCACTCATCCAGACATGAAGTATACCGCTCTCACCCTTTTGCTCCTCTTCTCCGGCATTTTTGCAAGTTTTGCTCAAAATGCCAACAACGTTCGACCTTTATACGATAAAAAAACGATCGGTGAAGTCCGTCTCACCCTGCCCGCTGCCAAATGGGTAGATGCACTCGACTCCATGCGTATCTATGGCGCCGGTCTGCTCGACGGCACGGCCATGGTCGATGGCGTCAAATACGAGAACATTGGCGTGCGTTTTCGCGGCGACAAATCCTACCAGACCGGCCTCAAACGCAACCCGTTTACCATTCGTCTGAATTATAAAAATGCCGATCAGGCGCATCAGGGCTACACCTCCATCAAGCTCTCCTCCGCACTGCGCGACCCCAGTATGGTTCGCGAAATGCTGTATTATGAAATTGCCGGCAAATATATGCCGGTACCACAAGCCTGCTACACCAAATTATACATCAACGAAGAATATATTGGTGTATTTGTCAATGTGGAAAGTATTGATAAACAATACCTTAATACACACTACAACGGCGCCTCCAATGCCTTCTTTAAAGCGGGTATCGACGGAAAGCCCATCGAGGAAACAAGTCCCTCCAGCAGCGACTGCAAACAAAACATCTTCGGCTCACTCGAATACGAAGAAAACATGGAATGCCTGAAAGGCAATTATGACATGATTTCCAAAGACGGCTGGTCCGACCTGCAGGAACTTTCCCGGGTGCTTGCTCAAGACCCGGCCAATGTGGAAAAAGTACTCGACGTCGACCGCGCCCTGTGGATGCTGGCTCTCAACAATGTAATGGTAAATCTGCACAGCTACAGTGGCAACTACAGCGTCAATTATTATCTTTATAAAGACAACCACGGTCGCTTTCAGGTCGTACCCTGGGACCTGAACCTCTCGTTCGGTTCCTACAAAAATACCGGCAAAGGCAGCGACCTTGAACTCAAAGACCTCATGGTGCTCGATCCGCTCCTGCACTCCGACAATCCGTTCAAGCCGCTCATCCACGTGCTGCTCAAAGACGCCTACTACAAAAAGGTCTACCTTTCTCATATCCGTCAGATCGTTGAGGAAAACTTCTCCAACGGCCTTTACGAAAAACGCGCACAGGAATTCCAGGGCATGATCGTGGTACCTTACAACGACGATCGCTACAAACTGTACAGCCTCGACGATTTCCAGAAAAGTCTGCAAATGACCGTGGGCAAACGCAGCAAAATTCCCGGAATCGTGGAGCTGATGAGCCGTCGCGCCAAATTCCTCAAAACACATCCGGAGCTGACGCCCCTGCCCTCTACCGTGAGTGCATTGCAGGTACAGGGACGCGGCAAATTTGAAAATGCAAAACTCAGCGCCTTCCGCATCACGGCCAATGCTGACCGCTTCCCGCGCCGTATGCTGGTCTATTACCGCTTTAATGAAAAATCGCCTTATCAGGTGATGAGCATGAAAGAAGAAGATGCCGCCGGCCTTGCCAATGGCGTAAAAGCGTTCTCTGCCCTCATCGAAGCGCCTAATAGCGACGATGCAGTGCTGCACTATTATCTCATGGCAGAAAATGCAGGCGCTGCGGTATTTTTCCCTGCCAACTACAGCTTCAAGCCCAATATGGTCAAGCTGAGTGAACTGAACAAATAAACCCGACTTATCCGGTCAACATGAAAAAAATACTGCTTTCCCTGATGGGCCTGCTACTGCTGTCGCAGATGGCCCTTGCTCAGAATTTTTACGGCAGCGGCGTACAGGAAGTCCGGCTTGAAATCCCTTACAGAAATTGGGATGTCAAATTAGACTCCATTAAAAAGGCCAATCCGGAAGCACGCCTTGCCGGCACTGCCTTCATTAACGGTCAGCGCTTCGACAGTGTCGGAATTCGCTTCAAAGGCAATAGCTCCTATTTCAGAAGCCGCAACGATACCTACAAGAAACTGCCGTTTAATGTAAAGTTGGATTATAAAAATAAAAACAACAAACTCAAAGACGGCCACACTTCGGTCAAGCTCTCCAATGCCTTTCTGGATCCGGGTTTTGTGCGCGAACCCCTCACCTATGAGCTGATTCGCAACTACATGCCCGCGCCGCAATGCAACTTCACCAAAGTGTTGGTTAACAATACTTTGTATGGATTGTATGTCAATTCTGAATCGGTGGATGAGCTTTTTATCAAGAAGCATTTTGGCAGCACCAAAGGCTTTTTAGTAAAATGCGATCCGGATAACTGGAAACGGGTGCGCAGCCAAACCGGCTGCCCCAAGGGGGAAAACGCCTCTTTGGCTTACCTGAACGACAACTTTGGTTGCTACGACGCCTTCTATGAGGTAGATGATCCGGGCGCCTGGAAACCCCTGCTCAACCTCATCAAGGTGTTGAATAAAACGCCGGAAAAAATTGAAACCGTCCTGGATGTCGACCAAACCCTCTGGATGCTGGCTATTAACAACGCGACGGTCAATCTCGACAGCTACAACGGCTCGCTTTCCCACAACTACTACCTGTGGTTCGATTCTATTGGCGTTGCGCATCCTATTATCTGGGACTTGAATATGGCGCTCGGCGGCTGGCGCCGCGATTTTAGTTTCGTGGAAATTGCCGATCAGCAATTGATACAATACTCGCCGATGGCGGAGTTTGAAAATCCCAAGCGTCCGCTGATTTCCAAGCTCCTGCGCGTACCGCTTTACCGCAAAATTTACCTCGCGCACCTCAAAACCATCGTGCAGGAACAATTCAAAGACGGTCGCTTTGTGAGTCGCGCGCAGGCCATGATGAAGGAAATTGACGCCGCCGTGAAAGCAGATACGATGAAGCTCTATTCTTACGCCGATTTCCAGAACGCATTGGACAAGACCATGAAATCTGGCCCGGATAATATCATTGGTATCAAACAATTGATAGCGCCCCGCACGGAATTCCTGCTCAAGCATCCGCTGCTAAACAAGCCCGAACCTACGGTAAGCGATGTTAAAGTATCTAAAAATGAAGGAAAAGTAACCGTGACGGCCAAAAGTTCAAATGCCGTCGGGGTCTGGCTTTTTTATCGAAAAGACAAACAATTCGCCTTTGGACGGACGCCCATGCTGGACGATGGAACTAACGGAGATGCCAAGGCCGGCGATGGTATTTATACTGTACAAATTGATGCAGCTATTATGGCGCATTATTATATCGCCGCAGAAAGCACAGAGGCTGCCATTACTTTCCCCGCCCGCGCCTCCATGGAATACTTGAAACTATGAACGATGAACGATGAATGATGAGTGTTTTAGTGTTTTTGTGTTTAAGTGTTTTAGTGAGGGGCCGGGCGCAGGGCAACCACAAAAACACTTAAACACAAAAACACAAAAACACTAAAACACTCATCATTCATCGTTTATTTTCCGTCTTTGCCGCTCAAGTCTTCTTTTACGTCTTTGACGGTGTCGGATAGAAAATCAGTGGCGCTGTCCCAGAAACTTTTGCCTTCTTCTACTGCATCGGCAGCAGTTTCTTTGGCAGATCCGAGCAGTTCTTCTGCTTTGTCGGAGATGAAGCCCAGTGCGCCGCCTTCGTGACTTTCAATTTTTTCGCGTGCGGCTTGAGCTTCGGCTTTGGCGGCAGCGAGTTTTTCGGCCGCTTCTTCTTTGGCTTCAGCAGCAAAAGCTTCTGCTTTTTCGCTTACTTCTTCAAATTTTTCGCTGGCGGCATCTTTGATTTCACTCAATTTTTCGCCTGCTTTTTCGAGGGCTTCTTTTGCGCTGTCGCCAAGATTTTTCAAGAAATTATTTTCCATGTTGTAAGTGTTGTTTAGGTGTGAAGGTTGAAGCATTTTTACAGGGCTAAAGATATACGAAAAAAACGGGATTCGTCACGATCTAATGTAAATTAATCCATAAAAATGACCTTGTCTCTTGCCCATTGGGCGCCACTGAGCTGGTACGCCGCTGCACTCCGGGAGGAAACCCTCACGCTGGAAGCATATGAGCATTACCAGAAAGGCAGCCTGCGCAACCGCTGTTACATTGCCGGGCCGGGCGGTGTGCAGCGCCTCAGTATCCCGCTGGAATCCGGCAAACACCAGCAAAAGCCGGTTCGGGAAGTATTAATGGCCGATCACGGCGACTGGCAGCGCAACCACTGGCGCAGTATTCGCACAGCCTACGGAAATGCCCCTTATTTTGAGCATTTTGCAGATGAAATTGTCGTTTTTTACGAAAAAAAATACACCCACCTCTTCGATTACAACCTCGAAATACTCAACTGGACCCTGCGCCGGATTTTCCGCTGGCAAGGCAAACTCGAACTAAGCGACAGCTGGCAAGGCCCCGATGGCCAATGGGCGGTTGCCGACAACCCCGCAAGTGCCATCTCCTACCCAACTTATCCGCAGGTTTTCAGCGATCGCTTTGGTTTTCTCCCGAATTTATCCGTTCTTGACGCGATTTTTTGCTGTGGAAAAAATATAACTCTGGAATGATACTCAACCCTCGCGCAAGCGCGCAACGCGCCCAGGTAGAAGACCTTGTAAAAGATATTCAGCAACTCAGTCAGGAGATCGGTCATAAAGACCTGGCTGCAACGGTTGGCGAACTGCGCAACCGAATGGGCGAACCTTACATGTTCGTCATCGTCGGTGAGGTAAAAGCCGGCAAAAGCAGCTTCGTAAATGCGCTTTTGCAAGCTGGTCGGGAAATTGCCCCTGTCGCGCCGCAACCCATGACAGACACCATACAGCAGATCCTCTATGGCGAAACGGAAGAGGTCATTGTGGTCAACCCTTTCCTCAAAAAAGTACTGCTACCCGTTGAAATCCTCAAGGATATCGCCGTAGTGGATACCCCGGGAACCAACTCCATTGTGGAACAGCACCAGGAAATCACCGAGCGCTTTGTACCCGCAGCAGATCTTGTAATTTTTGTCTTTGAAGCCAAAAACCCCTACCGGCAATCGGCCTGGGACTTCTTTGAGTTCATCCACGCAGAATGGCATAAAAAGATCATTTTCGTTTTGCAACAAAAAGACCTGATGTCGGCCGAAGACCTCGCCGTCAATGTTCAGGGGCTTTACACCCACGCGCAGAAAAAAGGCTTGCAGGAGCCGCAGATCTTTACCGTCAGCGCCAAAGCGGAACTCGACGGCCAGTACGACCAGAGCGGTTTTTCTACTGTGCGCGATTACATCCGCACGCACGTAACCGGCGGCCGTGGAGCCGCCATGAAATTGAAAAACAATATCCAGACTTCCCGACAAATTCTCGACCGCATCCGCACCGACCTCGATACCCGCGCCGAGCAGTTCAGGGCAGATACGATTTTTCGGAAAGACATCAGCGAAACGCTTGATCATCAGGAACGAAAATCGCAACACCAGGCGGGCATCCTGATTGAAAACCTGATGAACGGGTACGATAAAATTACCCGAAACGTCGGCTCGGAGCTTTCTTCCGGCCTTTCCTTTCCCAATATGCTGAAACGCTCCTTTGTGGGTATTTTCTCCAAACAGGCCTCTATCGGCGAATGGCTCGAAGACCTCGGCAAAAAATTAGAGCTGAACCTCAATGCCGAGCTGAAGCATAAATTACAGGAAGGCGTTGTAGACCTGGCCGACAGCGTACAGCAAATGGCCAAAATGATCGATTTGAAAATCCGGAGCAGCAATACCGTAATCACCTCCGATTCTTATATTTTTGAAGACATTGCCGATAAGCGCTCCACCGTACTGCGCGAATTGCAGGACGCCTTTTCGCGTTTTATTTCCCGCTCTGAAAACTTCAGTGATACCAAAATCTTCCCGGAAGACGCGCGGGTTTCTCCGAATATTGCCGCAGGCAGCGGCGCGGCCATCATCGGCATCGTGCTGGCTGCCGTCACCAATGTAACGGTGCTGGATGTAACAGGAGGGGTCTTATCCGCAGTCGGAATTCTGTTTGCCGGCATCACAGCCGGGGTGCAGCGCCGCAAAATTGTGCAGGGCTATGAAGCTGAAATTGCCTCCGGGCGCGCCCGTATGCTCGAAGCCCTGGAGGAAAAACTGAAGGGATATATTCACGCCATCAAAGGCCGGATCGGAGAAAACTTTAAAGACCTCGACGCCCTGCTCGGCAATGAAGCCTTGCAAATTGAACATTTCGACGCGCGTTACGCCGCTATTTCCGATCGCTTGAGCAGTGTTGATCAGGAGGTAATTGTATCTCCTTAAAGCGCCGATGAAAAGGCATCAATGAAATCAATGGTACACCAAATTGCCCGATGGATTTCCTCCCTCGGCCACCCTATCCTGACCATTCCGGCATTTGCCATCTGGTTTGAATTTACACATGAGCCGCCTGAAAAGGCCTGTCTGGTTTCGGGCCTTATCGTGGGTTTGGTCGTCTTGCCACTCAGTCTTAAAACCTGGCTGGGCTATAAAAAAGGCGCATATTCTAACATGGATGTCTCGAACCGCGAAGAACGCAAACGCTGGTTCCGGGCGCCCATTATCATGATGCTCCTGCTCACCGCAGCCTTGTATTTTGGTTTTCACGATCTGCCGCTGACCATTGCCGTGGGTGCGATCACTGTAATGCTCTTCGCCTTCAAATTGGTCAATCAGTACGCCATAAAAGCGTCGCTGCACGTAGGCGTCAATGCCTACCTTGCCCTTGTGGCCTTGAGTATGAGCAACCTGTTATTCGGAATCATCAGCGCCATCACTCTGGTAGTCGGCTGGTCGCGAGTTGTATTAAAACGGCATACACTCGCAGAAGTACTTGTTGGTGCATTAATGGGCGCTTTTTTCGGCGCTATTGCCGCCCATTTTATGGGGTTTTAGCCTTATTTACTACTTGAAATTATCCTGCATCCGGGTGAACCTGCGCAAAACGTGTACTTTCTAAATGGTAGCCTTTTTCTCCCGATAAAATTCCTAAAAAACGCTGCAAGCCCAACCATTTTGCTTCATCTAATGCATAACTGATATTGTCCCGATAATAGGCATCAAGGTCAAAATTCGGATAGGCAGGCAGAATTTTGGTCAGCTCGGGCAAATGATCCAGGCCGGAGGCAAGCGCCTGATTGAATTTTTCCACAAAAGGCTGCGGCAGCGGGCGCGTGCTGAACCAGGCAGCAAAAACAAAAGGCAGGCCCGTCCAGTCGGTCCATGCAGCGCCGAGGTCGTACACGTACGGAAAGCGCGCTTCTAATCCGATCGTACGATCGCCGATGACCAAGCCGGCCGTATCGCCTTTCAGGTATTCAATATAACCTTCCTGTGCGGGAATAAATTCAGGTTTAATATGCCAGTATTCCCGGCAAAGCACCTGCGTGAGGGCAACAGAGCTGCGCGAATGAAAATCGAGGTAAATCCGCTTGATGTTTTCAAGGGGCTGATGCGCATACAGGCAAACCGTTTTGACAGCGCCGGTAGAACCGATGCAATAATCAGATACAAGGAATGCTTTGGGCAATTCGGGCACAATGGCCACCGGAGTGAGTGCGAGGTCGGCTTCGCCGCGCAACAACTTTTGTGCGCAAACCGAAGGAATATCAAGGCTCAAATCAATCCATTCCGATAATTCGGAGCGGAAAAGGCCGTAAATGAACGGTTTAGTGTTCAGGTAACTTACGGCAGTAATTCGGATTCGCTGCATAAATGCTCAGGGTGTTGCCCCGAAAAAAAACTGCTGCTTGCTCAGAGTCGGTTCTTGTCGATGAGATCCAACAGGTCGTCGCGGTAGTTTTTGCCGATGGGCAATAATTTGGGCTTGTCTTTTTCCATAACCTCCACCATATTGCCTTCAATGGCTGCGATCTTGTCGAGCGCTACGATGTAGGAACGGTGTATACGTTTGAACTGAACCGGCGGAAGGCGATCTTCCAGGCTTTTCATGGTTTGAAGCGTAATAACCCGGCCGTTGAGTAGTCGGATAATGACATAGTCTTTCAAACCTTCGATATAAATGATGTCGTCAAAATTGACCTTGACGAGTTTTTTATCGGCTTTTACAAAAAAGAAATCATGGCTGTCGGCAGCATTGGCCCCGTTGCCGTTTTGCGATTGTTGTTCCAATCTCAGCAGGCCCGCGTGTTCTACTGCTTTATTGACTGCTTTAACAAAACGATCCAATGAAATCGGTTTTACCAGATAATCCAGTGCATTGAGGTCGAAACCCTGAATGGCGTAATTGGAATAAGCTGTGGTAAACACAACCATTGGCGGATTGCTGAGCGTTTTCAGGAAATCCGTGCCGGTCAGTTGTGGCATCTGAATATCCAGAAACATCAAATCCACCGGATTTGTTTTCAGTGCTTCATTGGCTTCAAGGGCGTTGCTGCAGCGTTTCACCAAATTAAGCTCGGGCATTTGACTAATGTACGTTTCCAGTACATCCAGCGCAAGCGGTTCGTCGTCGACGATAAGGACGTTTAACATATTCAGCAGGTTTTCGGTAAAGATTTGTTTTGCTTTGTGGCCCAAGGTAAAAAGCCGATTTTAAACCGTCAAATTTTTTTTCAAATGAGTTTAAGCAGGAGGGTTACAGCGTAAACGCCCGGCTCGTCATTAATGATGAGGGTATGGTTTTCGGGGTATAATATTTGAAGGCGCTGCCGTACATTGGCAAGGCCGATACCGCCGCTTCTGCGGTGATCCATGCGGGGCAATGCGTCAGCTTTGCTGTTTTCGATGTAAAACTCCATGTCTTCGCCCTGTACCCGCAGCCGCATGCGCACAAAACCACCGTCTTTCACATGCAGGTTCAACCCGTGTTTGAAACTGTTTTCCACAAAAGGCACAAACAACAAGGGCGCAATCATCTGCTCACTGATATTGCCTTCAACCGTAAAACTGATGTCGGCCTCCTTGGGTTGCCGCAGGCGTTCGAGGTCTAAATAATTGTGCATGTACAGGATTTCCTTGGAGAGCTGCACCCGTTTTTCGTTGCATTCATACAACATGTAGCGCATGATTTCCGAGAGCTTCAGCACAATTTCCGGGGCTTTATCGCTCTTTTTCAAGGTCAGTGCGTACAGGTTGTTCAGCGTATTGAACAAAAAGTGCGGGTTGATCTGACTTTTTAAAAACCGCAACTCCGATTGCATGGTCTGGGTCAGCAACACCTGTTTTTCGTTTTGGTAGCGCCACCAATCCATAATAAGGCGCAAAACGGTAGAAATCAGGGTAACAAAGATATTGCCGATGTAAATATCTAATTGGATGGAAACCAAAAACGAACGGTAATCGGAGTTTTCCGAAAATTTCACATATAACACAAAAACCTCCAGTGGCGTGACGATTGCGCAGACAATCATGACCAGCAAAAGGTATAAAAAGGCCCGTTTGGCGAGGTAATTGGGGATGAGGTAATAGAGGTTGGTGTACACCAACACGGCAAAAAAGCACAACGAAAGGATCTCCGCGAACAGGATATCGCCCGGGTTGCCCTCAATTTTGGAACCGCCAAATACCATAAACGCAAAAAGCACCGCCCAGAAAAGGCCGTGGTACACCGGGCGCAGGGTGAGCGTCCGGTAAGTGCGATCCAATATGGTGCGCGAGCGATTCATCGAGGCAAAACAACAATTAAGAGGCGCAAATAAAGGTATTTTTCGATAAATGCAGGCTTTAGTCCGTCCGAATTACTGCTTTTCAAGAGAAAACGTGCGCGGCATTTGAATTCGCCGTAATTTTGCGGCGCCGGTGTCGGGTTGGCCGCGCCGCTATTACACTCATGGTATATATCACTCGCGTAGAACGCTTTAATGCCGCCCATAAACTTTGGGTGGACGAATGGTCGGAGGAGCAAAATGTAGCGACCTTTGGAAAATGCTCCAATAAAAACTGGCATGGCCACAACTATTACCTGCACGTCACGGTAAAAGGCCGGCCCCATCCTGTTACAGGCTTTATTATTGATGTCAAAAAATTAAGCCTGCTCATCAAGGCGTATGTGACTGATATCCTCGATCACAGCAACCTCAACCTTGATGTGCCCTTTATTCCCAAAGGCATGCAACCAACCACCGAGAATCTTGTTATCCTCATCTGGCAACAGTTAGAGCAGGCCATCGAAGCAGAGGGCTGTAAACTTCATGCCATCAAACTCTGGGAAACAGAGACCATCTATGCCGAATATTACGGCGAGCAATAACCACTTTTAACGGCCGAACCTGTGTACAAGAAAACCGACCATTACGACGAATCCCTTACCGAACGCCTGAAACTGCACTATGTCGATATGCTCAACGGTATCGGCGAAGACACGGATCGGGAAGGTATCGTCAAAACACCCGAACGCGCGGCTAAAGCCATGCAGTTCCTCACCCAGGGCTACCACCAGGACCCCGCGGCCATATTGCGCTCCGCGATGTTCAAAGAGGATTACAGCGAAATGGTACTGGTGAAGGACATTGAACTGTATTCGCTTTGCGAACACCATATGCTCCCCTTTTTCGGCAAAGCGCACGTGGCCTATATTCCCAATGGCCATATCGTCGGGTTAAGTAAAATTCCCAGGATAGTAGATGTTTTCGCCCGACGCCTGCAAGTGCAGGAACGCCTGACACTGGAGATCCGCGATGTCATTCAGGAGACCCTGCAGCCCTTGGGCGTGGCTGTGGTGATTGAAGCGCGGCACATGTGCATGATGATGCGCGGCGTGCAAAAACAGAACAGCGTTACAACAACCTCGGCTTTTACCGGACAATTCATTCAGGCCGAAACGCGCGGGGAATTTCTCCGCCTCATCGGTTCCAAACTGCATTGAGCCGGGGGCCGCTACGTGAAATAATCCGGGCGCCTCGCAATTCCTCAGCAATCGGGATTTATCTTTGAGCCGTGAAAAAAATCATCCCGGCTCCGGTACTGCTCGTTTGGGCACTTGTGGCACTTTTTATCGCCTTGGTGCAAAACAACTTTTTCTTTTGGGACACCGTACAGCTGGCCTCCAAACACGCACATCATTTTTATAACAACGGCCTTGCTTTTACCCTGCTACCCGGGGATATAGACAGCGGCCACCCGCCGACCCTCGGGTATTTACTGGCCCTTTGCTGGACCTTTTTCGGCAAAACCCTGCCCGTGGGCCACTGGCTCATGTTTCCCTTTATCGCGTTAATGTTTTTGCACCTGTACCGCATCGGACTGGCGCTGAGCGACAAGCAGCACGCCTGGCTGCTGTTCCTGCCCGTTCTGGCCGACCCCGTGCTGCTGGGGCAGATGAGCTTGGTGAGTCCGGATGTCCTTTTGCTTTGCGGCTTTTTGATGGCGCTCGACGGGCGATTGAACCAGCGCCTTGCTTTGCAGATTTTAGGGTATATCCTGCTTGCCGCCATCTCTATGCGCGGAATGATGACCGCCGCTGCACTCGCCCTGGCGCCGCTTGGACTCGCCCCCCTACCCTATTATAAGAATTTGATAAACAGTGTTTTACAAAAAAATCACAGAACTGTGCTGCCCTTGCTCGCGGTTGTTCCGGGGGCCGTGCTGGCATTCGGTTATTTGTACTGGCATCAGCGCCAAAGTGGTTGGACGGGCTTTCATCCCGACTCACCCTGGGCGCCTGCTTTTGCTTGGGGCGGTTGGTCGGGCATGCTCAAAAATTGCGCTGTTTTAGGCTGGCGTTTGTTGGATTTTAATCGTCTTTTTGAATTTTTATTGGTTGCAATATTGATAAGAAAATTTTGGCTGAGTAAAATTAAATTGTATTATTCAAATATTTTCTTTCTGCTTATTTTCCTGGCCATCCTGCTGTTTCCTTCCGCCCTCTGGTACAAAAACCTCTCGGCGCATCGCTATTTTTTGCCCTTTATGGTTGGCCTGCACTGCTATACCTTTCAGTTGTTGATGCAAACAGACTGGTCGGTGCAGCGTAAAAAATGGGTATCGGTCGTGCTCTCAGTGCTCTTGTTGTTGGGTAATTTACAGATTTATCCGCGCGGCATTTCCATGGATTGGGATGCCACACTCGCCCACCTGCCCTACTACGCGTTGCGCACACAGGCTGTTCGGGATTTGGATGCTATGGGTATAGACTTCGGTAGCACAGGCAGCGCATTCCCGAATCTTAGCGTCAATGAAATGATAGTACTCAATGGAGACATGCGGCAATTTGCGCCATTCGACTTTGAAAAAAATAAATGGGTCATGGTCTCCAATGTGTACAATGACGTGCAGGAATCAGATTATAAAGTGCTGGCGCAACAATGGCAGGAAAGGCGACGTTATGAGCGCTGCGGCGTTTGGATTATCCTTTACGAGCGCCCTGCCGCCCCGCCGATTCAGTAATTTATTTTTCTGAAATTTGACAAAAACCTAAATAATTCGGAGAAACCGCCCTTTCTCAGAAAAAATCTTTCTTTGGCCTCCGAAAAACGATTATTTTGCCGCCACTTTCATATTTTGTTGATCAAAGCAAACCATAACCATGCCAGCCATCCGCATCGCTCTGCTCTCGTGTTTTTTGATACTCCTTACTTCCGCAAATGCCCTGGCACAGGACTGCGCCAGCCTGATTAAGGAGAACAAAAAAATATCCGGTGTACAGATTTCAAACACCTCCCGGGTCATCATTATCGTTCGGGGAAACTTCAGCTATGCCATCGAGTTTTATACCGACGAAAAGGGCATTTTTGCCCGCATGACCTCTCAGGGAGGCATCGAATTCAACCAGGACGATCAGGTTGTTTTCATTACCACCACAGGTCAGGAACGCATTTATAAGTTCACCGGTATGGACGAGCTTATTCCCGGCGCCGTACCCACCCACCGCAACAACCTGCGCCTCGACCTGGAAGCAGTCGACTGGCTTTCTACTTACACCATTCAGGCGGTAAACTTCATTAATTTTGTCGACCGCCAGAAGTATAAATTTACCATCAATCCCAACACGCAGGGCGAATTTCGCACACTGGCTTCCTGTTTTGCCAGCAACCTCGACCGCAGTGCAGTCAATGATACACCCGGCGCTGCGATCACCAAACCAGGCGCCGGTACTTCATCGGGCGCTGGCACTGCCACCACCACTTCGGGTAGCGGAGGCGGCAGTAAACCGACATCCGGCGGCGCCTCCTCCGATAAAGAGGTAACCGCGCTTCGCGATGACCTGGAAAAAACCAAGGATAAACTGCGCGCAGAAATCAAAGCCGAAAAAGATCGCGCCGAACAGATTAAAGCCCAGCTTCAGCAGGAAGTAGCAGCAGCGCGTGAAGCTGCCAATCAGAAAAAAGCCGAGTATGTCAATGAGGTGCTGGAAGCCCGTAAAAGCAGTCTGGCAGAGATTGAAAAAAGCCGCGCAGAAGCCCAGGCCGCTGTGGAAAACAGTAAGGCCAAAGCGGATTCGGTGGTAGTGAAGCTCAATACCAATGTGGAAGACGCCCGCCGACAGGCTGCGGAAGAGATTTCCAAGGCACGCGTTGCTTCTTCCGAAGAGGTCAAAAAGGCCCGCGATAATGCCGCCAAAGAATTGAATCAGATTCGGGAAAAAATGGAGCAATCCAAACTCCAGTATGCCGATGAAGTGGCCACAGCGCGTACCAACTCGGAGGATGAAATCAAGCGCATCCGCGAAGAAAGCGCCAAATCCATCGCCGATGCCCGCGAAAAGGCCAAAATGGAGCAAAATAAGACGACCGAAGATGTTGTAACCGCCAAAAAAAGCGCCAGCAATGAAATCCTGAAAGTGCAGGAAGAAACCGCGCAGGAAGTCGCCCGAATTCGGGAAAATACCGTTCAGGAAAAGCAAAAATCGGCGATTGAAGTGGCGGAATCGCGCCGCAAATCAGCCGAAGAAAAAGCCCTTTTACAACAAAACAGCGCCGCTGAAATTGCCGAAATCAAGGAAAATGTTGCACGTCAGCGCGAAATATCTGCTACTGAAGTGGCAGATGCCAAGCAAAAAGCCGCCGAGCAACTCCAGCTGATCCGCAACGAAGTAGCCGCAGAACAAAAAAAGGCTGACGCAGAAAAAGGGGAAATCGCCAAACAAGTTGCCGAAAGTAAACTGAAGGCTGCCGGGTCGGTACAACAAGTACAGGACGACGCCAATAAAGCCATCAGTGAGGCTCAAAACCGCTCGAAATTGCAGCGTGACTCTATTGCCGGCGAAGTAGCCCTCGCCCGCAAAAAAGCTGAAGAAGAAATTACCCGCATTCAGGGTGAACTCGCCAAAGCTGTCGCCGCCGCCAAGGAACAGGAAAGCAAAATCAAGCAACAAAGCGCTGATGAGGTAGCCAAAGCCCGCGAACGGAGCCAGCAGGAAATCGCCAAAGCGCAGGAGGAAGCCCGCGCACGGGTCAAAGATGCCAATGCCAAAGCCGACGACGCACAAAAACAATACGCCGCTGAAGTAGCCGGCAGCAAACAAACAGCCGACCAAAAACTCAAAGCCATTCAGGACGAAGCGGCCAAGGCCGTACTCGACGCCAAAAAGAAGCAACAGGAAATGCTCAGCGCCACCAGCAGCGAAGTGATGAGCAACAAGGAAAAGGCCGCAGCTGAAATCACCGCTGCCCGCGAATTGGCCGCCCGCGAAGTAGCTGCCGCCCGCGAAGCCGCTGTACGCGCCCAACAGGAAAGCGCCAACAGTGTGGCCGAAACCCGCCGCCAAAGCGCGCAGGCACTCGCCGAAATCAAACGCTTGGAAGCCGACAGCGTACGCATGGCACGCGAAAACAGCGCCAATGAACGCCAGCGCCTCGTGTCAGACGTCGCCGCAGCCCGCGAAAAAGCCGCACACGAAATCTCGGAAGCCAATGAAAAAGCCGCCAACGAGATCAAAACAGCGCGCGAAACCGCCGCCAAAGCCAAACAGGAAAGCGCTGAATCTGTCGGTAAATCCCGCGAAGAATCCGCTACGCTGATCGCAACCACCCGCGAACAAGCCGCCCGCGAAGTAGCCACTACCCGTCAGCAATCGCTTGAAGCCATCGCATTGGCCAAGCAGGAGGCCGACAGCAAAAAGGCCGCCTACGCCAAAGAAGTAGCCGAAGCACAGGAGCGCTCCCGCAAAGAAGTCAGCGACGCCCGCGAGCAGGCCGCCGCAGAAATGGCCAAAGCGCGTCAGGATGCCGCCGACAAACGCCGTCAGTACATGGAAGAAACAGAAGCGGCGCGTAAAAAAGCCGCCGAAGAAATCGCTACCGTACAAAAAGAACAATCAGAAACGGTTTTCAAAATCAAACAGGACGCCGCCGCTGCTGTAGCTGCCGCCCGCGAACAGGAAGCCAAGGCAGTTGCCGAAGTGCGCTCGGAATCCGCCGCCGAGGTCATCAAAATCAGAGAAACGGCCGCACAACAAAAGGAAACCCTGAATGCCGAACTGGCAGCCGCTCAGAAAAAAGTTGAAGAGGCCAACCAAAAACTGCTTCAAGTTCAGGAAGAAATCAAAAAAGCAGAAGAACAGTTGAAAAAGACTAAAAAAGAAGACTGAGGAATGAGGAACGATGAATGATGAACGATGAATGATGAATGATGAGTGTTTTAGTGTTTTTGTGTTTTTGTGTTTTTGTGAGGGGCTGGCGCAGGGCCATTCGTGCATTCGTGGCAAGTATAAACTTAGACTGCTTAAGTGATTAGGAGAATTGCTACGAATGCACGAATCGCTCCACG
Source organism: Chitinophagales bacterium (assembly GCA_017303875.1). Lineage (GTDB taxonomy): Bacteria > Bacteroidota > Bacteroidia > Chitinophagales > Saprospiraceae > M3007. The sequence goes on along the minus strand of JAFLBP010000037.1, from coordinate 6,315 downwards.
CCGGCCCCTCACCAAAATACCAAAACCCAAAAACACTAACAAACCCAAAAAATTCATCGTTCATCGTTCATCGTTCATCGTTCAACAAGGCTTATCTTCGCCCCATGATTATCATTACCGGAGCAGCAGGATTTATTGGTTCCTGCATGGTTAAACGACTCAATGATGCAGGCTACACCGACCTGCTGATCGTGGACGACTTCTCGCGCCCCGATAAACAACGCAACCTTGAAGGCAAAACCTTCCACGCCGAAGTACACCGCAACAATTTCGTGCGCTGGCTCGAACGCAACCACGCCGACGTGGACGCCATCCTGCACATCGGCGCCCGTACTGATACCACGGAACTCAGCACCGCCATCTTCGACGAGCTGAACCTCGAATACTCCAAAGCCCTCTGGATCCTGTGCAGCGGCTTCGGCATTCCGCTTTATTACGCCAGCAGCGCCGCCACCTACGGCCTCGGCGAATCGGGGTATGCCGACGACCATGCCCTCATTCCTGGCCTCAAGCCGCTTAACCCTTACGGCCAATCCAAACAGGATTTCGACGTCTGGGCCTTGGAGCAGGTGGCTGCCGGGCAGGCGCCGCCCAACTGGGCCGGGTTCAAGTTTTTCAACGTGTACGGCCCCAATGAATACCACAAGGGCCGCATGGCCTCGGTGATTTTCCATACCACCCGACAGATCAAAGCCACCGGCGCGATGAAGTTGTTCCGCTCCCATCGTCCCGATTACAAGGACGGCGAGCAAAGCCGCGACTTCATTTATGTAAAAGACGTGCTGGATGTGCTCCTGTTTTTCCTCGAAAACAAACCCGCCAGCGCCATTTATAACCTTGGCACCGGCAAAGCCCGCACCTTTTACGACCTGGCGAGCAGCACCTTCCATGCCCTTGGCCTGGAGCCCGATATTTCCTTCATGGATACGCCCGTCGACATCCGCGACACCTATCAGTATTTCACGGAAGCGGATATGTCGAAAATGCGCGCAGCTGGGTACCATCAGCCGTTTTACGGACTTGAAGAAGGTATTGCGGATTATGTGCAGCGTTATTTGCGCGACGAAAACATCTACTAAGCTATGGATTGGCCGCTCATCGCACTCAGTGGGTTCGCTTTTTTGGCGGGATTTATTGACAGCATTGTCGGCGGCGGCGGCTTAGTGCAGGTGCCGGCATTTTTCGTGTTGTACCCGCAGTTGAGCGTGCCCAACATCATTGGTACCAACCGCGTTGCTTCGGCGTTTGGCACCTCCGTGGCGGCGATCAATTACATTCGTTCGGTCAAAATTCCGTGGAAAGTGGTGGGCGTTGCGGCGCTGGGGAGCATGAGTTGCTCTTATCTCGGCGCGTATTTGCAGAGCATGCTTTCAGCCGAGGTATTGAAACCGATCATTTTAGTGCTCATCATCGCCATTGCGATTTACACGTTTAAGAAAAAAGATTTCGGGCAGGAAGAAAATCCGCCGGCGCCTAAGCGGCTGTTGTTGTTTGCCTTTTTGGTGGGCATGGTGATGGGGTTTTACAATGGCCTGATCGGGCCGGGCACGGGCAGTTTGTTGGTGTTTGGTTTTGTGCGCGTGACGGGCTACAACCTTCTTCGGGCTTCCGGCATGGCTAAAATCATCAATGTGGTGGCCGATGTTTCCTCGCTGACCTACTTTTTCATCCATAAATACATCCTGTTTCATATTGCGCTGCCGATGCTGGTTTGCAATATGGCCGGCGCGTTTCTGGGCAGTCGTTTAGCGATTTTGAAGGGCAATCAGTTTGTCCGAATTTTCTTTTTGGTGGTAATTGTGCTGGTGATTTTGAGGTTTGGGTGGGATGTTTGGAAAATTTTTGATTTTTGATTGTGAATTTTTGATTAAATGAAAATGCATTTTATGCTGAAAGTATTAAAAAAATATTTTGGGAACAGGTATTTAAATGTGCTGATTATCAGTTTTATCGTAGTTTGGACTTTCATCGGTCTCGCCAGTTATATTGAGCATTTGTTTAGTATATTAATGCTGTTAACAGCAGGATGTTGGTTTCTGTTTTTAATTATTGTCATTACACAAATAATTTACTTTATCCTTGAAAAAAGCCGACAATTCTGGAGACTGCGTTATGCCGGGGTAATTAGTGTTTTAATGTTTCTTTTCTTGCTCTACCCTTTGGGCTTGATCAACTGGGAATGGTTCGAACAAGAGGATTATTTAGTAGCGCAATATGAAGGAACAGCAAACTGTCAGAATATCATCAGACTAAAGCCTGCACAGCGATATACTTATACGAGCATATGCTTTGGTCGGAATATTTATATTGGAACTTATCTGATTAATCAGGATACCATTCATTTCTTTCCATCGTCACCGGCGCCCTACCTTACGCAAAACACCTACGGCATTTTTTCAAGTTCAGATAAGCAACAGCGGTATTTCACTTTATCACTGTTTGAAAGCTATAGCTCGAAAAGAAATATTGGAATGAGCGTTGTTGAATTTGATACTACAAAAATCAATTTGAGAGAACAGCTTTCTTTGAAAGTGCAGGGCGATGAAAAGGGAAGAGAGTAAATAACACCCGGCCACGTAGGGTTTCGCACAGAAATGCACAGATCGTTTTCACAGAATGCACAGAAGGCATTTTTTCTGTGTAACATCTGCGGTATATCCGTGTAACATCTGTGAGAAAACTACGCGGCCGGGGGATATCACACTTTTTCCAAATTTTCCTGTATATTTGGCACGTTGTTTTCAGCCAATTAAGATTTCGCATAGTTGTTACACAGAAACAGCAGCGCAATTATGTTTACGCCCTCCGCTGGCGTGAACTTATACCTTCCCGCTTCATGTATGTCGGGTTTAAACCCGACGAGATCGTGGGCACGATGTAGAACAACGCGCCAGCGGGTATTACAACTTCACAGAAACTACGAATGTGATCTGCCCCCGTGCTATATTCCAATTACAGATCATTCCGCACAAATCCTTCACTCATTCAGAATATGTATCGGAAATTAATATTTGTCTTCATTTCAGTTGTTATATTCGCTTGTACCCGGCCAAGTACAAATTTGAACTATTTTCATAACACTGTATATAAACACATGTATACTTATCGCGGCAGTCTTTACAAGCACGTTGTATTTGCAAAAAATTATAAAACAGGTAAAGTGCCAAGTCAAAAAGAATTAGAAGAACTTGCTATACATTATGCCTCTGTTTGTTGTAACGACCCTAAGGCAAAAAAAATTGATGTTGTCCGATTCATCCGTGAAGAATTTGCTCAAAAAGATGAAATTGATGAATTTAGTATTGCAAGCGTCTTTTTAAAATATGAAAATGATACGATAAAAGTTAAACAATATTATAAAAAACAGTAAGTGAAGGGTTAATTGATGGTCAGTGGACTATAGTACTTTGCTATTACCATTCGTGCTGCACAGATCGTTTTCACAGAATGCACAGAAGGCATATTTTATCTGTGTAACATCTGTGCGGTACATCCGTGTAACATCTGTGAGAAACCTACGCGGCCGGGGGATATCACGCTTTTTCCAAATTTTCTTGTATATTTGGCACGTTGTTTTCGGCCAATTAAGGTTTCGCACAGATAGCTTGTTAAAAACTCAAACAAATACTGAATGAGGTTTATTTTCTTCGCGCACAATTGCATTCGACTACTAATTTTGGCACTTGCCACACTTCCTTTTCTGATACTTGTTTGGCATTGCCAATCAGAAGGGGGGAAGCCGAATACACAAGTAGAAAAAGCTGTATCTAATACAGATTCTTTGCGATGTAATTTAATACCTACTTCTGACGATTCCATTACTCTTGAAATCATCATGGACAATCCATTCACCCATGGAAATGATAATTTTTTTAAATGTCGTAAAGATTATTACTCATTTGACTCCCTTTATATATACCGGTACCGGTTTGTATGGAATGTTGATATTACTTGTATTGCTTACAAACAAAAGCAGCAATGGTATATGGATATATATTACTATCATGATGGGCCGCCACATAAGCCCAAAAAGTTTTACAGATCAAAATTAGTTTCACAAGGGGTAATAGACACCTTCCAACAGCGATTGGAAGGATTGAACTACAGATGCCTGCCGATCTGGTTAGATACAATTGATTATTTTAAAAGAAAAGGAACTTCTCAATTTTGTTGCCGAAATAGATCCAGCCAAATGGCTATTAGTTGTTCTGGCAAACAATATTATTTTCAGTGGGGTGAATTGGATGGGGATCGTTTCTATCGAGAGAGAGATAACAAGCCAGAGGAACAAATACGAAGTGCCGTAGCTTACCTGATTTCCAAAGCAGATTTCCCAAAGCCTGAAATACAATTATTCGCTTCACACTCTTCGAAGGGTGATAGTATTATCACTCGAATCTCCCTTTCGGACGACTTACTTATTGACAGTGTTCTGCAATGGAAAACGGATAGATCCATTACGCTTAGGTTTAAGGAAGGAAAAAACTACCAACTTATCCACCAAGGTAAGGCCTATTTGCTGGACAACATCTCAGTTGAGGTCTTACTGTACACGGGAGAGCGCTATTGGTTGCGGCCTCCAAAAATATATTGGGAATAGTAGGTCATTGAGGGGTTTAACCATAAATTTGCACACATGAAAAAGCTTGTTTTTGCTCTCACGGTATTGATTGCGCTTCAGTATGGGCTGAATGCACAAAATTGTTATATCAGGCTATCCGATGACTCGGGTGTTGCGCCAAGTCAGGAACAGTTAACGGCACTTGAAAATGCAGCGTGTCGTTTAAGGGATAGTTTACCACTCGCGTTTAGGGACTCCTTTAAAGTATTTGATTTTGGATTTTATCTGCATAATGAAAACATGATTGGCGGGTACCCGGAAGTTTTTCAGCAGGCTATAGCCCAAGCTGGTGCTCAAAGCAAATATTACCTGCTTTTTGGAAAGCAGACAGATAAAACAGGCGTTTATACGAAGTTTTGGGTGGCGCTGAAAATGCCAACTACGGCACAATTTTCTTGTATGACTGCGTTGCAACGTGAAGTTTTTAATAAGAGGGTTGAAGCGAAAACCAAAAGCAGATACGAAGAAGAGCAATATCTGTATTATAGCTATCATAAAGCCGAAATTGAAGGAATTGAAGAACTTATACAAATTATTAATGAGATCAAAGACTGTTGCATAGTCGCAGACCGAAATGGTCTAGCTGAATGGGCGACGGGGTGTATTGGATGTAATGAAGATTTAGCTCGTGATTTTTTTAAGTTAGAAAATTTTGAAAATTTTCAATTGAACATTTCAAGTGCGCAATTTGCAGATATTCGTTCAGAAAGAATAAGAGATTATTCCTTTCATAAAGTTAACTATAATGGTGGCAGTACTCATATAGGGCAAATAATTGAATCCGAGATTGAAAAAATGAATCATTGGTTTTCAATGAATTTGCTAATTACTTCATACGAATCATTGTGTATTGATTCTATTATAAACCAAGATCAATTTAGTTATGCAGAAGACTTTCATTGTTGGATTAATTTCCCAACAGGTTCAGGTAATAAAAGTATTGATATTAAAGTAACTTGGAATAAGAAATCAAATTCATGGATAAAAAATCAGAGTACAGCAAATTTGATTACTAATGTTATAAAGTGTCAAATACTAAATTTTCTGACACAAAGTGTTAATTTTTGCTTTGAAACAGATGGAATTCCTCCTGAGGTTATTAATATCGCCGAGTACTCAGAATTTGATTATTTTTATGCTATTTATATATTAAACCAAACTTCAGAAATTACAATGAATGATCTATTTAATGCCTATGATGACTTTGGTGGATATGAGCCATCTCCGCAGCCACCGCCAATAGATGAAATACAAAATGGTATTGACATTTTAAGTACATCTGTAGCATTTTCAGTTCCTACAACCGGAACTTTGATTGGCAGAAGCCACCGAAACCCTCCCAATGTTGAAGATATGCAGCATGGCACTAACGGAGATTGTACAGGTGTCAAGTTCAAATGCATGACATATATCCCTCCATCTTGCCCGCAATGTCCTGAGAATTACTTGGATGAAGGTGAATTAAAAGAGTATATGCTTGCCTTAATGACTTTTTTCAGTAAAGACCCATTAGAAAATATTGCGGTATCGTTTGCAGAGCGTTTTTTTAACAAAATTTCATCTGACCATGGCGTTGTTGCATGAATCCCTGTCCCGAAGCGTAGTATCGTAAAAAAATGAGCCGGCCGAATTACTTTTGAGCTTCGAAACATAAAAACAACCAACCGGCTCATGGCAAAGATAGACGCATTATC
>JAFLBP010000036.1 GCA_017303875.1 Chitinophagales bacterium | reverse complement strand
AGAATCGTCAAAGATTATGAGCGAACCGTAGAATCTTCGGTTTTTTGGCTTCTTTTAGCCAATTCAGCTGTAATACTACAGCGAGTGACATAGCGAGCCAAATTAAATTCCCGAACATGCTCTTAAATCAATGATTCCAGAATTGCTCCTGGAAGACCCGTTTATGTCATAGTTATTTCCCCAGCAACACATTCCTCCAGATGTCCTCCCCGGCGCTGCTCACCCTGAGACGATAAACGCCTGAGGGTAAATCTGCCGGCAATTCAAATCCGGACTGGCCGTTCCACTCGAATTCTGCCACTTTTTGCAGCACATAATTGTACAGCTCAACGCGCTGAATGGATTCCGGATCAATGCCTTCGAGGCGAACAAACCCCTTGCTCGGGTTTGGGGTAACCTGAAGTTTAACGCCTGCGCCAATTTGCAGGAGTTTTACATCGGTGTAGCTGAATTCATCATCCAGATCAATCTGGCGGAGCCGGAAGTAATGGTTGCCCGCCGGCAGTAGATCACTCTTGAATGTATAGGCGCCGCCATCCGGGTATCGACTTTCCACAAAACCCAGGGTTTCCCATTTGCCGAGGTCTTTGCTGTACTCCACTTCAAAACCCTTGCTGTTCGCTTCAGATGCGGTTTGCCAAGCCAAATGTGCGGTATTATCAATGTTTTTTACCTCAAATCTGCTGAGTTCTACGGGTAAGGTGAGTGGCGCCAACAGGATGGTGTTGAAGGTGAGCGTGCCGTTGCTGAGCGTCACCTGCGTGTTTTTGGTCTGGTACCCTGTTTTGCTCACCCGCAAGGTGTAGGTGCCGCTTTGTAATTGTCCCATTTTATAAACACCGCTGACGTTGGTCGTGGTATTTGTGGTGGTGCTGAGCAATTCTACTGTTGCGCTGTTGATGTTCTGGTTGGTATTGGCGTCTTTCACCACCCCTTCCACATGGCAGCCGCGCACATAGGTGGGCTGGCAAACAAACAGGCGTCCGCCGCCTACACCTGGCTGCGCTATATTGGTCGCCAGAATATTGCCGGAGGGCAGGAAAGGATATACGCCCCAGCAGCCTTCAAAACCTTGTGGTGTGCCTGAATAGGTGTCAAAATTTCCGGTTTGAATCAGGTTGTCGGGGCGAGTAATATCAACGATTGTAAACCCGTCGACATACCAGGACGTGATGGCGTAGTTATTGAGGATGTGAGTGTTATGCACTATCGAGTTGCTGCCGGGGTTGCTCTGGATTCTGTCGAGCAGGGTTATATTAGCGGGATTACTGATATTGTAAGCAGCAAGGTAGGAATTGCTTACTTCATCGGTGGTGAGCATGGTGTTGCCGCTGCGCCAGGTATTGTGCGGAAAATTATTGGGGGTATTGATGGTGCCCAGTGTCGTGGGATTTATCGTGTTGTTGACCGCATCGGTATTCATTTTTACTACGGAAACCTGTCCGGCGTAAATATGTGCCGAATACATAGTATCGTTGTAAGCATAACCATCATGTACATATCCGATCGGGTTGTAATAGCCACAATATTGCGGGTTGTAGGGGTCGGTATTCAGATCCAGTATAATGGCTTTTCCATTAAACAGATTGCTGCCGTACACGTACAGGAAACCTTTGGCCTCGTCGATATGCAGGGCATGGGCCTTGGTGAGCTGGCCGGAAATAGCGCCATCGCCGTTATAACTTTTGTACACTAAGTTGGAGCCGGGCAGGTTGCTCAGGTCTACAATTTGAACGCCCCATCCACCTTCAGAAACCACGTAAGCATAATGCTGATAGGTTTTTATCTCTTTCCAGCTGTTGAATGGCCCCGGTATCATCACAATCTCGCTGATGTTATTCGGGTCGGTTACATTCACGATACTAAGGCCGGCCTGAGCGCCTACCAAGGCGTATTCGTTGCCGCCCGCAGCGTAGCCCCAGATATTGGCCAGTTCACTGCCGGGGTAATCGAGTACATCAAGCTGGACAACGTTGGTTTGTGAAAGGGCGATACCGGCGTGCAGCCAGCAAAACAGAAAGACAGAAATGATTTTTTGCATAACAAGAGCAACAGGAAGTTAATTTGATACTGCGTATTTGGAACAAATGGGGCAATTTTCTATTTTATGTCCTCGTGCCGGACAATATTGCCTGCCAAAAAAAATGATTTGCAGGTGTAATTTGTTCCAGCTTTCGGGCGGAAAAAGCGCTTTCAGGTCTCTTTCGGTTTTTTCTACACTTTTACCATCACTCAGCCCCCAGCGCGCAGCCAATCGGTGAATATGTGTATCCACCGGAAAGGCCGGATGCCCAAAAGCCTGCGACATGACCACTGAAGCAGTTTTGTGCCCCACGCCGGGCAGGGCCTCAAGGGCTTCAAAACTCTCCGGCACCTGTCCGCCATGTTCTTCAGTAATAATGCGCGACAGCTCGGCGATGGCTTTGGACTTTGCGGGCGACAGTCCGCAGGGGCGAATGATTTCCTTGATGGCTTCAACCTCCAGTTGCATCATCGCTCTGGGGTTGTCGGCACGTTCAAACAACAGCGGTGTGATTTGGTTGACCCGCTCGTCGGTACATTGCGCCGAAAGCACCACCGCCACCAATAAGGTGTAAGCATCTTCGTGTTGAAGCGGAATTGGAGTTTCGGGGTAAAGATTTTCCAGAATTTGCTGAATATCAGCAGCTTTTGCTTTTAATTTTGGAGAAATGCGCTTTTTGGGCGTCTTTTTTCCTGCTTTATCCGTCGGTTTCATGCAAAGGCGCAGCGCGATATTTTTCGTTTAAAAGTTAAAGTTCCGCTATTCCTGAGCAAATGTGCTAAGGATTCTGTAAAAAATACCGCTGCTCTTGGCAAAATTAATTTTTTTTGCTGCTTCAATCCTTTACCGAGTATCAAAACATGCGTATAATCTTAACCCTGCTGTGGTGTATTGGCCTGAGTGCCCATGTGTTTGCCCGTGTGGAAATTGCTGAAAGTCTGTTTCAGGAACCCGAAGCCGGCAATCGCGACGAGCGCCCGGAGCCGCGTCCGCTGATGCTGAACGTGAGTCTCACGGCGCAGGCATTGAGCTGCCCCGGCGCCAGCGACGGCATGATTTCGGCAACGCCCACCGGCGGTAGTATGCCCTACGTTTACCTGTGGAATACCGGCGCTACCGGCGTTCCGCTGACCAACCTTGCGCCCGGCACCTATACGCTTACGGTAACCGATGCACTCGGCGCAACAGCAAGCGCTACGGCGCAGGTTAGTGCACCGCCTCCTTTACTTTCCGGATTGGTACAAACACAAAATGCCTGCTTTGGGCAGAGCAACGCCATTGTTACGGCCAATCCCTCCGGCGGAAACGGCGGCCCATACAGCCTGCTGTGGGGAAACGGGCAACAGGGTGGGAACACCTTGAGCGGTCTTCCGGCCGGCAGGGTCAGGTTGCGCGTGAGTGACAATAATGGATGTATCCTTCAGGACAGCCTGCAAGTTTTGCAATTCGACAGTATTGCGGCCAACCTGCTGTTGGTTAGTCCTACCTGTCATAATACTTCCGACGGAATCGCTGCATTAAACTATGTTGCCGGTGGGGCCGGTGGCGGCGATACTACCCAATACAATTACTTCTGGAGTATTGCAGATGCACCTAATTCGCTGATTTTGAGAGGTATAAGTGGTGGAGTGCCTTATATGCTGACTATTTCCGACTTTGCAGGATGTAGCAAGGTTTTTAATTTTATGGTCGCGGCACCGCCAGCGCCGGTTCTGACGTTCCGGGTGGATTCGGTTTCCTGCAATGGGCTTTCCGACGGCCGGGCTGAAGTACTCTCCGTCAGTCATGTACAGTCGCCCCTGAGCTACTTGTGGTCTGATGGCAGCGTCCAGAACTTTATTGACAATCAGCTTGCCGGTACTTACAGCTTGTTGCTGACCGATGATAATACCTGCACAGCCACGACAAGCATAACAATCGGAGAACCTTTGCTCCTGACCCTTGAATTTCAGGCCGACTCCCTGCGTTGTCCGAGCGACAACGACGGCAGTATACGGGCTTTGCCCTCTGGCGGTACCCTGCCTTATACCTATAGCTGGAGCAATGGCGCCACTTCGAGCACGCTTAACAGCCTCGCGCCCGGTACTTACACCCTGACTTTGCGGGATGCCCGTGGGTGTGAGCGGATTGACAGCAGTATTTTGATTGCGCCGGATTCCATGCAAATTCAATTTGAGGTAAGGAGTCCGGAGTGTTTTGGCCTTTCCAATGGCAGGATAAAGGTGTTGATTGGCAATCAGACTTCTTCGCCGCTGCGCTTCAGACTCAATGACGGCGTCTGGGGAGGCACAAGTACTTTTATCGGCTTAAGCGCTGGTAAGTATACCATTTCCGTGCGCAACGGCCGCACCTGTGTGCAAACCTATACGGTACAACTCGATCAGCCGCCGCCTTTGGAAGTGGATCTTGGTCCCGACAGCACCCTGGTACTCGGCGATTCCATGTTGATTGAATCCCTTGTTTCCAATGCTTTTGGCCAGGGAATGTACACCTGGAGCAGTATGCTGCGCGACAGTATCCGCTGCGCCGATCCGCCGGAGTGCAGCAGCGTGTGGGTCAGGCCGCCCCTGACCAATATTTTTCGCCTGCGGGTGCGTGATGCGCGCGGTTGTATCGGTTTGGGTGAAATCAAGATTTTTATTGATAAACCGCGTGGTGCGTATGTGCCGACGGGGTTTACGCCCAATGAGGATGGCGCGAACGAGCGTTTGCAGGTGTGGGGTAAAGCCGGACAAATTGATCGGGTGACCATTTTCAGGGTTTATGATCGATGGGGGGAACAGCTGTTCGAGCAGCTTGATATGCCTGTAAATGACGAGGCGCAGGGTTGGGACGGCCGTTTTCGGGGGCAGGATTGTCTGCCTGGTGTGTATACCTGGTATGCTGAAATTTTGTATCGGGACGGGGTGCGGGAACAAATTTTCGGCAACGTGACACTAATTCGCTGAAAAGTTGGATATTAGCGCTTCTTATATTTAATCCAGCGGTCTCAAACGTCGAAATCCGCAACGTTCATCCAATATTTACACCGCACATGATTCATTTTTCCAAACCGATTCGCTGTTTGGCACTGCTACTGGCTTTTGCCTTTGTCGCAACCGAACTGTATGCTCAAGATCCGCGTTTTTCCCAATATTACGCGTCACCCTGGAACCTTAATCCGGCCATGTCGGGTGTTTTTAACGGTCGTTGGCGCATCAATGCGAATTACCGCGACCAATGGAACAGCGTCCTTTCCCCCGTTCCTTTCCGCACGTACGCGGCTTCTTACGACTATCGTTTTAATGTTGGGTACAACGACGATTACGCCTCTTTTGGCTTTGGTGCGATGCACGATGAAGCCGGAACGGCTCGTTTTTCGCAAAACAAGGCACAAATCGGCGGTTCTTTCATCAAGCAACTCAGCGGCGGGTACCGCCAGGCTTCACACTACCTTGCGGCAGGCGCCCAGTTAGGTATGGGCCAGCATTCGCTCGACTGGGGCAAACTCTGGTTCTCCAGGCAGTTTGATTTGGCCAATGAACGCCCGGATGCCAGCCTTTCCTCCGGTGAAGGCGATATCAACGGCTCCACCAATCTTTATCTGGATTTTAATGCCGGTTTGATGTGGTATACCTTGTTTGGGGAAAATGGTTTTGTGTATGCGGGTATTTCCGGACAACACCTGAATCGCCCGGACGTTGCCTTTGTGAATAATTCCGGCGAAGCGATGTACCAGCGCTGGTCGGCGCATGCTGGCGGGCAATTGCCTTTAAATGATAATATTTCCCTTTTGCCAGGCGTTTTGCTGATGAAACAGGGGCCGTCTTTTGAAACCGATCTGGGGCTTAACCTTCGCTACTCCAACAATGATTACAATGAGCTGGCCCTGCGTTTCGGCGCCTGGGGTCGCATCGGAAACCGACTTAACAGTGGCGTTCAGATGGACGCCGTTACAGTGGTCGGAATGCTTGAATACAATCGTTACATGCTCGGTCTGAGCTATGATATTACCGTTTCTAACCTGACATTGGCCAATAATGCCCGTGGCGCTTTCGAGGTGTCATTCACCTATTTCCATCCCGGGGAAAGAAAAAGCCGCGTGATTTGTCCAAAACTTTAATCTTCGTTCACAACACACAACAATGAAAAAACTTGTTTGCTTCTTTCTGCTTTGCTGCTTCGTTTCGCCCCTTTTTTCGCAACAAATCGCGGTTAAACCTTTAAAACCCAAAGCCGGGGAAAAGGTGCTGATTGAATATGAACTGGGCAAAGGCCCCCTTGCAGATGCTCCTGAAATTGATATTATTGTATATGAATACGCCGATAAAAACATTGAAGTCAAGTCCCTCAACCTGCGAGCGGTAGACGGTAAATTGGTCGGCGAATTTCAGTTGGCGCCCACGGCACTTGCTGCGTTTTTTGTATTCAGCCATGATGAAACCATCGATAATAATGCCGGTCAGGGCTATTTTATTGATGTCTATGATGCTGCGGGTAATCTTTTGCCCGAAAATAAAGCGACACGTGCATTGCTCATCCGCACGGTAGGCCCAAACCTTGAGGTTTCGGTGCCGGCCGACAAGCTGATGGGGATGTTTGAAGAAACCTTCAAGGCCAAACCTGCAGCGCGGGCATCGTACCTGAGTGCCTATGTTTCCACGCTCATGCGCGTAAAGCGGGGCGATGCAGGAAAACAGGAAGGCATTGCCTTGCTGGACGAACTGGTTGCCGCTCCCGATGCAACGGAAAAAGACCTGAGTAATGCCATCCGCACTTACGAACTTTATCGCGAAACCGAGAAGGCCAATAACCTGAAAACGCTGGTAAAGCAGAAGTTTCCCAAGGGACTTTTAGTACAGCAGGAGCGCCGCACAGCCATTTCTGCCATGACCGATTTTGAAGCCCGGGAAAAGGCAATTGCCGAGTACCTCAGCCAATATCCGCCGCAAAGCGACGTAGACCGCTCTGCCGTTAATAACCTCTACACGGCTGTTGCCGAGTATTATGCGGATAAAAAGCAATGGGATAAGTATCAGGAAATTGCTGCCCGGCTAAGCCCTGCCTCCCGGGCGAGTCTGCACAACAATGTTTCCTGGGAGTTGGCCGAGAAAAATGAAGATTTGGGATGGGCAGAAATGTTTGGCCGGGAGGCGGCTATTCTGGCACAAACGGAAATGTACGCGCCTTCTGAATCCAAACCGACCATGCTTACCCCGATGCAATGGGCGCGTCAGCGTCGTATTACTTTTGCACAAAATGCTGATACCTATGCATTTGCACTGGGAAAAGTGAATAAATGGCAGGAAGCCGCAAAGTATCAGCAGCAGGTTGTTGAAATTACGGAAGCCGGAAATGCCGAAATGAATGAGCGCTATATCGAGTACCTGAGCAAGGCGCAATCTGCGCTGCTGCGTCCTGAATTGGAACGCCTGCTGGCGCTGGGCAAAGCAACCCCGAAACTGCGCGAGCAGTTCAAGGCCCTGTATGCGGCGGAAGATAAATCAGAAAAAGGCGTTGCTGCTTATCTTGCACAACTCGATGCATCGGCCAAAGTGCTGCGTCGCCAGGAACTGGCTGCCAAAATGACCAACACGCCCGCGCCGGTATTTGCCCTCAAAAATCTCAAAGGGGAAGAGGTGAAACTGGAAAACCTGAAAGGGAAAGTGGTAGTAATCGATTTCTGGGCAACCTGGTGTGGCCCCTGCAAAGCCTCCTTCCCGGGAATGCAGCTGGCTCAGGAACATTTTAAAAATGATCCGAATGTCGTCTTTTTGTTTGTGGATACCTGGGAACGGGTAGCTACAGAAGAAAAAGCCAAGATTGCCGGCGAATTTATCGAATCCAAGAAGTATCCCTTTAATGTGCTGATGGATCTCGACGATAAGGTGGTTATGTCTTACGGGGTATCAGGTATTCCTACCAAATTTATCGTTGACGGCCAGGGTAAAATCCGATTCAAAAGCGTCGGATATGCCGGCAGCCCCGAAGCCCTTATGGAGGAGTTGTCTGAAATGATCGAACTGGCAAAACCGTAAGCGATGCGTGTTTGGGTGTTTTGGTATACGGCTGAGCAGGCGCCTGGTGTACTTGTATTTAAGGAGGCAAGCGCTTAAAGGTTTTTTATGGTCTGTTGGTTTTAATGCCTGACTATCAATGGTTTACCTGCCAAATTCCGAAAATACCAAAACACTTAAAAATTAAAACACTCAAAAAAAATCGTTTCTTTGCGCCACTTTTCAACCAAGCAGTAACATGGTACAGGTTTTTGTAACCGGGGGGACTTTTGATAAAGAGTATAACTACCTCACCGGCGAACTCTATTTTAAAGACACCCACCTCAAGGAGATGTTCGAGCGCGGCCGCTCGGAAGTGGATATCGACATCAAAACCCTGATGATGGTGGACTCTTTGGAAATGCGCGACGAAGACCTGGCTATTATTGTTTACAACTGCACCAAAACCCCTGCGGATCAGATCCTGCTCACGCATGGCACCGATAAAATGGTGGAAACCGCCCGTATTCTGGCGGAAGCCGGCATTGAAGGCAAAACCATTGTGCTGACCGGCGCGATGATTCCCTACGCATTTGGCTCGTCTTCCGACGGTTTTTTTAACCTCGGCAGCGCCCTGGCGTTCGTGCAAATTTTGCCTCCCGGCGTATACGTGGTGATGAATGGCCGTTATTTCAATTGGGATAATGTGCGCAAAAACCGGCAAACCGGCAACTTTGAGGAATTGAAGCCGGAAATGAACGCAGCGGATAACGCTTAAACATCCTTTTTCAAATTTTATGAGTGAATTAATTGATCAACTGCTCAACCTTTTGGGCGACCTTAAAGGTACGCTTACCCATTGGCTGAGCATTTACGGTACACAATTTTACTTCATCCTGGCGCTGATCATCTTTTGCGAAACCGGCTTAGTGGTGACCCCTTTCCTGCCCGGCGATTCGCTGCTCTTTACTGCCGGTGTTTTGGCCGGCGACCCGGCGAATAACCTCAATGTCTGGATATTGATTCCGCTCCTGTTTGCCGCCGCTTTGCTGGGTGACCATACCAATTATTTCTTCGGCCGTTTTCTGGGCCAGCGCGTGTACGAGCGCGACTACTGGTTTTTGAAGCGCAAGCACATTGATAAAACCCACGCATTTTATGAAAAATACGGCGGCCGCACCTTGGTAATTGCCCGTTTTGTGCCGATTGTACGCACTTTTGCGCCTTTTGTGGCTGGCGTTGGTAAAATGGAATACCGCACTTTTTTGGGCTATTGCCTGATGGGTGGCGGACTTTGGGTTACCGGCATTACCTTGCTGGGATACTTTTTCGGCGGCACCGAATTTGTACAGAACAACTTTGAAACCGTCATTTTTGCCATCATCGGCATCTCCGTATTGCCTATTGTGATCGAGTTTGCCCGGGCGAAGTGGGGAAAGAAGGGATGATTGGAGTGCGGAATGCGGAGTGCGGAATGCGGAATGAGGAGAGTGCGGAATGTGGAATGCGGAGTGCGGAATTTGGAATCCTCCTCGTTTCCAGGGAGGGTGCCGGATGTAATTGTGGAATTCATCATTTTTAACCTGCCTGTAATGGGCAATAATTGAAACACCAACATGAAAAAATCTTTCAAAATGGCGCTTTTTGTAGCGCTCAGCCTTTTGGTAAATACCGCTTTTGCACAACAGGACTGGCGCTGGGATACCCACGGCGTTGGTTTCAGCGCACCGTCGAACCTGCGTGTAACAACCAACAACGCGAGTGAGTTTGTAGCGGAAGGCCGCGATCTGGTGCTCTCCATTTATGCAGAGCAGGATGGCGAAGTAAGCGAGGAGACCCTTGCCGAGGCCCTGGTTGCCGCTGCTGAAGAACTTGAATACGACAACATCACAGCAGCCGACGAACTGAGCATCGATGATTTTGTAGGCTATTTTGTAGAAGGCACCAAAGACGGTGTCGGCGCCCTCATCATCACCCTGCTCGATAAAAAGAGCAGCACGAACTTAGTGGTGGTGATGGCCTATACCACCGAAGCTGCCCGCCAAAAAGCGATTGAAATCGGCGATTCTTTTTATGCGTTTGATTAATTTTCAAATAAGTTCATAGGCGATAACTCATTTGAGTGGATTTGATGGATGAATTTGTCAAATCCACCCATTCTTTTTTATAAATTTTCGTACCAGTTTAATAAATACGCATCCGCGTCCGTTTCTGTTTTTGCTAATAAGGTGTATCAAAATCAGACTATGAAAAAACATTTCCTCGCCATTACGTTGCTATTTGTAGTAACTTGTTGTCTCGGACAGCCTATAACATTTTCCAGGGTTTTTTCAAATTTTCCGTTAAGTCCGGAAAACGGAATAGTTGTTAAAGAGAATATTAATTCTTATTATTTGTTGTCGGGTACTTCTTGTCTGGGTAATTCAAGTTACGATTGCACTCAGATAACTAAATTAGATTCTTCTGGGAATATTGAATGGTTTCGGCAATATCCATTTCATCCGGGCTCTTCATCATTGGAAGTTAAAGATAATAAGCTATTTGTAGTAGGACATACTAATGCGCTCAACCCAAAATATGTATTTTATTGTTTAAGTGATTCCGGAGATGAATTATGGATTAGAGAGTATGGAGATGATGCTAAAAGAAATAAATTTCCCAGATTACTATCTTTAGGAGATAAGTGGTTAATTAGTGGGGGACAAAGCCGTGAGATTGGAAGTCAGCTAACAAGTATCTTATATTTTGTGCTTACCGATGCGGAGGGAAATATTCTTAACCAGTTTTACTATGGTGCGGCGAACACATGGACATCTTCTTGGAAATTAATCGCGGACCAACAAGGAAATGCTGTAGTTGGCTTTATTTATTGTCCGGATGTATGTTTTTTGAATAATAAAGGCGGGTTTATTGCTATTGATACTACGGGTAGTATCGTGTGGGAACAAGATATGCCTCTTTCTTATGAACCGTTTACGGCGCTTCCTGCATACTTTGACTCAAGTGCTATTGCCTTGCAGTGGTATGTGGATAATAAAACTATCCCGAATCATGATCTTACCCCACCAGCTATATTTTTCAAGGGTGTAAATGGCGCTATCGAAGACTCTTTAATATTTCACAATCAAACCCTTAAAGAAATTAAGTCTATGGAGTCGGTTCTAGGCAAAGGACTTGTAGGAGGTGGATCGGAGTATGTAGACTACCTTACGGTCGGGTATAAATATTCCTCCGGATGGATATTCAGAATTGATAAAAACCGTGAGCTAATCTGGGAGCGTTCCTTCATAGATACTACCTACAATGGTAATACATTTGGTTTGCAACACATTATTCCGACTTCCGATGGCGGTTTTATCGCAACCGGTACGGTTACTAATTACATGACTGGTGTTTTGGAGTCGCACAATTGGCTGCTTAAATTAGACAGTCTGGGTTGTCTGGAGCCGGGTTGTGTGAAAAACAACTTTATCATTAATTCGGAAACTCCCGTATTTTTAAAAGGAAAAAATATTCGGATTTTTCCAGTGCCGGCCAATCAACTCATTAATATCCTCCTGCCACCAGATGTTGATTTAAGCAATTTAAGTGCTGTTTTGGTATCGAATGCCGGAAATGTGGTCTTGCAAAAACCTGTGCATACATACACGATGCAAGTTGCACTTTCCGAACTCCCTTCCGGTACTTATTTTCTTCTGCTCAGGCGCGGCAATGAAATCATTTTGAGTAAGCATCTGATGATTCAACATTAAAAGCACCCTCAATCCTGAATATCCTTCACCCGGATTTTCTTCACCGGAAAATTAATCAGCGCGGTCCAAACGGATAACACACCGTCGTCCATGCGTGTCCAGATGGGGCGCACGATGCCCTGGTGCACGGCAATGTGGTTGTAATCGCCAAAGAATACACCGCTGCGCGGCTGAAAGGGCGTTTCGCTGATGCAGTGATTTTCAAAGCTCATGCCGCCGTCGCGGCTGAGGGCTAAGTACACATCGGTGCGGTTGTCGTTGTAGGCCCGGCGGTCGTAAAACACCGTATACAGGTCGCCATTGATCTGGTCGATGGCCATCCAGGTAAAAAATTGTTGTTTGCCGGCCGGGTCGTCGTTGACGCGTTTGGGCGCCGACCAGCTCATGCCGCCGTCTTTGCTGACGGCCATCCAGATGTCGGTGTCTTTTTCACCGTTGCGCTGATCGGCCCAGTTGAGGTAGAGCGTACCGCGATTGGGGCCGGGCGAGTGGTCGCAAAGCAGGATCGGCATGCCGTTTGCCCGCCCGATACCGGGAATTTCAAAGGTCCAGCCGCCCGGTTGTTCCGCCGCCACGATGTCCTGTTCCAACCAGGTTTTGCCGCCGTCGAGGCTTTTATCAAACCAGATTTTATTGTTCCAGGCCCAGGCTACGTATACTTCACCATTGGGGCCAACGGCGGGTACTGCGCCTTCGGGCGTGAGGTCGTCGTCGAGGCAGTTGCCTTCAAACTGACTGATTCGCAGGGCTTTACTCCAGTTTAAGCCGCCGTCGGTGCTGGCGGAAAATAAAATGCGGCTTTTGTATTTGGCCGTGTCTTTGTTATCGTATTCGTCAAATTCCGTCCAGCTGCAATACAAGTTATGATTGCGCGGATCGGCGATAAGCCAGTGCTTGTCCTGATCTTTGGGATGGGCGAGGCCCATATAGGAGCCGTTATTCCAGCTTTTGCCCTGGTCGGTACTTTTTTGCACCACAATGCGGTCGAGAATTTGTTTGTCTTTCCAGCCTTTTCCGCTGGGGTCGCTGAGGTGTGCGAAGTAGAAATTGCCGCGCCAGTCGGACAGTACTACCGGGTCGCCGAAGACTCCAAACGTTGATTTTAGCGTGCCGGATACCCAGGTTTTGCCGGTGTCGGCACTCCAATAGTAGCGATCGAGGATGGCGCCCGCTACGATTTTTGACGGATTTTTAAAACTCAGCGCTATGCTTGGCTCACAAGGCCCGTACGCATCTTTGGGATTTCCCTGTGCAATTTTTATATTTTTCCACCCTTGTGGCGGCACTGCTGCAACGGGTGTGTTTTGTGCTTTTTGTGCGATGGTACAAGCGCTGAGCAGGCCGAAAAAGGGCAGTAAAAACAGGTAAGGGCGCATTGGTTGTGATGTTGGATGTTTGATGGTGGATGCGGGGAAATCTAAGAGCATGTTCGGGAATTCATCAATCGGCTACAAGCGGCAAATTTTATGCTGCACTGCGTTGGATTTCTTCATCGTAGCTGCTGGCTACGCCTGTGAAATCCGCCTTGTCCAGCATAAAATTTCCTCGCTTTCGCACGATCATGAAATCCCGAACATGCTCTAAAGTTGTTTAACGATCAGTTTGCCGGTTCCGAGTTTGGCTTTTCGCAGTGCGGCGCCGAGGCTTGTGGCCTGTTGTTTGGCTTCAGCGGCGGCGATATGAAGGCTGCCCACCTGGATGATAAACCCGGCGTCGCCGGCAGTAATGCAGCGCTTGGGCAGCACCGTGCAGGTAATACCGGCCGCCTTGATTTTTGCGGCGCGCGCATCAGCATTTTGCTGATTATCAAATACGCTTTCCTGCAAATAATAGCCGCGTTTACCTTGCCAGGCTTTGCAGGGATCAATGGGCTTCGGTTTGGGTTTTGCGGGTGCGGGTGCTGCTTTTTTTACACTGGTTTTGGGTGTTGGGGCCGGTGCTTCGGTATCCTCATCATCGTCGCCGGACAAATCAAGCGTCTGTATTTCTTCCGCTTCGGCGGCGGGGCGAGTGGCGTAGTTGCTTTCTGAAAAGCGGCGTTCGGGGTTTTGTCGCGGCACTCCGGTAATGGGCGCCACCTCGTGTTCAAAATAGCTAAACGGCTGATCTTCGGGGTTTTTACCTTTGGGCCGGGTATTCACTTCTGTCCATTCCGTAAGGTCTTCTTCTGTATGTGAAAGGGTGAGCGCGAAGAGGACAATCAGGGCTGTTAAGGAAAGTGCGGTGATCATTTTTTGCACCCGTTGTCCTTGCATAAAGCGGGTATAAGCAGATGCGGTATAGCCGAGCGGCTGCCCGAGTGCTTGTTGAAAGGCCCGGCGAAGGGGGTCAAGCAATTGAAATTTGAGCGGGCGCAGCACCTTGTTCAGCGTCGCCTTGATTTTGGAGGGTGGTTGTTGTTGCTGATCGGCGGCTTTTTTTCCTTGTTGGAATGCCTGATACCACTGCGTCCGGGTGAGCCAGTGCGCCATACTGCGGTCTTCGCCGTAAATGCTGAGCCGTGAAGGGTCCTGAATTTTTTCCACAAAACCATCAAAGGGCACAATGGCCAATCCGAAGCCATTGTAGGTGCATTGATGTCTTAATTCCTGAAAAAAGGGATCATTGCGAGCGGGGAAAACATCTTCACCGAGGGCGATCCATTGCTCGTCGGCGCGGTACAGTTTAAATTGTTCAATGGCGTGAATGAAGCGGTATTTGCGCCATTTGCCCATTGTAAAATACCAGCCGAGGGCGCCGAGCAGGAAAAAACCGGCAATAAAGCCCACATTCCCGATCCAGTGAATTTTCACAAGCCACAGCAGAAAAGCGTAGTATGCAATCAGGTAGGCGATGGCGGCTACCACGAGGCCGAAGGCAACGCAATCCCAAAGGAAATACCGCACATTGCGAACGAATTTCACCTCGCCGATTTTATCCAAGGAAGTCGCTTCGTACGCGCAGAGGAAAGGGCTATTGTCGCTTTTGCGAAAGCGCATCATGCCGTCGGCAACCAAGCCGCCTTCGGCCACATTGTCAAAAGATACTTCAGTGGTGTTGGGCATCGGCTCATACCGGTGCCGGTAAAAATCCTTTAAAAACGGGATAAAACGCTGTTTAATAACGTCTTCCGTCAATGGGCTTTGATACGACATAAGGCCCAAAGATAGGGGAAAACGATGAACTATAAATGATGAACGATGAATGTTTGGGTGTTTAGGTACTTTTGTAAGTGCCTGGCCTCTTTCGTCTGAACCGGGATTTGGGGGGATTTTTAGATTTGGGGGATTGGATTTGTCTTAATGATTTGGATCGATGCTAGTAATAACGCTTTCCGTAAATCAATCCAAAATCCAATCTACAAAATCTAAAAATCCCCCCAAATCCCGGTTCAGACAAAAGGTGCCCGGCCTTAAAGTCCGGTCCCGATAGTTCCCCGGCCGGATGTGCCGCCAATCTTCGATCCTCAACAGATAAGCACCGATCAGATGCAGCAATTTCATGTATATTTCCACCACTAAAAAACAACTGCTCCAATGAAACGAAATTATCGATTATTAGCACTTCTTGTACTGCCTGTTCTGATATTTGTTTGGCATTGCCAATCCAAACAGAAAAAGCCAAATATGCAAGTAGAAAAAGCTGTATCTAATGCAGATTCTATGCGCTGTAATTTAATACCTACTTCAGGCGATTCCATTACTCTTGAAATTATCATGGACAATCCATTCACCCATGGAAATGATAATTTTTTTAAATGTCGTAAAGATTATTACTCATTTGACTCCCTTTATATATACCGATACAGTTTTGTATGGTATGTGGATATTACTTGTATTGCTTACAAACAAAAGCAGCAATGGTATATGGATATATATTATTATCATGATGGGCCGCCCCATAAGCCCAAAAAGTTTTACAGATCAAAATTAGTTTCGCAAGGAGTAATAGACGCTTTCCAACGGCGATTGGAAGGATTGAACTACAGATGCCTGCCGATCTGGTTAGATACAATTGATTATTTTAAAAGAAAAGGAACTTCTCAATTTTGTTGCCGAAATAGATCCAGCCAGATGGCTATTAGTTGTTCTGGCAAACAATATTATTTTCAGTGGGGTGAATTGGGAGCTGATCGTTCGTATCAGGAGCGGGATAATAAGGCAGAGGAGCAAATCCGTAGTGCCGTAGCTTACCTTATTTCCAATGCTGGTTTCCCAAAGCCTGAACTATATATGTTTGCCTCTACTAATAATAAGCGGGATAGTATTGGCCTTCATCATATTGCCCTCATGGACGATTTGTTAATTGACAGTATTCTGCAATGGCAAACGCCCTCTCCCATTACGCTTAGGTTTGAAGAAGGTAAAGACTTCCAAAGGATACATAAAAGCAAGGCACATTTGTTAGACAGCATCTCAATTGAGGTCTTGCTGTACACGGGGGAACGCTATTGGTTGCGGCCTCCGAAGATTCATTGGTATTATTAGATTGTAAGTGTTTGGTAATCAGAGTGATAATAGTCTATTACTTCTGCTGGGCACTGCCGGGCCACGTAGGGTTTCGCACAGAAATACACAGATCATACACACAGAAAACACAGAATTCTGTGCATCTGTAAAAATGATCTGTGTGTCATTTGTGCGAAACCTTCCGTGTACCATCTGTGAGAAACATACGTGGCCAGGGGTGAAGTAGCATCATACGCTACCCGGTCATGTATTTTCTCACAGATTGTACCCGGAAAGGCTCCGCCTCCTGCACCCCAAAACACTCATCACTCATCACTCATCGCTCATCGCTCATCGTTATAATCCTGCGCCTTCCTTGATGTCTTCTACCACTTCCGGATTGAGGAGGGTAGAGATGTCGCCGAGGTTCGACACATCGCCTTCGGCGATTTTCCGCAGGATGCGACGCATAATTTTGCCCGAACGGGTTTTCGGCAAACCAGGCACGAGTTGAATTTTATCCGGCTTGGCGATGGGGCCGATTTCTTTGGTCACCACATCCAGAATTTGCTTTTTGAATGCATCCGGATCGCTGATGGCATCGCCGGTAATGACGTAAGCGTAAATGCCTTGGCCTTTGATGTCGTGCGGATAACCCACCACAGCGGATTCGACCACACCCGGCGTTTTATTGATGGCATCCTCCACTTCAGCGGTACCAATACGGTGGCCCGATACATTGATCACATCGTCCACACGGCCGATGATGCGGTAGTAGCCGTCGGCATCGCGGCGGGCGCCGTCACCGGTGAAATATTTATCTTTAAACGCCGCAAAATAGTTGGTGCGGCAGCGCTCATGGTCGCCGTATGTGGTGCGGATGATGGATGGCCAGGGATACTTGATACAAAGCATGCCTTCCACATCGTTGCCTTCAATTTCATTGCCCGCCGCGTCTACGAGGCAAGGCTGAATGCCCGGCAAGGGCAGGGTGGCCAGACAGGGTTTCAAGGGCGTGATGCCCGCCAGCGGCGAGATCATAATGCCACCGGTTTCGGTTTGCCACCAGGTATCTACAATCGGGCAGCGTTTTTTGCCCACGCGCTCATTGTACCAGTGCCAGGCTTCTTCATTGATAGGCTCGCCCACGGTGCCCAACACGCGCAGCGAAGGCATCCGGCGACCTTTTACCCACTGATCGCCAGCGGCCATGAGGGCGCGGATGGCCGTTGGGGCGGTGTAGAAAATATTGACTTTGTGGCGCTGAATGACATCCCAAAAACGACCCGGATCAGGGAAGGTCGGCACGCCTTCAAACATCATGGTGGTGGCGCCGGCAAGCAGCGGTCCGTAAATGATGTAAGAGTGGCCGGTGATCCAACCCACGTCGGCCGTACACCAATAAATATCGCCATCCTGGTACTGGAACACATTGCGGAAGGTATATTCCGTGTACACCATATAGCCGCCCTGGGTGTGTACCACGCCTTTGGGCTTGCCGGTAGAGCCGGAGGTGTAGAGGATGAAAAGCGGGTCTTCACTGTCTACAATGGTGGCTTTGCAGGTTTTGCGTTTGCCTTTGATGACGTCGTGCCACCAGATGTCGCGGCCTTCCACCATTTTGAGCGGATCGCCGGTGTTTTTTTGTACAATTACTTTGGTGACGGATTCGCAGCCCATAGCGAGTGCTTCATCCACGACCTGTTTTACCGGAATATTTTTAACGCCGCGGGCGTTGAAGTCGGAAGTCAGCACGACGGTACACTCGGCATCTTTGATGCGGTCGGAGAGGGAAACGGCGCTAAAACCGGCAAAAACGACCGAGTGGATGGCGCCGATGCGGGCGCAGGCGAGTACGGCTACTGTTAGTTCGGGCACCATGGGCATGTAAATGCACACGCGATCGCCCTTCTTCACGCCTTCGGCTTTGAGGGCGTTGGCGAACTGGCAAACCTGTCCGTAGAGCTGTTTGTACGTGATTTTGCGCGCTTTTTGCTTGGGATCATTGGGTTCCCAGATAAGCGCGGTTTGTTTGCCACGGGTTTCGAGGTGCCGGTCGAGGCAGTTTTCAGTGATGTTGAGGCGGCCGCCGACAAACCATTTCACATTGGGTTCGCGGAAATTCCATTTAAGCACCTGGCGCCAGGGTTTGCGCCACTGGAACGAGGAGGCTTGTTCGGCCCAGAAGCCTTCCGGGTCGGCTACGCTTTTTTGGTAAACTTCCCGGTATTGTTCGAGTGATTGAATTTGAATTGACATGGGCTGTGGTGTAATTTTTTTATCAATGGATACCCGTTTTGGGTGGATTTGAAAAATTGATCAACTGCGAGGTTTATGTTTTAAAAAACAACTTTGCAGCGGCTAATGTAGCTTATTCAATTGAAAACCGGGGCGAAAGAATTACTCCAGCGCCCCGGAACTTCAACTAAATCAAAACGAAAACATTCTTAACGATGGATTGATAGTGCAGCGTTGTTTGCCTGTCAATCCGACGTCGGCATATTAATGTGCCAGTTTTTTCTCCTGAAGTGCTTCTCCAATTTCATCCAGCACACTCATGTCCTCTATGGTGGACGGAGCAGTGTAGGGTTTTCCGTCGGCAATGGCGCGCATGACGCGGCGCAGGATTTTGCCGGAACGGGTTTTGGGCAAACGGGCTACAATGGTGGCACTTTTAAAGCAGGCGATTGCGCCAAGGCGTTCGCGCACCATATTGGCTAATTCTTTTTCAAGCATGTCCTGCGAAATTGAAGCACCGGCTTTTAGCACCACCAACCCGATCGGCACCTGGCCTTTGAGCTGGTCTTCCACGCCGATCACGGCGCATTCGGCCACGGCGGGGTGGGCCGCTACAATTTCTTCCATATCGGCGGTGGAAAGCCGGTGGCCAGCCACATTAATCACATCATCTATACGCCCGGTGATGTAAAAATAGCCGTCCTCGTCCTTGTAACCACCGTCGCCGGTAAAGTAATAACCGGGGTAGGCGCTCAGATAGCTTTGGATGTAGCGCTCGGGTTGTTCCCAGAGGGTAGGCAGGCAGCCGGGGGGCAGGGGCAGGCGTACGCCGACCGCGCCTTCCTGGTTCGGGCCAAGCGGATTGGACTCCGAATCCAGAATTTCCACCTGAAAACCCGGAACCGGTTTGCTTGCAGAGCCGGGCTTAACGGGCATCAGCTCAATACCGGTGGGGTTGGCGAGCATGGGCCAGCCGGATTCAGTTTGCCACCAGTGGTCAATGACCGGTATTTGCAGCAGTTGTTGCGCCCATTCGAGGGTTGCCACGTCGCAGCGTTCGCCGGCCAGAAAGAGTTGTCGCAGGCAACTGATGTCGTATTTTGCTTTGAGGGCGCCTTCCGGATCTTCTTTTTTGATGGCCCGGAAAGCGGTGGGTGCGGTAAAAAACACATTCACCTTGTGTTCTTCAATGACGCGCCAGAATGCGCCCGCGTCGGGAGTGCGCACAGGCTTTCCTTCATATAGCACTGTGGTGCAACCACTTATGAGTGGCGCGTACACGATGTAGGAATGCCCTACAACCCAGCCCACGTCGCTGGCTGCCCAGAATACTTCGCCGGGTTTTACATTGTACACCGTTTCCATGGAGTAGCGCAGGGCAACGGCGTGGCCGCCGTTGTCGCGCACGATGCCTTTGGGTTTGCCGGTGGTACCGCTGGTGTACAGGATGTACAGCGGGTCGGTGGCGTCTACCGGAACAGGGTCAACGGGCGTGGCTTTGCGCAGGAGTTCGTCCCAGTCGTGTTCGTTAGTCCGGGTGAGTGGTGTGCGTTTGAACCAGCGCTGATACATCACTACGTGGTCTACTTTGTGTGTAGATTCGGCGAGCGCTTCATCGATAATGGATTTATAGGGGATGATTTTGGTAAATTCCACTCCTGCGCTGGCTGTAAGTAGCACTTTGGGTTTGGCATCTTCAATACGCAGTGCCAGCTCGTGGGGGGCAAAACCGCCAAACACAACGGAATGTACGGCGCCGAGCCGGGCACAGGCCAACATAGCAACCGCGACCTGCGGCACCATGGGCATATAAATAATGACACGATCACCCTGCTCTACGCCGAGCTGCCGGAGCGCACCGGCAAATTGCGCCACCTCATCGCGCAGCTCGCGGTAGGTGATATGGCGAAAAGTTTGGGTGACGGGGGAGTCGTATATGATGGCGGTCTGATCACCGCGTCCATTTTCAACGTGATAGTCCAGCGCGAGGTAGGAAGTGTTGAGCTTCCCGCCGTTGTACCAGCGGTAAAGACCGTTTTCGTCTTTGCTCAGTATTTTTTTAGGAAAACTGAACCAGGGAATACTTTTGGCTTGTTCTTCCCAAAAGCCGGTCGGGTTTTCTATGCTTTTGCGGTAAATGTTTTCGTAGCGCATAGTCGGGTAATGTTGGTCAGGTGTTTAAAATACAACGGTGCGAAGTTATAAAATAAAATATATAGATAAGTATATATGTGCGAATATTTTTTTCATAAATCCCCTGTTTGGCAGTTTTATGACCAAATTCTGAAAATCAGCGTATAAAAGGCGGCGCTCTTTAGCCGTAGGCCATAATTTCGTGAATAGTGCTCACGAAAAAATCATTATCGAAGGGTTTGATCAGGTAGTATTCACCACCATTGGCGTAGCCGTTTTTGCGATCCTGTTCCGCGCCTTTTGCGGTTAGGAAGATAATTTTAGTATCGTCTAATTTGCTATTCTGGCGCAGGTGGCGGGCTACTTCAAAGCCGTCCATGCCTGGCATCATGACATCCAGCACGATGAGATCGGGGATGGTCGCATCCGCAATTTCGAGGGCTTCGAGGCCGTTATAGGCTTTGGAAATGACAAATCCTTCACGTTCGAGCAGGAACTCAATGGCGGTAAGGATGTTCGGCTCATCATCCACGAGCAGTACTTTAGGCTTGAAATTCATAAAGCTTGTTCCGTCGTTTTGACTCGTTGAAGATTCAGGTATGCAGCAAGAAGGGTGGTTAAGAATCGGTTTCCGGTATAAAAGTAGGTCTTTTACCCGATACATAAAATCCATATCTGAATAAAAATTATTTAACCATCAAAAACTCATGTGTTCGACGGGTAAATCGGCAGCCTGACCTCAAAAGTTGCACCTGCTCCTACGGCACTCATCACTTTTATACTGCCGCCGTGGTGTTCTACAATTTTCCGGGTAATGTATAATCCGAGGCCTGTTCCCTGGGGTTTGCCTTCGGTTTTGGAGTTCAATTGGGTAAATTTATCAAAAATATGCACATGTTGTTCGGGCGGAATACCCTTGCCATTGTCGGCGACGCGCAACACTGCTTCGCTGCCCGCTTTTTGAAGGCTCAGGCTTACCCGGCCTTCCCGTGCGTCGCAGAATTTTAGGGCATTAGACAACAGGTTGACAACCACCTGCACAATGCGGTCGCGGTTGCCGGCCACTTCCAGTGTTTCCTCCGGAATATTACTGGTAAATTCAATACTGCGTTCCCGGAACAACTGCGCCATACCACCGGCAGTGGTGCGCACAATTTCATCTAAGCTAAACGGCTCGGTCGGCAGGTATTCATCGGTGCCCGATTCTATTTTTTCAATGTCGAGCACCTGGTTTATGAGGCGGCTGATGCGTTCGCTTTCACTGACGAGGATATTGAGGTAGGACTGCAATTTTTCTTCCGGCAGTTCGGCGCGATAATCGAGCAAAATTTTTGAAAGCGCCTTGATGCTGGTTACCGGCGTGCGCAATTCATGGGTAACGGTGGTGATGAAGTCGGCTTTGAGCCGGTCGAGCGCTTTAAGTTGTTCGTTGGCGGCAATAAGTTGTCGGGTGGTGGTTTCCAGTTCGCTGCTTTTTTGTTCCAGCGCTTTTGAATAGCGCAGCACTTCGCGCGTTTGTTCCAGCACCTGCATCACTTCCTCCAAAGTGATGTTTTCCTCCTTGGCAACGGAGCCGATGGCCAAACGGGCCGAAGAGGCGCCGATAATACCGGCCAGTTGGGTTTCGGCGTAGTTGATCAGTTCGGGTTCCGCATTTTTTTGCTGATCGAGTTTTATCTTGTTTTCCTTTTCAAAATTGGAAAAAATGGCCGAAACGTGTGAAGGATCGAGAAAACGCCCCATAACCCGGTGCAAGTCGCTGATTTTGGCCGCACGTTTGACCACATCATATTCTTCACCCGCCACATAGCGGTGAATATTGACAAAAATATTGGCCTGTGTCAACTCCAGAGCCGAAGGCTGTGTATACAGAGACACGATTAAAAAGGCGCCGGTGTTCAGCAATAAACTCCAAAAGGCGGCATGGCTGATATTGTCCATGCCTTCCATACCAAACAAGTGATAGGGCCGTAAGCTGGAGATGCCCCAGGGGCCATCTGTGATAAAACTTTGCGATAAAAATCCGGCCTCGGCAATAGCGGCGGCGGGCAAACAATACGCCCAGATCAAGAAACCGATCCAAAGCCCGGCGATGGCGCCCTTGCGCGTACCCCTGCGCCAATACATGCCAAAAAGCGCGGACGGCGCAAACTGCGCCACTGCGGTAAATGAAATAAGGCCCACCGAAACAAGGTCGTAACTGCCGCCGATACTTTTCAAAAACAGCAAAGCCAGCATTAAAACGCCGAGAATACTCACTCGCCTGACATCCAGCAGGGTAGAGGCGCCACGGGGCGTGGTTTCCTGGCCGATGAGTTTCAGACGGATCAGCATGGGCAGTACCAAATGGTTGCTGACCATGATGGAGATGGCCGTGGAAGATACAATAACCATACTGGTGGCCGCAGAAAAGCCGCCAATAAATACGATCAGGGATAATATATGCAGGTGCTCGTGGATAGGCAGGGTCAATACATAGGTATCGCTGGGAGCACTGCTGCCTAAAATCATTTTTCCGGCCAGTGCAATCGGCAGCACCAGAAAATTAATGAGCAACAGGTAAAGGGGGAACAACCACATGGCGGTATTCACCTGCCTTGGGTGCGTATTTTCCACAACCGCTACGTGAAATTGCCTTGGCAATAGCATAATAGCCAGGGCAGAGAGCAGCATGTACATCGTCCAGGAGGTGGGGCTGACGCCGGCGCCCGACAAGCTGAATAAACGTGCGGTTTCGGGGTTTGCAGCCGCCTGGGTAAAAAGATCTCCCAATCCGTTGTACAAGCCATAGATGACAAACAGCCCAACCACCCAAAAGGCAATCAGCTTGACCAGCGACTCAAATGCGACGGCAGCAATCAGACCCTCATGTCGCTCGTTGGGGTCGAGTTTCCGGGCGCCGAAGAGCATGGTAAATACCGCCATGGCGAGCATTACCCAGAAAGTGGCATCGGCCAGCAGGGGCGCATCCGGCTTGAAGTAAGGGTATTGGTGTTCGGTCAGTACATCAATACTGAAAGACACGGCTTTTAATTGGATGGAGATGTAGGGAATGACGCCAAAAAGGGCGATTATGGTTACTAAGGTAGCTAAATGTCCGCTTTTGCCATAGCGTGCCGAGATAAAATCGGCGATGGAGTTGATGCGCTGATTTTTTGAGATAACAATCATTTTGCGCAGCAAAAAATACCATAATGGCGCGATGATGGCAGGGCCAAGGTAAATAGCCAGAAAACTCAGGCCGCTTGCACTGGCCCGGCCAACACTTCCGTAATAGGTCCAGGCGGTACAGTACACCGCGAGCGACAAACTATAGACATAAGGATTGCGCATAAGCCGGGATTTCCCTTGTTTGGCCAGTGCATCAACCCGCCAGGCGGTAGCAAACAGTATACCGACATACAGCAAGGCACAAAGTAATACCACTCCGAGGCTCATGGAATACGATCTTTTTTGCGGCGAATGAGCAGGGCGGTGAGTACAATAAGCAGCAACCAAACGCTGAAACTGTAGACGTATAAGAGAGGGAGTTCGCCCAGCAAAGCATTTTTATCTGCCAGTGACAGCAGCGGATACTCAAAGAGCAGCAAGGCGATTGCGCTCAGGAGTAGCAGGCGAGGAGTGAGGCTGTTGGACATTGCACTGAATTTGGTCGTCAGCCGTTGTCAGCTAATTGCAAATTAAGCATTCTCGGGTGTTGGAGTCCTGAAATTATATCTTTCCTGTCAATACCATTTTCAATGAGTTCCTCATCAACTTTTATATCTGTACGATTCTCATGAATAATGATCTTGCCATCTGAAATCTCAAAATGAAAAACAGTATAATGTACGTGGCGATCTTTGTACCATCCAATACGAATCAACTGATAGCTATGACTTTTGGTATCAGCAATAATCTTATTATCAACCTCTGGCATGAAAGGAGATTTGATTGCAGCGTATTGCTCGAGAAGTGCCAAAACGGCCTTTTGTAGCTTTTTTACTTTGTCCATTGCAAGATTGATTGCGTAACAGGGTCAAAGATAATGAATTTTAACCCATATTTTGAAATTGCCCGATTAAAAATAGGGGCTTCATCCCCGCAACAAAAAAAGCCGCGCCATTTATAATAAACGACGCGGCCCGATTAAACTTTCAATCAAAAGGCAGTTAACAAGTTGCGAAAATCACAGGAAAATATGTGTTTGCAGGATAAGTTCTCCACGGGAGCCGTTGCGCACGATGTCGGTACCGTTTAATTGATATACCGGACGGGTCTGATATTCCAGCGTCAGTTTGGCGTTGTGGCCGGTAACGAAGTAGTTCAGGCCCAGGCCAAATTGAGAAGACGGATCGGCGAGGCGCTCAAAGTTTTTGTGGGTAAAGGTGGCATACGGCATAAAGGCCGTGCCGTTTTTCAACTTGGGCAACAGGTAACCCGCCTGTGCATAAATGATGGAACCGGTGCCAATGGTCGGCTGCGCATTGCCTGCGCCGGCCCAGCTTTCTGTAGTTGGCGGAGCGGCAGTGTGCAGGTTCAGGATACCGATATTGCGGATGTAGTTGGTACCGTAGTTGAAATTGTAATACGTGGCGGAAAAGTTCAGCGCAGTGCCTTTGGTTTTATTCAGCGGCAGGTCAATATATACATCTGCTCCGAGCGCGAGTTGATTTTGATAGCTTGAGTCGCGGCCGTCGGCAGACTTATACAGCGATGCATCAGGATGGCTGTACCAGCCGGCGCCGATGTTGAATACTTTTTTACCGCCGAGGTATGAACCCATGAAGAAAGGCAATTTGTTGCTTTCCTTATCCCAGAACATCCAGTTGACGTAGCCGGCAGTGGCCCAGTTTTCGTTGAGCACGTTTACAGCAACTCCGTTTTTGGCTACTGCGCCGGGAGCGGTTCCGCTGGCAAAGGGTTTGTTCAGGGCAACGCGATAATCCAGGCGACCCAATTGGCCTTTGGCATAAATACCGAACTGGCGGGCAAACTGGTCGGTAACTTCAATATTGTGCCAGTTGAAAATCGGCGCATCCATGGTCATAAAGTTCAGCGTGCTCTGGCTGCTCAGGCGCGAAACACCGTTCCAGTAGTGCAGGCCAGCGCCGAGGTAGAGCTTGTCTTTAGCTACCTCAAACTCCGTCCAGGCATCGTGGATGAACAACTGTGGCTTTTTGCCCTGGTTGCCACCCGAAGCGGCGTTGGGGCCGTTAGGGGCTGTCGCGCCGTTGATAAACGACTGATTATTAATCCCCCAGTGGGTAAGGATGAGACAACGCGGAGAAATCTGGGCATAAGCCAGAAAACGGGAACGGCGGATGGCCAGATCGGTCGACCATGCTTTGTCGGCGCCATCGGAACCGTCAATGAGTTTGCCGTTAATATCCTTCGTACCCGGGTTGTTTTGTGTGGCGGTGGCCCAGATCTGGTGCCACATGATGAAACGAACGTACTTGCTGCCGCTGTCGTTGAGCTTGAGCGTCAGCGGTTTGTAGCTGTGATCCACAGCTGGCGGTGGCGGGGTGGCCGGCGGAGCAGCAGGCGCGCCGGTAGCTTGTGCAAAAAGTGCAGTCACTTGCACGCAGACTGCAAAAAACAGCAGGGAGTAAAAACGTTTATTCATGTCAGGAACTTGAGTTGAAGAAGGTGTGGAAAACGCATGGCTGTCGCAAGGCGCACCTTGCGCCCGTGGTATAGCTATGCAAAAAATTAGGTTTGGAAAGCAGTTTTTTTCAAAAACGGAGGGGTGGAAAAACCACAGGAACCACCCCTCCTTCAAGCGCATATTTGCGCTAAGTGCAATTGAAATTTAACTGTTGTATTCCTCGGCAAGTTTGTTGTACTCGCCTTTGATGGCGTACCAGCCAAAGAGTGCCAGGCCGGCCATTAGCGGTACGTAAACCGGCAGAATGCTATACCAGAAGATTTTTTTGTCGGGTTTCACATCCGGCAGCGACAGTTCATGAATGGCGCGGGTGAAGAGAAACCAGATGGCGAGGCCGGACAAGATGATCCAAAGCACGCCGGAAGCTTTTTTTATGATATCCATGTTGAATTTCTAAATTGAATTGGTGTTGAAAAAGGTGTGAAAGGCTCGGAATTCCCGATTGCTGGAACAGACAGGTTTAATCTTCGTGATCTTTTTTGTCTGTACGGGAAGGCAGGAACAAGGCGCCGATAACCAGACAAACCCCGGCAATCAGCATCGGATAAAACAAACCTGCGAGCAAATCACCTGATGGATTTTCTTTGGTTTTACTGTTCGAAACCAGGAAGGTTGCGATGTATGGTACAAGGCCGCCGAAAATACCATTACCGATGTGATAAGGCAGTGACATGGACGTGTAGCGGATACGCGTCGGGAAAAGCTCAACGAGGAAGGCGGCGATCGGGCCGTAAACCATCGTTACGTAAATAATTTGCAGGAAAACCAGGAAGGCCATCATCATCCAGTTGCTGCTGGAGAGGTATACCTTGGTTTTTACCTCTGGTGTCGCTGCCGGTTTGGATTTATCGGCCAGGATTTTGGTCGTTTTTACCTCTTCATAAGTGTTGCCATTGACGAACACTTTACCGTATTTGGCAATGATGGTGCTGTCGCCGGTAGCGGCATCCACTTTTACTTCTTTGGGCAGTTCCCAGCTGGAAGTAGCTTCGGCTTTTTTGTAGTCGGCAAGTTCCAGCATTTTGGAGTAAATCGGACGGTAGGTCAGAATGCCCAGCAACATACCGGCGAGCATGATCCATTTACGGCCGATTTTATCGGAAAGGTGTCCGAAAACAAGGAAGAACGGAGTACCCACGATAATGGCTGCTGCCAGAATGTAACGCACGGTGTTGAATTCAATTTTACAAACCGTATCCATGAACGACATGGCGTAGAATTGTCCGGTATACCAGATTACCCCCTGACCGGCCACGGCGCCAAAGAGCGCGAGTAGTACCATTTTCAGGTTTTCTTTCTTCGCAAACGATTCTTTCAGCGGGTTGCTGGAGAGTTTGCCGCTGTGCTTGATTTTGGAGAACAGCGGCGATTCAGCCATTTTCATACGGATATAAACCGAAATGATGATCATAATGGCCGAAATGATGAACGGAGCGCGCCAGCCGTATGCCTCGAAGTTAGCATCACCGAAGTAGGATTTGCTACCGAGAATGACGACGATGGACAGCAACAGACCAATCGTTGCAGTTGTTTGAATGTAGCCGGTGTAATAGCCCCGGCGATGGTCGGGTGAGTGCTCCGCCACGTAAGTTGCAGCACCACCGTATTCGCCGCCAAGCGCAAGGCCCTGAAGCAGGCGGAGCAGCAGAATGATGATTGGTGCGGCCATGCCGATGGAATTGTAATCGGGGATAAGACCGATACAGAATGTGGAAAGACCCATCAGCAACAGCGTAACTAAGAAGGTATACTTACGCCCGATAAGGTCGCCCAAACGGCCAAAGAATAAAGCGCCAAACGGACGCACAATAAAGCCCGCTGCAAAAGTGCCCAACGCACCAAGGTAAGAGAGCGTTTCATTGGTAGCAGGAAAGAACTGCTTGGCAATGTAAGGCGCAAGGGTACCGTAGATGTAAAAGTCGTACCACTCGATCAGCGTACCTACCGATGAGGCCATAATGACGCTCATCAAGGCCCATCCTGCCTTTTTTTCGCCGTGTACAGATGTAGAGTTGTTTTGCATAAGACAAACTGTGTTGTTGATTTAGTGTGTGTAGGTTTGGTGCAAGAAAGGGCTGCTTGCGCAGGGTGCTTTGATGTTTGTGAAAGCAAAAGTATATAGATATTTATATGTATCAATAATTTGATGTAATTTTTTTTCCAAAAATCTAAAATTTTATTCCGCAACAGCCCTAAAAAGCAGCAATTATATTTTTTATTTGGAAAACAAGCCTAATTATGGCTTGTTTGCGAATTTTATTTTGTCAAAAAATCAAGCAAAGTCCCCAGGTAAACCTGAAACGGGAAAAAATTTTTCGAAAATCAACATGCCATGCGTAGGTGCAAGCGAATCTGGTTTTGGCAGAATAAAATTTTATTTACCGGAAAGACAGGCCTGCAATGCACCAAACTTATGAACTTCAACCTGGCTCCCGCTTTCCGCGCGAACATGAATTCCCGAACATGCTCTAAAATTGGTTTGTTATATATAAATATGTACATTTGTCTCCGAAAATAAACAACGTATGGCCTCCACGCCGGAATATACCTTTAGTTTTTTGGAAAACGCGACGGAAACCCTGCGCGCCATAGCGCACCCGCACCGACTGATGATCGTCGGCATGCTCTACCGTCAGCAATCTATGAGTGTTACTGAAATTTACGAACAATTAGAAATTGAACAGGCGGTTGCAAGTCACCATTTGCGGATATTAAAGGATCGCGGCGTTGTACAGGTGCGCCGCGACGGCAAAAACAGCTTTTATGCCCTGACCAATCCGGACTGGTATAAAATTCTGGAAGTTTTACACGAAGCACTTTAGCCCGCTCCTGCTCCGACCCTTCTTGCGGCGCTGCCTACTGTTTCCCGAATTTACTACCTTTGCCGCGCATGAAAAATTATCTGAACGGAACAATTGGTCTGACAGTGCTGCTTTTGGCAGCCCTGCTCTCCTTATCCTGGCTTCCTAAAGGCTTGAAATTCGCTCATTTTGAACTAAAAGAGATGGATTTACTCGCTGATGTGCGTCGTACAAGCTCCGATGCAGCCGCAGATCCCGCTGCTGCCGAAGCCGACAGCACCTGGATGCCCGTCATGCCCGAAGATACCCTTGCGATACAGGATACCCTGCCAGCGGTTTTTGAACCTTTACCGGCCAAAGACTCCTCCTGGTACGGGCGCCGGATAGAGGATTACACGCCCGCACAGGAAGGATTACAACGCTTCTTTGCCGCCATAGACTCCACCAGAAAGGGCCGCACGGTGCGCATCGCTTTTTATGGCGACTCTTTTGTGGAAGGCGATATTCTGATCGGCGACCTGCGCGACTCCCTGCAATCGCTTTGGGGCGGCCGCGGGGTGGGTTTTGTGCCCATGACCTCGGAAGTGTCCAAATTCAAGCGCACATTCCGGCATGATTTCAGGGGCTGGGCCACGCATTCCATTATTAAAAAGGAAGAAGGCCGGCCACTACTCGGACTCAACGGCTACACCTATACGCCTGCGCCTGAGGCCAAGGTGCATTATGAGGGCCTGAATTATTTTAAAAATACCGGTACCTGGTCGCAGGTACGCCTGTTTTATTCGGCTTCGTCGCCCACCCCGATGGTATGGCAGCAACAGGGCGGCGCGCCGCAGTCGGCAACGCTAAAAACCAGTGGCAGCGGCGTGTTGGGTTCCTGGTTGTGGACAGACGCGGCGGGCACCAGCGCTTTCGCCATACGTTTCCCCGATCCGGGCAATTTGCAGGTATATGGCGCCACCCTGGAGAGTGGCCCGGGTATCTATATTGATAATTTTTCGGTACGCGGCAACAGCGGCGGTCCACTCAAACTCCTCAAACCCGAGTTTATCCAGCAGTTTGATGCCGTTCAGCGCTACGATTTAGTAGTGATTCAGGTGGGTTTAAATGCCGTTACCAACTCGCTGAACAACATCAAATGGTATCGGGCGGAGTTGGATCGCACCTTTGCGCACCTGAAAAACTGTTTTCCGGGCAAACCCATTCTGGTTGTGAGTGTAGGCGATCGCGGCACGCGCATCAACGGAGAAATCGTCACCATGCGCGGGGTGCCGGCCATTGTCGCCATGCAGCGGGAATTGGCGCGCGAACACGGCCTGCTTTTTTTCGATCTCTACCACGGCATGGGCGGCGCCGGCAGTATGTGGCGGCTCTCCAACCACAAGCCCATGCTGGCCAATAAAGATTACACCCACCTGACCCACGAGGGCGGCCGCCACGTCAGTCATCTTTTTGTGGATGTCCTGCTCTCGGAAAAAGCACGAGTGGATTATTGAGTGTTTTAGGGTTTTAGTGTTTTAGTGTTTTAGGGTTTTGGTGTTTTTGTGTTTTAGTAGATATGAAAACACCAGAAAACCAAAACACAAAAAAGCTAAAACACCAAAACACCAAAACACAAAAGAACTAAAACACCAAAACCCTAAAACACTAAAACACATAAATACATTTAAATGAACCGTTTTTCACTCTCTTTACTGCTTTTAGTCAGCTTGTTGCCCCAATGCCAGTCGCAGCTTCGTCCGCCGAAAGTGGAAATTCTGCCGAGCGATACGGTGGGGTATACTATTGTTGATGCCGAAGCGAACGGGATTGAAAACCGGGATCATCTGGCGCCGGTGTTCGACAAGCTGCTCAAGCAACGCATGCAGGGTGGTCAGAAAGTGACCATTGTGCACATTGGCGATTCTCATATTCTGGGCAATTTCCTGACCCACGAGGTGCGCCAGCGCCTGCAACGCGAATTTGGCGACGCCGGCCGGGGCATGATTTTCCCATATAAATTGGCCAATTCCAATGGCCCCCGCGATTACCTCACCGAATCGCTGGGCGGTTGGGTTGGCACCAATGCACAACGTATACGAGCCGAAGAAACGACCCACGGCCTGAGCGGTTTTATGGTGGAAACGTCCAACCCCAAGGCGGAACTGACCTTCCGGCTGCGGGATACGGCCACTTCGGAAACCAAGTTATTCACCAAAGTAACCGTTTTCCAACGCAAAGATGCCCGCCAGTTCGACCTCGTGGTGAAAGATGAGAACAGCAAGCAGGAAGCTGAATTGCTGATTGAAGATGAGGACACGCGTTGCTTTTATTTCGATCGTCCGGTAGGGCAGGTGAGTATTTGCGCGCGCAAAAGCACCAGTCAGCAAAAAGAACTGCGCCTCGATGGTATTTGTATTGAAAACGAATTGGCCGGGGTGGTTTACCATTCCATCGGCATCAATGGCGCGGAGTTTAATGATTTCCTGCGCGCCAAGCACTTTTCCGAGCAACTCGCCGAGTTGAATCCCGATCTGGTGATTTTTTCCTTTGGCACCAATGAAGCCCAGGGTACGCCTGATCCGGTTTATTTGCGCAAGCAAATGGATCGTTTGGTGAGTAAAGTATCAGAAAATTGCCCGAATGCGCATTTTATGTTCACCACACCCGCCGACTCCTACCTGCGGGGCAAGGGAAATAACCCGCACATGCCCGTGGTGAGCGCCATTATTAAAGGATATACCCGCGAAAAAGGCTACGCACTGTGGGATCTGTTCAACCTCTCCGGCGGCGAAAATTCGGCAGAGGCCTGGAAATCGCGCGGACTGATGTCTTCCGATTCCGTCCATTATTCCAAAATCGGGTATGCGGTACAGGGGAAGCTGCTGTATCAGTCCATTATTAAGGCGTATAACCGTTTTGTGGAAGGCGCACCGTGAGTTCAGTGAGCAGTTAACAGTGAGCAGTCAACAGTGAGCAGTTATCAGTGAGCAGTTATCAGTTGTGGGCTAACTGCTCACTGATAACTGCTCACTGATAACTGCTCACTGATAACTGCTCACTGATAACTGCCCCAGTGCAGGATTTTCCTCCAAACGTACAGCTTATTTACCCAAACGCGCAGCTTAGCAATCGCTGCTTGGCGAGGCATACGATTTAGCGGAATTTTGAGGGAAATTGTGGCAGAAAACCACACAAAACCCCTTAAAAATGACAGACGCCGCCAACCTTATCCTGTTTTGTCTGCTTGCCCTGAGCGCCTTCGTCGGCCTTGGAACAGATTCGGAAGAACACAGCGGCGCCTGATGCTCAATTGCTTTTTTTATCCAAAAACACAACATGAACGCTATGCTACGACTTCCATTGCTGTTGCTTTTCATCACCTGTTATGGGGCACTTTTCGGACAGGCCAGCCTGAGCAATACGCCCTCCACGCCGGATGCCAGCGCCATGCTGGATATTCAATCCACCAACAAGGGCCTGCTCATCCCGCGCCTCACCACGGCCCAGCGCAATGCCATTGCCGCGCCCGCCACAGGCTTGCAGGTGTTTAACCTCGACGACAACTGTATAGACATTTACGACGGCACGAACTGGGCCAAAACCTGCGGCTGGAAACAAACCGGCGTAGGCGATTCGATGGGTACGAATGCCTGGGTGCGGAAAGCGGATGTGGTAGGGGCGAGGTCTTTTGCGGTTGGTTTTTCGATTGGGAACAAGGGGTATGTGGGAACAGGAAGAGGTGTCAGCGTATATTTAAAGGATTTTTGGGAATATGATCCGGCAACAAATGTCTGGACACAGAAGGCTGATATTGGTGGTGTAGCGAGAATTGGAGGTACAGGATTTTCTATTGCAGGCAAAGGCTATTTGGGCTTAGGATTCGACGGCATTAATCATTTAATTGATTTTTGGGAGTTCAATCCTTCAACCAACGTCTGGACGGCAAAAGCCAATTTTGGCGGCGCAGGACGGCGCGAAACAGTCGGATTTGCTATTGGCAACAAAGGTTATGTTGGCACAGGTTACACCAGTTTTTATGTAAATGATTTTTGGGAATATGATCCACAAATCAATGCATGGATACCCCGCGCTTCTTTTCCGGGCACGAGACGATATGGCGCAGTTGGTTTTGGGTTAAATGGCAAAGGCTATCTTGGAGCCGGTTTTAGTGATATAGACGGGTTTAAAAAAGATTTTTGGGAATATGATCCGGTTTCCAACGCTTGGCTTCAAAAAGCCGATTTACCCGCCTCAAGATTGAACGCCATTGGTTTTAATATTGCAAATAAAGGATATGTAAGTCTTGATTTTACCGTAAATTCCGGCACAACTGAATTGTGGGAATATACCCCTTCCGCCAATGCCTGGACGCAGCGGAAATCCTTTCCCGGCGTCGCACGTTATGGAGCTGTTGGTTTTTCAATCGGCAATCAAGGCTATGTAAATACTGGCCAAATAGCTCCACTTACTTACTCCGCCGAAACCTGGCAATACACCCCGCCCGTCTCCGCGCCCATCTACAGCCTGCCCACGCCTTCCGGCGGCGCTTCCAGCATAAATGATGGCGCCTGGACGATCAATAACCCCGACATCTACAGCAGCAACAGCGGCAATGTAGGCATCGGCACCAGCAGTCCCGCCGCCAAACTCGATGTCAACGGCACCATCCGCATTGCCGGCGGCAACCCCGGCCCGGGTAAAGTGCTCACCAGCACGGGTAGTAATGGTACGGCCTCTTGGGGTAGTGCAATTGTTGATGTGCGTGCATTGGGGGGAGCTATTGTATCGAGTTTACCGACCGTTGCCAACATATGGCAGTTTGTTGGTAGTAGTGCCCCGCCGGTAATCCCACTGCTGGCAGGCGACAGGGTAATCGTCAGCGGTGTGATGAGCCTTGGTAAAACAGTTGCCGGATCTGATTTGGTGTATACTGCAGTTGGCTATTCCCTTAATGGTGGAGGGCCATCTGTTGCTTCGTTTAACTTCCCAATTTCAAGACCCCATTTCAATGCAGGTGAACGGCTTGTTTTTCCTGTAACTGATGTTTTTACTGTTTCTACAAGCGGCAATTATCAATTCGGATTAATGATTCAGTCCCCTTTTTTGAATTACTTTGATAACAATGATTATTTCTCCGGCTTCATCCAGGTATACCGCTAAACGCCATGAAAACATTACTTTTTTGCCTGCTCCTGCTGTTTGCAGCCACTCTTCCCGCGCAAACCGCCACCGACAGCCTCCGCGTGTCCGCCGATGCCGAGCTTTCCTGGATGCTCATACAAGCGCCGGAAAACACCTACGGCTATATGATTCTGATGGATGGCAACCTGCTCATCTGGCAGGAAAATCAGCCCGGCAAACCCGGCACCCTCGGCTTCAAATACAAGGAAAATGCCGCCCGCGTGGCCGAATTTATCATTAGCAAACTGCGCCGCAACGAACTGCCGCCTTCCGTCAAAGAGGAAGACTGGCCATTGCTTAATCTCAAACCCGAAACCGGCCTATGAAGCATTTTTTTGTACTCAGTCTGCTCCTTTGCGCCTACACCTCCCCGGCGCAACTCACCAATAACGGCGCTGTCATAAACCTCGTCGCCGGCACGGAACTCAACGTGCAGGGCGGCATCCAAAACAGCGCCGGAAGCATCCAAAACGGAGGTACTTTAAAAACCAATGGCAATATCAGCAACGCCGCTGCCGCTACCCTCAGCGGCAACGGCTTCTACCGCCTGGAAGGCCACTGGATCAATGCCGGCGATTTCCAGGCCGGTACCTCCGAAGTGCGGATCAGCGGCAGCGCCAACAGCCAGCTCACCTCCGGCGGCGACGCCTTTTACAAGCTGGCCTTGGAAAAAAACGCCGCCGACCTGCTCCTGCAAGATGAAGCCTCGGTGCTCTTTTGGCTCGAATTTGCCGCCGATAACAACCAGGTGCTGCTGGGCAACCACCACCTGCGCTTTTTGGGATTTTCAAGTCCGTACAACTACGACGAGAATGAATACTGCGTCACCAATGGTACAGGCACGGTCGTCAGCCAAAGCCTTGGCCCTATGGGCTTTTTCTATCCGGTCGGGGCCGATGAAAGTACCTATAACCTGATGTTTGTCAGGGAATTAGGTGCCGCTGATGCCATTGGCGTTCGCTGTCTGCCTTCGGCGCTGACCTTGGGCGACGGTGGCCCTGCCATCACGTCCAACGCCCTGAATGCTGCCTGGGAAATAACAGAAGGCGTAAACGGCGGCAGCCAATTGGAAGTAGAGGCAAACTGGTCTGCGGCCGATGAATTGCCGGGGTTTAGTCGGGCCGACTGCGGGGTGGCCCGCTACTCCTCCCTGCAAATGAACTACGACCTCCCGCCCGCCAATATGGGCGCGGCTACGGGCAGTGGCCCGTACAAACGCACGCGCACAAATGTGGAGCCGGGCTTTTTTACGGTTGCCGATGATTCGCTGATGAATCGGGTATTGCTTTCCCTGAAAATCATGCTACAAGGGCCTTTTAATACCACAAGCAACCAGATGAACGACAATTTGCGCAGTGCCTCCCTGATTCCGACTACCGCGCCGAGTACTTATGGCGCCGGGAAATTTGCACACAGCGGCTGGCAACCCGCAGGCCCGTACACGGCAGGCGCAGGCGTTTTTGCGCCCACCGGCAACGACGCGATTGTAGATTGGGTGTTCGTCTGGCTCAAAGATACCCTCAACCCGGCCCTGAACATTCAAAGCCGGGTAGCCCTTTTGCAACGCGACGGCGATGTGGTGGATCTGGATGGCGTTTCGCCACTGCGTGTCCCGGCCAATGCAGGAAAATACATCATCGCCGCAGGGCATCGCAATCATTTGAGCGTGCGAACGCCCGTGGGCATCAATTTGTCGGAAAATGCCACAACGGCTTACGACTTTACCAGCGCCCAGTCGCAAGCCTTCGGTACCAACCCCATGAAACAGGTGCAAACCACACCGACGCCCATTTTCGCGCTCTGGGGCGGCAACGTGAACACCAACAACACGGTGCGTGCCACCGGCCCGACGGGCATCAACGACTATTCGGGACTGCTCAATTACCTCGGCACTTCAACGACGGTCATCAGCAACGTGTATGCCAATCCCGACCTGAATATGGACGGCACCGTGCGCGCCACCGGGCCGGCTGCAATCAACGATTACAGCCGCCTGCTGAATATTCTCGGAACCCCCACCAACATCATTACAGAACAACAATAATCTGCTTTTTTCCCATGCAAAATAAACTGTTTCTGCTGCTTTTAAACTTAGTTTTAACGGCAGCTATGCCCTTGTTTGCCCAACATTTTGAAGCGAGCGCTTCCGTTAGTGGCAACAATATCATTTTCAAAATCAAACCCGTTGACGGCAACATTACCTGCGGCTGGTCGGATGTGGAATTTTTCCTCAGAAACCCGACGGCTTCGGCCATTCCGGATTTTGGGAATGCCACTATTACGGTTAATACGGTAGATTTTCCGGGCGTAACGATTCCGTACAACGGGATGAATCTGCAAGGCTCGGAGCAGGATTACAACAATTACTGGTTCGGTGTTTCTTTTGTGGCGACCACCACCCGCACCTACAACCAGAACCAGGAATATACGGTTTGTACCATTACGCTGGGTACCAGCCCCTTGAGTTTTGCTCTGGAATTGGTTCATAATGAATCTTTTGTGCCGACTTATCTGGCGCTGACCGATCAGGGCGGCAACGATAAAAGCAATTTATCGGGCATCAAGTTTTACGGCCCCAATGCGGTGATTTGTTCATGCCCGATGACCAACCCTGTGCTGAATCACGTGCTTCCGCTCAGTGGCGCCGCGCCGGTGGAATTACTGGATTTCTGGGCTTATAAAACCGGAAAAACCGAGGCGCAACTGCGCTGGTCAACTGCGCTGGAGTTCAATTTTGAGCAGTTTGTGGTGGAGCGCCGGCAGCAAAAAGACTGGACAGCGCTGGGCGCTGTGGTGGCCCGCGGCTCGGCCGATCATGGCGCGGAATATGAATTTTACGACCGCCAGGCTCCGGCGGGCGAGGTGTATTATCGCCTGCGCTTGTTGGATCGGGACGGGCAGGAAGATTACAGTCCGCAGCGCAATTTGTTTTTTGGTCAGACGGCGGAAGTAGCGCTACAGCCCAATATTTCCACGCCGCAGGGAACCCTGTACCTGCATTTCGGACTTGAATTTGCCGAACAAAGCTGCACCGTATCCGTCTGCGACATGAAGGGCAGGGTGCTGTGGACACAGGAAGTAGAAGCTGCTGCGGCATTGAAACAGGAAATCCCCCTGAGTGGCCTGCAACTTTCCTGCGGGCAATATCAGTTGCATTTAGTGTCGGAAAGCGGTTTGGCGCTGCACTTTTCGTTTATTTTGGCAACGCCTTGATATTTAGTAAAAAATTTATGCATCTTCGCTTGCCGGCGTGTAAAAAACGCTGCATCTTGGAAGCTGCAAAATAAAACAAACAACACATTTTTTAACCAAAACAGATGAAACAATGGATATTGGAGTTTTTAAGATTCCGTCATTAGATTTGGCGGAGAAACTGAATGGACTTACAAGTAACCTAGATACGCTTAATCGTATTGGCAGTGAAGCACCTTACCGTTTAGCAGGAATGATCATCAGGCCCGGTTTGCCAAACAGGGTAAGTGAAGCGGAAAGAAATAATCCTACAAGCATATATTATTATTTTGCATTAAGAGGGAAAAACAATAAGATTTACGCAAGTAGAACAGGTTTTAGTGTAACAGAAGATTTGATGGCCTCAGATTTGTCGGTAGAGACAGTACGTGGAACTTTACAGCCAATTACTTCAGATGAGGAAGCGAGTTTTTTTGACAATACACCACCTATTGATCTTGTGTACGTCCCACTGCAACAACTCCTGTTTTGCGCGTCCATAGCAGGTGGCCCCAAAAGTGGTGGATACAGGGTTGATCCTGATTTTTATGGATATTATTCTGGAAGTGAGCTCAGGCCAGAGGATATTTCATTATCCATTAGCACCGCTTTTATCGTGATTACTGCACCAGACGCTGGATTTGACGAATTTACAACTTTTAAAACTTTTAAGTTGTCCCCGCTTCCGGCGCCACAGCTTAGTAGCGACACCGCTGCCCCATCCTTAGCCTATGAGTTGGGTGTTGCATGCCCGCCACGCTGGAATCCTGCTGGAGCGCCCCTCGAACTTGCTACTCCCATTGATCCTCACCTTTATGAATCCATTAACCCGGAATTTATTATCATCAACCCACGGGTTGGCCCGTATACAATGGCTATTGGCAAAAGATTTTTTGCTAATAAGCTGTCATGGCCTTTAGTAATAGCAACAACACTGGCCGTAGGGCAGTTGACCTTGAGTCTCTTTAAGGTCAATATTTTTGGAAAATAATTGCTTTGTGGCGTCATGATTTACCCCTGCGCCCTCACCCTCGCCCTGTACTTTTGCCTGCTCTCTACGCAGTCAAAAGCGCAGGGCGCTTTGTTT
Organism: Chitinophagales bacterium; assembly: GCA_017303875.1. Lineage (GTDB taxonomy): Bacteria > Bacteroidota > Bacteroidia > Chitinophagales > Saprospiraceae > M3007. Next base: position 18,565 of record JAFLBP010000036.1, on the reverse strand, counting down.
TTAGGCCCGGAGCAGGGGCTGTCGCAAAGCATCAATGCATTTGTGTATAAAGACAGCCGCGGGTTTGTCTGGATTAGTTCGGTGGACGGACTAAACCGCTTCGATGGGCGGCGCGTCCGGGTGTTCCGGCAAACGGAAAAGGACTCCCTGAGCCTGTACGGCAACAATATTCAAAGTCCTTTTTTTGAAGATGCGCAAGGCGATTTGTGGTTTGCGTCCGACCTGGCCATCAATTGCTACCGCCGCTGCAAAGGTCATTTTGAGCATTTTTTTATTAAAAATAACACAGAACACTACGCTTTCCACTTAGATGCAAGCGGCAAACTTTGGGGCATCTGCGCGGGGCGTTATTTCTCTTTTGATACACAAAACCGCACTTTCGAGTTGATCGGCACGGCAACAACGGATGCCATACGCGCCGCATTTTTACCCGACGCCCTGGCTGGCGCATTTTGGGAGCTTGGCCCCGGCGTGGAAGTGCTGGCAAAAGGGCAGGCGGCCAAACGCTATTTTTCAGAAAAATCGCCCCTGAAAGTGATGGACGTGCAGGCCTTGGAGTCGGGACATCTGGTGCTGGGCACCAACAAGGGCCTCCTGCTGTTTCCGCTCGGACAGCCGGACGCAGCGCAGTTGTATCCCTTCCCCGATGCTCAGAGTGCGGTGTTGAGTATTCAGGTACTTAACCCAACGCGCCTGCTGGTGCTCGGGGTTTCCGGCAAAGCCTTGTATTTTGACCTGTTTTCCCGCCAATTCGAAGCCCTGAAAGCTATGGCAACTCCGGAAATACCCGCTCCGGTGCTGCGCAGCGCCTATCTGGATCGCGACAATATCCTCTGGGCCTCCGATTACAAAAACGGCGTATTTTTTCAGTCGCAGCAAGCTTTGCCGCTTCGGCAAATGGCTGCTGATATTGCCGCCCTGAGTTTTCTGGAAATGCGGAAAGGCAAAATCCGGGTATTGGATCAATCCGGCAAAATGGCGACGTTTGGTTCCGGAAAGCCCGAACGCACTCAAATTTTTCCGCCTTTTTCGCAGTTTTTTCGCCTGAAAAATGTCGAAGCGGGCTTGTTCATTCCGGGGCAGCCATGGAATGCGCCCGGGCCGGAAGGCATTCGGGTTTTTGCTTTCCCGAAACTGGAATCCAACGATTACTACCTGGCGCCCATTTCAGATACTCAAATCCTTGCAGGCACTTTTACCGGGCTTTACTTGCTGGATCTGACAACCTTAAAAGCAAGTACTATAGACGCCTGTGCGTATGAAGTCGGACAACTCTCCGTAGATCATCTGGGTCGGATATGGGTGGGTTCCAGCAATTTTGCCGAACTTTTTACCTGGAATAGCAACGGGCAATTACAAGCCTTGCGGCGCTTTGAAAACACCGGTATTGTCAATCAATTTGCGGAGCGCCGCGACGGGCGTTTTATGTATATCGCTACTTCAACGGGCTTGTATAAAATTGATAATCAGACGTTTGAAGTTGAAAAATACGATGAGCAGTCGGGTCTCGCCAATCCTTTTGTATCGGCAGTGCAGGAAGATGTGAGGGGCTGTTTGTGGCTGACAACTAACCGGGGTTTGCAGCAATTTGACCCGCAAGGTCCGCAGCCGGGCGGGCGCCTGTTTGGCGTTCGGGAAGGTTTGAGCGGCTATGCGTTTTTACCCGGCGCCATTTTTCAGGACAGCAAAGGCTATATATGGCTCGGCGGCAGCAAGGGACTGGATCGTTTTCATCCCGATTCCATACGCGCCCGCGGGCATGCCCCCGTGCCCGCGCTTACGGGCCTTTACATTCATGACCAGCCCTGGGCGGGCGATACGGCCATCGAATGCCTCAAAACGCTCGAACTGGCGCATAACGAAAATACCCTGCGCCTCGAATTGGCTGCGCTGGAATTGCTTGATCCGGCGGCCAATCAGTTCAAAGTGCAATTGCAAAGCGAAGCCGATGCGCCGGCCGCGTGGACAGAACTGGGTACCCAGCCATTTGTCACCTATGCCAACCTCGCCCCCGGCAAGTACACTTTTCGCCTGATTGCCGCCAACGCCGAGGGTTTGTGGACGCCGGAAACAGAGGCCCGTGTGTTGCAAATCCGCATTCGTCCGCACTGGAGCCAAACCTGGCAGTTTATGCTCGCCGTGGCCTTCGGCTTGCTGGGTATAACCGTGCTGGTCTTGCGTTTTTACTATCGCTACCGCCTGCGTGCCCAACAGTTGCAGGCAGAAAAAGCCCGCCGCGAAGCGGAAACCCGGCAATTGCAATTGGAAAACGAACTGGCGCTGGAGCAACAGCGCAACCGCATTGCACGCGATCTGCACGACGAGCTGGGCAGTACCATCAGCAGCATCAGTATCCTGAGCGATGCGGCTTTGCGCAACTTGCAAAGCGAACTGGATCGCGCCCGCCTCGGCGTTATTGGCGAACGCGCAAGGCAGGTCATGGAGGCCGTGAGCGATATTGTGTGGAGCGTTAATCCGCGCAATGACACCCTGAGCAGCGTGTTGCAGAAAATGAAAGAATTTGCTGTGGAAATCCTTGAGCCTCAGGACATTCGCCTGCACTTTGTCGTGGAAGGCGATGGGGCGGAAAAGGCCATGACCATGGAGCAGCGCAAGGATTTTTACCTTATTTTTAAAGAAGCGGTCAACAATGCCGCCAAATACAGCGGCGCGGCAAACCTTTGGGTAAATATTGCGCCGCTTGCCGGTAAAACACAAATGCGCATTCGCGATGATGGCGGCGGCTTCGATCAGTCCAATTTTAAACCCGGCAACGGCTTGTGGAACATGCAGCGCCGGGCAGAACGCCTCGGCGGCGCACTGGAAATCCGAAGCCAGGTGGGCGTCGGAACGGAAATTGTGCTGACGCTATAAGTGGCTTATCCCATGATTATGGGAGCGACCAAAAGTTGAAAATTACCGAATTTTACCAAAAATGCACACCATGCCGATACGTATACTCTTGTATGAAGACAATGCGCCCCTGCGCGAATCGCTGCAATTGCTGTTCAGTGGCCTGCCTCAGTTTGACCTGGCAGGCGCTTTTGGCGATTGCATGAATATTGAAAAGGAAATACAGCAGCATACGCCGGATGTGGTGTTGATGGATATTGACCTGCCCGGCCGCAATGGCATTGAAGCGGCGCATATCGTCAAGCGCCTTGCACCCGGCACCGAGGTGCTGATGCTGACTGTTTTTGACGACAACGACAAGGTTTTTCAGGCTGTTTGTGCGGGTGCAAGCGGGTATTTGCTCAAAAAAACGCCGCCTTCCAAAATTCTGGAGGCGGTGGAAGATATATATAACGGCGGCGCGCCCATGTCGCCCAGCATCGCCCGGAAAGTGCTGGAGCTTTTCCCGCGCGCCCCGGCGGTGAATACGGAATTAGACAAACTCACCCCGCGCGAACAAGCTGTGCTGCGCAGCTTAGCCTCCGGCAACAGCTACAAAATGGTGGCCGATGAGTTGCAGATCAGCATTGAAACCGTGCGCACCCACATCAAGCGGATTTACGAAAAACTACATGTGCATTCCGTTTCGGAGGCCATTTCCAAGGCGTTTTTAAAGTAGGCATATCCCATGATCGTGGGATTGTGGGTGCGAGGAGTGTGGGGGTACCTTTGCCGTAGCAATCACTTGGAAAATTATGATGACCACCCTTGTTTACGCAAAGCAAAATACCCATTCCCTTCAGTTTTTACGACAATTGAAGGTGCTTGCGCCCGAGTTTCAGGTGTATCCGGTGCATCAGGCGGAGGGCTTGTCCAATTATCTAAAAACAAATATTCCCGATGTTATTTTCTGGATGGTAGACGCGGCGAGCTTTGAAGATCCTGCCTTTTTAATGCTGGAAAATTTGCCCGTGGAACTCGTTTTATTGGCCACCAATCAAAAGGATTTTTTGCAATACTGCGAACTTGGAACTGGCAGCCTGATGCTCTTGCCTTTAAAACAAGAACGCTTTATGGCCGTGATGGAGCGCCTGAAACGCCGACGCCTGCGCACAGAAACCCAGCATCAGTCGGAAGCGCTTTTACAGAGTGTAAAAGTGAGTACCCAGCGCATGCCCAATATTCCCATTCCTACGCTTCAGGGTTTTGAATTCATTCCGGTTTCGGATATTCAATATGTACAGGCAGATGGCAGTTATTCGCATATTTTCCTGAATAATGGTAAAAAACTCACGGTTTCCCGCAGCCTGAAACAATTAGAGTTGCTGCTCGACAGCAGCCTGTTTATCCGCACCCATCAATCATATTTAGTACAATATGCCTATATCCGTTCGCTGGTAAAAGGTCGCAGCCCTTACCTGCTGCTGAACAGTGGCAAGCCGGTCGAGATTTCCCGCTCCTACAAAAAAGCAGTTTTTGAGTTCCTGCTCGCGGGTGCTTATGGGGCCGTGGAATAGGTTTCCTTACCCCAAAAAAAGAGGGCGCAGCATTACGCGGCGCCCTCAAAACGAAAAATCAAGCCTTTTTCACTATACTAAACTTCAAAATCAAAATTCGAGCTTATAGGCCAGCACCGGAATCAGCGGCGTCTGCGTATAGGTTTTTACCCGCTGCGCGGTGGGGTTGTAAAAAGAACCAAAAACATTTTCGCGATTGGTCGCATTTTGAATATCTAAGGCAAAAGTGGTCGTCAGGTTTTTATAATTTCGCTTGAGGCGAAAGCCCAGGTCGAGGCGGAAATAATCGGGCATTTTTTCTTCAAAAGCGCGATCTTCAAAGTAAACGGCTTCTCCGGCAGCGATGGAAGCAGGCAGGTTGATGGGCGTTTGGCGTAGTCCTCCGGCATGGGTAAGTTTCACATTGAAGCCGACGCTGCGGTTTTTACGCCCCTTGTTCCAGCTCCATTCTTTACCTCCGACCAAGCTGCTCACGTAGCGCGTATCAAAACGGGTGCTGTGCCAGATCTGGTCGCTGCCCTGGTATTCCGATTTGAAAACAGCGCTGGAAAGCAGGCAGTAAAATCCTTTGTCGAGAAATTTCTCAAGCGTCAGCTCAGCACCAAAATTTCGGCCTTTTCCGCCATTTTTAAGCGCCTCAAAGGGGAAGCCCTCGGTGAGATTGAGCAGGGAATAGCTGTTGCGCGCGACACTGCTGACGGGCACTTCCGACAAAGCCTGGTAATAAAGCTCCGGCTTGATATGCCATTTCCCCGGCAACATCTGATCGAAAGAAAGCACAAAGTGGTCGGCCATGCTGGGCTTCAGCTTCCGATTGGGCTGCTGCATTTGTCCGGCTTCATCCGGTAGCTGCACAAAATAGGTTCCCAGCGATTGCAGCTGTCCGTGCCGGCCATAGCCGAGGCTAAGTGTACTGCGCGGGCTTAAACTATATTTTAAAGCAGCGCGTGGCTCCAGCGAATGGGTATTATTCAGGAAAAAATATAAAAAGTGCGCGCCGCTGCTCAGCGTCAGTTTCTCGTGGATGCGGTATTGCCATTGCGCAAAAGCGTTGATACTGACAGCCTGCCCGTCGTTGCGCACCTGTTCTACCAGGGTTTCGGTGGGACGATCCCAGCCGCGCTGCTGAAAATCGAAAAATTGAAGGTTCATGTAGGCGCCCGTGCGCAGGAGATGGCGGGCATTGAATTTGTGGTTGAGCACCGAGGAAAAGGTAAGGCGTTGTTGCAGGTGCCGGTTGTCAAATTCAAGGCGTTTGGATGTAGGGGTAAGGAGAAAGTCGGTGAACTGTGTGTTTTCCATAGCCGACCAGGCGACTACGTTCCGCAGCGAACTTTTTTCGCCCAGCGCCACGCGATGCGTAAGGCCAAGCACGCCCGTATTGGCTTTGAAATTGCCGCTAAAGCGCGTACTTTCATCTTCAAGCCATTCGAGGGAATCGGTTTTCCCTGGATAACTTTGGTCGCTTAAGCCGCCCATGCCGAAGAGGGTAAACGAGCCTGCTTTGCCTGCGGGCATCCAGATGTTGAAGGATAAATCCTGAAAATTCGTCACGGCATCGCCGAGGTTAACGCCCAGTTTGCCGATGAGCGATAGGGTAGAGTAGCGGTAGTTGAATAAATAGGAGCCGGTTTGTTTGCCCATGCGCAAGGGGCCTTCCGCGGCCACATCGAGTCCGAGCAGGCCGGCCTGTAAGGTGTATTCGCGTTTTTCGCTGTTGCCTTTTCGGAGCCGCAAATCAAATACACCCGATACGGCATTGCCGTATTCGGCAGGAAAAGCGCCGGTGATAAAATCGGAATTGCTGAGCAGTTGCGCGCTGAGAATCGAGATGCCCCCCCCTGAAGTGCCCACGCTGGAAAAGTGGTTTGGGTTAGGAATGTCTACGCCTTCCATGCGCCAGAGCAATCCGTTGGGTGCATTTCCCCGAATCACAATGATATTGTTGCCGTCGCCGGGGGCATTGACACCGGCAAAAGAAGCGGCCATACGCGCCGGATCATTGACAGCTGCTGCGAAACGCTGCGTCTCTTCGACCGAGAAAGTGCGGGCGCTTACCGATGCCAACTCGTTGAGCGGTTTTTCTTTATCGATCTTTGCAGTAATGGTGATTTCTTTTACTCCGATAATATTTTCTTCCAATTCTATCACCAAACTTGTTTCTTTTCCGGAGTTAATACTGATGTTTGGGATTTGCAGTGGGGTGTATCCAATATACTGAATATCAATTGTTTGTTTGCCAAGTGGAACTTTTTCAAGACGAAAATTTCCGGCTTCATCCGTTGTGACGCCGCGTTTGGGTTCCAATGAGCTTAAAATGACCGTTGCGCCCGGTAGCGGCGTTTTCAGTACCTTGTCGAGTACCGTACCTTTAAGGGTTTGTGTGTAATTTTGCGCAAGTGCCATGCCTTGAAACAGGCATACAACGAGGGTGAGGACTGCGTAGCGCAGCCCCGAAAAATGTTTTGGCATGATGTATCGAGTGTTGAAAAGTTCGAAGTTTCGGCGGTTCCCCCTTCCAGGGGTCGGGGTCGGGGTTTGGAATGGAGACACCCGACCTGCAACTTACCCTTAAACCACGCTTGTTTTTTTCTGAAAAATATGCCCTCCAAATTTTTTTACCCCCCGAATAAGGGTATTCTTGCTCTGATGTGTTTTTATTTAACCTCCAAACCTCCAAACCTCCAAACCTCCAAACCTCCAAACCTCCAAACCTCCAAACCTCCAAACCTCCAAACCTCCAAACCCCGAACCTCCAAACCCCGAACCTCCAAACCCCGAACCTCCGAACCCCGAACCTCCAAACCTCCAAACCTCCGAACCTCCGAACCTCCGAACCCCGAACCTCCGAACCCCCAACCTCCAAACCACCGAACCATTAACAACACGAAAGCAAGCACTTTTGGAAAACGAAGCCACAGCCTTGCGCAACGGAGATGAAGCCGTCTATGATGCGGTTTTCCGACGACTCTACGCGCCACTATGCCATTATGCGACTTCCCTGACGGATGGAGATCCGGACGAGGCCGAAGACCTCGTGCAACAGGTATTTGTCAAACTCTGGGAACGCCGCACACAATTGGATGTCGAATTTTCAATAAAAGCCTATTTGTACAAAATGGTGTACAACGCGGGCCTGAACAGAATCCGGCACCAGCAAATCAAACACAAGTATCAACAATTCAACGCCTTACAGTTGGAAAATGCACACCTCGAACCCGAAGATACTGCGCCCGAACTCCGGGAACGCCTGCAACAGGCCCTTGAAACATTGCCCCCGCAATGCCGGAATATTTTTGAATTAAGCCGCTTCGAAGCGCTTAAATACCGCGAAATCGCCGACCAACTCAATCTCTCCGTCAAAACTGTCGAAACACAAATGGGTAAAGCCTTGCGCCTGCTGCGCACGCAACTCGCCGATTACCTGATTTCGCTGCTCCTTTTATTCAAACTTTTGTAAAGACCGTTCATGGAAAACAACTACGAACATATAGACGCGCTAATCGCCCGCCGCCTCGGCGGCGAAACAGACGCCGACCTTGTCCGGGAGCTGGATGCCTGGCGCAACACCGCCCCCGAAAACGAGCGCTACTACCAACAAATGCTTCAGATCTGGGAGGTGGGGCCACAAATACGGGAACACAGCACCTTGCACTTCGATACCGAAACTGCCCTCGCCTCGGTAAAAAATCGCATACATCCCCGTCGCCGCCCCGTGGTGCTGCGCATGGCACTGCGGGCGGCTGCGGCACTCGCCCTGCTCCTGGCCGCTTACTGGTGGTTCCGGCCCGGCCCGGCCGCGCCGCAGGAAATTGCCACTACCGCCACCAATACCCTCAGCGACACCCTGACCGATGGCTCTGTGGTCACGCTCAACCGCAACTCGGCCCTTGCCGTCAGTGGCGGTTTCAATGAACGCGAGCGCCGGATGCGCCTGCACGGAGAGGCTTATTTTGAAGTGGCGCCCAATCCGGAAAAACCCTTCGTGGTAGAAGTGGAGCGCCTGGAAATCAAGGTGTTGGGTACTGCATTTAATGTAGATAATCTCAGCAGCCCGGATAAAGTACAAATCAATGTAACACATGGTCGGGTGCAACTCAGCAGCAATGGGCAAAACTTAGTGCTAACAGCCAACCAGGCCGCCGAATACGACCGGCAAAGCGGCCAGCTCAGCATGAAACAGGTGGATCCCGGCGCTAATATTCTGGCCTATAAAACCAAACAGTTCCGCTTTGAAGGCACCCGATTGGAACTGGTAACCCAACAACTCGAACAAGCCTACGGGGTTCCCGTCAAACTCGGCAATCCGGCGCTGCGCAACTGCCCCTTATCGGCCAATTACAACAACCTTCCGCTTAACCGGGCTTTACAGCTCATTGCCGACTCTTTTTCTCTTACACTCGAACAAAAACCCGACGGTAGCTACCTGCTCAACGGCAGCAGCTGCGAAGAATAATCTCTCCAGTCATGTTACAAAAAATTACTGCACGCGTGGCCCTCATCCTGTGCTGCGCAGCCATGCTTATGCCGCTCCGGGCCGCCGATTTGCTCAACCACCGCATTGATGTCTCTTTTTATCAGACGCCCCTGCCCGAGGCGCTGCGCGAAGTAGCGGAAAAGGGAAAATTTGAGTGGTCGTACAACAGCAATATTCTCGACGCCAATAAAAACGTCACGCTATCGGCTCAAAGCGTTACCGTTAGGGAAGTACTCCTGCAAATCCTTGGCGGCGAGTATACTTTTAAGCAAAGTGGCGAATACCTGATTTTGAAACGCCGGAAAAAAACGGAGAAAAAAATCAGTGGTTACCTTTCGGATCAGAAGACGGGGAAAAAAGTGCCCAATGCAACCATTTACGACAAAGAGACCCTGAAATCTACCGTAACCGACCAGGATGGCTACTATGAACTGCCCATTGGAAAACGCTCGGAATTAGTGGTCAGTAAACTCACCTACCGCGATACCGTATTGCAGGTGAGTTCACAAACGCCGCGCTTTATGAAAATTGAACTTAAGCCCGACACAACGCCTCCCGCGCCGGTTTCTCCCTGGGAAAGTATCCGAAAAGACTTGTCGAAAGTGCCTTCCGAACTGGCGGAGTTTTTCAACCTCGGCGCTCAGAAAATGAACGAGGTCAACATCGGTAAAGATTCCCTGCACCGGATATTTCAAGTCTCCTTTTTACCCAATATCGGTACCAACCACCGGCTTAGCGGCAGCGTCACCAACAATGCCTCTCTCAATATTCTGGCGGGTTATGCCCGCGGAGTGGATGGCGTAGAACTTGGTGGGGTGGGCAATCTCACCCGCGAAGATGTAAGCGGTGTTCAGGTTGGCGGGGTATTCAACTATGTGGGTCGCAATGTTGGAGGCGTGCAAGTGGGTGGGGCTTTTAACCATGTTCGGGGCGATGTAAAAGGCGTGCAGGTAGCTGGCGTTTATAACAGCGCCGGCAGGCAGGCAAGGGCCATTCAGGTGGGAGGATTTGGCAACTGGGCTGACTCCATTACCGGTATTCAGGTGGCTGGTTTCGGCAATTATGGCGGGGTAAACAACGCCATTCAGGTGAGCGGATTTATGAATCTTGCGAAAACGGGTGTTACGCCGGTGCAGGTGGCCGGTTTTTTAAACCAGCAACGCGGCGGCAGCAGCATCGTCCAGGTTTCCGGATTTATCAATCAACATACCAAGGGTGTGAACAATACCCAGATTGCAGGTTTTATCAATATTGCCGACACCGTTCAGGGCGTTCAGGTATCCGGGTTTATCAATAAAGCCCGCTTTCTGAAAGGCGTTCAGATCGGCATTATCAACCGCGCCGACAGCATTGATGGCGTGCAAATTGGCCTGATCAATTCCGTGCGGAAAAACCGTTACATGGCCCTCGATTTTGCGGCCAATGAAGTACATAAAGCCAATTTTAGCTTCAAAAGCGGCTCGAATGCCTTGTATTTTATCCTGACAGCCGGCCTTAGTCCCGATAAGCTGCCGAATGGCGATTACCGCTGGAGCAGCGGCTGGGGCCTCGGCACGCGTTTCTGGCCCAAAAAACGCCTCAGCCTCACGCTTGATGCCGTCCACCGGCATGTCAACGAAGGTTTCAGCGATTTTGATCTCGCCGAATGGGTACAGCTGGCGCCCGCACTCAACCTGCGTTTTGGCCCCCTGAGCCTCGCCGCCGGCCCAAGTGCCAACCTGTTTATCAGTGAGGAAGCAGATTTAACAAACAACCTGTTGCCTGCCAGATTTGAAAAATACAGCAACAGCAACGGAAAACGCCTGCTCTGGTGGCCGGGCGCGCAGCTGAGCCTGCGGGTGCATATTTGAAAAAAAATAAAAAAGCACGAGGTTCAGTAAGGGTAGCGCCATGGCTAAGTGTCTCCGTTAAACCTCCAAACTTCTGAACCTTTTTCATTTAAACACAAAAACTACTTCAATCATGAAACAACTGTTTGTTTTTTCTGCACTCTTCACTTTTTTACTCAGCCTTTCTGCCTGCGATCCTTTCGCCATTCGCGGCCGGGGCGATTTGATTACCGAAACCCGTACCGCCAGCGATTTTCATGGAATTGAGCTGAATATCAGCGGCGATGTAGAGGTGCGCGTCGATACTTTCTTTGAGGTAGAAGTTACCTGCGAAGAAAACCTGATCGACATCCTTGAAACCGAGGTGGTCAACGGCGTTTTACGGATTGACTTTGACCGGAATGTATTTGACGCCGATAACCTGCGTATCCGCGTAACTGCCCCCGCTTTTGACCAGTTTGAAATACATGGCAGCGGCGATATCAAGGTGCTGGACAAAATCAGCGGTACCCAACTCGACGCCGAAACAACCGGCAGCGGCGACCTGGAAATTTTCCAACTTGATTTCCAAAAAATTAAACTGCGCCTCACCGGTAGCGGCGATGCCTCCTTGGCAGGCGTTGCCGACGACCTGAACTGCGCCATCACCGGCAGCGGCGATGTGGAAGCTTTCGATTGTCCGGTAAAAACCGCTACCGTGAATGTCAGCGGCAGTGGCGACGTAGAAGTGGACGTGAGCGAAAAACTCGATGTTACCATCAGCGGCAGCGGCGACGTGCGTTTCCAGGGCAATCCTGTTGTTAATAAAAACATCAGCGGTTCGGGCAGTGTACGGAAAATGAATTAAATCTCCTGAATTGAGCTGTTGAAACCTTTCTTAAAAAAAAATAAATGGAACAACTAAGTTCGGCATCAGCAAGAATCTATGCGTTGGATGCTCTAAGAGTGATTATGATGCTATTAGGTATTGTGCTACATGCCGGACTTAGTTACAGCAGCATGGATTACAGCCAGTTTTGGCCTATAAAAGATAAGCAGAACAGTATCGGTTTTGATCTGATTGTTGCCTTGATACACTTCTTCCGGATGCCTGTTTTTTTTGTGGTTTCCGGTTATTTTAGTGCGTCGTTGTACTATCGAAAAGGAGGAACGCAACTGTTGATTAACCGGGCAAAACGGATACTACTGCCTTTTGTCGGAGGAGTTTTGCTGATTTATCCCCTTGCGGTATTTGCTTTCGAATATACAAAAGGTGTGGTAGTCGGCGAAACCTCTCCTTTCGATTATGCAATGACGTTTATTTTGACCGGACAATTTCTGCCGTTTAATGTCCTGCATCTTTGGTTCCTGTACTTCCTCATCTTTTTTGTGCTCGGAGGATGGGGGATAGCGCGGATATTTTCAAGAAGTACAGTTTTTACTACAAAAGCTCTTGAATTAGTGGCACTAATGCTGAGAAATATATGGCTGCGACATATCAGCCTGGCAGTAATATTTTTTGCTTGTTTGTATTGGATCGGGGAGGCTTCCTTACCGACCAATAACGATTGGAAAATTAACGCTCCGGTTTTTATAACCTATTTTTTGTTTTTTGAGATCGGTTGGGTGATTTACAGAACGGATACACTCAATGCCCTGGCTAAATTCCCCGCAAGACAATTGGGCAGTGCAATGTTGCTGTTTCTGATCTTCATTATTGCTCCCTTACCCGAAGCAGCGTGGACGCTGTTGGTCAGGCAATTCCTTGTGGCTATGATGGTGTCGTTATTCGTGTTTGGTTTCATTGCGTTGTTTATGAAATACTTTAACCGATATTCGTATCGCTTGAGTTATGTAATGGATGCTGCATACTGGGTTTATCTAATACATCTTCCGGTTGTAGCTTTGCTTCCAGGCATGCTTGCTGCTTTTGAACTTCCCGCTTTCGCTAAATTTCTAATTGTTCTGATATCAACCATGCTAATCTGTTTACTCACTTATCATTTTATGGTTCGGTACACCCTCCTCGGAGCATTTCTTAATGGTGGCGTTCGGAAAAAAAAGAGTTCGAAATAAACGCCTTATAGTCGTTTTCCGACGGAGAAGGGACAGGAAATACTTATTCGTTTTTGGCCTGTTTCTTGCAGTGCAGCAGGCACTATGAACAAGTACTACATAATCCCGCTCTTTTTTGGCCTTTTTTGCCTCGATGCAATGGCCCAGCGCCTGCCCCGACGTGTAAAATTGCCCGACGAACTCAAAGAAATCTCCGGCATGACCCGCCTGCCAAACGGCGATCTGTGGATGCACAACGACAGTAAAAACCCGCCGCTGATCTTTCGCTATGATGTCATGCAGCGCAAGGTACTCGAAACCCGCCGCCTGCCAGTGCCCAACCGCGACTGGGAAGACCTGGCCTCCGATACCAAAGGCAATTTGTATATCGGCGACTTCGGAAACAACGCCAACCGCCGCCAAAACCTGCGCATTTATATCTACAACCCCCAAACAAGCGCCCTCGACAGTATCCTTTTCCGCTATCCCGATCAGAAACTTTTCCCGCCGGCAAATCCCGACTGGAACTTCAACTGTGAGGCGATGGTTTACCACAACGACAGCCTTCACCTTTTTTCCAAAAATGTATTTATTGGTAATTTTTACACCAAACACTATGTGTTGCCCGCAAAACCCGGTAACTATGTGGCCGAATTGCGCGACAGCCTTTGCCTGAAAAACCGCGTCGTGACCGGCGCTGCCATCAGCCGCGATGGCAAAACGCTGGCGCTGACGGCCTATATCATTGGTAAAAAATTAGGCTTCCTGCCTTATACCAAAGCTTCGGTTTTTTACTTCAGTGATTTCAAGGGCACCCGCTTTCTGAAAGGAAAAATGATACGCCGCCGTTTGCCCAAATTCCTGATCGCCCGTCAATACGAATCGGTCACAGAATGGGATAAAAACCGCTGGATCGTAGCCAACGAGGGCCGTAAGCCGCAGTTCCAGTCCATCTGGCGCGCCAATCGCTGATTTTCCCTGCGGCATCCGCGCCATTTGTCAATGCCTTGATTATGTGTGGAATAGCCGGTTTTTTTACCAATAAGCCCAATGCGCAGGAAACCAAGCTGCCCCGGATGCTGGCCGCACTCCGCCATCGCGGCCCCGATGATAAGGGGCAATGGCTGTGGCCCGCATCCAGGCCGAAACTCGGCCTGGCGCACACGCGTTATGCGGTCTCCGACCTGAGTGCCGACGGGCATCAGCCCTTTAGCGCTGATGGCTGGGCCCTGGTTTTTAACGGCGAGATTTATAACCACAAAGCCCTGCGCGCAAGTTTGATGCAGCTGGGCTATACCTTCCAGACACAGACCGATACAGAAGTGGTGCTGGCCGCCTGGCGTACCTGGGGGCCGGATTGTCTGAACCGTTTTCGCGGGTTCTGGGCTTTTGCCCTTGCCGATACCCATAGCCAAAAGCTCTACCTCGCGCGCGACCCCTTCGGTAAGGCGCCCTTGTATTTCAGGCAGCAGGCGCAGGATTTTTATTTCGCTTCCAACCTTGGCGCCCTGCGCCACAACCAGGATAAAACCCTGAACCCGAATGCGCTTGCCGATTATCTTCGCTATGGCCTGCGCGACCATACCCGACAAACTTTCTGGCAAGACATTGAACAGTTTCCGCCGGCGCATTGGGCAATGCTGGATCTGGCAGATGCTTCACTCCACATGCACCACTACTGGAATTTGCCGGAAAAACGCCTTGCCACGCAGGATTTATCCTTTGAGCACGCCGAAAAGCAATTTTCCGATCTCTGGCTCCAGTCCCTTGAACGCCGGATGCAGGCGGCCCTTCCCTTTGGTCTGACCTTGAGCGGCGGCCTGGATTCTTCTGCTATCGTGGCGGCTGTTGCCGAACTGAGCCATGAAAAAGGCATTCCGGTTTTTACCGTTCGTTTTCCGGGTACCCCCGACGATGAATGGGCAGCGGCTACTAAGGTGTTGCAGTGTTTTGGCAATCAGTTTGAGCATATTGCGCTAAATGGCTTTGATTTTAAGTTGGAAGAAAACTGGTCGCATTTCCTTGCTGTACAGGAAGAACCCTTTCATGATCCGGTTTTATACACCGATTATTGTCAGCAGCAGGTACTAAAATCCCATGGTCTCGGCATCAACCTCAACGGTGCTGGCGGCGATGAAGTGCTGGCAGGCTATCCGGCCTATCTGCCGGCACATGCACGCTATTTGTGGGAAAAAGCCGGATTGACGGCATTACCTGAAATAGCCGCCGACGCATGGATGATCCTGCAAAACTTATCGCCCGCTCAATGGTGGCAACTCACCCGCAAATACCTTGGAAATCAATCACAAAACAGGGAGTTGTTACAACAAATCCTGACACCCGATCTGCCAGATCATGCGTACGCGCCTGCCTCCGATTTGAACAGCCTGCTCCGTGAAAAAATGAGCCATGCGCAGATGTATTACTGGACCAACAGCCTGCAAAAGCATTACATGCACTTGCCGATTGAACCGCGCCTGCCATTTTTAGACCTTGATCTCGTGACGTTTGCGTACACACTGCCAGCGGAATACCTGATTCATAAGGGCTGGACCAAGTACCTGCTTCGCCGTTGGTTAGACAAACGTATTCCCGCTGAAATCGCCTGGAAACGCAAAAAAACGGGCTTCCCGTTTAATACCGCACAGTGGCTGCGCCTGCATGGCGCCGATTTTAAGCGCGCATTGACGGATATAAAGACAGTTCCATTGGTCAGCACCCGGGCAATAGCCGATAACTATGAGGCCTTACTGAACAGGAATCCGCAAATGCTCTGGCGCTTGTTTTGCTATGTCAAGTGGTGTGAAAACCAGGGGATATGCTAAGTAAATTGCGTCATCTCGGCCCAAGCGGCCTGTCGGCTATATTCGTACAGGGTGGGCGACTGCTGCTTTTACTCTGGTTAACCCACCGGCTGGAGGGCAGTGCTTTTGGCGTGTTGGCACTGCTGCAATTGCTTGTCAGCCTTGGTATCTTTATGGCGGATGGCGGCCTGAGTAATGTTTATTTTGCGCCCAAACCACCCGAACGCCCGGTGCTCGGCACTTTATTGGTCTTCAGCGTAGGGCTTAGCATAGTGATCAGTTTGCTGATGCTCGCAGTAGCCTATGGCCTTTCAGATTGGATGCAACTGCCCGAGGTTTTTCCTTTGAGTTGTTGGTACTTGCCGGTATTGGTGATACAGGCAGCCGGTGTTTTGCCTAAAGGATATTTGCGGCGGAAAATGCATTTTGCTGCCCTGGCTATGGCGGAGAGCCTGGCATTTTTGGCTGCACTCCTGCTTAGTGTATGGGCCATTGGACAAGGATATGGCCTGAAAGGTTTGGTTTGGGGCTATTTGCTCCAGTATTTCCTGCAAACCATTGCTTATTGGACACTGTCGGGCAAACCGGCATGGCCCGACCGCGGCTTTGAATTGCGGCAAATGCCCGATTACCTGCAATTCGGATTGTTTCAGATCGGCGAGCGCATCGTCAATTTTTTAGCCGAGCGGGCCGATGTGTTTGTAGTAGGTAAGTTTTTAGGCCCTTCTGTGCTGGGCATTTATGATGTTTTCAGACAAATGGTATTGCGACCGGAAAGTCTCATCAATCCGGTTTTCGGGCAGGTGGCACAATCGGAAATGGCGCAGGTTCGGCAAGTGCCGGGGAGGGTAGGGGAGATTTATCAGAAATATCTGTGCCAGACCCTGTTGTTCAATTTTACCCTCCTGCTTATTGCTTTTGCGCTGGCGCCCTGGATTTTGAACACTTTTTTTGGAGAAATCTGGCAATCCTATCCTGCACTCTTGCGCTATTGCCTGCTTTTTGCCCTTTTGCACGCCATTTATAATCCGGTGGGTGCTTTGCAAATGGCAATTGGCCGGGCCGACAAAGGCTTTTACTGGAACCTCGCCTTGTTTGCAATGCTAACTCCGGCGGTCGGACTGGCCGCTTATTGGGGCGATATTTATACGGTGATACAGGTTGAAATCGCGGTTTTTATCATCCTGATGTACCCATTTTATAAAACCCAGATTCAGCCGCTCAGCGGTTTATCCGGGTGGACATTTACCCAAAGCATTTTCAGACCTTTAATACCTGCGGTTTTGATCGCATTGCTGGCTTTTGCCGGCTTATACCTGTTGCATTGAGCGCTTAACCCAAACTTAACCCTCCTGTATTTTCAAGCGCACTAACTTGCCTGCTCATTCAACACACCCTAAAACCCTAAAATACTCAAACACTTAAACACTCGAAGTAATGATTTCTACTGCCGCGATCGACGAAATTCGCCAACTGTTTGAACAGCATGGCAAAGCAGCTTACTACGGCGAAGAAGTTTCCCAATTCCAACACGCGGCGCAGTCCGGACTACTTGCAGAACAACAAGGTTTTGATAAGGACACCATTCTGGCGGCATTTCTACACGATATTGGCCACTTGTTGCCCTCTGATCAGGCAGTAGATCATATGGAAGGTTATGGCCGTAAAAACCATGAACTGCTTGCGGCCGACTGGCTGTTGGCGCGCGGCTTTTCCGCTAAAACGGCAGCCTTGATTGCCAATCATGTCAATGCAAAGCGTTATTTGGTAGCAAAAAAGGAAGGTTATTACGAGCAATTGTCGGAGGCCAGCAAACAAACCCTCGCGTTTCAGGGAGGTAAAATGGAGGAACAGGAAGCTGCCCGTTTTGAGCAGGATCCGCTTTTCGATCAGTATATTCAAATGCGTTATTGGGATGAAGCTGCCAAAGCACTCGATATGACAACCCCGGATCTGGATTATTTTTTGGAAATGATGCGCAAGTAAATACTTTTTTTGGCTGTGTTTTTGGAATTCCCGAACGCTTTTGTGTTCGTAATTAAGCTATATAATTCAGGTAATATCGCATAAAAACCGCCCAAATACGCTCCCGTTTACAACTTGTTAAGGACTGATTAAAGAATTAATCAAGGAAGTTGCGCGCTTTCTTGTGTTTGTGGCTGCCCCCCTGTCACCCCCATCTTTGTGGCGTCAAATGATTCGAGGCAAACGAGCCGCGATAGTTTGGAAACCAGTTTGAGATTCGCAACTTCAAAAAGCCGTAAGTTGTTGAAACGCCGACCGGAGCAGTGCCGTTGCCCATTAAAAAGCGCTCGCACTGCTCCGACCACCGGTTCCCCTCAAAATAAAAAAAATCATGGGTGACCCCAATGCCACCCAAAGTCCTCACCGCGAGCGCCTGACCCCTTAAAACCTTTTTTGGACCAAAACCAACTCTGTATAATAACCAACACATCAACTGAGAACGACGGACCACACACTGTATGACCCAAGTGTAAGAAGTAAGTGGAAACTTTTTTTGGTAGGAATGCCCGGGCAGCACCCAAAACCTGCCCGGGAACTACCAAAAGCCCTCAATGACATCAGGTGACTAAGATCGATATGTGACAACGATTCAATTAGGCGGGAAATCCTTTTGAAAGTGGCTTGAGGCCGTTCCGGACGTATGTTCGGAGCGGCCGTGTCCATTTTTCAGTGAGCAGTTATCAGTGAGCAGTTATCAGTGAACAGTCAGCAGTGAACAGTTAGCAGGGTATAGTTATGTTGCGGCCAGTAGCGGGACCGGGGCACCAAACCAGCCCTGTTGATTCCAGAATTACCCCTGTGCATCACAAAAACACTAAAACACAAAAGCTCCAAAACACTAAAACACAAAAACACTAAAACACTAAGAGCATGTTCGGGAATTTAATTTGGCTCGCTATGTCACTCGCTGTAGTATTACAGCTGAATTGGCTAAAAGAAGCCAAAAAACCGAAGATTCTACGGTTCGCTCATAATCTTTGACGATTC
>JAFLBP010000035.1 GCA_017303875.1 Chitinophagales bacterium | reverse complement strand
CGAAAAATAACACTCAACCTTTTGAAAGCACAAAGTGAAAAAATCAGTGTTAACCGAAAACGCAATAAATGCGCCCTATCAGATCAATATCGTGAGAAAACTCTCGGAATTTGATGCGTTTGCCCTGAGGTGCAGGGCTTATTGAAATTCAAGAAAGTATTGACCTAATCGAGTATGAAGAAGCATAAAAACGGAAGCGAACGATAGCCCCTTAACGTAAGGGGTATGAACAACAGCGATCATGAACAAATTCATATTGTCAATTTTCTTTTTGGTGCTTTTTTTCAACTCCAGCCGTACGCAAACGGTACAATTTGACTTTGAAGGCAATAGGTTCATTGTCAACTGGATCGGCGACAATTGCAACCTCCAGGCGGGCTTTGCCAATCCGTATGTACAAGCCTATATAGATGATGTGCACTACAACGGCGTGGTTACCGCCGATCCTGCTTACAACCTGCTTGTTTGGTCGGATGAGTTTGAGGTCAATGGCGCTATCGACTCCTCGAAATGGCACCATCAGACGCTGCTGCCCAATGGCAACAGCTGGTACAATAACGAAATACAGCATTATACCGATAGAACTGCTAATTCTTATGTGCAAAACGGTATGATGTATATCGTTGGAAAAAAAGAAACCTACACCGATCAAGGACAAACGAAGCAATATACTTCGGCCAGGTTAAATTCAAAATTCGCTTTTCGTTATGGAAAAGTAGAAGTCCGCGCAAAATTGCCAGCCGGTATAGGCACCTGGCCAGCGATCTGGACCTTGGGTAAAAACATCCAGGAACATGGCGGATATTGGAACAACCAAGGATTTGGGACGACCGGCTGGCCGGCTTGCGGCGAGATTGACATCATGGAACATTGGGGCACGAATCAAAACTACATACAAAGCGCCACGCATACCCCTTCCAGTTTTGGCAATACGCTTAACCTTGGCGGGCGGAACATCGCTGCGGCATCTGCAAGTTTCCATACTTATACCCTCGAATGGTATCCCCAAAAATTGGTATTCAGTGTCGATAGTGTACCGCATTACACCTATAAACCAACTACTTATGATGCCAATACCTGGCCTTTTGATGCAGAACAATACATTTTGCTCAATTTTGCTATACTTCCAAGCATTCTTCCCGGATTCACGCAGGATGCATTAGCAATAGACTATGTACGCGTTTATCAAACTTCCAACTCCAGCATGGCCGTTTCAGCTCATAATCAATTATTCGATTTGAAAAATGCGCCAAACCCCGCCACAGATTACACCATTATTAGTTATACACTCCCTGAGCCTTCGGAAGTAAAATTATTTATACATGATACAAGTGGAAAACTAATTCAAACCTTGGTGCATGAAAAGCAAAACTCCGGACAGCATCAAGTGAGATGGAATATTCAGAACCAGTCATCCGGCGTATATTTTTATACGTTACAAACTGGAAATACCATCGTTGCGGAAAAATGTTTGATTAAAAAATAATCCCGCTCACGCGAAGTGGAACTTTGTGACGCATCAAATAATCCACCCCATCCGCACAATCCAGCCCATCCCTGCTTATCTTTGCGCCGCTAAGAGCATGTTCGGGAATTCATGATCGCGCGAAAGCAAGCAAATTTCATGCTAAATAAGGCGGTTTTCACAGGCGTAGCCGGCAGCTACGACGAAGAAAACCAACGCAGTGCAGCATGAAATTTGCCGCTTGCAGCCGATTGATGAATTTCCGATCATGCTCTAAATCAAAACGCGACACAGCACTTAACCGAATTATATGAACTTCGACGTCATTGTTATCGGCAGCGGTCCGGGCGGCTACGTAGCGGCCATCCGCGCTTCCCAATTAGGTTTTAACACCGCCATCATCGAACGCGAAAACCTCGGCGGCATCTGCCTCAACTGGGGTTGCATCCCCACCAAAGCGCTGCTCAAAAGTGCACAGGTGTTCGAATACCTCCAACACGCTTCCGACTACGGCATCACGATTCAGGGCGAAGCCAAAGCCGATTTCAAGGCCATGATCCAGCGCAGCCGCGGCGTAGCCGACGGCATGAGCAAGGGCGTTCAGTTCCTGATGAAGAAAAATAAAATCACGGTCATCAACGGCAACGGCAAACTGGTTTCCGGACCTAAAGTGGCCGTCACCGACGCCGAAGGCAAAACCACCGAATACAGCGCCAAACACATCATCGTGGCCACCGGCGGCCGGGCCAAGCAACTGCCCAACCTGCCCATCGACGGACAAAAAATTATCGAATACCGCAAGGCCATGAGCCTCGAAACCCAGCCCAAACGTATGGTTGTGGTAGGCGCGGGCGCTATCGGCGTCGAATTCGGCTATTTCTACCACAGCATCGGCACCGAAGTGAGCATCGTCGAATTTATGGAACAGGGCTTAGTGCCGCGCGAAGACGCCGACATCTCCAAAGAACTGACCAAAATTTACACCAAAAAAGGCTTTAAAGTGTACGGCGGATGGGCAGTCGAACAAGTTGACACCTCTGGCAGCGAAATAAAAGTACACATGAAAAACCGCAAAGATGGCAAAACAGAAGTGCTGCTCTGCGACGTGGTGCTCAGCGCCGCCGGTGTAACACCCAACACGGAAAATATTGGTCTGGAAACACTCGGCGTTGCTACTGATCGCGGCTACATCAAAGTGGACGATTACTACCGCACCAATGTGCCGGGCGTGTACGCCATCGGCGATGTATTGGCCACGCAGGCACTCGCGCACGTAGCCAGCGCAGAAGGCATCATCTGTGTGGAGCATATCGCCGGTCAGCACGTGGAGCCGATTGATTACAACAACATTCCCGGCTGTACCTACTGCGCTCCGGAGATTGCTTCCGTTGGGTACACCGAACAAGCCGCCAAAGAAGCTGGCTACGAGGTACTAGTGGGTAAATTCCCCTTTACCGCTTCCGGCAAGGCCAAAGCCGGCGGGGTGCCCGAAGGATTTGTAAAAGTAATTTTTGATAAAAAATACGGCGAATGGCTCGGCGCACACATGATCGGCGCCAATGTCACGGAAATGATCGCTGAAGTGGTGGTTGCCCGTAAATTGGAAACAACCGGCCACGAAATCATCAAATCCGTTCACCCCCACCCCACCATGAGCGAAGCCATCATGGAGGCCGCCGCCGCCGCTTACGGGGAAGTGATTCACCTGTAATACATGACGGGACTTCAGATCTGCGTGTTTTTGTGCGGAAAATGCAGATAAAGGGGCCAAATGTCGGACCAAGACTTTTTTAGTACGCATCCGACAAACAGCTTTGGACTACCTTTGCAGTGCCCGCATTTACTTCCGAAAACACAAAAACACGCAAACACAAAAACATTTTTGCAAGTATAAACATGAAAAAACTCCTCCCCATCCTTCCCCTGCTGGCGCTTTTATTCAGCCAGTGCTCCAATGATTTTGAAGTAACCGGCGACTGGAAGGAAATACCCGTGGTGTACGGCATCATCAGTCCGACCGATACCGCGCACTACATTCGCGTCGAAAAAGCCTTTCTGGATCCTGAAGTAAGTGCAAAAGTAATTGCAAAAATTGCCGACTCGCTCTACTATCCGGAAAACGCCATTCGCGTGTATCTGGAGCAAAGCAATGGTAATAACCGGGTGCAACTGATCCGGGTAGACGGTGTGCAGGAAGGAATTACCCGAAAAGAAGGGATTTTTGCGACGCAGCCCAACTGGTTGTATAAAGTACTGAGCACCGACGCCAACCTGCAACTCGGCCAAACCTACCGTTTGGTGATTGAACGCGCAGACGGCCGGGAAGACATCACAGCACTGACAACCATTCCTGCCGATTTCGTAATCCGCAAGCCGCAAGCAGGTACTAACCTTCAGCGCCAACTTGGTTTCGGCCCCAGCACAGAATCCACCATCGAATGGCGCGGCGATTCCAATGCCGTATTTTTTAATGTCAGCCTCATTATTCGTTATCAGGAAAGAGCCGCAAACGGCCAGTTGCTGGAAACCAAAACCCTGAACTGGGCGGCTGCCAAAAATGTTAAACGCGGTATTGTATTCCCATCCAATCCGAACTTCTACACCAGCGAAGCCGGCATCTCCGGCAGGTCGTTCTACCAATACCTGCATGATAATATTCCGGTAGATCCCGAGCGTTTCCGCTATTTTGTAGAATCGCGCATTATTGTAGAAGGAGGTGGTAAGGAAATTGAATTGTTTCAGGAAGCAGCGGCAGCCAATGCCGGCATCACCGGCGCCGAAACCCTGCCTACCTATACCAACATGTCTGAAGGTTACGGCTTGTTTACGTCGAAAAACAGCACCGTTTTTGGCGAAATCTATTTCTCGAAGAGCACGGTGGATTCCATGGCAATTCATCCGCTGACGCAACAATTGAATTTCAGGTTCTAACTTTTTGAAAAAACATAAACAAGAGGGTCGTTCTGAAGATTCAGAACGACCCTCTTGCTTTTCATCACAGGGCTTTCCGGCTTTATTGCTTCAACAAACGCGCGTTCCCCTCTTTACCCCAATTTGGTGCAAATTCATCTGCCGGCTTGAAAAGATCAAACAACTCGGCAGCCTTCTGAATATGCGGCATGGCAGCATCTTTGCCGCCACCCCACTGTGGTGGCGTGTACATCAGATTTTGTCCCAACAAATAATGCGGACGCGGGTTGTTCGGGTCCAATTGCATGGCCGTTTGCAAAGCCTGTGTCGCTTTGGGTCCATAAATCTGGCCGTTGGTCATCACGTTAATCATGATCATCGATTGATACATATACCCTTCAAGGGTCACCAACTCACTGTTATTGGGCGAAATTCCTTTGGCGGTCTCAAGCGCCTTCTGGGCAGTTTCCAGTATAAGTTTTCGTTTGTCGCCTTCCGCGCCCCAGCTCAGGTTTATCAGGCAAAGCGCCTGGTAATAACGCGGGCGCCAGTCGTCTTTTTTATAGTCCGCCAAACGTTCAAAAAGATTTGCTGCTTCCTGTGATTTGGCAAAACTAACCCATGAGGAATCAAGTAATACCATTGCTTTACGCATATTGGCAGTAAATTTATCATCATTGGTATTGTTTTGCGCAACCGCGCTGAAAACCAGGGTGAAAGCCAACAGGCTCAAAAACAAGCGTTTCATGTGCAGAATTATGATTGGTGAATGATGTTGAAAAATGTTGGAGTTTGTCCGAGCGCGCTTACTCCAGCGCCTCTTCCTTGGAAACCTTTTTGCGTTTGTCGCCAATATTGACAAAGCATCCGATAAAGATGAAGCGCGGCGCAATCGGTAAAATTTCCTGACGATGGTAGGCTGTCGGATTAGAGTCCGGAATTGGGGTAAACCGATAATTGAACACCTGCTTGGAGCCAAGCACATTGGTCACAGAAAGCACAAAAATGGTAAAATTCCCCTTGATGGAAGCTAATTTCGCAAACTGCAAACTCAGGTTATGATATTCCGGGGTGCGATCCGACAAAAACGACTCGCTGCCCGGATTGTAGTACGGCCTACCCGTCTGGAAGGTGTAAGACAAGTTGGCGCTGATCTGCGGTTTGTTGAAATAATATTTGTACACCACCGAAGCGTTGTGACTGGCCGCAAACAAGGGCATCGCGCTTGAAGGATACCAGCGAAACTGCCGGCGGGTATCCAGCCAGGAATACGACAACCAGTAGTCGCCCCAACGAAAGGTCTTGCGATCACGGAAAAACAATTCCACGCCACGAGCATAACCGTCGCCCTGGTTATCCCAGGCGCCCAGCGTACGCACCAAATGATCGTATTGCTTGTGAAACACCTCCGTCCTGAAAATAAAACCCTGTTTGCTGATCTGATAATTCAGGATGTAATGCTGCGCGCGCTCAAAACCAAGATCCCGGTAGCGGAGTAACAAAGTATCTTCCGGCGACTGGTAAAACAAGCCCCAGGATGCCGATAACTGACTGTTTTTACCGGTTTTCCAGGCCGCACTGAGGCGCGGTGCGAGGTTGCTGCGCTCCAGCAAGGCATCGTGTTCGCCGCGCAAGCCTGCACGCATCACCAGGCGGTCGCCCGCATACGTTTCTGCTTCCGTAAACACAGCGCCTACGGTATGATTCAAATAGGCCGGCGCAAGGCTGTTGCGCAGTTGCAGAAAATTATATTCCGCACCTGATTTCAGGCGGAAACGACGGCTGGGTGAATAAGTTGCGGTAAAACGTCCGCTTACGGCGCGCACCTGTTGTGTGAAATCAAAGGTTTCTCCAAATTTGAAATCGTCATTGTTAAACTCGCCCTGTACCGCCGTAAACAAGGTGAGCGTTGTGCCCACCGGTTGCCGCCAGACGGCAAAGCCGCGTGCATTTTGGTTGTTGATTTTCGTTTCAAAACCGGATGCTTCAAAAGGCAGTTTGGGGTAGCGCATTCCCACCCGATTCAGTGTGCCTTGCGCGCCCATTTTGATAATGCCGCCATTTTGGGTTTTGATGCGGCCTTCCGCAGCAAGATTTCCCGCTTCCGGCGCTTTAAAGAAGTCAAGTCGCTGCTTGATGATGCCCATATAGGGCGCGAGGTTGGTATAGTTGCCGCTGATAGTCCAGGCTGTTTTTTCCTTGAGTTTGGTGTAGCCGCCTCCGAAACCCAGCATGGACAGGTTAACGGACTTTCCGCCCTCGGTCGGCATATCGGGGGTATTGAGAATCAATGCTGCGGAAAGCGCCTGCCCGTATTCGGCCGAATAGCCGCCGGAGCTGAAGGTCGTTCCTTTAAACTGAAACGGACTGAACCGGCTGCGCACCGGCACGTCCTGCGCGCCGGTGGAGTAAAAATTCCGCGTCGCCAGTCCGTCTATATATATACGTGTCTCGTATGCTGCTCCGCCTCGTACGATGAGTTGACCGCTTTCCCCGTTTACCGAGGTGCCGGGCAAGGTGTTGAGTGCGCCGGTAATATCGCCGTTGGCGCCGGGCACCGTAACAATATCGATGGGGAGCAATACCACACCTTTTTTTTCATCGCTGGCTTCAAAGGCGCCGGCAGAAATAACCACTTCTCCGATTTCCGTGGGTACTTCTTCTAAATAAATATCAAATGTAGCGGGAAGCGCAGCCATATCCACCTGAATTTCCTGGGTTTTATAACCCAGATAGGCCACCTGAAGCAGCTGCATGCCCTGCTCTTCACTGCTGAACTTAAAAACGCCGGAAGCATCCGTGGTGGCGCCGTCAAATGTATTTTTCAGACTGACGCTGGCGCCGATGAGCGCCGCTTTGCTGAGTTTATCTTTGACAGTCCCTTTAATACTGAGCACCTGGGCATTCAAAGCCAGGGAAAACAAGCTCGTGCATAAAAGCAGTAAACAACGCAACATCTTTTGAAAATTTTCCACAAATTAATGTAGATTCAAAAGCATACTTTCTGCCAAGCAGACTGAATTGCATTGTTTGCCGACTGAATTGCAATACCCAACGACTGAATTGTTTGGGCAGGAGTGCTAAGAGCATGTTCGGGCGCACAAAAAAAGCTGCCCCGAACTGGTGGCAGCTTATGGAGCGGGCAACGAGATTCGAACTCGCGACTTTCAGCTTGGGAAGCTGACGCTCTACCATCTGAGCTATGCCCGCAAATGTTTCACAAAGATAAAGGTGTCAAATTTATAATTGGTTCCCGAAAATTATTTTTTTACCAACAAACGCATATTTCAAAAATTGGCACAGGGTTTGGTAAATGTTATACCAACAAAACAGCTTTTTAATCTTTAATCAAAACGCCGCTCGCCAAGGTGCATACTATGAGAAACATGCCCTACCTGCCGGCAACAATGTATAACTCATGACTGCTACAAGTTTTCAGGTGCCGCAGGGCATAACACAAACCGAAACCGGTGTGGAACTGTATCAAAACTCCCCGAATCCATTCATTGAAATGACACTCATCTACTTCCGCCTCGCGCAAAAAGCAGATGTAGTACTTCGCCTTTTCGATAGCAAAGGCAAAGAAGTTACCCATAAAAAAGGCGGCTACGAAGCCGGTGAACATCATTTGGTGATCCATCGCGGCGACCTGCGCGAACCCGGCATGTACACCTATCGCCTCGAAACCCCCTTCGGCGCTATAAGCCGCAAATTGATGATGTATTAAACGCTCTCTCACATAATCAATAATCCCCTGATGCGTATGAGCCTTCCCGATTTGATTCGGGAGGGCTTATATTTTTTAGCAACAAAATATTATTCGGCAAACGTAGATTCATCACCGGCCATTCCCTATATTTTTTTGAAAAAAAATTATACAGGTTTTTATATACGAAAATCGTATCGTACCTTTGCAGCCGATTTGAAAATGCCTTTTTCGAAGTGAATAGAACAGATTTTCGCAGATACAGTTTGGCGCTGATTTTCAGCGGTTTATGCACCTTCGCTTTTGCTCAGCACGAGGGTCACAATCACGGCGCCGGTGAGCACCATCAGCCCGCTACCCCGCCGACAGGCCAACAAACAACACAGGAAACCCATCAGGAGCACGCCAACGACGCCAACGCCAGCCACGGCGAAGGCCAACACGATGGCGCCTGCGGGCACTCCATTAACGCAGAGACAGAATTTAATGCGGGCGACAACGCCGTGCATCACATTTCGGACGCCAATGCCATCCACGTCATCGGCGATTTTTATGTGAACCTGCCTATTATTCTCTACGCCAAAGATCAAGGATGGACGTTCGGTACCACCGGCGCCTTCCACCCCCATCACCACGGCAACGGCGAACAAACCTATAACGGTTATGTACTCGTGCACGGCAGTGTAATGCGTATCCTCGACCCGGCCTTCCGCAGCCAGTCTTATCAGGTTACCGATTACACACACCGCATCGACAGCAGCTCTGGCAAGGCAAAAACCATCTACGCAGCCCTGATCGACGGCAAATGCCTGGATCTTGAAGCCAAAACCACCTACGATGCCGGTATTCTCGGCGGTGGTGTTACCAACTTCATGGATTTCAGCATCACCCGCAACGTATTTACCATGTTGCTTACGGTGTTTGTGCTGTTCTTCCTGCTGCGTGGCGTAGCGCGTTCTGCACAGCGCAACCGTGGCAAAGCGCCTAAAGGACTGCAAAACTTCTTTGAGCCTTTTTACACCTTTATCCGCGACGAAGTAGCAAAACCGAACATCGGCCCGAAATACGAGAAGTACATGGGTTACCTCATGTCCGCTTTCTTTTTCATCCTCGGCCTGAACCTGATCGGTCAGATTCCCTTCTTCCCGGGTGGCGCCAACGTAACCGGTAATATCTCCATTACCTTTATTCTGGCATTCCTGACCTTCCTGATTTCCACCTTCAGCGCCAACAAGCATTTCTGGGCACACACCCTGTGGATGCCGGGCGTACCAGCCATTCTGAAAATCCTGATTCTGACGCCGGTTGAGATTCTGGGCCTCTTCCTGAAGCCCTTTACCCTCCTCCTTCGTCTTTTTGCCAATATCACCGCAGGGCACATCGTGATCCTGAGCTTCGTCAGCCTTATCTTTATTCTGGGTAAGTCGGGCGAAAGCACAGGCGGTTCGGCTGCCGGCATTGCCGCTTCCATTCCGCTCTCACTATTCATGATGACCCTCGAACTCCTGGTAGCCTTCCTGCAAGCCTTCATCTTCACCATGCTCTCCGCTTCTTATATCGGTGTAGCGGTTGAAGAAGGCCACCATGCAGAAGAACACCATTAATTTTTGAACATTCACGTTTTAAATACACACAATATGTACGCAGCAATTGGTGCAGGCATCGCGGTTATCGGCGCGGGCCTCGGTATCGGCCAAATCGGTGGCAAAGCGGTTGAAAGCATCGCTCGTCAGCCCGAAGCAGCAGGTGACATCCGCGCAAACATGATCCTCACAGCCGCTCTCGTTGAGGGCGCTGCGCTGGTTTGCATGGTATTGTCTTTCTTCGTTGCCGCTCCGAAGTAATTTTGCTTACCGGGCTGCGCGAAGCGGTTGGCGACGCAAAGCCCGGTTTTTTGAAGAAAATCCGTTTTTACCATCATACACCACACTCCAGCAATGTTGTTTCTGGCAGATTTTAACGTTTTAAAACCCGAACCGGGTTTGTTGGTCTGGACGACCATCATCTTCCTGATTTTCTGGTTCATCATGTCGCGCTTCGCCTTCAAACCGATCGGCAATGCGCTTAAACAGCGCGAACAGGATATTCAGGACGCCCTCGATATGGCCAAAAAAGCCCGCGAAGAAATGTCACACCTTCAGGCGCAGAATGAAAAACTGCTCGCTGAAGCCCGTGAAGAGCGCGCTCAAATGCTGAAAGAAGCCAAAGATGTGGCCGAGCAAATCAAAGCCGACGCAAAAGGCCGCGCCGATGCAGAATACAAGCGCAAACTCGAAAGCGCCCTGCACGATATTGAAAATCAAAAAATGGCAGCCTTGGTTGAACTGAAAAACAAGTCGGGCCAATTTGCCATTGAAATTGCTGAAAAAATCCTTCAGCGCGAATTAAGCAATAAAGCCGATCAGGAAAGCTACGCTAAAACGCTGGCCGACCAGATTAAACTCAACTAATCATGTCCGTAACCAGAATAGCAACCCGCTACGCCAAATCGCTGATCGAATTGGCGATTGAGCAGAACAAACTGGAAGCGGTACACGATGACGTGAATACGCTGCTGGCCGCGACCAAAAATCGCGACTTCTACCTGCTGCTCAAAAGCCCGGTCATTGCCAATGATAAAAAGCATGCAATTCTTGATGCGATTTTTAATGGCAAAATTGACCCGCTGACGATGGCTTATGCCAAGCTGCTTGTTAGTAAAAACCGCGAAGCTTTCCTCCCGGAAATCGCCGCTGAATTTGTCGAGCAGTATAAAACATTCAAGCACATCACTTCCGTACGCGTAATTACTGCCACCCCGCTTGATGCAAGTGTCGTGGACGCCCTGCGCGCACAAATACTGGCAAGCAAACTGACCCACGAAAGCCTCGATATCGAGACCAAAGTTGATCCAAGCCTTGTTGGCGGCTTTGTACTTGAATTCGACAACAAGCGCTACGACGCCAGTGTGGCCTACAAGCTTGACACCTTGCGCAACCAATTCTCCAAAAATCTGTATATCAAGGAATTCTGAAAGGATTCCGACAACCGACAACCTTAACACTTTATCAATCGCACAATACAATGGCAGACGTCAGACCGGAAGAAATCTCCGCGATATTGAAACAACAACTGTCGGGCTTCGGCGCCGACACGAACCTCGAAGAAGTAGGCTCGGTGTTGCAAGTGGGCGACGGTATTGCCCGCGTCTACGGCCTTAACCGCGCGCAAGCCGGTGAACTGGTCGAATTTGAAAACGGCGTACGCGCAATCGTTCTTAACCTCGAAGAAGACAACGTAGGTGTCGTACTGATGGGTTCTTCCGATGGCATTCTGGAAGGCTCTAAAGTAAAACGCACCGGCAAAATCGCTTCTATTGAAGTAGGTGAAGGCTTCCTCGGTCGCGTTGTAAACCCACTCGGCCAGCCCATCGACGGTAAAGGCCCGATCAGTGGTACCAAATATGAAATGCCGCTGGAGCGCAAAGCACCAGGTGTAATTTACCGCCAGCCGGTAAACGAACCGCTCCAAACCGGTGTTAAAGCGATCGATGCCATGATTCCGATTGGTCGCGGTCAGCGCGAGCTGATCATCGGCGACCGTCAGACGGGTAAAACCGCCATCGCGATCGATACGATCATCAACCAGAAAGAATTCTACGACCGCGGTGAGCCGGTTTTCTGTATCTACGTTGCCTGTGGCCAAAAAGCCTCTACCGTAGCGCAGGTAGCCCGCACCCTCGAAGAATATGGCGCAATGCCCTACACCGTTATCGTAGCCGCCTCGGCTTCGGATCCTGCCCCGCTGCAATTCTACGCACCGTTCGCAGGCGCTTCTATCGGTGAATTCTTCCGCGACACCGGTCGCCCGGCACTCATCATTTACGACGACCTTTCCAAACAGGCCGTTGCTTACCGCGAGGTTTCGCTGCTGCTCCGCCGCCCTCCGGGTCGTGAAGCTTACCCCGGCGACGTATTCTACCTCCACAGCCGCCTGCTCGAACGCGCAGCTAAAGTAAACCAAACCCAGGAAGTGGCTTCTGCCATGAACGACCTGCCCGAAAGCCTCGTAAAAGCAGGCCTCGTAAAAGGTGGCGGTTCGCTGACAGCCCTCCCGATCATCGAAACACAGGCAGGTGACGTATCGGCTTATATCCCGACCAACGTAATCTCCATCACCGACGGTCAGATCTTCCTTGAGTCCAACCTCTTCAATGCCGGTGTGCGTCCTGCCATCAACGTAGGTATCTCCGTAAGCCGTGTAGGTGGTAACGCGCAGATCAAGTCGATGAAAAAGGTATCCGGTACCCTCAAACTCGACCAGGCGCAATACCGCGAGCTGGAAGCATTCGCCAAGTTCGGTTCCGACCTCGACGCTGCTACCCAGGCCGTATTGGCCAAAGGTTCCCGCAACGTGGAAATCCTGAAGCAGCCGCAGTACAGCCCGGTATCCGTTGAGAAGCAGGTAGCCATCATCTACCTCGGTACCAACAACCTGCTCCGCGATGTTCCGCTTGAAAAAGTACGCGAATTTGAAGAACTCTTCCTGCTTCGCATGGAACAAGAGCAGCCCGGTATTCTTGATGAATTCCGCAAAGGCAAATTAGACGACGCCAGCCTGAACAAAATGAAGGCGCTCGCTGCCGATCTGGCTGCCGAATACAAGAAATAAGCACCGGCGCCCCGTTTGGGGCGCCACTTTTAACCTATATACGCATAGAACATGGCCGGTGGCTTAAAAGAAGTAAGGGAACGGATCAAATCCGTTATTAATACACAGCAGATTACCAAGGCAATGAAAATGGTATCTGCTGCAAAATTGCGCAAAGCACAAAACGCCATTGTGCAAATGCGCCCCTATGCCGAGCGCCTGAACCGTATGTTGTCCAATATCCTGTCCAATCTGGATGGTGATGGCGGCAGCAGCTACGGCCAGGTACGCGAAGTAAAAAATGTGCTGATCGTTGTCGTTACCTCCAACCGCGGTCTCTGCGGTGCATTCAATACGAATATCGGTAAAGAAACGGTTGCCCATATCAATGCCAAATACGGTGCACAACGCAGCACAGGTAACGTAACCGTGGCCTTTATCGGCCGGAAAGCATACGACTACTTCCGTCGCCGCTTCCGCGATTTGAACTACGATACGACCTATATCCCCGTTTACGATACGCCTTCCTACGAAGACGTTAGCGCAGTAGCGCGTACCCTGATGGCTGAATTCAGCTCCGGTAAGTATGACGCAATCGACATCGTTTACGGTCGCTTCCGCAACGCCGCAACCCAGATTCCTACTGTTGAACAGTGGTTGCCCGTTCCTAAAATGGAAGTAAAAGCTGAAAAAGGCGCCAAACGCAAAGCCGATTATATCTTCGAGCCCGACCAACAGCAACTGCTCGAAACGCTGGTGCCCAGTATCCTCCAACTCCAGTTTCACAAAACGGTGCTGGATACCCAGGCATCTGAACACGGCGCGCGTATGACTGCCATGGACAAGGCAACCGACAACGCTGAAGAACTGCTCAAAGCACTGAAAATCAATTACAACAAAGCCCGTCAGGAAGCGATTACCAAAGAGCTTTCCGAAATCGTGGGCGGTGTTGCTGCGCTCGAAGGCTAGTACTTCGAAGCTCCGCTTCGAAGCAGTACCGCGAAATTCATTTCGCGAAAGTATAGCGAAATTTATTTCGCGGCTTCGTACGGGGAAATTCATTTCGCTAACGCGCTAAACACTAATATAAAAAAACGCCTTGCTGGTTTCAGCGAGGCGTTTTTTTATGTGCATTTGCCTTGGCGGGAGCGAAATAAATTTCGCTATACTTGTGCGAAATAAATTTCGCTATACTTGTGCGAAATAAATTTCGCTATACTTGTGCGAAATAAATTTCGCTGTACTTGTGCGAAATAAATTTCGCCATACTGCTGCGAAATGAATTTCGCAGTACAGTACTACACCCGTTCGATGACGATCGCCGTAGCACCGCCACCGCCATTACAAATAGCGGCTAGGCCAAGTTTGCCTTGTTTTTGTTGCAGTACATTGGTAAGCGTCGTCACGATACGCGCACCCGAAGCGCCCAAGGGATGCCCCAGAGATACTGCACCGCCAAATACATTGGTTTTATCGTGCGAAATCCCCATAACCTGTTCAAAAGCCATTGTTACCACTGAAAAGGCTTCATTAACCTCAAAAAAGTCAATCTCTTCAGCAGTGACACCCGCCATTTTCAAGGCTTTAGGAGCCGCGACAGTAGGTGTGGTGGTAAACCATTCCGGCTCCTGCTCTGCGTCGGCAAAACCGCGAATAACCGCAATGGGCTTGAGGCCGTAGCGTTCAACGGCTTCTTCGCTGGCAAGGATCAGCGCTGCGGCACCATCGTTAATCGTGGAAGCGTTGGCGGCGGTAACCGTACCATCCGGTGTAAAAGCAGGGCGCAAGCCTGGAATTTTATCAAAATTAACTTTCGTGTACTCCTCATCTTTAGCAATAAGAATTGGATCTCCTTTTTTCTGGGGAATCTCTACCGGCACAATTTCCGGCGCAAACAAGCCTGATTCGGTAGCAGCGGCAGCGCGTTTATAGGAGTCAATAGCAAAAGCATCCTGAGCTTCGCGGCTAATGCCATATTTTGAGGCCGTACGGTCGGCGCAAACGCCCATTGCAAACTGGTTGTACACATCCGTCAGGCCATCTTTAGCCAAACCGTCAACCATTTCACCATTACCGTATTTATATCCCCAACGGGCGTTCGGAACATAGTACGGAATTTGCGACATATTCTCCATACCACCGGCCACAACTACGTCATTCAGCCCAAGCATAATGCTCTGCGCGCCCAGGGTAATGGCTTTAACACCCGAAGCGCATACTTTATTTACCGTTGTGCACGGAACATTATTCGGCAAACCGGCATAATACGCGGCCTGACGAGCTGGCGCTTGTCCAAGATTGGCACTTACAACATTGCCCATCAGCACTTCATTCACCGCTTCGGGCGCAAGTCCTGCCTGTTTCAGGGCGCCTTTAATGGCGGCTGCACCCAGGTGTGTGGCGCTCACCGAGGCTAAACTACCACCAAAACTGCCGATTGGCGTGCGAACAGCCGCGACAATAAATACTTTCTTCATGCAAATTTGAAATTCAAAGAATTAATGTTGGTTAGGGATGGCAAAACGGCTTTGCCAAAGGTGGAACAAAGATACAACGCTTGTGTTTTGTCGCAGTCAGAAAAAACGAGCTAATTTGCATTTCACAAAACAGAAGTATATTTGGCTCAAGCCGGGTAGAAAAATAAAATATTTACCCGTCCGGACGATTTAGCTTTTTATAAATTGAATATGAAACAGAGATAAATTAACTATTTGCCAATTTGCAAGCTCCCTGAAATTATGTATATCTTTGTGAAGCCAAAAGACGTACAAAATTTGTTAAACAAACCTGATTGCAGATATGGGCACATTTAAACACCTCAGTCCCCGCGAAGCTTGGGCAGCATACATCAAAGGCGCCGGAATTTTGGTAGACGTACGCGAACGCGACGAAGCCAATACTTCGGTTGACGTCAAACAGCTCTACAAAGTTCCGTTTAGTGAACTGGAGCAGCGTCTCTCCGAACTGCCCACCAATCGTACTGTTGTTTTCCTGTCGCGCGTAGGCAATAAAAGCACCGACGCCGCAAGATTGCTGCTCAAAAAAGGATATTCAGACGTGGCTGTAATGGAAGGCGGTCTTACCGCATGGGAGTCGGAAGGGCTGCCTGTGAAAGGATAAGCGTTAATTTTTATACTCCCTGTGTAACGCTCCTGCCCGGTTTCGGTGCAGGAGCGTTTCTTTTTTACCACTACTTGCAAATATTTTGCAAAAATTCGCTGAAGCTATTTACTCTTTCATGGAAGCCATTTATATTTGCAGCGAAAATTCGCTAAATTTAAATGCTAAAATAATTTCCAATGGAAAATACTGCTGTCAGCACCGACGTACTCAAAGGCGGGGAGTTTCTCATCCGCGAAAGCCAACCCGCCGATATCTTCATTCCTGAAGAATTCACAGAAGAGCAAAAGATGATTCAGCAAATGACCGCTGATTTCATCAAAAATGAACTTGATCCCGTTCGCGATCGCATTGAAAAACAGGAAGCAGGCCTCGTTCCCGGGCTGCTTAAAAAAATGGGCGACCTCGGCCTCCTCGGCGCTCATATGCCAACCGAATATGGTGGCATGGAGCTCGATACCAATACCAATACCATTATAGCTGACGTAGCCGGCCCAATGGGTTCGTTCTGCGTTCCTTTTGCCGCCCATACCGGCATCGGTATGTTGCCTATTCTGTATTTCGGCACCGAAGCCCAACGCCAGAAATACCTGCCCGGCATGATTACCGGCGATGTCAAAGCAGCGTACTGCCTCACGGAGCCTGGTAGCGGCTCCGACGCCCTGAATGCCAAAACCCGTGCAGATTTGAGCGCGGACGGCTCACATTACCTCATTTCCGGTCAAAAAATGTGGATCTCCAACGCCGGTTTTGCAGATGTATTTATCGTATTCGCAAAAGTTGGCGGTGAAAAATTCACCGGATTCATCGTAGACGCCAACACTCCGGGAATTACCCTGGGCGCTGAGGAAGACAAACTCGGCATCAAAGGCTCTTCCACCCGCCAGGTGTTTTTTGAAAATGTACAGGTACCGGCAGACAATGTACTTGGTCAAGTGGGGAAAGGACACCTGATCGCATTTAACGCCCTCAACATCGGTCGTTTCAAACTGGGTGTGATGTGTGTTGGTGGCTCCAAAAAAGTACTCGAGATGGCGGCCAACTACGCCAATGAGCGCCATCAGTTCGGCCAGCCGATTGCTAATTTTGGTGCAATCCAGTACAAACTTGCCGAAATGGCCATCCGCACCTTTGCCGTGGAAAGCGCCAGCTACCGCACTTCGCAACTGATGCAGGTGAAAAAAGACGCAGAAACCCAAAATGGCAAATCTTTTGGCGAAGCTACCTTGGAAGCCGCCGAAGAATACGCCATCGAGTGCTCCATTCTCAAGGTTTATGGCTCTGAAGTCAGCCACTACTGCGTGGATGAGAATGTACAAATCCACGGTGGCATCGGTTTCAGTGAAGAATTCCCGGCTGCCCGCGCTTACCGCGACAGCCGTATCAACCGCATCTACGAAGGCACCAATGAAATCAACCGCCTGCTGATGTTCGATCAGATTTTCAAACGCGCCATGAAAGGCGAGCTGGATCTGGTTGGCCCGGCCTGGGCAGTTCAAAAAGAACTGACCTCCATGCCCTCCATGGAAAAACTGGAAGGCGAATACGCTGAAGAAAAACGCGCGATTGCCGACTTCCGCAAAGTACTCCTCATGACCGCCGGAGCAGCTGCCAAAATGCAAATGGACGGCAAGCTCAATCTCAAAGAGGAGCAGGAAATCCTGATGAATTGCGCCGATATGCTCATCGATCTTTTCGCCGCCGAATCCATGCTGTTGCGCGTGCAAAAACTCGCCGAACGCAATGATAAAGCACAGGCACAGGAAGTGTACGATGCCATGTTGCAAGTATTTCTGCATGATGCCACTGCACGTATGCAGAAAAATGCAACAGACGCACTGGCTTCTTTTGCCGAAGGCGATTTGCTGAAAACCTTTATGATGGGCCTCAAACGCTTCACCAAATACCCGCCGGTAAATGTGCGTGAGAAACGCCGCCTCATCGCCGAGGTGGTGCTGAAAGCCAATACCTGGCCGTTCTGACCCTTCTTCCCCCGGCATTATATATCCAAATTGCAAAGCCGTCCGGAAAAACCGGGCGGCTTTCTTTATATTAAATAAAAAATTATATATTAGTTGCGAAAGTCGCTGAAAAGCCGCCTTCTCTTCATCTGATCTTTGTGGCAACAAAATACAAATCAGTTATGAAAAATCAAATTTCAATCCTCGTTGTTTTTCTTTCAGTGTTCACCCGTCAGGTACTGGCTCAACAAGCTGGAACAACACCCGGCGTACTGGATCGTCCCAACAGAATTTCTTACGACCTGTTAAATTTAAGATCAAGCGGCTACGGTTATGCCAACATCGCTTATGAGCATCGTTTTAATCGCAAGGTTGGCCTTCAGGTTACGACTGGCCGATTTTCCTCCGATAAACTTAACTACCAGGACAAAGTCTCTACAATAACACATAATGGTACCCCTTATGTAGGCATAGGTTTTTTTGACTTTCTGCTTGCAGTTACAGCAGATGGCCCGCCTAAAACAGGTTCCATCAGAAGCAGCTTTAATCAACGCGGAGGTTGGCTGGCCGTTGCGCCGAAATTTTATACCGGAAACCCCGATAGAATTCAATTTTACCTTGCTCCTGAACTCCAGATTTACAGCTACAAATATGATATTTATGAATTGAGTCGCTACCGAGAACTGAATAATAAATACGTTTCCAGCGTACGTATTTCAAAAAACAAATCGACTTCGCATTTAAGAGCCGTTTTGCACATGGGCATAAGCTCTCCCCTGATCTTCAAACGGATGACGATGGAAATGGGTCTGAGTATTGGCAGCAACCGTACCAACAAAGCCGCAAAGCAGAAAAAAGAAAGTTTTGGGCTGCCAGGGGGAATCATCCATCAGCCGGAAGTGCCTTATAAAAGTGCCTTTATGCCGGATTTTCGCTTTAAAATCGGGTATAATTTTTAAACCTTAAAAACAAGCACTATGAAATACGTATTTTGTTTCCTTCTCGGAATCACCTGCCTCAGCTCCTTGTTTGCTCAAAAGCAAGCTACCCGGAAAAACTACCTTTACTATGATTTTGCTCATTGGAGTAAAAAAGGGTACTCTGTTTTCAATTTGGGTTATGAAATCAAATTGAGAAAAAATATAGCACTTCATCTTCAGGGAGGAGCTTACCATTTTAAAAAAGCGACGGTTGACTCTTATTCCAATACTACGGTTGACACCTGTGAGATCATTAACCATTTTTTCTGGGGACCAATACCTAACTGTAAAAGCTATGAACATCTGAGAAAGGCAGAATATGGTTTCCATCAACGCGGTATATGGCTTGGTATTGGCCCTAAATTTTTTACCACCATCAAAAAATCGCCAATTCAGTTTTATTTTAACCCGGAATTTCAAATCTATCTTTACCGGTATGATAAAGTAATTCACAAACGTGTGGATGTAGATAGCCGAGACGACTATCAGGCTATTGTCCACAGTCAAATATTACAAAAAGACGCCATGCGAACGCTTTTTATCTTCAATTGCAATTTCGGTTTGGACTATAATATTACCAATCGCATACGTTTTTCCGTAGGTACGGCATGGAACCACTGGGACTCTGAAACTGCTCAGCAAGCAGCCAAGAAAAGCAGAGGGCTTCCGGAAGCGATTGTTAATACTCCGGACAGACCGCTTCGCTATATCGACCGCCCCAATCTTCAACTGAAACTCGGTATTGGCTTGTAGGCTTATTTGAACGAAAACCCGCCAAATCTGTTTAGGGTAAAACGGCAGGCTCAGTTGGCCAGGCAATCCGTTTTAACCGAGATTTATGGTGGGTTTTCGATTTTCAGAATATTCCGGCGATCCGGCACAGGATCTTTTTGAGCGCCTGCTCAAGATCTTTCAGGAGCTGATGTTGTATACTTCGGGCAATGTACCGGAAGCTTTGTCGTGGCTGACAGAGTTAGACAGGCAATACCAACTCACTACCCCCGAATACGGACTCGGCGATTTTATTAAAGACCTCGAAGAACGCGGTTACCTGCGCCGCGACGGCGATGGCGAAGGGGGCTTGGGGCCTACTGCCAAATTGGAGATCAGCTTGCGGCAAAAAAGCCTCGATGATATTTTCGGCGACCTGAAAAAAGCAAAAAGCGGCAAACACAACACCACAACGGCCGGTCAGGGCGACGAACTCACTGCCGATGTGCGGCCTTTTGAATTTGGCGACAACCTCGATAAAATTGCCGTCACCAACTCCCTGCACAACGCCTACGTCAACCACGGTATCGACAATTTCCAGCTCACACAGGATGATCTGGAAATGTACGAAACGTACAACCAAAGCCAGATGTCGTCGGTGCTGATGATTGACATCTCTCACTCCATGATTTTGTATGGGGAAGACCGGATCACACCGGCCAAAAAAGTGGCGCTGGCATTGGCCGAGTTCATCCGCACGCGTTTCCCCAAGGATACTCTGGACATTATCGTTTTTGGCGACGATGCCTGGCCTATTGAATTAAAGGATATTCCCTATCTGGAAGTCGGGCCTTACCATACCAATACAGTAGCCGGACTGGAGCTGGCACTGGACATTCTGAAACGCCGGCGCAACCCCAACCGCCAGATATTTATGATTACAGACGGCAAGCCAACCTGCCTGAAAATCGGAAAAAACTACTACAAAAACTCCTTTGGGCTGGATCGGAAGATCATTAATCGCTGCCTGAACCTGGCCTTGCGCTGTCGCAAATATGACATTCCGATCACAACGTTTATGATTGCCCGCGACCCGTATTTAGTGCGTTTTGTGGAAGCATTTACTCAAACCAACAACGGTAAGGCATTTTATTCTTCCCTCGACGGCCTGGGTTCCTTTGTGCTGGAGAATTATAAGCGCAGAAAGCGTAAATAAAGCCGTTCGGCGTATCTTTGCTGCATGTATACGTTGCTGATTTCTATTGTTATCGGCCTGTTTGTGGCCATGCTGTTCGTCAACCTGTATTTCCGGGCCAAGGTGATGAAGGTTTACGGCATTTTAGTGCGCAACAAAGTGCAGTTTGGGGCAGCGCATATTTTCAACCGACAAAAATTAGAGGAAGAAATTCTGCCCAAATACCCCAATTTCCGCAAGGAAATTGAATCGTTTATCCGGCACATGCGTTACTCCATAAGAATGGCCTCGGTTTTGCTGCTGCTCATTACGCTGTTTGGCGCAATTCTGATGTACTTCCGCTAATCCTTAAAAAACTCAGACGGTGCGAATCGGACTATTTGGCGCAGGCCACCTTGGGAAAATCCATTTAAAATGTATATTGGCAAGTAATTGCTGGGAATTGACCGGCTTTTATGACCCAAATGACACGCAGGCGGAAAAAATTGCCGCCGAGTTTAATATTCCACGTTTTTCAGATCCTGAAGCGTTGTTTGCAGCGGTAGATGCCGTTGATATTGTCACGCCAACCATTACCCACTTTGAACTGGCCTCCAGGGCCATCGCGGCGGGCAAACATGTTTTTATTGAAAAGCCCCTGACCCACACCGTAGCAGAAGGACGCGCTTTGCTCGCACTTGCCGCTGCCAAAGGTGTAAAAGTGCAGGTTGGCCATGTAGAGCGCTTCAATCCCGCTTTTGCCGCTTTAAAAGGCATGACCCTCAAACCGATGTTTATTGAAGGGCATCGTTTGTCGGTTTTTCAGCCGCGCGGCACCGACGTTTCCGTGATTCTGGATCTGATGATTCACGACCTGGATTTGGTATTGCATTTAGTGAAATCACCCGTAACGGAAGTACACGCCAGCGGCGTTGAGGTACTCAGCCCGACGCCTGATATTGCCAACGTGCGCCTGGAGTTTGCCAATGGCTGCGTTGCCAACCTGACCGCCAGTCGTATTTCCATGAAGCAGATGCGTAAAATGCGCATTTTTCAGCCAGATCATTATATCAGTCTCGACTTTTTAGAAAAAAACGCACAGATCGTACGACTTTTTGAGCCGGACGCCGCCGACCTGCCCGACACTGAAAACCTCATGGAGTTTGAAACCGGAAAAGGAAAAAAATGGCTGCAACTTTCCATGCCGGAAGCAACAGCGGTGAATGCCATTCAGCGTGAACTGGAAACTTTTCACGAAAGCATTGTGCAGGATATTGACCCGGTGGTCACGCTTGCCGATGGTTTTGCCGCTCTGGAGCTGGCCCATCGCATTCTCGAAGAAATTGACACCCGCGAACGCCGCTATAAATCCGGCGCGACGCATTAATATAACCTGACCTATGGCAGACCTGAAATCTTACTTTGAAACCCATAAAACGCGTTTCCTCAATGAGTTGCTTGACCTGCTGCGCATTCCTTCGGTTAGCGCTGATCCCCGTTTTGCAGGCGACGTAAAACGCATGGCAGAAGCCACTGCCGAACACCTGCGCCTTGTTGGCGCCGACAATGTGGAGGTATTTCAAACAGCCGGCCACCCCATTGTTTATGGCGAAAAAATTATTGACCCTAAGGCCCCAACGGTTTTAGTGTACGGCCACTACGATGTGCAACCGGCCGACCCGTTGGAATTATGGGAAAGCCCGCCCTTTGAGCCGGTGGTAAAAAAGACCAAAAACCATCCCGACGGCGCCATTTTTGCCCGCGGCGCCTGCGACGACAAGGGTCAGTTTTTTATGCACGTCAAGGCATTTGAAATGATGTTCCGCAACAATGAATTGCCTTGTAACGTGAAGTTTATGATTGAGGGAGAAGAAGAAGTTGGCTCCCGAAACCTGGAAACTTTTTGTCTCGCCAACAAGAAGAAACTGGCTTGCAATGTTGTGCTGGTTTCCGATACGAGCATTATTGCCAATGATACGCCAAGCCTGACGGTGGGCCTGCGCGGGCTGTGTTATATGGAAGTGGAAGTGACCGGCCCGAACCGCGATCTGCACTCCGGCGTGTATGGCGGCGCGGTGGCCAATCCGATCAATGTGTTGTGCCAGATGATTGGTTCTTTGCACGATAAAAAGCGTCGGATTACCGTAGCCGGTTTTTATGATGATGTGCTCAAGGTGAGCACCAAAGAGCGGAAAATGATGAACAATGCTCCGTTCGATGAAAAAGCGTATACCAGCGACCTGAAAATCAAGGAGGTAATGGGTGAAAAAGGTTATACCACCATCGAGCGCACCGGCATTCGCCCGACGCTGGATGTAAACGGTATCTGGGGGGGCTATACCGGAGAGGGCGCCAAAACGGTATTGCCGTCCAAAGCTTTTGCTAAAATTTCGATGCGTCTGGTGCCGGGCCAGGAGCCTAAAAAAATTGCCAAACTGTTCCAGAAACATTTTGAAACCATTGCACCCAAAGGCGTTCAGGTAAAGGTAACTGAGCACCACGGCGGTCACCCGGTGGTTATTCCGACCAATTCTGCCGAATACCGGGCAGCAGAAAAAGCCATGGAAAAAGCATTTGGGAAAAAGCCCCTGCCCCAGCGCGGCGGCGGCAGCATTCCGATTGTGGCGATGTTCAAAGATGTACTTGGGGTCAATACCATGCTGATGGGCTTTGGCCTGGACTCCGATGATATTCACTCGCCGAATGAACATTTTGGCCTGTTCAACTACTACAAAGGCATCGAAACCATTCCGCTTTTTTACAAATATTACAGCGGCAAGAAGTAGTTTATACCAAGATTTGGGTGGATTTGAAGATTGATGGATTCTTTTATCCTGATTTCCAAAGGATTGCAACAATATGGTTTTCACAACCACTTCGTGGTGGCTATAAAATAGCTTTCAAAAGCAAAACAACATACCAGCAGGCGCTCCATACCGGGGCGCCTGTTGTTTTTTGTACACATTATTGTCCTTTTTCAGCCAATTTCACAATTTTGGAGGCAATTGCAGGTAGCTGAATTACATTTGTTCTTTATATCACCTTTTACATCAACCTGCAACTACTCGAAACATGAAGGCTTTTGGACTGCGTTTTACGCTTTTGTTTACTCTTTTTTTATTGCCGGGAATCGCATTTTCCCAAATCATCATCAATGAATATTCTGCTTCCAATTTGAAGCAGTTTTTTGACGAATACGGCGACGACGGCGACTGGGTGGAGCTGTTCAACAGCAGTTCGGCGGACGTAAACCTCAAAAACTGGTACCTTTCGGACAATGAAAATAAACCGACTAAATGGCAAATAAAGGAAGATATCTGGGTTTCACCCGGCCAAAGCAAGGTTTTTTGGTGTAGCGGCAGGAACACGGGCGTGCATACCAATTTCAAACTTTCTCAAACCAAGTCCAATCCGGAAAGTATTCTGGTGAGCAACCCGCAGGGCGTGGTGAAAGACAAGCAAATCCTGCAACGCACCCAAAACCGGCATTCGCGCGGGCGCAGCACGGATGGAGCCGGCGCCTGGAGCGTATTTATTACGCCTACGCCCGGGGCCAGCAACAATACCCAAACTGCTTATAAGGGCTACACCAAAACACCGGTTCTGGGCATGGCTGCCGGCTTTTACACCGGCCCGCAAAGTATCAGCATCAGCAATCAGGAGCCAAATTCAACCCTGCGCTTTACCACGAATGGCAATGAACCGAAAAGCAGTTCGGCCATCTATTCTCAGCCATTGAATGTCAGCCAGACCACCGTCATCAAAGCAGCGGCATTTTCAAATGATCCGCTGGTTTTGCCGGGCTTTATGGCTTACGCGACCTATTTTATCGATGAATCATTTGGCCTGGTGGTGGTTTCGGTAGCCGCCGAGCAGGTAGTGCAACTGGCAGAAGGGCAAAAAGAACTGCGCCCGGTTGGTTCAATTGAATATTTCGGTAAAGACAAACAACTCAAAGCGCGCTCCTATGGGGAGTTGAACTCTCACGGGCAGGATTCCTGGGTAAACGACCAACGTTCGCTGGACTGGGTCAGTCGCGATGAAATGGGTTATTCTGGCGCTTTGGAAGCTAAAATATTTAGTGCCCGCGAACGCGATGAATATCAACGACTTATACTC
The DNA here is from genome assembly GCA_017303875.1 of Chitinophagales bacterium. GTDB lineage: Bacteria > Bacteroidota > Bacteroidia > Chitinophagales > Saprospiraceae > M3007. The sequence goes on along the minus strand of JAFLBP010000035.1, from coordinate 35,908 downwards.
CGCGCAGCGGGCGACGACAACTACCCCGACGGCTCCAATACGCCGGGCGGCGGCGCGCACCTGCGCGATGCCTACATACAGAACCTGGCTCAACGCAGCGGCCTGCACCTTGATTTGCGCGTCGGGGAAAAAGCGATTGTTTTTCTGAATGGCCGTTACTGGGGCGTTTATGATTTGAGGGAAATTCCGGACGACAGCGATTACACCGAATTTTACTACAATCAGGATAAATTCAACATTCAGTACCTCTTAACCTGGGGTGGCACCTGGGCAGAATACGGCGGCGATCAGGCATTTATTGACTGGCAACAAACCCAGGATTTTATCCTGAATAACGACATGAGCGTTCAAGCCAATTTTGACTCCGCAGCGGCCATGCTGAATGTAAAAAGCTTGACCGATTATGTGCTTGTGCAATCCGGTACGGTATGTTCCGACTGGCTGAACTACAACACCGGCTGGTGGCGCGGCCTCAACCCGGAAGGCGACCACAAGAAATGGGGATTTATCTTGTGGGATAATGACGCGACATTCGGGTATTATTACAACTATACCGGCATCCCCAATACTAATGCCAATGCTTCGCCCTGTGATGTAGACGAGCTGGTCGAAAGTGATTCGATGTATTATCCGCCTTATGTGGAAATCGCACAGGAAACGCTTGAAGTCAATGGCACCATTTTCTATCCTGGCGACACCATTTATTTTGATCCGGGTGGCTGGTTCGAAGTTACTGCGGACCTGAACGACCACATGCGCACTTTGCTGAAGTTGCGCACCAATCCGGAGTTTAATCGCTACTACATCACCCGATACACCGACCTGATGAATACCATGTTTCACTGCGACACCATGCTGGGTTACTTAGCATCGCAATACAACCTTATTAAACCTGAAATGACCCGACATATTCAACGATGGGGCGGCAGCATGGCTGGCTGGGAGACCAATTATTATAAATTGAGGAATTTTGTAGCCGCCCGATGTGGCCTCCTGAATCAAGGGGTGCAGGATTGTTACGACCTTACGGGACCGTATACTGTGACGTATGATGTTGATCCGCCGGGAGAGGGCAAGCTGGAAATCAACTCGCTAAAAATCGACAAGTTTCCGTTTACCGCCAAATATTATGGCGGCATTCAGAACCGCGTAGAAGCCAATGTCGTGAATCCGGATAAATACGCATTTGAGTCCTGGGAAACGGTGAATACGAATGCTCCCGGCACAAGCGATGTGACTATGCTGGAATTTAATACCGCCGCACAGGTCATTGCGCATTATAAGCTCCTGAGCAGCGCAACCAACGGGCCTTCGTTTGAAGGATATGCCGTAAAAGTACAGCCTACGATTACGTCCGGCGCAGTGGAATTACAGTATGAGCTGCCACAGGCGGATGGCGTTCAGATACGCGTTATTCAGGCTAATGGGCAGGTTATCAGCGATTTACAGCAAAACGCAGCTTTCGTAGCCGGTCGCTTTGCCATGACGCTGGATCTACGGGCTGCCGGTTTACCCGACGGGCTTTATTTTATTCAATTCCGCACGGAGAAGGGGTTTGTGGAGACTTTTAAGGTGGTGTTGCAGTAGTTTTGCTTCAAGGCGCCAATGTAAACAGGAGCGGGCGACCCGGTGTGGGTCGCCCGCTTTTTTGTTGTAGGGGGGTACGAAACAAGTTTTTTTGTACTGGACGCGAAACAAGTTTCGCGGTACTTCTGCGAAGCGGAGCTTCGCAGTACTACGGCTTCAGCTTTTTCTGGATGGGTTTGCCGTTGGCATCGATCTGGATAACTTCCAGGCCGAGCTGTTCGAGACCGGGCAGGGTTTTGGCGGCATCACCGGCCATGAACCAGCCGAGGTTGCCGGGCTGGATAACGGATTTGGCCAGGTTCTGCACGTCTTTGAGTTGCAGGTTTTGCACCTTACCGCCGTATGTTTTCCAGTAGTCGTCGGCAAGACCGTATTTCACGATATTGCGTGCGCTGGCGTTAACGGCGCCATTGGTTTCCCACATACCCGCCATACCGAGTACGGTATTTTGCTTGGTTTTGTCGAATTCGGCTTGCGTCATCGGTTTTTCACCAACAAACTGGTTAACCTCTTTGACAATCTCCTGAACGCTTTCTTTGGTTTTGTCGGTTTGAACCGGTGCAAAAACAAGGTAAGGGCGTTGGCCGCGGGTATTCTGAACAAAAGAGCCGGCGCCGTAAGACCAGTGTTTGTCTTCACGGATATTAAGGTTGATGCGGCTGGTGAAGTCGCCACCGAGTACATTGTTCATTTGCTCCAGTGCCGTTTCATCAATCTGGCCGTAAGGCTTGGTCAGGTAGCCGGCAACAATCATGGTTTGCTGGCTTTCCGGACGGTCGATGAGGAAAATTTTATTGGAAGAATTGGCACTTTTTACTTCCGGGATAACTTTTTTAGGCACATCGCCTTTACCCCAGGCGCCAAAACGCTTTTCCAATTTTGCCACAACTTCTTCCATCGTGAGGTTACCGGTAACAACGATGGTGGCGTTGTTCGGCTTGATCCAGCGGTTGTAGAAGCCACGGACATCTTCAACGCTCAGGTTTTTCACCACATCTTCTTCTCCGGTGCCGGACATCGGCATACCGTAGGGGTGATTTTCGCCGTACAGCAGGGCCGGCATGACGCGCATAACCATGCCTTGCGGTTGTTTTTTCTCATTGGCGATGGTGCTCACCTGCTGGTCGCGGAGACGGTTGAAGTCTTTTTCCGGGAAAGCGGGATTGAGTACGATGTCGGCCATGAGATCAAGACTGGGCTCAAGGCTTTGTTTGAGCGTGTTGAGATTTACGTAGGAGAAATCCAGGTCGCTGAAAGTATTGACAGAAGCGCCCAGGAGCTGGAGTTTTTCATTGATTTGCAGGCTGCTCAGCGTTTTGGAGCCTTCGTCGAGCATGTTCATGGCGAGGTTGGCGAGGCCGAGTTTGCCACCGAAACGGTCGGAGCAGTAACCGGCGTCAAACATCATGGACATTACCACGGTCGGGCTTTCCGTACGGCGGGTAAGCACTACTTTCATACCATTTTTGAGCGTTGCGCGCTCGATGGCCGGAAAAGCAGCATTTACATTTTTATCCACCATGGGGGCTTTGCTGCGGTCGACTTCCGAGCCGGTGGTGCTGTACTCCGGATATGGCGTACAAACCATGGTCAGGCTGCCTTCCGAGAGCCATTTTTTCATGGTTGTATGGATGTTCTTGGCCGTTGCGGCATTGTACCAGCGCAGCATTTTTTTGTAGTAATCGGGGCTGCCGCCGAATACTTCATTTTGTGCGAGCAGGTCGGATTTACCACCGAAGCCGCCAATGCGCTCAAGGCCTTTGATGAAATTGGCGAAATAAGCGGCGCGTACGCGTTTTACTTCTTCTTCTGTCGGGCCATTGGCGAGGATTTCCGCCATAATTTCCTGGATGGCAGCTTCAACTTCTTCAACGGTTTTGCCGTTTTTGACGGTAGCCTGAATGAAGAAATTACCTGCAATTTCGCTCGGGCCTACAAATGCGCCGGCGTTGGTGCAGAGTTGCTTTTCGTAAACGAGTTTTTTGTACAGGCGGCTGTTTTTACCGGCAGCCAGTACGTCGGAAGCGAGGTCGAGGTAAACGCCCTCTTCAGTACCCCATTGGGGCGTGTTCCAGCAGAGGGTTACCTGCGAATCCGGCACGCGGTCCTGGAAAGAAACGCGGGTATTTTCGGTGCGACGCGGGATATTTACTTCCGGGCGGGCAATGGTTGGGCCTGCGGGAATGTTACCGAAATACTTGAGCGCTTTTTCATACGCCGCTTCGGCAGTGATGTCGCCGGCGATTACAAGCACGGCATTTGCGGCGCCATAGTAGGATTTGAACCATTCGTGCACGTCGTCGAGGGAGGCGGCATTCAGGTCTTCCATTTCACCGATCACCGTGTGGCCGTAGGGGTGGTGCGGCGGAAACATTTCTTTTTGAAGGATGTCCCAGCCTTTGGCATAGGGTTGGTTTTCGCCCTGGCGTTTTTCATTTTGCACCACACCGCGTTGCTCGTCGAGTTTGGCCTGGTCGATTGCGCCGAGCAGGTGTCCCATGCGGTCGCTTTCCAACCAGAGCACCTGATCGAGGGCGCCTACGGGAATATTCTGGAAATAGTTGGTGCGATCTTCATTGGTAGTACCGTTCAGATCGGTGGCGCCGATGGCTTCAAGTGCCTGGAAGTAGTCGGTATTGAAGTTTTCCGAGCCATTGAACATCAGGTGTTCGAACAGGTGGGCGAAACCGCTTTTTCCGGGTTTTTCATTTTTCGAACCCACGTGGTACCATACATTGACCGCAACGATGGGCGCTTTGTGGTCTTCATGTACTACGAGGCGGAGGCCATTGGGCAGTACGTACTTTTTGTAAGGCACGTCAATCTCGTCGGGATTGTAGACGGGATATTCGTTTTGCGCTTGCATGGCTGTGAAGCAAAGCAACAGCAATGCAGGCAGTGAAAGGAGGCGTTTCATCATGAATGAAATTGGTTAAGCTATGTGTGATTTGATTGGAATAGACGCAGTGGCGTCTATTTTGTTTACAAGGTGTACAAAAAACGCATAAAGTTGCGCGAAGGTATGGAAATAACGATGAACGATGAAGTATGGCTGGTGAACGACCTTTTTTCCGGGCCGGGAGCGGGCAAAAAATGACTAAATGGCGGCAAATGGAGAAAATACGATGCGCCAAATGCTGCCATTTTAACATCTTTGTGGAAACAATCTTTTTTTGAACATGAAATCACTTTTTACCCTTGCTGTGTTTTTGCTTGCATCCAACATTTTTGCGCAAAATGTAATTTTTGACGATGCGAATTTCAAACTCACCTTATTAAACAAGCCTTGTGCTACCCTGCTTTCCGACCCTGCCGTACAGACAGATGTAGACACAAACAACGATGGTGAAATACAAATCAGTGAAGCGACCGCAGTCGCCACATTGAACCTCAACACACAACAGATTAGCAACCTCACCGGTATTGCTGCATTTGAAAATCTGGCGTTGCTGGATGTAAGTGCTAACCTGCTCACCACGATGGATCCATTGCTCGGGTTAAATACGCTGGCATCGCTCAAAACTTTACGCTGTTACAGCAATAGTATTAGTGTGCTTACGCTGACAGGCGCTGTTAATCTTGAATATCTGGATTGTTCCGACAATGAACTGATTGCGCTTAACCTGTCGGAGCATCCCAAACTACAGGTGTTGCGTTGCAGCGACAATGCCATAAGCAGTCTGGATTTTTCGCAAAATCCGGCGCTTACGCAAATTGATTGTTACGAAAACAACCTGCAAACGCTACAATTCGACAACCTGAGCGAATTGACAGATCTGAATATTGCATACAATGAATTCACCGCCATTAATGTTGCTGCTAACCTTAAATTGAAAAGATTAGACTTGCGCTTTAATCAGTTCGGCAGTCTAAGTCTGCCCAAACTACCGGAGCTGGATTACCTGCGCTGCGACAACAACAAGCTCACATTTCTGGAACTTGACAGTTTGCCCCTGCTCCGTCAGTTGTGGTGCGGCGCCAATCAACTCTCGCAAATTGACTTGTCCACGCTACCCAATCTTCAGTTTCTGAACTGCAATGACAATAACATTTCAGAACTTGATTTCCGGTACAATTACAAGCTGACAGAGCTGGGCGCGATGAACAACAAGCTGGTGTATGTGAATCTGAAAAACGGCAGTAACATTACCACTGCGCTGTTTAATGGCAATCCTGATTTGAATAATGTATGCTGCGACCCGGCGGAGGTCAATTTGTTGAAGCAATTATTACAGTTTGCGGGAATATTCAACGCAGCCCTGAACGACTACTGCTACATTCCGCCCGGAGGCGTCAGTTATGTTGTTGAGGGGCAGGCGCGTTTTGATACCGGAAATAACAATTGCACTGACGGGTCTTTGGCTTCCAATGCGATAAGGCTCCAAATTCCGGCATTTGGAAACAACAGCGGTGGAATTCTCCTGCCGCATGAGCAGTTTAAATTTTATTTACCCGAAGGCAGCTTCAATATCAATGTGCAGTCACTTGCACCCACGCTGTTCCAGGCATCCCCTGCACAATTTCAGGTTAATTTTCCGGCAGACAGCTCGCCGCATCAAGTAGATATTTGCCTGAAACCCATTGGTATTCAGCATGATGTAAGTATTAGCCTGATTCCGGAAACCCCTTTCCGACCCGGCTTCGTATCGCGTTTCAAACTCGTGTACCAGAACAAGGGCAATCAGTTATCAGAGGGCGTCATCACCCTGAATTTTGATGATAACCGATTAGACCTGCTGCAAAGCAGTGTTGTGCCCGATTTGCAAAATGGCGGAACACTGAAATGGAATTATTCGGGACTCAGGCCCCTGGAAAGTAAATATATTATCCTGCAACTTTACTGCAACAGTCCTGCCGATAATCCAGCGGTTCAGATTGGCAATCTGTTCAGTTTCAGCGGGGGCATTGACGGTATTGATCCGGATAAAACGTTTGCCGACAACTTCATCAACCTGCGTTTGGAGACAGTTGGCGCTTATGACCCCAACGATAAAACCTGTCTGGAAGGCGAGCGCATTGACCCGGCTATGGTGGGCGAATTTGTGCATTACCTTATCAGGTTTGAAAATACCGGCACCTACCCGGCTGAGTTTATTGTTGTGCGGGACACGATCAATACCAATGTTTTCGACCTCAATAGTCTGGAGGTTGTAGCTACCAGTCATCCGATGTACACCCGGATTTTGCAGGGCAATCGGGTAGAATTCATTTATGAAAATATCAATCTACCCTTCGACGACGCCAACAACGATGGTTACGTTGCCTTTCGCATCAGAACGCGCGCAGGGTTAAGCATTGGCGACAAGCTCGAAAACCGGGCGGCTATCTATTTTGATTATAATTTACCCATCATCACCAACACCGCGCAAACGGTCGTTGCGCCACTCGTGGATACCTACGCTCCGGGCGATAAAAACACCATCCGCCTCTCGCCCAACCCCGCCACCAACCGCGTGTACTTCCAGTCGGAACAGGCCATCTCGCACGTGCAGATCCACAGCGCCGAGGGGCGTCTGCTGTACAGCGGGCTGCTGCAAAACAACAGCTTGTCGCTGGAAGGGATGGCGCAGGGCGTGTATTGGGTGCGGGTGTATACCGAAACAGGTAATCAGACTTTGAAATTGATAAAATCGTAGGTTTTTACGCCGGAGGATTACCCCACCCGCTCCAAATCCTCCGGCGTATCAATACCAATGGAGCTGAGCGTGTATAGCAAAAAATGAATAAATCACGGCAAATTTGAGAAATTATTCTCAGAGCATTTATGTTGAAAATTTGCCTAATTTAGTCAAAACCCTAAAAAGCTGCTAGCGCACAAATTTTTTCTTCGTATCTTTCGATTCCAATCAAAAAGTCAAAGAACATTCTTGTTCCAACTATTGCGCACATATTTTAGACTACTGAATAAAGACAATAAACAAGGTTGCAAGTAGCTATTTGTGACCTTTAAGATTACCCGGTAAAACCGAAATGGCCGGAATATAAAAACAGAGTAGGATCATAAAAAAGTTAACACACATGAAACACCCGATTATTTCCCTTCAGAAAAAAAATGCAACATTGGCAAGATGTTCCTATCCAAACAATGTTGGCAAACAATTCGTTTTACTAACCTTGTTTTTAAGTCTTCTGACTTTCTCCTCCATTTCCGCCCAATTACCTTGCCTCGGGGTAGGTATGGAGTGCAACTTAACAACAGACCCTGCCGTATGGCCGCTCTACAAATGTATTGACGGCACCGCAAACTTTTCTGATCTCGTTAATCAGTCGCTGTTGTTGCCTCCTGCTCAAGCTGCCGTTACCCCACAACGATTAGTTGTTAAAGGAGTACTAAGAAATGATTACGCAACTGTTATGGGGGGGTATACCTTTGCGCCTGGGTCGGATATAATATTTGTTAATGAAACAAGTGGAATAAATGTAAATACAAATTGCAAACTTACACTTGATAATACAACATTAAGAGGCTGTCAAACAATGTGGCGAAGTGTATTAGTGGAGGCAGGTGCTACGTTTATTGCTCAAAATAATAGTAAATTCTCAGATGCAAATAGAGCTATCTCGGCACTGCAAAACTCTACTATATCTATAACAGATTGCAAATTTCAGAATAATTTTGTATCCATAAATTTAGGTGTTATACTCCTAAACAATCAGGTAGCACCAATAAATTTTATCCCCGGTGGTGGCATTTGGGGCAATACTATTATAGGTGGGCCTTTAAAGCCAACTTATACAAATCGATCTCTTGTTGGTATAAGCATCATCAATGTATCAGGTATTCAGATAGGAAATATAAGTCATGAAAAAAATAGCATTTCAAAAATTAATGCCAATTTCGGTGGGCAAGAAACATTAGCTGGGTTGTTTATCTCAAAGTCAGTTGTCACCGTTGTCAACTCCTTCTTTACGGATAATGGACATAATACTTTGTCAAGTAACCCAAGACATGCTTCAATCTCTATTCAAAATAATTCGAGAGTTACTTTTGAAGGATTAGGAATGGAAAATTCGACAATTCAGGATAGCCATGTTGGTATTTATTTGACGAACTCAAGTGGAGATTTTTCCCAGGCTAAACTACTACAAAACGAGTATGATGTAGTATATAATTCTGTTTCAGCCATGAAAAATCCACAAAGTCTAAAAATTAGTAATTGTAGATTTCAAACATTCAATAAATCAGCAATCTACTTAAAGAGTTCCGGAGGACTTTCACTTCCGTTTTCAAACCTCGAAATCAAATCGTGTGTATTTGATGAAGATAAACCAGAAATTGGCGACAGGCCTATGTTGCATTTTGAACCTTCAAGCTTAACAAATGCTAAAGGCTACGTAATCGCAGACAATAAGTTTTATTTTCGATTTAGATCTATAAATTCTCCAATATCTACAATTTGTATTCTTGCAACCAATTTAAGATTTGGGTCAATCGTAGGAAATGAATTTTATAATGAAGCAGGAGTTACAAGAGATTTTATAGCGATCCAGATTCGAGGATGCCAAAGCCTCGGAGTTTCTGGAAATACTTTTTATGGATATGGTTCAAATATGGGAATCTCAAGCAATCCAATTAACGACCCTGAATTTGGCATCCAGGTTGTTGATTCACCTTTTGGAAAATACCTCTGTAATAACTTCTCGAATTTACAAATTGGTTTGATGTTCGACCGAATATGCTCTAACTCAACAATACGAGACAACACATTTAGTTCATCACAACATTACGCTATTTACTTACATCGTTTTTTTTCAAGTTTACCTATTGAAATTGGCAAACAAGAATGGAACAGGAACCAATGGATAAACGCAGCAGTTCTTTTTGAATATCCGGGGTTCGATCAATTTGACTTCAGCCACGTCAACTACGTGAGAAGATCTGAGTTCATTATCCACAACGCAGACGAAACATCAATAGATTGGGCAAGCCCTGTAGAAATTGATTTCACCGATGATATGACAAAAGCTTGGTTTCGATACAGACCTTATACAGGCCCGGAACCAAAAGTATGTGAGGAATTACCTGATCCTCCCAGTGATTTCGAGACCATTGACTCATTAGATATTAGCATCATTAATGGGAATTTTGTTCCTTGGAGAGCGTATGCAGCCGACACCTGGGAGCATTCCTTTTACCTTTACAAACGCATCACCGAACACCCCGAACTGATCACTGATTTTTATCCTGGAGCGGCTTGGTATAATTCACAGTATAATGGAAATATTGGTAAACTATCCCGAGTACTTGATGGTTTTCTTTCATTATATGTAGATACACTTAATACTACAGGAAATCAACTACTTGCAGATTTAAACACAATCAGTGTTACAACTACTCACGAACAAAATTTGAAGACCTGGCTTCGTATTGTATTGGAGCAATATATTGGTGATGCAGAGTTTTTTACCGCACAACAGGTAACGGAATTAACTGCGATTGCGGATCAATGCCGTACCGAAGGTGGTTTTGGAGTTGTTTTTGCACGCCTTTCCTTGGGTCAGTCCAGTGTACGCTCAAATGAATGTCCGGATATAGATAGCCGAAACAACAAAAACGATAAGGAAAAATTGAGTGACCCTGATTCAATTGAATGTATTATAACGCCAAATCCCAGTCATGGAGATTTTAATATCAATTTAAACAAAGAAATCCGAGAAGGACAAATACGTTTAATTGACATCCAAGGTAGAATAGCAGGAAGCTGGACTTTTTCCGGCAATCAGTATAAGATGAATACCGAATCACTAAATTCCGGTATCTATCTTATAGAAATTTCAAGTCAGGGACACATCCTTGCTCAGAAAAAAGTGGTCATCCATTAATTAAATAAAAAGGAGCCGATGCCCACCACATCGGCTCCTTCCCCTACCCTCCCATGCGACAAATCATCCTTTCCCTGCTCCTGCTCCTCAATTACTACAGTGCAGCAGCGCAAATGCACGACAATCACTGGATTTTCGGCTACACCTATGCTGCCGGCAATACCGATGGCACCCTGCTGCATTTTGAAAAGGGCTACCCGGAGTTCCGGCTCGAAAATGTAAGGCAGGATTATTTTTACTACGCCATCGTGTGCAGCGACTCCGCCGGCAACCTGATTTTTCATACCGACGGCCGTCAACTCCGCAACCGCCTGCACCAGCTTATGCCGGGTGGTGAAGTCATCAACCCCGGAAAAATGCGGGAAGAATTCTGGGATGGGTATCCCACACTTACCGGAGGTATGGCCATACCGGCGCCGGGGCGGGAAAACTTTTATTATCTGATACATACTACACTGAAAGATGGAGAACCCATTACGATTTTATGCCCGGAACTCTTATACACCCTGATTGACATGAATGCCAATAATGGTCTGGGCAGTGTAGTAGAGGCCAATAGCGTCATCGCTTCTGGTGAATTGCCCAGCCCGACCCTGATAAAACACGGCAATGGACGGGACTGGTGGTTAGTTGTGGGGGAATACCTCTCTAAAACCTACCTCATTTACCTGATTGATCCCACTGGTATTCACTTAGTACAACAACAGGCAATTGCGCCAGCCTCCCTCACCAATGAGAGTTATACCGAGGCTTCACCCGATGGAAAGTACTTTATTATCACTGACAGCAATACCGGACTCTGGATATTTGATTTTGACCGTTGCAGCGGCCACCTGAGCAACCCGAGGGTATTGCCCTATCAGCCGCCTGCATTTTTCACCTCAACCCTTGCCTTCTCTCCCGACAGTCGCTTCTTGTATGCGGGCACGCATTTGGTTTCCTATCAGGTGGATATGCAAAGCATTGACAGCGAAACTATCGCTATTGATACCATCGCACGGTACGAATATGGTGCAAGCCCTGCGCCGCCTTACATGACGCATTTTTTCCTTCCGGAAACCGCCGCTGACGGCAAAATCTATTATGGCACATTCAACAATTCCCGTGCCTACCACGTAATCAACCGGCCAAACCTGCCTTTACTGGCTGCTGATATGGCCCAGCGGGGTTTAGAATTGCCCAAACACAATATGATGACGCGCTGCTATTTCCCGAATTACCGCCTCGGCAGGTGGGAAGACGCGCCCTGCGATTCCTTAGCTTTCGCGCCTGGGGCAGAAGATCGCTTTTCGCATATTCCCTGGTCTGAAAACAAGCCGCTCCGCTCCACGGAAAGTATAAAAGTACTCAAACTTCCACCCGGCTTTAATATTCCGGCTGCCACCAACGAGCCACCTGGCGAAGCCTTTAATCCGCTGAATATGAAAACGATTTTCCGACAGGAATTGGAAAAGCGCAAAAACAGGGCAACCGAAAACAAGACTGGGCAACCGCGTAAACAGGAATAAAACATGCGTACCATTTTAGCCATTTTACTATTCCCTGCGCTCCTCAGCGCGCAGGTGCTGCCCGATCAGGTGTGGGTATTGGGCACACAGGATCCGTCCGGGCTGCCGGGTTACGGCAATGCCATACTTCGTTTTCAGGACGGGCAGGTGAGTGCAGAGACGGCAGTGCTCCGGATGAATTTTGAAAGCACTACCGCTGCGATGCCCGACTCGCTCGGCCAACTGCTTTTTTACACCAACGGCTGTCATATCGCCAACCGCCTCGGCGATACCATGCTCAATGGCGCAGGCCTGAACCCCGGAGAAATGGCCGACTGGACTTGTCCGACAAGCGGTTATGTCGCACCGCTCGGCGCCATGGCATTGCCGATGCCGGGCAGCAACAGGTTTTATTATCTTTTTCACATGGGTGTGCGTTATGAACCGGAAAAGAAACTAAGTTACGGGCCTTTTTACTACACGGTCATTGATATGTCGCTCGAAGGCGGGAAAGGCGCAGTCATTTCCAAAAACAACGTATTGGCGGACGGGCGTTTTGAGCCATTCAGCGCCGTCCGGCACGGCAATGGCCGCGATTGGTGGTTGGTTTTTCCGGAATATGAAAAAAATCGTTATCACCGCATCCTGTTTTCAAGTGTCGGGATCCAACAAGTTGACTATCAGGAAATTGGCGACACTTTAGCTTGTCGCTATATCGGCTCATCTGCCTTCTCGCCCAATGGCGCCCGGTATGCGCGGCAGCAGCACTGCGGTGTGATGGTAATGGATTTTGATCGCTGCGCAGGGCAGTTCAGCAATGCGCGGGCGGTCAAAATGCCGCCCCGGGCCATCCTGGGTGGTGGTATTGCATTTAACAAAGACGGCAGTCGGCTCCTGGTAGCTACGCAGGTATCTATACAAGAGGCCGATCTGACCCAGCCCATTCCTGTTTTGGACACCATTGTGCCGATTAATAATGTGGCCGGTTCGAGTTTGCTACTCATGCAATACGCGCCGGATGGGAAAATTTATTTAAACAACCTGGGGCGCACCAAAGCGTACCATGTGTTGAATACGCCGAATGAGGCAGATTTGGGATTTATACAAAGAGGACTTGCGCTGCCTGTTTTTTGTGTGCGTTCATTGCCCAATTACCCCAATTTCAGATTATATGATGTGCCGGGCAGTATTTGCGATACTTTGGGCATTAATGCACCTATCGTAAGTGTCACGACAAGCGATCCTGCTACGGAGGCAGCTGTTTATCCGAACCCCTTTTCCGGCCAGTTAAACATAACGCTCGATGCCGCGCTTTATCCTGCTCTTTTTTCCTTGTATGATCTGAGCGGCAGGCTTGTACTGCGCAAAAAACTGAGCAGCGAAAAGCAGGAAATCACAGACCTTAAACTTCCTGCCAGCGCATATTTATGGGAAATACAGGCCGACGACGGCCGGATGTTCCGGGGCAAACTAATTGGTACAGGCTTCTAACCCACCCGCTCCAAATCCTCCGGCGTATCAATACCAATGGAGCTGAGCGCCGTGATGCCCACCGCAATACGGTAGCCGTTTTCCAACCAGCGCAGCTGTTCCAGCGATTCGGACTGCTCTAATGGGGAAGGGCTGAGTCGGGCGAGTTTCAGCAAGGTGCTGCGCCGGAAGCCATACAAGCCGATATGCTGATAATAAGGCTGTTGGGCAAGCCATTCGCCGGGCGGCGTGTTGTTGCGCAGAAAAGGGATGGCGTGGCGACTGAAATACAGGGCATGGCCATTTTGTGCCAGCGCCACTTTCACGATATTGGGGTTTTGAAGCGCTTCCGTGTGGTCAATGCGGCGTGCCAGCGTGGCAATGGGCGCCTTACTGTGCAGCAGGGTTTCGGCCAAGAAGTCGATTTGTTCGGGATGGATAAATGGCTCGTCGCCCTGCACATTGATTACAAATGTCGCTTCCGGGTGGCGTTTGGCCACTTCGGCGCAGCGATCGGTGCCGCTGGGATGCGAGGCTTTGGTCATTTCCACTAAGCCGCCAAAGGCTTGTACATGCTGAAAAATGCGCTCATCGTCAGTAGCCACAATGACCTTTCCGGCCCGCTTGCAGGCGCGCGCCTGCTCATATACGCGCTGAATCATGGATTTCCCCTGAATATCCACCAATGGTTTGCCGGGAAAACGCGTGGAAGCGAAGCGCGCAGGAATGACGATCAGCATCATACAAGAAGATTTTTTTCGTTTAAAGGTACTTTATCAGCCGGCGGAGCCTCCCGAAAGCGGGAAGCGCCGTACTTTTGCCGCAAAAATCAGACAAATACATACTATGTTGAAACATCAACCCCTTTTTTCTGTCCTCTTGCTGTGCTTTTTCTTCGGGCGGGCATTGGGACAGGTCAATCCGCCCCCTTTGCTGAAGCCCACCGACTCCCTGTTTCTGGTGGTGAAGGAAAACAGCAAAATCCTGATGCACACCGTCAAGCCTAAGCAGACGCTGTTCAGCATCTCGCGTTTTTACGGCCTGAGTGTAGAGGAAATTCTGGAAAACAACCCGCAATTAGCAGATGCCACCTCGGTACCGTTGGGCCTGAAAGTGGCCATTCCGGTGCCCAACCGCGCCATCAAGCGCTACAAAAAAGCGGATTTTAACCCTAAAAAAAATACGCCGATTTATTATCAGGTGCAGGCGGGCGACAACCTCTACCACATCTGCAAGCGCTATTTCAATATGGAGTTGGACTCCATTGTGAAGCGCAACCGATTGAAAAACAACAGTATCAAACCCGGCCAGTTGCTCATGGTGGGCTGGCTTGGTACGGAAGGAATTCCGGTGGAATGGCGCCCGGCCCGGCCCGTTACACAAGGCGGGGTTTTACAAACGCGCTATGAAGAGCTGAAAGTCAAAATGAAGGAGTACAGCGTGCAAGGCGTCTGTTTTTGGCAGAAAGAAAGCCGCGAAACCGGCCACTTGTATGCCCTGCACCGCGAGGCCGCAATTGGCTCCATTATTGCAGTGAGCAACCCCATGTACAACGTGACGGTGTATTGCAAAGTGGTGGGCCGCATTCCTGACGGGCACGACAACAACGTGATCGTCATCGTCTCACCGGAAGCGGCGCGCAAGCTCGGCGCCATTGATCCGCGATTTTTTGTCAAATTGAAATATTTGAAGTAACGCAACATGAACAAATTGTTTTCCTTAGGCGCTTTTGCGCTCTTGCTGGCTTTTGCCGCTTGTAAATCTGATACAAAAACCGGCGCGGATGCGCCACCAAATCCCAGTGCGCAGGAAGACCCGACTGCCCTTGCCGGCCACTGGTTTCCGATGGACTTTTGTGCCCGTGCCAACCAGTATGGCTCTGTACTGGCCGCTATGAACAACGGCCACCTGCCCTACGCCTATGCCATTACCTTTGGCGCCACCAAAACCGACAGCGTCACCTGCTATGACGGCATTAAAAGCTGGAAACTCGCTGCAAAATTTAATGTGGATACCGTAGAGCTGCAAAATGCTTTTCAGGGAAAATCCGTCTTTCTTGTCTACGATTCCAAAGGAAATAAGGAAATGACCATGTTCAATACCACCAAAGGTCGTACGGAAATGGATCGCTTCATTAAATCCCGCGCCACCACCGACGATGGCTACAAAGCCTTCCTTATTGCGCTCAACCACAACGTACTGCAAGGCAATTTCAAACCTGTCGGTAAAGGCGCTTCCACAGAAGCTGTACAGTTCAGCTCCGGCGGCACCATCAATAACCTGAAAGAGTACAACCGCTATCGCCTGTGTACCGGAGGCGATTGTTTCGTAGCCGGCGATCAATACGACGTCATTACGCTCATGCGCTCCGATGACGCCAATTCGCCCAAAGATTTTGCCTTTAAATACAACGGCCAGAACGATACGCTGTCGATTTATCAGCTCAGCAAAAATCCGGCTGATGAAAAAGCCGCCGCTACCGTAGGCGCCTTGGTGTATCGCTTTGCACGCACCATTCCCAAAGCGGCGCCCTCCAACCAACAACCGCAAGCCCAGCCGCAACAGCAGGCAACACCCAACAGCAAATAATATGGCCAGCGCACTTAAAAACCTGTCGGCTTACAATCCCGATAACATTCCGGATGCCTCCGACATGCACTTTGGCATTGTGGTAGCAGAATGGAATGCCGAAATCACGCACGCCTTGTATGAAGGTTGCTACGATACCCTGCTCAAGCATGGCGTCAAGGCCGAAAACATACAAACCTTGCAGGTGCCCGGCTCCTTTGAACTGCCCGCGGGCGCCCGCATCCTGTCGGGCAAACACAAGCTCGACGCGGTAATTTGTCTGGGTTGCGTGATCAAGGGCGATACCAGCCACAACGAGTACATCAACAATGCAGTGGCCAATGGGCTGATGAACCTCAGCATCAGTACCGGCAGGCCCTATATTTTCGGGGTGCTCACGCCCAACGACCAGCAACAGGCGCTCGACCGCGCCGGTGGCATACATGGCAATAAAGGGGTTGAAGCGGCAGTAACGGCCATTCGCATGGCCGCGCTGAAAACAGAAGGCACAGAAAAAAGGAAAATCGGCTTTTAAGATCTTTTCAGGATGCACAAAATCGATATGCACACCCACCTGCTCCCGGAGCGCTTGCCCAACTTTGCGGACAAGTTCGGATACGGTGATTTTATACACCTCCAGCACCATCGCAAGGGTTTTGCCCGCATGATGAAAGGCGAGGTGTTTTTCCGGGAAATCGGAGAAAATTGCTGGGATCCGCAGGTGCGTATTCACGAGTACGCGCGCTACCATACGCCCGTACAGGTGGTGTGTACCATTCCGGTGATGTTTTCCTATTGGGCTAAGGCGCAGGACTGCCTCGATTTGTCGCAATTTCTGAACGATCATTTAGCCGGAATTGTAGAAGATTTTCCGGAACACTACATCGCGCTCGGCACCATTCCGATGCAGGATACCGACTTGGCAATCAAGGAGTTGGAGCGCCTGAAAACATTGGGCTTTCCCGGGGTTCAGATTGGTTCCAATGTGAACCAGCTGAACCTCGGAGAAGCGCAATTTTACCCCATTTTTGAAGCCTGTGCCGCACTTGACATGGCTGTTTTTGTACATCCCTGGGAGATGATGGGCGAGGCGGATATGAAAAAATACTGGCTGCCCTGGTTAGTGGGTATGCCTGCCGAAACGGCCCGCGCCGCCGCGTCCATGATCTTTAGCGGCGTGCTCGAACGCCTGCCCGGACTGCGGGTATGCTTCGCCCATGCCGGCGGGTCCTTGATTCCAACCATCGGTCGGCTGGAACACGGCTTTAATTGCAGGCCCGACTTAGTGGCCATCGACAACCCCGTAACGCCCCGGCACTATCTGGGCAAATTCTGGGTCGACAGCGCCACCCACGACCCGCAGCTCCTGCGCTATATCCTTGATGTAGTGGGAGAAACTAAGGTTTGTATGGGCACCGACTACCCTTTCCCGCTTGGTGATCTGGAAATCGGCACCTTCATTGAAAAAATGGGTTTTACGGAAAATACGCTGGAGCGAATTATGTATAAAAATACGCTGGAATGGCTGTATGGTTAGCAAATACATTCAAATGCCACATAGTCAAAAATGGCTTCGCGCCTGATTAGTGTGCGTTTACAAACTTGCCAGGCGCAGCGTTCCAGTAATTGCCGGTATTCCTTTTCTGTATATTGATGCGGGTGCAAAATATCGCCCGGCGCCAGGGCAAAAAGCTTTCGCAAAAAATTATAACGGTGCGCATCGGTAGAGATCAACATGCGGGCGCCCGGTTTGGCAGCCCTGTGCAGGCGCTCCAAAGCGCGTTCAATATCAGCCACATGGTTAATGGCGTTGAGGCAAAAAATGACCTCGTAACACGCCGCTTCTTCCAGATTTTCAAGTAAAATGGGCAAAAAACGCGCATACGGATAATCCGCGCGCGCAAAATGCGGAAGTGCCTGTTCGTAGTTTTCCAGCAGCGGATCCAGCGCGTCTACGGATTGTTGGTCGAGTATGATAAAAATACCCGCAGGTCCGCAGCCGGCATCCAGCACTTTTTGTCCGGCGGCGATGGGGAATTCACATTTCAGCAGAAAGTCCTGCCAGTACGCGCGTTTCCATTTCAGATAAGCGGCTTTATCTTTATTGCCAAGATAACGTTTCCACCAGCGGATTTCAAAAAACTGTGCGATTTGCCAACGCCGGTTCATATAATTTTTTCGACTTCGTAAATGGAATTGATTTTACCTGCAAAAAGGCAATAAAATCGTGGTGTAGTATGCAGCAAACTGATTTCTGTGGGGCGCCCGTCATCAATATAACTCGCTTTGAGTTTCGATTTGATGGTAAAAAAGGAATGCAGGTATTCAAACTGCACCGACGGCGCAAAATATTGCTGCATTTGTGCCAGCATTTTACCGGCATTGGAAGCAGGACGCCGCGGGCAGCTGCTGCAAATACCCGGCGCTTCGGGCCGACAGGCCAAATCCTCAGGCGTCATACAATCAAAATGCGGCAGGTTTTCGTAAGAGATTTTATGGTGGGTATAGGCCACCGAGGAAAGCGACAGCCAGCCCGTAAGTCCATAAGGCATGATGGAGCCGAAGGGGCCGTCCATCACCGTCAGTCCCTTGCCGGCAAAGCGGGGTGAGGCCAAAAACGCTATTTCAGAAATCTCGTGCGTAAGGGCTAATTCAGGTACCCCAAACAGGCGATTGACAGCGCTGCTTGCGGCATAAGTTGCATTGATTACGACCGGACTTTCTATGCATGTCCCATTGGATAGCAGCATTTGCCATTGTGCGCCCTGCGCTGTGGCTTTTTCCACGCGACAGCCGGCATTTACCCTAATCTGAGCATTGGAAAAGACCCTTTCCTTGTAATATTTTCCCAACAAAAGCGGATCAAAAGAATACTCCTCCGTCAGGTAAAGCGCCTCCAGCCGATCATAATTAAACAGCGGATGGTCATCCAGCCGCTCACAGCGAATACCGAGATAGGCGCAAAAACGCTCAAATTGTTGGGCATCGGTAAAGGAGGTATACCGCTCAATGGCGTAGTATTTTTCAAAACTGAAATTGACAAAATCGCGGTGTTCCTCCGTAAAACGCGCCTTGTGTTCGTCGCTCATGGCCGCCGTGGCTAAGCTGCGCGGGTAGTGATAGCCGCTGTGCAGGCGCGCCTGATTGACGATAGAGGCCTTTTGAAACAGTTCAGCTTCCTTTTCGATCAGCGCCACGCGCGCGCCGCGTGCCGCAAGGTGCAGGGCCGCGTAACAGCCAAAAATGCCGCCGCCGATGATCGTATAATCGTATTGGAGAGTGGGTTTCACAGCGCGCAAAGTTGCTGCAAGTTTGGACTTAAAAAAAATATTTTCCCAAATGCTTGCGTTGAATAAAAGTTTCGCCTTATGTTTGCGACCGTAACAGTACAGCAGTACGGTTCAATACACACAGCACATGACACGCCAATTCGCATTCTTTTTTGGGTATTATTTTTACTTTTTCTTTTTTGGAAAGAAGGAAAGGAGCACCCAATATGCGTTGGCAAGAATAAAATAAACACTGCACAACGAATGCGCAAAAGGGAGTTCCTGACCATCAGGAACTCCCTTTTTTTATGTGCATTTTCAAACGGAAGGTTCTTAAAACATTATGACCAACACATCCAGTACACGCAACACCGATATTGATTCCCGAATTTCCGCCCCGGCCGCCCGGGTGGTAATACAAGGCGTGCGGGGCGCCTTCCACGAAATGGCGGCCCGGAAATTTCTGGGCGATCATATTGAAATTGTACCGGCTTTGTCTTTTCGCGAACTTTTTGCCCGCGCCAATGATCCGGAACAAACTGATGTAGCTGTTTTAGCCATCGAAAACAGCATCGCCGGAAGCATTATTGAAAATTACCTGCTGCTGGAAAACAACGCTTTGCACATTGTCGGGGAAGTTTTTCTGCCGATTCATCAGAACCTGATGGCCCTGCCGGGCGTAAAAATGGAAGAAATCGAGGAGGTACACTCCCACCCTATGGCCCTGGCCCAATGCGCCGTTTTTTTCGAGGCCTACCCGCATATCCGCTTGGTGCGGAGCGATGATACGGCTGCCAGTGCCGCCGAAATTGTTCAAAAAGGATTGCGCACCCGTGCAGCCATAGCCAGCGAACTCGCCGCACAGCTTTACCAGCTCGACATTATTGCCCCCTCCATAGAAACCGATCAGGAAAACTACACCCGCTTTTACATCCTGCAACGCGATACGCCGGATGACAGCCTGCCGGAAAATGCCAATAAAGCATCAGTTTGTTTCAGCCTGCGGCACGAAAACGGCAGCTTAGCCAATATTCTGAACCTGCTGGCGCGTGCGGGCGCCAATCTGACCAAAATCCAGTCGCTCCCCTTGCTCGGCCGCCCCTGGGAGTATCGCTTTTTTGTTGACTTTACTGCCAAAGCAGGCGCTTTGAAAGCCATTTGCGCCATTTTGAAGGGCAATACCAGCGATTTCAAAACCCTCGGCCTTTACCATCACGGATTTGAAGGATAATCACATGAGCACAACAACATCGCACATCAACATAAAACCGGCGCAGCGACTCAATGGCATCGAGGAGTACTACTTCTCGGCCAAATTGCGCGAAATCGCCGAGCTGCGCGCCGCCGGAGCAGACATCATCAACCTCGGCATCGGGAGTCCCGACCTGCCGCCGGCGCCACAGGTTAATGAAGCCCTCAGGCACGCCGCGCTGGCGCAGGATGCTCATGGCTACCAATCGTATACCGGCCTGCCTGCCTTGCGACAGGCATGGGCCGGATGGTACCAACGGCATTACGGCGCAACATTGGACGCCGAAGGCGGCATTCTTCCCCTTATCGGCTCCAAAGAAGGCATTATGCACCTGGCTATGGCCTATCTGGAACCCGGCGACATCGCGCTGGCACCCGATCCGGGCTACCCGACCTACCGGGCTGCTACGGTGCTGGCCGGCGCCGAAGTGCGTTACTATGCCCTTGACGCGGCGCAAGACTGGCAACCCGACTGGAATGCCTTAGAGCGCAGCGATTTGTCGAAAGTAAAATTGATGTGGCTCAATTACCCGCACATGCCTACCGGCACCCCGGCAGCGGATGGCGTATTCGAACAGGCTGTTGCTTTCGGATTGAAGCATAATATATTGATTGTCAATGATAATCCGTATAGTTTTATCGGCACTACGCATCCCAAAAGTATCCTGGCGGTGCCAGATGCACAAGAGATTGCGCTGGAATTGAACTCCCTGAGCAAATCGCATAATATGGCGGGCTGGCGGATTGGTGTGCTGGCTGGCAAGCGCGCGCATGTGCAGACCGTATTGCGTTTTAAAAGCAATATGGATTCGGGACAATGGCGGCCGCTTCAAAGTGCCGCCATAGAAGCGCTCGCGCTGCCCGATGAGTGGTACGAGGCTCAAAACACCTTGTATGCCGCGCGCCGCAATGCTGCCGAGGCCCTGTTGCGGTCGATCGGCTGTCGGATAGCGCCAGGGCAGCAGGGGCTTTTTGTGTGGGCCGAAGTGCCGGCCGATTATGCCGATGGCTATGCCCTGAGCGACAAACTCCTGTACGCGCATCAGGTATTTTTAACGCCCGGCGGAATATTCGGCGAGCAAGGCCGGCAATTCATCCGGATTTCCCTCTGCGCCGATCAGCATGTAATTGAAAAAGCAGGCAAACGCATGCAATAACCCCCATATTAAAAAGCAATACAATGACCATTAATATTATAGGACTTGGCCTGATTGGCGGCTCTCTCGGACTGGCCCTGCGCAAAACAGGGCAGGTAACGCGGCTGATCGGGAGCGACAAAAATCCGCAACATGCGGCGCGCGCGCTGGAACTGGGCCTGGTTGACGAAATCATGGAAACCGAAAAAGCCATTCAGGTCAGCGACCTGATTGCCACTTGTGTTCCGGTGAACAGCCTGAGCCGACTGTTACCCCAATTGCTCGAACAAATCAAGGATAATCAGACCATTATAGATGTTGGATCAACCAAAGGGCCGGTGGTGGATGCCATTGCCGGGCACCCGATGCGGAGCCGATTTGTAGCCACCCACCCGATGGCCGGAACCGAATACTCTGGTCCGGACGCTGCCGTAGACGGGTTGTTTGAAGGAAAGGGCTGCGTATTTTGCGACACACAGGACAGCGCGCCGGATGCGCTGGAAACGGTGCAGCAACTGTTTCACGCTATGGGTATGCGCCTGACCGAAATGGAAAGCCACAACCATGATTTGCATGTGGCATACGTCAGCCATATTTCCCACATCGCTTCGTTTGCGCTGGCACTTACGGTATTGGAAAAAGAAAAAGCCGAAGAACGCATTTTTGAGCTGGCCGGCGGTGGTTTCAGCAGCACCGTACGACTCGCCAAAAGTAGTCCGGACACCTGGATACCCATTTTTGAACAAAACCGCGACAACGTACTCGATGTATTGGATGAATTCATCAATACTGTCAGTCGTTTTCGCACCTTACTCATCAAACGCGATTTTGACACCTTCTCCGAACTCATTGGCAAGGCCAATGACATCAGGAGGATTATAAAGTAAGTGTTTATAAGTGTTTTGGTGTTTTAGTGTTTACGTGTTAAAACACCTGATTTTCAAATACATAAACACTAAAATACAAAAACACCAAAACACTTAAACACCAAAACACTCATCATTCATCACTCATCATTCATCATTCATCGTTCATCGTTCATCACTCCTAAAATTATGTTTACAAAAGCTTCTCCTACCCGCCCTTTCCTCATCGCCGGCCCCTGTTCGGCGGAAACCGAAGACCAGGTAATGGCTGTTGCGCGCGGCCTGGCGCCCGTTGGTATTGATTTGTTTCGCGCGGGAGTTTGGAAGCCGCGTACCCGTCCGGGTGCATTTGAGGGCAATGGCGCTGTTGCGCTGCCTTGGCTGCGCCGGGTAAAACAGGAAACCGGGTTAAAAACAACCATCGAGGTGGCGAATGCCAATCAGGTCTATGAGGCGCTTAAATTCGGCATTGACGTGCTCTGGATTGGCGCGCGCACCACCGTGAATCCGTTTTCCGTACAGGAAATTGCCGATGCCCTCAAAGGTGTCGACATTCCGGTGCTGATTAAAAATCCGGTGAACCCGGATCTGGAACTTTGGATTGGCGCTATTGAGCGCATCCGCAATGCAGGTATTACGCAGGTGGGCGCCATCCATCGCGGTTTTTCCTCTTACGCCAAAAGTTCTTTCCGCAATGCGCCTTACTGGGAAATGCCGATTGAACTGCGCCGCCGGATGCCGGATTTGCCCCTGATTTGCGACAACAGCCATATCTGCGGCAATCGCGTCGACTTGGCGGAAATTGCCCAGCAAGCCTTGGATCTGAATTACGATGGCCTGATGACCGAAGTGCATTGCACACCCGACGAGGCCTGGAGCGATGCCAAGCAGCAGATCACACCGGAACGTTATGCCGAATTATTACAGGGCCTGCATGTGCGCCAAACCACTGTAGACGACGCCGAATACCAGGAGCATCTCAAGCATTTGCGCCATAAAATTGACGAAATTGATCTGGAATTGCTCAATCTGCTGGGTCGCCGCATGCGAATTGCACAAACCATCGGTCGGTACAAACAACGCAACAACATCGCCATTCTGCAAAGCGAACGCTGGAATGAAATTCTGGAACATGCGTTCAACGAAGGCCGCAGCCGTAACCTGAGCGATACCTTCGTAGAGAAGTTCTTCACTGCCATGCACCAGGAAAGTATTGCACAGCAGCATGAGGTGGTTCGGGCTGCTGAAGAGCTGAAAGGAACAGCTTAGAGCGTGTTCGGGATGCAAGATGCCTAAAGACAAAAAATTTAAATATTTTCGTTTTTTTGATTTTTTGTATCTTTATGGGCAGTAATTACCAAATAAGTTTGGTAATTACTCCTGAAATCCTGATGCTCTAAAGAAAACTAACCCGCCAATGACAAACACCAAGCTGAATCAGATCAATCAGCATATTGAACAAATCATCCAACAAGACCGGCAAAATGGCGACCTGAAATCCATACTGATGCAACAATACGGATTTCGGGGCGCCGACTGGGTGGCGCATCATTGCAACTACCTGCAGGCCTATATTCAGTTTGCACCAGGCAACCTGATCAATATGTGGAAAGCCGCACACGCCTACGGACGTGAAAAAGAAATCGCGCCGATTGTGGATATGCTGATCCATTATTTTTTCAAGTCGGATGATTATATCCCCGACCGTTTTGGAGCAATTGGATGGTTAGACGATGCGTATTTGTGTAACTATACGCTGGAATTAATCAACCGAAAATGCAAAACGCAATTCGGTTATCATTTACTGGATTTTGATTTTGAGCCTTGTAATGCTGCCGTTGCGCCTTTTCTTGGCAATACCTTGCAAGCCATTCAGCGCGATGCAGAACAAGCAGTCAATAAAACTGAAAACTGGAATGCCGTCGAATTACTGGCTGGCGCAGTAATTGGCGGACTGCTGCTTTACGGCATGATGAACAGCGGCAACAACAACAGCAGTGGTTCCGGGGGCGGATCATACAGCAGGCAAGTAGACAGCCAAATTGCAGCGCTTACTTCCGGCACTGATTTGTATCCATTTTAATTGCCCAAACGATGAATCCAGCCTTTCAGCACGCCCTGCCTGTGTTTTCTATCGGGGACAGGGATGCGCAGCGGAAATTTATACTCAATTGTCCGCCTTGCATTAATACGCCGATTGCCTTGCAATTTCTGGATTTTGGACAACCCAACTCCGGACTTGCGGCGCTGGATGCCCTGTGCAATGGCTATAACGGCCAACAGGCTCAACTCGAACTGGCCATAACGCTTGCAACAGCGCTTAGCGATATTGGAGCACATCGGTACCGTCAAAATGCCCCGATGAAAGACGAGGCGCTTATCTACGCTACCAACGGCGTATATTTTCAGGCAAAATTCCTGTTCGATTTCGGGCAGTTTGAAGCCGCCATCAAGGCCGCCGATACCGCTATTCCGTTTTTACAAGGCAAAGAGCGCCTTCAGTTTGAGCGTTTGTGCGCCGCGCAATTGTACAAAACAGAAGCCCTGCTGATGTTGGAGCAGTTTGAAGCGGCACGACAACATTTCAACACGATTCAGGGACTGCCTTTTATCGCCGGACCCAAGGTGCAGCGCGACAGTCTGGAACGCAAAATCAACAATAGCCTCGGCTCCGCAACGGCACTGCCCAGTCCTGATAAAATTCGGGATGAATACTTGGAAAGCCGGCAAAGCAATCTGGATGCCCTGAACGCCTTAAGCGAAATCATGCGCGGCGGCAACAGTGATGCCCCGCCCGACAACATGATGCAGGCGCTGGAAACCTTGCAGCAAAAACTGACCCAGCTTCAGCAACCGGAAGCAGCACTAAACAATGCGTCCATTTATCAGGAAAATGCCGAAGCAACTGAGCAGGCGCATGCACTTTTCAGCAATTTTTTCGGGGCCAATCCACTGCATGAAGCGCAACTTCAGTTCTCCCGGATCGGAACCGTTTTTTCCGACCCAAACCGTGCGCAGGATCCGGATGCACTCAGAAAAGCATTATCGGAGTACGAGGCGCTTTGTGCTTTTGTGGCGGAGCACAAATTGGTGTACGACCTCCAGTCGGTCTGGTGGGCCATGGGCATTTGTCATAACCGATTAGGGCAATACCGCGAAGGGCTGGAATTGGTGGAACGGATTTGGGTCGACATTGAACGGCAGCGCAGTCAGATCCGAAATTATACCGAGCGCGCGGGGTTGTTGAATAAATTTGAATTTCTCTTTACCCGGCTCTGCGATTTCAACTACAAATTGGGCGATGCACAAGGGATGCTTCGCGCCATTGAAAGCAGTAAAGGCCGCGTATTGGCTGATGCCTTAGACCGACAAACGCCCCAAAACACATTGCCTGCTGCTGAAAGCCGGCAGCATATTGTACAAAGTATACAGGCGCTGATGCAACTGCACGCGGCAAATTACCTTACTTTTTTGCTGGAAGATGAGTACAGTTATGCCGTCTTGGTCAGCTCCAAAGGAAAATTATTCAGCCGGCAAATCCCGCTGGGGCGCCTGCAACTTCAGGACTGGTTAGACAAACAACTGCATAATCCGCAAAAATGGCGGGCGCGAAGCGGCGGACTTTTTGGCGCCCAAAACAACGTTGATATTAGTACGGCGCTGAGTCCTTTTGTCGACTGGTTGCTGCCGCTGCTTGTGCAGGGCGAATTAGCGGAGGGCACCCACCTGTGTTATTGTCCGGATGAAATACTGAGTTTTTTCCCTTTGCATTATGTAAAAATTCAGGATAAATACCTGCTGGAATACTTCAGCCTTTCGCGCACGCAAAGCGCGTATACGCTGCTGCAAAACCTGAACCGCCCGAAACTGTTCCCGCTGGAATTCTACGGCGTTGTGGCAACAGCGCAGGAGGATCAGGCCGATGTAGAAAAAATGCAGGGCTTCCGGGCCAGTGTTGATTTTCTGAAAACCCTGAGACCGGGCAGCATCGCAGCGTCGGCCAATTCGGACTGGAATCAACTTTGCCGTTTATCTTTAGAGGGAAAAATTGTACATTTTACCACCCACGGCACCTTTCCGCTGCAAGCCCATGAGAACCCTTATGAACGCTCCGGGTTGTTGCTTTACGAAGGCCCGACAGCGCCCTCTTTGAACCAGATTAGTGGCGGACATCTTTTATCGCCGGAGCGGGTTTTGCGGCAAAAACCACAGGTGCAAAATGCGCATATTACCTTACAGGCCTGCGTGAGTGGTCGTTCAAAAGAAGGTATTGGCGGCGATGCCCTGGGTTTGGAATGGGCCTTTTTGCTTTCCGGCGCGTCGAGCATACTGGCCTCCAACTGGGATGTAGACTATCGGTATGCTGCGCATTTTTGTAATAAATTTTATGAAAACTGGTTATTGAAGGGACAAACAAGGGCCAAAGCATTTCAAGCGGCGGCGCTTGAAATCATGCAGGAGCCACTACCGGATCAGCATCCTGCTGCTTATTTTTGGGCCGGATTCAGTCTGATGGGCGACTGGCGTTAAATTTACAAATATGTATCAAAACGCAGAAACTTTGCTTCGCAAAATAGCGCAAATGAATGATTTTCAGGTATTGCGCTTTTTTGATTATTTCTCCAATGGCGTATTAAACGGATTAAGTAATTCGCTGCAGGAGCTGTTTGCCTCCATGCCTGCCGCGCAACAAACAACAGCGGAGCTATTGGCCATCCGACAGTTGGGCGATAGCACAGCCGCAGAACCGATGCCGACCGGGGAGGCGGCGCCAACTGCCAGAACCCTCCTGGAAAGCTGGGCCAAAGATGAAAACCTTGCGCCTTTGCTGGAAAATGCGCTGGCGCAATACCGCGACACCGAACAATCGGCATTGGCTATTCTGGCCATAGGCACCGCCGTTTCCATGGTGTTGCTGAGTGCCGGGCAGGCCCGTTTTCAGGTAGAGGCGTTCGGGGTAAAAATCAGTTTTGGCGGAAAAAACGGAACGCCGGAAAAGACCCTCGCACAAACACTTGAGCGCATGCCTGCAACCACAAAACGTCTGTTGGAAAAGGCCAAACCTTCGCCAATTATTCAATTACTGACCGAAAATAAAGTAAAAGCGGCATTAGATATGCTGGAAGCGAGCGCACCGACGGCGCAATTACAAGATATATACCTGTTAAAAGCCCGGTACAGCAACTGGGCGGCAACTGAGGAGGAAGGGCGTTTCCTGAGCGCGGAAGCGAGAATTGGAGAACAAAATCAGATATTTGCAGCGATCATTGATTTTTCTCTTAATCTCCTTTAATACGCCTTTGTATCCATGCAAAAAACAATTTTCACGTCCATTTCAGCGCTCCTTTTTACCTGTTTCGGCTTACAACTCCAAGCGCAGGGTTGCAGCGATGCCGGTTTTTGCACCCTCAACAATTTCAAACCAGCCGACCCGGAAACGGAAGAAATCTATTACAACCATCTAAAAGCGGGCATATCGTATGGCGCTGCGGATTACGACATTGCGGTGCTGGGCACCTACTTTGAATACGGGCATCAGATCAATAAAAAACTAAGTGCCGAAGCCAAAATCACCACCCTTTACCAGCAAAATGACAATGTAAAAGCTTTTGGTTTTTCCGATGTTTACCTCACGGCGGGCTACGCAATCCACGAACGTTTCCGCCTGACTCTGGGCGCCAAATTGCCCTTAAACGATGGAAACCGGCTAATTGATGAAACCGTTGTTCCCATGGATTTTCAATCCAGCTTGGGCACAATTGATGCTATTGCCGGCGTCAGCTGGCAGTATAAAAATTTACAGGCCACACTCGCGCTACAACAGCCACTGACCCAAAACAACAACCAGTTTCTGGAGGAAAAATTGGTCGGCAACTCCGTTTTCAACGGTTTTCAGTCGAGCAGACTGTTCAAACGCAGCGGCGACCTGATGCTGCGAGTATCCTATGCCTTTGCACTTGGTTCAAAGCTGCGGCTTACACCGGCCATTTTACCCATTTATCACCTGGCAAATGATGAATACACCGATGATGCCGGCATCCGGCGCGTGATTGAAGGTTCTCAGGGTTTAACCTTAAACAGCAACTTGTTTATCGACTACCAAATCAAGGAACAACACAACCTGCAACTCAGTGTCGGAGCGCCTTTTGTGGTTCGGGAAGCACGTCCGGATGGCCTCACGCGGAGCTTCATTGCCGGTCTGGAATACAAGTTCAGGTTTTGAAAATGTTGGCGCACGGACAAATTCCACAGATCAGGAAGCGCCATAGTGTTCAAATCCCTTACCTTTGCAACAAAATCCGTTACAAGGCTGTTTAAGTCCCATTACGCTTTACAGCTTTTCAAAACACAACAACAACAATGGCATACACTTTTTCAGATGCTAACTTCCAGGCGGAAGTAATTGACAGTCCAAACATTACCGTAGTTGACCTTTGGGCAGAATGGTGCGGTCCCTGCCGCATGATGACGCCGATCATTGATGAACTCTCCAGCGAATTTGAAGGTCGCGCCGTTATCGGCAAACTCAATGTAGATGATAACCCGGAAGTACCCACGAATTACAACGTGATGGGTATCCCGACGATTTTGATTTTCAAGGGTGGCCAGCTCCAGCACAAATTGGTTGGTGTACAGCCCAAAAAAGTACTTCAGGAGAAAATTGCCGAATTGCTCTCCTAAGCGCAAGTTCGGAAAAACTGATTAAAAAACGGGTCGTGCTGAGGTTTCAGCGCGACCCGTTTTCTTTTTATCTTTCTGATTTTTAATAAGTTACGTACCCATTAAAAATCAAGCCTTAAGCATTCAAAATCAATTATCCTCTAAATGCAAGATCCAGCGCAGCACAAATCTGCGTGGCGGCAAATTCAAGGTCTTCCCGGGTGTGCGCAGCAGACACAAAACCGACCTCGTAACCGGAAGGGCCAAAATACACGCCGCGTTCGAGGCAGGCCAGGTGCATGGTTTTGAAAATACTCATCTTGGCGCCGTCTATTTCATCCGAACGGTGTTGCGCTTTACGGGTAAACGTGGGCCAGAAGATGGAGCCAACATGCGGGAAGCTGGCTTCATATCCATTTGCATCGCAGTGCGCCTGTAAAGTATCGCAAAGCCAGGCGGTTTTGCTTTCCAGCGCTTCATAGAAGCCGGGCTTGAGCAGTTCCAGCAGCGTTGCGTAGCCGGCAGCCATTGCCACCGGATTGGCGCTCAGGGTTCCGGCCTGATAAACCGGACCAACCGGCGCCACATTTTCCATGATCTTTTTACTGCCCGCATAGGCGCCTACAGGCATACCCCCGCCAATAATTTTCCCGAAGGTGATAATGTCCGGCTGAATGTCGTACAAACCGGCTGCGCCTTCAAAGCCAACCCGAAAGCCGGAAATAACTTCATCAAAAATCAGCAGGGCGCCGTATTCATCGGCCGTTTTGCGGAGCAGCTCCAGAAAACTGCGGTCCTGCAGCAATAATCCGTTGTTTGCAGGTATGGGTTCAACGATAATACAGGCAATATCTGCACCCCAGGTTTGCATGGCTTCGGCCAGCGCTGCCGGGTCGTTGAGTGGCACTACGATGGTTTCATTAGCAAAAGACTCCGGAATACCTGCCGAACTACTGATGCCAAAGGTAACAAGGCCCGAACCGGCCTGCACCAGCAGCGAATCGACGTGGCCATGGTAGCAGCCCTCAAATTTCAGTACTTTGCTTCGGCCGGTAACGCCCCGTGCCAGGCGCAGGGCACTCATCACGGCCTCGGTACCGCTACTTACAAAACGCACCATTTCAATATAGCGGTGGTTTTTGAGCAGCAATTCACCGATACGGTTATCGTGTGGGGTGGGCGTGCCGAAAGACATTCCTTTTGCCACCGTTTCCTGTACTTTTTCCAATACTGCGGGGTGGCAATGACCGAGGATCAGCGGCCCCCAGGAGCAACAAAAATCTACATACGTCTGGCCGTCCACATCCAGCATATGGCAGCCCTGGCCCTGTTCAAAAAAAACAGGCGGCCCCTGCACGCTTTTGAAGGCGCGAACGGGGCTGTGTACCCCACCGGGAAAATAAGTTTTGGCGGTTTCAAAAAGCGCTGCGCTTTGGGTGCGTGTAAAAGTCGAAGGACTGGGATAGTTGCGTTTCATGCTGCAAAAATACGTGACTTGCAGGGTTTTAGTTTTTCAAGCGCAACGTTTGATTTTATTCTGACAAATAGGCGCGTGTATTATTACTGCGGTTGCACTCTGGAATGAGCGTCAGGGGATCAGCCTGAAAAACCAGCCAGGGAAATGCTGTCGATTTAACTAAACCATCAAGGCGCACTTCCAGCCAACACGCGGCATTGGGTTGCAATTCGCGCACGGCTCCTTCAATGCCGGAAGGTGTGATGAGTGTTGCGCTGCGGCCGGGCGCAGGCGTCGCACTTTGATAAACGAGTAAATAATTATTAAAAGCCTGATTGCCAAAAAAAGCTGCAACAGCGCCTGAATTTTTCAATAAAACTTTAAATGTCAGCGCTTTAGAATCTGATTTAAATAAAAAAACAGAATCAATTTGCAAGTCGGGGCAGCGGCCGGGCTGAATAAAAGCCGGTGGTTCCGGAGCCGGAGTTATCACGTCCAAAGGAAGCGACAGGCTCCGGCCCCGGGCGATTGCACCAACGGACAATTGCAGGTTGCTGCGCCGCAGCGTTTCCGAGAGTTGTTCCAGGTGCGGCAATAGTCGGACATCGATATTCAGGGTATCGAATTCAATCAGCAGGCGGCGTTGTTGTTCTACCCCGCCATCGTTTGGATTGAGCGCATAGCGGCCGGTATTGGCAAGATCAAATTGCAAATCCAGCTTTTGTTTATCTGCTTTTTTTAGCACCAGATTAAATACGGTGATGCGCCACCCGGTGTACGACACCTGTGCGTTCAGACCAAGCCCCAATAAAACAAAAACCGCTACAACGCCTGCGCGCAGGCATTTACTCCTCGTCCTGGAAGAAACGAACCGGTCGGTTGATGCTTTGTTCCAGCGAAATAAACGTTTCGGTGCGCTGAATACCTTGAATTTTTTGAATTTTGTCATGCAAAACCTGGCGCAAGTGATTGGTATCGCGACAGATGATACGGGCGAAGATACTGTATAAACCGGTGGTATAGTTGGCTTCAACCACTTCCGGAATATTTTCTAATTGCGCCGTAACTTCGTCGTAAAGCGAACTTTTATCCAGGTAAATACCAAGGAAGGCGGTTACGTCATAGCCCAGTTTGTGATAATTCACAATAAGACTGGAGCCAATGACCAAGCCCATTTGTTCCATTTTTTTCATTCGAACGTGGATGGTACCACTGGAGACGAAGAGCAGTTTAGCAATGTCTGTGTACGGCATTTTGCCGTCATTAATTAACAGGTTCAGGATTTTTAAATCCAGCTCGTCGATGTCAAGTACGTTTGACATAAATCAGTTTTTTTGTTGTTTAAGGCATCGCACCGATGATGAAGCAAGCAATTACCGGCAGAGCAATAAACGAATGAAGAACAGTTGAGTCTCAAAAAAGTCGGAGGATACAGATCATTTGGATGATAAACGGGTAGAATGGTTCTGTTCAGAGGATTGTAAACCTTGGATTAAAGTTCTTCCGGGCCTTCCCCGACCCAGTCTTGTTGCACGTAACCGGAGTCGCAGTGTTCGCTTAATTCCTGTTCAATAAACGCACGAACATCCTGAACATGTGCGCCCGGATAGAGCAAATGTACGTTAGGTCCGGCATCGAGTGTGAAATACAGCGGAATTTTTGTATCTAAACGATACTGACGAACCTTTTCAATGATTGCCAGTGAGTCCGGTCGCATCAATATGTAAGATGGATTACTGGTCATCATCAGGGCATGCAGGGCCAGGGCTTCATCTTCTGCAATTTTGCCGAATGCCTCCAGGTCGCCGGCTTTCATGGCATCCAGCAAAAGCCCCATTCGGGTGCGGGCCTGTGCGTAGCGCGGTTCGGCGTATGGGTTACCGTCCATCAGCGCATGGCCGTCGCGGCTGGAAACCGATTTTTCGTCCTGGCTCACGATCAGAATATCATCGTGAAAATCTTTGAAGGTTTCGTGCAGCTGATCGGCTACACAAACGGCATATTCGTTTGAACTGCCCGCTACGGAAGGCGTTTCTCCCCAAACCGCAGCGTAAGGATAAATGGAACGACAAGCGCTGCCACTGCCCAAACGCGCCAGATAGGAGGCTTTTTTATCGAATGTATCGGGATCTTGAAGGGTGCCGAAAAGCCGGTCTTCGAGGCTGCAAAGACAAAGGGCCAGTGCCGACATGGCGGAGGCCGATGAGGCAATGCCCGCCGAATGCGGGAAAGAGTTGCCACTTTCGATTTTCAGATCCAGCTGGCGCAAAAAAGGGAAAACAGCGCTCAGGCTTTCAAGATAGGCTACTATTTTTTTGGCAAATGCTTCGTTTGGTTCGCCCTGAAATTCAAAATCAAGGCTGATAGCAGCGTCATCCTCTGCTTTCAGGCTGTATGACAATCGGGTGTCTGTGATGGAGGAAGCAAGTGTCAGGCTCAGGGAAGGGTTTTTGGGTAGTTGAATACCATATTTACCCCAATACTTCACAATAGCGATATTGCTGGGGCTGCGCCATATAATTTCTCCTGATTCCGGTGGGTTGGAGGAATCAATAATGAGGCGGGAATTTTCGTACATCGTTATGTTTTGTGCTATTTAAGGCGCAAAGAAAATAAACAATTTTCAAAACCGCTAATCTATTCGCAGCAGTATTCTACATTTGCAGACCTTAACAAACACTACATGAATAAAATCTGGTTGTTTATCCGCCGTGTCGGGGTTGAATTATATGCCTTTTTCACGACGCCCTTTGTGCTGCGCAATTGCCTTGGCGCAGTCGGTTTCATTGCGGGCTTCCTGCTGCTAAGTTCCTGGTGGTTAACCTGTTATACCGATCATGGCGAAAGTGTTGAAGTGCCCGTCCTGACCGACATGAGCTTCAGGGAGGCTTCCCGTAAAGCGCGTGGGCAAGGGTTTTCGGTAGCCATTAGCGACTCCATTTTCGTCAGCGGAAAACCACCGCAGGAGGTGATCGATCAGAATCCGAAACCTGGCAGCCGGGTAAAAGAAAACCGCACCATTTATTTTACCATCTCCAAAAACAATCCGGATATGATTAAACTTCCGGGATTGGCAGGCGGAGATGATTACGACTTATACAGCCGAAAACTGAGTCGTTTGGGGCTTAAACCGCGCATTTTAGCGCGGGTGGCGAATCCCAAACTCTCGCCCAATACCATCGTCAGCGTCATTTACAACGGCGATACTATTACCAACCGATTGTCGTATGGCGTAACAATTCCGATGGGCAGCACGGTAGATTTTTTAGTGAGTGAAGCCGTAACCCTGAGCGTAAACATACCCGACTGCCTTTGTAAAACATTAGATGAGGCAAAATTTTTGCTTCAGACCAGCGAAATCAATATCGGCAGCACTATACCGGATGCTACAGTTACAGATCCCGACAATGCCTATATCTGGCGTCAGAATCCGCCCTATGATCCGAACGGTATCATGCGCAAAGGCGAACAAATAGACCTTTGGCTGACCCAACAGAAGCCCAAATCTTGTCCGAATTAACTTTTTCAACAATGGATATTACAGTTCAGGAACTCCGCGCAAAACTTGAAGCAGGAGAAAAATTTGTTTTCATTGATGTCCGCGAACCCTGGGAAAACGAAGAGTTCAACCTCGGCGCACGCCTGATGCCCATCAATTCTTTTGTCAATTCTTTCTGGGAACTCGACGAACACAAAGAGGATGAGGTAGTGGTGCATTGCCGTTCGGGTGCCCGCAGCGGTATGGCACAGGCCATTCTGACCGCGCAGGGCTTTAAGAATGTGCGCAATCTCACCGGCGGCATTTTGGCCTGGGAACAGGCTTTCGGCCGAACAAAGCCCTGAGCATAAACCCTTTAGAGGTATGAAAAATATCCGAGCTTTCGTTTACCTCTTGCTTTTGGGACTTTGGTCCTGCGCTCCGCTCATACGCCAGTCCCCGTGGTCGCCTGATCCGAACCTGCAACGCGCACCCGACAACAATCGGGGCAATGTTTTGCAGCCCGGTGCAGGGGGCTGCGGCGACTGGCGAAATTTTATCCCCGACCCCAACGATACACTGAGTATTCCTGCCCGGAAACTGCGTATCAATGTCCATTTTATCAATAGCCGCGACAGCAGCAATAATTTCTCGCCGGAAGCCGGACGTATTTTTTTCCGGCAATTGCTCGACAAGGCCAATGCACAATTAGACACTAATATCCGCAACTGGCGCTCGCCAGACGGCACACTGGTTTTGCCCAAGCGATACCGCTATGTCTTGTGGCCACAACCCAAGCCGGGCGACGACGGCATGTATTTCCATTACAATGATTCGCTGTATTATTTTGTTTCGAGTGGTAAAAACCAGAACAATTACGACCGAAAAGTAGTACAACGCTATGGCATCGGCACCGACTCCATTCTCAATATTTTTATTCAGGTGCATCCGCGCGACAGCCTGCGCTCCAAAACTTACCGGGCCAATGGTCAAGGTATTGCGCTGGGTACTTCCCTGAAAATGGCCGGATTATTTGAGAGCAAAGAGCCGGGCACATCTTTTTCGAGCCTGCTCAACCACGAAATCGGGCATATCCTCAGTCTCCCCCATGCCTGGAGCGAAGACGGATGCCCCGACACGCAAAATCACCCCAACAAATGCTGGACCTGGACAGAAGAAGGCCCCTGCCGCGATCAGGCGACCAACAATATGATGGACTACAACGCTTATCAGATTGCGCTGACGCCCTGCCAGATTGGCCGGATTCACTCGGTGTTTCACAGCGAACGCAATCCGGTCCGCAAATGCCTGGTGCCAGAGGGAAAAGTGCTGACGCCCGGTCATGATATTGTTGTACGCGATACCCTTATCTGGAAAGGCGCCCGCGACCTACGCGGCAACCTGCTTATTGCTAATGGCGGCTTGCTTCGGCTGAATTGCCGGGTGTCTATGCCCGCGGGTAGTATTATTTTGGTGTTGCCGGGTGGCGTTTTGGAGCTGGACGGGGTTAAGCTGCACAATGCCTGGGGGCTACCGTGGCACGGCGTTGTTGTTCAATCGCATTCAAAAACAAAGAAGCGTGGTATTGTACGGGAATTAAATCCGAATACAATAGAAAATGCCACGCTTAAAACAAGATGGAGGATAAGGTATGAGTGATGAGTGATGAGTGATGAGTGATGAGTGATGAGTGATGAGTGTTTTAGTGTTTTTGTGTTTTAGTGTTTTAGGAGAGTCTAAAGATTTTTGTGTAAACTGGTTTTCACTGGAGATCGATTTGGCAACGCTTTTCAAAGGTAGTTAAAAAAGCATTGAGGACGATACCCCAGTTATGAATAGGTACAGTCCATTTTTTTT
>JAFLBP010000034.1 GCA_017303875.1 Chitinophagales bacterium | reverse complement strand
TCGGGCAGGCAATCACCGGACCGCTTTGATCCAGTACTTTGATCACCTGAATATGTGTGATCGGGTTCGTACCCGGGTTGGTCGGTTGACACCAGTCGTAAATCAGCCAGGTGCGCAGGATTTTGTAGGTCCCGTCGCATACCGGAAGTGGCTGATCGGTGTAGGTTACATTCAGCTCGCAGTAGCCAACATTGGGCCACAGCGTCCAGGTCTGGCCAAGGGCCGTAACGCTCGGAGCGCCCGTGTTGGCAGGGCTGGTGTTCGGGTTCGTGCAGTCTACTTCTGCATCGGCTGGCAGCGTGATTTGTGTCAGGCTGATGCGGCGGAAGTAGATGTATTGCAGGCAGGTGCTGCTGTTGCCAAACTGGTCTTGTGCCGTCCATTTGCGCTCTACATAAGCGCTCAGGTTTTGCTGACCGTTGAAGGTTTGGCCGCAGGCCAGGTCTACCCAGGTATCTACATGCGTCAGCGTGTAGTTTGAGCAGTCGGTCACAGTCGGCGTACCGGCAGCGATGCCCAGCGTGTTGGTGATGTAGGACGGGGTGTAATTCGTGATCGGGCAGAACAGGTCGACGTTTTGGCAGCTGAGTACCGGAGCGAGTTTGTCTTCGATTTTTACTTCGCCCCAGCATTTGTTGCCGCTAACTAAGTGTGTTACACGTGCCTGGTAGGTTTTACCCAAATCGGCAGTGCCCACCACGGCAGGAACCCAGGGGCCGTTGCCGAATGGGGCGGTTTTGTCGAGTTCTACGATATAGTCATCGAAGCAGCCGTAAGTGCCTTCCAGGATCATATCGGGTGTGATTTCTGTAACGCAGTCAACATCCAAAGAGATGTTGACAAAATCGTTGCAGCTCAAGGCCGAAGGCGTGGCTACAACATTCACGATCTGGCTGACCGTTTGTACGCAGCCCGGGTCATTGGCGCCTGCCGCTTTGGGTACGCCGCCATCAACGCGGTATACGATGGTGTACTGGCCAAGGCCTGCACCGGGATCG
Organism: Chitinophagales bacterium; assembly: GCA_017303875.1. Taxonomy (GTDB): domain Bacteria; phylum Bacteroidota; class Bacteroidia; order Chitinophagales; family Saprospiraceae; genus M3007. The sequence continues at coordinate 64,593 of JAFLBP010000034.1, read as the reverse complement.
AAGGTGGTGGCAGGAACGCCATTTACCGTAAAGGTTGCTGATACGAAATTCGCATCACCGGGGGTACCCGTGAGCGTAACCGGATCGGAGTACAGGCAGAACGGACCAGTCAGGTCGGAAGTGATGGCAGGGTTCGGGTAAGCGCAGCTGTTGCCGATGGAAAGGCTTGTGCCGCGGCCGTTGCTCACCGTTACCGTGTAGCCGATGGCGTCGATGTGACGGCCGTCGAGCGTGAACATATTGCCGCCGATATTGGCTAGTACCGTACCCACCGTGATCGGGGTTGGTGCACTTGGCGGTGCAGCGCTAGTAGTTGTAAACAAGCCGTTGATCGCTGTTACTGTCCAGGTTTGGCTGCTCGGGGCATTTACTTTGATTTGTTCGCCGAATTGTCCGTTTTCCAAAGTCGTGGCGTTGTTCAGGCACACGCAGGGGTCGGAAATCGATACACCGCAGGAGATGGTGCTAACTGTAACCGATCCAAGCATGGTCTGCGTGCAACCCGTAGCTACGATGGTAGCAACAACCGTATACGTACCAACAGCCAGTTGCTCGCCGAAGCTGATCGGGTTGCCGGTTCCTGCTACTGGTGCACCAACGTTGTTGCCATTGAGTTGCAGCTGGTAGTTGACGCCGGTTTGTGAACCGGAAAGGCCAACAGGAAGTCCTTGCGTATCTGTATCACAACGAACACCACCGCCGGTAACCGTAAAGGTCGGCGGGAAATCATCATTGGTAATTGTACCGGTTCCATCCGTCGTTGCGCCACCGCCGCTCAGGGTGATGCTGCGGCCATTATTTTGCAAATTGCTCAAACGCAGGATAAAGCTCTCGTTCGGCTCGATAACACAATCGCCATTAATGGTTACAACAACCTGTTTAGATGTTTCACCGGGCGCAAAAGTATGTGTACCCGCGGCAGACTGATAATCACTATTTGCGATCGTTGCACTACCGTCAACGGTGGCGTAATTCACCACTACATTGGCATCAGAAGGATTGCTGAGCGTCAGGTTGAAGGTAAGGGTCACTGTATTGATCGGGCCACCTTCTGTAACGGTCGGGCTGTTCACTGAAAGTACCGCCGCATCGTCATTAGTGATCGTACCAATACCTGTTCCATCGAGTATAGTTCCGTTAACCGGAGCAGAAAGTGTCATTTCAACTGTTTCATTCAACTCTACGGTTACATCGCCATTGACCAGTACATTAATGGTTTGCATCAACGCGCCATTAGCAGTAAAGCTTGCCGTTCCAGCGGCAAGTACCTGATAATCAGAGCCGGAAAGTGCCGTGCCGCCAGTGATGGTATAGTTCACCGAGCAGTCGCTGGCAGCATTGGAACGGGAAATTACAAAAGCAAGGTTGCTCGTGCCTGCATTACCCTCTGTCACCACTGGATCACTGATCGAAAACTGGGTATTGACAATTTGAACCTGATAATCTTCCACTTCACCGCTGTTTGCCAGGCCATTAAAGCTCAGGCCACCGGTAGCACTCAGGCGGAAGCGCGCAAAGGTAAGGGCCGGGGTAGCGCCATTGGGCACGAGGAAAGAAAGGTTATTATTCCCGGCAACAACGGCTACACTGTTGAATACCTTTTCACCTGCGCCGCTAAAATCACCATTGTTGTCATAGTCCACCCAGCCATCCAAGAAACCTGAAGCAGAAGCCCTTACCACCACATTGGCCGTAACATTGGTAATCAGCGGATTGGGCAGCGTTACGCCGTCATCGTCATCGCCTTCGGCATCCGTATCATCCCCATTGGCAGTAGCGGTAGGCTGGCCATCGGCATCGCCGTCGGTAGCGTTACCAAGGAAGAGGGTCGGGAAAGCGTTGTGGCGTGCGCCATTAGAGGCCAGCAGTGTACTGTACGTATCCGGAGCATCGCCGTAATCCACCTCATCATTCAGCAAATCTCCAAAAGCCTGCGCATTACCAAAGCTTATGGCGCCTGCGATGGGCGCACCATTAATGGAATTCAGATTAATGCGGAAGGATTCGTTGTTTTCAACAATAAAGTCGCCAATACCCTGAACGATAATGGTTTGAACCTCGTTGGCAGTACCAACAAATGTGAGATCTCCGTCATTATCAATATAATCGCTGCCAAAACTTGCCGAGCTGTTGTTGGTATTATAATTCACCGTAAAGCCGCCTTGTACCGGATTATTTAATGTTACGGTAAACACATAATCGGTCAATCCGGTATTGCCTTCCGGATGAACGACATTCCCGGAAAGCGTCACCGTAGCATTATCGTTATTCGTAATGGTACCTGTTGCAGCGGCTGTTCCGAGCGTAACGTTGCGACCAGCAGCATTCAGGGTGCCAATTGCCACATTATAAACTTCGTCGGCTTCTACCTTATTATCGTTGGTAATGGCCACCGGAACCGTCTGCGCCGTCGTAGTGCCAGCGAGGAAAGTAACGGTCTGGTTGCTGATACCCGTGTAGTCATTATCTGCCGTAGTAGCCGTTCCATCGGAAGTATTGAACAGCACTGTTACGTTTACATCGACCGGATTAGAGAGGGTTACGGAGAAATTCTGCGGCGTGGTCGCTTCCGAAGCACTCACGTTGCCTGCAATGGCCACAATCGCAGCATCATCATTGGTAATCGTCGACGTTTGCGGAGTGCCGGCCAATGTGATCGCTGCATTCTGAGTCGTTGTTGTACCACTGATAAGGCCTAACGCACCCGTAAAGGTTTCGTCAAATTCTACTTTATTATCACCATTTACCAGCACTGTGAAGGTCTGTGTCTCTCCGGCAGTACCCGTAAATGTCAGATTTCCGTCGTTGTCCTGATAATCATTGTCCGCAGTAGTTGCCGTGCCGTTATTGGTGGTGTAAGCTACACTGAAACCACCTTGTACCGCCGCGCTAAGGGTTGCCGTGAAAGTATACGCCGTAGTGAGGCTGTTACCTTCATTTTGGGCAATACCGCCGCTGAGGGTCAACGTACCACTGTCATCATTGTTGATGGTACCGGTACCTGAATTATCTGAAATGGCGCCATTAACCGGATTACTCAGGGTAATAATGACCGTCTCATTATCTTCAATAACCAAATCACCCAAAACAGCTACCGTCAGGGTCTGTGACAATGCACCGCCAAGTGGGAAATTTATAGTACCGGAAGCAAGCGGGGTATAATCGGAGCCGGAAGTAGCGGTACCACCGGTAATGGCATAATTCACGGAAGAAGCCGTGGCATTGCTGGTGCGGCTGATCTCAAAGTCAAGGTTGGTGGCGCCGGAATTGCCCTCTGAAATACTTACATCGTTGATGGAGAATTGATTGTCCACAACATTGATGATATAATCCTCTACTTCCCCGTCGGCAGCCAAACCATTTACAGCAGTTCCGGCAGCAGTTGACAGGCGGAATCGCAGGAAAGTATTACCCAATGAGGCATTGGGCACGGCAAAACTCAGGTTGTTGTTACCGGAAACGACAGCTACATCGCTGTATATTTTTTCCCCGGCATCATTCCAGTCGCCGTCGCGGTTGAAGTCCGCCCAGGCATTCAGCACACCTGCGCCGGAAGCATTCACCGTAATATTGGCTGTTGTATTAATGACCAAAGAGGTCGGGAGCGTTACGCCGTCTTCGTCGGCGCCATCGCCGCTTGCAGTAGCATTCGGCTGACCACCCAGGTCGGCATCCAGGGTTGCACCCAGGCGCAATCCACCCGGAGCCTGCGCATGGCGTGCTCCGTTATCTGCCAGGAGGGTCGGATAAGTACCCGCAAAACCGCTTTGGGCCGCAGTAGGCGCATCCCCCCAATCCAATTCATCGTTGACAATTGTAATGGTTTGAGGAGAACCGGCAATTGTAATTGTACCTGGAAGCGGCGCGTTAACGCCACTTATTGTCACCGTGAAGTTTTCGTTATTTTCAATGATTAAATCACCTGCCACTTGTGCATTGATTGGAACTACTTCATTCTGTGTACCGTTAAATGAAACGGTGGCATCTAAGTCGACGTAGTCGTTGTTGGCGACCGTCGCTGTTCCATCGTTAAGGGCGAAAGCTACTGTGAAACCGCCTTGCACCGGATTGCTTGAGGTGATGGTGACAGGCACATTGGTGAAGCCGCTGTTGCCTTCACTTACCGTAGCGCCTCCGGCGAGGGTCAGGATGGAGTTGTCGTCGTTGGTGATGGTACCTGTTGCTGTCGTAATGCCGAGGGTTACATTGCGACCGGAATTATTCAAAGTTCCAATGGCTGTGTTATACACTTCATTGGTTTCAACTATATTGTCGTTTACAATGCTTACCGGTACGGTTTGCGCAGTGGTTGTTCCAGCATTGAAAGTAACCGTCTGACCTGCGATACCCGTGTAATCGTTGTTGCCGGTCGTGGCGGTGCCATCAGAGGTGGAAAACTGCACTGTAACATTAACGTCCACCGGATTGCTCAGCGTAACTGTAAACACCTGAGGTGTTGTCGCCTCCGGCTGGCTCACATTGCCCGCGATGCTGATCACCGCAGAATCATCGTTATTGATCGTAGCCGTTTGCGGCGAACCAGCTGTCGTTACGCCTGTCGGCGCACCGATCAGAGCACCCAAAGCGCCCTCAAAGGTTTCATTTAATTCTACGGTTACATCACCATTGACGTTCACCGTCCAGGTTTGCGTTTCACCGGCAGTACCGGCAAAACTCAGGGTGCCGTCATTGTCGGTATAATCGGTACCGGCAGTAGCTGTGCCGCCACCTGTTGTGTAAGGCACCGTAAAGCCGCCTTGTACAGGATTATTCAGCGTAGCTGTAAATGTATAAGCTACTGTACCGGCATTGCCTTCATTTTGGGCTATACCACCCGTCAAGGTTACCGTAGCGGCGTCGTCATTGAGAATTGTACCCGTACGCGAAGCATTGGCGCCCAAGGCCGCATTGCGGCCCGAAGCCTGGAGGTTGGCAACTGCTACTGTGTAGGTCTCATCAGCCTCTACAACATTTTCATTTACAATCACGACATTCACCGTCTGACTGGTATTGCTGCCGGCCGGGAAAGTGACGGTCTGATTGGTGATGCTGGTATAATCTGTTCCTGCAGTAGCGGTACCGGCAGTAGTAGAGAAGTCTACCGTAACTGGCACATCCACCGGATTGCTCAGCGTAACGCTGAAGCTTTGCGGGGTAATATTTTCCAATTGCGATACATTGGCGGAAATGTTGATTGTCGCCGCATCGTCATTGGTAATGGTTGAAGTCTGTGGCGTACCGGCCGTCGTTACGCCCGCCGGAGCGCCTGTGATAGCGCCCAATGCGCCTTCAAACGTTTCGTTTAATTCTACTGTCAGGTCGCCATTGACATTCACCGTCCAGGTTTTGGTTTCACCCGCCGTACCTGTAAAGTTCAGGGTGCCATCGTTGTCGGTGTAGTCGGTACCGGCAGTAGCCGTACCACCGCCCGTTGTATAAGGCATCGTAAAGCCGCCTTGTACGGCGTTATTCAGGGTTGCGGTAAAAATAAAGCCCGTAGTGCCTGCATTTCCTTCATTTTGTGCCGTACCACCTGTCAGTGTCACGGTAGCAGCATCGTCATTCACGATGGTGATCGTGTTGGTAATCGAAGAGCCGCCGCCGGCAAATACCACATTGCGGCCTGAAAAGTTGTTTGCCGCCAGTATCACGTTGAAAACCTCATTGGCTTCCACCTTGGTGTCGCCGATGATAACCTGTACAGCGCCGGCGTTAATACTGCCGGAAGCCCCAACTGGCACAGTGAAAGCACCGCCGGCATTAATATAGTCATTGTCAGCGTTGGTAGCCGTACCGTCGCTGTGCGTAAACCCGAATTCGACAGGCACATCCACCGGATTGCTCAGGTTGAAGGTAAGTGTATAACTCTGGGTTCCGCTGTTGCCTTCATTGGCGGAGAATGTCGTGGTGAAAGAAGCTACGGCCTGGTCATCGTTGGTGATGGTAGCAGTTTGCGGCGTGCCAGCGGTAGTGACGCCAGCAGGAGCACCTGCGATAGCGCCAAGAGCCGCGTCGAAGGTTTCATCCAGTTCTACCGTAACATCGCCATTGACGTTCACCGTCCAGGTTTTGGTTTCACCCGCAGTACCGGCAAAGCTCAGGGTGCCGTCGTTGTCGGTATAATCCGTACCGGCAGTAGCGGTGCCGCCACCCGTTGTGTAAGGCACGGAAAAGCCGCCTTGTACCGGATTGTTAAGCGTAGCTGTAAATGAATAAGCTACTGTACCGGCATTGCCTTCATTTTGGGCAATACCGCCCGAGAGCGTTACGGTGGCTGCATCATCGTTGGTAATGGTACCCAGGCCCTGCGCATCACTTACGCCTGCACCCACTACATTGGTCACATTGACAAAGAAAGTCTCGTTATTTTCAACAATATTATCGCCGTTAACAACCACCGTAAAGGAGTAGCTGCTCATGCCGGCCGGGATAGACTGGCCAGTCAGTGATTGGGCGACATAATCATTATTCGCTGTTGTAGCGGTATTATCCGCTGTAGCAATATCAAAAGTGACACCGCCAGCAGGCGCCGGGTTATTCAGGCTCACCGTAAATACTGCATTCGTGGTACCTGAATTAGTTTCGGTAAGCGTAACGTCATTTACAGACAGTGATACATTCTGGATATTTACCTGGTAATCCTCTACTTCACCATCGGCTGCCGCGCCGGTTACGGCCAATCCGCCAACTGAGCTGAGACGGAAGCGGGCAAAAGAGGCGCCCACGCTTGCGCCGGCGGGTGTAGTTACACTCAGGGTATTATTACCAGCCACAACACTTTGATTGGTAAACACCTGCTCGCCCGGATCACTCCAGTCGCCGTCGCGGTTCCAGTCGAACCAGGCGTCTAATTTACCGGTAGCAGACGCATTGACTGTAATATTAGCGGGCAAATTCAGGATAAAATTAGAGGGCAAGGTTACGCCATCCTCATCTGTATCACCGGTAGCGGTAGCATTGGGCACGCCGTCGGTATTGCCTTCGATGGTAGCGCCAAGGCGCAGGTCCCCAAGTGCGGCGCTGTGACGGGCGCCGTTATTGGCCAGCGTTGTCGGATAAGAAGCGGCAAAACCAGATTGTGCCGCAGTAGGCGCATCGCCCCAGTCTTGCTCGTCGTTCTGGATAGTACCTGTTTGGGGTGAACCTGCTGTGCTGATCGCGGCAGACTGGATAGCGCTGCCGGCGCTGGCTGCACCGAGCGCTACGGTAAAGGTTTCGTCGGCCTCAACGATCAAATCGCCATTCACCAGTACCGAGATGGTCTGAGATTCCCCAGCCGTGCCGGCAAATGTCAGGCTACCGTCGTTGTCAACATAGTCTGCACTAGCAGTAGTAGCAGTACCATCATTGGTAGTAAAAGGAAGGGTAAATCCACCTTGCACCGCATTGCTCAAGGTAGCGGTAAAGGTACGCGATGTTGTACCTGTATTCCCTTCATTGGCTGCACTGCCGCCGGTCAGGACAACGGTAGTAACATCGTCATTCACGATTGTGCCGTTGCGCGAAGCCAGTGAAGTCGTTACGTTGCGACCCGAAGCGAAAGCTGTTCCGATCGAAACATTAAATACTTCATCGTTCTCCACTATGGCATCGGGCACAATAGTGGCGTTGAGCGTCTGAGATGTAGTTGTACCGGCTGGAAAAATAACCGAAGCACCGGTCAGGGAGGTAAAATCCACTCCTCCCGTAGCCGTTATACTGCTGGAGCCGAAAACTACAGTCACCGAGACATCTACCGGATTGCTCAGGTTAATGGTGAATGGCATGGGCGTAATGGCTTCGCTCTGGCTCACATCAGCGGCAATGCTGACGGTTGCAGCATCGTCGTTGGTGATGGTGGCGGTTTGCGGCGAACCGGCGGTTGTCACGCCTGACGGGGCGCCTGCAATAGCACCCAAAGCGCCTTGAAAGGTTTCATCCAACTCCACCGTTACATCGCCATTGACATTAACCGTCCAGGTTTGCGTTTCGCCTGCCGTTCCGACGAAGATCAGTGTGCCGTCGTTGTCGGTATAGTCTATGCCGGCACTTGCCGAACCAACATTAGTAGTATAAGGTACTGTAAAGCCACCTTGTACCGGGTTGTTCAACGTAGCCGTGAAAGTAAAGGCAGTTGTACCTGCGTTGCCTTCATTTTGAGGTGTCGGAGCGGAAAGTGTTACCGTTGCATTATCATCATTATTAATGGTTCCTACTGCCTGGGCATCTGTAATATAAATGCCGGCAGGCGCTCCGGAGAGGTTAACGGTAAACGTCTCGGCAGCTTCCACAATATTGTCGCGATTGACAAATACTGTAACCGAAGTGCTTGAGCTGCCCCCTGCAAAAAAGTTGACAGTGCCGCCTGAAATGGCGGTGTAATCGGCAGGACTCAGTGCCGTGCCGTCTGCGGTATTGACCGTAAGGCTGAAGGCATCATCGGTATCGGAACGATTTATCAGGAAGTTAAAAGCGATGGTTCCTCCGCCGTTGCCCTCGTTGAGCGCAAAGTCGGTAATCGTTACTGCTGTAGGCGTTTTAAAGCCAAAATCTACGTGATTGATGGCCGCTGAAACGGTAAACGCTGCGCTGGCTACGCCAAAACCGCTCACGGTGTTGCCGTTATCATCGTTGTCGGTAGTGCTGAAATCCGGATCAGGTGCAGCAGTTGTCGGGCTGCTCACCAGGGGTTGACCGCTGTTGAACAAAGCGCCGCCCATGGCGAAGTTAGACGGATCTACCTGAATAATATAAGTGCCGGGACATACATCAAAATTATAAACCCCTGCCTGCATACTTACCGTTGCTGTGGTTGCAGTGCCCAGCGGAGCGCCGTCGCCGGCATCCAGGGCATTATTACCATTAACATCTAAGTAAATATTCAGCAACACACCGTTGATACCGGTATCGCCGGCATCAAACACACCATTTCTATTGACATCGGTGTATACCAGATTCCCAACCGGGATACCGGCAAAGGGCGTAAGGGTCGCATTGGATGCACCCGCAATATCCGGATCATCGGTTTGTACAGTAGCAAAGTTGCTGCCACTCACATTGCTCTGATTGGAGAGATTCGCCACCGGCAAGGTGTTCGGTGTACACGCATTGGCGTTTACATCCACGTCATACGTAATGACGACGGATTTGCCGGACGGAAGTGTGATGCCGGAAGCCGGAAAAGTAGACTGCGCAGCGAGGGTATTAAATACCGCTCCTGCAAACAGGGCAACTATGCAAAAATGCCAGATGGGCAACTGATTTTTCATAACGTTATTTATCAATTCGTTGGAATGATATCAAGATTGTTTGCTCCTGAGGAAAGCTCAGATTAGTTCGGGTTGGCAGGAATGGTGCAGGTAGCGCCAAAGGTAAACGTACCACTACCCGACTGGGAAATAACAGCAGGCGGATTGATCGGCGTATTGCTATTGTTGTTCCAGATAACTGCTGTGCTACCGCCTGTCCCCTGAAGCAGGATTTCGTGCGTACCTGTAGCTGCCCGGGCCTGCCAGTTACCAATAGCATTGGGTATTGGCACCCCGTTGGTATTATTGCTGGCTACGTTGGCACATATTTTATTGGTAAATGTACTACCGGAGGTACCGGCTGCCGTGTGAATACCGTAAAAGCCCAGATTGCTGAGGGAAATGACATTGCCGGTAGCGGTTACATCTAATCGCCCGGATCCTAAACTCGCTACACAGGTAATTCCATAATCATCGGAGCCATTAATAGTATTGTTTTTGATCTCAATGAAGCTGTTGAAGTTACCCTGTGCATTTACGCGAACACCAGAACCGGAGCCGGAAGCCACCGTGATGGTATTGTTATTAACCCGACCTTCAAATTTGGAGCCTGCAAAACCAAAAATATTGACCGCATTGATACCTCTGGATTTAATCAAAGGGTTATTCACGATATTAAAATCCATATCACCACTGCCGTTCGTCGCCAGGTCAATGGCGGCTGCCAGGCCGGCGCCCGAGTCAAAGGTGGAAGTGGAAACATTCACGTTACTGTAACTGGTACCGTCGGTAATCACTTGCAAGCCATTGGTTTTGGGTTGTGTAAATGTGCAACCACTAATATTTATGGTAGAATTACAGGCACCAAAAAAGTTCATTTCGAGGCCGTCTGCTCCTAAGGGCTGCGACTGGTTAAGGCCGAAAGTAGAGCCGCTTACCGTCAGCGTCATGGTTTTACCAGTATTATAAATCACCGCTGCACGTTCAGCGGGCACCGTAAGCGAGCTATTGGTAATGGTGATACTGCCAAAGATATTCTGGGCGTATAAATCGGCTTCTTCGGTTTGTCCGCCAGCACCGCCATTGATGACCGTGCTATTCAGGAACTGGAATCCGTTCACTTCCCGCAGGTTAATGCCCTGCTGGGCAGCGCCGTTGATGTCGACATTGTCCATGGCGGCATTGGTAACGGTGTTCATATACACAGCTGCATTACAAGTGGTGTTGTTGGATGCATTACATCCGGCAGCATCTGTGGTGTTGGCGTTGGTAAACGTCATGTTTTTCAGCGACAGGTTGCTGGTATTAGTGGCGGAAACCCCGCGATTCGTGATATTTTGTATGGTACCGCCTGAACCGTCGGTGGTGCCAGTACCTGTTACGAGCAGGCCGCCACTGCTGCCTGTTGTGTTGAGTACGATGCCGTTGGCGGCGCCATTGGCTGAAATACTTCTGAAGGTGACATTACCGGAACCGATAGTCGTATTGTCTATATTCAGTGCTGTTCCGGCAGATGCGTTGATGGTATTGTTGCTGCCTTGTACGGAAATGGTACCACCGCCCGTCGCTTCAAACCCGGTGCCGGTAGGCGCTGTAATGGCCAGCCCGCCATTGGTGAAGTTGATGGTTGTGCCGGTGTTATTGTTCAGCTTAACTACGCTGGCGCTTCCGGAGAGCGTCTTGTTAGTGCCGCTGAAAGTGATGGTTCCGCCTGTATTGTTATTGCATTCAATAGCGGTCATGCCACCGGATGACGTGATATTACCTAAAAAGCTGATGTTTCCACCGGTATGCCCTTGAATCCAAACGGCGCGTTGTGCAAGGCTGTTGATCGTTCCGTCGAATGTCACATTACCGGAACCTGCATTCACAAAAATATCCACGTCGTTGCTATTGCTCAGGCTGCTGCCGGGGCCAAAGCTCACATTGGCGGTTGCAGCTTGTACCTCGATCATACTGAATGTGCCATTGCTGTTATCAATATCGGTATCGCCGAAATTGATGTTGCCAGTCGTAGGAGCATTAATCACGATTGCCACTGCGGAAGCCAGATTGGGGTTGTCAATACTGACTGCGCCGGTGGTAATGTTGCAGTTGGTGCTACTGATACGAATAGCCCGGTCTCTCCGGCCATTAATGTCAATATCGCCCATGGTAATCGCGCCGGTAGCGCCTGTGCCTGTGATGTGCAAGCCCATATTAGCACCAGCGGCCTGCGAATTAATGGTTGTAAGGCCCGTAACCACCACAGTGCCTGCATTGGAGCCAAATTCTATACTATGACTGCCGGTATTGCCAAGCGTAATCGTACTGAAGGTATGCACACTGCCACTAACAGCGTTTGCAAGATGCAGCCCGATTCCAGTGGTATTGGTAATGTTGGTGGCGCCGGTAACGGTAAACGTACCGCCACAGCCATCAAGATGTATACCATTAGTGCCGCCGGTGGTTACTACGGTACCCAGGGTAACCGTTAAGGTGCCGCCGTTGTTGGCTCTGAAGCCACCGCCGGTAGAGTTGATATTGAGTTCGCTGACACTAAGATTGCCTACAGCCAAGGTATTGTTGTCGATACCAAAATCAGAACAGTTGCCGATGTTCAGGCCGCGAATGGTGTTGCCGCTTGCCAATGTAATGCCATCGCCTGCGGCGTTGGTAATGACCGGGCGGGAGCCGTTAATTGTCGGAAGTGCGATGCTATTCGGCACCAGCGTAAAAGGCAGCACGTTGGCGAGGTTGAGCGCTCCGGTATGACCTTCGCCGAACAAACGCTCTGAATTTTGCAGTACAATGCCACCGGTGTAATTGGTGCCTGTGTGTTCTATATACACGACATCACCCGCAGCGGCAGATCCGGCATTAAAGGCTGCCAAAGAATTAAAGGGTGTGTTGCGACGACCATCGCCAGCAGCCGCGCTGTTATCAATAAACCAGATCAGGTTGCTCACCGTAATCGTCACGGTCGTGTTATCGGTTGCGGGCACCGGTGCTCCTACCGGGTTGCCGTCGGTAATGGTGTAAGTAAAATTATCGCTTCCTGTAAATCCTGCTGGTGGGTTATAGGTAAAGCTGCCATCGTTGTTGAGCACTACCGTTCCGCCATTGGCAGAAGTACAGGCGCCACAGGAGAGCGTTGTACCGGAAAGGTTGTCATCAAAGTCATTGACTTTGACGCCGCTTGTGGCCGGCACATTGATGCTTACATTACCAGTACAGGTATACACATCAGGTACTGCCAGCGGAGAAGAGCGGAAAGAACCCGGCACCAGCGTAGTTTTAGGGTCGGGCACAGCATTCAGCTGCACATTGTTGCCCGTAGCGCCGCCGGTATTTTGTATGGTCACCCGGTAACGGATACGGTCGTTCGGGTCTGCTTTGCCCGAGGTGCCGTTATCGATAATAATCTCATCGGTTTGTGTAGGCACGATAGTCTGTGCCACAGCCGATTGTGATGCTGCCAAAAACAGGGCAAAAATGAGGAGATTGTATTTCATTATAACAAATGTATTTGCGATCAAGCGGAAGGGTATATGGCAAAATTTGCATTCAGCCGATGGCTCAACGCAAGTGCAAAAATGATACCGAAAATGTAGTAGGAATTGGTGCCGAGGCAAGAATCAATGCCCGAAAATAGCTTATTAACAGCAGGCCGCAATATCCGAAAAGTCGGATTTGCAGCATATAAAGCAGCATTTGAAGCTGCCGAAGAAGCATTGCTGTGTACTAAACCATTCATGAGTTGCGAAATTTTCGAAAGTATTCAAGTACTTTCAGAAAACGGGATTAAAAAAAAAAGAACAGGCAAAGGTAGTATTTTATAAAATAATGACAAGTTTTGCAGGCCTTTTTTAAAACCGGTTCAAAATTTAACATTACGCCATACTCCTGCTCATCACACTCCGTTATGCAAACAATTTCGCTTCCCAAAGGTGCAATAATTGATTTCCGGGATACCACACCCGATGACAAACCTTTGCTACACCTTATATATAGTAGCTCCCGCGAAGAAGAAATGGCCTTGGTTACGCAATGGGATGAGGAACAGAAAGCGGCTTTTATCCGGCAGCAATTCGAGGCGCAATATCAATATTATGCCGAGATGTATGCCGGCGCCCGGTTTATGATTATTCTGCACAACGCTGAAGCTGCCGGACGCTTATACCTGCATTTCAGGGAAAAAGAAATCCGCATTGTAGACATTGCCCTGCTTCGTCCCTTCCGAAACAAAGGAATCGGGGAAGCCATTTTGCGGGCAATCCTCGAACAGGGCGCTGCTCGGCAACTGCCCGTTACCATACATGTGGAACGTTACAATCAGGCCCTGCGCCTGTACCAACGCCTCGGATTCAAAGTGATCAGCGAAGACCATCCGGTATATTTTTTGATGGAATGGCACCCGGAAGAAAACCCTTGAATGCGCTTGCATTTTTTATTTTTCAAAATAAAAAATAACTTTTTTCATGATTACAAAAACAGAAAGCCCGTTTATCTTTGGGCTTTGAATAAATTTCATTTACCCGAAAAGCCGCATTACAATTTTCCAACTCATGAATAGAAGATTTTTTTTGCGGGCAGGCGCATTAAGCGCACTCGGAATGAGCACTCCGCTCGCAAAACTTGCCGCCGCCAACAGCTTGCAACTCACCAACTGGCCGGCTCAGTTCGCTCAACAATGCAACGCCAAACGCATCAAACGAAACGCCCTCCCCGATTCGTTGCAGGTACTTGTACAGGAAGCCATCACACACCATCGTCAGGATGGACTGGATCTTCCAGCTGATGCCGTTTATTTCAGCACTTCCGACCAGGCGCAGTTTTGCTTTTTTCCTATGGTACAACGCCTTGCTGCCGCCGCCATGACAGAATACCGCGTTCCCGTATTTTTCAGTCCGGACGGCATGAGCTGGCGCCAGAGCGCCACGCTCAACGGGTATAACCTGGAAGCTTTCTGCCGCAGTGGTCTATCATCGGAAGCACTGCTGCCAATTGGTGTCAAACAATTGCATAAAGAATTGGTATTCTGCACCTTACAAGGTTCTGTGCTGGCCAAAACGCAACTTTCCGACAATACGGCCCAAACAAAAATCCAGGTACATCAGGGCAAGTCTCTGGTCTTCGAAGCACAGTTTACCTCAAAGCATAGCCTCAATACTACGTTGGGCTGACCCCCGGCGCGTTCTACCCATTTTTTCTAACTAACAATCTTTTCATTTATGGCTGAACCTTTTTTGTCCGAAATCAGGATGATGAGTTTCTCCTTTGCACCGCAGGGCTGGGCCCAGTGCAACGGACAACTCCTCCCGATTAACCAGAACCAGGCATTGTTTTCCCTGCTTGGCACTACTTATGGCGGTAATGGGCAGGTTAACTTTGCCTTGCCCGATCTGCGCGGCCGCACCCCGATACACGTAGGCGATGGTTTTACGCTTGGCGAGCGGGGGGGGCAGGAAGCGCACACCCTTACTATTGCTGAAATGCCAACACACACGCACCAGTTTACGGCAAAAGCGCCCAGCAATGGCAGCGCCAATGTGTCTAACCCGAGCGGTAATTTCCTGTCGAACAGCGCCCCCGCAGAAATTTATTCGAGTGGCGCCGGCAGCCCCGGGTTGGTTACGCTCAGTCCGGGCGCGATCAGTGTAACGGGAGGAAGCCAGCCACACAACAACATGGCGCCGAGCTTAGTGATCAATTTTTGCATTGCTTTACAAGGAATTTTCCCGAGTCAAAACTAAATTTCCCAACAACAAAATTGATCAACGATGGCACAACCTTATGTTGGTGAAATCCGCATGTTTGCAGGTAACTTCGCACCAGCTGGCTGGATGTTTTGTGAAGGCCAACTCCTGCCGATTTCCGAATATGAAACACTTTTTCAATTGATCGGTACCACCTATGGTGGCGACGGACAAAACACATTTGCCCTGCCCGATCTCCGCGGGCGTATGCCGATACACCAGGGATCGGGCCCGGGTCTCTCCAGCCGAGTTCTGGCCGAGTCTTTTGGCACAGAGACGGTAACCGTTACAAGCGCTCAGATGCCCGCTCATAACCATGCGTTATTAGCCTACAATGGTGTGGCTAATACGCCCAATCCTGCCAACAACCTGCTTGGGCTTTCTACACAAGTGAACATGTACTTCGACGACAACCCCAATCAGGATATGAATGCAGGTATTGTAACTTCTACCGGCGGAAGCCAGCCGCATGAAAACATGCAGCCTTTCCTCTGTGTCGATTTCATTATCTCGCTCTTCGGCATTTTCCCTTCTCCCTCCTAATTTAAAAAATCAAAGCTATGGCAGATCCATTTGTAGCGGAAATTCGAATTTTCCCGTTTAATTTCCCTCCCAAAGGTTGGGCATTTTGCAACGGGCAACTTTTACCGCTCTCTCAAAATACAGCACTTTTTTCCTTACTCGGCACCACCTACGGCGGCAATGGCAAAAGCAATTTTGCCCTTCCGGATTTGCAGGGCAGAGCGCCGATGCACCCCGGACAAGGCCCGGGATTAAGCTTACGCGATCTTGGTGAAACTAGCGGATCATCCACGGTCTCGCTTTTAGAGTCTGAAATACCGGCGCATAACCACACTTCAAAGGCCGTTGCAGATGTAGGTGATGTGAACACCCCGTTTTTAATGGCGCGCTCAACAGGCGCTGCCGTTTATGGAACCGCCGGTCCCAATGTCTTCCTTGCCGCAAATGCACTGGCACCTTCGGGGGGAGACCAACCGCATAACAACATGCAGCCTTACCTGACCCTCAATTTCTGCATCGCGCTTCAGGGTGTTTTCCCGCCGCGCAACTAAATACCGAAGTATGCTTGACACCCTTGAAATTTCGGACTTTGAGCCGTATCTGAATCAAACCATTTACCTGAGCTTTGGTGATTTGGTTCGATTTCCGACCACACTCGTTCAGGTTCGGAAGGTGGTGAATCACTCGCCTTTAACGCGTGATCCCTTTGCAATCGTTGTCAGAAGTGAGCAAAAAACGCAGTACTACGAACAGACGACTTTTACCTTAGAGCATCCGGATAAAGGAAACCTCGATGTTTTTTTTGTGCCGGTCGGGTTTGACGGAGAAGGGGTGCTGTACGAAGCAATTTTTTCCTGAGACGCGCTTACTGCACATCCGAACCCTAACAAATAACGCCCTGTGAGCAATGCTCACAGGGCGTTTGTTATTGTGCTTCAAAAAAAGCTTTGCGCACTACTTTTTATCTTCTGGCTGCGGCGTATTAAACTCCTTCACCATCTCGTCAATCTTGGCCAGATCATCCGGATCCACTTCGCGCCATTTGGTTGTCGCGTCGTTGAATTTTTCCGTCTCGCGGCTCACAAAATAGCAGTAAGAGAGGTATTCCAGCACGTCGGCCAGGTCTTTTTTATACTTGTCTTTGGTTGGGTAAGCCACCTCTACATACTTCTCCCAGTGCACACGGGCCTTGCCATATTCTTTGGCTTTTTCCGGATCAGCGGCAATCGCTTCTGCGGAAGGGTCGTAAGCATTTTTTGCTGCTTTGCCGGCCCAGAGCCAGCCGAGGGTTGCCTGGGGGCTGAGTTCTTCGAGCTTCATGAAGATTTTCTCCGACTTCTGGTAGCGCAGGCTGTCGTCTTTGCAGAAGTACGTAGCGATACCCCAGCGATAGTAATCATTCGGATCCTGCTTGCTTACGGAGTCCATGTACATTTTCCAGGAATCAGCAGCACTGCAGTAGTTGCGCTGACGGGTGTAAAGCTCAGCTACCTCTTTATACAAAGGCCACGACATAGAGTCCAGAGCAATTGACTTTTTCATATTTTCGGCTGCAACGCTGGTATCGCCACCGGTTTTAACCATAAAACGGCCTAAGTACAGGTAGTCGGAAGCAATAATTTTCTCCGGCTGTACCATTTTAAAGTAGTCGTTCAGTTGATCCATACCGCGTTTGAACTCGCCGTTTTCGTAATCGCAGTAGGCTTGCAGGCGGCGCAGGTAGTTTTTGGTACCGTCTTTTTTCAGGATTTTCTCTACCAGTTCGCTGCAACCTTTGCAGTCTTTGGTAATGAACAGGCAGTTGGCGAGCTGCATTTCATCTTCGATACGCACTTCTGCGCCATTGGCTACGAGTTCTTTGTAGGCAGCCGTTGCATCTTCCCATTTGCGGGCGAAGTAGAGGTATTCTGCTTTGGCGCGCAGGGCGGGCGTGTAGTTGGGTGCAACAGATACGGCGCGATCGCAGTAGTCGAGGAAGCGCGGGTAAATTTTACCGGCTTTGTATACGCGGGCGAGGCGATATTTGATCAAAGGATTGCGCGCCTCCAGCTGTTCGGCCAGTTCGTAGTAACGGGCAGCTTCACCGCCATTGGGCATTTCGTTGTAGCAGTATGCCAGTGCCATGATGACCTGTACATTTTTCGGGCTGGCATCGTAGGCTTCTTTGAGCAGGGCTTCGGCGCGCACAAAATTCGGCTTGACGCCGGGTTCGGTGAACAGGTAGGTTTCACCGATCAGGCGCATGGCCACCGGGTCTTTTTTGCCGGCTTTGGCAGCTTTTTTCAGTTGCTCATCTACTACCGTGATGTTGTTTTGCAAAAATGCATTCCGTGCGTTGGCGATAAAGCCATACGCGCCTTCCGGTTTGGCATTAAATGCTGCATCATAGGCTTCTTTGGCTTTAGCCTTATCCCCTTTAAGGGTATATGCGCTGCCCAAGCTGAGCCAGGAAGCCTGATCCACAGGATCTTTTTTTACCAGTTCGCCGTAGATGCTGATTGCCTTATCCCAATCCTCCAACTGCATGGCCGCGAAACCGTCGGCTGCCGTTTGTGCGGATAGCTGAAATGCACATACAAAAGCCACGATAACGAAGAGGGCTTTTTTCAGGAAAGTTGTCATTGTGTGTGAAATGATTTTTAATGTGATCAATTGCTTGCGCATTGAAGCCGCAAAGTTCAAATATTCAGACGCTTTTTTGAAAGAAAGTCCACAAAGTATTTTGAGTTTAACGACAATTTATGATTTTTAACGATGAACTATGAGCGATGAACGATGAATTATTTTACAAAAACATAATACATCAGATATCAGTTATCAGTCAGCATTCATCGTTCATCACTCATCGTTCATCGTTATTGAACGCTTATGATGCGCGGGGGCATGGAGGCGGGCAGCATACCGTCTTTCAGGATGATGAGTTGCCCGTCGCGGCCAGCCAGAAAAGATGCAAAGCCGAGCCCTACCCCGCGTTTGGGCTGGCCATTAATGCAATACATCGTTCGGCGGTAAGGGTATTGATTAAGTTGGAGATACGCCTGATATGGGCCCCTTGGTTTTTTGTACAAAGGCGAGAGTACATCTACAATACGAATTTCCGAGCGAAAATGTTGCGCACCTTTATCATCGGTATCTGAAATCCAGTTGGCGGCGATGATACCGATGGCATTTTTATTTTTGGCAACATAGTCCAGCACCTGGGCATTATTTTGCAGAGCTGCTGCATTGGGGGGCAGGGCCGCGCCGGAGATACTGTCGCGCACATAGCGTACAATGGAAGAAGCGGGGTTGTCAAAAACGATCTGAATTTTACCAAGCGAGGATTTGCCGCTGATCTCCGACCAGTTGGCGACGCTGCCATTAAAAATTCCTTTGAGCTGCTCGACAGATATAATGGTGTCGTTGTTCGCCGGATTCAGGATAAATGCGATAGCATCATGTGCAATGGGCGTTGTTTCCGGCTCATAGCCGCGATTTTTGAAATAACCCAACTCGGCGGCGCTGAGTTGGCGCGGAATGATGATGAATTGGATGGAATCATCCATCAGCGCTTTGACGGCCACCCCTTCGGCAGTAAAAGTCGGGTGTATTTTTGCAAGTCGATAGACAGAATCAAAAACATCCACGGCGCTGGAGATGATTGGCTGGAACCCTTCATCGACCATGATTCGAAGTTCGCCGGAAACCGGAGAATCGGATACTTTGGCGCCGCTGTTCCCGTTGTCGCAAGCCGTAAAGAGGCTAAAAGCAACAAGCGCAGCAAATAAGATCAGGGATTGCAGTCCCTGATTTCTGAATTGAGCAAACATGGTGGTATGTGTTTAGGTTTGATCGGAAAGTTATACCGCTCCGGCAGCCATTTATGCTTCGATTTCGGCTTCGGTTTCAGGCTGGCGGCGAAAATAGTCATTATATACCCGCCAACCCCTGAATACGCCGTACACCAGCAACATTGCAGCAAAAAGTTGCTGGATAAATGCCGGATAAGCACTAATCAGGTTGGGGTAAAGCAGTAAAAAAGAACCAAACCCGATGTAAAAAACGGTCATACAGATACCTATGACGGCCATGGGTTGGCGAAATGCCTTTCGGCTGCGGATGCGTTGATCGGTAGACATGGCAATGCTGTTTTAGTCGGCTGATTGAGGATCCTTTCAAACAAAGATGCAAAAGTAGAAAATACTGGCGGATCATTTGCCCAAAAAAATTAGGCGACCGCAAGGCGCGGTCGTAATAATAGTGGCTACCCTGCAAGTTGCAAACAATATTATTTTTTCATTAAATTATTGATAATGAACCAATAAGACCTGGTTTGCAAGCAATAATTCAGGCTTACCGCAACATTAGAAAGTTTGAGGTATTTCTTTTTGATTTCGTCTTAGTCATAATTTTGTAATTAAAAGTATTGCTACAGTATTACATTTGTCGTTCCTTTACGACTGAAAAGAACCATTCGCCATAGAATATTCCTCTGGGAAACCAACAGGTCTTCGTGAATTCCTTCTCCGGAATTGTTTTAATATTTCATTTTTTGTTAACCAAATCAAATTTTTGTATGAAGCAATTGCTTACAACATTAGTGATGTTGTGTGTGGCAGTGTGCGTTGCATGGGCGCAACGCAGTGTTTCCGGTGTTGTTACCGGCGACACCAACGAGCCACTCATCGGAGCCTCTGTGCGCGTTAAAGGCAGTAACAGTGGCGCTATCTCCGATTTGAACGGTCGTTATACCGTTCAGGTGCCTGCAGGCGACGGCGCCGTGCTGGTTTTCACTTACACCGGCTATGCTACCCAGGAAATTACGCTGGGCGCCTCCAATGTCGTTGACGTACAGCTCTCCGCAGGTCAGGTACTGGAAGAAGCGGTGGTTACCGCATTGGGCATCGCGCGTGAGAAAAAAGCCCTGGGCTACTCCGCCACCGATGTGCAAAGCGACCAGCTCCAGCAACGCGCAGAGGTGGATCCCGTGCGCGCGCTCGCAGGCAAAGTAGCCGGAGTAAACATTCAGGGGGCCGGCGGCTCTCCGGGCATGTCGACCAAGATCAACATTCGCGGTCAGGCATCCCTGACGGGTAACACCCAACCGCTGTTTGTGGTAGATGGTATCCCCTTCGACAACTCCGTGCGCGCTTCTACCGGTGCCTCCGGTGGTACACAGTACTCCAATCGCGGTTTTGACATTGATCCGAATAACATTGAAAGCATTTCCGTGCTCAAAGGCGCTGCTGCGGCTGCGCTGTACGGCTCGCGTGCGGCCAATGGCGTTATCGTCATCACAACTAAAACCGGTAGCAAAAAAGGCCGTAAGGGCCTTGAGGTGACCCTCAATCAAAACACGACCTTTGAGCAGGTTTCCGGTTTGCCGGACTACCAAAACGTGTACGGCCAAGGTTCCAACCAGCTCTACAACGGCGGTTTTATCGGTAACTGGGGCGCCCCTTTTGCGGAGCATGTAGACCGTTTGAACAGCACTTACGGTACCGCCTACAGCAAAGTGATTGAGAAGTATGCCGATGGCACGCCACTGCCAGAAGGCTATGTTCGTCACCCGCTGGTTTCCATTCCATTTGCAGAAGCCAAGGGTTATCCCGGCGTTTTCCCGGAATTGTTCGACGCGCAAGGCCGCCCGCTGGCCGTAAAATACCAGCCATTTGATTTCCTTGGCGACTTTTTTGAAACAGGTCTGTTAAATGAAACGGCTGTTAACATCAATGCGGGAGGCGACAAAACTTCGCTCAGCGCTACCGTAGGCCGTATGACCAACAACGGTATCGTACCAGAGTCAAAATCCAGCCGTACCACCTTGTCGTTTGGCGGCCGTGCGGCCCTCGACAATGGCCTTACCGTTTCGGGTAATGTCAGTTATGTAAATACCCAGCAGGGCAACCCGCCTATGGGTGGTTCTTTATTCGGTGGTAACTTTGGTACCGCAGACGCTTCTATTTTCACACGTCTGTACTTCCTGCCGCGTAACTACAACCTCTCGGATTATCCTTTTGAGAACCCGGTAAACGGCAACAACGTATTCTACCGCGCACTCGATAATCCGTTCTGGCTTGTCAAAAACTCGCGCTATACCAGTGATGTGAACCGTGCTTTTGGTAACCTCGCCCTGAGTTACGACCTGACCAAATGGCTCAACTTCACCGCACGCGGTGGTATGAATGCCTACACTGATTTCCGCAAATACGAGCTCCGCTCCGGCGGTGAGGCAGATGCCAACGGTGGCGTATGGACCGACAACCTGAGCAACCGCGAGGTTGACCTCACGTATCTGGCGACTGTTAAAACCGGTATCGGCAGCGATTTTGACTTTACGGGCATTGTCGGCCTGAACATGAACGAACGCCGATTCAAACGTGACTTTATAGGCGGTGACGGCATCATTTCTCCGGGCACCAACCAGCTTTCCGCAACTTCCACACAGAATGTAGGTTTTCAGGAACAGGAACTCCAGCGTCTTTACGGTCTATTTGGCGACCTCCAGCTGGGTTTCCGCGATTACTGGTTCGTGGGTATCACCGCGCGTAACGACTGGGCTTCTACCCTGCCGATCAAAAACAACAGCTTCTTTTACCCCAGCATCAATACCTCGCTGGTACTGACGGATCTGCTCGGTGTGAAATCCAAAGTGCTTGATTTTGCCAAAGTACGCGCCGCCTGGTCGCAAGTGGGCAACCAGGCCAGGCCTTATCAAACACAAACTACTTACCGTATCGAACAGGTATTTACCACAGTAGGTGGCAATATTATTAATCAGGCAACACTCGACAATACACTGGGAAATGCAGACCTGCGCCATGAATTGACTACCGAAATTGAGCTTGGTACGGATTTGCGTTTCTTTCGTAACCGCGTTGGAGTCGACTTTACCTGGTACAAGCGCAACTCTACCGCCCAGATTACTGAAACGCAAGTACCTGCGTCCTCCGGCTTTACTTCTGCTATTGTAAATGCCGGTGAAGTACAAAATAAAGGTATCGAACTCGGCCTTGAACTCTGGCCTTTCAAAAACGACAAAGGATTCAGCTGGCAGGCCAATATCAACCTGCAACGCAACCGTGCACTGGTAGTTAGCTCCGGAGAGGGTGGCGACATCTTTATCGGCGGCTTTAACTCTTCCCTTGGCGCCATTCACCGCAGCGGCTTGCCCTACGGCCAAATCTTTGGTACCGCCATTGCCCGCGACGATGCAGGCAATCGTCTGATCGACAAAACCACGGGCCTGACCATCATCACCAGCACCTCGCAGGTAATTGGTGACCCGAATGCCGACTTCCTGCTCTCCTGGGTAAATACCCTGAGCTGGAAAGGGTTCAGCCTCACGACCCTGCTCGACTGGAAGCAAGGCGGCGACATGTACCTCACCACGGGTGGTTCGCTGCTGGCACGCGGTCAACTCGCCATCACCGAAGACCGCGAGGCGCTGCGCGTCATCCCGGGCGTTTACGGCGATCCGCAAAGCGAAACGGCGATTTTAGATGAAAACGGCAACACCATCCGCAACACCGTTCCGGTTACTGCTTTCGACTACTTCTTCAGCAATGGTTTTGGCCCTTACGGCGCCGACGAAACCAACGTATACGATGCTACAGTAATTCGCCTGCGGGAGCTTTCGCTGGGTTATACTTTCCCGAAAAAATGGCTGGCGCGCACGCCCCTGGGCAGCCTGCGCCTCTCTGTTTCGGGCCGCAACCTGTGGTTTGTTGCACCAAATTTCATCGAAGGCCTGAACCTCGACCCGGAAGTATTGGGCGAAACAGCAGAATCGAATGTTCAAGGGTTTGAATATGGCTCCGCGCCAACTACCCGTCGTTTCGGTATCAACCTCAGCGCTACCTTCTAAACATCAAAACGCTACGAACAATGAAATTAATCAAAAATATTGTCAGAACGGCTGCTTTGACGGGCCTGTTGTTGTCGGTCAATGCCTGCAACATGTTTGATCTGGACGTAAACACCGACCCGATCAATCCCTCGTCTACAACACCCAATCTGCTGCTCACCAACGCAGAGAATATTCTTTTTGCCAACCTTGCCGGCGGCACCAACTACGCGCAGCATGGTTTTATGGGCATGATCAGCTCCAACGACGACTGGAATGTGCCTGCAACCTCCTGGAATGGCTACTGGAACAGCATGTACGCCAACGTCCTGAAAGATCTGGAGGGTGTAATTGAAGCCTCGGTTGCAACCGATGAGCGCGCCGAAAACCCACATTACTTAGGTATTGCGCAATTGCTCAAAGCCTATACCTACGTGACTATGGTCGATCAGTTTGGCGATGTACCTTTCTCAGAAGCATTGAAGGGGAATGCAGAGACGGCCATTAAATTTCCTAAATTTGACAAAGATGAGGAAGTTTATCGCGCTTGTCGCCAGTTGGTTGAAGATGCCATTGTAAACCTGAACAAAACATCCGGTGTTATCGTTGAAGGTGATATCGTGTACAATGGTGACATTATTCGTTGGAAAAAATTTGCCAACACCTTCAAGTTAAAAATGGCCATGACCACCCGTCTGGTCAATCCGGCAGAGGCTAAAAGCACTATTGAAGCATTAATCAGTGCCGGCGAACTGATCGGAAGTGGAGCAGAAGATTTCCAATTCCAGTTCAGCAAAACCGTTACCCCTGATAACCGCCACCCCTGGTATCAGGGCACCTATACCGGTGGTGAATTCACGTATATTTCACATCAGATGATGGTGGAAATGTTGGTTGATGGGGATCCGCGTTTCCCCTTCTATTTCCGTCGCCAAACCAAGAAAGTACTGGACCCGAACAACCCCACAGATAAAGGTACGATTCCCTGCGTAACCACTCCAGGCTGTACCTATGGATATCTCGTTGCCAATCAGAATGTTATTGACGCGATCTACACAAACCAGGGTAAAACATTCGGGGCGGATGAGCGCGATTTCCTCGCCGGTATTTTCGGTCGCGACCGTTCCGACCCGGCCGGTGTACCAGCCGATGGTACCTTGCGCACCATTCCGGGTGTATATCCATGCGGCGGCTATTACGATGTTGCAACGCCTGGTTTGCCCGCAGCCAACGCCGCACCCGGCGGTGGCATCCACCCGGCGCTGACACATATCAACGTACTTTACTACCGCATTGAAGCAGCGCTTGCTTTAGGTGCAGCTACCGGCGACCCGCGTACACTTTTTGAAGAGGCCATCCGCAAACACATCGCCAAAGTAAGCACCTTTGGCGTTGCAACCGATCTGGGCAACGCTGTTGCGCCCAGCAGCGATACCATCAACCAGTATGTTGCCAAATGGCTTGCCCGCTACGACGCTGCGCCCGACAACAATGCCAGGCTCAATGTAGTGATGAAACAAATGTGGTTCTCCTCCTGGGGCAACGCAACCGAACTGTGGAATGCCTTCCGCCGTACCGGACTGCCAACTACCCTCCAGGAGCCGATCAACCCGGTGCGCGACGAACCCAAACGCATGCCTTACCCACAACAGGAGTTAACGCTCAACCCAAGCGCAGCGCCGTATATCAATGTGATTTACGACCGCGATCCCATTTTCTGGGACAAAAACTAATTCCATCCTTTAACAAAAAATGCAACGTTCAAATATGAATCGTTTTAAATTGCTTTTCGCCGCGCTCGTACTGGCTGTTTTGTCCAGTTGCCGCGATGAATCACTCAACCCGGTACCGGATTATGAAACGGCTGTGCATGGCTGGGGGCGTTTTCAAAGCACTTCCGCACGCAACTTCGTTTTCGCCGAACCAGGCACCAGCCTGAGTGTAGATTTCCGCTGGAATGCCATTGATGGTATCAATAAAGTTTCCAAAATCGAATTTTACCTGTATTTCGATGAAAGCTATGTGGACGCAGAAGGCAACAACCGCCTTGCTCGACATGGTGGTCGCTTTCAGGATGCCAATGCCGGCGGAAAACTGTTCAAAGTTGTAGAAGGCAGCGCCGTACCGGGAAACCGCAGCGACATCAGTTTCAGCATCTCACAAGCCGATATTTACAACCTCTACAAAGAGGCCAAGTTTAAATATGATGGCAGTACAGAAGTTGCGGTATTCAACAATCCGGCAAAACCCGACCGCTCTCCTGAATCGCCTTTCGTAAAAGGCGACCAGTTTGAACTTTCCTGGATCATTTACACCGAAGACGGCCGCAAATTCGACTACTGGTCCGATTCTATCTGCTCAGAGGAGTTCCCGCAGTCGTCCTGCACGGTTAAATTCGGTGTCGTTTGCGCTTCCGACCTCGCAGGCGAGTTAGATTATGTACAAACGGAAATGGTAAAAGGCGATGGCAGTGGCGGTGGTGCAGCCGCCCCTGGCACCCTCACCGGCACCATTGCCTGGACGCAGGAAATGGGCCCGGCTGGCCCTATTCTTGGATCATACCTCACACCGGATTTGTCTTTCGGGCACTACGAGGCCGTCTGGAACGACAGTCCAGCTTACTCGGCAAGTGCGCGTGTAAAAGACGCATGCAATGCTTTGAGCACTGCCGGCACCGACCAATACAGTGACACTTACACTTACAACGTCCTCTCCGTAATTGGTCCGAAACTGACCATTCGCTGGAACAATACCTACGGCGACGCCGGCACAGTCGAGCTGACCCGTAAAGACGGCAGAGACTGGCCACCGCTGAAATAAGCGACTCCATTGCTTTTTGCAGAGGCCATTTCGGGCAACCGGGATGGCCTTTGCTTATTGTGGAATGGTTCAAGTGCGGAATGCGGAATCTCGCTTTCTCTCAGGGAGGGTGCGGAAAAAAATTATTCGTGCATTCGTGGCAACTTTTTTAGCCACGAATACACGAATCAGCGTTGCTCCCCGGTATAGATTATTTGCCTTAAAATCGAAATCGGCGGGGAAAGAACAGCCAATACTTTTCCTGAAATTCAAAAAAAATGAACAAAAAGAAGAATAATATTCATAATTCGGCGCTACCTGAGCGGCACACGGAACAGAATACGCTATTCTGCATTCTCCTCCTGCTCCTCCCCTGCCTGCTGTCGGCACAAACTTTTTTAGAGCAGACCAAATTGCAGGACACTCTTGGCCGCATTGTAGAACCTGGCCCGGCACCTGGAAAAACCATGAGCGCCATCGTATTTTTAGGTACGGATTGCCCGATTTCCCGGCAATACACGCGCACATTGAGCAATTTGTCGCAGCGTTATCCGGAAGTGCGCTTTGTTGGTTTATTTACCAAATGGTCGAAAACCAAAAACATCAGGCAATTTTGCAGCACTTACCGGCTACCATTTGAAGTGTATAAAGATCACAAACATCGGTTGGCCAAAAAATTAGGCGCTACGGTTATGCCTGAGGTATTTTTGCTTGCTCCCAATGGCGAAGTGCTGTATTCAGGGGCAATCGACAATTGGTTTTTTGCCCTTGGCAAACATCGCCAGGAAGCAACTGAATACTATCTCGAAGCGGCCATTCAGGCTGCATTACAACATCAACCCGCGCCCATCAGGCGCACAGAACCCGTCGGTTGTGTATTGGAATATTAAATTTTTAGCCCTCCTGCTCGCCATTCCGGCTCTCAGGTTGTTTGCACAGCAAACAACGCCCACATATTATACTGATATTCAACCTTTACTGCAACAACACTGTACCGGCTGCCACTACCCGGGCGGCGCAGGGCCTTTTGCCCTGATGACCTACGAAGACGTGGCGCAGCGGGGCGATATGATCCGGAAAGTAACGGCACTGCGCTATATGCCGCCCTGGCCCGCCGATCCGACTTTCCGGCGTTTTCACCAGCAAAATACGCTTACCGACGAAGAGATTGCCCGCATTGCCGACTGGGTAAGCCAGGGTAAAGCCAAGGGTAAAACGCCGAAAAAAAAGTTTCAGAACCTGCCTGGCGCCAGTTTACTGGATCCCGGCCCGCACGATCTGGTCATTGAAATGGACAGCACCTTCACGCTACCTGCCGACAGCAAAGAACAGTATCGTCTTTTTATCCTGCCCACCCATACCCGGCAAGACCTTTATGTACGTGCCATCGCCTATGAACCCGGCAACCGGAGTGTGACGCACCATTGCCGCATCATGATTGACACCTCCAATGCGCTGCGCGGCGAACATCGGAAAGCCGTTGACGAAGTGCCTGAATTTGAGCAGATTAATATTCCCTTGGCCGACCCCTTCTGGCAGGGATGGGTGCCGGGCAATCTTCCGGTTTTTTACCCCGACGGCGCTGCCAAATTACTGCCCGCCGGCGCCGATCTGGTACTGAATGTGCATTATGCCCCAACACCTGTTGGCGTAAGCGACCGGCCGAAGGTAAAATTGTGGCTGGCCAAAACACCGCCGGAAAAACAGGTGCGCACCTTCGCCATCGGCGAAAATGCCATCACCAATCCGCCTTTTGTCTTGTATCCGGGCACAAAACCTACTTTTTACATGCGCTCGGCCGTTTTGCGTGAGGACATAAAATTAGTGAGTATTTTACCCCACATGCACCTTTTGGGCAAAAACTTTCGTGCCTATGCCATCACACCGGGTGGCGGCATTGTTCCTTTGATACAGATCAATAACTGGGAATTTCAGTGGCAGATGACATATCGGTTTGAAGAGCCGCTGCTGTTAAAAAAAGGCAGTGTTATCTATGCGGAGGCGCAATTCGACAACACTGCCCAAAATCCACTCAATCCTTATTCCCCGTCGCAAAAAATTACCTATGGCTGGGGTGTAAAGAATGAAATGATGAACCTTATTTTAGAGTATATTACCGTGAAATAAGGATTAACGTTGCTTCACATAAGTACCCATCAATTTGACAGCCTTGTATTCCGGCAAATCGTCTGGCCCGTTGAGGTTTTTCAAGTCCCAAAGGCGCAGGGTATCATTGCGGAACTGCCAGCCGACAGAAAGATAGTAGTCTTCATCCTGACTTTTTTTCAGAAACATACCGTTCATCGGCGGCTCAATAATAGAATTACTGCCGATTCCCGACATCCAGGGGTCGAAGCGGTCATGTATGCCCAGGCCTGCGGCAGTACCATCGGGCCGAAGCGTCAGCATGGCCGTGGCGGCTGCCTGTCCGGGTTGCGGCACCAGGGCATATTCACCGGCGAGGCGTTGGCGGCCAACGCTCATCACGCCGCCGTCGGCGGTGCGCGGGTTGACGCCGTCTTGCGCCACAAAATCGGTAGACCAAAATTCGCCGACACCTTCGGGCCTGTCGATATGCAGCACGCCGCTTGCAGCGTCGTAGGCGCCGGAAACCGGTTTGGTAAATCCATCGAAGAGTACTTCAATGGTATTAGGACCGGTAAATTTGTACACGCCAAAACTTGCATCCGAATTGCAGGCGGTAATCAGCAAGGTGTCTTTTTCCAGAAAAATAAGCTCGGAACAAACCATTAGCCCCAGCGTATCAACAATGGTTCTGGCGGCAACGGCATCGTTAAAATTTTTCGACAGCCAGTATTTGTGTTTCATAATTGCCTCGCCGTTTACGCTCGGCGCGGGCGCGGGTGTTGAGGGCTGGTTTTGGCAAGCGGCCAGCAGGCTTAGCAATAACAGGGTTGAAAAAAGTGTTCGCATGCGTTGTTTTGATAAATGATGGTTCAAAAAAAACCGGGCGCGATATACACGCCCGGTTCTGTTGTTGCCAAATGGCCCACAAAAGTATAATTTTCCGTGAAAACGATTCCTGCTATCGCTGAATGACTACTGAAATGGAATATTTCCGGCCGGCAATTTGCAACACCGCCGAAACGTGCCCGCCAAAAAAACCGTGACGCTTTTAAACACCAGGATGAAATGACTTTGATACTGTCCCAAAAATTCCAATTCATTACCGTTTCCCACCCAAACAAGCGACCTTTGCTCCCCGAATCTGTCTTTAAGCGGCAACCTTTTCACGTTTGAAACATTTAATCAGGATGAACGCATATCTGATCGCCACCGGCATCGCCGCCATACTGCTGGCCGCTGCCTGTACCCAAAAACCCGAATGCGGCCCCCTCGAAGGCCGCTGGACCAATCGCGAAGGCGAAGACCTCCTCTTCCTGCCCAGCCAAAAAGGCCTCTGGCTCACCCGCTTCGGCAGCAGCTACGACAGCGTCGCCTTTACCTATACCCTCGATTGCTCCGCTTCGCCGGCCCGGCTCGACCTCAGCAATTTTGAAACCGGCCCGTACAACGGCAAAACCCTTTTCGGTATCATTGAGTGGAGCAGCGACTCCTCCCTGCGCCTGCGCTATGAAGCCGGCATCCATTCCGAAGCCCGCCCCGCACGCTTCGATGCCGATGCAACCGAAAAATATTTTCGCGTAAATTGAGTTTATTGCTGCAGACAGCGCAAATCCGGCTCAATGTGTCTTTGCGCTGTTAATAATTGCAAAAACCCGGGCAGATTTCTGCCGAAATCCGGGATATTTGCCCCTTCATTCACCCAACTACAGATTGTTGATGAAACGTTTTGCACTACTGCTCCTCCTTGCGCTCTTCGCCGGAAGCGCTCAAGCCGGCAACGGCCACGAAATTAAAGTAAAACTGACCAACTACGAAGCCAAAACCCTCGTACTCGGCTTTTACTACGGCGATAAACCTTACGTAAAAGATACTTTCGACCTCGGCCCCGACGGCTACTTCACCTTCAAAGCCGATACATTGCTGCCCGCCGGCGTGTACCTGCTCGTGCTGCAACCCAAAAACGACTTTATCCAGTTTGCTGTACCTGCCAATGACCAGCAGTTTACCCTGACCACCGACGCGGCCAATACCGTAGACAAAATGAAGGTGGAAGGCTCCGATGACAACAAACTCTTCTATGAGTACATGCGCTACCTCTCTGCCGCCCGCCCCGAAGCAGATACCCTGCGCAAACAAATGGAACAACTCAAATCCAGCCCCAAAGACTCGGTGCGTATCGCCGGACTACTGGACGGACTGGACAAAAAAGTAAAAAAATATCAGGGCGATCTGGTTAAAAAGTACCCTGCCACCATTACCGCCCGTATCGTCAAAGCCTCCATCGAGCCGGAAATTCCGGAAGTGCCCGGCGATGAAAAACGCGCCTTCGCCGTCAAGCGCGAATGGCTGCGCGCCCACTATTTCGATAATGTCGACATCTCCGACCCGGTGATGCTCCGCACACCCGTGCTGCACCCGCGCATTGAGTCCTTTGTGCAAAAATTTACCGTCCAGCACCCCGACAGCATTAACGCCTCCATTGATCAGCTCATCAAACAAATGGAGCCGAACCAGGAGTTGTATAAATTTTACCTCATCTGGTTCCTCAATCATTATGCAAAATCCAATATCGTCGGGATGGATGGCGTATATGTCCACATCGGCGAAAGCTACTATTGCAATGGTAAAGTCAACTGGACTAAGAAGGAGGATCAGGAGAAAATTTGCGACAATGTGGCCCGCCTGAAGCCTATCCTGATTGGAAAAATTGCGCCGAATATTGCCGTAAAAGACTTTACAAGCGGCGCACCTTCTCCACTATGGGATGTGGATGCCGACTATACAGTACTCTTTTTCTGGGATCCGGAATGCGGACATTGCAAAAAAGCAGCGCCGTTTATGGTTGAATTTTCCAAAAAATTCAAAGACCGCGGCGTCAAAGTCTTTGCCGTTTGTACCGCCACAGGGGATAAAGCCGGCGATTGCGGCAAAAGCATCGAAGAAAAAGGCTTCAACAACGGTTTGTTTATCAACACATACGATCCTTACCTGCAAAGCCGTTTTAAGCAACTCTACGATGTGCGCGTCACACCGCAAATCTTTATTCTCGATCGAAAACATGAAATCCTGATGAAACGTATCGGCGCCGAACAACTCAACGAAGTAATGGAGCAGGTCATCAAATTTCAGGAGGACAAGAAGAAGCAAAGCAACAAGTAAATATTAATGTGTTTGCGTGTTTTGGTGTTTGAGTGTTTACGTCTTCTGCTGAGGAAGTCACTAAAACACTCAAACACCAAAACACGCAAACACTACAACCAAGTCTGATGAAAAAAAACCTGACTTTACTCCTCCTGTTTGCCGCAAGTGCGCGTCTTTTCGCACAGGATATTCACTTTACACAGTTTTTTGCAGCGCCCATGACCATCAACCCGGCGCTGACCGGCGCTTTTGAGGGCAAATATCGCGTTGCATCCATTTATCGCGACCAATGGCGTCGGGTGCTGGATTTTCCCGCCACCACTTTTGCCGTAGCCGCCGACCTCCGTTTTGATGCCCGCAAAAAACAGGTTAAAGAAGATGCTATCGGATTGGGTTTGTTGTTCACCAACGACAAAACCGGAATCATTGATTTCAATACCACCCAAATCGGGTTGTCGCTGGCCTATCACAAATCATTGAATACCAACAATACACAATTCCTGACACTGGGTATTCAGGGTACGCTCAACCAGCGCAATGTGAATTTTGAACGCCTGAGCTTTTTTGATCAGTTCGATGGCCAGACAGGTTTTGTCCTGCCTACCGGTGAAGAAATTCCGGTGAATAATTTTTCCTACTCCGATTACAATGTGGGCCTGAACTATTCCGCAGAAATCGGTCGCGACGGACGCTTGTTTGCCGGCGCTGCCCTGCACCATTTCCTGCGCCCGATTGTCTCTTTTAATGAAACGACCAACGACGGCGATCGCCTTAACATGAAAGCTTCAGGCCATATTGCAGCCCATATTCCACTGCGCAAAGACAACCGCGTGGCGTTTCTGCCGCGTGTGATGGTAGCCGCACAAGGCAATCACCTGCAAGTAAATGCGGGTGCTAATTTCCGGACAGCAATGGGCAAATACGGCGGTTCAGCCTTGCACCTCGGCGGCTGGGCACGCCCGGTTCGCAACAGCGACGGGTTCGGACTGGATGCTATCGTAGCTATGGCCGGACTGGAAATCAACAACGTATTGTTCGGATTGAGCTACGACCTCAACCTCAAAGCCCTGGGCGCCAACCAGCGTCAGGGCGCATTTGAATTATCCATCGCCTACTTAGGCAACTACGACAGCGAGGATATTATTTGTCCGAAATTTTAGCTTTTTGCACTTCGCGATCCGAAGTAGCGCCATTTTGCTCCAATTCCGGCAAATATAAATGGAATTCAACACGGCGGTTCCGGGCTCTTCCGGCCGCCGTTTTGTTTTCTCCCAATGGCTTTGTTTTGCCAAAGCCCTGCGCACTCATGCGCTTTTCCATAACCCCTTTATTTTTCAGGTAGTCCAAACAAGCCTTGGCGCGTTGTGCCGACAACTGCATGTTGGTCTCATCTTTGCCAACATTATCGGTATGACCTTCAATTTTCAGGTAATAGCCGTCGTACTTTTTCATCATCGCGGCAATTTCATCCAATATCTTGCCCGATTCGGGCTTCAGAATGGCTTTACCGGTCTCAAATTTCACAGATTTCATGGCGAAAATCAGGCGATCCTGATCCTTTTTCTCCAATACCGGGCAGCCTTTATTGGCTAATTTACCGGCAACCAAAGGGCACAAATCATCAATATCGGGAATACTGTCGCCATCGGTATCCGGACAACCCTTGAAGGCTAATTTCCCTTCCACTGTCAGACAGCGGTCTTCATGATCGGGCACGCCATCTTTATCGGTATCGCGCACGGGGCAGCCATAATAGTATTCCTTTGGGCCTTTCTCAGTGGGGCAGGCGTCGAGTTTATCCTCAATACCGTCGCCGTCAGTATCCGGGCAGCCAAAAAACTGCGCAAGCCCGGCCACTGTTGCACAGGAGTCGAGTTTGTCTTCAATACCATCGCCATCGGTGTCGGGACAACCTTTGAACTGCACCAAACCAGCCACTTTAGGACAAAGGTCATCTACGTCCGGCACGCCATCGTCATCGGCGTCTTTGAGCGGGCAACCGGCTAAAGAAACAATGCCGCGCTGGTGCGGGCAGGCGTCATCGCGGTCGGCAATATCGTCGCCGTCGGCGTCGGGGCAGCCATTGGTGTGGCCATAACCGGCAATATCCGGGCATTTATCTTTTTTATCGGGCGTACCGTCGCCGTCGCGGTCTTTGGTACCGAAGCGGAAAGAGAGATTGAGTGCGCCGTAGAGGTACCAGTCTTGCGCATCGGGGTTACCGAGTTGGCTGATGCCGTCCCAGTAATCAGTGCCGGCGGTGCGCAGGCCGGCTTCGAGGCCGAGTGTCCATTTCCGGTTCAGATCCCAGTTAAAACCGCCACCAAACCCGTACCCAAGGGCAAATTGTGCAGAAGCGGCTTCGGCAAGGTCTTTATTGGCCTGGTTGAGCTGATTATTGCGTTCAGCGGCTACCATATCAATTTCCGGACTGGCTTTACTGAA
Organism: Chitinophagales bacterium; assembly: GCA_017303875.1. GTDB lineage: Bacteria > Bacteroidota > Bacteroidia > Chitinophagales > Saprospiraceae > M3007. Next base: position 30,808 of record JAFLBP010000034.1, on the reverse strand, counting down.
AAAAGCGCCACCGCCGACCGACAGGTAGGGCCAGATGCCAGGTCGGAAGCGATTGATATAGGCAATTTGCCGGTATTTATCGAGGGTGTAGGAAACCGTGTCTTTATGGCGGAAACGGCGTTTGCCCAGAATGTCCCATTCCAGCTGAAGGCCCAACTCCCCTACGGTTGTGGTAAAAGCAGCATTGCGATCCTGTCGCCAGGGAAAATCAGTATAATCCTGATCATTGCCACTAAGACGACCGCCCATCAGGCTGGCCCGGAACGCGAAATTGGGAATCAGGTGTTTGCGGTAAAAAACGCCAGCGGCGAGCGGTGTAACGCCGTTAAGATCAATGGATTGCTCAGAGGACAGGTCACCGGCATAACGCATAGCACCGAGCAGGAAACCAAATTCCGGCATTTTTTCCACCCAGCGTGCGGTGTCGTTAAAATAAATGGTTTCCTCACGCGCAATTTTGGTCAGGTTTGTGGGCTTTTTTCCATTTTGTGCCCACACCATTCCAACCCATAGCAGCGCAAGCAGGGTGAACAAGGGTTTCCTCTGTAGCATGTTATTTTGATTTTAGCCTGCAAAAATAGAAATCAGGCGGGCCTGTCTCCGCTTTTTTCAGGGAGAAGGCCAAAACTGTCTTAAATGCGGCAAAAATCGCGCCAGAGTGAAGGAGGGGGGAGGTGTTTTAGTGTTTTAGTGTTTTAGTGTTTTAGTGTTTTTGTGGTTAGGGGTTTGAGCAATATAAAGTGCCCAAGCACCAAAACACTAAAACACCAAAACACAAAAACACCAAAACACAAAAACACTAAAACACTAAAACACTAAAACACCTTTTTACTTCAGTTGCAGCGCTTTACCGGTTTCATTCCAGTAGAGCAGGCCATCTTTGAGGTGATAGATTTTTGTAAAGCCGAGGCCGCGCAATTGCAAAGCTGCTTCATTGCCGCGTTGACCATCGGAACAATACAGCGCATAAGCCTGGTCTTTACCCAACTCCATAAACTTGGGAATAAAGCTCGCATCTCTGAAATTCATGTTCGTAGCGCGCCAGATATGTCCTTTTTTGAACTCCTCGGGCGTACGCAGGTCGATGATGGCAATGTTGCGATCTTTTGTGGTGAGTTGATCAAACTCTTGTGCTGTGAGCAAAAAAGTATCGCGGGTTGTTGCGGGAAACGCTTCCGTGAGGGCGCTGTTGCCCAATTTGTCGCGCTCCAGCATGTCAACCGACGATTTGTTGTCACTTTTGCAAGCTGCCAGCAGAAGTAGGGCAGCAAATACACTCATTAAAACTCGCATGTGGTATTTTTGCCGCAAAATTACTCATCTCTATGAAATTTGCGACAAAAGTCATTCACGCCGGTATTGAACCCGATCCCAGCACCGGCGCCGTCATGACACCCATTTTCCAAACCTCTACCTACGCTCAGGAAGCACCGGGCGTACACAAAGGTTATGAATACGCCCGAACTCAAAACCCGACCCGCAGCGCATTGGAAAAAAACCTCGCTGCGCTCGAAAACGGAACCGATGCCATTTGCTTCGCTTCCGGCCTCGCTGCCCAGGATGCCGTGATCAAACTCCTGAAAAGTGGCGATGAAATCCTGTCTGTCAACGACCTCTACGGCGGCTCATACCGCCAAATGGTGAGGGTTTATAGCGCCTGGGGACTTAAAAGTCGCTACATTGATATGTACGATGCCTCCAAAGTAGAGGCGGCCATTGGTCCGGATACCAAAATGATCTGGATCGAAACACCGACCAACCCCATGCTCAATATCGTCGATATTGCTGCGGTATGCGCCATTGCACGCCAACATGGTATTCTCACCTGTGTTGATAATACCTTCGCTTCGCCATACCTGCAAAATCCACTTGACTTGGGTGCTGATATTGTACTGCACTCGGCGACCAAATATATCGGTGGTCACTCCGATGTCGTACACGGGTGCCTGATCGTGAAAGACGCCGAACTCGCGCAACGCCTCCGCTTCCTCCAAAATGCTTCCGGCGCCGTGCCCGGCCCGATGGACTGTTTCCTCATCCTGCGCGGCATCAAAACCCTGCACCTGCGCGTGCGCCAGGCCTGCGAAAATGCTGAAAAAATTGCGCTTTACCTGGCACAGCACCCAAAAGTCTCTAAAGTGTACTGGCCCGGATTTGAAAACCACCCCAACCACGCCATTGCCAAAAAGCAAATGCGGCTATTTGGCGCCATGGTTTCTTTCGATCTGAAAAACAACACCCTCGAAGATGCTACCCGCATTCTGAGCAACACCCACCTGTTTACATTAGCAGAATCACTGGGAGGTGTAGAATCCCTGATCGGGCATCCGGCCAGCATGACCCACGCAAGCATCCCCAAAGAAGAACGCCTTAAAGTCGGGCTTACCGACTCCCTTATTCGCCTGAGTGTCGGCGTAGAAGACGTAGAGGATCTGATCGACGATCTCGCAGCAGCGCTCGCATAAAGCGGCCCGGGAGGTTCAGGGTTCGGAGGTTCGAAGGTTCGGAGGTTCAGAGGTGCATTTCTATTTACCGGCAGAGACCCGAATAAAACTCAGGGAAGCGCAGAACCTCCAAACCCCGAACCTCCAAACCCCGAACCTCTGAACCCTGAACCTCCAACCCCGATTCTACCAAAATAGAGGTATTTTAACAAACGCTATACCCTCTGAATGGTAATTTTGTCAAAATTGGCCTGCTTCTTGAAGTTGTTATAATAGAAGCATGTGCCTCAACGCCATCTTCTTATAATCCAAAATAATCTTTCGCAACTTCCCGGCTAATCATCAGGATACAAGATCATCTCCCCCTCGATCACAAACCTGAACGACATCCCGGTGTTCCGATCTCCAAACTGGGCTCCCGCTTTCAACTTTTTCCCACGCACCGATATTTGCACGCTGCTCCCCCAGCAGTAATTTTTAGTCAAATCATACTGAAAACTTAAAGAAGCATGGCAACCCGTATTTTGTTTTTCGCATTCAGCGTATTGTTTTTCCTTGGTACGCAAAACGCCGCCGCTCAAGTCGCCGGTATTACTTTTAAAGGAACTCCCTCCATCGTTGTGGAAGCAGCGCGCGGCGCCAACAGCGCTATCGTGAACTACGATAACCCCGCAGCGCAAAGCTCCTGCCCGGGTGGCAAAACCGTCGTTTCCCTCACGAAAGGCCCCGTCAGCGGCACCGCCTTCCAAATTGGTACTACTGAACTAACCTTCGTTGCCTCCGACACCTGCGGTAATGAAGCTACTTTTAAAATGCGCGTAACGGTTAAATCGGCAGAAAGCGCTATTAAAGCACGCGGCCCCGAACGCGCCTCCGGCAGCACGAAAAAATTAGATGTGCAGCTCTTCCCCAACCCGGCAAGCTCATTCATCCGCGCCGACCTCTCTCCATGGGACGGGCAGGCGCTCAATATCAATTTGTTGAATACTTCCGGCGCAGCAGTACACAGCGCCAGCGTAACCGGCAGCGTTGACCCCATTGCATTCGACCTCATCGGGCTGCCCGAAGGCGTCTATGTCATGCAAATTGCCGCCGCCGATAATTCCGTTTCTTCCCGCCAATTCTTAGTTCAGCGTTAAGGTCCCCGCCTTCTGTACGCAATCAATTTTTAATCAATACTTACACATTTCGCCTATGTTAATCTGATCCTCGCCGGCTTGCCGAGCGGGGATCAGATGTTTTTAAGCTTACTATAGACCTGTTTTTTTGACTATTTTGGGCATAATTACAAGTAGTAGCCAACCTTACAATAAATCAACTGTTTTTAAAATAACGAAAAACAACTGCCATGAGAAAATTATTCTGTTGCTGCGCCCTGTTACTCCCACTCGTCGCCAATGCTCAACTTGTAACCTTCAACGGAACAGGCGGACTCCCCGTGCCACCGGGCGCGCCTTCCGTCACCGTGGGTGTTACCTCGTCTCCTTGTGTGGTTAGCGGTATCGGAGTAATCGGCGGCTGTGTCACTATCGATAATGTCACAATTGATCTGGATCATAGCTGGACCGGCGATATCGGGATTCTGCTCATTGGCCCGGGAGGCCAGGTGCTGGAGTTATCCACCGGCAATGGCGGTGCAGGAAACAACTTCACCAATACTGTTTTTACAGATAATACCACCGATTTTATTACTGCAGGCACGCCGCCTTTTACCGGTATTTTTAGGCCGGAAGGCAGGGTGCAAAACCTCGCTAATCCTTACAGTAACGTGCCGGCTCTTGGTACATTTACCTTTGCCAATGTATACAACGGTACCAATGCAGACGGCTCCTGGCAACTCTATATCAATGATTATGTGGCTGCCGACGTAGGTATATTGAACAGTTGGTCAATCACTTTCAACCTAAACGGCGATCCGCCAACGGCCAATGCAGGGCCGGATGTTGACATTTGCCAGGGCAGTAACACATCGCTTACCGCTTCCGGCGGGGGTACTTACCAATGGAGTACCGGCGCCACCTCAGCCACCATCAGCGTCAACCCGGCAGTCACCACCACTTACACTGTAACCGTAACACAATCAGGTTGTGGCAGCGACACAGATGAGGTGATCGTAAACGTAAACACCCCTCCTCAGATCAGTCTGGAAGTACCGGCGAATAACAACCTTTGTCAGGGCGGATGCGAAACAATCACTGCCAATGTTGTGGGGACACCTCCTTTTACCTTCACCTGGCAATTCCAGGTAAATGGCAATTTAGTCGGCACTACCCAAACTGCGAGCGGTAGTAGCAGCCCGATTAGCGTGAATGCCTGTCCGCCCGGAGGGCCGGGAGCCTACCAACTTGTAATTTGTTCGGTAAGTGATCTTTTTTGCAACAATCCTTGAAAAAATCAGGATAAATTGGCCGTATCGGAAGGAGATTCCGATGATGCAGACGGCGCTTCCTGCTCTGCCTTCCATTCTTTATAGAGCGATGAGGGCAAAAAAGGTAATTGCTTCCCAAAACGGCCGGGCGCATGCAGGTGCATGATAACAATGCGTTTGCCCAATAATCTCGACTCACTCCAACCCGCCACATCCGTCCACGGGTAGCGAACGGTCGTCCAGTAATCGCTGGCATAAAGGTGGGTTTCATTGGCCTCAACCCGTTTGAGACGCCACAATCGGCGCGCGACAAACGCCACCCAGACCCCAAAAAGCACAATCGCTAAAACGCGGGCGGCCCAAACCGGCATCATGCTGAGATAAATATCTTCTGTCGGAGTGAGCAGAAAAGTCAGCATGAAGCCGGCCAGAATAACCCCGAAAAATACCGGGATTACCATTTTCCAAAGCAAAGTACTATTCGACGAGAGCAAGCGGGTATGCGCGTGGCCGTTGCCGGGCAGCGACTCCGTTGACTCGGTAGGTATATTTTCCTGTAACATGGGGCAAAGGTATACAGTCCTACTCTTTTTCTTTGGCCTTCTTTTTCTCGTCCAACTGAATTTTTGTACCACCCTTGAGTTTACGGGCAATAGCGGAGTAAGGGCCGGTCACCACAACGTCTCCTTCCTGCAACCCCTCTTTAATTTCAATGAAATCATTGTCCTGAATGCCGGTTTTTACTTCCCGGACACCCACGGTATCGCCGCTCACTACAAAAACAACTTCTTTGATTTCAACAGGTTTACTGTTGTCTTTTTGCTTGTTCGACGGCATCTTGTCCTCATCCTTTTTATCCCCGGGTTTCTCTTCCGGTTTGTTGTCTTTGGCTGTAACCGAAATAATGGGCACACTAATAACACCTTCAGCCACTTGCGTGTAAATATCGACAGCTGCCGACATACCGGGGCGGAAAGGGAAGCGTTTGTTGGCGCCGAGCAAATCGGCATAAGAAGCCGCATCCATACGAATCTTGACAATGAAGTTGGTTACCTGATCGGTATTCAGGGCGGCGGCGGCGGCAGTAGCGCCAACATTACTGGCGGAGTTACCGATTTCGGTCACTTTACCCTTAAACTTACGGCCCAGATAGGCATCTACCTCAATATCGGCATCGTCGCCGAGTTTTACTTTTAAAATATCATTTTCACTTACCTCTACCTGCACTTCCATGCGGCTGAGGTCGGCAATACGCATTACTTCCGTACCGGTCATTTGCAGGGTACCTACCACACGCTCACCTTTTTCTACGTTGAGCTTACTGATGATACCATTCATGGGGGCGACGAGTATGGTTTTTTGCAAACTGGTGCGCAGTTCTTTCAAGCGGGCGTTGGCACTGTTGATGCCAAATCCGGATACATTGATGTTTTCTTTTGCCGATTTCAGACTATTTTCCGAAGAGCGGATAATAGCATCGGCAGCAGCCAATGCACTTTCGGCAGCGCGGAGGCTGTTGAGCGAAGTTTCAAATTCAGATTCGGAGATAACACCGTCTTTGCGCAGGCGTTCGTTGCGGGCATGGCTGTTGCGCGCCACTTCTAATTGAGAGGCGGCTCTTGCGCGATCAGCGCGCAATTGTTCGAGTTGTGCTTCCGAACTTTTTGCATTGGAGCTGCTGATGTCGCGCTGGGAACGCGCGCTGTTCAGGGCCGCCTCCCCTTGCTCTACGGCACTTTGATATTCATCGGGGCGTATTTTTGCCAGAATTTGTCCGGCTTTTACGGTATCGCCTTCTTCTACATACAACTCAACGATTTCACCGGATACATCCGAGCTGATTTTTACTTCCGTTTCCGGGAATATTTTTCCGCTGGCGCTGACCATTTCGCGCAAGGTGCGTTTTTCCACCTTTTCTGCGGTAATCAACTCCCCTTTAGGTTTGGAACGGGCTTTGATGACTGCAAATACGACCAACAGGGCTAATACGCCCAAGCCAATAAAAATCCAGATACGGCTTTTGTTCGGTGTAGCACCATTATTATTCATAACTTCAACTTGTTTTGATGCAATGAGAAATACCCTTTGCGAGTAATGGTGCAAGGTTAATGCACCTTTATACACCTGTAAAAATACTTGGATAAATGGAGCGATTTGGCAGATGAATGGAGCGGTTTCCGCGTGTTTTAGCGTTTTGCCACTAAGGTGTTGTGCACATGATGTACATTCGCGGCAACTTGTTTTTTAGCCAATAATATCGCCCTGATTTTATGCCACTGCACACGCTCGCACTCGAATTTTTGCCGCCCGGCAGCAAGGTACTTTCCATAAGCGCGCTGGGACAGGGCAACATCAACGATACCTATGCAGTTGCCTGTGAGGGCCAGCAGGATATGGTGCTGCAACGCCTCAACCACTTGATTTTTACCGAGCCGGAAGCAGTCATGCACAACATAGATAAGGTGTGCCGGTTTTTAAATACACAGAATACGGAAATATACACACCGGCGCCGCTGCTTACCAGCACTGGTCAAAACCTGCTCCGCGATTCGGATGGCAATTATTGGCGCGCTTTCCCCATGATCGGGAATATTTATACGCCGGATGCGGTCAAAGACGCAGACGAAGCGTTTGAAATCGCCCGTGGATACGGCTCGTTTTCCCGCGCTTTATTCAATTTTCCGGCCACTGAACTCCGGGAAACGCTGCCCGGCTTTCACGATACCCTGAAACGCTGGAATGCCTACCAGCAAATTTTACAGGCCGACCCCGTCGGCAGAAGGGCCGAATGTATTGCGGAAACCGAAGCCATTGCCGCCATGCTGCCGATTTTTGAAAAGATCCATGCCCTGAAACAGTCGGGAGCAGTGCCCCTTCGCGTCACCCACAACGACACCAAAAGCGGCAACGTCCTCTTGGACAAGGATAGCGGAAAAGCGGTCGCCATCATTGACCTGGATACCTTAATGCCCGGCGTTTTACTCTCCGACTTCGGCGATCTGGTACGCACGGCGGCTTCCAATCAGTACGAAGACGACCCGGATACTGAAGCCATGCAAATAAGGGTAGAAATTCTGGAAAACCTGCGCACCGGTTTCCTGGAGCCCTTACAGGATGTGCTCCGGGAAACCGAGCGGCAATATCTCAACACTGGCGCCCTGTGGATTGTCGGGGAACAGGCCTTGCGCTTTTTTAGCGATCATCTGGCCGGCGACCGATACTATAAAATCAAATATCCCGGACACAACCTCGTGCGGGCGCGCAATCAAATCCGGCTTTTTCAGCTGTTACGGGATCATTTAAACGGATTCTGAATATCCGGATTATTAACAAAACTCGTATCCGTCAGGGTATGTAAAAACTTGATAATCTTGTTTTTGTGCGAGGTTGTCAGGGTAGTGTATTTCAAGGGATTACTGCCGGCAATCGGAAATCCTACCTGCTCAATCAGCACATCCTGATAAGGCACCCTGCTTTTGCCGTGGTTGCCGTAATGATCGAGCACCTGCTCCAGGGTCTGGAAGCGGCCATCGTGCATATAAGGCGCCGTGAGGGCAATATTGCGCAGGGTTGGCGAGCGAAACAGCCCGTTTTTGGTTGAATCATTGACAATCAGGCCGCGGCCTTTGTCGGTATAGTCCTGAAAACTGTTGACGGCATCAAGCCCGTTGCTGAAATACACGTTGCCGGTCATGGTAATGCCGCCATGACAATGGAAACATTGGGCATCAGGGAGGTTCAGGTTTAAATTAACCGACTCCTCAAAAAACATGGCAAAACCGTCAATTTCATCATCGTCAAACAACCAGGTTTCTCCCTTGAACTTAAAGCGATCGTACTTGGAGTTACCGCTGCTGATGAGGATGCGCTCAAATTGCGCCATAGCCTTGGCAGCGAGTTCTTTGGTCATCTCAGAGCGATCCTCTATCCCGAAGGCTGCCCGAAACAACTTGGGGTATTCGGGGTGCTTTTTAAGCTTATCCACCACATTTACCCACGATGTGTGCAGCTCAATCGGGTCTTCTACCGGCAACAGGGCCTGATCTTCAAGGGTTTTGGCCCGACCATCCCAGAACAAACCGGCTTTTACATAGGCAATATTAAGCAAAGACATGGCGCTGCGCCGCCCGGCAATACCATCGATGCCCGTTGAAACAGCTTTGGCATCCGTAAAACTGATTTCCGGAAAATGACAGGACGCACAGGACATGGTACTGTCGCCCGACAAAATCGGGTCATAAAACAAACGACGCCCCAACTGTACACCGGCCTGCGTCATCGGATTATCTGCCGGCACTTCAATTGCCGGAAAATGATCGGGTTTAACGATGTTGTACGGTTCCGGGTTGTAGGGGTAAGCCAGCAGGTCGCCCGGCGTTTTAACCGGATCATCGTCAGGGGTGCATTGTGAAAGCGCCACCAGGAGCACCGCCGCCAAAGCTAAACCCTTGTAAACATTTATCGTACGCATATCAGTTTACTTTACTGGACAATTTCCGTTCCGCGCGGAAAACCTTGCATGATCGCAGTTGCAACGGTCAGGTTATTCGGATTGCTGTGCGTGATGGGGTTGGCAAGAATATCGAACATACTGCCGTCGGCCTGCCGGAAAATTTTCTTGAAATCAATATTGATATCTAAGGATTTACGGCTGTCGCTGATTGTAATGGGTTGTGTGAAGGTTGCTTCTGTATAGGTGCCGTCGGCGCCGCAGTGGTAAATGATACCGGTTTCGAGGCTGCCGTTTTTATCACCATCGGCTTTGCCCTGAATCTTTGCAAAAATATAGCTGTTCCAGCCCAACCAGTATTCATTTTCACGGGCCAGCGGGTGACCGGCTGCGAAATCGCTCGGTTTTTTATCATTCAGATTGCGGCGCAATCCAAAACCAATCTGTATTCCCGTATACTCCCCGTTGGGAATATCCCGGTAGGTAAATGCTGGCGAAGCGGTACTGCTGCCCTGCGCATCGGTAGGTGTAAAATCGAGGTACTCCACATCAATGAGTTTTACCTTTTCCGTGCCTTTCAGCAGAAAAACGTCGCTGATGTAGAGGGTAAGAATTTCAAAATTTAATGGAACGCTGTTTTCATAAAGCAGGTTGGTGCTTTTTTTCAGCTCCTGCCCGTCGTATTGAGCATGAAAACGGACGTCCACGTCGGAAACAAGAGAGGGGTCTGTTTTTTCCTCACAGGCGCTGAAAATGAACAGGCCGGAGAGGGCTATCAGAGAAAGTAGTTTACGCATGTTGATGGTATTTTTTAATGAGTGGTACAGCGGCGCGCAGCCCGTTGCTACACTGCAAAGGTGTGCCTAAATCAGGGAGAAAAACTAAACACATTTTGCAGATTTGCGACAATTACCGGCTTCCAGCTGGCCGGATTACCCGCTACCCAATCGACATTTTCAAAAAGCTGCTGATAATCCGCCTGCAAGTTTATCACAAAATTTTTCCCGGCTTCGTGACTAAACACACCATTGCCGATGAGATAGCGCTCGCCCAGCTCGGCAGCTGTAAACGACAGGGTATCCGGTTTGGTTGCAGCAGCGCTGTCGCGCACTACGATCATTTGCGCCCAGACGTAACCTTTGTCGAAACCATACCACAAACTATCTGCCTGTACACCCAGCACATTGCCCGCAGGTGCGCGCGTGGCAATTACTTTTTGCGCTTCGGCAGGCAAGCCAAGGCGTACCCGCACTTCATCAAAGTCGCCGATTTCCCGAAAGGAACCTATTGTATAAGTAAAGGCGGCGCGACTCAGCAACAAAAAATCATTGCGCAGGCGCTGCGTGATCGTATCACTTTGTGTCGCCCCAAAGCTGCTGAAATTCAAACTGTCGGTAGTGAAAAACGCCTGCCCCTGCCGCAGCATCCGGGCATCCGACAAGTAAAAATGTACCTGCTGTATCCGGAACAGATGCCCGTTCAGGCCGGGATATACTTTGCCTGCGGCGTACTCGCCGCTGTCGCCGTAAATTTGTTGTACGTTAAAAACCAATTTCGGATACTGGCAGCAACAGTCTTTGTCGGCAGCTGCATCAAAATTGACGGCTGCAATGTCTAAACAGCCTTCTTTGTCGGCATAACAGGCTGCCTGACTTATTAAAAACAATAAAAAAGTGGCAAAAACGCCAATTTTCAAGACGAATTTATTCATCATCCAGGGTTTTCATCATGTTCCGCACAATTTGCTTCAATTGTGAGGAAAACTCTTTTTCCATGATCCAGTTGAAATAATTGCGGTCTTTTTTCAGCACTTCTTTTACCGGCTGGCCCACATATTTGCCGAAATTAAAAACCACCTTGCCATCGGGCTGCACCCGCAGTTTTTGCGTTGCATCCAGGAAATTCAGGTCATTGGTAAAGGTGTGCAGGGTCTGCATATCGTTTTTGATTGGCGCCGGCACCACATTGCCCTCTTCATCAATCATATCTTTTCCTTCATACATCTTCAACTGCCCTTTAAACACATCCACCGTTGCGCGCACATCAGCCAGCGCGTCGTGGGCATCGGTGAGTTCCTGCCCGCAATACAGGCGATACGCCGCTTTCAGGGTTCGGGGCTCCATTTTATAAAATATACGCTGCACATCAATCAGGCGGCGCTTGCTGATATCGAACTCCATCCCTACACGGGCAAATTCTTCCATCAGCATGGGTACATCAAAACGATTGGAATTGTAGCCGGCAAGGTCGGCATTGCCGATAAAGTCCCAGATTTTCTGGGCGACCTGCCGGAAAGTAGGCTTGTTGGCCAGATCTTTGGGCGTAATGCCGTGAATCATCATGGATTCTTCCGAAATCGGAATGCCCGGATTGATGAGCATACTAAGTTCGGCGGGCGCTTGCCCGTTTTTAAAATGTTTTACCAGAGCTATCTGAAGAATGCGGTCGCGGACAACATTCAGACCCGTTGTTTCAACATCAAAGAAAACCAGGTCACGGTCGAGGTTAAGCTGTAAATCAAGCATGCGGGGAAAGGATTGAAACGCAAAGGTAATCAGGGTTGTCGGGAAATAAAGTCATATAAAATGGTGACTTCCGACTCTTTTTTTCGTTTGCGAATAGAAACCCTTTGCCGCAATCCTTGGTTTAACGATCAAGCACCTATATTTGCTGCTTGTTTATCCTGTTTCTATGTATTTGCACATAGTATCTTTCGACATCCCCTACCCCGCCAACTACGGCGGCGTAATCGTGATTTTCAACCAGCTCAAGGCATTGCATGCTCAGGGGGTTAAAATCATTTTGCACTGCTACCAATACGGCGAACGCAGCCCGCAACCCGAATTGGAGCGCTATTGCCATGAGGTGCATTATTATCCGCGGCCGCGTACTTTGATATACCAGCTCAGCATTTTCCCCTTCATTATGACCACCCGCAACAGCCGCGCACTGCTGCGCCGTTTGCGGCAGGACAACTACCCCATTCTCTTTGAAGGGATGCATACTTCGCTGATGGTATGGCATAAAAAGCTGCGGCACCGGCAAAAAATTGTGCGCATGCACAATGTGGAATGGCAATACTATGAGGGCCTTTCACAGCTCACCGATGAAGTAAAACGCAAGTTCTACTTCTTTATGGAAAGCATCAAGCTGCAACGCACCGAACCCTATGTGGTACTGCACGCCGATGAGGTCATCGCGCTCTCGCACAACGATTACGAGTATTTCCGCCAGATTAAGGCCAACACGCACCTGATTCCGCCATTCCACCCCAATACAACGGTGGAAAGCCAGACCGGGCGCGGCGAATTTGTGCTGTTTCACGGTAAATTAAGCGTTCCCGACAACGAACGCTCTGCACTTTGGCTGATCGACGAAGTTTTTCGGGACCTCGATATTCCTTTCGTAATTGCCGGCATGGAGCCTTCCAAAAAACTGAAAGATGCCGTTGCCCGTTTTGAGCATATCCGCTTGGTGGAAAACCCTTCCGAACAGGAAATGAGCGAACTGATCAAACAGGCGCATATCAACCTGCTCGTCAGTTTTCAGGTATCCGGCATCAAATTAAAATTGGTGAATGCGCTTTATCGCGGCCGTTTCTGCATCGTCAACGATGATATGGTGAGTGGTTCCGGACTGCAATCACTTTGCTACGTGCGCAATTCCGCACGCTCGATCCGCCAGACCATTGAAGCGCTTATGAATGCGCCCTTTGAAGAAGCACGCATTCAGGAACGCCGTATAATGCTTCAGCGCGATTACTCGAATGCGGAAAGCGCTAAAAAACTGATGGGTGTAATTCGCTTCGATCAGGCGCCTGCGAAATCAGGCGGGAATTCGTGATCGTGCGAAAGCAAGCTTTTGTTGCTCGATAGCACTGAAGCATTTCCGAACATGCTCTAAATCCTGAGCGTCGCGTCGTGTCCGTTGCGCCGGTTTTGTACCCAGGCAAACAGACAGGCCGTCCAGAAAGAAAACATGGAATAAATCAGTGCCGGCTTCACCATCGTCTGAGAAGCTATATTATTGGTATTGATCAGGATGGTCGCAATAAGAAAGGCCAGCGAAGTATTCTGCACCCCGCTTTCCATGGAGGCGGTTAGCCGTGAGGCGTGTGGTTGCCCCGTCCATTGCATCATGTAATAGCCAAAAAACAAACAGAGGGCATTTTGCACCAGCGCAACCGGCGTAATCACCAGAAAATCATTCAATTCCAGGCCTGCACCGCCCTGTTTTTCTCCGGCGAAAATTTTTACGGCAAAGACAATCCCCAGGAGGGCCAGCATCACGTAGCGCGCCGGTTTGCTCAGCCGCTCGGCAGCCGCAGGAAAAAAGTAGCGCACCGCAATGCCCAAGGAAGCCGGAATAATGGTGATCAGGAAAATATGCTGCACAAAATACCAGAACGGCAAATGCAAATCAGAACTGCGCCCCATGAATACATTTAAACCTATATTCACCACGAGTGGAATGGAAAAAAGCGTCAGAAAACTGTTTACAGAGGTCAGCGACAGCGATAACGCAACATTTCCACGCCATAAATAGGCCAAAAAACCAGAGGTCGCCCCACCCGGACTGGCCGCCAGAATGATAAAACCAACTTTCACCTCGGGCGGTACCGGAGCCAGCAGGTTCACTGCAAATGCCAACAATGGCAAACCCAGCATTTGAACGCCCAAGGCCGTAAAAAACGCCTTCGGGTGACGAATAATATTGGTAAAATCGGAAACCGAAAGGGATAAGCCTACGCCGAACAACACCAGGGCCAAAACCAGCCCGACCGCAAAATCGACAAGAAAAGTTGCGTCCAAAAGTTAACCAGGATTTGAGTGATTTGCTTAATCGCGACAACATCAACCCTGATTAAAACAGGATTTTCTGGCCGCAACTTCAACAACCACTTTGAATTGACTATTATTTCGTTTTAAGCGCTTGTCAGGCAATTCATATCCGCGCGAAAGCGAGGAAATTTTGTGATGAACAAGCGCTAAGGCAAGCAAATGTAAGCATCAATGTGCGTTTGCGCCAAAGGAATCCATAAATATATCCAGACGATGAAACTCAATGCCTTTTATATTGCCGAACAAATCAACCTCAAAGCGCTCCGACAAACGTTCAGCAGCGCGCTCCTGCTCGAAAACAGTTCGGAATTATTTTACCGTATCGACGACTCCGCCTGGTGCTATGTCTTCGATTACGGCGTAGTGGCTTTTGCCAATATGAGCGACGTCGACCAAAGTCGCCAGCTCGCTTACCTGCAAACCTTTCTCAGCAACCCCTTGCCTGAGCCGCTTCAGGAGCATCTCGATCTGTTGCATACGCCCGAGCAGGCACTTGAGTTTGGCTTCGACCAACTCAGAACGCCCCGCCTCGATGATGATATCATACGTGTTGCACTGCTCAATACCGCTCAATCGGCAGCACTCGATTATTATAACCAGCGCGCCGAAGCACTCCTCGCCGAAATCCGGCAACTGACCCAGCAAATGGAGGAAAAAGGCGCCATCAATACCAGCCGTAAAAATATGGTGCGCTATATCGGCCGCGCCCTGAACCAGAAAAACCGGATTGTCGAAAACCTGTACATCTTCGACAGCCCGGAACTCACCTGGGAGGATGAAAACCTCGACCGGGTTCATCGCGGTCTCGAACGCATGTTTGAACTCAAAAGCCGCTTCCGTGAAGTGGAATATACGTATAAAGTGGTAGAAGACAACCTCGCCGTCCTGCGCGAGTTTTACCTGCACGCCGAAAGCAGCCGCATGGAGTGGATCATTATCATCCTCATTCTGATCGAGGTGTTTGATTTGCTGATCTCCAAATTTGTGTAGCTTTACAGGATCGCCAGAAACTCGTTGAGCATCATGGCAGTTGCGCCCCAAACCACGTAGCCCTCCACATCAAAATAGGGCACCTCCCGAAGCAGCAGGTTCGGGGCTATCTGCAGATCAGTTACCTTTCTGCGCTCCGGATGTTTAAAATCCGCCAGTGCCGGTTGCAAAACCCCTACAACCTCTCCTTCCTGAAAACGAAAATCGGGCGACCCGTCGAGTACCCCCACAAAAGGATGCACTAAAAAATTACTGACGGGAATATACAAGCTCGTCATCTGCCCAAGCAAGCGGATGCGGGCAGCCGGTACTCCAATTTCTTCCTCTACCTCCCGCAATGCGGTAGCGGCCAAACTTTCGTCGGAAAGTTCAAATTTTCCGCCGGGAAAGCTAACCTGACCGCTGTGCCGGTCTTCCGGGTGCTCTGCCCGACGAATCAGAATGGTGCGCCAGGCGCCGTCGGCATAATGCAACAGGTTCATCACGGCAGCTTGTTTGGCTCCGCTGTAATCGGGCTGTTCCGCAAGATTCAGCTCGGAAATACGCCGCAAACTCGCCATTTCGTATTGTTTTGCCACACCCGGCAAGGTGTTGCTCAAACGCTGTTCAAGCGTTTCGATAAAATTGTCTTGTAGGAGTAACATGATATGTCAGGTAGATGAAGCCTGTCTCTTTAACAATCCGGCAAGGAATAGTATTGCCATTTGATAAAATTTAATTTTTTTGAAACAAAACAAGTTTTACATTAATAAAAAATCAAAATAAAAACAATTAAAGGCCATATCGACCAAACAACAGGCATTTCATTGAAAAATCATCAAAAAAACCACCTGTCAGGCGCAGGATTTTTAAAAACAGTCAACATTTTGACTTTAATTTTGAATATTGTATAAATATTTGAAATTTTATTTAAAATATTTGCAAAATAAATCGACATGCACCTATCTTTGTGTCATCAGAAACGCCAAAAAGCTGATAAAAACTCAAAAACACTAAAACCCCAAAACACGAAAACACTTAAATATCTTGTGAGGTGTTGAAACTGGCAGCCAAGCCCTCCTGTCTCGGGGGTGGGGAATTCCGAAAAAAAGCAGGCCTCGGCCGCGCCTAATTGCCCCTTGAAGGTTCGAATCCTTCCCTTACAGCAAGCCCTAAAAACCACGAAAACACTTTAATATCTTGTGAGGTGTTGAAACTGGCAGCCAAGCCCTCCTGTCTCGGGGGTGGGGAATTCCGAAAAAAAGCAGGCCTCGGCCGTGCCTAATTGCCCCTTGAAGGTTCGAATCCTTCCCTTACAGCAAGTGTCTTCTATACAATACTGCAATAGTGAAAAGTACGTCGGTTGCGCAAGCGCCGGCGTTTTTTATTGGCCTTTGGCCGGTCAGCCACGTCCTCGGCGGCCGCCAGTACCTACCGGCTGTGTAACGGGCGTTGAGCCATCTGAACTTTGCCCGTTTACACCGGGCGGCGCAGTAGCGCGATTTTTCTGATCGGCGCCAATTCTGTTGCGATCCATAAAGCGCCAGCCAATACCGAAACGAAGGCCGTTCAGGCGCTGCGGATAAGTAGCCGTCTGATAAAAAACTGTCTCCGGGTTAAAGATAGCCCCGGCATTTTCATAACGAACAAAAAAGCGAAAACTCTGAATTTTTCCGCTGATAAACACATCTGCCCAGGGATAGGGTTTCTGCGAAAAAGTATCCTGCAGGTGAAATTGCCAGACGATGGGCTGCCAGTTATCCGCCCGAAATGCACCACTCATCCGGAAATCAACACCGACGTCGAGCAGCAATGTTTTTTTGAAAATTTTTCCGCGTACATACAGGCTGTTCTTTGTGGTCCAGGAAGGCAGCCGTAGCAGTTCACTGCGGTTATTTTGCTGAAAAGCGATGGTATTTTCTAAGCGGAACGGACCAAATTTCAGGTTTTCCTGTAAAATCAGCTGCGCTACCTGCACCGGCGCAGTGGTCTGCGTCGCAAGTCCCTGCTGATCAAAATAGATATAATTACTCAACAGCCACAAACGCCCTTCAGCCCTGAATCCAAGCGCGGGAAGGCTGTAAGCGGCCGAAATACTGTTCTCAACGGGCTTATCAAACTGATTGTTCCAGAAGGGCCGCTTCGACACCACCAACTGATGCTGCATCCAGGTAGGTGGCACACGCTGACTTAAGAGTCCGGCCTGAAAAATACCCGCTTTACCCAAACCGATCTGCAAGCTGCCCCGCACGCGGTATTCACCAAAATTGAATACCACGCCGAGATCGCCTGCGGCTTCAAACTTGAAGCGCTCGGAGGGCGTAAGGGCCAATTTCCCGGTCAGAAACAGGTTGTTCAGCGTAGTGTCTGAAGTCTCCTGGTCTATACGAACAAAGCTGTGGCTTATGCCTGCACGCAATTCATCGGCCGGGCGACCATTGTTTTTTATCTTAAAAGTGCTGAGTAGCAGTTCATTATCGATGCGCGTTGTACGAAAGTTGTTGCGCAGCCCCCGCTCGTCTACTAAAAACGTATCGTAATACGCGACACTCTCATCGACCTCGGTATCGTAAAACTTATACCATTGCCGGCGGAATTCCATGCGGTGCGTCGCGCGCAGGGCGCGTTTGCCTTCCGCCTGCGCGCCACCCAGCAGGAGGTGCTGAGTCAGGTGCCAGGTTTGTTCCTCTGCGCGGGTAACAGCCTTTTCCGTTTTCAGAAAAATGGGCAGCCCGAGTGCACCTTCAAGTCCACCCCTTCCCAGCAAGTCATCAGTAGTTACCCCGCCGTTTTCCTGCTGTCGATTGATATTATTGGAAAAGATCAAAAAACCTTCGTAGCGCTTCCCCACGGGCAGCCACAAACCGCCCAGCAGGGTATTGTGCCGGATGGCCTGGTGTTTGAAGGCGCCGAGGTTGGTAATGGTCCGGTAATCAAAGGAAATATTGGCGCCATCGCTGAATGTCCGGGAAAAACGCGCTTTTACGGCATTTTCATCCTGATTGCCGCCCTGCGAAAAGTAAACATCGCTGAATGTGCGCTGTCGGCGGTAAAAGCGCAGGTCTTCGGGTTGAAGGCGGTAAATATCAAAAGCCCGTACGCCGACGTCGAATCCGCGCCGTGAAGGCGCCTCGAACAGCAAGGGCCTTGCTGCGGCGCCCACGTTGCCAAGGGTGCCATAGTCGATCAATTGCAGGCGGGCCGGATCGTATTGCCGGAAAGGCATTCCGGCCATGGTATCAACATCCAGACCGAGCACCTCCGGCGCGTATGCCTGTACAAAGTACAGCGGCGTGGTGTCTGGCAATTCCGGCTCCACAACAGGCGGCTGCGGAATGGAATCGGGCGTTTGCGCCTGCAAAACGGAGGGCAGGCACAACAAAAACACCACACCGAGGCAGGCCACAGGCAAGCGGAACAGGCGCTCCGGAATGAGTCGGCGCAGCGCTTCGGTGTCGTGTTTCATGTATATTATTTAGGTCGGAAATGAATTTACTGTGCCAGGACAGCGGGGTTCATGCCCATATTGGAGAAGCCGCCGTCGTGGAAAAGATTTTGCATGGTCACGTAGCGCGTCAGGTCGCTGAACATAGCTACGCAATAATCGGCGCAGGCTTCTGCAGGAGCATTGCCGAGGGGCGACATTTTTTCGGCGTAGCCAAAAAATTCGGTAAAGCCTTTAACGCCCTGTCCGGCAGTAGTCATGGTCGGCGACTGCGAAATGGTATTCACGCGAATATGCTTGGCCGTGCCGAGGTGGTAACCAAAGCTGCGGGCAAAAGATTCGAGTAGGGCTTTGGATTCTGCCATTTCGGAATAATCCGGGAATACGCGTTGCGCTGCAATATAGGTAAGCGCCAGAATGCTGCCCCAATCGTTCACGGCATCCATTTTCCACAGGGTTTGCATCAGCTTGTGGAAAGAGATAGCGCTCACGTCGAAGGTTTTTTGCATCCACTCGTAGTTCAGGTCGGTATAGGCTTTGCCTTTGCGCACGTTGACGGACATACCGATGGAGTGCAGCACGAAGTCGACTTTACCGCCGAAATGCTCCATGCTTTGGCGAACGAGGTTTTCCAGATCTTCCAGAGAAGTGGCGTCGGCGCCAATTACCGGCGCGTTGCATTTTTCAGCGAGGTTTTTGATTTCACCCATGCGCATGGCAACGGGTGCGTTGGTCAGCACGATTTGTGCGCCTTCTTCCACGCAGCGTTCTGCTACTTTCCAGGCGATGCTCTGATTGTCCAGGGCGCCGAAAATGATGCCTTTTTTGCCGGCGAGAATATTAGCCATAAGTGTTTTTTTGGCGGCAAACTTACATCAAATTCTCCATTTGCCGCTGCATAGAAGAAAAAACGTCGGAAACCATAACATGCTGCCCGACATTCCTCCTTTTTTCACCGGACATTTCCCCTTCCTGCTGTCGAACATATTTTACAAAAGCATACAGACAGTATTTACCTTTGCAAAAAGATTAACTATGAGTCAGTATATTCTTGCCATCGATCAGGGCACAACCAGTACACGTGCTATTATTTTTGATAAAAAGGGCAATACCATTGCTGTTGCCCAGCAGGAAATCACGCAATATTTCCCAAAACCCGGCTGGGTAGAGCATAATCCGATCGAGATCTGGGATACGGTTCGGGACACCATGCGGGAGGTGGCGCAAAAAGTGCCACCCGGTTCTATTGCGGCCATTGGCATCACCAACCAGCGGGAAACCACGGTGGTTTGGGACAAACGCAGCGGCCGGCCCGTCTACAATGCCATTGTATGGCAAAGCCGGCAAACCGCCGAAATTTGCGATACCCTCAAAGCGCAGGGCCTCGATTCGGAGGTGCGCTACAAAACCGGACTGCTCATCGACGCCTATTTTTCGGGCACCAAAATAAAATGGATACTCGATTATGTGCCCGATGCCCGCCAGGCTGCTGAGGCCGGCCACCTGCTTTTCGGCACCATTGACACCTGGATACTCTGGAACCTGACACAAGGCAAGGTGCACGCCACCGACTATACCAACGCCTCCCGTACCATGCTGTACGACATCCGAAAACTGCGCTGGGATAAAGAACTCTGCGCGGCACTGGATGTCCCCATGAGTATGCTGCCCGCAGTGATGGACAGCTCTGTGCAATACGGCCTTGCCGAAAAAACCGCTACTGGGATTTCCTACGATATTCCGGTTTGCGGCATTGCCGGCGACCAGCAGGCGGCGCTTTTCGGGCAAGCCTGTTTCAAAGCCGGCGAGGCCAAAAACACGTATGGTACCGGCTGCTTTATGCTGATGAACACCGGCGAAAAGGCGGTTTCTTCGCAAAACGGCCTACTTACTACCATTGCCTGGGGTTTGGGCGGCAAGGTGGAATACGCGCTTGAAGGCTCCATTTTTGTAGCCGGATCAGCCATCAAATGGATGCGCGACACGGTCGAATTGTTTACGGATGCGGCCGATACGGAGCGCCACGCCCACAGCCTTGAATCCTCAGAAGGGGTGTATGTGGTGCCGGCTTTTGTCGGACTCGGCACGCCGTATTGGGATTCGGAAGCCCGGGGCGCAATTTTCGGCCTCACGCGCGGCACTACGCGCGCGCACCTCATCCGCGCGACCTTGGAAAGTGTGGCTTACCAAACCAAAGACGTGCTGACCGTGATGCAAAAAGATTCGGGCATCAAGCTCCGCGCTTTGCGTGTAGACGGCGGCATGGTGCGCAATAACTTCCTGATGCAATTTCAAGGCGATATGCTTGGAGTAGCCGTTGAGCGGCCGGAAGTACAGGAAACCACGGCGCTGGGCGCTGCGTATTTAGCCGGCTTGGCCTGCGGATATTGGAGCGACAAAGCCGATATTGCCGAAAACTGGCAGCTGGAGCATCGCTTTGAGCCGCAAATGGCGAAAAATCAGGCACAACAATTGTATAAAGGCTGGCAAATTGCCGTAAAAGCCACTCGTGTTTTTAAACTCAACAATCAATAATTTCTGAATACAATGGAAAACCAACTCCTTGGCGTCGGTTCCCGCGTTAAACACCCGGCCTATGGCGACGGCGTTGTCGTGCGCCTGCATGTGGCTGCTTATGAAGTTTGTTTTATGCAATTCGGCCTTAAAATGGTCGGAAAAGATTACGCTTCCTGGACGGTCATTGAGGCCATTCCCGCCGAAGCAGCTGTTTCTTTTACAGAAGCAGAACAATCCATGATGCGCATTCTGCGTACCTGGCTTGGCTTTTCACCTGAAGCTGTGCCCATGGGAGATCGCTGGAATAAGGGTAAATTAGTATTAGTGCCTGGCGACAGCGGCACCCAGTCGAAAGAAGTCCCAATCGAAACTTTTTTCCATAAAATTGTCATGATGCGCGATCGCCTGCGGGTGCTTGAACAACAAATTAACGGGCACAAAAAATTAGACGACGAAGACAAGGTCAACCTTCAGCAATACATCACGCGCTGTTATGGCAGCATGACCACTTTTAACCTGCTCTTCCGCAACAAAGAAGATTATTTTGTAGGCGAAAGCAGTGGACAGTGAGCAGTTATCAGTCAGCAGTGAACAGGGGTTGTCACTGATAACTGATGACTGATAACTGCTCACTGATGACTGAAAACAAGTTCTTTGGCGAGGATGTAGATTCCCATTACGAGTACGAACCAGCCAAAAGCTTTTTTCAGTTTATCGCCGTCAACTTTGCGGCTAAGAACGTTACCGATAAAAATACCACCGATGGCGAGCGCCGTGACGGTGAGCAGCAAGGTCCAGTCGATGGCCTGATGCCCAAGATCGCCCAGAAACCCGAACAGCGATTTTGCAGCAATAATCAGCAGTGAGGTGCCTACGGCCTGTTTCATGGGTAGCTTGCTGAAAAGTACCAGCGCAGGAATAATCAGGAATCCACCGCCGGCGCCGACCAGGCCGGTTAAAACTCCCACAACCACGCCTTCAAGTAAGATACCGGCATAGTTGAATTTTTGAACACCTGCATCCTGCGTTTCTGTTTCTGCATTCTTTTTGGTGCGAATCATGGAATACGACGCAAAAACCATCAGGAGTGCAAATAATCCCATGAGCAACATGGCTTTTGTCACTGCAAAATCGCTGATGTGAAAAGCCGGATCCGGAATCAGCGGGACAATAAATTTGCGGGTGGCATACACCGCCAGAATAGACGGAATACCAAAAATAACGGAGGTTTTTAGATTAACCAAACCGTCTTTATACTTAGGCAAAACTCCTACTAAACTGGTAGAGCCCACAATAAACAGGGAGTAGGCAGTTGCG
Organism: Chitinophagales bacterium; assembly: GCA_017303875.1. Taxonomy (GTDB): domain Bacteria; phylum Bacteroidota; class Bacteroidia; order Chitinophagales; family Saprospiraceae; genus M3007. The sequence goes on along the minus strand of JAFLBP010000034.1, from coordinate 8,457 downwards.
GTAACAGGCTCTACACCAAAAAGATAAACCAGTACGGGTACCGTCAGTATGCTGCCGCCGCCGCCGATCAAACCTAATGAAATGCCGATAAGGGCAGAAGCAAAATATCCCAATATTTCCATGACGTATGCGCAGGAGCTTTAAATTTCAGATCCGACTGCAAAAGTCAGGAGCTGAACAAGTAAAAGCATGTGATATTTATCACCTTGGACAAGATCTTTTACAAGCGCAGGCTTTTGTAGGAAGTCCAAAGACCAATTTTTATTTGCAAAAAATACGCACCGGCGGGCACATCAGGCAATTGCCAGGGCAATTGCTCCTGAAATGGCATCTGCCCACTGGCCACCTGACGGCCATTTAAATCAAACAAACGCAATTCCACCTGTTCCTGCGGCACCGGAGTATCTGAAAATTTCAGCACCACTTGTCGTGTGCCGGCACGGGCGCCTAAAAGCTCCACACTGGATTTTAACCCGGCTTCCGGGGCAGCCGAACTTTGCGAAGCGGGCCAGAACATACCGCCATCGGGCAATACATTATTGCTAAAATCAAAAAACGTAGCGTGTTCCTGATGCGAGCCTTGTCCCCAGGGCGTAAAACAAGGTGAAGACTGCCAGGCAGGCTCCCAGTAAATGACACCGGCTCCGCCGCTGCTTTGTACCACTTCACTCAGGTCTGTTAACCATTTACGCTGGTTTTGCGGACTTGCCGGGGCGTAATCCGGGTGCGTTGCACTAATGATATTATTGGCCGCATCATTCGCCTGGGTCGTCCAGATATACCCTGTTTCAAAAACCATGATGGCTTTGCCCGGATATTTATTTTTCAATGCTGCAATGACGTTCCCGCATTGCGCGATCGTCGTCGGCTGATGCCAGGCCCAGTAATAGCTCATGCCGATCACATCAAAATCCTGAACGCCATTGTTCCAGAAGCCTTGTACCAGCCATTCGGTGTCGGCGGGACCGGCGAGGTGCAGGGCGATTTTTATATCTTTTCCACTTTGCGCACTTACCGTGCGCACGGCTTCAATGGCAGTTTTGAACAAGGCGCTGTTGCGCGGCCAGTCGAGTTGCCAGCCGGCATTATTCTGGGCTTCTGAAAGCAGGATGCCCCGGTTGGTTTCATTGCCGATTTGCACCATATCCGGCAACAAATTATCCTGATGCAAATGCTGGAGCGTTGCGGTGATGTAATTGCGGAGTGAATCCTGCAGCAGGGGCAAATTTCCCAACACCCCGCTCCATGCTGCCGGTGCAACTTGTTTTTGCGGATCTGCCCAGGTGTCGGAAAGGTGAAAATCCAGCAGCACCTTCATATTCGCCGCCTTGGCCCGCAGGATAGCTTTGCGTACATCGGCCAGATCAGCGTAGCGTTTGCCTGCGTTGAGGGTATCATACCAGGCGGGCGTATGCCACAAGCGCAGGCGCACGAGGTTGAAATGATGATCGGCAAAAATATCGTACACGTCTCTTGCCGTTCCATTCTCCCGGTACTGCACACCACAATCTTCCATTTCATTGACATAAGATAAATCAGCGCCGTAAAAGAATTGTTGTGCAGATAATTGGGCCACACAAAAAAGGCAACTAAGCAGTGTCAGGATACGAATTTTCATTAAAATCGTTAATTTCCGACAAGATACGGGAGATTTTCCGATATTTCGCAGCAGACAATTTTCCGCGTAAATGACCGTGGGGAGCGCAGCAGCTTATGATTCCAGGCGTTTTTTATATGCAAAATAATTGCCGATAAAACGAAATGCTGCGCGGTGTGTCCAGTTCTGCACGCCGCGTCGGCGCTGAATACGGGAAATTTCAAATAAAATCCGCCAGTGCCGCCAATAGTCGCGGTAGGCGCGCCACATGCCGTAAGCCGGATCATATACGTGGGCGGGTTCCCCGAGTACGCCGTTGAGTTCCATCACTTTAAACTCGCCGCGTGCGAGGGCTTCCGGCGAAGCGCATTTCAGGTCGAAACGGCCGTAATAAACGCCCTCAATTGCCTTACAAATCGGGGCGAAAGCCGCCGTTAACTGTTCATCAATCAAGTGATTACCGTTCAGGAATTTTGTCCCGCGCGCGTGGTTGCCGATAGGCTCCAGGAGCAGGGTTTCGCCGGCTGCGGGGCAATAAGCCATCAGTTCGGGCTTTTCTTTTTCAAAACGTTCCAATTGAAAACCGGCGCGTACCTGAGCGCCCATCAATTGCCGGACACTGGAATGGCCGTCCCCGCATACTTTTAAAAAATCCTTGATACAGACCGAGGTAATGACCACTGTGTCGGTATCGGGCCGCCGGTGAAACAGTACGCTCATTTCTGCGGGATGGGTCAGAAATTCCTGCGCGATCAGGTCGATAGAATGCGTGCGCAGGCTTTGAAGCAATTGCGCTTCATTTTCAATTTTTTGCACCAAAAAACCGCGCTCACCCACATCGGGTTTAAGAATCAGCGGATAAGAGATGCCCGCTTCCAATAAAAGCGCCGGCGCAGCTTCGGGCGCTGCGCCGGCGGGAAAGAATACCATACGCGGCAATACTGCCGCAGGAATGCTTTTGAGAATGTCGTATTTCGACTCGCCAGCTACGCCGCCGATCGGAATAAGGGGATTGACATTACTGAAAAAAAACAGGTGCCTGGAGCGCAGGGCATACCAAAGCCAAAAACCGTAAACGGGTATATTGGCAAACCACCAGGGCCAGTATTCCCAGGTTGTCCAGCGCGCCAGCCATTGTTTCATACAATTAATCAGCGATACCGAGGCGCAGGGTAACCACGCCGTTTTTCACCTGAATCAAGGCTTGTTTGGTGTCACTCTCGTTGGTCAGTGCGATAGCGCCGGTTTTGGCATTAACGCTGCTCATAGGCGCTTTGCCGTCGAACCAGAGCATCAGGCCGATGAGATAGGCTTCTTCGGCGCTTGTTTGTGCGTCGAAAGTAACGAAATAGTCGGAACCGCCTTCACCGATATTTACCTCTACGGATGCGCCGTTGGTAAAGTCCTGACGGTAGTGCTGGTAGCGGTTTGGCGCTTTTTTAAGTTCTGTACGACCGCCTTTTTTAGCGCTTTGCTGTTCAAGGAAACGCTCGATAAAAAGCGCATCAGCGTCTTGCAATTGCTCCATTTTAAGGGCTTTATTGCGCGACAGGTAGCCATCAAACACATAGCCTTCTTTGTTGTCGGCGGTGCGAACTTTCACCCAAAAGCCATTGATGCTGAAATTTTTAAACTCGCTTGTGCTGTGTGCTTTTTTGCGCAGATTTTCTTTGAGCACTTTAACACTTGCCCCGAAAGGCAGGGTTGCGATTTTGTTGCCGTTGGCATCCGGTTTGGCGCGCAGTACGAGGCCCGCAGGCGCATGTACGTACAGTTGGTCGCCTGCTTTATAGTTGTTGATGGCGAAAGCCAGCGCCGGGAGCAGCAGGAAAACCGGCAGGAGAAGTGCGATGATTTTTCTCATAACAATATGGTTGTCAAAAATTTAGGTTCGTACAATGCGAAAGCATTGATGAATGCGTTTGTTTCGAAAATCTTCAGGAACGGTTTGGCGGCTGATGTCGGTAATGCTCGCCGCGTGACGGATTTCCGCTTCATTGATTTTGAAGCGCCGGAAGTTGGTGGAAAAATAAACCACGCCGCCGGGTGCCGTGCGCGCCAGAATACGGTTGAGCAGCATGGCATGGTCGCGCTGAATATCCAGCGTGTCGCGCATGCGTTTGCTGTTGGAAAAAGTAGGCGGATCGAAGACCACCACATCCCAACGGGCATTATCGGGTGTTTCGAGCCATTGCAGAATATCAGCTTGCAGGTATTTGTGTTCGGAGCCGCTGAAGCCGTTGAGTTCCATGTTCCGCACAGCCCATTGCAAATAGGTTTGCGACAAATCTATGGTCATGGTTTCTGCGGCGCCACCGGCTGCGGCATACACGGAAAAGGCGCCGGTGTAGGAAAACAGGTTTAGCACCCGCTTGCCTTCCGACTCGGTGCGCACGCGTTGCCGGGTATTGCGATGATCCAAAAAGAGGCCGGTATCTAAATAGTCGGACGCATTGATGAGAAAGCGCAGTCCGTTTTCGCGCACTAAATATTCGGCGCCGGCACGGGCAAAACGGTCGTATTGCTGCAAGCCCTTCTGGCGCTCCCGGAACTTCAGATAAACCCGGTTGAGGGGCACCCCGAATACGCGGCAGATGGTTTCGAGGCAGGCATCCAACCACGCGGCGTGTTCATCCGGTTCAAGCGTGTGTTGCCGGGCATATTCGGCAACGTGCACGATGTCCTCATATAAATCAATGGCAAACGGAAATTCCGGCATATCATCGTCGTAGACGCGATAGCAGCTAATGCCTTGTCGCCGTGCCCATTTGCTGATATGCTTATGGACTTTTGTCAGGCGGTTGGCGAACATTTCCTGTTTGACCTCAGTAGTTATCATGTATTTATGCCCGGCGTCAGTAGCCTGAAGCGTTGCAAAAGTATAAATTTAGACCTTGATGCGCCGGATTTTTTGTATCTCGGAATGTAATGGCAAGTTTTCAAGTCCTGCCGTCCGCTTAAACTTATTCAAATCCGTTGAGCTGGCATGTTTTTGCAGAAAAATACGCCCTTCGGTGTGATTTTCCGGCAATACCATAATATGATACAACAATTGTGCAAATCGCTGTTTGATTCTCCCCGAAAAGCATGAATTTTGCAGCATAAAGCAGGATTATGTCATTAAAAGCAATTTCGCCCGTCGACGGGCGCTACGCCGATAAAACGGCCGTTTTGGGAGATTATTTTAGCGAGTACGCCCTCATCCGATACCGCGTATTTGTTGAAATTCAATACTTTATAGCGCTTTGCCAATACGGACTGCCGCAGCTTTCCGCTTTTGAGGAAGACAAAATTGACGCCTTAAATGCCATTTTTGAAAACTTCAATGAAGCGGATGCGACCTATATCAAAACGATAGAACGCAGTACCAACCACGATGTGAAGGCGGTTGAATATTTTCTCAAAGAGCGTTTTGACGAACTGGAACTCGGGGGCTTGCGCGAATTTGTACATTTCGGCCTCACTTCTCAGGATGTGAACAACACGGCGACGCCGCTGCTGCTCAAGCATGCGCTGGAACGTGTTTACTATCCGGCAATTCGTCAGTTGCGCGACCAATTATACCAGCGTTCGCTCGACTGGGCGCATGTGCCCATGCTGGCGCGCACGCATGGGCAACCGGCCTCCCCTACCCTGCTGGGTAAGGAATTCCGGGTGTTCACCGAACGCATTGATGTGCAGCTGGAATTGCTGAAAGCCGTGCCGAACAAAGCAAAATTTGGTGGCGCCACCGGCAATTTCAACGCCCATTATGCTGCTTATCCGGATTATGACTGGCATGCTTTTGCCGATGATTTTGTATTGGAATTTCTGGGACTTGAGCGCTCGAAATACACCACACAAATTGAACACTACGATTGTATGGCGGCCCAGTTGCAGGCATTGAGCCGTATCAACACGATATTGATTGATTGTTGTCGCGACATCTGGACTTACATTTCAATAGAGTATTTTCGGCAGCAAACGGTCAAAAACGAAGTAGGCTCGTCGGCCATGCCACACAAGGTAAACCCGATTGATTTTGAAAATGCGGAGGGTAATTTCGGCGTTGCCAATGCCCTGTTACAGCACCTTGCGGAGAAACTGCCCATCAGTCGTTTGCAGCGCGACCTCACAGATTCTACGGTCTTACGCAACCTTGGTGTTCCTTTTGCGCATACCCTGATCGGTTTGAACTCAATGCTGAAAGGCTTGGGTAAATTGCTCCTCAATGAAGGTAAGTTATATCAGGATCTGGAAGACAATCAAATGGTGATAGCGGAGGGCATTCAGGTCATTTTACGTCGGGAAGGCTATCCGGAGCCTTATGAAGCGCTGAAAGCACTTACACGCGGACGCGCAGAGCTGACCCGCGAGGATTTGATCACATTTGTCGACAACCTTGAGGTGTCTGATACTGTTAAAGAAGAATTGCGTCAGCTTACCCCACATAACTACGTGGGTCGATTTATATGAAATGGTTCAGTGCTTTTTTCAAGTTGCTTTTGATCATTCCGATTCGGGTGTACCAATACCTCATTTCACCTTTATTGGGACCGAATAAATGCCGTTACAAACCAACTTGCTCACATTACGCCATTGAGGCGATTCAGGTTTGGGGGCCATTGAAAGGAACAGTGATGGCAGTAAAGCGCATCGGGCGTTGCCATCCGTGGAGTACGCATCCGATGCACGATCCTGTTCCGGAAAAAAAATCTGACAAAATAAATTAGCATCGCCAACCCTTTTTGTCATGGCATCGTCATTGGAGAGAATTTAAACTATAACTTTCATCACTCAGGGCAACCTGAATAAATGTTTTGCCATGAAAAAAATCGTCCAACTTGGAAGTGGCGTTGCAGCGGCGCTGCTTTTATTGAGCGCTTGCGAAAAAAATGCCGGACCATTGGGGCTTAAAACACCAGATCTGCCGGAGCAGCCTTATAAATATACCGAGGCGATGCAAACAAATTTGGGCAGGATTGGCATGATTGCACAGCCGAATAATGATTTTTTCCCGGGAATTTTTATCAGTAACCCCAACAATCCGGCAGTGACAGATGCGGGTGCAACTTTAGGCCGTGTACTTTTTTACGACGGCCAACTTTCCCTCAACAACAGCGTTTCCTGTGCTACCTGCCACAAACAGGAGCTTGCTTTTTCCGACAACAGCGCAGGCAGTATTGGTTTTGGTGGTAAAATCACGCCACGTAACTCTATGGCAATCACCAATCCGGTTGTAAATAATAATTTATTCTGGGACTCCCGCTCCAATTCTGTGCTTGATCTGGTGGCACGCCCCATTCAGAATCACATAGAAATGGGTATGGAAGATATGCAAACGCTGGCGAAAAAACTTTCCCGTGTCGAATACTATAAGCCTCTTTTTGAAAAAGCCTATGGCACTTCAGAAGTCACAGAGGATCGGATTTCCAATGCGCTGGCACAGTTTGTTTGTTCGATGACTACGGCGGATTCCCGCTTTGATCGCGGCCTGGAGAATAATTTTGCTGAATTCACCACACTTGAAAAAATGGGACATGATTTGTTCTTCAGTGAACGTGCCAAATGCAGTTCCTGCCATAGCGGTAACAACTTCGCGGCTGCCGACTTCCCGGGTGGCGAATACAGCGCCCCTACTATCCAGGGAGCCGTAAATATCGGCCTTGATCTGGTTACCCGCGACCCCGGCAAAAACGATGGTGCCTTTCGCATTCCCAGTCTTCGGAACATTGCGCTGACGGCGCCTTATATGCACGACGGTCGTTTTAAGTCCCTTTCAGAAGTTATAGAACACTACAACAGGGGTATTGCCGCGCACCCGAGTCTGGATAAAAAACTTAAAAACCCCGACGGGTCTCCGGTTCGTTTAGGTTTGAATACACTTGAAAAACAAGCACTTATTGCGTTTTTAAATACCCTTACAGATGAAGGGTACACACGCGACCCGAAATTCTCTGATCCGTTTTAATTCATTGACTTTCTTAAAACGGTAAAACAAACGGCCCCGGAGGTATTAGCTTCCGGGGCCGTTGTTTTTTAGTACTGCGAAGCTCCGCTTCGCAGCCGTACATCGAAGCTTTGCTTCGATACACCGCTTGTACGTAACTAAAAGCACAAAGCCCGGCCTCGCACACCGCCTGGGCGAAGCCGGGCTTCGCTTGGGCGGAGTGCGAAGCCGAGCTTCGCGGTATGTGCGTGCGAAGCAGAGCTTCGCTGTACGGTTGCGAAGCGGAGCTTCGCAATACATTACTTGGCCTGTATCATCAGCTTCGTGCCTTTGTCGGTCGCTGTTTCTACCGTGTAGTACAGCAGACCTGTTGTGTTCAGCAGCTGGCGATCAAGCGAGAACTGGTTGTAGCCCTTCGCAAAATCCCCCTTCTGTGTCAACAGCACGCGGCCGCTCTCGTCGTATACTTTCAGCGTAGCCGTCGCAGCTTCCGGCAGGTGGAAGCCAATCACCGTCTTGCTGATAAACGGATTCGGTACATTCTGATACAACTCAAATGGCAGACCTGTGATCACCGCGCTGTTGTTGTAGCGCAGGGCGATGTCTAATTTCTCGCTTGCTGCATTGTATGCCTCCGCCTTGGTGATGCGGCTCGACACACCCAGCATACGGCTCAACTTGCCGCCCTGCATGGCGCGTACTTTCAGCGTGATCGTGGCGGCCGTCTGGCTGCCGTCTACTGACAACGTCACTGCATCTGTGTGCACGGCAAAGTTTTCAGACTTGATACCTGTCACGTCTAAGATTTCCAGACCCGCGTGGTTCAGCGTCAGCTGGTAACCTTGTACTGCTGCTGCCGTGCTCAGGCTGATCTCAAACGTCTCACCGGACTTAACCTCACGGTCTTCCGTGTTCAGGTAGAGTACACCCG
>JAFLBP010000033.1 GCA_017303875.1 Chitinophagales bacterium | reverse complement strand
AATAACACTCAACCTTTTGAAAGCACAAAGTGAAAAAATCAGTGTTAACCGAAAACGCAATAAATGCGCCCTATCAGATCAATATCGTGAGAAAACTCTCGGAATTTGATGCGTTTGCCCTGGGGGGGCCCCCGACCCCTGAAGGGGAGTACTTTTGTGACGGGGCTGACGCCCCCTTGTTTTTACGACAGTAGCCTTTCAATTCATTTACACAATACCCATTTAATCCGCTCACGTTAACAGTAAAAACAAGGGGGCGTCAGCCCCGTCACCAAAGTACTCCCCTTCAGGGGTCGGGGGCACCAGGCGCGAAGCACAAATCTTACAGCCCCTTAATCTTCACATTCTTGAACCACACGCGGTTGCCGTGGTCTTGCAGGGCGATGCGGCCTTTTTTGAACTGTCCGAAACCGGGCCATTCCTTGAATTTACTGGCCGCGATCATGGCGTTCCACTCGGGTGTAAACATTTGTGTATCTACCACTTTAGTACCATTGAGCCATTGTTCGAGGTGGCCGTTGTTGATGATGATGCGCGCGTTGTTCCACTGGCCAGCGGGTTTCACGGTTTCGGTGGCGCAGGAGATGAGGTCGTACAGATCGCCGGCGCGGTGTTTGATAATTTTACTGTCGGGATGGCAGGTATTGTCGAGCACCTGCATTTCCGGGCCGCTCATCCAACCGTAATCGAAGCGGGCGGTATCTTCCGATACATTGAAAAAGATGCCGGAGTTGCCGCAGGAGTCGATTTTCCAATCCAAAGAAAGGCTGTAGTTTTCATATTCGGCATCGGTGAGGATGTCGCCGCCGTCGGCCGCCTGCCAATGGCCGCTGGGGTTGGGTTGGGCGTCGAGGTAAATGGCATTGTCCTGTACCAGCCAGGATTTCCCGACCGTATTTTTGCCGTAATTATGCCATCCTGCCAGACTTTTTCCATCAAAAAGCAATTGCCAGCCCTCGGCTTTTTCTGCGTCGCTGAGGGTATTGTCGGCAGGCGGCGCCGGAGCAGCGGCAGGTTTAGGGGTTTCCTTGCAGGCGAAAAGGGTGAGCAGCAGGGCCGCAGAAAGCGTGATTAGGCGCATAAACAGATTTGTTTTGGAATGGCAAAGAAATAAAATTCGGACGCACCACGCGCCCGGACGGCAAACCTAAGCGCAATCCGGCATTTGACAAAAAAACTGAGCGAGATTCGTACAACTGATTATCGGCACTATATATTGAACAAAGGAATTTTAACGTTAAGGAATTCTCAAACTGACAATGCAGGTAAACGTCAGGCGGCAAATACGGCGTTTGTCCGACGGTTTAGTATTTTTGCGCCGCCCCCTGTAAATCGCATCATCACACCTAACGCTACCGACAACATGATCTTTCGGAAAGGCTTATTCGCGGTTCTTTTGCTTCTGGCATCGACCCTGGCCCTCACGGCTCAGCAATCCACCACTTACACGGAAGCCAACCTCGCCTATGAGCGCGGGCTGGAATTCTTCAACCAACAGATTTACGGATTAGCCCAAAAAGAGTTCCGCTCGGCAATGGATCTCCTGCGCCCGGTCAACGAACCCGAATGGCGCGCCATCAAAACCAGCGCCCAACTCTACCACGCCAAATGCGCCGTCCGACTCAATCAGCCGGAGGCCGAAAAACTTACCCTCGACATCCTCCGAGAAAGCGCTCCCTCGCCGGAAGCTTCGCAGGCCGCACTCGAAATCGGCGACTACTACTTCGACCGCAAGGAATACGACAAAGCGCTCGTTTATTACGACATGGCGCCCAATGCCAGCGGCCCCACACGCGATGAAATTCGATTCAAAAAAGGGTACAGCTACTTCGTCACCAAACAATTCGCACGCGCCAAAGGCGAACTCGGCCCGCTCAAGGAAAATACCCGCAGCGCCCGCTACTACGACGCCAATTACTACTACGGCTGCTGCGCCTTTTTTGAAAAAAAATACGACGAAGCCACCAAATGCTTCACCCGCTGCGAACAATCGGAAAAATACCGCGACGTGGTGCCCTACTACATCACCCAAATCTATGCCGCCAAAAAGCAATACGATCAGGTGATAACCTACGGCGAACCCAAGGCCAAAAGCAGCAATTACAAAAATCGCCCGGAGCTGAACCAACTCGTCGGACAAGCCTATTACGAAAAAGGCGATTTTAAAAAAGCCCTGCCTTTCCTCGAATACGCCGCCGCCAATGGCACTAACTTCCGCCCGGCCGATTACTACCAGCTCGGCTACGCCCAATACCAGAACGGCTATTACAAAAATGCCATTCAGAACTTTGAAGAACTGACGAAAAAAGACAGCGTGCTGGGACAAAACGGCCTGTACCACCTCGGCGACTGCTACCTGAAAACCAACAACAAATTCGCTGCAAGAAATGCTTTCGGTCAGGCAGCTTCCATGAACTTCGACAACTCCGTCAAGGAAGACGCGCTGATCAACTACGCCAAACTTTCCTACGAACTCAAATACGACCGCGACGCCATCGACGCCCTTCAGCGCATTCCGGCCAACTCGCGCTATTATGATGATGCACAGGCACTTATGAGCGAGGTATTTCTCAATACCCGCGATTACGACCGCGCCATCGCAACCCTCGAAGGTATCCGAAACCGCACGCCCAAACTCAATGAAACCTACCAGAAAGTAACTTACCTGCGCGGCCTGCAACTCTACCAGAACAACCAGCGCAACGAAGCCCGAAATTACTTCAACAAATCATTGGAGTATACCCTCGACAAGCGCACCGCCGCCCTCTGCTCTTTCTGGCTGGGCACTATTGCGCATGAAAATACGGAGTATAATATCAGCAAATCGCACATGAGCGCTTTCCTCAATCAGGCCGGCAAATTCAACGACCTGCCCGAAGAAAGCAACACCATCATGGGGCAATACGTGCAAGGATACAACTACATTAAAACCGACGATTACCGCAATGCCCTTACCAATTTCAAAGCGGTAGTCGATGGCATCAAACGCAACAGCAACCTGCGCAGCGAACAAATCAGAACTGCTGTATTGGGCGATGCTACCCTGCGCGCGGGCGACTGCCATTTTAAAAACAAACAATACAACGAAGCGCTTTCCTACTACAACGAAGCAGCTACCAAAAAATACAAAGGCTTTGAATACGCGCTGTACCAAAAAGCCATGATTAAGGGCCTGCAACGCAACCCGCTCGATAAAGTAGTGCTGCTGGAAGACCTGATCGACAACTACCCCAACAGCCAGTTCACCGACGAAGCCCTTTACCAATTGGGCGAAACCTATCAGTCGATGGGTAAACTCGACCAGGCCACACAACCGCTGCGCCGTTTGGTGCAGGACTACCGGGGCCGCTCCACCTACGTCAATCAGGCACTGCTCCGCCTCGGCCTGATCTCCTACAACCAGGGCAATACCACCAACGCCATCAACTACTACAAGCAGGTATTCTCCAACAACCCGGAAAACCAGGAAGCCAAAGATGCCCTTTCCGCCCTGGAAGAAATCTATGTGCGCGACCTCAATCAGCCCGATCAGTATTTCGCTTTCCTTGAAACCGTACCGGGCTACAAAGTGAATACGGCGTCCAAAGACAGCGTGACGTATTATTCCGCTGAAATTCAGTTCCAGAACGGCCGCTACCCGCAGGCCATCGATGGTTTCAGCAACTACATCGCCAAATACGCCAACGGACGTTATGTGCTTCAGGCCTATTATTACCGCGCTGAAAGTTATGTGGCTGGCAACGACCCCACCAAAGCCGCCAATGCCCTGAAAGATTACCAGTACGTCATCAGCAAAGGCTCCAGCCGCTTTTATGCCAAAGCCGCTGAAAAAGGCGCCTTGATTGCACAAAACACCTTGAAAGATTACCCGCAGGCGCTTGAATTTGCCCGAAAATGGGAAGAGTCGGCCATTAACGACAATGCCCGACTAAATGCACAACTCATCGCGCTGGAAGCCGCCTACCGCACCAACAACAGCGTGACCGTCAGTGAATACGCCACCAAAGTAAGCGGCAATCCGCTGGCCTCACCCGAACAGCAGGCCTATGCGAATTTTTATACCGGCAAATTAGCCTACGACAAAGGAGATTTCGGTCGCGCGTATCCGCTGTTCAGCTCCGTGGTTAAAAATACCACCTCCGCAGTAATGCCCGAAGCCTATCACTATATGGCCCAAATGCTCTACCGCCAGCGCAAATACAATGAAACCGACGAACTCATTTCGGAGGCCAACCAGGCCAGCGCCGGCTACGACGATTGGATCGCCCGCAACCTCATCCTGCTTTCCGATGTATACCTCGATATGGGCGATAAAAACAGCGCCATCGCTGCCATTGAAGTGGTTATGGAAAACTACAAGGGCAACGACCCGGAAATCTCCAATACGGCCCGCACCAAATACAACAAGCTGACCGGAAACAACAAAGCACCTGCCAACAAGGGCTTGAAAAACGGCCTGCTGGAAATGGACGACAACTAATTTCGGACAAACGTATAAACCCCGAACACAAACACCTGAGTACGAAAACACGTTCGAAAACGCTTCAATCAAAAACAAATCATGCGTCTCCAACATAAATTGCTCCTGCTGCCGGCCTTTTTGTTCGCCGCAGCACTCCATGCCCAAAAAGAACTCCCCACAGAAACCGTCGATGTGGTAAAAGACTTCGACGTGCGCCTCATGGAGTCCAGTAAAATAGATGTGTTGCCCAGTTTGCCCAAACTCGACACCACCACCAAACCGCAAAACTACCTCGTTCCGGCACGCCCGCTGGCAGTAAGCTACGACGCGCCCAAAATGCGCCCCATTGCCATGCGCGCCGTAAAAAAAGAGGAAATTTATAATGGTTTTGCCAAATTGGGCGGCGGTGTTCCCACTTCGCTCTGGGGCGAAGCAGGGTATGGTTTTGCCGCAAAAGAAAAATTCGACGGCAAAGTCTGGTTCCGGCACCACAGCCTGAACGCCACCAAAGCGGTAGAAAACCAGCGCATGTTTAACAACGACGCCCTGGTCAGCGGCAACATTTACCTCCAAAATAACCTCGCCGTAGAAGCAAAAGTCGGGTACAGCTATGACCGCGTGCATTTTTACGGCTATAATGACGACTCGCTGAGCTTCGAACCGGAAGCCGTGCGTCAGGATTTTAAAATTTTCGATATCGGCGGCCGGGTATACAACAGCAAACGCACAGAAAGCGACCTCAACTACTCTGTTGCGCCCAAACTGTATGTGCTCAACGATTTTTACGGCAACAAGGAAACCGGCTTCGACCTCAACCTGACGGCCTCTAAATGGTTTGCCGAAAAACACCCGCTGCGCCTGACCATCCGCACCGATTTTACGAAGTTCACCGACACCGTTTCGCAGTCGCTGAACAACATTTACCTGCAACCCTCTTTCACCTTCCACGCCGATTTTATCAAACTCAAAATCGGGGGTAACTTCGCCAGCAACCGCGATGTATTCAGCATTTTCCCCGATTGTGAGCTGACGCTGCGCGTCTTTGGCGATGGTATTCAGATTTTTGCCGGCGCTACCGGCGATCTGCGCAAGAATACCTATCGCTCCATGACGGAGTACAACCCTTACCTGCAAATTCGCGGTTCGGAAATTGCCAACACCCGCTTCGATAACTACTTCGGCGGTGTAAAAGGCAACCTCGGATGGATTGAATACAACGGCCAGATCGGTTATTCCAAAGCCTCCAACCTGGCATTGTACCAGACTACCTTCACCAACGAAGGCATAACGCGCTTCCGCCCGGTTTACGACACCGTGAAAATTGTCAGCCTGCAAGGTACCATCACGTTCAAACCCATCAAAAACCTCGTGTTGCAGGGCACTTACAACCAAAGCGTGTTCACCACCACCAACGAGCTGACCGCCTGGGGTATTCCTGAAATTGAAGGCAACTTCACGGGCGCCTACACCCTGCTTGAGGGCAAAGCCGTCATCAATGCCGGTCTGTACCTCGCCGACCGTATTGCCCGTTTTGATGAAAATGGCCGTCCCGGTAAAGACAATGCTCTTGTTGACCTCAACATCGGCGGCAATTACTATTTCAGCAAAAATATCGGCGCTTTCCTGAGCATCAATAACCTGCTCAATAACCGCCGCGAACGCTGGTACCAATACCCGATTGTTGGCACCAACTTCATGGCCGGTATCACGGCGCGTTTTTGATGCGGTAGTAGTGAAGCAGGGCACGTATTGTTTCGCACAGATGGCACACAGATTACCGACACAGAATCTACACAGATCGTAATTCACTTGATAATCAATATTCTGTGCAATATCTGTGTCGGTAATCTGTGTGACATCTGTGTGAAACAATACGTGCCCCGGTTCACGCTCGTACAACGTGCGCTGATTAAGGTTTGCTTTTTAGCGCACCATGCAGCATATACGTAAAACCTTACCAAATATCAATTCATATAAGCAGCATAGTAATCCTTTGTTGCAGGAATAAAGCAATCGGCTGATTTTGAGGAAAATTTCATTTTTTTCATCATTAACACCATTGTATGAAACCCATCATCATTATCCTGCTTTCCTGTTTTGCACCCTCAATTTTCGGGCAAACGAACAACGAGTATGTCGCCTTGCAAATTCACTTTTCGGGCATTTTTATGGGCGAATGCGGTAACCCGAATCCCTGCTTTCACGAAAAAGTTGCCGGCCTTGTGTTGGGCAGCGTCGTAGACCGACAGGGCAACGATGTGCCAAGCACCTCCCAAAGCCGCATCTATTTCAGAAGTGCCGACCACTCGCTGGTTTGCAATAACTTTACGTATGAGCCCGATCCAACCCGAGGCGAAGGTCTCCACAACGGCGGAGAAATTCCGCGTGCCGATAATGTGAACAAAATAATGGTTTACTACCTCAATCGCCAGAAACTGCTTAACGGCGAGTATATTTTTCAGGTAGATTTTAACCTTGGGAATCCCCATCAGGACAATCCGTTTGCAGCCGTCGGTCACCACTGGCTGGAGCATGGCGACACGCGCATTGAGCTTGATTTCAATTTAAAAGATTACTGGAACCGCCGTCAGATTCTCACCGGCCCTTTCGAGACGCAAAGCGACCGCTGTCATTATTATTACCTCCAGTTTTATGTTTACGGCGAATAGGTGCTGTAAATAGCTTTAGACCCTCTTTTACAAAGCTCCGTGTCAGTTATCTGGCTCGGAGCTTTGTTATTGTAAGTACCTTTGCCCTAAACACTTTTCAGCATTTACCGTTTACCCATCATTCATCGTTCATCATTCATCGTTCATCACTCATCACTCATCGCTCATCACTCATCGTTCATCGTTACAATAACTATGGCTAACACATTGCCCGGCAAAACCGGCGTTTTAATCGTCAATCTCGGTACGCCGGATGCGCCGTCGCGTGGAGCCGTTTACCGCTACCTCAAGCAGTTTCTCCTCGATCCGAGGGTGATTGACATCAATCCCATTGCCCGCAACATCCTGGTGCGCGGTATTATTGCCCCTTTCCGCTCCGGCAAATCCGCAAAGGCTTACAAGGAATTATGGACAGCAAACGGCTCGCCGCTCAAGTATTTCGGCGAACGCCTGGTGAATATGGTACAAACGGAATTGGGCGACGATTACGTGGTGACCCTCGGTATGCGCTACCAAAATCCCTCCCTCGAATCGGCGATTGAAACCCTGATGGCGCAGCAGGTGCAACGCATCGTGGTGTTTTCCCTCTTTCCGCAGTATGCCAGCGCCACGGTGGGTTCGGTGCATGAGGAAGTGATGCGTATTTTAGCCAAACAACAGGTAATTCCGGAAATTGACCTCATCAATTCCTACTGCGAGTGGCCGGAAATGGTGCATTTATTTGCCGAAAACGCCCGCAAATACGCCCTCGACAGCTACGACCATATCCTGTTCAGCTACCACGGCCTGCCGCAACGCCAACTGCGCAAGGCAGATAACGCCAATCACTGCCTGCAAAGCCCGGATTGCTGTCAGACCCTGACGGTCAAAAATCAGTTCTGCTACTCCGCACAATGCCACGCGACCACAAAAGCGATTGCCCGGCAACTCGGATTATCGCCCGAACAATATACCGTTTGTTTCCAGTCGCGCCTCGGCGCCGACCCCTGGACGCAACCCTACACCCAAAAAGTTATTGAGGCACTTGGTAAAGCCGGTAAAAAACGCCTGCTCGTGTTTTGTCCGGCCTTCACCTCCGATTGCCTGGAAACGACCATCGAAATCGGCGAAGAATACCGCGAAGAATTCCTGCACATGGGCGGCGAACAACTCGATCTGGTGGAAAGCCTGAACGACAACCCGCTGTGGGCCAAAGCCATTGCCGCATTCGTACAGGAGCGCACCGGCGCTGCTGTTGTATTGTAATTGCGGGACGGTTTCGCATAGATTATCACAGAAGGTTTCGCACAGAAAGGCACAGATATTTTACACAGAAAACACTGAATCTGTGCCTTTTTGTGTACCGGATCTGTGCCTTTCTGTGCGAAACATTTTCTACGTACAGCGATATTATATTTCCGGATTTATTGTATTTTTGCCTACAACTTAAAATAAGTAAGCGCTCTTTGTCGGACGACTCTTCGTCGTCAGACAAATGAATGAGTTGCAAATAGTTATCTGACGACCGGGAGTCGTCCGATAACAGATAAAAATCGAATCATGAAAAATCATATTCTACTATTTTTTGCTATCGTATTCAGCCTGAATCATAGCCACGCCCAATGCATCAACGGCATTATTAACCGCTACACCGCCGTACTGGAAATCGGCTGCAACAAACAAGTGCTCAGCGTCGCTTCTGCCAGCGGTTTTGCCGTCGGCGATGAAGTGCTGATTATCCAGATGCAAGGGGCCAGTATTGATCAAAGCAATACCCCCAATTTCGGCACCCCGCAAGTCGGCAGTGCGGGCAACTACTCCTTCAACCGCATTGAGGCCATCATCAACAACCACATCAAACTGCAATTTCAGTTGGCGCGCGCTTTTGATGTTGCCGGCAAAGTTCAGCTCGTCCGCGTGCCGGAATACGACAATGTGAGTGCCTGCGCGTTAAGCTGCCAGCCCTGGAACGGCAGTACGGGCGGCGTTTTGGTGCTGGATGTGAAGCAAAATCTGAACCTCGAAGGCCCCGTTGACGTATCCGGCGCAGGGTTTCGGGGCGGACAACTCATTGAAGCCCAGCAAGGTTTTTACCATGTGCAGGGCTACGTTTTTGCCTCTGCCAACCAGGGCGGCACCAAGGGCGAAGGCATCGCCATCGTGCAGAACAGCCAGCGCTTTGGTCGCGGCGCGATCGCCAACGGCGGCGGCGGCGGCAATGCCCACAATGCCGGCGGCGGCGGGGGCAGCAATGCCACACGCGGCGGCAACGGCGGGCTGGAATACTACAACGATCCGGGCAGCCCTACCTCCGAAACCGATGGCGTAGGCGGCTGGGCGGTTTTTGCCGCCAGTCCCGACAAGATCAGCCTCGGCGGCGGTGGGGGCGCCGGGCACAGCAACGACATGCTCGGCACGGCGGGCGGCAATGGCGGCGGCATCGTCATCATTCGCGCGGGCAATCTGATCGCTGGCAATGCCTGGATTCGGGCCAACGGCAGCAGCGTGCCCAGTGCGGGCTGGCGCAACGACGGCCAGGGCGGCGGCGGCGCAGGCGGAACGATATTGCTTGATCTGGAGCAGCTCAGCGGCAGCCTTCAATGCGAAGCCCAGGGCGGCAAAGGCGGCGACTGCCTCTTTTATGTGGCTACCCAGATCATCGGCCCGGGCGGCGGCGGCGCGGGCGGACGCCTGCTACTGCGCAAAAATTATCCCGGCCTGAGCGCCGACCTCAGCGGCGGCGTCAAAGGCGTGGCCAATGGCGGCACAGATAACAGCGCCGAAGCGGGCCAAAACGGCGTAAAAACTGAAAATCTCCAGCTTTTTTTCGACAACACGACCCTGCCCGACAATGCTCAGCTCAACCTTCAGCTCACGCCGCCCGAATGCGGGGCATTGCCCAATTCCGGCTCTATTGGCGTGCTTTCCAATGTGCAGGGCGTGCTACTCAACGGCAACAGTCCGATAGGCAGTAACAACACCTTTAACAACCTGCCCAGCGGCAGCTACCAACTCACGGCGCTGCTCGCCAACGGTTGTTTTGTGGATACTTTGGTGAGCCTGCCCGAACCGAGCGGCATCGAGCAAATGCTCACCACGCACCGCGATTCGGGTTGCGACAGCTTAGGCACCATCACGGTGCTGAGCCACGAAGGCGTAGGGCCTTTTGAATACAGCTTAGTGGGATCCACCTGGCGCAATCAGCCACATTTTGAGCAGTTGATTCCGGCAACCTACGTGGCGGTGGTGCGCGACAGCCGCGGCTGCATCGGGCGCGACACCATCACCATTGCGGGCAATTTGCCCCTGGAAGCCTTTGCCACCGTCAGCAATATTACCTGCAAGCATGCGGGCAGCATCCGCATAGCAACCCAGGGCGGCGCGGGCACACTGAGTTATCAGTTGAGCGGCTTTGCGGCGCAGGGCAGTCCGCAGTTTTCCAATGTGCCTGCCGGCAGCTATCAGGTGCTGGTGCGCGACCAAAGCGGCTGCACGCGCACGCTGGGGCCGCTGTTAGTACTGACCGACACGATGGCCTTCCAAAATGTGTTGGACGTGAACTGGTGCGAAAGCCCCGAATATACCCTGCCCGATGGCCGGACGGTACGGGAAAGCGGTGAATACCCCCTGGTGTTTCAGCGCCATAATGGTTGCGACAGCACCATTGTATTCAAAGTGGAAATTGCCGGGGAGGAATATTTTGCGCCCAATGTGTTTTCGCCCAATGGCGACAAGCTGAACGACGGCTTCACGGTGTTCGGCAACCAGGCCTGTATAGCAGCCATACAAGTCCTCCGCGTTTTCGACCGCTGGGGTGCCCTGATTTTTGAAAAACGCGATTTCCCGGTCGGCGAGGAGTCGCTGGGCTGGGATGGTCGCGCGGGCCTGCGCGATGCGCCAGCGGGCGTGTACGCATACTACTGCGAGCTGAGGCTGCACAATGGCGCGGTTAAGAAATTGAGCGGGGATGTGACGGTGGTACGGTGAGGGGGGGGGTTTAAAAATTTGACAAAAAAGCTGCGCTATCATTTTGAAATGCATTCAGAATGCTTATATATTTGCCCAACTCAAAAATTAAATGTTACGCACCATACCTGACAAGCGCCTTTCATACAACTACCCAACACCGGTTCTTTTGCACCCGGTGTTGGGTAGTTTTTTTGGTGCACAAACCAACTTATCCCTTGCGGCTATGGAGTCAAATCAGTTGGCTTGCTGTAGTGGTATGGGAGAGTATGTGGGTCTGGCTGTATGTTTGGGGTTACGGTTAAGATGAGGTAGCTGTTATTATTAAACGATGATATAAAATGAAAATAAAAGAACTTCTTAAGAATATTAAAGATAATATTGGAGAAAACCAACTAGCATTAGCTACTTCAAAGTTGAAATTATTATTTGAACGTAGTAATATTTTGTATGAAATAATTTTGCATGAATCAAGGTATAATGCATTGAATCAACAAATTAGAAATGGTACAATAAGTTTCAAAGATTCGAGAGTAGAAGAAAATAAAATCATCTTATCACTATTGAATATTATCCAAGATGTAGATGCTGCGATAAAAGAGAATGAGTCAATTGAAAATGAATTAAACGAGCTAGACTTATCAGTTATCATGGATTTGAAAGCCTCTTCTGTTTATAAAATCCACTCTGATGCAACATACTTCTCTAAGAGCAATTTTATTACAGATATCAAATCCTCTGGAATTCCTAAGGAAATTACAACAATCCCTAGAATTGATTATAACAAAATAATTGGACGAACTAAAGAAATAAGCTACTTAAAATCAATCACAGTTAAAAAGAATATTGTTTCTATTCAAGGCATTGGCGGAATAGGAAAGACATGGATTCTAAAAGCATTTGCGGATAAATATTATGATACATTTGATCATTTATTGTGGATAGACTGCGCATCTAATAATATTCAACAAAAATCATATGAGATTAAAAAATCTGAATTTTTTGATAGTTTTATAAGCAATTATACATTGTTAACAAATCTAGGAATTGAATTTCCTGAAGAAACTTCTATTGAAAGTAAATTTTTGCATATAATTAATTCATTAAAAAAAATAAATGGCAAAAACCTGCTTTTGTTAGATAATTCAAATGAAATACTAGATCAATACTACCAACATATTTTATCTGAAAACTGGAGTATTATTGCAACCTCTCGATATAAATTCGAAAATATTAATACAATCCATATTGGACCATTATCATACAGTTCTTGTAATAAGATTTATACAACTATTACAGGACGAAGAATCAAGATGAAAGAATTTAAACTAATCAATGTACTCAAATCTATTGACAGGCATACATTAACTATTGATATCATGTCAAAAGTTGCTCGCGTTTTAGAAATATCTTTAGATGAAGTATTTGAATTGATAAAACATAATGATAGCGAATTACCTATTATTTTCTCTGACTATGAAAAAACAATGTTCTCTGTTCCATATGAAATACTTATTAAGTGCTTTAATATGATTTCAATGAATCCTTTTGAGCAACATGTTGTAAAAGCGCTATCTCTACTACCATCTATCCGAATTAGCATAGGACATTTATTTGAGCTAATTAAGAGTGATACAATCAGTAGCGAACGCAGTCTTTTTATTGTTATTAAATCTCTAGAAAAATATGGATGGTTAGATTATTCTGAAGGCGGAGTTTTGATTCATCAAGTGATTCAAGACGTTGTTAAAGCTAATACAATATCTAAAAATATAACTATATTAGATCAAATAATTTCGAATCTTGCGCAACTATTAAAATCATCTTATCATAATACAGAAAACAGATTGATGAAGACGGAATATTCTGGATATGCGTTATTTATTGAAAATACTTATGATTTAAAATCAGATTCATTTGGAATCATGTTGAAAAATTTGGCTGTAATAATAGAAGATGGTGGCGATTATGATTTATCAATTAAACTGGCAGAAAAAGCCCTGGATATTTTCAATTCACAAAATCTTATAGATGAAAAAGAAGTTGTGGAAACAACTAGTGATATTGCCTGGACATACATGCTAAAAGGAGATTATAAACTTGCAATATCTTTATATTTAAAGTCCATTTACCTAGTTGAAAACTCATCTAATGTCATAGAAGAATTGACTCTAGCAACAATTCACAATGGACTTGGTTGGACTTACAGAGTCAATAAAGAGCTTGAAAAAGCTAAAATAGAACTCGAAAAAGCCTTAAGCCTCAGATTATACAAATTGGGGCGTTTCAATCCAGCGACTGCTCAAACTATGGGAAATCTTAGTGTTGTGCTAACAGATTTAGGTGAGTATGAACAAGCTATTAAGACAGGAGTCGAAGCATTAAAAATTAAGGAAAAAGTATTAGGAACGTTACATTTAGATGTATCAGCATCATATAATAACGTTGCATATACATTAAATTTAGCGGGTAATTTTGAGCAGGCTTTATCGTATATAATTAAATGTGACGATATAGAGAATAAATTAATTGATGAAGTTCACCCGTTCACTGCACAGAGATACTTGAATTGGGGGAAGATATTATGCAATCTAAATAAGACAATCGAAGCGAAAGAAATATTGCTAAAAGCAAAAGACATCGCTCTTAAAGTCAATGACTCAATACTTCACCCACAGGTCGTCGAAATAGAAGAGTGGTTGCAAAAGGTGTAAAAGAGAAAAGAGGCCCATCGAGTAGGAAAAAGTGACTCTATGATCGCCCCGACTAAGGAGTAGGCTATTCACGAAATAACATCCTTATGTCGTACTTGACTGGTAGCCTCGCTATTGTAGTCACTTCTCCGTGACGTAATATGATAAAATCCCCCCAAAACCCCTATCTTTGCCCCGCCATATCCACCCCACATCAGCCGGCAATAGCATAAAGCAAGCTACCTTAAGAAAATGATAGACAAAAAAACACTCTCAGAACGCGATATCTGCACCAAGTTTATTACGCCCGCCGTGGAACAAGCAGGGTGGAACAAACTCACCCAACTCCTCGAAGAAGTCACGTTCACCGACGGGAAAATATACGTCCGGGGTAAACTCACCGCCAGGGGACAACAAAAAAGAGCCGATTATATCCTCTACTATAAACCCAATATCCCCGTCGCCATTATCGAAGCCAAAGACAATAAACACTCCGTCCGGGCAGGCATCCAACAAGCCCTCGACTACGCCAAAATACTCGATATCCCCTGCGTTTTTAGCAGCAACGGCGACGGATTCCTGTTTCACGACCGCACCGCCACCGACGGCAATATCGAAAGCGAAATCGGCCTGGAGCAGTTTCCCACGCCCGAACAACTCTGGGAAAAATACAAAAAATACAAAGGCATCACCACCGAAGAAGCCGAAAAAATTGCCGCCCAGGATTACTATTTCGACGGCAGCAACCGCAAACCGCGCTACTACCAGCAAATTGCCGTCAACCGTACCGTCGAAGCCATCGCCAACGGACAAAACCGTATCCTTCTGGTCATGGCCACCGGAACCGGCAAAACCTACACGGCCTTTCAAATCATTTACCGCCTCTGGAAAGCAAGAAGCAAAAAAAGAATTCTGTTCCTCGCCGACCGCACCGCCCTGATTGACCAAACCCGCAAAGGAGACTTCAAGCACTTCAAGGACAAAATGACCGTGATCAAAAAAAGGGTCCTGTCCTCCTCCGACGGCAAAGAAGCGCTGGTGTCCAGCAAAAAACGCGGCATTGATACCGAGGATAAAGCCTATGAAATATTTCTGGGCCTCTACCAGGGCCTGACCAATAACGAACCCGGCATCGAAGACGCTTACAAGGATTTTTCACCCGACTTTTTTGACTTAGTCGTGATTGACGAATGCCACCGGGGTTCCGCTAAAGAAGACAGCTCCTGGCGAGAAATTTTGTCGTATTTCAGTCAGGCCACGCATATTGGCCTCACCGCTACACCCAAGGAAACCAAAGAAACCAGCAATATCGAATATTTCGGCGACCCCGTTTATACCTACTCGCTCAAACAAGGCATTGATGATGGCTTCCTCGCGCCCTACCGGGTGGTGCGCATCGCCCTGAATGTGGACGCCGAGGGCTGGCGGCCCGAACGCGGCCAAACCGATAAATACGGCAACAAAATTGAAGACCGCGTCTACAACCGTAAAGACTTTGATAAAAACTTAGTCATTGATGAACGCACCGACCTGGTGGCCCAAAAACTAACTGAGTTTTTAAAAGGATACGACCGTTTTGCCAAATCCATCGTGTTTTGCGTGGATATTGACCACGCCGAGCGTATGCGCTCCGCGCTGGCCCGACACAACGCCGACCTGGTGGCCGAAAACCACAAATACATCATGCAGATCACCGGCGACAATGAGGAGGGCAAGCGGGAATTGGACAATTTTATCAACCCCGAAGAAAAATACCCCGTCATCGCCACCACTTCCGAGCTGATGACCACCGGCGTGGATGCCCAAACCTGCAAGGTGATTGTGCTCGATGCCAACATCAACTCCATGACCAAATTTAAACAAATCGTGGGCCGGGGCACCCGCATCAACGAGGAATATGGAAAACTGTATTTCACCATACTCGACTTCCGGAATGCAACGGATCTGTTTGCCGACAAAAATTTTGACGGCGATCCCATTCGGGTAAAACCGGTCACCCAGGATACCGACCTGAGCCATATCATGACGGACGAGGAAAACGATACCAACCCCATTATTGACGAGCTGAGCGGCGATGAAATCACCCTGGAAAAACCCGTGATTCGTTATCCCGTGTCAGACAAACCGATTCAGGTAAACGACCCGCCGACAAAAGTGTACGTCAACGGCGTGGATGTGTCTGTGCTGGTGAGCCGGGAGTTGTATTTCGACCAGCAGGGCAAACCCATTACCACCAGTCTGAAAGACCACACCAAAAAGATCATCCGCGAAAATTTTGCTTCGCTGGATGCCTTTTTGAACAAGTGGGAAGCCTCCGAACGCAAAGCAGCTATCATCGCCGAACTGGAAGAACAAGGCGTTATGACCGAAGCCCTCTATGAAGCTGTGAATAAAGAGGTGGACTTGTTCGACCTGATTTGTCATGTGGCTTTTGATCAGCCGCCATTGACCCGAAAAGAACGGGCCAACAACGTGAAAAAACGCAATTATTTCACCAAATACGGCGATCAGGCCAAAAAAGTGCTGGAAGCCCTCTTAGATAAGTACGCCGATGAAGGCATTTCCAATATCGAAAGCCTGGAAGTGCTGCGCGTAACGCCCTTTGATTCTTTTGGTTCGCCATTGGAAATCTTTAGTGAATTTGGCAATAAAGACGGTTATTTGCGGGCTGTAAAAGAATTGGAAATCGAATTGTATAAAACCGCATAAGGACGCATGAGCAACCTCTCAGGTATTTTAAAAAGTATCCAAAACATCATGTGGCAGGACACCGGCCTCAACGGTGACGCACAACGCATTGAACAATTGGGCTGGATGCTTTTTCTGAAAATATTTTCCGACAAAGACAAGGAGTTGGAGTTGATGGACGATAACTACAAATCGCCCATTCCCGACCAGTTTCACTGGGTAAAACAAAAAGGCAACTGGGCCGGCGACGATGAAGGCATGACGGGCGACGAGTTGCTGGAATTTGTAGACCGCCAATTGTTCCCGGCCCTGCGCAACCTCGACCTGAGCACCGGCAACCAACGCGCCGTTATCGTGCGGGAAGTGTTTGAAGGCAATAACAATTACATGAAAAGCGGCATCAACATCCGCAAGGTGCTGAACAAGCTGAATGAAATTGATTTCAACATTGCCAAAGACCGCCACGCATTTGGCGAATTGTACGAAAGCATCCTGAAAGACCTGCAAAGCGCGGGCAAAAGCGGCGAGTTTTACACCCCGCGCGCCATTACCCAATTCATCACTGAAATGGTGAACCCGCAACTGGGCGAAAAAGTGCTCGACCCGGCCTGCGGCACCGGCGGTTACCTCACCTGCGCCATCGAACACCTGAAAAAACAGGCCAAAAATGTGGAGCAGCGCAAAAGTATTGAAACCAATATCGCAGGATGGGAATACAAACCCCTGCCTTATTTGCTGGCCACCACCAACCTGATTCTGCACGATATTGAAGTGCCCAATATCCGGTTTGGCGATGCGCTGGACCAGCCGCTGAGCAATTTCACCGAAAAGCACCGGGTGAATGTCATCCTGGCCAATCCGCCGTTCGGGGGCATTGTGGCCAACAACAACGAAACCAATTTCCCCCAAACCTACCGCACCAAAGAGAGCGCCGACCTGTTTTTGATCCTGATGATTCATCTGCTCAAACAAAATGGCCGGGCAGGTATTGTATTGCCCGATGGCAGCCTGACCGGCGAGGGCGTAAAACAACGGGTGCGGCAAAAACTCCTCGAAGACTGTAACCTGCACACCATTATCCGGTTGCCCAACTCGGTGTTTCAGCCCTACGCCACGGTGGCCACCAACCTGCTGTTTTTTGATAAAGGCCAGCCCACCAAAGAGATTTGGTACTACGAACACCGCCTGCCGGAAGGGCAAAAAGCCTACAGCAAAACCAAAACCATTCAGGTAAAGGAGTTTGACCCGATTAAAGACTGGTGGCACAATCGCCGGGAAAGTGAGGTGTGCTGGAAGGTAAATATCAACACCATTGTGGAGCGCGGGTACGACTTAGACATTAAAAACCCCACCAAAAAGGAGGAAGCGCATGAATACAACAGCGCCGAACTGATGGACATGCTCCAGGCTTCGTTTGAGAAGAGTAATGTGTTGTTGAACCAGTTAAAAGCGGCGGTGAAATGAGTTGGAAGAGTTATTCACTAGGTGATATTTTGAAGAGAAGGAAATCAATCGAAAAACTTTCTTCGGAAAAAGAATACAAACTTGTTACAATTAAACTTCACCACAAGGGAGTTGCTCTCAGGCAGGTTGTTAAAGGAAACACTTTGAAATCTGCAATGTTTTCTATAAAAGAAGGTGATTTTATTCTATCTGGCATTGATGCACGGAATGGAGCCTTTGGAGTTGTCCCAAAGGAACTAGATGGAGCCATTATCACTAATGATTTTTGGTGTTTAATGCCCGATGAATCCATAATTGATAAAGACTTTTTATTGTATTTGACATCAACCGAATTCTTTGATCACATCTGTAAGCAGAGTAGCGACGGCACAACTCAAAGAATACGGTTGCAAAAAGATAAGTTCTTTAATTTCCAAATTGATTTACCGTCTATTGATGAGCAAAAAAATATCCTTCATACCTTAAAAAAGGTTAGTGATCTCAGATCTGAACTCGCCAACGAACTCACCCACCAACTCACCTTGGTCAAAAGCCTCCGGCAGCAATTGTTGCAAGACGCGGTGCAGGGTAAATTAGTGGCGCAACACCCCGAAGACGAACCCGCCAGTGTCTTGCTCGAAAAGATAAAAGCCGAAAAAGAAAAACTGATTGCGGAGAAAAAAATCAAAAAAGAAAAGCCGTTGCCGCCCATCAAACCCGAGGATATTCCTTTTGAAATTCCGGAGGGTTGGGTTTGGTGTAGGTTGGGGGAGATTTGTGACACAATTACCAAGGGGTCTTCACCTAAATGGCAGGGAGTTCAGTATGTAGATGAAGATAAAGGAATTTTATTTGTTACCAGTAAAAATGTTGACAGTTTTAAAATCGACCTTACAAAAGCCACGTATGTTGAAGAAAAATTTAACGAAATAGAACCGCGTTCAATTTTAAGAAAAGGTGATTTGTTAACAAATATCGTAGGAGCATCCATAGGAAGGACTGCATTGTTTGATTTAGATATTGTTGCTAATATAAATCAGGCGGTTTGCATTCTAAGAATTGAACATAATTTTATTAACAAAGAATACTTACTCAATGTGATGAACTCGGATTTTGCATTGAAAATGATGTTTGATAGTCAATTTGCACCAGGTAGAGCAAATTTAAGTATGGGGAACATTGCTTCTTTTCCCATCCCCCTTCCTCCGCTATCCGAACAAACCCGCATTGTTCAAAAACTAGAAGCCCTGATGCAGTATTGCGATGGCTTAGAGGCGGGTATCCGGGAAAGTGTGGTGCAAAATGAGCGTTTGTTGCAGCAGGTGTTGCGGGAGGCCTTGCGGGGGTAGCCGGGGCGGAATCCCTGGCTTATCCACGTGGCGCATGGGCAATTTCAGGGATGGGTGGGATAAAATAAGTGTAGGGGAACATAATTTAAGCGATCTTGTTTGTATCTTTGCAATAACATGTGAGCAATGGCAAAGGCAGATAACATATTATCATTAATCAAAGCGCATTACAACAATGAGCCTGAAAGGTTCATTACTGTCGCCTTGCAAATTGCTGCTCACGAAGCCAAATTGGGGCATACGCTTGTTGCCAACGAGATAAAAACAACGATTGACAAAGCAAAGGCAAACAGGCACAAAACCAAGACCTTTGCCCCCGATTTACAGGGCTTGGTGCTTGAAAGTGAGCCGGCGGTCAGGCTGTCGGACATGATTGCTTCCGATGATATCAAATCCAAAATAAAGCGCATTATCTCCGAGTTTGTGCAGCGGGACAAACTTCGTAAACACGATCTGGAAAACCGCAGGAAGGTGCTGCTTTCAGGGCCTCCGGGCACGGGGAAAACCCTCACGGCTTCCATTATTGCCAACGAATTGCATCTGCCACTTTACACCATTTTGATGGATAAAATGGTGACCAAGTTCATGGGCGAAACAAGCGCCAAACTTCGTCAGGTATTTGATCTTATTCAGCAAAACCAGGGTGTTTATCTGTTTGATGAATTTGATGCGATTGGTGGAGAACGCAGTCGGGATAACGATGTGGGTGAAATGCGAAGGGTATTGAATTCTTTTCTCCAATTTATTGAACGCGATAAGTCAGACAGCCTGATTATCGCTGTTACCAATAACAAAGCATTGCTGGATCAGGCCCTGTTTCGCCGATTTGACGATGTGATTCTGTATCACCTCCCCACTTTAGAAGAAAAAGAAGAACTCCTGAGAAACAGACTAGCTCCTTTTGCATCAAAAGTAAAATTCAAAGATTTATTGCCTAATATAAATGGCCTGAGCCATGCTGAAATATCATTAGCCTGCACTGATGCCATTAAAGAAACTATCTTGCATGAAAACAAGCAGATGGATAATGATTTGATATTAGCAGCAATTAAAGACCGTAATGCCGCGTATTATAAGTAAATACTAAAAAATAATGTCTTATAAACATATTTTTATTTCTGAAAATGTAAGCCGGGAAAATTATCGGGCGCAATCAAGAGTTGGGCAGGCACCAGACATACCCATTCGGGATCGGGCAACTCAAAGTCAAAGACTTTTAAGTCAGTTTGATGCAATCTGGCAGCAAAAAGCGCAAATGCAGCAGCAACGCAGTGCAGCACAAATTGCCACGCGTGAAGGAACATACATTCAGTTTACCGGCGCGGCGGGCTACGAGCTGATGACAAAAAGTTTGGAAGACCTGAAAAAGGGTATTCGCTTGCTCAATATTCAAGAGATTTTACTTGAAGAAAATTTAAAGCAAACCAGAGCAACAGTATATGTTCCCAACGGACAAGAAGGATATTTTATAAAAAAAATCGAAGAATATCAGCATCAGAATTACCGGCAATCAGAAAACCCGAAGAATGCCAAGTTAGTAAATAGCATTGAAGATATTAAAATTGCCTTAATTGAAAGTTTATGGACAGATAATCCTGATCGTATTCCAACGGATATTGCCAAGTGGTGCGAAGCGTGGCTGAACGTGAACACCAAAGAAAACCGGGAGCAGGAACAAATTGAACGCTTTTCTGCAACCGCCCGGAATATTGGTATTGAGATAAAGCAGCACAGCATCGTATTTCCCGAAAGGGCCGTTTTGCTGGTCAATGCAAATCGGGCACAATTGGTCGAACTGATGTTACAAAGCGATGTGTTGGCAGAATTCAGGTCAGGACAGGAACCCGCCGGATTTTGGGTAAACGAACCCCGCGCTGAGCAACAGGTTTGGATAGAGGATTTATTGCAAAGAATAGAAGTGCTTGAAAGCAACGTAAAGGTTTGCCTTTTGGACTCCGGCGTAAACAATGGGCATCAACTGTTACAACCGCTCATAGATGATGCCAATACCCTAACCGTTGACAATGCCTGGGGAACAAATGATCACGCAAGCAGAGCGGGGCACGGCACACTCATGGCAGGTATTGCAGGATATGGGTCACTGGAGCAAGTACTCGAGTCGAAGCATACCATTCCGCTTACCCATAAATTATGTTCGGTGAAAATTCTGCCCAATCAAGGCAAAAGCACACTGGAATTATGGGGCGACATCACTTCACAAGGAGTTTCAATCGCAGAAATCCGAAATCCGAATATGGTTTTGGTGTATTGCATGGCGGTAACATCGCCGGAGGATACTAACAGGGGCAGGCCATCTTCCTGGTCGGGTGCCGTAGATAATTTGGCTTATGGCGAAGGCAAAAATCAACGTTTGATCATTGTTTCGGCCGGAAATGTGTATGAATACGAATCATGGCAAAAGTACCCCAATTCAAATTTGGTAACCTCAGTTCAAAATCCTGCTCAGGCGTGGAATGCGTTGGTTGCGGGCGCGTATACCAACAAAGTACTGGTAAATGACCCTGACTTTCAGAACCATACACCTGTTGCCGGTCAAGGAGAACTTTCACCGTACAGTTCAACCTCATTGGTTTGGGAAAAAAAATGGGCTGTAAAACCAGATGTCGTTTTTGAAGGTGGAAATTTATTAAAAGGACCAGACCATTTTATAACAGGACATGAAGACTTGGAGCTATTGTCCACCTCAAAACTATTTAATACAGGATCGCTATTTGATACTATTTGGGCGACAAGCGCGGCGGCAGCACAGGCAGCGTGGTTTGCGGCAAAAGTTTCTTACGCATATCCCAATGCCTGGGCCGAAACCGTAAGAGGTTTGATTGTTCATTCTGCTAATTGGCATCCTGCAATGCTCGCACAACTCAATAAACAACTCGGCGAGCAAAGCAAGCGAGAACGTTTTAGAAATTTATTGAGAACTTTTGGTTTTGGAATTCCTGATTTAGATCGGGCATTGTACAGTCGGGAAAGCGCGTTGACTTACATAGCACAGGAAACCATCCAGCCATTTGCTTTCAAAGAAGGAGGAAGCGCCCCCCAAACCAACGAAATTCATTTTTTCAACTTACCCTGGGCAAGTGATTTATTGCTACAAATGGGGGAAATTCCGGTAACGTTGAAAGTAACCCTTTCCTACTTTATAGAACCAGGTGCCGGAGAAATAGGTTGGAAAGATAAGTACCGTTATCAATCTTACGGTTTACGGTTTGAAGTAAATAAGACTGGTGAAAACGAAGAGGATTTCAGAAAGCGAGTAAATGTTGCAGCGCGGGAAGAGGACGAAGAAGTCAATACAAACGCAGATAGCGGCCGTTGGGTAATAGGCCTGCGTAATCGTAATACAGGTTCAATCCATTCTGATTATTGGGAAGGAACAGCGGCTGAATTATCCACTTGCCATCACATTGCGGTTTTTCCCGTGATTGGATGGTGGCGAGAGCGCAAGCATTTGGGGAAAGTAGAAAATCAGACCCGTTATTCATTGATCGTTTCGCTTGAAACACCGGCAGAAGATGTTCAACTATACACCACAGTAAAAAATATGATTGAGGTTCCGGTTGAAGTTCGTGTGACGTAGAAATACCTCATTCTCACAGAGCAAACTAACCAGACGCAACGATGCAACCCTACCCACAACCTGAAGACCTTCTGCAAACACACTTTTGGGGACAGTATCCTGTTTTTGTCAACTTACCCCACTGCATCTAAATACGCTATACCTGCAACCTTGCCCACAATCTGAAGTCTTTCAGCAAACACAATTTTTGGGACAGTATCAATGGAAAATCTGAACATACAAACAACACGACTTAAGATTCGACACCTCGAATTGTCAGACTTATCTGACTTTCATCGTTACCGCTCAAATCCGGACGTTACAAAATATCAGGGTTTTGATGTTATGACGCCTGAACAAGCCGAAAAGTTTATTAGCGACAACGCGGCGAAGCAGTTTGGCAAAGCAGGAGAATGGGTGCAGTATGGTATTGAAAAAATGGAAACCAATCAACTGATTGGAGATTGTGCAATCAAACTTGACCACTACGACACAAGAATTGCAGAAATTGGCATCACGATTTCACACCTCGAACAAAAACAGGGGTTTGCTAAAGAAGTTTTGCTGGCTATATTATCCTTTCTATTTGAGGCAAAAGGAATTCACCGGGTAGTTGAAATTGTAGACGCCGAAAATATTGCTTCAATTAACCTGTTAAAAAGTACAGGTTTCAGGCAGGAAGGACATTTTATCGAGAATATTTTCTTCAAAGGAAAATGGGGAAGTGAATTTCAATACGCAATGCTGCAACGCGAATGGAACGCCAAGAAACAACAGGATTTCATTAAAAACAACGAACCACTAACCGGAGGGCTAATTAGCGCCAGTAAGTAGCCGCAAAAGCCGTAGTTTTACGGCGTGAAGCCCGCAATGGCAGCCCACCCCCCACCACCTCAACAACAAAAAAACATGGACGAAACATATTTAATGCCAACGCAGGAAGCAGGACGAAAATTTGTGATGCGACAAATACAAGGCAGTGTCGTGATGCTCAACCTGCTGCGCTTTCGTGACATCGCAGACTATTCCGGCACGCCCGAGCTTGCGCCAACCGAACCCATAAGCGGCAAACAGGCATATCAACGGTATGTGGAGCATACCCTGCCATTTCTGAGCAAGTCGGGCGGCGAAATTTTATTCATGGGAGCAGGCGGCCATTTTTTAATCGGGCCAGCCAATGAATATTGGGACGCCGTATTGCTGATAAAACAAAACAACGTAAACAGCTTTCTCGCCTTTGAATCCGATGTGGAGTATATGAAGGGCATAGGCCATAGAACCGCCGCATTAGCCGATTCAAGACTTTTACCAATCGTTGAAACCAAACAAAATGAAATTTAAAAAAACATTTTTATCTGAAAATCAATAATTTATAAAAAAAGGATTACCTTTGAGGGCTGCGCGTTGCAGCAACATTATTTTTTTTTTCATGAGTACCGGAACTGTAAAGTTTTTCAACGAATCCAAAGGATTTGGATTCATCGTCGACAACTCCTCTAAAGAGGAAATTTTTGTACATGCTTCAGGCCTGATCGACAATATCCGTGAAGGAGATGTCGTAACTTTCAACACTGAAAGAGGCAAAAAAGGCATGAATGCCGTGGATGTAAAAATCTCCTAGGCCTAAGCCACAAAAACTCAGCATTTTATAAAACCATCGGCCCGGCTTAATATTCGGGAAGTTGTATATACTTTTTTGTATCAGGTTTGAGTGGATCATCTCCACAAATTTTACATAAATTTTTGACGCATTCATTTGTAAATCAATTTTTTATGAAAAATTTGTGGAGTTATCTTTCCCCCGCTAATATATAGTAATCAGTACGTTTATCAATATCACGGCGCTTGCCGAACAAAGGCTAAACGACAGCCCTCGCCGCATTAAAGCCCATTAATCGCGCCACCCGCCGCGCCACAATCCACCCGATCCAGGCGCCCAGCAAGCCCCCGACCAGCACATCCCCCGGGTAATGCACGCCCACATACACCTGCGCATACGCAATCGAGGCCGCCCACAACAACAGAGCCGGACGCACCCGTCGGTGCAAACGCCCCAGGAAAAAACTCAGGTAAACCGCCACGGCAAAATGGTTCGTCGCATGTGAAGACGTAAAACTGTACCCGCTGCCGCAGCGCACCCGCGGCTGTAACTCGGCAGCCAGCGTTATATCATTACAGGGGCGCAGGCGGCGCACATTCTTTTTCACCAATTCACTGCTGAAAAAATCGGCTAAGCCCACGGTAATCACCAAACCCAGCACTAACCACCAGGCTTTTTTGCCAAAATGCTCAAAAATAAAGGCCAAGAGGAAAATATACAGGGGCGCCCAGAACAGCTTTTCCCGAAACCAGGGCAACAAGGCGTCAAAAACAGGATTGGCTAAGCTGCGGTTCACCAACAGCAGCACTTCGCGATCCAAAGCAAGCAGCCATTCCAGCATAAACTCAGGGTTTTACAGCAATCAAAATCAGCCGGGGCGACTGCAAGGCATCAAAGGGCGCAAGCTGGTAATCGCCAAAGGTCTGGCGCAGCTCCAAACCCGCTGCTTCGAGCAATTGCCGGAAATCGGCTTCCGTAAACAGGCGCACGCTTTCTTCAAAATGGTAAGCCTGGCCTTCATGCTCAAAATCAACGGTTTTGTGCACATAGCGCGCATCTGCATGGCGCGTCATCCGAAATGCAATCTGATCAATTACCTTGGTGTCGGAAGGTACTAAGCGACGGCGCACATATTCGCTGTTGAAAAAATCCAGCAGCAATACCCCACCCTGCTTCAGGCCAAGCGCCACATTGCGCAGAGAGCGCAGGTGATCTCGGTCATTGTCGAAATACCCGAAACTGGTAAACATATTCATCACCGCATCAAAATAGTTATGCCGGTAAGGCAGGCGCATGTCGTGGCGATAAAAATGCAGGTGCGCATGCTCAGATTGCCGGGCAAAACTAATGCTGGCGTCTGAAATATCCAATCCGGTTACATCAAAACCCTGCTCCGCCAGATAGCGGGAGTGGCGGCCTTTGCCGCAAGCCAGATCCAGTATGCGCGCACCCGCCGGCAATTGCAGGGCCGAAAGCAGGCTGTCGAGTGCAGCTTTTGCCTCCTGCTCGTCGCGGTGATGGTATAAAATATGGTAGTAAGGCGAGTCGAACCACTCGGCAAACCATTCGTTTGTCATGTCTTGTACGCTTGTAAACGCCGTTCATGCGGCGGCACAAGATACATAGAAATTAACCCTCGAAGTGGAGTGAAATCGTAAAAGTGCGGCTCAAAACTTTTTCCAGCACCGAACTTTGCTCCAAACGGTCATTGAAAATCAGGACATTATTCAAGCCGTTCGATACTTTAAACTCCGGAGAGAAAATAAAATAAGGGAAGAAAAACTGGATGCCGGCCCCGTATTCCACCTGAAAATCGGTGGGCGAGATACGTACCAAACCGGCGGCCTGGCGCGTGCGGGAGTCGCTCGCCACATCAAAGGTATATTTCACGCCGCCAATCACAAAGAGGCGGAAATCGTGATACGGCGCCGATTTATAGCGCACATGAAAAGGCAGTTCCACCAAAACGGACTCAATCGGACGGCTCAGGATGCGCCCGTCGTTGCCCGGCTGGGTATATCGAATGGTGTGTTCGGCAAAAGAGAGCGTCGGGAGAAAACGAACGTCGAAATAATCGCCGATGCGCAGGTTCGACACAATGCCAAGGTTAAAACCCGGGCCGGTGACAGATTCAGCGCGGGCAAAAGAGTCGTTCTGAATGAATTTCTGGGAATGATAAATCCGGTAATTACTGGCATT
The DNA here is from genome assembly GCA_017303875.1 of Chitinophagales bacterium. Classification (GTDB taxonomy): domain Bacteria; phylum Bacteroidota; class Bacteroidia; order Chitinophagales; family Saprospiraceae; genus M3007. The sequence goes on along the minus strand of JAFLBP010000033.1, from coordinate 40,473 downwards.
ATAGCCCAGGGTAATACCGAAATAATAAGGTTTCGATTGAAAATCCTGAAAATTCAGGTTTTTGCCCTGATTAAACTGCGCCTGTGCGTTTTGCAGGAAAAGCAAAAAAAGGCCGGCAATCAGGAATCCTGTCTGGTGGCGCTGTAAATGGAGCAAATACCGAATGTTAAACGCTTGCATACTGCTTGTTGGTAACCGGTTTTGGATAAAATTTGTAAAAAGTCGTCGCCTTCCGGGAATGCCTGCACACTTTCAAAGAGATAGGTGTAGGCGCGCACGTCGCGACTCGTTAAACGTCCGATCAGGGGTAAAACGTATTTGAAGTAGGCCTGATAAAGTTGTTTTACCGGAAAAACGTTCGGCATGGAAAACTCCAGAATAACCACTCGACCACCCGGACGCAGCACACGGCGCATTTCCGACAAGCCTTTTTCCAGGTTTTCAAAGTTGCGCACGCCGAATGCGACGCTGACGGCATCAAAACTGCCTTCCTCAAAACGCAGGTTTTCGCTGTCGCCGGTTTCCAAAGTAATCACAGACTCCAGCCCGGCCTCCCGGATTTTCACCCGGCCCAGATCCAGCATCTGATTGGCAATATCTATGCCGATTATTTGCTCGGGTTGCAGCATTCTGGCTGTCAGCAAGGCCACATCTGCGGTGCCTGTAGCGACATCCAGGATGCGGCGGGGCTTTTCAGCGGCCAGCATCCGAATGGCTTTTTTACGCCAGGAAACATCAATTCCCAGGGAGAGTACGCGGTTGAGCAGGTCGTATTTAGGTGCGATTTTGTCGAACATTTGTTCAACCTGCTGTTTTTTTGCGGTATCACTCTGGTAGGGGGTTACTTGCGTGCGATCAGCCATTTTTTTGTTGTGCTTAGTAAAATGAAGCGTTTGTTAAGATCCGGGTTGCCTGAATTAATGCGCAAGGAGGTCGTCGCAGGAAATATTTTCCACAATTTCCAGCCCATACCCGATTAATCCGGTCCGCGAACGCGGGTGATTGGTTAACAAACGAATCTTGCTGATGTTCTGATCGCGCAGGATTTGTGCGCCCACCCCGAAATCTTTTTTACCCATCGGCGAATGCAGGTCGAAGCGCTCCGGATGGCCTTCTTCGCGCAGCTGTTTGTAATGGCTGAGCTTGGCCAGCAAATTGCTTTTATCACTCTGGCGCAGGTAGACAAACGCGCCGCGGCCTTCCTGGGCAATAGCGCGCAGGGCTTTGTTCATCTGGCTGCCATAGTCCTGAAACAAGGTACCCAGAATATCGCCGGTTTCAGAAAAAGAATGCACCCGCACCATCACGGTATCATTTTCAGTCCATTCGCCTTTTTTCAATACCAGATGACAATCGCCGGTGGTCACATCGGTATAGGCAATGGCTTCAAATTCGCCGAAAATGGTATCAATCCGGGTGCTGATTTCCCGGCGCACCATCCGTTCGGTACGCATACGGTAAGCCACCAGATCATCAATGGAAATAATTTTCAGGCCGTGTTGTTTGGCAATTTCCACCAATTGCGGCAGGCGGGCCATGGTGCCGTCGGCATTCAGAATTTCCACCAACACACCTGCGGGGAAAAGACCGGCCATGCGGGCCAGGTCCACTGCGGCTTCGGTGTGGCCGGTGCGGCGCAACACGCCGCCGGGTTTGGCGCGGAGGGGGAAAATATGCCCTGGGCGGGCGTAATCACTTGGGCGCGCGTCGGGGTTGGTGATGTGCCGGATGCCGGTGGCCCGGTCATAAGCGCTGATGCCGGTGGAGCAACCCTGCCCGATCAGATCAATGGAAACGGTAAAAGCCGTTTCATGCAGGGCGGTATTGGACGAAACCATGAGGTTCAGGTCCAGCTCTTCAGCGCGCTTTTCCTCAATGGGCGTACAGATGAGGCCGCGGCCGTGGGTGGCCATAAAATTGATCAGTTCCGGCGTAATGCGCTCTGCGGCGCAAATAAAATCGCCTTCGTTTTCGCGGTCTTCATCATCTACCACGATGATGATTTTGCCGTTGCGGATATCCTCAATGGCAGATTCGATGGAGTCGAGTTTGATCGGATCGGACATGTTATGCTAAATTGTGGCGCAAAGATAATTTGGCGAAGCGATTTTTTAGCAAAAAATTTAGCACTTCAATCGCTTCAACATGCAGAAAAACAAAATTTTTGCTGCTTTTGTTTCCAAACAAGCCCTAAAACTCAATTTCATAACAACCCGCATCGGGGGTATTGGGGTCGCGGGTTTTACCGTCCAGATCAAGGCTGATACCGGGCAGGGGCCGTGCATAGCGATTGGCGATGGAACCCATCGTGTCGAGGCGGTATTTCCGGTCATTGGCATCCAGAAAAAGGGTATCCTGCAAGGTAGCATTCAGACAGGGGTTGCAATGCTCAAAAAAGTCGGGATAGGCGGTTTCCTTAATCAGGTCGCGTACCCGCACGATGCAGTTTTCCAACTTGTAATCGAAGAAATTGGAATCATCTACCCGATCCAGCAGCTCCACCTGATCGGCGCGGCTGCCCATAAAAATGCAATTGGTAAAACGCGCATTCAGCGGAAACAGGTCGTATTGTTCGCAGGCAGCATCCTGACAAAGCACATTGCTCATGGTCAGGGCCACCCCGTCTACGCCATAACTCGCCGCCGTACAATAACGGAAATTGTAATTACCGCCCCAAACCAGCTGCACGCAGTAGGCATTGTTGTTGTAAAAAAGGCAATTTTCCGCATCAATTGTGGCGCGCAGGCCAATGAGCGCACTGTTGGACGTATTGTAAATCCGGGTATTGCGCAGGGTAAGGTCTACCGCCGAATCGGCCCGCAGGCCAATAATGGAATTGCGGATAATGCAGTGTTCTACCCGGTGCCCGGAGGTGCCCGATTGAAACCAGATGCCCGTCCATTGCCCGGGCGTATCTTCAAACTCCGGCTCTAAGCGGTCATCTTCAAAAATCACCGGATTCTCAGGCGTCCCCTCCACAAGCAGGCGACCATTGCCCACAAAAGCAAAAATGCCGTCGTTGTAGCGCACCACCGAGCTGTCGGTTTCTTCGCGCCCTAAGCCGCCGTGTATATAAATACGTTTACCGGCCGGAATGCGCACCGTACAGTCGTCGACGACCAGAATGCCGTAAATCACGTAGGGGCGCGGGTCGTTCCAGACCCATTCGCCGCCGTTGCAGCCAAAGCCGGAAATAGCGCCTGCGCCGAAGCGGGAGGGCAGGTACACCGCATTTTGGCCCCAGGCCTCCAGGACCACGCGCTGCTCATTGCCGTTGGTCTCAAAAACCAGGTCTTCATCCAGCACAAAAGGGCTGGCACTGGGCGGCAGGTCGGGATTAATGGTCACTTCCGCAAAAACATACATGCTGTCGTTGGGCGCAATTTCGAGGTCTTCAAAACTGTCGCCCGGAAGCCCGTCCACATTGAGGTTGAAGCGCGATTGCGCACCTTCGGCGAGGTATATCCGGGAAATGCGGATACTTTCCTTGTGGCGGTTGTAAATTTTGAGAATACGCGTAGCCGATCCGAGTTCAGTAAACACGGTATCGAAGCGCAGGGTGTCGGTAGAAAATTCGAGTTTATCGGCCGGATCGGTCGTAAACGTTTCGCGGCGGCAGCCCCAGGTGAAGGCTAAGGTAAGCAGCAAAAGTCCGGCAAGGCTTGGAATAAGTAGTCGCATTGTGCAAAGAAACGTATAAAAAAAGAAATCCCTCACCCTTGGCGGCGAGGGATTCTAACCCAAACAAATAAACACAAAAACTACTTGGTGCAATGATATGACTATTTTCACCAAGTGAACAAATTTTTACAGTGATTTTTTTTAAAACCATCCTTTGATCTTTGGAGAAGGGAGAGATTGACCAAATTTAAATTAAAAGTTCCGGATACCAGTCTAACTTATTTACCTTCGCCGCAGCGTACCGTATGTCGAAGCTTGGCTTCGACACAGTACATCGAAGCTCCGCTTCGATACGCACAACCCACAAAACCAAGCCCCTCAACACCCGATAAATGCTGCACCCTTATGAAATGGTTTAAATTCCTGCTGGCCCTCGCCGCCACCCTCGCCCTGATCTGGCGCCTCCAAACGCCCATCCCGCTCGGCGATAAAAACATCCCCGCCCCGGGCGATTTCCTCAATCCGTTCTCCGGCTTCTGGCGCAATGCCGAACCACTCAGCGGACCCGCCGCACTCGATGGCGAGCTAAACCTGCACGGACTCAAAGGCAAAGTACAAGTCGCTTACGACGACCTGCTCATTCCACATATTTTCGCCGAAAACACTGAAGATGCCGTGCGGGTACAGGGCTACGTCACCGCCAGCCAGCGCCTCTGGCAGATGGACCTCACCACGCGCAAAGCCGCTGGCCGCCTCTCCGAAGTATTGGGCGAACGCACGCTCAAACTCGACCGCCTCATGCGCCGCCGAGGTATGGTATTCGCCGCCGAAAAAGCCGTCAAATCCTTCCAGCGCTCGCCGGAAATGGTGCGCTACATGAACGCCTTTACCGAAGGTGTTAATGCCTACGTCGATCAGCTCGACGAAGCGGATTATCCCCTGGAATTTAAACTCCTCGGCTACAAACCCGAACCCTGGTCGGTACTCAAAACCGCCCTCGTCGTGGAAAGTATGGCCGATGTACTCTGTGCCGGCAACTCCGACCTGGAAGCTACCAAAACACTCGGCATTTTCGGACAGGACACCTTTAATATGCTCTATCCGGAATGGAACCCCAAACAGACCCCCATCGTGCCCGACTTCGGGCAATGGGCCGATTTGAATAAAAAACTCGGCGTCAAAACACCCGAAAACAAGGAGCGCCCGCACGCCCGTCGTGGCAACGGCGATATTGGCGCCGACTTCGATCCGGAATACAACAAACCCGATCCTTATATTGTCGGCAGCAACAACTGGGCCGTCAGCGGCTTGCTCACGCGCTCCAAAGCGCCCCTGCTGGCCAACGACCCCCACCTCAACCTCACCCTGCCCTCCATCTGGTTTCAGTTGCAGATTCATTCGCCGGAAATTAATGCCCACGGCGTTTCCCTGCCCGGCATTCCGGGTATTATTGGCGGCTTTAATGAAAATTCTGCCTGGGGCATCACTAATGTAGGCCATGATGTAAGCGATTGGTATAGCATTCAGTGGGCCGATGATGCCCGCACGCGTTATGTTTTGGACGGACAGGAAAAACCCGTGGAATTTCGCTACGAAACCATCGTTATCAAAGGGCGTGAAAAGCCCTTGATGGATACGGTGCGTTACACGAATTGGGGGCCGATTGTTTATGATTATGACCCCGATCATGCCCTGAAAAACTGCTCCCTGCGCTGGATTGCCCACGATGAACCCGATCCCGAACTTGTCAATTTTGCTCTCGGCCTCAACGGCGGCAAAAATTATGATACCTACCGCAGCGCCATCCGCCATTTCGACAGCCCGGCGCAAAATATCGTTTTCGCCACCAAAAGCGGCGATATCGCCATCACCGTTCAGGGGCGCCTGCCCGTGCGCAAACCCCAACAGGGCCGATTTATTCAGGATGGCAGCAAAAGCGAAAATGGCTGGAGCGGCTTTATCGACCTGGCCGATGTACCCGCACTCAAAAACCCCGAACGCGGCTTTGTCTATTCAGCCAACCAGCATTCCACACCGCCCTCCTATCCATATTATTATACCGGTAATTTCGACGACTACCGCGGCCGCCATTTGCATGAACGGCTTTCTGTGCTGCGCGATGCAAGCATCGACAGTATGAAGTCCATTCAACTCGACAATTTCAGCCGCAAAGCCGCCGACGCGCTGCCCGTCATGTTGCGCCTGCTCGACCGCACACAGCTTGACGCCACCGGCCAAAAAGCCCTTCAGGCCCTCGAAAGCTGGAATTACCGCTACGAAGCTGATCAAAGCGCACCCTCCTATTTTGAGGTCTGGCTCGACAGTTGTTACAACCGCACCTTCGACGAAATTATCGCCCTGCAAAAAACGCACAAACAAATCCTCTACCCGGAAATGTGGCGCTTCATCGAACTGATGGAAACCGACAGCAGCAATTTCATCTTTGATATTCAAAATACGCCTGATCGTGAAACGGCAAGGCAGGTTGTAAATATTGCCTTTAAAGAAATGAGCAACAGCTTTGCCGCCAACCCCGCCAAAGCAACAGACTGGGCGCATTTCCGCGGTTTCGATATCAAGCACCTGGCCTTGTTGGAGCCGTTCAGCCGAATGAATCTGCTGGTTGGCGGCGACAAAAATGCACTCAACGCCATCTCCCGCACCAACGGTCCCTCCTGGCGTCTGATTGCCGAGTTGAGTAATCCTGTGCGTGCCATCGGGGTTTATCCGGGCGGCCAATCGGGCAATCCCGGCAGCCGCTACTACGACAACCTCGTGGAGCCCTGGCTCAAAGGCGAATATTTTGAACTGCTGCTGCTGGGCAGCGCCGACGACAAAAATCCTCGTATTCAACACCGTCAAACCTTCCTGCCGAAATGAAAAAATACGGATTTCCCACGCTTCTGATCTGGGCAGTGAGCGCCCTCGCTTTTTTCGGTTTGCCCTGGTGGATTGGCGCTATTGGCGCTGCATTGGCGGGTTTTATTTACTGGCGTCCGGCTCAGGCATTTGCCCTCGGTACTACTGCCGGCACCTTGCTTTGGGCGGCGATCGCAGGCTTTTTTAACAACATCAATGGCGGCCTGCTTGCTGCAAAAATTGGCCAGCTGTTTCAGGGGCTGCAATCCTGGCAACTTATTCTGGCCACAGGATTCATCGGCGGCTTGGTTATCGGTATGGCGGCGATGAGCGGCGCGCTGGCCAGGGATCTTACCCGCAAGGATAAATACCGGAGAAGAAGACGGCGTTAATGGTTTGTTGGCGCTTTTCCGAACGGGCATTACAACACTCGGATCATCAGCACCAGCCCGAACACTATCAAGGTCAGGCCAATACCTTTCCGAATCCGCACAATATGATTTACCGTTAAATAACGGCGCAGCAGTTTTGCGCCGTAAGCCTTTAGTATGTCTGTTCCGACTACCATACCCAGCATACCGCTGAAAAAAACCAGGGCCTGGCGCACATTCCAGCCATTCGGAATAATGACCGCAGAGGCAATACTCAGCCAGAAAAACAAGGTGAAGGGATTGATGGTATTAAGCAAAAAACCACCCAAAAAGTAGCCGAGGTAACTGCGATGCTTGTGATTGGCCGTTGCATCATCTTCAAAAGACTGCGGCCGGCGTTTGGAAAACAGGGAGGCTATTCCAAATACTATCAATAGCAGGCCGCCGATCAAACCCGCCCAAAGGCGAAAACCCGGCAATGCCGTAACCCGCGATAACACATCCACCCCGCTGAGCATCAGGCTCATAAACAACAAATCACTGAGCCAAATACCAGCCGCCACCGCAAGTCCGCCTCGCAGACCGCGCTCCAAACTGGCATTTACGATGGCAAACATCAAGGGGCCAACCATAAAGCTCAGAGAAATTCCTAAAAGAATGCCCTGAAGTAGCATGCCGCAAAACTATACAAGATCGCGGCAGATGCACCCTCTAAAAATAATTTTACTAAAAATTCTTGCATGGAAATTAAAAAGCACCGACATTTGCATCATCGTACCGATACACTAATACAATCAACAAAATTTCCCATGCAGTACCGCAACATTCTGGTTATTGACAATTTTGACTCCTTTACCTACAACCTCGTGGATTTTTTCCGGCAGTTGGGTTGCAAGGTGCGCGTGTTTCGGAACACCGTCAGCCCTTCGGTGCTGGATCAGGAAAACTTCGACCTGCTGGTGCTGTCGCCCGGCCCCAGCATTCCCCGCCACGCTGGCAATTTAATGGCCATTATCGGACGATTTTACCGCAGCAAACCCATTTTGGGCGTATGTCTCGGCCATCAGGCGCTGATTGAATTTTTCGGCGGCAGCTTGGAAAATATTGCACCTGTTCACGGCAAATCGGTGCCGATCACACACGACGAACGCGGCATTTTCACCGGCATAGAACAGGGTTGCATGATTGCCCGCTACCACTCCTGGGCCGGAGCGCTTATTCCACCCGATTTTGAAGTCAGTGCCCGCAGCGCCGATCAGGTTGTAATGGGCATCCGGCATAAAAAACTCCCCATCGAGGGTATTCAATTTCACCCCGAATCGGTGCTTTCCATGCGCAATGCCGTGGGCATGCGCCTGCTGCGCAATGTGGTAGAAGGCCGTTTGTCGGCTGGCAACCGCACCTACCAGGAGCTTGCGCAAAAATTACAGGGCAGCGCGCCGGTACCGATAGAACTCTTCCAACAATTTTTGAAACAGGTGGAAGAAGGTCAGTTTTCCGACGATCAGAAACAGATTCTGCTGGTGTCGCTTTCCCACAAACTGCGCCAGCCGGAAGCCATGAGCCGATTCGTTGAAGCCCTGCTGCGCCACGCCGGGCCACTGCCGGAAGTCCTGCCCGACGCCGTGGACATTTGCGGCACCGGCGGTTCCGGATTACCGCGTATCAACACCTCTACGCTCGCTTCGCTGCTGCTGGCCGACAGCGGGCTGCGCATCGCCAAACATGGCAACCGCGCCGCCGCAGGCCGTTTCGGCAGCTTCAACCTGCTCGAAGCCCTGGGCGTACCCATACATTTCGATGCCGAACGCGCCCGACATACTCTCCGCCAAATCAACTTAGCCTTTGTTTTTGCCCCTGATGTACACCCGGTCTTCCGGCATTTTGCAGGGGTTCGGCAACAGATAGGGGTCCCTACGGTGTTCAATGCGCTGGGGCCATTGGTAAACCCGTACCAGCCCCAGCGCCAATTTATCGGCACCGCATTTCCCGATCTGATGGAAGTAATTTTTGAAGCCGCCATCCGTATGGGCAAACAGCATGTGGTGGTGGTACGCGGCTGGGATGGTCTGGATGAGGTTTCGCTCAGCGCCCCGACCCGCGTACTGGAATACCGCAATGGCCAGCGCAGCGACTATGAAATTTGCCCCGAAGATTTCGGCGTGGAAAGCCAAACCTTTGATGCCGTGAGCGCCGCCAATCCGGCCGAATCTGTCGCATTGGCTCAGGCCATCATCGAAGGGCGTCCCACAACGGTGCATTACCAATTGGTACTGATTAATGCGGCCTTTATTTACAACCGCTTTGTAGAAAACATTCCTTTGCCACAGGCATATCAATTGATGGAACAAAAACTCCGCACCGGCGTTATGGCGGATGTTTTACAGGCGTATTGCCAACAGGAACAACACGCATTAGTAGCCTAAAAAGCGCGCGATGAGTACGATTTTAGATAAAATAGTGGCCGAAAAGCGCCAATCCATAGCACTTTTATACCAACAACATGACCTGGAAGTCCTGCGCCGGCAAGTGCCGCCCACTACCCGCAGTTTTTACCAAAAACTCGCAGCGGCACGTGCGGCGCAGGAAGCTTTTTTTATTGCTGAATTTAAAAGAAAATCGCCTTCAGAAGGCTGGATCAGCCAACATGCCGAGCCAGTAGCGCAAGTGCGTGCGTATGCCCGTGCGGGCGCGAAAGCCGTTTCCATACTCACCGATGAGGCATTTTTTGGCGGCTCGTATGATGACCTGTGCCGGGTAGCCCAAACCATTCCCGAGGTTGAGCGACCACTGCTCCTGCAAAAAGACTTTATCCTCGATCCCATTCAGATTTATCTGGCCCGACAAGCCGGCGCCGACCTGATCCTGCTCATTGCCGCTATTTTGCAGCCCGATGAAATGCAGGCGCTCCGCCAAACGGCTGAAAGCTTAGGCATGGGCGTATTGGCAGAAGTGCATGATGCGGAAGAACTGGAAAAAATATTGCCCCTGAATTTTCCGGTTATTGGGGTGAATAACCGGGATTTAAAAACTTTCAGAACTGCACTAAATCGCTTTAACTACCTGAACGACAAACACTTCCCGCAACAGGACCGCCCTTTACTCGTCGCAGAATCGGGCGTTGGCGATTACCGCGATTTTCAATGTGTTCGCCGGGCCGATGCCTTTCTGATTGGCACCGGACTCATGCGCCAGGAACAAGCACCGACATCCTTTTCTTCATATTTCCGGACAGATACACCTTATCTGTTCAAAGCCTGCGGCATTCGTTCGGCTGATATGCTCCATCCAAACGAGGCCGATTTTATCGGCCTCAATTTTTCTCCCCGCAGCAAACGGCGCATTGACCCGGCCATAATGGAAAAACAGCCGCTGCCGGAAAATGCCGTGGCGGTTTTTTATCAAAATCCGGAAGCCGAAATACTGGAAACCCTCGCCCGTTTTCCCTTCAAGCGCATTCAACTGTACGCCGGCGATGTATCGCTTGATTTTATAAAAAAACTGCGGGTGCGGGTATTGTTGGCCGCCGCCTTAAAACAGGAAACGGATTTGCAGCAGCTGGATCAATACGCCCCGCATGTAGATGCATTCATCCTGGATGGCGCCCTGCCGGGAAGCGGACAAGCAAGCGCCGTGGAGATTCCGGCAAATTTCCCTTACCCCTTTTTCCTTGCAGGTGGCATGCACAGCGATAATCTGGAGCGCCTGCTGCCCTTTGAAAATTGTATCGGGGTAGATATGGCTTCCGGTATTGAAGATGCAGAAGGGCGGGTCAGGCTTGAAAAAATTCGGCAAGTCGCGGTGAAATTGAAAAATTTAGTCCCGGAAACCCTTAAAACGATTGATTGATAAAATATCAGCATCGTCCGGAGTCGTTAGTCTGCATACAACTCTCCATCGATGCGTTACCTTCTTCTTCTCTGTCTGATATGCAGCGCCAGCTTGCTGTGCGCGCAGGAATTTCAAACCCAAAGCAACGGCCTGATTTACGATGCAGCCACCATACAGCGCTTGCATGAAATTGCCGATTCCCTTGATATAAAATACAAAGTCTGCGACCCTAACCCGCAATACAACAGCTATTTGCAGGGGCTTGCCGTCACCGTAAGTTATGATTCGACCTATGAAACGCTGTTTGCTGCGATGAATAGCGGCCTTACCCCACAGGCACTTAAAGCGCAGTTTCCCAAATTAGAAGTATCCGCAACGCGGTTGTACGTGCTTTTCCCGACTAAAACAGATGTCGGAGAAAAAGTGTGGGAAGTGCGCGTATTCCCCGATGATGTCAGTGTGGAATATGAGATGGCAACACTGCCCAAAGCAGCGACGTGGGAAATTGATACCTATCCAAAAAATCATTACCGGGAAAGCGCATACCTGAGTGCCACCTATTTTATATCCGATCCCCGGCGTACACCAACCCCGCTGCGCTATGCCCGTATGGTGCAATATGCCGATTGCATGATTGATACCACCACGACCATCTACCTTTCAGACTATGAAGATTTACAAGAGGCTAAGGACGCCAAAAATCTTACACATCCCGCGCTTGACGCTTTTGAAAACTATATCAATCCGTACCCGCGCCCTGCAATTGACAGCACCTTAAATCCCGATAAACGTTATGAGGCCGTGGGTATTTGGCGCGAAAAACGAAAACAGCGCGTGGCTGAACTGTCGGAAACGCCGGCGTTCAAAAAACTACTGCGGGCAGCAGTGGCCGAGGCCGCCGTAAAAAAATTGCCGAATTACTGGCTGGAACAAATCGTATCAGAGCACCTTGGCCCGCGGGAAACCCTGACCATGAAACGCCTGCGCCGGGTGTACGGCCAATGCAGCATGGACAGCAGCCCGCGCGACCATGCCCTGGAAATTGCCCAGCTTTCAGCCCGGGCAGCACAATGGGAGGTTTTTTTGCGCGCCCACCTTGACATTTTGAATGATAACTTCAGTCGGATGACTGATGGCAGCTATGCCTGGGGACGGCGACAAACCTATCTGAAAGAACTGGAAGCGCTAAGCATCAATGTGCCCTATCTGATGCTCGGTATCGCCCTGCGGGTAGACAACGTCTCGGAAAATCATTATTTTGGAGCTGTGGGACGGGTTGGCCGGGCCTTGGCGGAAAGCAAAGACCTGCCGCAGGTGGAAAGTATTTTGCGGCAAGGCATAGCGGACCCCGCTTTAGACGACCTGAACCGCAAGCTTTTCTATTACCTGTATGCCCAAATTCAATACTGGAAAGCCGAACCGGCAGAAGATGAGGAAGCGCAGGCGCTTCAGGAGGCCCGGATCAAGGCTATGCTGCGGGTGGTGGAACACGATCTGCCCCAATATCTCCGGGAACCGATAGCGGACGAAGACGATTAAAACTGGAAAAAACGCAATTCGTCCTGTAATTCTCGCAATCCATCGTTTTTCATAGTGCAGGTGCAACGTGCAGGCCAATATATTTGTCTTATCAAGAACAAAAATTGCTTCACGATTCAATACTTCAGTTATGAAAAGCGCACGTTTCTTTTTTCTGGTTTGCCTGTTCAGCTTCAGCACCCTTGCAGGATTGCAAGCCGCCGGCCCCGACGGTGTTAGTGTTATTGTAGGCGAAAAAAAGATCTGGCTGGTTGCTGAAGAATTTCCTTTTGATAATCTTTCCGTAAAAATAATGGATGCCAATGGTAAGGTGGTGCTGGAACAGGTTTTCACACCAAAAGACCGCAACTGGTCGCTCGACCTTTCCCAACTGCCCAGCGGCAACTACACACTGCGCCACGGCCAGGATGGCGTGAAAAAATTCAGTCGCTAATTTATGGTTTCGCACAGAAAACACAGATTCAGTGCCTTCTGGGTAAAACATCTGTGCGCATCTGTGCGAAACCCTTCTGTGTCCGTCTATGTGACCCTACCCACAACTTAGGGAATCCCCACAAAGCGGCCAAGCGAAAACTTGCCGGGGCCGTAAAAGAAAATGGCCACATATCCGCCTAAGAAGAGCAACGCGTGCTCCTTATCGCCCAGGGGATCAGGGCCGTGAATAACAAACGCGATCACCAGCATACAGATGATGAGCGGGATGCTCGCAAAGCGCGTCAGCACGCCCAACACCAGCAGTAAAGCGCAGAAAAATTCGGCAAAAACCGTCAAGCCCAAAGAGATTTGCGGCCCCACCCCAATAGGGTCGGGAAAATCAGCCGACATTTCGGCAAAACCCGTCAGTTTGTTGTAACCGTGCGTCAGCATAAAGCCTCCAAAAATGAGGCGCAACAGCAGCGCGGCCCAATCGGGCTGAAAGGCTTGAAGCGAGCGGAAAAATGAGATCATAGTGTGCTAAATGTTAATGTTAGGGGGCAATGTTAGTTAATATTTAGGGTAATATGCTGAAAAATGTCACAAGCAATTCTATTTTTGCCCCTAAGTGTCAGATCTACACATTTCAAGGTACTTGCAACTTGTTTTTACCGCATCGGTATTTCCTTGAAATTCAGACACTTACACAACTTGACCGTTTCTAATCTAATCTTATACACGTGATCGGAGATAACCAGCAGTTTCAGCGCAGGATGAAACAACTTTTCAGCAACCTGAAATTTCGTCGCCCTGCCCTGACCGTGAGTTTAGGCATTTTATCCCTCGCCCTTCTCGCCGCCGTCGTGCAAATGATGAATCCGGGTGTTCGCCAGGCAGCAGCCCTCGCCCTCTCGGAACCCCAACTCGGCGCTTTGCCCGTCACCCCGCAAAATATGCGCTGGGGTTTCGCCCTCGATGAATTTACCCTCTCTGAAAAAGAACTCCGCTCCGGCGATGTACTCGGCTCCATCCTGATCGAAAAAGGCATGAGCTACCCGGAAGTACAAGCCCTGGTGGATAATACAAAAGACAAGTTCAACATCACCAATATGCGCATCGGGCGCAAACTGCATTTTCTCAGCACCACGCAGGATAGCAAGCCCGACTTCATGATCTACGAACCTTCCGCCTACGAATATGTGGTTTTTGGCCTCAAAGCCCCACACAAGGTGGAACTCGTCAAGCGCGATGTAAAAGTAGAGATCAAAGCCGCCTCCGGCGTGCTCGAATCCAGCTTCTGGCAAGCCCTCACCGATAACGGCCTCAGCGACGAACTCGCCGACGGTATGATTGACGTGCTGGCCAGTTCCGTGGATTTCTACCACCAGAAACAAGGCGACCGCTTCAAGGTCGTGTACGAACAACATATCGTGGAAGGCCAGGCCGTGGGCACCGGCAAAATCATCGCTGCGGTGTACGAGCGCGACGGCAAAGAATCGCACGCTTTCCGCTACGATAATCCGAACGACAAAACGGACTACTACGACTTCGACGGCCGCCCGGCCCGTAAAGCCTTCCTCAAATCGCCCCTGAAGTTCAGCCGCATTTCCAGCCGCTTCAACATGAATCGCCTGCACCCGGTACTCGGCTATCACAAAGCCCACCTCGGTACCGACTACGCCGCACCCCATGGCACGCCCATCATGGCCGTGGCCGATGGCACGGTGCTGGAAGCGACCCGTCGCGGCGGCAATGGCAATTTTGTGCGCATCCGCCACAACCAGACCTACGAGACCCAGTACCTGCACATGAGCGGCTTTGCACGCGGCATCCGCCCGGGCACCCGCGTGATTCAGGGCCAGACCATTGGTTATGTCGGCTCAACCGGCCTTGCAACCGGCCCGCACGTTTGTTTCCGTTTCTGGAAAAATGGCAAACAAGTAGACCACCTGCGCCTCAACCTGCCCCAGCCCGAGCCGATGACCGGCAAAGCCCTGGACGCTTATAAAATTGAGCGCGACCGTCTGATTAAAATGCTCGATGAAGTGCCTTACCGCACACACAACAGCATGGCGCAAGATAGCGAAGCAGGAAGCTCGGAACACAAAGCAAATCCTTGAGTAACGATGAACGATGAGTGATGAACGATGAATGCTATACAACAAGACATTCATCGTTCATCATTCATCACTCTTCGTTACCAAAACGCTGTTATTCCCCCCCACCAGCACGCCGTACTTACAAATACCGAAGGCCCGGATCTCCCCTTCCACGCCCATACTTTGTGGCTTTACGCCAAATCCGCCCTTACCATCTGCCAAAAATACTTGCCCCTGCGTGGCAAGGTAGACGCCGGTTTCCGGTTTGCAGCGCTCCTGATTGCCGCCCAACAACAGGTCTTTTAAGCCATCGCCGTTCATATCCGCCAAAGCAATGGCGTAAACAGGCGTTCGTTGCGCCGCCGCCGGCAACGGCTCCACACGGAATCGCCCATTGCCCATATTGCGAAAAATACAAGACTGCAATTGTTCGGCCTTAAGCACCAAAGCCTGCGCCAACTGCGCCGGCGTGAAAATATCCGTCATCGTTTGTCCCTGATAATCGGTTGATTTCAGGTATTTTTTCTTCAATATCGGTAATTGCCGCACCAAATCGGCGCGCTGATGCACCGGGTAACTTTTATCGCCCTGATACTGACACAAAATGGTTTCGTCGATGCCGTTGGCGTCAAAATCATGCACGTATAGTTGCAAGGGTTTTTCCGCAGCAGCGCGGAAACGGGAATTCAGGCCGTGGTTGCCCGCGATAAAATCCACATCGCCGTCGCCATCCAGATCGGCGGCCTGAAGCGCATTCCACCAGCCATGCGTGTTTTCCAATCCGCTCGTTTTTTGCTCGCGCAACTGCCCGTTTTCATTGAGGTAAATACGCAGCGGCTCCCATTCAGAAACGACCGCTAAATCGGGGTACTGATCGCCATTCAGGTTGACCCATTGCGCATCGGTTGCGCTTTTCAGGCCCACCATTGCCGGCGGCACCACCTGAAAATGCGCTTTGCCGTCATTTTTTAATAAAAAAGAAAACGCCGGACGACCGTAATGCCCGGGCACAAGCCGCATACCTACAAATAAGTCAGTATCGCCATCGGCATCAAAATCGGCCGGGCGCACGCAGGAAGTCGCAAAGGGTTTATTGCCAGGCAAGGCTTCGGCAAAACGCGAAAAACGGCCGCGGCCATCGTTCAGGTACAGCCGATCCTGCAAAGCTGCATCGCCGGGTTCAAATTCATTGCTGCCACTGCCCACGTATAAATCCGCATCGCCATCGCCGTCGGCATCAAAAAAGGCGGCAGTAACATCCTCAGCGGCTTTATCGGCGGCAAAAGCAACTTGTGTCGAAGGGCTAAACTTCCCGCCCGACTGCCCCAGCAATAACACCGAGGCCTGGCCGGCCGCCCCGCCAAGAAACACATCTTCCTGTCCGTCGGCGTTCACATCGGCCACCGCCAGCGCCGGCCCAAGGTTGGAATACATCTGGAACAACAGCGGCTCGCGGTTAAAATCGGAAAAATCGGACTCCTGATGCCGGAAGGGCAACTCCTGTATTTTGGCTTGCAAAAATGCCGTTGAAGCTTGCGCTTTCGTGGCGACGCCGGGTTGGGCCGCATTTTCCGAAACCTGTAAAATCTGGTTCGCGGCCACGTTTTCGGCCCGCCAGACTTTACCCGAAGGAAACACCACTTCCACCCATTCAGCCACCGCCGCCTGCCCCAAGCCGAAATGTAGGCGCGGCTCCACGCAGGATTCAAAGCCGCGCATGGGCGCCGATTCGGCGTATTGCTGCACGCCGCCGGCCTGAACCGTTACGCGGGCGCCCAAGCCAAACTTGTTGAAACCCTCACCGGAAATATTGATTTTCAGCCACTTAGCCTTACTTTCATTGCGGTAAAGGAAGCAGGGCATATTGGCATTATTGACCACCAGATCGAGGTCGCCGTCGTTGTCCAAATCCCCGTAAGCCGAACCATTGGAAAAAGAAGGCTGATCTAATCCCCAAGCGGCCGCCTGATTGGAAAACTGCAAGTCGCCTTCGTTGCGGTAGCAATAATTAGCGACCGGCTCGGAAGGCATGGCGTCTATGAGTTTGCGAATGCCTGCGCCGGGATTTTCTTTCAGGAGCTTGCCCACGGCGCTCGGGTCGGAGTAAAAATTCAGGTAATCCTGATCCAACAGGTCTTTGCCGATGCCATTGGCCACAAAAATATCCTTGCGGCCGTCGTTGTCGAAGTCGGCCAGCAGCGCGCCCCAGCTCCAGTCGGTCGCCCAGACGCCGGCCTGACGACCAAGCTCGGCAAACGTACCATCGCCGCGGTTGTGTTGCAGCACATTGCGGCCAAACTGCCGGTGGTAGCCGGTATTGCGCATCAGGTTGTAAGTGTTCCAGTCGTCGAAAATGGCTTTGGTTTTGTAGCGGCGCTCATCGGGGGCGGTCATTTCCGTGACAAAAATTTCCGGAAAGCCGTCATTGTCCAAATCAGCCATATCGGCGCCCATGGCGCCTTTTCCGGTTTCGGTCATAGCGCGGGTCAGCACCTCTTCAAAGGAGCCATCGCCGCGATTGCGGTAGAGATAATCGCGTTCAAAAAAGTCGTTGGAGATATAGAGGTCCTGCCAGCCATCGCGGTCGTAATCGCCGACTGTCACGCCCAAGCCAAATCCGATGGCCGAGCTGTAGATGCCGGCTTGCTGCGTGACGTCGGTAAATACCGGGCGACCCTGGGCCAGTTCGTTGCGCAGGAGGCGATTGCCGCCGTCGGGATCGGGTTTATCGCGTTGCCCCGGGCGGTAGTCGTAGCCGCCGATACTTCGGATGGAGTTGTTGAGCAGGTAGCAGTCTAAGTCGCCGTCGTGGTCGTAATCAAAAAAAGCGGCATGGGTGCTCAGTCCGGTAAATTGCAGGCCCCATTCAGCGGCCGCTTCTTTAAAATTGGGGACACCTTGCGCGTCGTTGCCCTGGTTGAGGAACAATTCATTGCTGCGCCGCGCACCGCCGGGCGGGCCGGATTTGCAGGCATATATATCAAGTAAACCATCGCCGTTGATGTCGGCCAGCGCCACACCGGCCGTCCAGACACCTTTTGTACTCAGGCCAGCTTTTTCTGTAATATCTTCAAATTTGAAATTGCCGCGATTGAGGTAGAGTTTGTTGCTGCTGAGGTTGCCGCAAAAAAAGAGATCGGGCAGCCCGTCGTTGTTCATATCGCCGATGCCCACGCCGCCGCCATTGTAAAAATTGCGGAACAGGTAGCAGTTCAGCGAATCGTTGTAAGGCAGGTCGTTGCGAAAGTCCACGCCGGTGCTTTTGGCATCCAGCAGGGTAAATTGTTTATCAGCTGCTGCCGGTACATCGCCCGAACAGGCGGCGAGCAGGAGCGACAAGGCAAAAAACAGCGTTGTATAAGCGCGCATAGCGTATGGTTTAGACCAATTCATCAGCGCACGCGGTATACCCGGATAGCAAAATATCCGCTGTCGAGGGTGGCCATACCGCCTGCGCCGCTGAGCAAAAGCCCGGAAAAGCGGCCAAAGATAGTATCATTCCGGTAGTCGTCTATCTCAATAAACAGATCATCGCTCACCGCATTGGACACACCGGTATAGTTGCAGGTATCGCGGGCATCGAACTCTACCCCACCCCAGCCGAAATCCTTGAGCTGCAACATAGCATAAGCGGGTGTATAGGGGTATTCGCCGTTTTCCTCATCAAACTCAAAAGCGAGTGCGACGCCGAAACGGGGGCGTTTGCCATCGTCCTGGCGAATGATTTCCACGTGGTTGCGCCGACTGTCGAAGCGGTTGCTCATCGTATCGAGCTGGTGTTCGTCGAAGCGGCCGCGCGGCAGGTAACTTTCCGGGCCGGGACGCATGGGACGCGTGAGGGCGTACGGACGGCCTTTAAAGTGAAAAAACAGGCCGGCGGGCGGGTCGTTTGGCGGCGGGAGCAGAAAATGGAGGAGTAAAAGGAGGTACATGGATCAGGATTTAAGCGATGGAATGGATTAAAGTGCGGGTCTGCAAATTTCGGAAAAAGCGGGCGGATGGCGGCAGGCCGAGGTTTTAAATTTATGTTTGGGGATTACACGCTGTAAAGCATTCTGCATTACACTTTTCAGCCAACCCTTGACGGCGGGAATATAAAACACTTAACTTTGTGAAGTAGTGGAGGTAAACTACGCCAAACTTACATAAAAAAGATAGCATACAATGGAAACGCTGGAGTTAAAAAACGACTTGTTGCGCATGGTTGCTGAAACCAATGACCCTTTGATCCTAAAGCAGCTTATTGCACTTTTTGCAACACTTAAATCGGAGGGCGACTGGTGGGACTTACTAAATGAGGACGATAAACAAAAAATAGAGCAAGGGCAAATTGCAAAGGAAAAGGGCGACCTCTTTTCCAATGAGGCTGTTCGCATTCAAGCACAAGCAATTTTACAGAATTGATAAAACCGGAAAATGTACAATCCCTATCATTGCAATTATTGATTCCAGAAGTAATTCACCGTTTTATAAACACACCCCACCCAAAAAAATCGTGCATCCGCAGCCCTGAAAAGTCGCCACTAATATTCCGCATCAGGAGTGTACGAAGGATTACAAGAAGCGTCAATTTTGTAGCATTGACATGCTACAAGCTCGGTGAGCTTGCATGTTTGTAGCATTATTTCCTACCGATCTTCCGACCTCGGCGAGGTCGCATGTTTGTATGATTTTAGAGCAAGTATCAATGCGCAATAAGCACATTAAACATTGATAATCAATAAACAAAACAAACATTCGACCTCTCCGAGGTCGGAAATTGTCGTATTCTAATGCGCTACAAACCTTTGACCTCTCCGAGGTCAGGGGAAACAAAAATAAGCCTTCGCACCCCTCTGATTCCGCATTCCGCATTCCACACTCCGCATTCGAAACTCCCCTCTTACCCCAATCCCCTCAGCGTTTCTTCCAGCATTTTAATACGCGCTTCGCCGTCGGCGAGTTTACGGCGCTCGGCGTCAACCACCGCAGCCGGGGCGCCACTGACAAAACGCTCGTTGCTGAGTTTTTTCTGAACCGACGCTACAAAACCGCGCTGGTAGTCTAATTCGGTTTGCACTTTGGCGCGCTCTGCCGCCGTGTCAATTTCCTTGTTCAGGATCACGTAGAATTTATCAGCCCCGACAATAAAAGATTTGCTGTTGGCCGGCTCTTCCGAAGTAATTTCCAGGCTACTCAGGGAGGCTAACTTTTCGACTACCTCGCGCAAACCGGTTTGCGCAAACAATGCATTTACGCTCTCGCTGTCGGCCGCCACAAATTCCAGGGGTTCGCGGTCTTTGAGCTGGTTTTTCGCGCGGATGTCGCGCACGCCACTGATGATCTGCTTTACACTTTCTACCTGCGTGAGCAGGGCTTCGTCTGTGGGGCGGGCGGCGGGCCAGCGCTGTACAAAGCAGTCCTGTCCTTCTGTGCGGGCTTGCAATTGATGCCAGATTTCCTCCGTGAGGAAGGGCATAAACGGATGCAAGGCGATCATAATTTCGGAGAAAGTCTCCAGCGTTGCCTCCAAAGTAGCGCGATCAATCGGCTGTTCGTAGCCTGGCTTAATCATTTCGAGGTACCAGGAGCAGAAATCGTCCCAGATAAATCCGTAGAGCGCCAGCAAGGCATCGCTTAGGCGGAATTGCGTGAAATGTCCGTCTACTTCGCGCAGGGTTGCGGAGAAGCGCTGGCGAATCCAGTGTACGGCAACGGCGTTTTTGCGGGCCGTGGCTTCATCGGCTGGCGCATCTGTCACCGGCCAGCCCTTCACAAGGCGCATGGCATTCCAGAGCTTATTGCAGAAATTGCGGCCGTTTTCACAAAGTTTTTCGTCAAAAAGGATGTCGTTACCTGCTGCGGCGCTCGACATCAGGCCGTAGCGCACGCCATCGGCGCCGAAATCTTCAAGCAGTTTGAGCGCGTCCGGCGAGTTTCCCAGCGACTTGGACATTTTGCGGCGCTGCTTGTCGCGCACCATACCCGTGAAGTACACCGACTCAAAGGGGCGTTGGCCTTTAAACTCGTAGCCGGCCATAATCATCCGCGCTACCCAGAAGAAAATAATATCCCAACCCGTTACCAGTACATTCGTCGGGTAATAGTAATTTATTTCGCCGTCGGGTTTATTGAAGCCGTCGAATACGCTGATGGGCCAGAGCCAGGAAGAGGCCCAGGTATCGAGTACGTCTTCGTCCTGACGTAAATCGTCGAGTGTAAGCGCAGCATTGCCCGTTTTGGCGCGGGCGATTTCGAGGGCTTGTTCGGCGCTCTCTGCTACAAAAACCGCTGTTTCGTGGTTCAGGGCATCACTTTTCAGGTACCATGCCGGGATGCGTTGTCCCCACCAGAGCTGACGCGAGATGCACCAGTCGCGCAGGTTTTCCATCCAGTTGCGGTAGAGGTTGCGGAAGGCAGGCGGGTAAAACTTGATTTCCTCTTCCAGCACGGCTTTGAGGGCCGGTTCGCCGAGCGAGGTCATTTTCACGAACCATTGCAGGGAGAGTTTCGGCTCTACGACCGATTGTGTACGCTCCGAGCGGCCGATATTGGTGGTGTAGTCCTGAATTTTGATCAATACTTCGGCGGCTTCCAGCAGCGATTTCATACGTTTACGCGCCTCGAAGCGGTCGAGCCCCACGAGGGGAGCGTAAGCGCATTTGTCGTTGAGTGAGCCGTCGTCGTTGAGAATATCAATAACCGGCAATTGGTGTTTAATCCCGATTTCGTAGTCGTTCGGGTCGTGTGCGGGTGTAATTTTAAGGGCGCCGGTACCAAATTCCATGTCCACGTATTCATCGCCGATCACGGGAATGGCGCGATGGATGAGGGGAATCAGCACCTGTTTGCCGATAAGGTGTTGGTAGCGCGCGTCTTTGGGGTTGACGGCGATGGCCACGTCGGCAAAAATAGTCTCAGGGCGTTGGGTAGCGATCACCACGCCTTCGCCGCCATCGGCAGCAGCATAGCGGATATGGTAAAGCTGGGCTTGTTCCTCATTATACAATACTTCTTCGTTGGAAAGTACCGTTTTGGCCTCCGGATCCCAGTTAACCATACGCAGGCCGCGGTAGAGTTTGTCTTTGCTGTACAGGTCGACAAACATACGGATGACATCCTGGTAATAGCCTTTATCCATGGTGAAGGCCGTGCGATCCCAGTCGCAAGAAGCGCCGAGTTTGCGGAGTTGTTGCAGGATGATACCGCCGTATTTATCTTTCCACTGATAGGCGTAGGCCATAAACTCCTCGCGGGAGAGGTCGGCTTTGCGGAGTTGTTTTTCTTCGCGGAGCCAACGCACCACTTTGGCTTCAGTGGCGATGGAGGCGTGGTCGGTGCCGGGCACCCAGCAGGCGTTTTTGCCGTCGAGACGCGCTTTGCGGATCAGAATATCCTGTATGGTATTGTTGAGCATGTGCCCCATGTGGAGCACGCCGGTGACGTTGGGCGGGGGGATAACGATGGTGAAAGGCTCCCGTTCGTCGGGGGTGCTTTTAAAATAGCCGTTTTTTTCCCAGTGCTGATACCATTTTTCTTCGGTTTCGGCGGGGTTGTAGCGCGTCGAGATCTGCATAAACGAAAGAATAAATCAATGAGGGGGCAAAGGTAAAAGGAAGTGGGGGATTTTTAGCCCGGCGGGGAAAATCCGATAAAAGGGAAATGTAAAAAAGGGTGGAAAAAGTTCCGCAGATGGAAAAGTACGGGAGATTTACCGGTTTTTGGAAAAAAGAAGGCCGGAATGGCTTGCACATTCCGGCCTAAGGGTCGAACAAACTAATAACGGGGGAAGAAGGCCAAATCGGATAATGCTCAACTTGGAAATAGTTACGACTTATTCGTTTCTTGTCTCTCGGGGTGTTGGTTTTGGCCAAAGGCGGGGGCCGCGACCGGATGAGAGATTAATTCTTTTCAGTTTTGGGTAGTCACTCAGGGTTAGTATGGTGAACTATTTGAGTGTAGCGCCATTCGATTTACATCGTTTGATGATGCAAAGATGGGGGCATAAAATAAAGAAAAAACAGGACAAAATCAAAGGTTTTGTCCTACTCAGATTTTGGATCAAAAAAACCATTAATACACTAAAAAAGTGCATTTTATGCTCTCATGAACCCAAAAGCGTCTTTTTAATTTCAAAATTCGAATGTCAAATCCATAGATTTGACTAAAAAGACGCTGTATATATTTTATCGACAAGATTGATCTAGACTACGGAATCCAATCATCAATAAGAATATTTGATCCTTGATTGGTTCCTCCTTCATCAGCAGTTGTTGTTTTGGTATTTGTATCATTTCCCGAAAAATTGTAGGTACTCATTTCCGGTGCGGAGAACATAAGGGCGATGATAAGGCTGAGAATCGACATGTTGTTGCGTTTTTGTTGATGCAAAGGTGCGGTCGATTAACAGCCCCCGGAAGGACAGCAAATTTAATTTTGAACCACGCAGCATTGTTAAAACGCAGCCAACATTTATATTTAACTTTCTAATTTTCATGGCTTTAAGTTTTTGATTTGCATCAAAAAGCGTCTTTTCTTCAGGCAACAAAATTTAAGCTCATCCGAGTGATCTCAGATAAGTTTTTTATCTTTACTGCTGTAAAAGTTATGTCCGTTACCTGCTGCTGCCACTTGTTTGGAGTCAGCGATCATGCCAAATACCCAAACCACGTCGAGGCTACGACTGATTGAACGATGAAGCCCAAAGATTAAACACACGAAATACAGGCGTTTTATATCGGGGGAGTAAAGCGCCGGGATCCCGTCAGTTCGCAGCCACGATCTGTATAACAATCGGCATGCAATTGTTTCAGACTTAACTTAGTGCAAAGAAACACCTGAAAAATCAATCAGTCAAAGGACAAAAAATAGCACTTTGTCCTACGGATATTTCAATTTCAAACGGCAATCAACCTTCCACTCCCTCACCTTTCATTCAATTTTCCATGGATTTTAAGGAATTAAAGGAAATGACAGCGGTAGTTAACCGCAATAAAGTCAAAAATATTGAGATCCTGGGTAGCTCAAAAGGCAAAAAAGAGACCTTGGTAAATCGCCTGTATGACGGCATTGTCAAGGGAAAATATGCGGATGATGAAGCTGCAATGCTGGATTTGTTCCCCGAAGATGAAGAGCAAAGAAACAAATATCGCAAATTAAAGTACCGCCTGACCAGGCAGTTGATCAATACTACTTTCTTTATTGACACCAAGCAAGCGGGTTTTACCGATAGAACCAAAGCATTTTACAATTGTTACCGGGATTTTTCAGCCGCCTACATTTTACTGACAAGAGGCGCATATCAATCCTCTTTTTACCTGCTGAAACGCGTTTTAGAACACGCCGAGCACTACGAATTTATTGAACTTGCCGCTGAAGTATGCAGCCATTTGAGAAAAATCAGTGCACGTTTTGCAAAGAGCAAACAAGAGGCAAAAAAAATTACGGATTTACACCGCAAATACGAACGTATGAGAAGCGCAGAGGCAAAATCATTCGATTATTATGAAGATTTAGCCAAAGACTTCAGGAGAGGTAATACCAATGCCAAACAGCTTAATAAGCAAGCAACAGAATATTACACAACACTAAAACCACTATTGGAAGAAGAACATAGCTCCGGATTTGCATTTCACCTCAGCCAAATTGGCTACATCAAATTTGTTACGGTTAATGATAGCACAAACTTATTGGATTTAAATTATAAATTATTTCCTGAAATGTTGCAAAAGTCAGGATCAGGAGTATCACAAATATTTACAGTCGCCGCACAACGCTTAGAGTGTCTGACGCAACAAAGGACATCAATCGATATAAATGGGACTGATTTTTCTGCTTATTGCCTCAAGCTTGCCGAAAGTGTACCTGGCCTCACAACATGGTATAATGCACACACCCTTTGTACTTACAATGCTTTCTACACCAAAAACTATCAGCGCGCTTTGGAGCTTTTTAACTCCATTACCAACTCCCCATATTTCAAAAACCTACCCGATACTTTCCAGGAAAAATGGCGTCTCATCTCCGGATACCTCCACCTGCTTGCCGAACTAGACCAACTCGACAAAACCCAGGTGCGCGAAATCGCCGGTGAGTTCAGATTCAATAAATTTATCAATGACTTTGAACATATCGATCGCGACAAAGGTGGCCTGAATATTCCACTCATCCTGCTGCCCATCATTTTTCAACTCGCCAAGGGTAATTTCAAAGAAGAATTCGGTCGCTCCATCGAAGCACTCGATAAATACCGCATCCGCTACCTGAATACGGATGCCAATGCGCGCAGTGCTACCTTTATGAAACTGCTCCTCGCCTACACGCAAGCCCCTTACCAACCTGAACATACCGCCCGCGCCATTCAACGACACCTGGAAAAGCTGCAAAATCAGCCACTTGCCGTGATTGGGCAGGAATTTGTCGTGGAAGTCATCCCTTACGAAGACCTTTGGGAAATGCTGTTCAAAAAAACCGGCGCTGTACTCGGCAATGCCCTCGAACCCAAAGAGAAAAGGCCACGCGGCAGGCCGAAGAAAGGATAATCGGAGGTGTTGGTGCTTCGGTGTTTTAGTGATTTAGATGGGGATAAATAAGCATCCCGAACGCTGCGATTATGCAAAGTCCGGGATGCTTGTATATGCTATTCAAATGTTTTTGAGCCTGAATACTTCTTGAGAACAGGCTCAAAACACAGAAATCCTTACTTGATATTCAAGCCAAACTCTACGCGGCGGTTCTGCGCACGGCCGGCAGCTGTAGTATTGTCGGCAACGGGTTTGGTTTCGCCGAAACCGGCATGGCTGAGGCGAGCGGCATCAACACCTTTAGCCACGAGGTAATCATAGCAGGTTTTTGCGCGGCGCTGCGACAGGTCGAGGTTGCGTGCATCATCGCCCTGATTATCGGTGTGGCCTTCAATGCTGAGGCTGTACTCCGGATATTTTTTTAGCACATCCGCTACATCATCCAGTACTTTGTTGGAAGCCGGCAGGAGTGTAGCCTTGCCGGTTTCAAACTGCACGAGTTTGATGGCCAGTTCCACTTTTTTCTTGTCTTCCACTTTAATTTCCGGACAACCTTTATTGGTAGCCGGGCCGGGTTTGTCCGGACAGCGGTCGTCTTTATCCACCACACCGTCACCGTCGCGGTCGGGGCAACCTTTATTGGCGGCTGTACCTTTGGCATCCGGGCAAGCGTCGTCGGTATCGTAAATACCATCACCATCGCGGTCAGATGGGCAACCTTTGTTACTGGCTACTCCTTTCACATCCGGGCAGGCATCGTCTTTATCCGCAATACCATCACCGTCTTTATCCGGGCAACCTTTCAGTGCGGCCAGGCCTTTTTCATCCGGGCAGGCGTCATCATTGTCGGCAATACCGTCGCCGTCTTTATCCGGACAGCCTTTCAGTTCCGCCAGGCCCTTCACGTCGGGGCATTTGTCGTCTTTATCCGCAATGCCATCGCCATCTTTATCCGGGCAGCCCATGAGTTCTTTCAGGCCGGGAATTGTGGGACATTTGTCCGATTTATCAGCCACGCCGTCGCCATCTTTATCCGGGCAGCCCATGAGTTCTTTCGGGCCGGGAGTGTCGGGGCACTCGTCCGTATCATCGGGTGTTCCGTCTTTATCGCGGTCTTTTACCCGGTCGCCGAAATACAGGATACCGCCGATGCTGTGGTGCCAGCCGTTGGTATTTTCTTCCAGGCCGAGGCGGTACTGAGTACCTGCGGTGGCGTACAAATTTTCCATTACGCGCAGGTTGAGGCCGAGTGTGAGCGGAACGTTGAGTTTAAATTCCTTGTCGTTGATGTTGTAATTGCTACCAATCCCTATGCCTGCGGTTGGATTAATCAGGCTGCCATATTTAAAGGCATTGAACTGAATACCGGCATCCAGGTTGGCAAACCATTTGTCTTTGGAAGCCGGGGCAAGGGGACCGACGCCGATTTGCGCGGGTACAACTAACCAGGCATTTCGGAAGAGGCTGCGGTGGTAGGCCAACTCGATACCGCTGCCCTGATGGCCGTTATATATATCATTAAAATCAGCGCCATCGGTTTGAGGGGCGATGTAGTTGTAAAACACGCGGCGATACTGCAAGGCGTGCTTGGGTTGCGCAAAAGCCGTCTGGCAAACAAGCAGCAAGAGGCTTAACAACATAAATTTTGTAAGAAGGTGTTTCATACTGCACACAAAGTTTGGTTAAAAAGTGACGGTGTGTTGAAAGATTAAGCAGGAAGGATACTCCATCTGCAATCAGCGCCATAAAGACGAAAAATTCTGAATCGGTTACAGGTGAGCGGCACAAACAAGTCAGCAAGAGCCATGGATTAATGCTCAGGAAAAGCACAGCGCAAATGTTAAAAACTTTTATTTATTCATCCGAAAAATTACGATATTTTTGCCTCCCTTTTGTCATTTTCTTCAAACCGCATTGAAAGCGGTCTTCAAAACAGCCTATGCGACTCAGAACCCTCGAACTAAAAGGCTTCAAATCCTTTGCCAACGACACGGTGCTGCATTTTAACGCCGATGTTACGGGCGTCGTTGGCCCCAACGGCAGCGGAAAAAGCAATGTCGTGGATGCCGTCCGCTGGGTACTGGGCGAACAAAAAACCGGCAACCTGCGCCTCGATAAAATGTCGAGTGTCATTTTTAACGGCACTAAAAAACGCAAGGAAGCCCAAATGGCGCAGGTATCGCTGACCTTCGACAATACCCGCAACGTGCTGCCCACCGAGTACAGCTCCGTTACCGTTTCGCGTATCCTTTACCGCAGTGGCGAAAGCGAATACCGCCTCAATGGCGTTACCTGCCGCCTTAAAGATATTACCTCGCTCCTGCTCGACACCGGCATCGGCCCCGACTCTTACGCAATTATTGCCCTCAATATGGTGGAAGACCTGCTCAGCGACCGCGAGCAGGCGCGCCGGCGTATGTTTGAACAAGCCGCAGGTGTCAGTAAATACAAAGCCCGCAAACACGAAACCCAGCAAAAACTTGAAGCCACTACCGCCGATCTGGACCGTGTGGAAGACTTGCTTTTTGAAATTGAAGATCAACTCAAAAAAATTGAAAAACAAGCGCAACGCACCCAAAAATTCTACGAACTCAAGGAAGAATATAAAAAATTAAGCATAGAATTAGCCGTCCATAACCTCGATCGCCACCGTAAAAACTATAAAGAACTCGAAAGCCAGATCACCCGCGAAGAAGATGCTTATCGCTCCGCCGACGCTACCGCCCGACTGCTCGAAGCAGATATTGAAGCGCGCCGGAAAAGCCATACCGACAAAGAAACCTCACTCAGCGAACAACAACAAGAGGTCAACCGACTCACCGGCCGAATCCGGGGAAAGGAAAATGAAAAGGCGATGGCCGCCCAACGCCAGACCTTCGTGCGCAACGACCTCAAAAAAGCCGAAGAACAAATCGGCTCCGCAACCGAACTCCTGCGCAGCGTGGAAGCCGAAATCAATGGCTACCAGGACGACCTCAACTACGAACGCAAAATAGAGGCCGAACTCGAAGCAGCCCTCAACAAAGCCCAGCAACACCTCGAAAAAGTACGCGGCGACCACAACCTCCTGAAAGGTAATCTCGACGAATTCATCAAAGCCCAACAACAGGTCGAACGCGAAATCGTAGAGCTGGAAAAACAACGCGCCGTACAACAAACCCAGGTAGATAACCTGCAACGCGACGTAGAACGCACCCTCGCCGACATTGCCAACAGCCGCTCGGAAATGGGCACGCTGGATGAAAAAATTAAAGTACTCAACGCTGCCGAACAAGCGCAGCAGGGCCGCATTGAAGCCGTGGAGGCCGGAGAGGTAAAACGCCAAAGCGATCTGCAGGCCGCAGAGCAACAGTTAGAAGCACTCAACCGCAAAATTGCCGAACACAACCGAAACCTCGACGCCCGACGCAATGAGTTTAAACTCACCAAGAGTATGGTGGAGTCGCTGGAGGGTTTTCCTGAAAGCATTAAATTCCTGAGCAACCAAAAGGAATGGGCCAAAAACTGCCCGCTGCTCTCCGACCTTATCTACGTGCGCGAAGAATTCCGGGTGCCCATTGAAAACTACCTCGAACAATACCTTAACTATTACGTCGTACCCGACGTAGACGCCGCCGCACAAGCCATCGGCCTGCTCGGCAAAAGCCAGAAAGGACGCGCCAACTTTTTCCTCCTCGATCATTTCGACCGTTTTGAAGCCCCGCTGACCATGATTCCCGACGGCATCCGGGCTGTGGATCTCGTGGAAGCGGAGCCGCGCTACCGTAAATTAGTGGAATTCCTGCTGCACAATGTCGTGCTGGTGGAAGAGGCTGGTTCTATGGCCGGCAGCGGCGACAGCGGCGTGGTGCTGCTCTCCAAAAGCGGCACGGTTATCCGGCGCCGCTTTAGCGTGAGCGGCGGCTCAGTCGGGCTTTTTGAAGGCAAAAAAATCGGCCGCAAAAAAAATCTCGAAATCCTTGACACCGAAATCAAAAAACTGGAGGACGCCGAATACGACTACAACAACCGACTCTCCACCCTGCGCACCCAGGTGCAAACCCTGAAGCAAAACGACCAGTCGGCCGCCTTGAATAAAGAGCGGGCTGCCCTCAACCAAATCAATCAGGAAAAAGCAGGTGTGCTGGCTCGGCGCGAAAATATCGCAGCCTATGTACTCAATTTCGATGCACAGGCAGGAAAATCGACCGATATGATCGGCAGCCTGCAAAAAAGCAATGCCGAAATTGAAATCAGCCTCAGCGAAAAAAATAAACAAGCTGAAGCCCTGCGCGAACGCCTGAGCAACACCGACGGCTCCTTCCGGGAAGTAGCCGACCAACTCAGCTTAGCCGGCCAACAATACAACCAGCAAAATATTGAATTCATCCGGCAACAAAACAAGGTTAATACCCTGCGCCAGGAACTCTCCTTCCGCGAAAAACGCCGCGAAGACCTGCGCCGACAACAAAGCAACAGCCAAAACACCCTGAAAACCAGCGCCGACGAGCTTCAACTGCTGGATCAGGAACTGGCGCGTATCGACCAGGAACTACAAACCGCCTACAGCGAGAAAAAAGGAAAGGAAACCTCACTCAGCGCCGCTGAACAAAGCTATTTCAAAGCGCGTAATGAAATTCACGAGCTGGAAAACAGACAACGCGAGGCCTTCCGAAAACAACAGGAACTGCAAGTGCTGATAAATCGCCTGCGGGAAAAATTCTCGGACGTCAAATTTGAAATTACCTCTATTGGCGAGCGCCTGCGCGTGGAATTCGGCATGTCGGTCAATGATATCATTAACGACGAGCCCAATCCCGAATTCAATCGCGACAACCTCGAACGCGACGTGAGTACCCTCAAACGACGCCTCGATACCTACGGAGAAATCAACCCGATGGCCATCGAAGCCTATAATGAAATTAAAGAACGCTACGATACCATCGCGCAACAACGCGACGACATTCTGAGCGCCAAGGAAAACCTGCTGCAAACCATGAAGGAAATTGAGGAAACCGCCACTACGCGTTTTCTGGAATCCTTTGAACAGGTGCGCCAAAACTTCGTGCGTGTATTCCGAACCTTATTTACAGAGGAAGATACAGCCGATCTGGTACTGATAAACCCGGATAGCCCTATGGAGTCCGACATCAACATCATCGCCAAACCCAAAGGCAAGCGCCCGCAAACCATTGCACAACTCTCCGGCGGTGAAAAAACCCTTACCGCTACCGCATTGTTGTTTGCCCTTTACCTGCTCAAACCGGCGCCCTTCTGTATTTTTGACGAAGTGGATGCCCCGCTTGATGATGCCAACATCGAGAAATTTAACCGTATCATCCGCGAATTTTCAGCAGAATCGCAATTCATCGTCGTGACACATAATAAAGCCACTATGGCCGCCGTGGATACCATATACGGCGTTTATATGCCGGAACAAGGCGTTAGCGCCGTCACACTCGTCGACTTCCGCTCACTCAACCACGAAGCCCTCGTTTTTGAAGGATAAACCTTTTTTGAACGATGAACGATGAATGATGAACGATGAATTGATTTTGGATTTTTGATGCTTGATTTTTTTTAAATGATTGATAATCAATCAAAAATCAAGCATTAAAAATCCAAAATCAATTCATCGTTCATCGTTCATCGCTTATCGTTATTTCTGTATGGTTACGCGACGAACGGCAGTTTCGCCATCCATGCGGAAGCGAATCAGGTAGATACCATTGCTGAATGCACTGAGATCCAGCGCTTTGGTATATGAGCTTACGTTGCCGGCATTGATCTGCTGCACCATTTGTCCCATAGCATTGAATACTTCAACCTGAAGTTCAACCGCTTGTTCCAGGTTCAGATCAAGGTTAAGGAGGCCCGTAGTCGGGTTCGGGAAAACAGCCAGGTTGCGTACAAATGCGGGATCATCCACATCAGAAGTAACCGAAACGGTCAGGCTGAACGGAGGTGTACAGCCGCCGAGGAAGTCTCTGATTTCAACGGTATAAGCACCCGGCGCCAGGCCGCTCAGGTTCTGGGTGGTAGCGGTAAAGCCGTTCGGGCCAGTCCAGGAGAAGCTGTATAACGACGGATCGCCCACCAATGCGGCAAGACCACCTTCAACAGAAAGGGTAATGCTGCCATTATTACCATTTGATACGGTACTGGAGGCAGAAGCATTAAATTCAGCAGTTTCCGGAATGAGCAGGAAAGGCTTGGACGCTCCCACAAAGAAACAAGCGTTGGTAGGGTCTACATTTTCCATAAACGATTGTGTCTGGCCAGGCAGCAAAGCGCCGTTGCCAATCACTACCGGCGTTACATATACCTGCACAGGTTGAGTAAGCTGCGGGTCGTTATTGGCAAAAGAAACTTCAAAAATCTGTTGCAGGAACTGCGTGCCACCAAAGTAGGCATTGCCTAAGGATGGCGGCCAAACGCCCTGAGCGACGGGTTGCGCAGTAAGCGCCCACGATAAGCCATTGACGCCGGTAGCACCGTCAGGCAGTTTGAAGCCTGCCGGATCTACCTCAAGGATTCCGGTGAGGTTCTGATTCCAGCAAATAACACCATCGTTGGTGAGGTTGTAAGTACCTACGGTAGCATTGTCGCAAGTAACAGAGGGCTTGCGCGTTACCTGAACACAGTACTGGCCTACTGCCACAATAGCTGGTGTGGTTGAGGACCATCCATCTACCATCATATAATAGTTGGTACCGGGTTGCGTTTGGAATTCAACACCTGCGCGGAAATCGGTAGCGGGGTCATTATCTTCAAATAAGTCTTCATTACAAGCCACCTCGGTGAGGTTGGAGCAATCATTGCCCGAATAAATGGCCAATTGCGTATCACCGGGGCTGTCCTGTCCGCCAATATAATTGGTTGCGGTGCAGGGAACGGTTTGGATGAAATACGGTGCGCCATCGCCGGCGAAGGTATACCACATGCTGTTGTTGATTACCGCCGGGCCGGTGAGGTTATCTTTAAAGCAGCTGGCCAATCCGTCGGCAGCGTCCACCGTAGCGGTGCTGTTGTCTTGCAGGGCAGAAGTTTGCGGGGCATCAACTGCCTGACCGAAAAGCAGGGAGAGGTCGACAGCGCTGCTGCATACGTCGGCATTGAACACGGCATTGGTCAGTTGAACATATTCCACTTCATCAACGTAGAACAGATAGCTGGCATCATCGCAGTAGAAGTTGATGGCGCCGAGGTTCTGGGTGTAAGCCCAGGAGCGTGCGATGTTATTATTGAGGAATAATTTGCCGATATTGTTATTCAGATCGAACACAAAACGAAGCGAAATCCACTGTCCCTGGGCATAATCACCCGAAACTGTAGGTGTAGGAATATCCATGTCGTATTTGCCATTGGCACGGAAATACATCTGGAATGCGAAGTTGGCATTCGATGCGCCGGGATTGTTCTCGTCCGTTTGCACATTGATGTAAGCGGCTTTGCCGGCAGGTACATACATTTTCCACTTCAATTCATAGCGGCCGGTGGTTTTGTTACCGAGCTTGAGCAGCTGGTCGTCGCCGCCGGTATTGCCGTCGCGCTTTACCTTCATGGCTTTGGTGCCGTTGGAGGCAAAGTCAGTGGAGACTTCAGCGCCTACGGCAGAGCCATCGTTCAGGTTCCATGGAATCCAGTGTGCGGCTTGCGGGCTGAGGTTGCCCACGTTATACGTTTCAAAATCATCACAGATGATTTTGGCAGGGTTGTTTGCACATGGCGTCTGCGCTGAGAGCAGCGACGTCAGCAGCATTGCGAAAGAAAAACTCAGGAAAAGTTTGTTAAAGAAAGGTTTGTTCATGCTTTTGTTGTTTAAAGTAAGCGATCCCACATTGTTTGGGATGACAAATCTCCAAAAAATATTCTTTACCTGCATTTAATATACAACTTTTAATTTCAACGATAAGCAATGAACGATGAACGATAAGCGATGAACGATAAACGATGAATGCCGGTAGCGGCGCTTATTCGTGCATTCGTGGCAACCAAGTATCTAAAGCCACGAATGCACGAATAAGCGCCGCTACCGGCATTCATCGTTTATCGTTTATCGTTACAAAAAATAGCTCACCGTTACGCGGATGGAATTGGTGCGAATATGGCTGCCGGGTTGTACAAAATCGAGGTTATTGTACAGGTTGCGCATACCGAGGTAGTAACGGGCATTGACACGCAAATTGCCTTTGCCGGCGCTGATACCTACTGCCGGGCCGAAATCGATACCGGAAAATGCATCAACCAATTTATAAGCCGGTGTTGCATCATTTACTGAATTGTAATCGCCGATATACAGGTCGCGATTGTCGCCGTTCATATTGTGGAAATGGCTACCAAAATAACCACCACCCTGAATACTCAACGGAATATTGCGGAACGGACTGAAACCAGCCAGCGCACCTACTTCAAAAGCATTGTATTTGTATTCGTAGCTGCTGATGGCAGGCTCGCGCTCGGGGCGGAACTGTACTGCACGCGCCGAAGTGCCGCGCTGTACAAAAGCAACATCCTGTGTAAGGCTGAAACGGTCGCCGAAGTTAAAAACAAAAGAACAACCCGCCGTGGCGCCCATTTGGCCAGAAGCGGTTGTAAACAGATCGGAACGAGCGGAGGAGTAGGCGCCGCCTACAAAAAAGCCGAGTTCGTGTTTTACAGATTGTGCGCTCACAACTGCGCAGGAGAAGATCGTTGCGATAACGATGGCGGAAAACGATTTCACGTTCATGATGATCGGATATAAATGAAAAGAAATTTGTTGAAATTCAAAAAGTGTAAAATTTATCCGATACCGAGACGTGATTTTAACGTTGTGAAAAAATTTAATTCGGTGCAAAGGTAAGGCCTTAACATTTACCTGTCAAGGGCCTGAGTGTTGTTTTTTTGTAAAAAACCACTTTCTGCTGGTGAACAGTAGCCTTTCACTTCGTGAATGACAGATTACCGGATAAGTTTTGTACCCGGCAAATTCCGTCCTGACGGGTCACTTGCATGATACGATAAGTGATATTTCAAATGCCATGCCAAGGCACATACCCTAAGAATGGTAAATTATAACGATGAATGATGAATGCTCACCAAAACACTAAAACACCAAATCACTAAAACACTCAATTCAAATTAATATAGTCGCTGGGATCTACCGGCCGGCCGCGATACCACAATTCAAAATGCAGGTGCGGGCCGCTGGTTTCTTCGCCCGAGTTTCCAATAATAGCTATTGCTTCGCCTGCTTTCACCACGCTGCCGGTTTGTTTGAGCAACACGGAATTGTGTTTGTACATCGTAACCACATTATTCGGGTGCTGGATAGCGATACTGTTTCCGGTTTCAACAGTATAGCCGGCGCTGATAACAACGCCGTCGGCGGCAGCTTTGACCGCCGTATTTTTAGGCGCCGCAATATCAGCGCCGAAGTGATTCTTTTTCATATCAAAACCCGACATCACTTCTCCGCTCACCGGCGGTATAAAATACAATTGCTCCAGCGGAATATCACGGGCAACAATGCCACTACCTCCACTACCCTGCTGGGCCGACAGCGGCTCGCTGGTCAGCGGGCCACGGGCCGTAGCCGCGCGGAGCTGTGCATCTTCGGGAATGCGCTCGACATCTTCGATAGGAATGTTTTTCAGGGAATCTTCCGGAATACCTTGTTTTTTCACCTCGTCTTCGGTGAGGTGCGCCATATTGCCGGTCAGGATGTTGCGGAGGTTGGCATTGTACTCGCGGTGGGCATTGATCTCCGATTCCAGCCCCTTTACCTTATCGGCCAACAGTGCAATTTCTTCATCGCGCGAGAAATCGCCGTAACCGGGAATGTAGCGCTTCAAGGGCGTCCACACGATGAGCATGACCACTATTATGATGGTTAATACGATCAGCGAGCTAAAGCCCACGTATACGCTCAGCGGCGTCAGCTTGAGCGAGGTTACCTCCTCGAAAGTTTCGTCGTTCATAATGACGAGGCGGTACTTATCGCGCAGCTTATCCATCAGCTTGCGGTCATCGTCGCTGCGGCGGCGAAAGAACCCGACAAACTTTTTCAGGAATTCCCAATACTTTTGCATGCCCAATTTTCGCGCAAAGTTCGGGTAAAATCCGCTTAAAGGCAAAGTAAAGTGGTTTTTAAAATCAAAAAACAAGCGCTCGCAAACCTGCACACTTGCCGCAATCCTGTTTTCACGCAGCATTTCGGCCTCGTATTTGCAGGTATTTTTTTGTTAAATTTCCGGAATCGGACAACCTTTAGCCTTTTTTGAACACCATCAAGTATCTTTTTGTGCAAAATACCGTTTGCCATAAAGCTTCAAAACCTGCTTTCATTTTCCTGCACATGAAAAAATATTGGCTGCCTGCCCTTGCCATTGCCTTCACCTTGCTGGCCTTTGGCTGCGTCACCCAAAAGAAAAAGGGCGCCGAACCCGGCTGGTTCAAACGGGGGTATCACAACCTTACCTCCAAGTATAACTATTGGTTCAATGCCGACGAACTTTTCCGGCTCTCCGTTAAAAAACAGGAGCAAACCCACCAGGATAACTACAATCAGATCCTGGAACTCTACCCCGCTACTGCGGCCGACCCGCAGCCCATCCGGGCAGATATGGAAAAGGTCATTACCAAATCCGCTAAAGCCATTTCGCTGCACCGTATCGGCGACTGGACCGACGACTGCTACCTGCTCGTCGGGCAAGCCCAGTTTATGAAACGCGACTTTGAAACCGCAGAAGCCACCTTCAAATATATCAAGGAAGAACACGACCCCAAGAAGAAATCAAAACTTAAAAAAGGGGGTAAAAAGAAAAGCAGCGTCAAGAAAAAGTCGTCGTCCAAGAAGAAAAAATCAGTAAAAAAGAAGAAGAAAAAATCGGCCAAAAAGAAAAAAGCGGCCGCTAAAAAGAAAGCAGCGGCCAAAAAGAAAGACGCCGCCAATAAAAAGGACGGAAAAAGCGCAGCCGCCGATAAAGACAAAAAAACGGAGCCTAAAAAAGCAGAAGACAAACCACTGCTCGAAAACCCATACACCAAAGGCGTTGGCCGCGAATCAGCCTTCCCCATGGCAATGATCTGGTACGGGCGCACACTCATTGAGCGTGAAAAATACGAAGAAGCTGATTTCCTCTTCCGCGATCTTGAAGAAGACGAATTCTTCCCTTACCACCTCCGCGATGAATTGGCCATGGCCGAAGCCCAGCTCTGGATTCGCCAGAAAGAATACGACAAAGCCATTGAGCCGCTGCAACGCGCCGTCAGCCTGATCAAGAGCCGCAAGAAAAAAGCGCGCCCGGCATTTATCTTGGCACAACTTTTTGAACGCAACGGACAATCGGAAGAGGCCTATGCCGCTTACGAAAACGTGCTGCGCAGTCAGCCACCCTACGAAATGGATTTCAATGCTCGCCTCAAACAGGTAAAAGCAGGCTGGACAAACGGCAAACTCAGCAGCAGCGAGGCCAATAAAAGTCTTGAAAAAATGGCAAAAGATACCAAAAACGCAGATTATCGCGATCAGGTATACTTCGTCATGGCTGAAATCGCATTAAAAGACGGCGACAAAAAAGAAGCCATCGCACTGCTCAAAAAATCATTGGCCAGCAGCAAAGGCAACGCCATCCAACGCGCCGAATCCTACCTCCTGCTCGCCGATCTGTATTTTGAGATCGAAGACTTTGTAAATGCCAAAAGCTATTACGACAGTACCCTCTCCGTACTGCCCAATACCGACTCGCGCTACAAACGCGCCAATACCTATGCTGTCAACCTCACAGATATTGCCCGACTCATCACCACCATTGCCGCCAACGACAGTATTATTCGGGTGTACAATATGAGTCCGGAAGAACGCAAGGAATTGGCCAAAGATATCAAAAAACAACGCGAAGCAGACGCTGCCAAAGCCGCCGCCGCACCAAAGGCTGGCCCGGCAGCCCCTGGCGCAGCGTCTTCGCCGGTAGCAGGTATTAAGCCCTCAACCTTCTATTTCTACAACGAGTCCTTCGTCAAAAAAGGCAAGCGCGACTTTAACCGCAACTGGGGAGACCGAGTTCTGGAAGACAACTGGCGCCGCAAAAACCGGGGCAGCACTGCCGGTGGCGGCGACGAAACCCAACCCGGCGCCGACACCACCAAACGCAGCGATGCTGCCGACGCCGATGTGGTTGACATCTTTAAAAACCTGCCCAAAAGCGATGCCGAACTGGAAGTGATACGCCTGAGCACCTACGAAGCCATGTATCAGTTAGGCGTGCTTTTCCGCGATAAACTTCAGAATATCCGCCGCAGCGCTCAAACCTTAGAAAGTTTGCAGGAACGCTTCCCCAGTGTGGAAAAATATGAAAAGGAAACCTGGTACTATTGTTATTTAGATTTCACCGACCTGAATAATCCGCCCCGGGCACAGTATTACCTCGACAAATTAGCCGGCAAATACCCCACCAGCGTCTTTGCCAAAACACTGACAGATCCGAATTTCCGCAGTGCCTCTGCGCAACGCGAAAAGGAAATGCAGGAATATTACAAGGAAACATTCAGTCTTTACCAAAAAGCTGAATATAAAACCGCTTTCGACCGCTGTGAAGAAGCGCCTAAAAAATACGGCTCACAGAACCCGCTGATGCCCAAATACGCGCTCCTGAGCGCCCTTTGTATAGGCAACCTGCAAGGCACCGATGCCTACTGTAAAGCCCTCGGCGATGTAATATCCCGTTACCCGGAAAGCGCCGAATCCGTACGCGCCAAAGAGATCGCCCGCGTGCTCGGCTGCAAAGGCTATGAAACTGCCGGCGACGACAAGAAAAAACCCACCGAAGAACTGGACGAAGCATTCACCCGCGACGACGACAAGCTGCACTATTTCATTGTGTCGCTCACCGGAGACGCCCGCATTGACGATGTAAAAGCCGCGATTTCCGACTATAACCGCGAAAACCACAAATCGGATCAATTGCGCCTTTCCAATATATTCCTTGGCACCGACACCAATAACCCGATTGTGGTCATTCGCAAGTTCGACAACAAGGAGAAGGCCATGCAGTATTACAATGAAGTAAAAAGCAACAAGGACTTTCTGGGAGAAGGCAAAAAAGGTTATAACAAAGAGTTTTTTGCGGTTTCGCAGGAAAATTACCGCCGTGTCATCAAGAACAAAACCCTGAATGGATACCGGGAATTCTTTGAAGAAAATTATCTGAAAAAATAAAGGTGCATGAAACCCTTATTCCTCGTCGGTTTTATGGGCGCCGGGAAAACGTATCGAGGGCAGCGGCTGGCCGCTGCCCTCGATCGTTCTTTTTTAGATATGGATGAGGAGATCGTCCGCCAAAGCGGCAAAACCATCCCCGAAATATTTGCCGAAAGCGGAGAAGCCGGCTTCCGCGAAATAGAGCGCCGGGTGCTGCACAGCGAGGCGGTGCTCCGGGCTGGCGTCGTGGCCACCGGCGGCGGCCTGCCCTGCTTCTTTGATAACATGGACTGGATGAAAGCCCAGGGACAGGTGATCTGGCTGAATGTGCCGCCGGCAATACTTGCCGAGCGCCTGCGCCCCGAAAAAGCCAAACGCCCGCTCCTCGCCGAGGTACCCGACGAAGCATTGGAATCCTTTATTGAAAAACTTTTGGAGCAGCGCCGGCCGTATTATGAGCGAGCAAATCTGGTTTTGACTATATAGGCAGCGAAACAATCCAGATACCATCCGATTCACAAACGGAAGTTTCAAGATCAAGTTTGACCGCTGATTTTTTGACTTTACCAATCTTTTTTCTTGTAAAACCGCTTGTTTTCTATGATAAAAAAAATACCCTTACTTTTTGTATTTGCTTTTGGCGCCTGTATACTTTTTGCTCAGGATCAACCTGAAAGCAAGGCCCCTAAACTCATCCTCCGGCCTATCATTGGCTTTACCAATCAAAGCAACAATAATGGCGAAGGCTTCTTTGGGGATGGAATGGGAGAAATAACCTCTCCGCTGACCTTGGGAATAGCAGTCCGATCACCTAAGCTGCCTTTAAGTGTTTCGTATCAGTTTAGTTTCCTGCATACCCTTATGCGTCCCATCCCAGATTCTATAACATTTGTAAGAAGGTCAATATCCAGCAACTGGGTTCAGCATACATTTTTATTGAATTATCAGTTCAAACATTTTTATATCGGAGCAGGAGGATATCTGCGTTTTGAAGATAATGCGATAAGACACATCTGGTATCGTACAGCTCGGAGCAAAGGCTTTATTTTAATGATTGGTAAGTCATTTAACATAATAGACATCGAATTGGGATTAAGATGTCAAATCCAGCCCTTATTTAATGTGCTGGATCGCGACTATATTACACTCGGCATATTCTACAACGGTCAAAAAGCCTCCTCCAAACCGCTCCGAAAATTAGCAGTCAACGCCCTGATCGGCGCGCGCTTTTTTTCTACACAAAACATTGAATTGTTACCACGGGAAGTCCTGTACAAGGTTGGAGTGGCGCCAATGGTGGGCCTGGAAATTCGCCATAAAAAAAGCGGCCTGTCGCTCAACCTGGAGCGCGACTGGTGGCTGTCGCTCAACGGTGGCAGCCCCGCCCGCGATGTAAAGGGGTACATTAACACCTCTTTTGTCGGACTGGGCTATCATTACCGATTACCCAACGAACGTTTTCTGCGCGTAAAGGTTGGCGGTTCCTTTATCCTTGACTACAACCGAATTCTAAATGAAGCGCCCGTAAGCGATCCGAACCTTGTCCGACCATATATTTACTATCAGGCGAAGGGCATTGGCGCGGCTATTTCCTACGAAATACTGCCCAAAACGGATATTGAAATCCGACACACCTTTACTACTATCGGCCTGAAAAACGAAGGCCCTTTTGATATTCGCCGTTTATCGGCCGGGGTAGTGTTTCGGATATTGGGAGAGTGATAGGTTTGGGGTTCGGAGGTTCGGAGGTTTGAAGGTTTGAAGGTTTGAAGGTTTGGAGGTTTGGAGGTTTGGAGGTTTGGAGGTTTGGAGGTTTGGAGGTTTGGAGGTTTGGAGGTTAAACAATAGTCTTGGGCAAATGTTTTTTAGAGAAAACTGGTGAATGTTCAGACAAAAATTTGAACAACCTCCACAGAAAATACAGATTTAGTGACTTTCTGTCCGAACCTTGCACTTCGTCAAAAAAGTGGACACAAAGATAAGTTTTAAAAAAGCTGTAATTTCACTTTTTAAAACGCATGAATATGTCACAGATGAGAAGGAAGTTCACGAAAGAGCAGAAGCTTGAAATCGTG
>JAFLBP010000032.1 GCA_017303875.1 Chitinophagales bacterium | reverse complement strand
ATGCGACTCCGATGGACAGAGAATACCCCCTGAAAAAACGCTCCCCTTAAACACCTAAATACTCTGAAAGTGCAATCTTGATCGCTACGTGAGGACCTTCAGCAGACACACTTTTTGGGACAGTATCGTAAACAGCTGCAAATTGGTGATCTCAACCTGTAGGTAATGTCCAAAAAAAAGTGTGTCTACTGAAGGTCTGCTGTGCATCACATCTATCATCCTGACAGGCATCGAATCCGAATGGCAGGCGGCGGTACATGTGCGTGCAACCGTTGGGCGAAGCAAAAAATAAAACTAATTGTGTTTAGTTTGTAATCTTGCCCAATACCGGTATCTTTGTACAAAGATTCAACTTATGCAATTCGTAGATATTAAAAATGACATTGCCTTTCGGAAGATTTTCGGCAACGAAAACAAGAAAATCATCCTCATTTCATTCCTCAACGCCGTGATGAAGTTGAAGGGAAAGGACGTCATTGAGGATGTGGAAATCCTCAATCCATACCAACTGCCCATTATTAAAAACCTGAAAGCATCAATAATTGACGTGAAGGCGCGGGATAAAAAGGGCAAAACCTACATCATTGAGATGCAAGTAGCCGAACCTGATGGCTTGGACAAGCGACTACTTTACTATGCCAGCAAGGAATATTCCCAGCAGATTGAAAGCGGCGAGTTTTACACAAAACTCAAGCCGGTCATATTCATCGGGATTTTCGATTTCAAGTTTACAGAAGGCAAAAAGTATCTTGCACATCATGCTGTGTGCGATGTTGAGGATGGTGAGCGCACTATAAAGGATATGGACTTCTACTTCATCGAACTTCCAAAGTTTACCAAGTCTTTGCCTGAACTTATTGAAGTAACCGACAAGTGGATATTTTTCATAAAAGAGGCAGAAAATCTTGAAGTCGTCCCTGAAAATGTGGACGATGAAGGCTTGAAAGCAGCATATCAAGATGCAAATAAACATACCTGGACGAAAGAGGAATTGGAAGCCTATGATTATGCAGCGATGCGTGAGCAAGATGAAAGAGGAAAATTAGAATTGGCCGAGAAGAAAGGCAAAATTATCGTTGCCAAAAAGATGAAAGAATTGGGTATTGAGACTAAACTGATAATTACAGCATCCGG
This sequence comes from Chitinophagales bacterium, assembly GCA_017303875.1. Taxonomy (GTDB): domain Bacteria; phylum Bacteroidota; class Bacteroidia; order Chitinophagales; family Saprospiraceae; genus M3007. The sequence continues at coordinate 66,136 of JAFLBP010000032.1, read as the reverse complement.
CCTAAGTGAAGATGAAATAAACGACCTCTAAAAATCACACAATCGAGTAGGGAGAGGCGGCCCTACGACAGCCCCTGCTCAGGCTATACGCCGTATTATTACGACAAAGAACTAAAGACAACATTTTAGACTGGTATGGGTGGTATAGATTTTTGCCCCCGCTCGCGCAAGCCTCCACCTCGTGCCGGCGATCGGTCGGGTTCTACCCGCAGACATCCCGCTCACACATTACAAATTCTCCACATAGCACTTAACAGCTTCTTTTAAAATATGTGACGAAGTGCTGCTCGTTCACAGAAAAAGCGTATCCAAGTCCAGCTCCCTGGTAATCAGTCCTAAATAATGCATATTTTTTTCACATCCGAAAGGTGTAATCATCACCGGGAATATAGATTTTCGGCGTTTCAGGTGTTGCCTGAGGCTGCTTACTTTATGTCGGATGGCGGCTGCCATTGTTTTGTCAAGCCGGTAAGTATCGTTGGCAAATTTGATCTCACACAAACTCAGTGCATTATCAGCCCGATCTATCAACAGGTCAATCTGGGCTGTTGAGCGGCCATTTTCATCTTTTAAATCCAGATAACTGACCGCAGTTTGAATGCCATTGATACCCAATCCTTTCAATATCTCGGCTGTATGGGTATGACATAACCATTCAAAAGCCAGGCCGCTCCACACTTTGTAAGGCTGGCTTTCGGTCTGTGCTATCCAGTTATTGATCTTCTGACGCTCCGCGAAATAGAGATAAAAACGGGAGAAAAAATCGGCCAGAATATATCGGCCATTGTTTATCCTTTTGCCATAAGGCGTCATGTAGTGGATATAGCCGGTTGCAATCAGTTCTTCCAGCACCTTTGATACGGCGCCCGAATTGGGCAAGCCGGCCATTTCGAGCAGCGCATTTCTTTCAAGACCATAATTATGTGCGGCCAGAGTTCTGACAATTTTAAGGTGTGTATCCGCTTTGCGGAAAATAGCGGCATACAGGTTATTAAATTCGTTTTTCAGCAATCCGTCATTGGAAAAACAGATCCGCTGGATAGCCTGCGCTGCTGTTTCTCCGGCTTTAACTTCATTGAGATAGAACGGAACCCCGCCGAGCGCCATATAGATCAAGGTAATCTCGTATCTCGACAAATGGATATTTTTGGATTGAAAATATGTCTCGGTTTCAGATAGTCGAAACGGTTCCAGCCAGATACGTCTCGTGACCCGGTTGTGTAATCCGCCGGTATCATTGTACACTTTATTGACAATCCAGGAAGTAGCCGAACCGGCGATAACCAGTATAATATTTTTTTCCCAGGCAGCCCACGAGTTCCAGAAATGGGCCAGAATTTGCAGAAAACCACTGCGCTGACTATCCATCCAGGGCAATTCATCAAAAAAGATGACTTTCTTCTGGTTTGTATTGACTGCTCCTGCATATTCCCGCAACATGGCAAATGCTTCGATCCAGTTGGCCGGCTTGCCGTATTTGCGCCCGCTTCTGAAGCTCAGTTCATTGGTAAATGCCTCGAGTTGAGCGCCAGTCGACTGATTTTGTATACCTGTTACATGAAAACAAATCGAGTCATTGAAAAAAGTCTTGATCAGATAGGTCTTGCCAATCCGTCGCCGGCCTGTCACAGCAATAAATTCGGACTGTGGCGAAATCAATGCTTCTCTAAACAACTCCATTTGTGATGCTCTGCCGATTACCATATCCATATTTGACTAAAATTTAGACAAAGATACGCATTTTAGCTAAATCTCAAAAATGAGTTTTAGCTAAAATTTGATTTTTTTAAAAGTTTAAGTACAAATTTTCGGCGTTTCAGGTGCTGCCTGAGGCTGCTTACTTTATGTCGGATGGCGGCTGCCGTTGTTTTGTCAAGCCGGTACAAGACAAAATTTTGAAATTTCATCAATATATCCGTACTTTGTAATAAAAGTATTCACATGACTATCACAATCGAAACATCCGGGATACAAGAGGTTGAGCAGCTGCTTCAATTACTCAAATCGCTGAATATCAAAAATATAAGTATAAAAGAGGTTTCGCCGAAACGGCAACCGGTCATCACCAAAGGGGACAAAAAGTTGGATCCGAGAGACCTTTTTGGCATTTGGCAGGGCAATCCACGTACACTTGAACAAGTGCGTTCTGAGGCTTGGAAGCGCAGCTGGAACATTTGATTATGGTACTTTGCGACACAAATATCTTTATCAGTGCCTTCAATGGCCGACAGGATACGTTGACCCGTTAGACAAAATTGGACTGTACGAAATCGTGCTGTCTGCCGTGACGATAATGGAGTTATTGCAGGGCATGGGCAATAAGGAAGAATTAGCACGGATGAAGAAAAAGATCAGATATTATGACGTAGTACAGATTGATGAGGCCATTTCAGCAAAAGCCGTTGACTTCATCGAATCGTATAAACTCAGTCACGGTCTAAGCATACCAGATGCCATCATCGGAGCAACTGCGGTGATTCATCAGATACCGATTTATACCTACAACATCAGGGACTTCGACTTTTTGCCGGGTATAATCTTGTATCAAACGGTATAATAAGACACCGCTGGCGCGAGGTTCCACCTCGTTCCGGCGATCGGTTGGGTTCTACCCGACGCGTATCGCAGTTTTATACAAACAATTAAGCGCGACGTACTCCTTTTACTACCTTTGTCCATAATCTTCGCTTCTTCGGTACTTCATGGACAAAACAAACACAAACGACTACCAACGCAAACCCTGCTCCCAATACAAGGACGAGGAATTGCTGCCCCTGATCGCAGCCGGCGGACAGGCCTCCGACGACGCCCTCAACTGCCTCTATGAGCGCTATTTTGATATGGCCAAAATGGCCATCAGCTATCATAATATGGACAGCAGCGCCGTGCTGGAAGCCTACGGGGATGCCCTGCTGGCCCTGCGCAACAATATTCAGAAAGGGAAACTGGAAGGCAATGGCAAGTTGCGCGCCTATTTCGCCATGACCTTCAAATTCAAGTGTATTGACAATTTCCGCAAAAGCACGACTATACACAAGGAAGCGCCTATTGAAAACAGGCAAAACCCTGATTTTGATCAACTTACTCCCGAAGAACTAAGCATTCTCCAGGAGGAGGAACTGGAGGCCATACAGCAGGAATCCCGGCGCCGGGAATGCCTGGAACTGGCCCTCTCAGAACTCAGTCCCAGGGAACGCGAGGTCTTGCAGGATTTTTATGTTGCCGAACTCAAAGCCTCTGTGGTGGCCGAAAAACACGCGTTTAAATCAGCCAGGGTGGTCTCTTCTACCGCAATAAACTACAAACGAAAACTCCAGCAAGCCATTCTGAACCTTTGTCGGGATGTCCCGAAATGTAATCTCTTGTGCGTTGGCGCTTAGGCGCGCCACTCAAACTGAATTCATTCTAATCCGCCATGGAAGAAACAGTACTCAACGGGCTGATTGCCCAATACCTCAGCGGCCGGCTCAGTCCGGAAGCAGAAGCCGAATTTAAACAACGGATGGCCACCGACCCGCAATTTGTGCAGGAAGTGGCCACCTGGGAAGCCCTGCGCCTGCAACACGATCAGGAGCAGCTGCAACAATGGAAAAACCGGGGCGAGGAACTGCTTCAGGAGCAAGCGCCGAGCAGCAGCGAAACCGCACCGATGCAGGTCAGTTTCCTGCGCCGCTACCGGATCGCGCTCGCCGCCGCTTCGCTGCTGCTGCTGGCCGGCACCTTCTGGTGGCTGCAATCCGGCCAACCCGATGCGCCGCAGGCAAGCCTCTACGAGCAAGCCCGTCAACCTGTTGAAATTTCCGGATTGCTTGGCGGTTCGGGCGCAGCCGAAAGTCAGGCGCTGCCCCAGGCGCGCGATGCCTATGCAGCCAAACAATACGACCAGGCGCTCTGGCTGCTGGAACCCCTGCTGAAATCCGATACGAATGGCAATTCCGCCCGTTTACTGGCTGGCGCCTGCAAATTGGAGCAAGGCAAAACGGAGGAAGCCATCGCGCTGTTCGCTCAGGTGGAGGCCAATGCCCTGTCGCTGTACCGACAAGCACAATACCAAACGGCCGTGGCGCATCTACGTGCCCGCGACCTTACAAAAGCCAAATCTGTTCTGGAAAATATTCGGGACAAAGATCCGGAAAGCAAATACGCTCCCAAAGCAACTGCGCTGTTGTCAGTTATCAGTCAACAGTGAGCAGGTATCAGTCAACAGTGAGCAGTCAGCAGTTATCAGGGGATGGTAGCTGAAAATAATTAAGGGGAGCTGTCAAGTCGAGGCCACCGGCCGGATACGGCCACCAAACCGCAAATGACCCACTGGAGCGTATCGCTGACAGGTTTCGACAATAACTAATTGATTTTCAGGCCAAAAACTCAATCCCGAAATTGTGGTTCATTAAAAATTTGAAAAGCACGATTATGGAAACTGCAATGCTTCAATTTCTTAGTGATTACCTCGCTTTTGCCCCGGAAGGCGCAAAAAACGGTGAAGTGGCCGGACAAGTAGCCCTCGCGCTGGGCATTACGGTGATTGTCAGTGTGCTGCTCATTCAAGTGGCGCCCGCGTTTTTTGGATTCCTGTTTATGGGCAGCTCGCTCGCGGCGGTAATAGCCGGCACGATCGCCATTTCAAAACCCGGCGCCAACAAACGCACGCGCTTGCGCGGTTTTTTCGGACTTATAATCGGCCTGATCGGCCTTGGCGTAACGGCAGCAGCGCTGAAAATTCTGTTGTAATTGCCCGATATTTCAACATGCGCTAAGGGCAGGCGCACCAGGCATCCTGAATGCTGACGAGCTGCAAATCCAGGGCGCCGGGGGCATGTGTGCCCGGAATGCAAACATTCAATATACCGTTTATATTGCTGAAATTTTGCACCTGTGTGCCGGAAAACGGCGTGGTATAATTGAGCACAAAGGGCGGCACACCGCTGAAATTGACCGGAATATCCACGCAGGCGCCTGTGCAGACGCTCGGTGGCGGCGCTTGTAAAACAGCAGTTGGCAAAGCCCGCCAAACCAATTCCACGGCATTGGAAATATCTAAACAAGGATCGCTCAGGCTTACCTGACCATTATTGTTATTGCCGGCAATGGCGGCAATATAGTAGGTGAGCCCCGGCGTGTACAGCGCCGGATTGTAGGCAAATACCGGACTGGCACTGCTGGCCACGATGCTGCCAAGTGTATCATTGGGGTTGGAAAAAACGATATAGCGCAGCAGGTCGTCGCTTTCTAAGCTTGCTCCGACAGTCGCAGGCGTCTGGGCAAGTGCGTCTACACATACATTGAGGTTAGCACCCGGCATATTGCCGGCATTGGTTGTGCAGCCACAGGAAAAAGCAAAGCTGTAGTTGTTCGGGGTATCGGCGCCGCCGATGATGTTCGGAAAACTCTGGCAAATCAAGGTCCAGGTTTGACTATTGACGTCGTACTCATACAAATCACTCAAGCTGCCGGCAGGAGAATTGAACCAGTACAGTTTCGGGCAGCTGGGGCTGTTGACCGAAGCGCCTGCCACCAAATCATTAACCGGCACCGGCCCGATAATGGTAGAGGCGGAAGGATTACTCAGGTTTACGGAAATGAGCTGATTGTTGCCGCCATTGGTAATATCGTATACGGTGGCGTAATATATCCCGTCCAAGTACACGATGTCGCCCGTACAAAACCAGTTATTGGGCAGCGCACCGTTATTGACGACGGTGCCGGTAGCAGGATTGAAAGCCCATACATTGGTGCCAAGGGCGTAAAGCAGGCCGTCCTGGCCAAGCTCCAGGCCGGTAACTAAGCCCGGAATGGTGCCGAGGTAATTGTTGCCGCCGTTAGAAGTGTTGATTTCAATAACATCCGAGCCAAACAGCCCGTACACAATGGCGCCCGCACCAACCGCCATATCGTTGTATGCCGGTCCGCCAGGCAACAGGGAAGCCGTACAGGTTTGCACATTAAACGTAAAGACGTTGGTGCCAATGTCGTTGCAGTAAATAATCTGTGCGTGCAGGCGGGTAAACGGGCTTGCAAAAAGCAGGCAGCATAAAAGTTGTTTCACGGTGGTAAAGCTGGTTTGTACAATGGATTTGAACCAGCAAAAGAACAGCGCAGGGTGGAAAAGGTTTGAGCGGGGGCTAAACGCTGGGTGACTTCAAAAAAAAAGCCACTTTTCCGAGTAAAATCCGAAAAAGTGGCTTCAAAATCAGCGCAAGGATGGTTTATGCGCCCAAATATCCTTTCAGCAATTTGCTGCGGCTGGTGGCGCGCAGTTTGTTGATGGCTTTGTCTTTGATCTGGCGTACGCGCTCGCGCGTGAGGCCGAATTTATCGCCAATATCTTCCAGCGACATGGGGTGTTCCACGCCGATACCGAAGTAGAGCTTGATGACATCGCACTGGCGGTCGGTGAGGGTGCCGAGCGAGCGCTCGATTTCCCGGCGCAGCGAGTCGGCATATTCTAAGTGCAGGTCCGTGCCCGGCATGGAAGTGTTTTCCAGTACGTCGAGCAGCGAGTTGTCTTCACCTTCCACGAAGGGGGCGTCCATCGAAACGTGGCGAGCGGCAACGCCGAGGGTGGTTTCCACCTCGTCGGTTGTGATCTCCAGCATGTCGGCGAGTTCTTCCGGACTGGGTTCGCGCTCGTACTGTTGTTCGAGTTCGGAGAAAGCTTTGTTGATTTTGTTGAGTGAGCCTACTTTGTTAAGCGGCAGGCGCACGATACGGCTTTGTTCGGCCAATGCCTGAAGGATGCTCTGGCGAATCCACCATACGGCATAGGAGATGAATTTAAAACCGCGGGTTTCGTCGAAGCGCTGCGCAGCTTTGATCAGACCGAGATTGCCCTCGTTGATGAGGTCGGAGAGGCTAAGGCCCTGATTCTGATACTGTTTGGCTACGGAAACGACGAAACGAAGGTTCGCTTTGGTTAATTTTTCGAGGGCAGCCTGGTCTCCCTGCTTGATGCGTTTGGCCAGATCTACTTCTTCTTCGGGGGTGAGGAGGTCCACTTTACCAATCTCCTGAAGATACTTTTCCAGCGATTGGCTCTCGCGATTGGTAATGGACTTCGTTATTTTTAGTTGCCTCATGTGCTATATCCGTTATTTCAATCCGCAAAGGTACAATTATCCTTGCGTGCTTGTCAAACAAATTTTGGTTTTGAGCAAAAAAAAGACAGATCCTGCTCCAACATTTGTTAGTTTGGATGCTAAACGGCTGATATTTAATTTTGTTTAGCCGTTTCCGGAATGCTTGTTGTTAAAATTTAATTTGTTCGGGGTTTGGAGGTTCGGAGGTTCAGGGTTTGGAGGTTCAGGGTTCGGAGGTTAGGGTGTCGTAGAGATCATTCGGCAGCTGTCACGAAAATCTATGTGCTACCTGAACCCCAAACCTCCGAACCCCGAACCCCGAACCCCAAACCTCCGAACCTCCGAACCTCCAAACCCTGAACCCCGAACCTTGCGCTATCGCACCAGCACCTTTTGCGTGGCGATGCTTCCGCTGCTGCGCACTTCAATCCAATACGCGCCGGGCGGGAAGAGGGATGCGTCGAAGAAGTATTTATTATCGCCAGCGGGCGCTTCGCCCTGATATACGCGTTGCACCCATTGGCCAAGGCTGTTGTACAGGTTAATCTGTAATGTACCGCTTCGTTGCAGGCTGACCGGAATACAGGTAATGGCTCGTGCAGGGTTGGGAAAAACGGGTTGTGTTTGTACGTTAAGCGGCTCGTTGTCGGACACCGCCAGTACCGTGCGGAACGACCATGGCCCCTCTGCGCCGGGCAGCGGACGGGTGAGGCTTTTCCCGTTGTTGGCCGTCGCATCAATGTAATAATATACCAGCAGATCGGGCGCTTGCAGCGGAATGGCGCAAGACCAGGTATCGCTCGCGCTGTTAGTCAGGTTCATCGGCAGGCTGCTCCAGGGGCCGTTGGGACTGAGCGACCAGAACAGTTGCGCCGACGCGATACCGCTGCGGTGCTGAATGAGGGCGTCAATTTTGTATTCCGAAACCAAGGCATTGTTTTGCGTTTTCAGGCGCTGGTGTACAATACGCAAAGGGTCAGGCACCCCGATTTCTTTGGTAATACAGTGAATGGCGCCTTTTTGAGGGATAACGGCATTAGAATTAATGCCCACAATTTTATAACCCGGCATGGCCGCTTCCCAGATGCGTTGCGCCGTCGTATCAAATGCCTGTTCGTAAAAGGGCACCAGCACGGTTTTGTTGACGAACAAGGCATTGGCGTAAGTGCGGTATTGACCGCCCTGATCGGGGTAAAGATCCTGCCCGTCCGGCGGCATCACGATGCGTTTTACTTCATAAGGCGTGCCGAACGAAGTATTGAAATTATTAAGGACGTACTGAATATTGGCTTCAATCTGTGGCCCGTCAGCAATGCCTTCGGGATATTGTCCCACCAACAGGGTTTCTTCATCCAGCAGCTTCATGTGCATGTCTATATGGTGGATATCATCATAAGGTAGGCTGGTCATCTTGATGTAGCGCTCAATACCCATGTAGTCCTGCATGATCTGATTGATCTGCAATTCATTTTTGACGCTTACACCGTAGGGGTTGTTCGGCTCGTTTTCTTCCAGAATCAGTCGGGAAGAAAAGGCGGTACCCATGCCGTCAGACATAAAGTTCCCGCCGGTATGCACCATATCGTCGGGGCCGCTTAAGGTTCGATAAAGCGGGATGCCAAAATAAGGCGCCAGCGTGGTGGAGAGGGTATCGTCGTTGGGGCGCTGAGGGCGGTTATAGATCCAGTCGACGAAATACAGCGAGTCTACATCATTGGCATACACGCAGTTGGGGCCGAAGTCGCGCACCCAGATACTGTCGTTGGGGCCAATGACAAATTCCACATTGCTGCTCAGGTCGACATTTTTGGAAATCAAAAAATTACGGGCGGAGTTGACGATCGTCTGGCTGGAACAGGCCACAATGACGCGGCATTCCAAACGGGCGTGTCTTACAATTTCTGCGAGGATGGTTCTGATGCCGGTCGAACTGGTATTCCAGGTGATCACGATCGCCTGCACTTCTTCCCATTCGGCCATGGTGCGCACAGGCAGGACGGGGGGGGTAAGAATGCCACTCGGCAGTGCCTCACCATTGTTGGGAAAGTTGTTCAGCAGGGCTTTTTCTTCCGGCAGTTCGTAACGCGGAAGGTCTTGAAACTGGGCGCTTGCTCCAAAAGCCGGCAGGAGCAATGCAAGCAGCAGGGTAAATTTTCTTATCATGGGACGCGTTTTTATGGCGAAGATACACTTGAATCCGAAAAAAAAAGCGGCACGCCATTGCGCACCGCTGAAAACCATTCTATCGTATGAAGCAAAACTGTCTTGTATTTACACTGCTACCGGGAGCAGGTTCAGATCGCGGAAAAGAATCTTTTTGCGATTGAAATACAGGATATTGGAGCGCTTGAGCTGATTGAGCACGGCGGTCACCATTTGGCGACTGGTGCCGGTCAGGTCTGCAATATCCTGGTGGGTCATGTTGTGTTTGACGAGGGTTTCAAAGCCCACGCGTTTACCTTGTTCAAGGCCCATCTGATGCAGAAAATCAAGGATACGGCTTTTAGAGTCCTTGAGTACTACATTTTCAAGTTGATTCTCCGTGTAGCGGAGGCGTTCGCCGAGGAAGTGGAGCAGTGCCTGAGCGAAGGCAAAATTATTGCGCATCACATTCAGCACGGCATTGAGATCAAACTCCAGCACTTCCACCTGGTCGTCCATGGCATAAGCGAAATCGCGACGCAATGTATCTCCAGTGAGACAGGATTCCCCAAAAAGGTTGCCCGGGCGCACTACATATTTTATAATGTCTTTCTTTTCAGCGTGCATGGCAATTTTTACGCCGCCTTTCAGCAACATATATACCTTGTTGGCAGACTGACCCGGCTTATACAAGACCTGGTGTTTACCGCAGGAAGATACCAGGGCGTTGCGCTGAAGCAGCAGGCGGTCTTCGGGGCTGAGCACCGCGAAGAGCGGCGAGGTTTCGAGTAGGCTCAAGTCAAATTTCGTATCCATTGTCAAGCAGGTTGCTTTTGTTTGGTCAACAATCTGTAATGCAAGACAAAGCCCCCCTTTTATTCCCCTATGTTTTTGATAAAAAAAATTTGCAGGCGCTTTCGTCATGGGTTGACAATTGCCCATTATTGTCATTTTTTTGGAATTATTTTATGTAAATTTATTTATTTCAAATTTTAATTCTGTGGCTGTTTTTAAAATATATTCAAAACAAAATAAAAAATATTCCCATCTTTGCGCATCCTTTTTGTCCCAAACACATGCAACACACAACACCCGATACGGAACAAGCCTGGTTAATTGCCCTCGCACAGGGCGATGAAACTGCCTTGCGCCATATATTCAAGGCGTACTACCGGCCTTTACTGGCCGATGCCTGGCGTTTAGTGCCCGATCGGAGCGTTTGTGAGGACCTGGTACAGGAAGTTTTTGTCGAGCTTTGGCGAAAACGCGAAGAACTTTCCATCCACAGCTCCCTGCGTGCGTACCTTCGCCGTGCCGTGGTAAACCGCGCCATTAATCACCTGAAGTCAGACAAACGTTTCGTCGGCGAAGAATACCTGCCCCAAGGCGATACGGAAACGCCGGAAGCGGCGCAGGAACAAGCCCTGGCACAGGAAATTCAGGAATCGCGTATCCATGAAGCGATTGCGCAATTGCCAGAAAAATGCCGGGTCGTTTTTGTACTCAGCCGTTTTGAGCATAAATCGCACAAGGAAATCGCCGAAATCCTGGATATTTCAACTAAAACTATCGAAAATCAAATCACAAAAGCGATGAAAATGCTGCGTGAATTTTTGATTAAACCCGAAACTTTGTCTTCTATTGGCATTTCGGCAATAGTTTTGATCAGGCGCATAGGGGATATGATAGGGGCATTTGTCTGGTAATCAAATCGCCAACTCCAACAACCGGAACGCAAGCGAAAACGCAATGAATTTGAGCGAACAATATTATTTGTGGATACAGCAATCGCTGGACGGCAGTATCGCCCCGGCCGATCAGGCGCGTTTAAATGCCTGGCTCGCTGCCGATCCGGCCAATGCCGCACTGGCAGCACAATACCGTCGTATCTGGGATGCCAGTGCCAACTGGACGCCCGAGCTGCCCGCCGTGGATGAAGATGCTGCTTTCGAGCGCCTGCTCGGTCGTATCCACGAAGTTCCCGCCGCCAAAACGCCCGCCCGCAAAGTAAACCTCTGGCCTGTACTGGCCCGTGTGGCTGCCGGATTGGCCCTGCTGGCCATCGCGCTGTTCACGTATCGTCAGTTTAATAATACGCCCGCTGCGGCGCTCATTACCGCCAGCAGCGACAATACCCTGCACCAACTCAATGACGGCACTAAGGTATGGCTGCGCAAAGACGCAAGCCTGCGGGTACCTGCCGCTTTCTCGGCCCAGGATCGCCGGGTGCAATTGGAAGGAGAAGCCTTCTTCGAGGTACAACACGACCCCGCACATCCTTTCCGCATCGAATTGCCACAACAGGAAATGGTGGAAGTGCTGGGCACGGAGTTCGTCATTCGTGCAACGCCCGGCGCCGACCAATCCAGCGTGCTGGTGTATTCCGGCAAAGTGCGTTTTACCCCCGTTGCCGGAAAAGCTTTCCTGACCCTCACCCGTGGCGAACGCGGTGTGTGGCAACGCACAAGCGCACAACTCAGCGAACAGGCCGTCAGCTCTTTTGCCGATCTGCGCTGGCATTCCGGGAAAATGGAGTTTAAAGATGCCGCCATCCGCGAAATCATTCGCGAATTAGAGGATACTTACAGCATACAGGTAACCCTTGAGGTGCCTGAAATGGCCAATTGTACGTACTCCTCTACCCTGCCGCAGGAAAATCCGGAAAAAGTACTCGAAGCGCTCGCCGAAGTACACGGTATGCAACTGAAAAAGACCGGCGAAAAAGCCTACGTGCTCAGCGGTGGCTCGCCGAAAAGCTGCAAGTAAACTGGCCTTTCCGGACACGTGCTAAAGATCCATGCGCCAGTCGCGCACGGGCAAACGCTCTATGGGATACCAGTTTCCCCACCAGTCGAAATATTCCAATCCGTTGAAATTGAGTTTGTAATCAAACTCGCTGGGCACGTCGTAGACGAAGCCCGGGTAGTAGTATTCCCAGCTTGGATGCTGTTTGGCCATTTTTAGTTCAAGCAGCATGGTAAAAGTGCCCAGACTGCGCTTGTACTCTTCCGGTTCAAAAATGCAGTAATTGCCCGCAACACTGCGCAGGCCCACATGGAAATAGCTCACCGCAATAAGCTTATCCTGCTTGTACACTTCCAGCATCCCCCCGACGCTGGGCATGAGGTGGCTCCAGGAGCTGAAAAAGCCATACATGCTGGCTGGCCGGTTGTGGCTGAAACGCTGTGCATGCCGCATAAAAAGCTCCTCATGGGCTTCCGTGATTCGCAGGGGGCGGCGCAAAACCACCAAATCGGAATTGTTGCGGATGCAACGACGCTGGCTTTTGCTGAATTGAAATTCGCGCAGGTTGTTGCGCAGAATGATTACCCGGCAGGGGCTGCCCCGCCATTCCCAGTAGTTGCGGCGGAATAATAAATCCGACCAATAACACCAGCCATCTTCACAAAAATAATCAAAAATGCCCGGATGCAGTGGCTGCATCGGGACATAATCTTCAATGTGTTCGGGGTTGAAGGAGATGTCTTTGAAAACTGGAAGGTATTTTGGATGCACCGTATTACTTTTGCCTGTCCTTGGATGAACGAGCGCCGTTTCATTTTGTTAAAGCGCTATCGTTTTGCAAATATACAAATCATGTTTGAGAAGATTTCTATTGTGGCTGCAAAAAGCCGTTCAGCCGTCACCCTGCTGGTTTGGGGAATGGCCTTTATCATGTTTTTCGGCTTGTTTTTCTCCGCCTGCCTCGTTCGCAACGACGCCTACTCCAAAGTGGCGCCAGGCATCTGGCGCGGGGTTTTGTCGCTGGAAGAATACCGAATTCCGGTACACGACAAAGACACCATCTTTTCCATGCACGAACAGTACAAACCCAACGAACTGCCATTTAATTTTGAAGTAAAATACCTCGATAAAGACCGTTTTTATGTGGAAATTATCAATGGCGCGGAACGGATTCGGGTAGACAGTGTACAATATGGCTGGGACAGAAGTACGGCCCGCGATACCTTCGCTTTTTATTTCCCTGAATATCAGTCTTATCTGCACGGACAAATTCGCGGCGGCGCCATGCAGGGCGAGTGGGTCGTAACAACCAAAGCCAATTACCGCATTCCCTTTTACGCCGATCAGGGCAAGGATTTCCGGTTTACCACTTTACAGGAAAAACCCCTGCGCGACGTCAGTGGCTCCTGGGCAACGCTTTTTGGAACCGAAACCGACAAAACAGAAAAGGCCATCGGCGAATTTGTGCAGGAAGGCAACCGGCTCAGCGGAACTTTCCGCACCGAAACGGGCGATTACCGTTTTCTGGAGGGCACCGTGCAGGGACGCAAACTGATGATGTCGGCCTTCGACGGTAGCCACGCCTTTTTGTTCACCGGCTCCATCAAAGGTGATACCATTGAAGGCGAATTTCGCTCCGGCAGAACTTACCGCACGCTTTGGCAAGCCTGGAAAGACCCGAATTTTGCCCTCGGAGATGCCGACTCCCTGACGTTTGTGAAAAAAGGCGCCGAAGCACTCCGCCTCCAACTCGAACCCCTGCCCGGCAAAAGCTGGGCATTTCCCGGCCCGCAACACCTCGGAAAAGTCAATATCCTGACCATTATGGGCACCTGGTGTCCCAATTGCCGCGATGAACAAGTTTTTCTCGCACAATATTTAAAGGAACATCCGGAAATTGCCTCCAAAGTAACCGTATCCGGCATAGCATTTGAAAGACATAAAACCGCGGAAGCCGCCAACGCACAATTGGAGGCTTATAAAAAGCGTTTGAATCTGCCTTTTGAATTGCTGTACGCTGGCGAAGCTGATAAAACAGCTGCTGCAAAATTGTTTCCCGGATTGAATCAGGTCATGGCTTTTCCCACCATGATTATCACCGATAAACAACAACGCATCGTCAGGGTTCACACCGGTTTCGATGGCCCGGCCACTTCCCGGTATCCGGAGTTCAAAGCAAAGTTTGATCAGCTGATGCAACGCCTTACCGCAGAATAATCTTTTCTGAAAACAGCCTTATCCATTATTCCCATGCAACGTGTTCTGCTTGCCTATTCCCCTGATAACCAAGCGCTTGTTGATCGAATCCAACAGGATCTTTCCAACAGAAATATAGTGGCCGAATGCCTGAAAGCCAGCGACCAACAGGGCGTGCTGGCCTTCGCCCGGCATATCGAAACTACCGCTTTGCCGGTGCTGCTGTTCCTCAACGACAACCTTTTGCGCAGCCGTTACACCATGACGGGCCTGCTGTCCTGCCTGCAAAACCTCTCGCAACCCTTGTTGGTGGTGCTTTGCGACGGACTGGCGAGCGACGACGGCGGCCAAAGCTATCACGTCGTACCCACACAGATCGATCGCATGGTGCATGCCTTGCACTATATGACGCATTGGCAAAATATGCTCCTCGATGTGGGCGAGCATTTTCACGAAAACCACACGGCCGCAGAAAAAGTACAATTGGAACAGGAATTGGACGCGGTGCGCACAACAGCCAATGAAATCGCTGATTTTATTACCTATATCCGCGAAAAAGGCTACATCAGCCCCGAACAATTGCAGGCAGAAGGCTACCGGGCCCTGTACGAAGCGTTTCATTTTCAGGCATCGGCGCCTGTACCGCAACCCATCGCAGTACCGCCGGTTTTGCCGGAACCGGAACCCGAGCCCGTTGCCCTCGCTCCTGAACTAATTGTAGAGACGCCCGTTGTGCCTGAACCTGCTCCGCAAACGGAGGCTGTGGCGCCTCAACGCGGCGGACTGACCTTTGATCTGCCCAACCTGATCGTACCCAAAACAGTGTCTGGCAGTGCCCTCAACGTTGACCCGCACAAGGCTTTTGAAAGTATGGATCACCTGTTGCATGCGGCTGAGCCGGAACCGGAACAGGAAGACACGCAAGCCATTGTAGGACAAGCACTTGCAGATGCGCAGGTATGGTCGGAAAACGGCCACCCGGATCGCGCCCTGGAGCTGTTGCAGGCCATTCAGGAGCTTTATCCGGATGATGCCCGCCTGGAAACAGCGATTCAGAATTTGCAACAAACAGCCGATGTGCCGGCGCCGCAACTGCCGGAGCCTGTCACTCAGGAAATACCTGAAAATAACAATGAACAGGAAGCGCGCTCTTATGAATTGATGGGCGATATGGCCCACAGCAAAGGCGATTACCTGTATGCCAAATATTGCTGGGATAAAGTCATGGAACTCGACCCCGAGTTCAGTGGTATCTACATGAAACTTGGAGCAGTTTGTGCAGAACAACTGCCTGAGTACAGCCAAACGGCGCAGCATTACCTCCAACAAGCCTTGCTGCGCAACCCTAAAGAAGCCAGGGCCTACTTGTTGCTGGCCAAACTGAACCGCCAGAACGGAGCGAGCGAACTGGCCATGCAGCAGTACCACGACGCGGTAACGCTTGATCCCGAATTGCGTACCCGCGAGTTGGACCTGTTTTTCTTTGTACCGGCAGCAGCGCCGGAATTGCCTCAAATGCCGGAAGCGCCGGCCCTTGCTGAAGCGGAAGTAGTGGCCGAACCGGCGCCGGTTCCGGAAACACCCGCAGCGGTTTGGCCGGAGGAGCCGGCCCGCGAAGTGCTGACCATCCTGATTACGGGCGCAAGTTCAGGTATTGGCCGGGCATCGGCCGAGTTGTTTGCCCGCAACGGCCATCGGGTTATTCTGGCCGGTCGCAGGGTGGAGAAATTGAGCGGACTCAAAACGCAGCTCGAAGATCGTTTTCGGGCAGAAGCCTTAGTTTTGCCTTTGGATGTACGCGATCAGCAGGGCGTAGCACATGTGTTGGATCATTTGCCCGAAAACTGGAAAAATATTGATATACTGCTGAATAATGCCGGTTTGGCCAAGGGCCTGGCGCCTATACACGAAGGGGATTTGCAGCATTGGGAAACGATGATCGATACCAATATCAAGGGTTTGTTGTACATGACCCGCGCCATTGCGCCGGGTATGGTGGCGCGCAAACGCGGCCATATCATCAATATCAGCTCCAGTGCCGGCAAAGAAGTGTACGCCAACGGCAATGTATATTGTGCAACCAAGTTTGCGGTGGAAGCCCTTACCCGTTCCATGCGCATCGACCTGCATGCCCATAATATCCGGGTGAGCCAGGTTAGTCCTGGTCATGTCGAAGAAACGGAATTTGCCATTACCCGATTCGACGGAGATGCCCAGCGCGCTAAAATTTACGAAGATTTCCAGCCTTTACGCGCCTCCGACGTGGCCGAAAGCATTTACTTTATTGCTACACGGCCTCCCCACGTAAATATTCAGGACATCTGGATGTTTTCTACGCAGCAGGCTTCCGCAACCATCGTGAACAGGTCTGGAAGGGAGGTATAATCATTGCACTGGATATCACCGCGCCCTAAGCCCAGCTGTAAAAAAGGGGATTTAGGGCGCGGTGCTATTTCGGGCGCTACGTCCTTTTTACTCCTGCACCTGAAACGTAAATGTGCCGCTTCGTTTGTAAACATCATACGCACCCAGTAAGGACTGATAAGGTCGGGCCAGATGGTAGTTGCCGCTGTCGCGATCATCGGGAAGTTGGAAATATACCTGCGTTTCGGAGTAGCAGTAGTCGTCGAAAAGGCCGGTGGAGACGGTGAATGCGCCGAAGTATCCTATACTAAACAGTCCGGTCTTACGCGGAATGATAAACACAGAGAATCTTTGTGATTGGTCGGGCATTACTTGCATTTTAAACGTTCCGATGGCTGCTGCTCCGCTTCCGGCAATCCTGAAAGTTCCTTCTTTCACATCATAGTCAAAGAAGTTGTCAGCGACATAATAGGCAGCCTTACCCATTTGATCCATATATAAGCCCGCAGCAGAGGAGTAAAGTTCTGTTAAATTTAGTTTGCCTACGGCCAGGGTATCACCGCTAGCAATATCCACAGCCACAGCGGGCAAGTTAATTGTAACTTTTATGGTGTCGCCAATGCGGAAAGTGTCGGAACGAGGAGAAAAATCAAGCATGGCAGCGCATTCATACTTTTTCCCGCCCGGAAACTCCACGCAATTGGGTTCTGGCGTGCACTGGCAGTGCGTGAAGAGCAGGGAAAAAAGCGCGAGCGCGAAGAATTGAAGTTGAAGTTTCATTGAAGAAATTTTGTAGAGCTGCCTTGTAGCTACACTTCTTTATTCGAATAGAATTCTGTCAAGTGTAATACAAGGCAGCCCTTAGTTTTTTAATAACCGTATTGAGCAAAAATATCAGATACGGTTGTGCCATTCTGGCCTGCTTCAAATATGAGTTTATTTTTAACTAAACTCATCAGTTCTGGCTGTCCGTGACTGATGGAGTGGAAACACTGTTGTTGGCTAAGATTTGACATGACATCAAAAACTGGATCTGTTACATTTGGCGGATTTAGGTTATTGTTGTCTTGTAGGTCTAAAAATAGTCCATTGGGGATGTATGCGTCAAGTTCCGAGTTTCCAAGAATATCAGGGGTAAAGCGTTCAAGTTGATATAACCATCTTGCATTGTTTATTTGTTGCTGACTCCCACCCCCCAAACTATGCCGCACCCCATACTTCCGATCCGCATATACCGGGCCGATATGCTCGCCCCACATCTCAATGATGGCGCAGCGCTGGAAGCCCGGGGTACCGCGGGTGCCGTAGGGCGAGTTGTTTTTCGCAATCCAGTTGCCCACAATGTACCAAACATTGGCTTTCCAGTACTCATTGTCCTGTAAGGCCGCAAAGTGTGCGGCGTGTCCAAATTCGTGGTAGCAGACTTCCTTGATACGATCCGAGCGCTGCCCCCAGTCGCCAAGGTTCAAAATGACATCCGGGGCATAGGTGGCGGCAAAAAGCGCCAGTCCATTTAATATCGGACTCAAGATAACACCCACGCCCGGTATTTTGGCAATTGCACCGATAAATACCTGCGCATTGCCATACAATTGCCAGGCCATACCGGATTTATCAAGCATGGGCGCCGCACAACCACCGCCAAAGGGGGTCAGTAAAATATCTATCCCTTGCTGCGGTGGCGTGATGTTGTCGGCTGCCGCAAATTGGTGGTAATCCCACAGCGCATTGCTGGCCGTGGCTGCCGTCCAATACATCCACGCATCGCTGCCCGGCGTATTGCCGGCATTGTATACCACTTCAATATTGTTGAATGCAGGGCCACCGATTTTACCTACTTTATCCGTTACAGCAAAGGCGTATTCGAGCGGGTTGCTGCGGAAGCCGCGCACTGTAGCGCGGTCATTTTTAAAGCGCACCCACATCCAGCCATTGCCGTAGTCTTCATTCGGAATCACCCAGCAACCATTATCGTCGGTCTCGGCAGTCCACACCCCAAACCAGCCATTCCACCAAACCACTTTAGCCTGTTTTACCCCATCGAGGTGTACCGCTTGTCCGCCCGGCAGATTAGAGTTTGCCGGCAACTGGGTATCCACCACTTTGATGCAACCGGCGGGCTGACGGCTGTTGGAACTCGGGCATCCGCAATTATTGAGCAATGGCGTATAAGGCTCCACTTCCATGAGGCATTGTGGCCAGTCGGGACTGTCGGGGCCGCAGGCCGGGGTTTGAAATTGCGTGTCGCCGTCCTCGCCCGTTGGCATTTCGCCGCCACAACCCACTTCAATTTGCTCCAAGCATTCCGGATAATTCAGGCATTGAGGCGTACACTCGCCATCGCGATTGCTGCTGCTCAGGTAATTAACACCGGCAATTTCAAAGGCCTTGCGGGTCAGTGCCGATTTAAACGGTGCATTGATAATCTCTTCCAGCACTTCATATTGCACCGCCGGAAATTGAAAACCGGGTTTGACGACGGCATACTGCCAGGTGATCTGATCTTCCGGGATGGCGGGATCGTGGTAATAATTGCCTTCGGAAACAATCTCGTGGTCAAGCGGAAAAGAAAAAAGTTCCAGTCCGGCTTTTTCCAGCAGGCGCAACTCATCAAGGTTGACCGGTTTAAAACGCACGTAAAGATCGGTTACCGGCAGGGCAGCAACATCGGGTTCGTACAAAGCATTCCAGGCTTGGGTCATCACCGAACGTTTAAACGGGTTGGCGCGTTTTGCGCCGATCAGCATGGGTTTTGGGGCGGTTTGTTCGTCGCTGCGCGGCGAAGTACTGCCTTCTCCTCGAATAATCTGATGTACTTTGTCCGGCGGCGCAACAGGCGCTTCGGGGTCAGGTAAAAGCTCGCGTTTACAGGCAAAAAGCAACAAGAGCGCGGTAGCCGTTAAACCGCATAGGGTAAATAAATTTTTCTGCATGATGGGAACATTTAAAACTGTTGAAGGAATAGCGATTGAACGGATCACTTGCGCGCCAGGCGATCTTGGCCAATTCGCAAGACAAAAGTGCGGCGCTCCCAATCCGCACACAAGGACAAACACCCGCTTTCAGAACAGGGTAAATTTCATGCATTAAAATCCAGGTCCATTATTCCGCAACCCTCCCCGGCCCTCCCTGCGCGGAAGGGAGATTCCGCACTCCGCACTCCGCATTCCCCACTCCGCACTCCCCACTCCGCATTCCGCATTCTTAAAGTCCCGCCATCCCAACCCCCGTACTCGCCGGTTCAGCGATGATGTGCAAATTGGGCATGCGCTGGAGTTCGTAATTGACCTGGGGTCTGGGGTCGATGTAGTACACGGGGATATGGCGCGGGGCGTAGGCCATAAGCCCGGCTGCGGGGTAGACTTGAAGGGAAGTGCCCACCACCATAAAGATATCGGCTTCGGAGGCCAGATCAGCTGCGGCTTCGAGCATGGGCACGGCCTCGCCGAACCACACGATGTGCGGGCGCAGTTGTGCCCCGCGTTTGCAGGTATCGCCGAGGTGGAGGTCGCCGTCCCAGGGGTACACGAGTTCGGGGTAGCGGGTGGAGCGCACCTTGCGGAGTTCGCCGTGCAGGTGCAGTACCTTGCTGCTGCCGGCGCGTTCGTGCAGGTCGTCTACGTTTTGAGTGATGATGTGTACGTCGTAGCGCTGCTCCAAGTCTACGAGGGCGCGATGGCCCGCATTGGGCTGTACCTCAAAGAGTTGCGCGCGGCGCTGGTTGTAGAAGCGCAACACGAGTTCCGGATCGGCGTGCCAGCCTTCGGGCGTGGCGACGTCTTCAATGCGGTGGTTTTCCCACAAGCCATCGGCGTCGCGGAAGGTTTTGATGCCGCTTTCTGCGGAAATGCCGGCGCCGGTGAGGACGATGAGTTTTTGCATAATACGTGTTCGAGTGGGGAGTGAATTCAAATGCGGAGTGCGGAATGCGGAATGCGGAATGAATTCAAATGCAGAATGCGGAATGAATGCTCTTTTTAACTACCTTTGAAAAGCGTTGCCAAATCGATCTCCAGTGAAAACCAGTTTACACAAAAATTTTTAGACCCTCAAAAAATTTTAGACCCTCCCGGTTTATACAGAAATCTTTAGACCCTCAAATATTTTGCGAAGCAAAATTCCAAATTCATTCCGCACTCCGCATTCCGCACTCCGCATTTAAACTCATTCCGCACTCCGCACTCCGCATTCCGCATTCTTTCCATATGCTGCATTCGAAATATTTTGCAGTTCTCCATACGCATCTGCCAGTCGCCCGGCCACGGCGTGGTGGTCGAAGTGTTCCTGACAAAAAGCGAGGGCGTTGTGGCCCATTTGTTCGAGTGCCGCGCGTTTGTCGGTCGCCTGACGGACGGCATCCAGAAATTGCTCGGGCGTATCGGCTACAAAGCACTCGCGTCCGTGCGTGGCGCTGATGCCTTCTAATCCGATGCTCGTGGAGATGGTCACTTTACCTAAGGCCATGGCTTCCAGGATTTTGGCCCGCATACCGCCACCGGCGAGCAGGGGCGTCACCATGATGGAATGCTGGTTGAGGAAGGCGGCCGAGTCGGGCACTTCGCCGTGAAACACCACGCGCTCCACGCTGAGGTTACGCAGCCAGGCGGGTGCGGTGCGCCCGGCGATGTGGAATTTCAGTTCGGGGAAAGCGGGCGCGAGCAGGGGCGTCCAGACCTGGTCGAGGAACCAGCGCAGGCCCTCCTGGTTGGGTATCCAGTCTAGGGAGCCGATAAACGAGAGGCTGAGCGGGCGTTTGTAGCTGCGGAAATCGGGTTGGTATTTTCGGGTGTCGAGTCCGATGGGGGTTACGCCGGCGGGTTTGCGCAGACCGAGTTTGCGGTACTGCTCTAAGTCGCGGGTGGTGATGGCGCTCACGAAATCGTAATCGTTCAGGCGCGCCAGCTCGTAGGCGCGCAGGCGCGGGGTGATTTTGCCGAGGTACCAGCGTTGGAAGGACGAACCGGTTTGGGCGACGCGTTCCCAGATTTCATATTCCACGTTGTGGGAGCGCAGGGCGACGCGGGCCTGGCTGTGTCGGCGAATAACCGGAATATAGGGCGCGAGGTAAACGGATTCGAGTTGCACCACGTCAAAATGTTCCTTTTGAAGCAGTTCTGCGAGTTTTTCGGCAAAAGCGGCGTTGTCGAAACGCTCGATATGGTAGGAGCTGCTGCCGAACAGATTGAGCAGGGCGGGCAGCGGACGAATGCGGTTGTCTACAAAAACCGTGTGAATGGCCTGGTAGTGGTTGTAGTCGGCGGGCAAATGTTCCAGGTCGAACCAGTGTTTGCTGGTATTCATCGAAAGCAGGGTCACCTCGTGGCCCAGATCGGCCAGCGCGTGCGCGAGGTAGGTCACGGCAATGGCTTCGCCGTCTTTGAGGGGGTAAGGGAATTTTTTACAGAGTTGGAGTATTTTCATATAATGAAACGCGATTGGAGGGGATTCAAGGGGCGATTAACAGATTTTTTCAGAACTTTGCAGCATGGTTTTACAAGCGACGAACATCCACAAGCATTTCGGGCAGTTGCACATCCTCGACGGGGTGGAATTGCAGGTGCAGCGCGGCGAAATTGTCAGCATCATCGGGCGTTCCGGCTCGGGCAAAAGTACGCTTTTACACATCCTCGGCACGCTCGATCAGGCCGATCAGGGAGAAGTGCGTATCAATGAGCGTCCGATCAGTGCCCGTACTTCGCCGGGTGCGCTGGCCGATTTTCGCAACCGCCACATCGGTTTTGTCTTTCAGTTTCACCATTTGCTGCCGGAGTTCACGGCGCTTGAAAACGTCTGTATCCCCGGTTTTATTGGCCGCAAAAGTGAATCAGAAGTACGCCAACGCGCCAAAGAACTGTTGGAATACTTAGGCCTCGGCGCCCGCTTGCAACACAAACCCAATCAGCTTTCCGGTGGAGAGCAGCAGCGCGTGGCCGTTGCCCGTGCCCTGATCAACCAGCCCGATATTGTGTTTGCCGACGAGCCGACCGGCAACCTCGATGCCCAGGCAGCCCAGGATTTGCACAACCTGATTCGCCGCCTCCGCGATGATTACGGACAAACTTTCGTCATCGTTACGCATAACCAGGAGCTCGCCGAATTGTCGGACCGCTGTCTTGAAATGCGCGGCGGCAAATTAGAGCTTAAACAGTTTCAGGAATAATATCCGCCACCATTTCAAGCCTGCAAGGCGTCGCGTACGCTGCGCACACACCCACGCATAACGATGAAGCTCCGCTTTTTGCTGCCTTTGTTGGTAATTATTTCCGCCTGTGCCGGCAATCGCCAGCAAAGCATTGATTATAAGCAAGTTAAACTTGCCGACCGACCCAAAAATATCATCCTGATGATAGGCGACGGCATGGCGATGTCGCAAATTTCGGCGGGTATTTACTGGAAAGGTGTCGGGCATTCGGCCTTTGAACATTTCCCTTATGTGGGTTTCCACAAAAGTTATTCCTGCGATAATTTAGTGACCGATTCGGCGGCCGGCGCTACGGCTTTTTCCTGCGGCGAACGCACGGAAAACAACCGCATCGCTACCTTGCCCGACAATCGCCCCTGCCGCACCATCCTCGAATCGTTGGAAGCGAAAGGTTGGGCTACGGGCATCGTCGTCACCTGCTCGGCTACACACGCCACCCCGGCGTCGTTCATCGCCCATCAGGAGCTGCGCGCCTTCAGCGAAGAAATCGCGCTCGACTACCTCGATACCCCGTTCGATTGCTATATCGGCGGTGGCAAAGGCTATTTCAACCAGCGACCCGATAAGCGCAACCTGCTCGATTCGCTGCGTAAACGCGGCTATGTGGTGCACACGGGTTTTAATTTTAACAGTCTGCCGCTCGACGGCTCCAAACCTTTTGCCCTGTTCACCTACGACCGCGAGCCGCCCACGGCCTCGGCAGGGCGCAAATATTTGCCCAAAGCCACCTCGGTAGCCTGCAACTTTTTGGATAAACGCAGTGAAAAAGGTTTTTTCCTGATGGTAGAAGGCAGCCAGATCGACTGGGCTGGCCATGCCAACGACCGCAACTGGCTCCGCGCGGAAATGCTGGATTTTGATAAAACCGTACAGGCGGCCCTTGATTTTGCCGCCCGCGACGGCGAAACGCTGGTGATCGTTACCGGCGATCATGAGTGCGGGGGGGCGGCGCTCACCAAGGGCGAAAATAAACGCGAGCCGCATGTCAAATTTACCTCGCGCCTGCATACGGGCGCAATGGTGCCGGTGCTGGCTTTTGGTCCGGGCGCCGAAAAATTTTCCGGTATCTACGACAACAAGGCAATTTTCCTGAAAATGCAGGAAGCGTTGATCAGTCAACAGTGAGCAGTTATCAGTTATCAGGGTTGTCATGCTGAGGCCACCGGCCGGATCCGGCCACCAAACCGGCAATGAACCACGGAGCGTTTCGCTTATGATCAATTTCCCGCAGAATTCGCAGATTGACGCGCAGATCGCGCAGATTTTTTTATGTTATCTGCATAGCCAAGCGTAAAAGTTCTGCGTGATCTGCGAGCAAATCTGCGAAAATCTGCGGGAAATTTACCTTTGGAACACGACCAGATTTGACAATTTTTAAAAAGTTGTCAAATCTCCATTTTGTTGATCGGCCTGATAACAACTAATTGATTTTCAATTATTAAACTCAAAAATAATAAATTGGTTCATTAGTAGTGAAGCGAAGCATGACAACATCCCTGCTCATTGATAACTGCTCACTGTTGACTGTTGACTGCTGACTGATAACTGATTTTTCAGAAATAAATCCGAACTTGGCAACCTCAAATCCATATCGTATGCGTTTGCTGTTACTTCCTGTTTTTTCGCTGTTTTTTTGTTTCGTTTTATCGGCTCAGGTACAAATCCGGGGCGTCGATAATGCCGCTGCGTTGGCCCTTGGCGGCGCGACAATCGCCCTGCCCAAGCCGAGTGCCGGCATTCAGAACGAAGCCCTGTTACCCGTTTCCGGCAAAATGGCCTTTTTTGTGGCTTCGGCGCTGCCTTTTGGTATCGGCGACTACCAAAGCGCGCAGGCGCAGGCGGCGTTTAGGTTGGATAAAAACAGTGGCGTCGGACTGGAATTTGCCTACAGCGGCATTGAATTATACCGCGAACAACGGGTGCGCTTAGGTTATGGCCGCCGCCTTGGCGAGCGGGTTTCGCTGGGGGGCAACCTCGACTGGCTGCAAGCCAACGCTCAGGAATATGGCAATAAAAATGCCCTGACTTTCGGCCTGAGTATGCTGGCGCAGGCCTTACCCACGCTGAGTATCGGTGCAAAAATTCAAAATCCGCTGCAAACCAAATTGGGGGACAGCAAGTTGCCCGCACAATTTCGCCTCGGCGCCTGCTGGAAACCCGGCGAGCAGTTTGCCTTCAGCTCGGAAGTGGAAAAAATCATCGACCGACCCGCGCAAATTAAAGCGGGTATTGAATATTTACCGACCGACCTCCTCGTGCTGCGCGCGGGCGTACGCGGCGGCGGCATCGGCCGGGCAGGATTTGGCGTCGGACTGCGTTTTAAAAACGGTCTCGGCCTCGATTTTGGTACGGAGTGGGATCCCTATCTCGGCTTCACACCAGCCGCAATGATCCGCTGGCGCAAGGAATAATTTTCGCATCTTTGCGCCCGCTTTGCACTGCAAGGTCTTTATTTGCGGCCAAAGCCTAACCTAACACATTTAAGCACCACTTTTTTCATGAAAAATATCAGCGTAATCGGCGGCGGCACCATGGGCAACGGTATTGCCCACGTATTCGCACAGTTCGGATTCGACGTAACCCTTATTGATGTGCAACCCGCAGCGCTTGAAAAAGCCCTGCAAACCATCGCCAATAACCTCGACCGCCAGGTAAAAAAAGGCGCGCTGACGGAGGAAGATAAAGCCGCAACGCTCGGCCGCATCCGCACTACCACTTCCATCGCCGAGGGCGTAGCCCTGGCCGATCTGGTGGTAGAAGCCGCTACGGAAAATGTAGGGCTCAAACTCAAAATTTTCGGCGAAATGGATCAGGCTGCGCCAGCCACTGCCATCCTCGCTACCAATACATCCAGCATCAGCATCACTCAGATTGCCGCCGCAACCAAGCGCCCCACGCAGGTGATCGGTATGCACTTTATGAACCCGGTGCCGGTGATGAAACTCGTGGAGGTTATTCGCGGATACGCCACCTCCGATGCCGTGACGGCACAAATCATGGAGCTTTCCCGCCAGCTTGAAAAAGTGCCGGTGGAAGTAAACGATTACCCCGGCTTTGTGGCCAACCGCATCCTGATGCCCATGATCAATGAAGCCATTTATACGCTTTTTGAAGGCGTCAGCGGCGTGGAAGAAATAGATACCGTGATGAAACTCGGCATGGCACACCCAATGGGCCCGTTGCAATTGGCCGACTTCATTGGTCTGGACGTATGCCTGTCCATCCTGCGCGTGCTGCACGACGGTTTCGGTCGGCCCCACTACGCCCCCTGTCCGCTGTTGGTCAATATGGTTACTGCCGGTAAACTCGGCGCCAAAAGCGGCGAAGGCTTTTACAAATATACGCCCGGCAGCAAGGAATTAGTGGTGGCGTACAAGCGATAGCCCCCCAAACCCCCAAACCTTAATTATGGAAGAACTGCTGCTTCAAATACGCAAAAAACATTTTCTGCCGGTGTATTTTCTACACGGGGAGGAGCCGTTTTTTATTGACCGTATTGAGCAGGAAGTAGATAAACACGCCTTGCCGGAGGGCGAAAAGGGATTTAACCAAACGGTGTTGTACGGCAAGGATGTCGACCATTTGACCTTGCTGGATTACCTGCGCCGCTACCCCATGATGAGTGAGCGGCAGGTGGTGATTTTGCGCGAAGCGCAGGAAATGAAAGGGCTGAATGAACTGGCCAGCTATTTTGAAAACCCGATGCCGACAACGGTTTTTGTGGTTTGCCACAAGCACAAAAAGGCTGATTTGCGGACGAAAATGGGCAAATCCCTGCAAAATAACAAGCAAATCGCCCTTTTTGAAAGTAAAAAGTTGTATGATAATCAGGTAGCCGACTGGATCAGCACCTACTGCAAATCGCATCACCTGAGTATTGAGGCGCCCGCCGCTGCCCTGCTGGCCGAATACCTCGGCGCCGACCTGGCGCGGATCGCCAATGAATTAGACAAATTGGTGTTGAATATTCCGGCCAATAATGCCATCAATACCGGGCATGTGCAGGAATATGTAGGTATCAGCAAGGACTACAATATTTTTGAGCTGCAAAAAGCAATGGCGCTGCGAGATAAACCTAAAATCGCGCGCATTCAACAGTATTTTGCAGGAAATATGCGTAAAAACCCACTTTTAGTGACCGTTTCCGGCTTGTTCAATTATTTCTCCAAAGTGTATGTGCTGCATAGCCTGCGCGGCGCACCCGATGCCGAATTGCTCAAAGCCCTCGACCTGCGCTCCGATTGGTTTCTAAAGGAATACAAAGTAGCCGCCGCCAATTATACGCTCGCGCAAACAATCGCCGTTATTCATCTTTTAAAAGAATTTGACCTGCGCTCCAAAGGGGTAGATACCGACCTCACCAACACCCCCGAAGAGGATCTGATGAAAGAACTGTTCTGGAGAATTTTGGAAGCGTAATTCAAAGGGTTTGGAGGTTCGGGGTTCGGAGGTTCGGGGTTTGGAGGTTCGACTTTCTGCCGCCGACCGAAGAAAAATGTAGAAACTCCGAACCCTGAACCTCCAAACCCCGAACCTCCAAACCCTGAACCTCCGAACCCTGAACCTCCGAACCTCTAAAACACTAAAACACTCAAATGCATACCGTCGTTTCCGGAGATACCCTTTTCAATATTGCCAAACGCTACGGCGTAACGGTAGCCAATTTGCGCAACTGGAATAAACTCAGCAGTGATGCCCTGAAAATCGGACAAAAACTGATTGTGAAGGCGCCAACGCCTGCTCCTACCCCGACGCCCACGCCGCCGCCGCCCAAGCCTGCCCCAACGCCCACGCCTCCTCCACCTGCGCCGAATCCGACGCCAAATACCGGTAATTTCCTGACAGTGCGCCAGGGTTTTGTGCTGCAAACGACACCCGACAACGGTTTCAATCGCCACGTGCTGCGTGTGCCGCTCAACGGCGGACAAGTGCTCATGGCTTCCATGCGCGACAACCTCAATATGTCGCGGTTTATGGTATATCCAAATGGCATTTCCTGGGCCGGGCAGTCGCGGCTGGAACTGGATCTGGCGACCATTCAATCGGTCGGACTGACGCCGCAGCAAGCCAAAGCGCTGCAATACGTCTCGACCCATGAAGGCGCTTTTGATGCCATCAACAGTTTCGACAAAGCTATTTTTTCCTACGGATTTATTCAATTTGCCGGAGCAGTCGCTGTGGGCAGCAGCCTGAGCCGCCTCATGGCCAATATGAAAGCCAATGCCCCGCAGGTTTTCCAGCAAATTTTTATGCGCGCCGGTATTGATGTGGATAATGGAACCATTGTAGCGCTCGACAACAACGGCCGCCTGCAACGCGGCGACGAGGCGCTGCTGCTTATTCAGCGCGACCTGCGCCTATGCGGACCATTTATTCAGGCAGGTTTTGAACCAGCCCTCGTACGCGAACAACTGCGCACCGCCAACCAACTCTATATCCAGCCGGCTCTGAATTTCAAACTTGATGTGAACATCGGCGGAATCCGGGTCATTATTCCTAAAATCAGCGATGTACTCCAATCAGAAGGCGCGCTGACGGCCGTTTTTGCCATCGGCATCAACCAGGGCATTGGCGGTATGAGTAAAATTGTTGCAAGCTCGGTTGGCAATGTAGCCCTACAGTCGGGCCTCCGCAGCGCCGCCGAACTGAGCCGTATGGATGAACGCGCCGTGATACAAAACATCGCCGACACAGCCGCCGACACACGCGTACGCGACCGCGCACTGGGGGTACTACGAGAAGGCATGAGTTTTGTATAGCGCTTAATTACCAGGCCAACAACTCGCCCATTGCCGCTTCCACTTTTTCAATAGACGGCACCATTTCGGCTTCCAGCGTGGAGTTGAGCGGAATGGCCGGCATATTGGCTGCGCCAAGGGTGCGCACAGGCGCATCAAGGTATTGAAAACAACGCTCGCTGATGCGCGCGGCGAGGCTCTGCGCAAACGTATTGTTCACCGGCTCCTCCGTTACCACCAGCACCTTGCCATGGCGTTTGGCTGCTTCATACATGGCCGCTTCGTCCAAAGGCGCCAGGGTGCGCAGGTCAAGGATTTCCACTTGCCCCGGATATTTTTCCGCCGCATTCAAGGCCCAATGCACCCCCATGCCGTAACTGATTACGGCTAAGGTATCGCCAGCTTGAAGGTGTTCCGGGGCGGCTTCAAGGGCAATGCGGGCTTTACCCAAAGGAATGACATAATCTTCATCCGGCTCTACGGTGCGGGCGCGTTCGGTGCCGCGCACTTTCGACCAGTACAGGCCCTTGTGTTCCAGCATCACAACCGGATTGGGGTCGTAGTAGGCGGATTTCATCAGGCCCTTCAGGTCGGCGCCGGTGCTCGGATAGGCGATTTTGATACCGCGAATATTGCTCAGCACGCTTTCCACGCTGCTGCTGTGATAAGGGCCGCCGCTGCCATAGGCGCCGATGGGCACGCGCAGGATACAACTTACCGGCCATTTTCCATTGGTCAGGTAACAGCTGCGCGACACCTCGGTGAAGAGCTGGTTGAGTCCCGGCCAGATGTAATCGGCAAATTGCACTTCTACAATGGGCTTCAAACCCGCTGCGCTCATGCCCACGGTGCTGCCCACAATAAAGGCTTCCTGAATGGGCGTATTGAACACGCGGTGGTCGCCGAATTTTTCTGCCAGGGTTGCCGCTTCGCGGAAAACGCCGCCAAGTCGCCGGCCTACATCCTGTCCGTACAAAATACATTCCGGATGGCGGCGCATGAGTTCTTCTACGGCAAATAAGGCCGAATCCACCATGACCTTCGGTTCGCGGTCGGCAGGCGTCCGGTTGCCTTGTTCGGCAGTGATTGGCGTGGGCGCAAATTCGTGGGTATACAAATCTTCCGGGCGCGGATCTTCGGCGGCGCGGGCGCGTTCAAAATCGGAAGTAACCAGCGCAAGTGCTTCTTTTTCAATATTTTGCAAAACATCCTCTGCGATGCCCGCCGTCAGGCAGCGGGCGCGAAGGATGGGGTAAGGATCGCGTTGCTGGTGTTCTTCCAGGTCATCGCGGTACCATTCCTTGCGCACGCCGGAGGTGTGGTGGTTGAGCAGGGGCACGCGCGCATGCAGGAGCATGGGCCTGCGCTCGCGTCGGATGGTATCGAGGGTGTGTTGCATGGTTTCCCAGCAGGTCTGGAAGTCATTGCCTTCGATGCTGACGGCTTCGAGTCCGGGAAAACCTTTGGCATATTCGGCGGCATTGGCCACGCGGGTTTCGGCGGCATTGGCGGAAATATCCCAGCCATTATCCTGCACCAAATACAAAATGGGCAGTTTTTTCAAAACGGCCATTTGCAGGGCTTCAGCAATTTCACCTTCCGTGACGGAGGCGTCACCTAAAGAGCAGACAACCACGGGCGCCTGTTCGCGTTCGGCGGCACTGAGCAGTTCGGGCATCTGGCTTTTATACCAGAAACCGAGGGCGACGCCGGTGGCCGGGATGGCCTGCATGCCGGTGGCACTGCTCTGGTGCGGTATTTTGGGCATGTGCGCGCGGCGCAGGCTGGGGTGGCAGTAATACGTACGGCCGCCGGAAAACGGATCGTCGCGTTTGGCCATGAGTTGAAGCATCAGCTCGTAGGGTTCCATGCCGATGGCGAGCAAAATGCTGTCGTCGCGGTAGTATGGAAACACAAAATCCTGGGGCAGCAATTGCAGACCCAGGGCGATTTGGATGGCTTCGTGTCCGCGCGAAGTAGCGTGGACATATTTGGAGACGAATTTGAAATTGGCCTCATAATGCTCGGTCATGGCTTTGGCGGTGGCCATGAGCGAAAAGGCGCGCAGTAGAATTTGTTGGTCGGGCATTGTTTGGTACGGGCGGGAATTTTATCCCTGATTTTCCATTTTAGCAGCTTTTTCCAGCACCGTTTGCTCCAGCTGTTGTTTGAATGCGGCGATACGTTGCAGCAATTCAGGGTCGCTGGTGGCGAGCATTTGGGCGGCGAGGATACCGGCATTGCGGCCGGCGTTGAGGGCCACGGTGGCGACGGGCACTCCCTCGGGCATTTGGAGGATGGACAGGATGCTGTCCCAGCCATCAATGGAGTTGGACGATTTGACGGGCACGCCGATGACGGGCAGCGGCGAGATGGCGGCCACCATACCGGGCAGGTGGGCGGCCCCGCCTGCGCCTGCGATGACAACCTTAAAGCCTTTTTCGTGGGCGGTGCTGGCAAATTCAAACAGGCGTGCTGGCGTGCGATGCGCCGATACGATGGTCATTCTGTAAGGCACCCGAAGTACTGCGAGGATATCGGCGGCTTTTTGCATCACCGGCAGGTCGGAATCGGAGCCCATGATAATTGCGATCATGCGTTGGGTTTATTTCATTTTGGCACGCTTGGCCATCCAGGTTTGCAGGATGGGTGCGAAGCCTTTATTAATGTCTGCTTCTACAAAATCAATATTGAATTGCAGGCATTTGAGGCGGAGTTTGTCGGTAAATTCCTGTACCTGTTTGACATAAAACTCCTTGATCTGATTGGGTTGGAGGCGTACTTCTTCGCCGCTTTCCATATCCACAAAAATGTATGGACGGTTGTCAAATTCAAAATCCAGCTCCTTGGATTTGTCGGTCACGTGGAAAAGAATCACCTCGTGTTTGGCGTATTTGAGGTGCTGGAGGGCAGCGAAAATCTGCTCGGCTTTGTCGGGCTGCTCCATCACATCGGTAAAAATTACCACTAAAGAGCGGCGGTGAATAGACTCCGCAACCTGGTGCAGCGTGGCAGCAAAATCGGTGGCGTGGTTCAGCTCCGGGTTTTCGATGCGCTGGGTGAGGTGCGAAAGCAGCAGGCGGTAGTGTACCGTACTGGATTTGGCTTGGGTGTTCACCAGCACGTCTTTATCGAAGAGCGTGAGGCCGAAGGCATCGCGTTGGCGGCGCAGCACATTCATCAGCACGGCGGCCGATTGGGCCGCGAAGCAGAATTTATTGGCGTATTTGTACTTGGCCGGGTCTTTGGTATCCCAAGGGTAGTACATGGTGGAAGAGGCGTCAATGACGATCTGGCAGCGCAGGTTGGTTTCTTCCTCAAAACGTTTGACGAAGAGTTTATCCGTGCGGCCGTACACTTTCCAGTCAATATTGCGCGTGCTTTCGCCGGAATTGTAGAGGCGGTGTTCGGCAAATTCGACCGAAAAACCGTGGAACGGACTGCGGTGCATCCCGACGATAAAACCTTCAACGACCTGCTGGGCCAGCAACTCCAAATTGCTGCCAAGGCCACGTATCTCCTGGGTTTCCAACATTGCTTTACTCATGGGTGCAAAGATAGCGCAATAATGGGTAAAGATGTATGCGGATTTACGTTCGAGGCCGTAAGCGCTTCCTGGTTATCGCAGCCATTTGGCAACCCAGCGCCGGGTCTCGCTCTGCACCAGCAGAAAATAAAAACCGGCGGGCAGGGAAGGTAGTTGCAGATGATTTTGCATTTGAATTTCCTGATATTGCTCATACATTACACGCCCGTCGAGCGCCAGCAGTTGTACAAGTGCGGGAAAACCTGCTGCACCCGGAATGGCAAAATTCAACGCTGCGCTTTCGGTTCCGGGATTTGGCCAGAGGTGCAGTCCGGTTTCAGGGTTATCGGAAACAAAATCGTTGGTGGCCACCTTGGCACAGGTATCCTGCTGTTCAAAAGCCCCCATATCCACCCGACCAAAACGCAGACGGGGTAGCCCGTCGAGGTCTGCGCCCAGGGTATCGGCTTTCAGGTTGTTGCCCGCATCCATTGCAGGGGAGCAAACCGAGAGGCGAAAATCGGCAGCCAGACTGTCCTGAAACATCGGCGATTGCCCCCAAAGCACCTGATTACCGAAGGCTGCGGCAGCGCCCGGCAAGCCGCTGGTATCAAAGGCATTGATAAGACAGTGATCCATGAAAAAATCGTACATGGTCAGGTTTTGGGGCTGGTTGTTATAAAACAGGGTACCTTTTATCGCCTGAGGCTCCCAAATAACACAATTATCGAGATAAAAGCGGTTATAGCCGCCATTTTGAGCCAGCTCCGGCCACCAGGATGCTATAAAAACATAGTTGTGGTTATCCACAAAGGTACAGTTGCGCACCTGGGTGATGCTGCGGGAGTTTTTGCTGCCTGTGAGGGCGACTGCTCCACCATTTCCATAAAAAAGACTATTATTAACCTGTATATCAGCCTCGGAAGGCGGTGTGGAAAAATCCAGTCCGCCATTAACCCCTATACCGAATGAATTTTGTGTATTCTGAAGCGCATTATTTATAAATGTACTACTTTCCACTTCGAGCTTTACCTTACTTGACTGGACTGCATTTACTGAGATTACATAAGAGCCTCCGTTGGTATGATCGAAAAACTTACAATTTTCTACAAATACATTTGCTTCTCCTCCCTTTCTGGCAATGACATGAATGGCATCCCCCCTGTTTGGCCCTTCATTATTTTCAAATAAACAATTTATCAGCCTTAAATTGTTACGAACCTTATTCCCTGTCGGCCCACCCCCTAACCTATTTGACAGTGCAATTGCACCTCCCGGATTGGACTTACAACGCCTGAATGAACAGTTCTCAACAAGTAAATTGTGTTCTGCATTATCGAATACTACCCCCAGCAATTGAACCCCTCCACCATAGTTTCGGGTTGAATCGCCATCAAAATTACAATTTTTAAGTGCTATTCTTGCAATGAAATGCGGGATGTTGAATGCAACGCCCGCTCCACCATCCCAAAAGGCATGATTCTTAAAAAAATCACAATTCCGAAGCCAGAAGGTATCCTGCCCAATCGCACCAAATTTATAAATGCCACCACCAGCCTGCAATGCAGCGTTTTGCTCAAAACGACAGGTTTCAATGATGGGGTTAACGTAATGCGTACTACTATTTGAATCGTCGGCGTTTTTCCAGGTTATGCCTATCCCACCGCCATATACCGCCTGGTTATTTCGGAAAATACAATTGCGTATCACAGGTCTGGAGTTGGCAACGCCCGGAGCGCCTTCAAGCAAAAGTCCGCCCCCATAGCCATCCATAGCTGTTGGCGGGGTTTCCGTGTAGCTGTTCGCATCCTGAATCACAAAGCCATCCAGCTCGCTGGTATTGCTCAGGCCAATTCCGCGCAGGACATGGTAGCTGTTGTCAGAACTGTTATCAGGAATACCAATATCGCCACTCAATACCGCCGGGTAAAGTGTGGTATTGCGTTCTGAAAGGGTATTTTCCGTTCCTGAAAAACCGCCAAATACTTTCACGCCGTCTTTCAGCATAAAGGACTCGGTTCTGTCTAACGAGTAGGTAGGCGTATACTTGCCTTTGGCCACCCATATTGTATCGCCAAATTGCGCTGCCGCCAGGGCATCCTGCAGGGCAATAAAGGCATTTGACCAGCTTTTGCCGCTTTGCGTGCCACCCAATGCTTCTGCGCGTACGTAGTGGCGGGATTGGGAGTAGCCGATTTGAATAAAAATACTCCAATAAACAAGTAAAAAATAACGCATGTGAGGGAAATTTAACGGTAAATATAAGCACTACTCAAGTTTCTGTGTCAGTGAAACAACCCGGCCGAACCCCAAATCTCCGAACCTTTTTTTTCACCAAGCTGTAACATTCCCGATATTGCCCCCGTCTTCCCTTCAAACACGACGAAAAGCGCATGAACAGCAGTCTTTTCCAGGAACAAATCATACCGATACAAAACAAGCTTTTCCGCTTTGCACTACGCATCACCGGCAGCCATCAGGATGCGGAAGATGTGGTGCAGGAAGTACTGTCCAAAGTCTGGCAGTTCACGGAAGAGCAAAGTACAAGGGTGCAAAATTGGGAAGCCTGGTGCATGACACTCACGCGCAACCGCTCGCTCGACAAGTCCCGCGCCGTGGCCCTGCACCGCACCGATACACTGGAAGGCGTTGCTACTCGTGTTAATGACAGCCACAGCCCCGAACAAGCTGCCGAAACCAGCGATCTGATAGATCAGGTCAGGCGCTTTATGCAACAGCTTCCGGAAAAACAACGCCTCGTAATGCACCTGCGCGATGTGGAAGAACTGAGCTACGATGAAATCGCCATGACGCTCGATATGAGCCTCGATATGGTTAAAGTAAACCTCCATCGCGCCAGAAAAACAGTGCGCGAAAAAATGTTGTCGCTATGAATTACGACCGCAATACCATTGATACCCTGCTCGACCGCTACTGGGAGGGCGAATGCACCCTCGAAGAGGAGCGCCAGCTGAAGGCCTACTTCAGCGGCCCCGTCGCACCCGATCACCGCAAATACGCACCCTTGTTTCAGGCTATTGCGTCGGAACAGGCTGTACAAATGCGGAATGCGGAATGCGGAATGCGGAATGAATCGGGAGTACAGAATGATAATACGCAGATGCCGGATGAAACCAATCATTCCGCACTCCGCAACCCACCCCGGCCCTCCCTGGGAAGGAGGGAGAGTCCGCATTCCGCATTCTTCAAATACGCCGCCCTTGCTGCTGCTTTTGCTTTGTTATTTATTGGTTATCAATATTTTAACAAAGAAAAACAACAAATTACACCGGGTTTGGCGACAACACCCGACACCCTGAAAACAGAACAATCGGCCACCGTGCCAACAGTGGAGCCGAGCGCAAACACAGGAGCGCTTATTGCGCTTGCCAAGGCGACGGAAAGCAAAAAGACCTTTAAATTCGGATTTAAAAAACGCCATAAAAACCGCTCTCAGGAGCTTGATCCTGAAACCCGGAAAGCCCTGGAGGAAGTAAAA
Organism: Chitinophagales bacterium; assembly: GCA_017303875.1. Lineage (GTDB taxonomy): Bacteria > Bacteroidota > Bacteroidia > Chitinophagales > Saprospiraceae > M3007. The sequence continues at coordinate 30,648 of JAFLBP010000032.1, read as the reverse complement.
ACGGCCCTTGCCCTCGTTTCCCGGAAAATGAACAAAGGCGCCTCCAAAGCCACCAAAGACCTCAACCAGATGGAACACCTCGACAAACTGTTCAAACACCGCGCGGAAGGTTGAACCCTTTTTCACCCATCTTTTCAAAATCACTGTTCAAAACCATAAGTCATGAAAAAAACAGGCTTTTTGTTGCTCTTTATGCTCACGGCGTTTTTCGCCCAGGCCCAAAACGATGCCATTGTGCGCTTCTTCGATAAATATTCTTCCGATGAGCGCTTCACCACGGTGTTTGTCAGTCCGAAAATGTTCGAACTGCTGGCCAAAGTTAACCTCGATGAAAACGATGAAGACTGGCAAAAAATGCGCGGCGTAATCCGCAAACTCGGCGGCCTGCGTGTACTCACCTGCGACAGTCTCAGCAACGGCGCCGCACTGTACAAAGATGCGCTGGGCCGTGTGCCACAAACGGAATACGCAGAGTTGCTCACGGTGCGCGATGGCCAGGAGAACGTGCGCATCTGGGTTAAGGAGTCAGGTAACACCATCACGGAGTTACTGCTGCTCGTCGGGGCGCCAGATTCGTTCACCCTGCTCAGTTTTATGGGCAATATCGACCTGGATGAGATCTCTAACCTCTCCAAATCCCTCAATGTGGAGGGGGCGCAACACCTTGATAAAATTAAAAAGAAAGAAAAAGAATAATGATGAAAGCCCGCTTCCTTTGCCTGATCGCCCTGCTCTGGGCCACCCCTACCCTGCTGAAAGCCCAGGACTACCCCCTGTACTGGAAATACAAAGACTATGACGGTGTTGCCCTCACCGTTCCGCGTTCACTTTTCGGTATGGCCTCCTGGTTTCTGGATGAACTCTCCGAACGCGAAGCCCTGCGCGCTGTACACCGTGTGCGCGTCATGTTTTTTGAAGGCGGATCGCCGATTAAAGACCGCGACATGCGCAAATTCGAGCGCCGTGCCCGCCGCCGGCATCTGGAAGATGTGGTGTTGGTACGCCACGGAAAAGAACAGGTACGTGTGATGGCAAAGGAACGCCGTGGCGCCTTGCGCAAAGTGGTCGTGCTGGCGCGCACAGAAGATGATTTTGTATTTGTGAGCTTAAAAGGCAGGCTCTATCTGGACGATATCAATCGCCTGCTCCAGAAAACACCGAGAAAGAAGGATAAAAAAGGGGGCAATATTGAGGTGCCAACGATATTTAAAACGTGATATTAAGTGTTTAGGTGTTTTAGTGTTTATGTGTTTGATGCTTCTTTTTGAACCTCAAAAACACATAAACACTAAAACACCTAAACACACGTAATTACTCTTCCTCGTCTTCAAATTTATTTTTGCGGTAGCCGGCATCCTCGATGGTTTCATTATCCATTTCCCATTCTTCAGCATTAGGCCGGGTTGGGCGTTTGCCGCTGCCGATGCGCACTTTATCGCCGATTGGTTTGCCGGAAGGACGATCGTCATCAGAAGGAAAGTCGCCGAGGCCGTCTGTATTTTCCGTACTGCCGCCGCTACGGGGCGCATTGTTGGCAGCAATATTTTTACCGTCGATACTTTTTGTGGCATGCGGCACGAGGCGCAGGCGATTTTTATCAATCAGCTGGCCGGTTACACTGCAAATACCGTAGGTTTTATTTTGTACGCGCAGGAGCGCATTTTTCAAATCCTGAACAAAACGCTGCTGGCGCGTCATCATGCGTTGCAGCATTTCCAGATCGGTGTGAGTGGTAGAATCGTCGTACCAATCGCCGCCCTGCTGGTTAAAGCCATTTTCGTTGAGGTCGGATATTTGTTGTTGCGTAATTTCCAACTCCTCCTGGGCTTGCAGAAGTTTCTTTTCGATCAGCGCTTTAAACTCGTTAAGGTCTTCGTCACTGTACCGCAGCTTGGGTTCATTTGACATGTTGTGCGCAGTTTTTTGTTTTTTTGTTGAATTTCAATTGCGAATTGCGGGCGCAAAATTACGCCAAAAAAACCAGAAGCAATATTTTAAGTCAAAAAATTTAATACTAATTTCACAAAAGTATGCCAATATACATTTCAAAAAGCTGGCTTTTCCTGTTTTATATTTACCAAAAATAATGATTTTTACGAAATTAATTTAAAAATACGCCTTTTGGCGACCACTCCGATCCTCCCACTCCCGGCAGATAATTTGAACGACAGCAGCGCATCAAATCTGCAAAGAATTGCCGTACTTTTGCGCCAACGCAGCGCTTGTTCGGGCATTTATCAGTTGCCTGAAACCCGGGCCTGCGGCGCCCTCACCACAGCTTATCCATTACTCCTAACTGAAATACCGCATGATCGAGGCCAAAACAGCCCGCAGCTCCAAAAACAAAACGAAACCAGCCCGCCCGCTCCAGCGCGAAGAAATCCTGCACGATTTCTACATCTGCTGCCTCAGTCGGGAAGCCAGTATCCTGGCCCGTAAAGAGGTGCTGACCGGCCGCGCCAATTTCGGTATCATTGGCGATGGCAAGGAAGTAGCGCAGGTCGCCATGGCCAAAGCCTGGCGCAAAGGCGACTTCCGATCCGGCTACTACCGCGATCAAACCCTCATGCTCGCGCTCGGCGTTACCAACCTCGATGAATTTTTCAGTCAACTCTACGGCGACCCCAACAACGACCCCTTCTCCGGCGGGCGACAAATGAACTGCCACTTCGCAACCCCCATGGTGAATGCCGACGGCGAATGGCTAGATCATAAAAACACCTATAACACCAGTTCCGATATTGCACCAACCGCCGGACAAATGGCGCGCGGCCTCGGGCTGGCTTTCGCTTCCAAAAAATTCCGCGAAAACCCGGAAATCTGTGGCGAGCTGTCCGACAATGGCAATGAAGTTTGCTTCCTGACCATCGGCGATGCCTCCACCTCCGAAGGCCCGTTCTGGGAAACCATCAACGCCGCAGGCGTTATCCAGGCGCCCTTAGCTATTAATGTCTGGGACGACGGCTACGGCATCTCCGTGCCGCAAAAATACCAGACCACCAAAGAAAATATCTCCGGCATTCTGGCCGGCTTCCAGGCCGAAGGCAACAGCAACGGCCTCGATATTTATACCGGAAAAGCCTGGGATTACGAAGGACTTTGCAACCTGTATACCAGTGCCATTGAGCGCATGCGCCAGTCGCATCGCCCGGCGCTTTTCCATATTCAGGAAGTAACCCAGCAACTTGGCCACTCCACCTCCGGCGATCACCGCCGTTATAAAAGTCCGGAACGCTTAGCCTGGGAAGAAGCCTACGACTGCAACCGCCGCATGGAGCAATGGATGTTGGAAAACGGCCATGCCAACGCAACGGAAATCGCGGAAATCAAGTCCCGCGCAAAGAAAGAAGTCGCTGAAGCCTCCGCCCGCGCCTTCAATGCCTACCACGAAACGGTAGCGGTACTGCGCCACGCCCTTGAAAGTGCCATGGACCAGTGCCTGAACGAAGTGCAGGACAATGGGCTTCAGGCGCTGCGCCAGGAGCTGCGCGATAAACGCAATCCGCTGCGTTACGAACTTTTGGTGCTCGCCCGCCGGGCACAATTGCAACTCGCCGGGCGAGGACAGGCCGGCGCACAAGCCTTGAAAGCTTTTATACAATCGGAACAATCGGAAGGCGATCGGATTTACAGTGATTATTTGTACAGCCAAAGTCCGAAATCGCCGCTTAAAGTGCCGGTGGTTGCCGCTGCATTTTCCGACAATTCGCCCATGAAAGATGGCTATGAAGTGCTGAATGCCTGTTTTGATGCCATTTTCAAGCGTTATCCGCAAGCTTTTGCTTTTGGCGAAGACGTTGGTTTTATCGGCGACGTAAACCAGGGCATGCGGGGCATGCAGGCGGCCTATGGCGAAAGCCGGGTGTTTGATACCGGAATCCGGGAATGGACGATTATGGGCCAGGCGATCGGTATGGCGATGCGCGGTCAGCGCCCGATTGCTGAAATTCAATACCTGGATTATCTTTTGTACGGACTAGCGCCGCTCTCCGACGACCTCTGCACCCTGCGCTGGCGCACCAACAACCTTCAGGCGGCCCCGGCCATTATCCGCACGCGCGGACACCGTTTAGTGGGTGTCTGGCATGCCGGTTCTCCCATGGGCATGATGCTCGGCTCCCTGCGCGGCATGTGGATTTGTGTACCCCGCAACATGACCCAGGCCGCGGGCATGTACAACACGCTTTTACAAGGCGACGACCCCGCCATTGTGGTAGAAGCCCTCAATGGTTACCGGCTTAAAGAAAAATTACCCGATAATATCGGCAGCTTCACCGTACCGCTTGGCGTACCCGAAGTACTACTGCCGGGTACGGATTTGAGCCTGATCACTTATGGCTCCTGCGTGCGCGTTGCCGAACAGGCAGCACACCTGCTCAAAGCTTTTGGCATTAGCGTTGAATTGATTGATGTACAGACATTGTTGCCTTTTGACCTGCCGGAAACCTGCCTGCAATCCATCCGCAAAACCAATCGGGTGGTCGTTTTGGATGAAGATTTTGAAGGCGGTGCTACCGGATTTATGCTTCAGCAGATTTTGGAAAAACAAGGCGCCTACAAATTTCTGGATGCAGCTCCGCTGACGATTGCGGCCAAACCACACCGCCCCGGATACGGTCAGGACGGCGATTACCACAGCAAACCGCAAGCGGAAGATGTGGCTGAAAAAATTTATCAGATGATGCGCGAAAGTGATCCCGCGCGTTTTGCAGCCTTGTAAAGAAGTGTTTTGAAAAAGTTTATGCGCCGACAGGAACAGGGTTTCTGTCGGCGTTTTTTATTGGCATCCGTTCGGGACTTTAATTTATTTTAAAAATTTCAGGGTATGTATATCATTTTGGAATAATAATTGATATTTTATAATTGTTGTTTTTAATCCGGCCTTTCAGTGGGCACAAAGCCTTCCGGCGGGCAGTTTTTGTTCAAGGTCATTTTAATCCGCCTTCTGCAAATAGTTCTTCACATCTCAACGTCTCAAAACCGTGAGCGCTATTCAGGTATTTCAACGCACTGTTCTTGGCAATGCGTACGCGAGGGTACAATCTTCCCTGATCCAATGTGATGTCATTTTTGGCTCACCGCGTCAGGATTGTGCTGGTTCGGGCATCTGCAAAATTTCGGAACATGTATTGGCGGCCTCCGGCCGTTGTCGTTTTGCGCCGGCTTTTGCGCAAAGGGGTGAACGAGACAATATGCTGGTGCTTTTGTTTCCACGCGAGTTGTTGTGCCTGCATTTGATGCAGCACCATTTTCGGAAAAACTTATTGGAAGTAACAGATGCGGTGGAAGCACCGGCATTTCTGCTTGATGGGCTGGGGCTTACAGGAAGCCTGATATTACCAGGCCAATATGTCGTAAGCTCCTTAAACGGCGGTTATCGGCTGGAAATTCCTTTGTATTAAGAGTTTGTTCGGGAATTCCTCGCTTTCGCACGATCATGAAATCCCGAACAAGCGCTAAGTGGTCCCGACGGGAATCGAACCCATATCTAAGGTTTAGGAAACCTCTATTCTATCCGTTGAACTACGGGACCGTTTGCGCAGCGGCAATTGCGGCCGCAAAGTTATGCTTCCGGCGCTTGTCCGGCAAGTATCCACGAGAATCAATTTCCCCGGCGACCGATTTCAATGACCTGTAATTGTTGAATCTGGCCTTCATTTAATTCAAAACGCACCAGGGTTTTTACCTGATGCCAGCCTTCATTGCCGCAAGCTCCCGGGTTAATATGCAAAAAACCCAGTGTTTTATCCGGAATTACCTTTAAAATATGCGAATGCCCGCAAATAAACAATCCGCCACGCGGCGGATTATCGGTCAGTAACTTTCTTACCCGCGGGTTATATTTTCCGGGATAGCCGCCAATATGGGTCATAAAAACGGGTACACCATTGCATTCAAAGTATAAATCCTCTGGTAGTTCGCGGCGGATTTCGGCGCCGTCAATATTGCCATAAACTCCGCGCAGGGGTTTAAATGCCTGCAAATCGCGCAGCACCTGGGGCGCGCCAACGTCGCCGGCATGCCAGATTTCATCACAATCTGCAAAATATTCAAAAACTTTGGGCGGCAGTACGCTGTGGGTGTCTGAAAGTAATCCGATACGCATGGGCGAAAGGTAGGCGTTTTTTTGATTGTGGATTGCGGAATGTGGATTGCGGAATAGGCCGTTCATGGATATTTCATGAAGCCTGCCTATCTTGACGGCAAATTTTTCTTGTCCATGATAAAAAAACTACGTTTCCCCCTTTTGTTCAGCCTCACAGGCCTTGCCGTGCTTGCGGCGAGCCTATGGCACTTTCAATTTTCAAATGCTTATCATACTGAGAAACCGGTAGAACGCCTGCCCGGCGCTGGCAAAGAAGCCAAACGTGAAATACGCCGTGCCTGGGAACGCATGCGCTATGCCGATCCGGCGACCGGAGAAATTCCTGCCGGCATCAAGTTTCAGGAGCGCTGGTTCGCGCAGCAATTATCCAGAAACAACACCCAATCCCGCGGCACAGGCGCCTGGACGCGTCGCGGCCCCTGGAACCTCGGCGGCCGCACCCGCGCCATTGCACTGGATATAACGAATGAAAACCGCATACTCGCCGGCGGCGTTTCAGGTGGTATCTGGCTTAGTGAAGACGGAGGCAACTCCTGGGCGCGCAAAACCCCGCTCAACGCGCATCCAGGCTGTGTAAGTGTTGCCCAGGACCTGCGCCCCGGCAAAACCAATACCTGGTATTATCTCTCCGGTGAAGTGTATGGCACCTCGGCCAGCAGCCCCGGCGCATTTTACCTCGGCGACGGCCTCTTCAAAAGTACCGATAACGGTGAAAACTGGACGCCCGTCACCTCAACCGCAGGCGGCGTGCCCCATACTTTTTCTTCCTTCTATCAAAGCGGCTGGCGCGTCATCACCGACCCCACCGCTACGGAAGATGTGCTGTACATGGCCACCGTTGGCGCCATTTACCGCAGTGCCAATGGCGGCAATTCCTGGACGGCTGTGCGCGGCGGCAGCCTGAGCAATTACTCTTATTTCAGCGATGTTGCCATTACTTCCGGCGGCGTATTGTACGCCGTGTTGAGCAGCGACGGCCCGCAAAAAGGCATCTGGCGCAGCACCAACGGCACTACCTGGGTAAACATTACGCCAGCCAACATGCCGGCAACTTACAACCGCATCGTAATTGGCATTAACCCTAATAATGAAAATGAAGTGTATTTCCTGGGTTCTACACCCGGATCAGGGCATTACACCAATTTTATCGACTCCGACGATTGGACTACGCTCTTAAAATATACCTACGTGAGCGGCGATGGCAGCGCTGCGGGCGGCCTCTGGGAAGATCGCTCTGCCAACCTGCCAAGTGTCGGAACCGAATTTGATCAGTTTGCCTGTCAGGGCGGTTATGACCTGGTCGTAAAAGTACAACCCGGCACCAACCACGTATTTATCGGCGGCACTAATGCCTACCGCTCTACCGACGGTTTTAGCACGCCGAACAATACCACGCAAATCGGTGGCTACAAACCCGGCACCTTCCTGCCTTTCTTTGAGATTTATCCCAATCAGCACCCCGACCAACACGACTTCCTATTCTTGCCCTCCAACCCCAATGTGATGTTTACAGCCAGCGATGGCGGTATCCACCGCACCGACGACTCCAATGCGCCGACGGTCAACTGGAATTCCCTCAATCGCGGCTACTATACCACGCAGTTCTACACGGCCATGCTGGAGCATACCATTGCCGGAGACCCGCTGATTATCGGTGGCTTGCAGGATAATGGCAACTTCATCACCACAAGTGCCGATCCGTTCAGCACCTGGAAACAGACGGTTAATGGCGACGGCGCCTTTGGCGCTATCCTGAATGGCAAAACCGGCTATGTGCTGTCCATTCAGCAAGGCCGGGTGGCCAAAGTGGCCATCAATGGCAACGGCGATGTCACCGCTTTCCGCCGCATCGACCCCATCGGGCCTAAAAAAGCAGATTACCTGTTTATCAACCCGCTTGCGCTGGACCCAAGCGATGAAAATATACTCTACCTGCCGGCCGGGCGTCACCTCTATCGCCAAAGTGAGCTGGGCGCCATCGCACTCACCGGCGCCTGGGACAGCATTGCGCAAGGCTGGACGAAGTACAATGATACCCTGATTTCGATGAGCGGCACCACGGAACACGTGATTTCAGCCATCGGCGTTTCGCACCATAACCCTGCGCACCGCGTTTACGTGGGCACCTCGCGAAACCGCCTCTACCGCATTGACAACGCACAGGAGGGTGTACCAAGCTGGACTACCCTGCCGACGCCCAATGGCAACGCAACGGCTTATATTACCTGTATCGCCGTAGATCCCGACAATGCCGACGATGTACTCGTGGCGTATTCCAACTACTCGGTTTACAGCGTTTACCGCTCGATTAATGGCGGCCAAACCTGGCTTAAAGTAGCCGGAAACTTGGAAACAGCCCTTACAGGTTCCGGCGCCGGCCCGGCCATCAACTGGCTTAGTATTTTACCATTTCCCAATGGAAGCCGTAAATACTTTTGTGCAACGAGTGTAGGCTTATACAGTGCTGACACCCTCTTGCTGCACGCTACCAACCAGCCCGGCACACAGTGGGCGCTGGAAGGCGCCGACGAGATTGGCAGCACCGTGGTCGATCATATGGATGTGCGTGCTGCCGACGGCCTGGTATTGGCCGCTACGCATGGCAACGGTATGTTTGCCGCTAACTTCCTGCCCGTTTCATCAACAAAGACGCCGGGCAATACACTTTCGGTGAAAATTTGGCCAAATCCGGCCAGCGATTGGATGATTTGTCGTTTGCCGGAGCCATCGGAAGCACAATTGCGCATTTACAGCAATACAGGCGCCTTGTGCAAAACAAATACCCTGTATGCACAGGAGACCCGCGTTCCGCTTCAGGGATTGTCTCCCGGTGTGTATTATTACGACATCCAGTCGGGCACAAAAAGTGCCAGGGGTAAATTTGTGGTACAATAATCAGGCAACACCACAACAACGGACAGCTTATTTTAAACGAATAAGCTGTCCGTTTTTTTTGCAGAACCATGCCTCGTGGGCAAGTTCCAACATTTCACGATCGCCGGAACTATTGCCATAAGCAATAATCTCCTCAAAATCGTTTAATGAAAAAACAGCCCGTATGCGGTTTACCTTCTCCGCTCCCCGACAATTGCGGCCCTTAAACGTTGGCTGTAAATATCCCGCTGCATCGCGGGCCATTTCCGTACAGATACATTCAACGCCGAGTGCCTGACAAATGGCATGCATCCAAATATCGGGGGCGGCTGAAACCACCACTACCCTGTCGCCTTCCGCGCGATGCGCTCGCAGGCGCGCCTGCGTATGCGGGTTCAGGTGTTGTGGCAGCCATTGATCAGCAAAAGCCGCTGCGCTTGTGGCCAGCGCTTCGGGCGTTTGGCTTTTCAAACATGCAAACAGCAGTGCCGATTTGGCGCTATCTCTAGAAAATTCGCCTGTAACAAGCAATTTTGCGCAGCTAATTACCCAACGGAACAAGCCTTTTGTCAGCATTCCGGCGCTCAGGTTGTGGCGCAAAAATGCGGGCATGGAATCAGCAGTGCTGAGGGTTCCGTCGAAATCGAACAATGCTAAGCGCAAGGTTATTGTTTTATAAGCTTTTGGGTATAAATACTTTTCCCCTGCATCAGTTCAACCTGATAAATTCCGGGCGTCAGGGCGTTTAAATCAAGGCGATGTTCATTGACCAGCGTATTTATTTTCTCTTCCAAAACCACCTGACCAAGGGTGTTTAGCAGCCGTAAGGATGCCACGCCGCTTTGATCGGGCCATTTCAGGAAAAATACTGCATTGCCCGGATTGGGCTGAATTTGAAGCGGCGAACTGCTCAATTGCTCACGGGTAGATACGACCTGCAGGGTTTTGTTGGCGGTAATCTGACAGCCGTAGGGCAAGGTAATGGTAAGGGTAACCGTATACGTGCCGGCATCCGCGTAAGTATGTTCCGGATTGGGCAGCAAAGCACTTGTACCGTCGCCAAAATCCCAGAAATAACTGTAATCCGTTCCGGCCGGCGCATCAAAACGCCAGGTCAGCGCGCTGGTTTGTGATGCCAAAAATGCGGCAGATGGCAATGGCGCAAGTCCTTGCTGCACTGCATTATCCATCCAGCTCAGGCGCAGGTTCATCCAGATTTTAAGCTTGTTCACCTCACCGCCGTAAGTGGTGGGTATGATACCTGGATTGGGCCAGACGTAAATGCCCAGAATGGGCCAGTTTTTAAAATTCCGGCGTTGCGCCTCATCTACGGCCAGCGCCATGGAATCCACAATTTTGTAAATATTATTTGTACTCAAAGGGCCGTTTCCGGCGCGCAATGCCTGCCAGCGGCAGCGCAGATTTTGAGAAAAACGGGTATCTGATTTGAGTCGTGGCCACCAGAACGGCGCCTCCGGATCGCTGCAAATAAAATCGAACATCCATCCGGAAGACTGGAAGGCATCGCAATAGTCTGCATTGTAAAAAGCGAGGTCGTAATCCCAGGGTGGCCCCATATTGAGCTTGCCGTCCGCTTTATCATCCCTATTTTTATACATATAAGTACTCAGGCGGTAGCCATCGACATTTTTACTCAACTCATTCAGAATCAGGTAATCTACAAAAGATTCCTCGTTGGCAAACTGCCGCCAGCCCTTGTCGGGATGCTGGTAATCGGAGCCTTTTAAGACAATTTCAAAACTGTCGACTTTATTCTGAATATAGGCCGCCTGTTGTGCCTGCAAATCGTCTTCCTGCGGGTATTCAATTTTAAAAGAAGCGAATTGATTCACCTCTCCCAGTAAGGGAAATTGCGACAACCAGCCCGGCCATATACTGCGGTCTATTTGCAAAATATATCCGCCGCTCAGTTGTAGTCCGCTCGTATCATCGGTTCGCAGCCTTGAAATATCAAGGCGTTCTGCGCCGCGTTTTATTTTTTCGGTTAATACATAAACGCCCTGGTAATTATCGTCGATGATCAACTCGCAAAAGCGGGTTCGGGACGCATAACGCCCCATCCGGCGAAACAACTCATACGCCAATGCATTGCGCATCAGGGTTTTATCGCTGAAATTGGCCGACAAGACATAATCGCTGGTTTCCGGCAATCCGAGCAGCGACACATCCTTGTCTTCGCCGTTGGCATCCCAGATTTCAACGCCGATCGACTTTTTGGGAAAACTCTGGGAGCTGGCGCCGCGGTATTCAACTCCTACCGGCCCCTGATAGGCGTAGTTCGTCTGAAAAACATCATTTCTTTGTCCAGGCCCATTGTCAATAACCTGTATTTGGGCTGGCACTTTAGGCTCATCCTGAATGACAGACCCATTGGTACTGAGTTTGATGACCGGCAAATTGCTGGAATAAAAGGGAAATGGCTTGTCGGGAGCGGTGCTGAATTTCAGGCTCCAGGAGGACAAATATCCGGCATACTGAAAAGGTTCCAGATCTTTGATGCGGAGTTTCCAGACCCCATTGGGATTAATCTTGCGGCGATTGAGCGCTGCCATATTTCCAAACGGACGGTAGGCGCCGGTAAAAGGCGGCCAGGCCGAAAAAATCGACTCCGAAGCGCTGTTTTTAAAGCAGGTATTGGTAAATCCTTGACCGTCGCCTCCAATACGGGCGCAAAGTGGAATTTCCGTTCCATCGGGCGCCAATAACCATATTCCCAGGTCATTCATACGGCCATGTATGATATAGATGCAAACTTGTTCCAGGCCCAATCCATTGGTATCCAGCTGATTCGGCAGGCCGCTTACTGTAAGGGGAAACTCATTGAAATTTCCATTATCAACAATCGTCGCTGCAGTGCCGCTAAATATCTGGGCATTCAGGCTGACGGAAATGCATAAGCAACAGCTTAGCATTAAAACGATTTGGCGCATGTTCAACATATTAGAACAACAAATGTACTCACAAATCATTTCGCAGCGATTTCAAACTTCGGGATTGGCTATTTCGGGCCACTTTAGCCATTGTGGAGGGCATTCATGACCGCACTTGCGCGGTCATGAATGCCCGAACAGGTTCTAAAAATTAAACCCAAAATCAAATCCGGGCTGGATAAAGTAATTAGGCCATTTTTTATCGATGGCTTTAAAGGATTCCGGCACATTGGTTCTCAAAGGCCAATAGCTGATTCCGATAGCGGGTTCAAAAAAGAAGCGGTTTTTAAAAAACTTAAACTGATAACCCACATAGGAATCTACATACAGCGTGTACCCATTTCCAATTTTTTTCCCGCGCTCATCCATATATTTTTCAAAAGCGTTCAATGCCTGCACGGATGCAAAGGCGCCTTTCCACACGAATCGCTGGTACCCTAAGGTAGGGGCGAGAATGCGTGCATGCCCGGGATAGTTTTCGCCGGGCGCATCAAATGAAGGTGAAGAAAACGGGATGCCGATTGGCCAGGAATAGATGGAGCGTTTAAATCTCAGGGAAATCACGTCTTTGGGGGTGAGCCGGTATCCGACGTTTAATTGTATATATTCGGGGTTATTGGTTTTGTCTAAATTCCCGAATAACCACAAGGTGCTGCCCACCCACCATCTTTTATACGTGCTGCCTGTTTTTGCCTGTTGCGCCTGAAGATTCAGAGAAAAAGCACCTACAAGTGCCATAATGAGCATGATTCTTTGCATTTGCGTATCCATTTTATTGTTGTTAAATGATGCTGCAAAAGTAGGCGGGCGGACAGGGGGCGGGCGTTCACTTAAGTTAAGAAGTGGGGGCTCGCATAGGCAGGATTAGCTGCCGTAATTTTTTTTCAGTTTTCTCATAACCAGCCTTACTCCTTGTTGTGTCTCTTGATTGAAAGAATTTGTAAAAATCATATAAGCCTTTCCATTGATTCTGTCAATATGAACAAGCGTATAATATGTTCCTGCTGTACCTGAATGTGTTGAAAGTTCCTTTCCATTTTCGTAGATATTATACCAACCCAAAGAATAGTTGTCTATTCCTTTATGAATAAATTCATATGTTTTTGCCGTTAAATAATTATTGCGTCCTTTAAGTCCTTGTAAATTTAACTGAATAAACTTTAAATAATCTTCCAATTTAATATTTATATCTCCAGCTGGCTCAGTGTAATCTAAACGATAGTCTGTATTTGAAGGAACTGGCATTAATTTTCCGTTTTCAGAAGAATGCCCCCAGGTATCTTTTGTCTTTTGGTTTTCTGGCCAAGAAAACTTTACATTTAATTTCAAATCTTTATTGAATACTTTTTCTACTAATTGTTCCCAACTTTTTTTTGTAATTTTCTCTAACATTAAAGTTGCCAATGTGTAGTCTGCATTGGAATAAGCAAACTTGTGAATGGTGTCTATTTCAACAGGGTTTAATGTTAGTACGAATTTTCCAAAAGATCTTCTTTTTTCTTGTTTCGTTCCTTTAAATTCAGGAATTATAGGGTCATTATCTCCTTGAAAAGGTTGAATTCTTGCTCTATGCGCAAGCAAGTCTTGAAGTGTAATATTATGATATACTGAATTAGAATTACTTTTCCATTCAGGATAAATGTCAAAAAATTTTGTCGTCCATTTTAGTTTTCCATTTTCTACATATTTAGCAATAATAAATGCTGTCATTGCTTTGGTATTGGAACCGATGTGAAATCTGTCATTTAATGTTGCCGAATCATTTAAATTGATTGAATGCTTTCCGAGTGCCTGAATTTCTGAAATTGAATTTTCTGTTACAACTGCATAACTTAATTCAGGTATGTTACTTATTCTACGAATTGAGTCTGCATATTGAACATTGTTTTGTCCAAAGCAAACTAGTGAAGTTAATGTGAATAGAGCAAATAAAAATTGTTTGAATCTCATTGTTTGTAGGTGTTTGGTTATTATGGCAGCTAACTACCCGGCTTAAGAGCAGTATAGTTGTTTTTTGTCATTCCATTCCCGATCAAAGCCCCGGCGCTTTCACTTTGCAAATGCTTGTTTTTCGGAGCTTTCCCGCGGCCATTTCCACGCATACCCAATAATCAGACCCAGCAGGGCGACTTCCACCACCGCGCCGAATACCATGTGTATCCAGGTCTCGCCTGCCAGATTGAACAACATATAAGGAATATACAGCGTGGCCACGATGAGGTTGGTCCGGCGGTTTATTTTGGCCGGCAGGGCAACGGAGAAGAATATCATCAGTACCGGAATGGTCACAAAGACGAGCGCCAGCAAAATAAATCCCTGTGTTATATCAAATTCAAACACGTGCCCTTGCAGCAGCTCCTCTATCTTGCCCGGCATGTACAAGTGGAAATAATCCACATAGGTGTAGAGAAACATAAAGCTTGCCCACAGCGTGGCAAGCTTGAGTTTCAAGTTGACTTTCAGGTCTTCCAGTGCATTTGGTGTATTCATAATTGGAATATTAAAAGTTAAATCCGAAGTGTAGCCCTGGTTCAGGTGTCCATTTTGGCCATTTATCATCTTGTTCTTTAAATCCTTCCGGCATATTCGATTGATAAGGCCGACCCGCAACACCAAGGGATGGCTCTATAAAAAACCTGTCCTTAAAGAGTTTAATGTGATAACCAACTCGATAAGTATTGAATATTATGAAGCCTTTACCAACCTTGTCGCCATCTTCATTCCTGAATATTTGCCGCATAGGCATTGCATGTGCTGCCAGGTATAGACCTTTCCAAAGATACCTTTGATAAGCTACCCCAATTCCATATTCCCTTATATTACCTGGAAATTTTGTTTCAGGAATTCCGTATTTATCATTGTAAAACGGGTTAATACCAAGTGGCCAGGAATGTTTCCAGGTAATCAGCTCAAGTGAAACTACATCTTTTCCGGTAATACGATAACCCATATTCAGTTGAGCAAAGCCGGGTGGGTTTACTTTTGAAAAATTACCCAGCAAAAACAAGGTGCTGCCTACAAAATGCTTTTTATAGGTGCTGTCTGTTTTAGCGTATTGCGCCTGAAGATTCAGTGAAAAAGCACTCAAAAGTGCAACCACGAGCATCAATTTTGACTTTTGCATATCAATCTTGTTGTTGTTGAAGATGCTGCAAAGGTCAGGGCACAATAGCCTGAAAATCGTTCACTTAAGTTAATAAGGAAGCCTACGCTTTATTTTTTTCCAAAATTCGCGCGCGCAATCTGCTCAGCGATTGTGGTTTTACGCCTAAGAAGCTGGCCAATTGGTGTTGCGGTACGCGTTGAATAAGATCCGGTCGTGAATTCAACAAATCCAGATACCGCTGTTCCGGAGAAGAGGTTTTGAACTTATCAAAATCTATTTGTTGTTGCGCTAAACGCTCTTCAGATAATATTCTGCACATGGTTTCAAATTTTGGAAATTTACCGTTTATGGCTACTTCCATATCTGCATTTGAAACGGTAATGATCGAATCTTCCAAACAACTGACATAATATTCGGAGGGCATTTTGCTAATGACGCAATGGGGCGTCACAGCTTCCATTTCCGTGTAAAAAGCAGTAGTTTTCTCTTCTCCATCCAAAATATAATATGTACGGATACAGCCTTTTAGCACAAAGTAGCTCTCTTTGGATCTTTGTCCCTCTTTGAGCAAAATTGTTCCTTTCCTGACCGAGCGAAATATATCCAAATCAAGGATTGCCTGCTGCTCCTCTTCCGTCAGAGAAACGTATTTGGAGATAAAGTCAAAGAGTATATTTTTCATTGTGCTACTGTTGTTCCTGTCGTCTCTTGCGTCCATGCACGCGGCAGATGAAGACTTGTTGTGCTCGTTTTCCGGCTTTTTGATTAAACAATGTGCAAATTTACACTACTTTGTTTATCCATAAAACATTTTTTCACATTCCGGGGTGGCCGCCGTACTGCGAAGCTCCGCTTCGCAGCCGTACATCGAAGCTTTGCTTCGATACACCGCTTGTACGTAACTAAAAGCACAAAGCCCGGCCTCGCACACCGCCTGGGCGAAGCCGGGCTTCGCTTGGGCGGAGTGCGAAGCCGAGCTTCGCGGTATGTGCTTGCGAAGCCGAGCTTCGCGGTACGGTTGCGAAGCGGAGCTTCGCAATACATTACTTGGTCTGTATCATCTTGCGTGTTGCACTATCCGTCCGGGTTTCCAGTTGGTAGTACATCATACCTGTCGTATTCAGCAATGCACGGTCAATGGCGATCTGGTTGTAACCTTTTGCAAAGTCGCCCTTCTGCTGCCACAACATACGGCCTGTTTCGTCGAAGATCGTCAGTGTGGCCGTTGTTGCCTCCGGCAGGTTGAAGCCAATCGAGGTCTTGCTCACAAACGGATTCGGCACGTTTTGGTACAGTTCGAAGCCTACACCGGAGATCGTCGAACCATTCGTACCGTTGAAGCGGAACGCTACATCCAGGCGATCGCTGCCGGCGTTGTATGCCTCTGCTTTCGTGATCCGGCTGCTTACGCCGAGCAATTTGCTCAGCTCACCAGCCTGTGTAGCGCGGAAGCGCACCGTAAACTCATTGCCTTCACCGTTAACCGATGCAGTCATGGCTTTGTCGGCTGCAAACACAGCGTAGTTCTCAGCTTTCAGACCCGTTACGTCCAAGATTTCCAGACCAGCGAAATTCATCGTAAACTGGTAGCCTTGTACTTGCTCAGCAGCCTTGAATGTTACGTCGAACGTCTCACCAGCTTTAACCATGCGGTTCTGAACATCAAACAGCAGGGTTCCTGCCGCACGGTCTTCCGATTGCATCAGCGCGTTGGCCACTGCGTTACTGTTCAGGTCACCTATTTTGACGGCAACGAAATCCTGATTAAGCATATCGCCACTAATACTAGTAATGGAGATGTTTTCCGGGAACACGTTCGCAAACGGATTGGATGGGGTCGGGAACGAGTAGGCTTTGTCCACAAAACGCCAGGACGTGTTGTTCGGCAGTTCTGTGTACACACCCAGGATCAGCTTGCGCAGTTCCACAATGTCAAAGGTCGTGATCGAGCCGGACTTGTTCGCATCCGCTGCAATCATCTTGTACGGGCTGGTCAGCGGCTCAATGCCGAGGATGTGCTTGCTAATCAGTACCAGGTCGAAGGTCGACACCCCGTTGATATGGTTGTCATCTTCCACCGGTGTGATCGTCACATTCGAGGCTACCGGTACAGCATTCGAGAATTCGTATTTACCATTCTGGTCAGAGTTCTCAAACAGGCTTACTGGCGGGATAGCCGGGTGGCTGCCCTGCAAATCTACCTCTGCTTCTTCCAGACCCTGCTGACCTTCTGTTTTCAGGTAACCCGCCACGCTTGGTTTCGGGCCGTTCGGATTGCAGTTGCCCATGTTGTCCTGAACTAATACGTAGGTTTCGCAGAAGTCGGCGTTGCCTGCAAGATCAATCGACCACAGTTGTACCAATTCAGGCTCGATATCTGTGTCATCACAGTTGAACTGAACTTCCGTCAGCGGGTTGCCGTTGCCGTCAACCGGGAAGCTGCCGGTGCTCTGTTCCGAGCGCACGATACCGATTTTCAACTTCGGTGTCGGTGTGCAGTTGTCTTCCGTGTATTGCAGGAAGTCAGATGCCCACAGGCTTACCATACCGGTTTGCATGATGTTCACACTCAGACCGTTGAGGCATACCACTGTCGGTTTCTTGCAGTCTTTCACCACAAAGGTGTATTCACACTCTTTGTTGTTACCGCAGCCGTCCGTGATCAGCCACTTGATCTTGTGTGTGCCGTAAGGCAGTTCCGGTACCACGTAGTTCGTCGGGCTTTGAGCCGTGTTCCAGCGTACATTGGCAACCAAGTTGTTGCCCTGTTTCACTTTCTGGATCGTGAAGCCGTATTTCTGATTACCCGGTACTGCGCGTTCGTCGAAGGCGTACGCTGTACCGCCCGAGAAGTTCGGGTTGCCGGCGTTGTTGTAGTTCACGCGGTTGAAGCCCGGCAGGTTTTGGCTGTTCACCACCGTTTCCATCGAGCCATTGCCATCCAGATCAAGGAAGAGCAGGTATTCGATGTTGATGTTCGCGCCAGAGCAGGCGTCTGTCGCGGTCAGCGTCAGGTCGCTCGGGCCTTCGCACAGGTCGTGTTGCTCCGTGCGGTTATCCCAGTAGTACATCTCGTTCCACAGACCGCCGTTGTTGGCTGTCAGGTCGCAGAATTCTACCGGACTGGCAGGGCACTCGGCTGTCGGTGCCTGGGTATCAATCACCTTGATGATCTGCTTGTACGTGTAGCAGTTCACATTCAGGTTGTTGTTCGCAAAGTTCGCGTTCCAGTAGGCTTGTCCGTAGTTCGTCGCCGGTGCACCCGGGGTGATCGATACCACGGTCGGCGCCCACGGGGCCGGTGTTCCCACAGGCGATACGATCGGACCCGGCAGGTTCTGCGGGCTGTTCGTAATCGCATTCGGGTTCGGGTTCGGTACTGCGATGCAGCCCTGGTTCGGATCGTAGGTACACCAGTTGATGACTTTCCACGTGCGTTCGATTTTGAAGCAGGCGTCCGGTACTACTGTGAACAGTTCGTCGGTGTACGATGTGGCCAGCAGTTCGCAGTTCTCGCCGAAGAAAGTCGGCTCACCGTAGCTGCCCGTGCCGTCGCAAACCGTCAGGATCACGTCGTTGGGGAAGCGTACGTAGTAATCCTGTTTGTAGGTCACCACCACGCGCTGTGTGCACTGGCTCGACTGGCCGTGACAGTCAAACGCACGGAAGGTGCGCGTGATCGTACCGCGGTTACATACCGTGTCAAACTGCGTGTAGCTTGCCGTGTGTGTCAGACCGCACTGGCCCTGGTATTCTCTGGTTTCGTCCAGACAGCAGTTGTCCGCGATTGTGGCTTTGCCGTAAGCCCACAGGCTCGGATCAAAGGCTTCGCAGTTCACCGTCACGTTGGCCGGGGAGATACATACCGGTTTGATTTTATCCTGTACTTCTACCTGTACCATACACTGATTGACAATCGGGTCGCCGTTTTGATCGGTTACGATATTGCCATTCAGGTCGAGTTGGTATACCCGAACGATGACGGTCTGGGTAGTACCTACTTCGCAGCAGTAGAATTTGATCGAGTCTTGTTCCTGGGTCGCTGTCGGGCGCTCGCAGTCCGCAAGGCCGTTGATGCAGTCGCTGTATGGGCTCATCCGTTGTACGGTGAAGCGCAGTGCGCTGCAATTGTCCGTTGTGCCCTGATCGAAGGCTGTGGCTTTCACCCAGGTCACGCCTGCGCCGTCGCAGCCGTCAGCCGGGGTGTAGCAGTCGCTCGGGTCATCCGTGCCGATGGCTACCGTCGTGATCTGCGTGCAGGTCGGACTTGGTGGTACCAAATCGCGCACCGTCAGCTGGAAGGAGCAGCTTCCGGCATTGCCGCAATCGTCTGTCGCCGTGTACAGCACCCGGTGCGTGCCCAAAGGCAGGCAGGTGCTGAAGCCCCAGCGGCCCAGCGTATCCAGATCCCACAGGTTGTTGCCCGGGAAGGTCGTCAGCGTGCCGCCGATTTGGTACATCGCGGTTTGTGCGCCGGTTTGCGGATCGAAGGTCGTGATCATACCGCCGATGCTGTTCACCCGCGAGCAGTTGTCTTCGATGATCGCATCCGGAAGATCCACCGTTGCGCAGCAGTTAAACGGATCGGTTGATACCGTCAGGTTCGTCGGGCAGGCAATTACCGGACCCGTTTGATCCAGTACTTTGATCACCTGAATATGTGTGATCGGGTTCGTACCCGGGTTGGTCGGTTGACACCAGTCGTAAATCAGCCAGGTGCGCAGGATTTTGTAAGTGCCGTCGCAAACCGGAAGGGGCTGATCGGTGTAGGTTACATTCAGCTCGCAGTAGCCAACATTGGGCCACAGTGTCCAGGTCTGGCCAAGGGCCGTAACCGTCGGAGCGCCGGTGTTGGCAGGGCTGGTGTTCGGGTTCGTGCAGTCTACTTCAGCGTCGGTTGGCAGCGTGATTTGTGTCAGGCTGATGCGACGGAAGTAGATGTATTGCAGGCAGGTGCTGCTGTTGCCAAACTGGTCCTGGGCCGTCCATTTGCGCTCTACATAAGCGCTCAGGTTTTGCTGACCGTTGAAGGTTTGACCGCAGGCCAGATCTACCCAGGTATCTACATGCGTCAGCGTGTAGCTGGAGCAGTCGGTAACCGTTGGTGTGCCGGCAGCGATGCCCAGCGTGTTCGTGATGTAGGACGGGGTGTAGGTTGTAATCGGGCAGAACAGGTCGACGTTTTGGCAGCTGAGTACCGGAGCGAGTTTGTCTTCGATTTTTACTTCGCCCCAGCATTTATTGCCGCTAACTAAGTGTGTTACACGTGCCTGGTAGGTTTTACCCAAATCGGCAGTGCCCACCACGGCAGGAACCCAGGGGCCGTTGCCGAATGGGGCGGTTTTGTCGAGTTCTACGATATAGTCATCGAAGCAGCCGTAAGTGCCTTCCAGGATCATATCGGGTGTGATTTCTGTAACGCAGTCAACATCCAAAGAGATGTTTACAAAGTCGTTGCAGCTCAAGGCCGAAGGCGTGGCTACGACGTTCACGATCTGGCTGACCGTTTGTACGCAGCCCGGGTCATTGGCACCTGCCGCTTTGGGTACGCCGCCATCAACGCGGTACACGATGGTGTACTGGCCGAGGCCTGCGCCGGGATCGAAGGTGGTGGCAGGAACACCATTTACCGTAAAGGTCGCCGATACGATGTTCGCATCACCGGGGGTACCCGTGAGCGTAACCGGATCGGAGTACAGGCAGAATGGGCCCGTCAGGTCGGAAGTGATGGCAGGGTTCGGGTAAGCGCAGCTGTTGCCGATGGAGAGCGTAGCGCCCAGACCATTGCTAACAGTAATCGAGTAACCGATTGCATCAACGTGAATACCATTCAGGTAATAGTCACCACTTCCAACTGGAGATTCAGTCAAAATCGTACCTACCGTAATTGGCGTCGGAGCGCTGGGCGGCGCGGCGCTAAAGGCCGAGAACAGCCCCGTTACCGAAGTTACCGTCCAGGTAAAGCCGGTTATAGATTCCACTTTAATGGTTTCTCCAAACTGACCATTGGTGAGCGTGGTCGCATTATTTTTGCAGACACAAGGATCCGAGATAAGTATCTTTGGAACACAACGCTCAAACGGATTGACAACAACCTGAGTAGTGCAGCGTCCGATATTACCACATTGATCCTGAGCTGCAAGGATAAAGGGAACCGTTTGTCCCTGATTTGCACAGGTCAGTTGCAGTGTGGCAGGTATTACTGTCGCCGAGCCACAATTATCTGTTGCTGTGACCCCAAGCGAACCAGAAGTCACCGTAGCTGTACCGTTCAAGCCAAGATTAACCGTAACATTTGCAGGGCAGGTAACTGTCGGCGGCGTGTTATCCACCACAGAAATGATTTGCGTATGCGTTCCGGTATTGCCACAGGCATCGGTTGCCGTCCAGGTACGCGTAATAGTATATGCAGACGGACAGTTGGGCGCGGGTGCAGAAGTTGTCTGATTAAAGGTTACTGTCAGACCAATCGGGTTAGTGTTTGTCGGGAAACTTTGACCCTGGTTAATCGCGCCTGGAGATGCAGCAGCAGGAGCATTCCAGACAAAGTTTGCATAAGTGGTACCTGTGCCTGTCAGACGGAGCGACTGACCAACAGGTTCAGCACCAGTTTCTGCAACGCCGATGTCGGTTGAAGTAAGGCCATTTGCAGGGCCGCCTACCGCAGTGAAGGCTCCTTCATAGCTGAGGAATTGTACTACCGTCGGGCCTTTTACAAGTGCAAGGCCATCGGGTGCGCCGTTTTGAATACCATTTACAGGATATGGGAAAGACAACGTACCAAAGCCATTGCTTTGGTTTGGAATAACGCCATGAAGTGTCATATCGCCGTAAGTACCACCACCAGTGCCATTGTACAGGAAAATACTGTACTGGCTGAGGTTCACGCCAGCGCGTCCGGCTACTTCAACAAACTCGCCTTCATCGTTACCAACGTTGTCGTAGTGAATCTCATTAATCCATACATCCCCGTTAATGATACCGGCCGGATCACAGGCATCGGTAGCAATTACCGTTGGCGGCGCTCCTACTGCCGGATCAGAGCAGGATATGGTAATATTAGCAGGAGCCGGGGAGAATACCGGAGCATCCGTATCAGCGACATTAATGGTCTGAGTATGGACAGCAGTGTTACCGCAAGCATCCGTGGCGGTCCAGGTGCGTGTTACAATACGCGATCCTGCACAAGCCCCCGGCGCTTCAGTTTGCATAAAGGTTGCAGGAATAGAAGCCGGCAACTGTACAATGGTCTGACCAGCATTCAGCGTACCCGGTGACTGTGCCACAGGGCCAGTCCACGTAAACTGGGAAGCCTGTGCGCCGCTACCTGTCAATTGCAAAGAAAGTCCAAGCGGCTCGGTACCAAGTTCAAGTACACCCACATCCGTAGAGAAAATACCATTTGCAGGACCACCTTGTGCCTGGAAAGTGCCTTCGTAGCTCAGGAACTGAATGACTTGGTTAGTAGAAATACGATACAAGGCAATACCATCAGGCGCCCCGTTTTGAATACCGTTTGAAGGGTAGCTCAAGGATACAGCGCCAAAGCCACTGCCGCCTTCATTGTCAATAGTACCAACAAGTGCATCAGTGTCATACACCACGCCGCCGGTACCATTGTACAAAATGATCTGGTAATCGGAAAGGTTAATACCAGCGGTGCCAGCAACTTCTACAAACTCACCGGCATCAACACCGGTATTATCATAGTGGAATTCATTGATCCAGATCACATCCGGCGCACCACCACCACCACAGTTATCGGTAGCAGTAAGCATGGGCGCAATTGGCAGTGGATCGGTACAACTGATATTGGCGTTAGCAGGCAGGGTCTCATTAAAAGTTGGCGCCTGACCATCCACTTTTGTCGAATATGTCACTGTAGCTGTCTGACTGCATGCATCGGTCACGGTTACAACAATGGTGTAGCCACAGTTAGCGACCGCTGTGCTGGAAGCTGTTTTTACCGGCACACCGCAGTTATCGGAAGCAGTGGTCGCAGCGATTGCTGCTGCCTCTGCTGCTGCAACGGATGTGTAACAGGCACTAATCGTACCCGCCGTTGCTGTTGGAGGTGTTTGGTCATTGACCGTAATGGTTTGCGAGCAAGTCGCAGTATTGTTGGCAGCGTCTGTTGCAGTAAAGGTGCGCGTAATGGTAAAACGATTCGCACAAGTCTGGTTGCTAATCACATCAGCCGAAGTAATCGGCGTCGGGTTAGTACAGTTGTCGCTGGCCGTAGCACCTGAGGCCGGGGGTACCGCACTCGCACATTGAACCGTTGTAGCCGCCGGGCAGGTAATGCTCGGCGGGGTAGTATCCGGGGTATTGTCCACCATAGCCTGTGTTGTAGTACCAGGGCTGGGGCAAGACGCCGAAGTAACTGTAACGGTGTAGGTGCCAGCTGCCAGTCCGCTGATATCTTCTGTGGAGGCCGAATTGGACCATGCAAAAGTAAAGGGGCCTGTACCGCCTGCCACTGTCAGGTTAATCATGCCATTGGCAAGGTTACAGGTAGCATTGGTAACTGAGGTAGACAAAGAAGGACAGGAAGCACAACCTACCGGCGGATCCAGTGTAAACATATCGGTGTAGGTACAACCGCCGGCATCTGTAATTTCTACCGTATACGTACCCGCTACCAAACCGGAAATGTCTTCTGTCGTCGCATTGTTCGACCACAAGAACGAGTAGGGCATCAATCCGCCCGACACAGTTATGTCAATAGCGCCGCCATTAATCGTAGCACAAGTTGGCTGCGTCAGGCTGCTGCTTATAATGTCAATATTGTCCGCAGAAACCAGCACAACCGCCGAACCACTCAGGGCGGAAGCAGTGCAACCATTGGCGTCTGTTACAGAAACCAGGGTATACGTTGAAGTGCCGTAAATCGGTTCAGTGATTCCCGTACCGCTGGTATAATTCGCTTCAGTAAAGTTACTCACACCATCGGTAAATACAACGTTATAAGGGCCTGTACCGCCGGTAATCGTCACAATCACCGGTACATCCGCCAGGTTGCCTTCAGCGCAGAATGCACCATTACCTGAGATCACAGCCGAAATGGCCGGACAAGAAGCGGAGCAAGGCGCCACGGTCGGACCGTTGTTCACGGTAAATGTACAGGCTCCATCGGCACTAAATGCAGCGGTAACAACGCTGGCTGTGTTATCCGCTCTCAAGCGTACTCCGATAAATACCGTGGAAGTAGCGCCAAAGGGTGCCGTAGCACTCAATGAACCACCACCGGCAAGAACATCACCGGACAGGTCAAGTGTACCGGTTGTTGGTGGAATGATGTAAGTCACCGTAATATCGGCGGTGAAGTAATCATCCGTTGTAGCGGAAGTGCCGTTGTCGTTGCAAGCACTCACATTGGTAAACGCAATATTGGATATAGAACACAACGTACAACCCGTCGTTGTATTTACATTGGAAGTACCGGGTGTCACACACACGTTACTCACAAAATCGTTAGCATTGTTATTGGTATCGGTACCATCAGGGAAACGAGATGCACCCTGATTTGCCGCACCCGCGCCATCGCCAGGTGATTCGCCAGCTCCTTCCGTATATGGAGCGCCCGTATTGCCTTCATAACTAAAGGCATCAATCAACGTTCCGGTATTATCGCGCAAGCCGATACCATCTGGTGCACCGTTTTGTACCAAATCTGTATTGGGCGTAACATCCAAATCACAATTAGGCGTATTGGCATTGTTGGCGCAGATTACAAAGTAATCTCCGGCTGCAAGGGTTACGTTGGGCAGTGGGATCGTTTGATAAACAGCAGCACCACCGCCACTACCATTGACCAACTCCACCGTCCAGCCATTCAGGCTCACACCGGTAGCGGATACGTTTTTCAATTCTATGAACTCCGAAGCATCGCCCGCACCTGGCATGTCGTAATCCACCTCGTTAATTACAAGGGTGGGCGCTGCAACCGCATTGATCGTGAAATTCACATTCGACACATCAAAGAAGATGTTGTTGGAACATTGAATCCACACACGTGCTGTAGTGGTGCTGATATTGGGCATTGTCACGCTCTGCGTACCATCATTGGGCGTATTGGCCAGCAGCGTAGTGAACGTAGCGCCACCGTCCGTGGTCAGCAATATATTCACATTGGCGCAACTAATCGGCGCTGCAGTAGTGCCTGCTACGTCCCACGTAACGGTCTGGCTGGAATTACCCGCATAGGTCACGGCCGTATTCGGTGAGGTCACCAAAAAAGGACCTGCTATGGCTACGGTACTTACCATATTAGATGCTTCACCCGTACAACCCGCTGTGGCAAAGTTGTCGCGCACCGTAACGCGGAAATTCATATTCCGGCCAACAGAAGGCAATTCCTCCCAGGTTGGGTTGGTATTGCTAAACAGATCTGTCAAATTCGGAAAATAACGCGTTGGACTTGCAACTGGGTCCAAAGAACGGAACATCGGGCCGGTCGTATTCGTCGCTGCCGGCGGCATGGCTTGCATAGGTGCCGAGTAAGCATCAATTTGCTCCCAGCAATAGGTCAGTGTTCCATTCGGGTCGGTAGCCGTGGCCGTTAACAGAAAGGGTGTGGAAGCTGGAATGGAGTAATTGCTCAACGGGCTGACCGTCGGCGCAGTATTAGCAACTGTTACCGCCAGATCGCAGGTACTGCCAAAACCGGTAGCAACATAAGGACGCATTTCATACAAACTGGCTGTACTGAAATAATCATCGCTATTACCTTGAACATCCGGCGCGCAGATACCGGCATAACCCATAATGGTAGAAGCCGAACCCGGCTCTATGGCCGTAGGGTCATTGCGCTGGCAGTTGTTATATTGCGTATGGTTGCCCCCAAACTGGTGACCTACCTCATGCGCTACATAATCAATATCAAAGGGGTCGCCAATAGGAGCGCCGCTACCGGTTACACCGCCAGCCTTAAAGGAAGTACAAACGCAAGGGGCGTAGGCCAAACCTCCGGAATTGGTACCAAAAACGTGGCCAATATCGTAATTGGCAGCGCCAATCACCAAATCACAATTGGTAACGTTCTCATCAATCATCAGGTTCGGATCACCGTTGGTATACGGGTCAGTAGCAGCATTCGTATATACAATAAGGTTGTTGTTGGCCACAATAATCATACGAACCGCCACATCTTTTTCAAACACCCCGTTCACCCGGTTCATTGTCGTGTTCATGGCCGCCAGCGCCAGAGCTACCGTACTGCCGTGAAATGCCGTGTACTCACCCGTAGCAGCCAGGGCTAAACGATATTCATGGCGTACACCGCAGTCGCCTACAAATTCGGCCTGCGATGTTTCTTTAGGCTTTATCTTGAACGCTTCGCCGTCTACATGACAAACGATGCGATCCGCTTCATTTTTGACAAAATCGCGCTTGAAATAGCAATTGTAGTTAGCAGTATTGCCATCCGCATAGGGATCAATAAACATACTGTTGCCATCGCCATAAGTCATGGCGTGAAAACCCTTCGGCGTAACGTCCAGACGAATCAAGGACGCGCGGTTGCCCACCTCATAACCGCCATAAGTGCGGATTTCAGGATATTGGGCCGCCAATGCAGGCGCCATAATCGGCGAATACCAGATTTTGTACTGTTTAATCCCGCCATCCGGCGCAGGAAGGCTGATTTCAAGCCCTTCCGTGCTGCTGCCGAAAACCGGCTCGTCCGGCGCTTCAGCCAGCAGGGATTTCATTGAAGCAATATCCAGACTGAGGGTTCGTGCTTTGATTGGAACAATCAGCCGTGCGGCACTTTCGCTGGCCAATGTGGAAGCCGGAACATCTTTCCAAAGGGAAATACCTGCTTTTTGGGCCGTAGCAACCAAAGGAGAAAAACCTACGGCTAAAACAGTAAACAATACAACAAAACCTGCCTTGAAGGCAGGTGCAAAAGGTGTATAACTTTTCATGCGATTAAATTTGACATCAAAGATAGCGCGAAGCCCTGAAACGTTGTTTGTTTTACTTAAAATAATTAAAATAAATATCTGTAAATATTTGATTTTTAATTATTTATTAAATATTAAATTTCTGTTCAAGTTAAATGCACAATGCAGCATCAACTAAATACGTTCGGAATTACAAGAAATCTGTTGACAATAATGCCGAAATGCGTATCCTTGCAGCAGTTTAGTACTTGTTCAAACACGCATTTAAATCCAATTTGTGAAAACAAGTACCCAAAATGACAAACTGGAGCGATTTTTGCACTTTTTGTTTAAAAATACCAACCCTGTTTGAAACTTTTTACGTCCATTCCGTTTTAGTAATACATCCCTTTGCCTCAAACCACAACCACACGCCACGACTATGCGCCAGCTAAAAATTGCCAATAAAATTACCACCCGCGAGAGTCTCGCGCTGGATAAATACCTCAATGACATCGGAAAAATCCCGATGCTCACCCCTGAGGAAGAGGTTGCTTTGGCCCGACGCATCCGCGAAAATGATCAGGACGCTCTCGACAACATGACCCGCGCCAACCTGCGCTTCGTCGTGTCGGTAGCCAAACAATATCAAAACCAGGGACTTTCCCTCTCCGACCTCATCAACGAAGGCAATGTCGGCCTCATCAAAGCCGCACGCCGCTTCGACGAAACCAAAGGCTTCAAGTTCATCTCTTACGCCGTTTGGTGGATTCGCCAAAGCATCCTCCAGGCCATTGTGGAAAATAGCCGTATTGTGCGCATGCCGCTCAATAAAGTCGGCTCCTACAACAAAGTTAACGACGCCTATATCGCCTTTGTGCAGGAGTTTGAGCGCGAACCTTCTTCCGAAGAACTCGCTGAACTGCTCGGTCTGACCCAACGCGAAGTGGAAACCATGCTCCGCAGTGGCAACCGCCACATCTCCCTTGATGCGCCGCTGGCGGGCGCCGAAGACGGCGATGCCACCATGCTCGATGTTATGGTGCCGGAAGACAATGTGGAACCGGATCTCCACCTCATGGCCGAATCCCTGCGCGAAGAAGTCGCTCAGGGTCTGAGCATTCTCTCACCGCGTGAAGTGGAAGTTATTGCCGCCTATTACGGCCTCAACGGCAACAAACCACTCACCCTCGATGAGATCGGCGAACTATACGGACTCACCCGCGAACGCGTACGCCAAATCAAGGAACGCGCCATCCGACGCCTGCGCAAAGCCTATACATCCGATGCGTTAAAGTCCTATTTGGGTTAAAACTATTTTTTTCCTCAAAATTACAGACCTTTGCGCCGAATGTACCTCGCAGTAGATATCGGCAATACCCGAACGAAGCTCGGCCTCTTTGACGCAGCCCAAAAACTCGTCGAACATTTGGTCTGGGAAACATGGGCCAACGAGCAATTGCTCGCTTGGGCGCTTCATGCCGGTGTCGAAAAAGTTATACTCAGCAGTGTTGCACAGGAGACCGGCGAATTGCAGGAATATTTAGGCGGTTATTTTCCTACCCATACCCTCGACCACAGCACTCCCCTGCCCTTCCACAACACCTATACTACCCCAAAAACACAGGGAAAAGACCGCTTGGCAGCGGTCGCAGGTGCTCAGGCGTTGTATCCGGGTCGCCACTGCTTAGTTGTTGATTGCGGCACCTGCATCAAATACGAAATGCTGGATGCAGCAGGAATCTATTACGGCGGCAATATCGCTCCCGGTGCTATGATGCGCCTGCAAGCCATGCACCATTTTACCGCCCGGCTACCCCTGGCGCCAATGGAAGTACCGGAATCTGAAATCGGCAACAGCACCAGCACTGCCCTGCAAAATGGCGCATTGCGCGGCGCCAGCCTCGAAATTGAAGGATTTGCACAACAGTTCGGGCAACGTTTCAGCCCTTTGTACGTCATACTCAGCGGCGGCGACGCCCAATTCTTTAAACCCTTGCTCTCCATCGAAAACCTTAGCCTGGAACCCGATCTGACCCTTCACGGACTGAACCATATCTTAAATCACCTTTATCAAGCATAGCGCGGCCCGAAACCCGGTATCACCGCACACCCAATCAAAAATGCACGCACGACAACACGACATTCGTATTACCCTCTGCCTCCTGCTCCTGGGCAGTACCCTCAGCCTGCTGGCACAACCCAAACTCAACTCCCCCTACTCCCGTTACGGTTTCGGCGACCCCGTTTCCCAACAACTACCCGTACAAACCGGCTCCGGCGGACAAACAGCGGCCTACCACGACCCTTATCACCTCAACCTCAGCAACCCCGCAGCACTGGCGCACCTGCGTACCACCTCTTTTGAAACAGGACTGTATTCCAAGTACAGCAATTATGAGGCAGGCAACAACAAACTCGATGTCTGGAGCGGCAATATCGGCTATTTTGCACTCGGATTTACGCTTAAAAGCCCGATTAATGAACTGCTCGATCGCGACAAAAGCAAGTGGCATTACGGCATGGGCCTCTCCCTGACGCCTTTTTCCCATATCGGTTATAACGTGGAAACCCGCGATACCCTGCCACAGATCGGCAATATTGCCAATACCTATCAGGGCAGCGGCGGCGTCTACCGCCTTAACTGGGGCAGCGCAGCCCGATACAAGCATACTGCCTTCGGCATCAATTTAGGTTGGGTTTTCGGAGAAGGCGTGTACGAAAATACTACCTTCTTTTCCGATTCCATCCTGCTGCCATCTTTCCAGAATAACTTCCTCGATCAGAACCGATACAGCGGTTTTATCTGGAATGCCGGCGTACAACACGACTTTATCCTGAAATTATCTACCCTCGACAAGGAAACACCCGCTGAATGGATTACTGTCGGCCTGAATGCTGAAAGCCAACACAATATCGGGATCATCTCGGATGTACTGCGCCTTCGCAGCCGGGGCAAAACCAATACCGATCAATATACCAGTGCCGACACCCTGTTCAGCGCCTTCGACCTGCGCCAAACCATGCGCCTGCCGGCTCAGTTTTCTGTCGGTATCCAATATGTAAAAGTGGACAAGCTGCGACTTGGCGCTGAATTTGACTATGCAACCTGGTCGAATTATGAAAACCCGGCACGCCCGCAGGAAATGCGCAACACTTTCGGTGTACGCGGCGGTATCGAGTACACGCCCGACAATGCCTCCTACAAAAAATACCTGCGCCGCGTTCGTTACCGCGCCGGCGCCTACTATCGCCAGGATCCGCGCATCATCACACAGGGACAAGAAATCAACGACGTCGGTCTGACGCTCGGATTAGGCTTTCCACTTATTCTGCCACGCCAGCAAACTTCTTTTGTCGATATCGCCCTTGAGTTGGGTCGCTATGGCGCCAATACCGATATCGCAGAAACCTATGGCCGCCTGACCGTCGGGTTCTCGCTCAACGACAACAGCTGGTTCTACAAAAGAAGATTTGAATAAGAACTATGAACGATGAATGATGAATGATGAATGATGAATGATGAATGATGAATGATGAATGATGAATGATGAATGATGAATGTTTTTTTGATTTTGATGCTTGATTTTTAATTTTTTAGAGAGTCTAAAGATTTTTGTGTAAACTGGTTTTCACTGGAGATCGATTTGGCAACGCTTTTCAAAGGTAGTTAAAAAAGCATTGAGGACGATACCCCAGTTATGAATAGGTACAGTCCATTTTTTT